>CAVXXJ010000011.1:0-805008 GCA_963765705.1 uncultured Gaiellaceae bacterium
CAACGCCTGTCTCTAGAGCGGTTTCCGGCAACCAGTGATCGTGAGTTGAGCTTGCCGCAGGTGAGTGTCACCGTTCGCAGTGGACTTCTTCGCGTACCCGCTCAGATCGGTCAACGGCGCACCCGATAGCGCAGGTGAAGCACCCGGTTGCCCTGAATCACCACGTCGGGATCCTCCAACAGGTACTGCGCGTCGACCGACCCGAAGTAGCGCTTGCCGGACCCGAGCACGACGGGTACGACGTCCATGCGCACCTCGTCGACCAGGCCCGCGGCAAGCACCTGGCCACCGACGTCGCCAGCGGCGACCTCGACCATGCGGTCACCCGCAAGCTCCTGCGCCTTGGCCACGGCTGCCTCGACGCCGTCGACGAAGTGAAACGGCGCCTCGGGGTCCCAGCCCTCGGGCTTCGGCCGGTGTGTCACGACGACCACGTGGTCGATCCCGCTCGGAGGCTTCCCGTCCCAGCCGTCCGTCATGTCGAAGACGTGGCGGCCGGCGATTGTCACCCCGATCTGGTCCCAGTACGGCCGGGTGTAGTCGTAGGACGTCTGCGACACCTTCACGTAGCCGCTCTCGTCCAACGGGACGTCACCGCTGGACAACCAGTCGAACAGCGGTCCGGGCTGGTCGTTCTCGTCCGCGATGAAGCCGTCCACCGACACCGAGCTGTACATGACCACCTTGCCCACGGGGCCTCTCCTTTGCTTTGGGTGCCCCAAAATTAGCGTGTCGTGAGCTGTCGCTCTTGTAAGAATCGCTCGGCCGGCAGCGGCCAGCCGGCCACGGCTCGCGATAGCTAGCTTGCTTCCGGGCCGGGGGTAAACAGCTTCCAGCGCCCCTCGGAGACGACCTCGACGGCGCCGTCAACGACTGAGATGGCGGTTTGATCGTCAATCGCGTACGCAGGCACTGACAACCCCGCGGCCCATGCTTCTATCTCGGCCAGAGGGGTAGCCGGAATGTCATCCTCACGGTAAAGGTGTGGAAACACGGAGAAACCAACCAGCCCCAGCGCTCTGTCGCTGCCTGTGAGTGGATCGCTGTCGTCGTAAGTCTCTCCTCCGAAGTCGGGAGTCGCGACCATCGCACCACCACTCGTGCCGACGTAGACCATGTCGGGCCGCAGCGACGGCAAGAGGTCCGCCAGCCCGGACTGCCGCATCCAGTAACAGAGATACAAAGGACTGCCACCCCAAACCAGCAGAGCGTCGACTTCCTGAACCGCCGGAACCCAGTACTCCTCTTTGATGCTGGGCAGCGCGGTCAGCTCCAGCACTCCCAACGACTTCCAACCCAAACCGCACATGGGGCCGCCGCTCGACCCGTTGATGAAACCGTAGACGTGTGAAGGTCCGCCGGGGAAAGGTTGCACCCCAGTGGGAATGCAGAGCGCACTGGACTCGGCAATCGGCTTGCCCAGCAAAGCGACCAGCGCAGCGTGGATGCTCGCATTCCGAATGCCGCTGGATGTGAGGAGAATCTTCATCGTGCCTCCTGAAGTCATTGCTGCAGGCGAGACTCTTTAGACCGTACGCGGTAGAGACTGGCCGACCACCGACAATTCATCGACTCCGGAGGATCCAGCGTCACGTCCTCGGGGGACATTCCCGACTCACTGTCATCGTCGGGTGGTGTCGTCTGCTGTGGAGCAGAGACTCGGGTTGGCGGCGGCTGACTCGATTCCCGGATGTCGCCCCCGGAGGGTTGACTTGCCAGCGTTGTGTCGCCGCCGCCTTCCCGAGACCGTCGAGCGTGACCTGATAGGAGCTTGGCAGCTGCCTCAAGTGAGGCCCGTCCGCTCGCCGGTCGCCCCCATTCTAGGAGGAGGCGATCTGAATGATCGTTGTTGGTGTGGACGTCCACAAGCACTCTTTGACGGCGGTCGCCGTCGACGAGGTCGGCCGGCCAGTCGCTGAGCAGACGGCCGGTGAGGGCCAGGCGCTACTGCAGTGGGCGGCGTCGCTCAGTGAGGAGCGGCTCTGGGCGCTGGAGGACTGCCGCCAGCTGACCCGCCAGCTCGAGCGGACACTCGTGAGCGCGGGTGAGCGGCTGGTGCGGGTGCCGCCGAAGCTGATGGCGCCTGCACGACGCGCCAGCCGGATTCGCGGCAAGTCCGACCCGATCGACGCGCTCGCGGTCGCCAGAGCGGCGCTGCGAGAGCCGCGCCTCGATCACCCGCGGCCTGGTGAGGAGCGGCTGCGGGAGCTGAAGCTGCTCATAGACCACCGCGATGACCTCGTCGACGAACGAAGGAGAGCGCAGCAACGATTGCGCTGGCACCTGCACGAGCTCGACCCTGATCTGTCCGTCCCCGCGGGTGCGCTCGACCGCACGGTCTGGCTCGACCGGCTTGCACGGCGGCTCGCCCGCAGCGAGCAGACAGTGCTCGTCCAGATCGCACGCGAGCTCCTCGGCCGTTGCCGCAGCCTCACCCGCACGATCCTCGCCCTCGACCGCGAGCTACAAACTCGGATCAAGAAGACCGCGCCGGCGCTGCTCGAACTGCCCGGCTGCGGCGCCTTGAGCGCCGCCAAGCTGCTCGGCGAGATCGGACCGATCGAACGCTTCGACACAGACGCCCAACTCGCCCGCCACGCCGGCGTCGCCCCGCTCGAAGCCAGCTCCGGCAAACACCAACGACACCGACTTGACCGCGGCGGCAACCGGCAACTCAACTGCGCCCTCCACCGGATCGCGATCACCCAAGCGCGGATGCACCCGCCCGCTCGCGTCTACCTGGAACGCAAACAGGCCGAGGGCAAGAGCCGCCGCGAAGCCCTCCGCTGCCTCAAACGACAACTCGCCCGCACCGTCTACACGACGCTCAAGAACGAGCCGCTATTGACATAGGAGCAACGCTTCATGACCTTCCGCGAAGATGTGGCCGTGGGATGGGAGGCACTCGATCAGTGGGGTGACGACGTCGCCCGTATCGAACCGCTCACTGGCGGAGTCGGCGTCAACGAGGTGTGGAGCGTGCGCGTCAACGGGCAACTCGCAGTCGGTCGGCTCGGCAGGCGCAGCGACGCCGACCTCGCGTGGGAGACCGACCTGCTGCGACACCTCGACCGTGCAGGGCTGACGGTGCCGGTGCCGATCCCGACCACGGACGGCCGGCACTTCGCCGACGGACTGGTCGTGATGACCTACGTGGAGGGCGGACCGCCCGAGACGGAGGCCGACTGGCGTCGCGTCGCCGACACGCTCCGCCGGCTGCATCGGTTGACGCAGGGCTGGCCGCAGCGCCCGGGCTGGCGATCGTCGACCGACCTCCTGCACGCCGAGACCGGGACGAAGATCGACCTCGGCGCGATGCCGGCCGAGGGCGTCGCTCGATGCCGAGCGGCGTGGGCGCGGCTCAGCGGACGAGAGCGATGCGTCGTCCACGGCGATCCCAACGCGGGCAACATCCGCATGACCGCGGATCGGGTCGCGCTGATCGACTGGGACGAGTCGCACGTCGACGTCCCCGACCTCGACCTGGCGCTGCCCCACAACGCCGCCGGTCTCGACGACGACACGCACGACGTCGCCGCGCAAGCACGGGCCGCGTGGGAAGCCGCCGTCTGCTGGGACCCCACCGGGACCGACGAGTTCGCAGTCAATCGGCTCGCCGAGGTTCGAGCGCTCTGAGCAGCTCACGACCCACGACGGCTAGCGCCGTGCGCGGACGCTGGGCCAGCCAAGAACTGAGCCGTCGATAGCTCGGTAATGTCGTGCTTAGCCACCCGTACGGGTGAATGTCAGATGCGTGACTCCGCTTGGCGAGGAGATGGCCTCGACCTCGTAGTCCTGCTCGAGGCCCTCCAGTCCGTCCCAGAGGCGGACGCCTCGGCCGAGCAGGATCGGGACCACCACGACGTGCATGTGGTCGACGAGCCCGGCGGCAAGGAAGTCGCTGATCATCGTGGCACCTCCGCCGAGGCGTACGTCCTGGCCGCCCGCGGCCTCGCGGGCGGCCTCGAGCGCCTCGGCAGGCGAGGCGTCGATGAAGTGGTATGTCGTGCCGCCCTCCATCTCGATCGACGGGCGCGGGTGATGGGTGAGCACGAAGGTTGGTGTGTGGAACGGCGGGTTGGGGCCCCACCAGCCCTTCCACTCCGGGTCCTCGTGCCAGCCGGGCCAGCCGAACTTGTTGGCACCCATGATCTCGGCGCCGATCCCGACATCGTGCTGCCGCACGACGCTGTTGTCGATGCCGCCGGTACCGCCGGGCTCGCCTACCATCTCGCGCCACCACCGGGTGGTGAACATCCACTCGTGCAGCCTCTCGCCGGCGTGGCCGAACGGTGTCTCGCGGCTCTGACCTTCGCCGGTCCCGAAGCCGTCGAGCGAGATCGAGAAGTGTTGGACGCGGACGAGTGACATCAGTGAGTCCTCCTTCGCTAACTGGGTCGGTGACGGCGCGTTGTGCCGCTAGGGCCGATCATTCGCGACGACGCGCAGGCGGGCCGACGGCGGCGGATCGTCGAACTCGTCGTGACGGCGGAACCAGAACGACCCCGGCGCCCGCGGCCACCCGTCGGGCAAGTCCTCGTCCTCGGACTGCGCGCCATAGGGCGTCAAGGACCACAAGCTCCAGAGGCTGCCGATCCATTGGACCATCGATCCGTGCTGGAGGAAGTAGGTGCGGTAGACGTCGTCGCCGTCGCGCAGGAAGACGTTGAAGCCGAACCACTCGTCGACCCCGAAGTCAGCCGTGAAGCGCTCGGTGCAGATCGTGTACCAGGGCACGTCGGTCCAACCCATGCGCTCGGCATAGCGGCGGAGGTTCGCCTGCGCTGCCGGCGATGCCATCGCAAGGGTGATGTCGCGAGCATGCAGGAGGCCGAGATCGGGGAAGCCGTCGGCGACGGACGAGCAGCCGACGCACCCGGCGTCGGGCCAACCGTCGACACCCTCCTCGAAGAAGAACCGGTAGAGGATCAGCTGGCTGCGCCCGTCGAACAGCTCGGGCAGTGACCGCCGCCCGTCAGGACCCTCGAACACGTACTCGTGCTCGACTCGCACCATCGGCATGCGCTTCCGTGCGGCGGCGAGCTCGTGCATCGCGGCGGCGACGGTGCGCTCGCGCTCGAGGAGGGCCGTCCGCGCCGCGTCCCACTCGGTCTGGCTGACCACAGGCGGACGAGCGAGGGTCGCCTCGTTCTCCATGCGGATCGTCTACCCCGACTGTCGCGGGACCCAAACTCAGGGGCGGCAGCGGCAGAATGGTGCCGTGTCCGAGAGAGAGACAGTGACCTTGTGGCGGCCGACGGGGCCGAAGGAACTTGAGCTGGTAGCGGCCTCTGGCTACCGCCGATGGCCTCCCAGGTTGCCGGAGCAGCCGATCTTCTACCCGGTGCTCAACGAGGATTACGCGCGCAAGATCGCGCGTGACTGGAACGTCCGGGCAAGCGGCGTCGGCTACGTCACGAGGTTTTCTGTTCGGCGGGACTTTCTCGACCGGTACGAGGTCCAACAGGTCGGCGGTCGCACGATCCTCGAGTACTGGATACCGGCCGAAGACCTCGAGCTCTTCAATGACAACATCGTCGGAGTCATCGAAGTGATCGCCGAGTACCGTGGCGAACCTTCAGAGGCGCCGTAGCCACGTCACGGCGTTTCAGTAGCATCGCGCCGATGCGTGAGTTGCGTCCGGGCTTGTGGCACTGGGAGGCACCGCACCCTGCGTGGCGGGCGTCCGAGCCGTGGAGCGAGAACGTGTCGTCGTACGCGATCGACGACGGGGAGCGGCTGCTGCTGTTCGATCCGCTGGCCGTGCCGAGCGAGCTCGGGGACCTCGCGGCCGACCGCGAGACGGCGATCGTGCTCACCGCGCCGTGGCACGAGCGCGACGCGGAGAGCCTGGTGGAGCGGCTCGGCGTCCCGGTCTACACCCCGCTGCCCGACTCCGCGCAGTACCTCATGGACACGTACGGCATCACCGCCGAGCAGGCCGGCGACGGCAGTCCGGATGTCGTCTGGCTGCTCCGCGAGGGGAAAGGCGAGGCGCGCCCGTACGCCTCCGGCGACCGGCTGCCGTTCGGTGCCGACGTGTTCCCCGGGCACAAGTCGAACGACATCGTGCTGTGGATCGAGAGCCAGCGTGCGGTGATCTCCGGCGACACGCTCGTCGACTTCGGCCAAGGCCTCGTGATCAACGAGGAGTGGCTCCCGCCTGGCGTGACGCGCGAGCAGGTCGCCGCAGGGCTGCGCCCGCTGCTGACGCTGCCGGTCGAGCACGTGCTTCCGACGCACGGCGGGCCGACCGACCGGGCCGCCCTCGAGCGCGCGTTGTCCTAGACCGCCAGCCGCCCGTGGGGGGCGTAGCGGTGGTGGAGGAGGATGGGGTTGCCTGCCGGATCGCGGAGCCCCGCGCCGTGGCAGACGCCCGAATCCCACATCTCGTTGACCTGCACGCCTGCCGCCTCGAGCTTCGCCTTCGCGTCCGCGACGTCCGCCACACCCAGCGCGAGCGTGCCCACCGGCAGCGGCGCGAACTCGTAGTCGTGCGTGTGAGGGGTCATCACCGCGAGCGTCACGTTGCCTGCCTCGTACTCGACCCAGTCGTCGGCCGGCGAGTTCGGGTTCCTCTCGAGGCCCAGCACCTCGCCGTAGAAGTGGGTTGCCTCGTCGATGTCGGTCACCGGGATGCGGATGTAGTCGACTCGCTGCACACCAATCAAGGGACGCGTACCTCCTACGAGTAGGTCCGGGAACGTCGCGGATTCGAGCTCTGGGCGGTCACTGTCCGTCGCGGCGTTCGATCGTGTCGGGAACGGCCAGCCACGGATGCCGTCGCGAGTCGTAGCCCGATTCGGTCGGCGGCGGGAACGACGGGTCGGCGAACGAGCCCACGGAAACGACGATCAGGTCCGGCTCGTCCGGTTCCGTGTAGAAGACCTGCGAGCCGCAGTCGGGACAGAAGTGGAAGACGTGCTCCTTTCTGTCCGCCTCGTCGGAGACCCGCAGGTAGTCGCTGAAGCGGCCGACGACATGGACTTGATCCGGTGTGAACGCCGCCTGCATCCCGAAGGCACTTCCGGTCCGACGCTTGCAGGCGAGGCAGTGGCACATCGAGACCACGAACGGATCGCCGGCCACTTCCAGACGAAGTTGCCCGCAGTGACAAGCGGCTTCCCGGCTAGCCATCGCGCGATCCTACAGCGCTCTCGCCCGGCGTCAGCGGTCGGCCCGGCCGCGGACCCAGCGGACGAGCTTCTGCTCCCACCGGCGCGGTGGGATCAGCCGGTCCCTGTGGCGGACCGAGGCCGACGCGAGCGCGACCATGAGGAGCAGGAGGCCGGCGACGACGAAGACGTCGGCCAGGTTGAACACGATCCCGTTCGATCCGCCGATGAGGAACGGGTTCGGGACGGCGCCGTCTCGGCCGACGGAAACGAGGTTGCCGAGAGCCCCACCGGCCGTCAAGGCTGCCATCACCGCGACCGTGCGCGAGGACAGGGCAGCGATCGCGACGCAGCCCAGCAGCAGCGCCGCGGAAAGGCCGACCCAGCCGGGCGACCGCTCGTGCAGCAGCCACTCGGGCGTCGGCAGCCGCTCCTTGACCGTAAGGTCCAGGAGAGCGAGCCCGAGCGTGGGCGCGACGAAGAGGGCGAGCCGTTGGCGCATCCTCTGCCCATCGGCATCGACACACCCGAGCCTTACGACAGCTCGCCTGGCCTCGGACGTTCCTAGAGAGACGCGAAGAGGTCGACCGGCACGCCGTCCGGATCGCGGACCTGCGCATAGCGCTGGCCCCAGAACGCATCCCACGGCGGCTTATCGCCTTCGAAGCCGCCGGCCACGATCCGCTCGTAGAGATCGTCGACCTCAGCCGCGCTCTCGCACTCGAAGGCGAGCGAAAGCTGATTGCCGGCCTGCCGCGTCCAGTCGGGCCGGAAGCTCAGGACGACGTCCTCGGAGTCGAGCATCAGGCGCATCCCGTTCGGCAGCGACGCCTCCACGTGCCCTTCGTCGGGAGTCTCGGGAAGGTCGACGCCAAGCAGGCGGTAAAACCTGATCGACGTCGCCATGTCGGACGCAACGATTCCGAATGCGTTGAGCAGCGCCATGGGAGGAGCCTAACCCACCGTCAGTGTCGGCTCGAGGCCGAGGAAGTCACCGATTCGCTCGGCTTCCGCGTCGATCCCTGCGCGCTCGCCGCGAGTGAGCTTCCTCGCCGGCGTGACCGTCAGCTCGACTCTCTTCGCGAGCTTCTTGCGGCTCCAGATCCCGGCGCAGACGCCGTCGACGACGAGGAACGGCGTTCCGGCCGGCCCTTCGTAGCGGCCCTTGCCGTGCGCGGCGACCTGCTCGCGGACCTCGGGCGGGACGAGATGCTCCCGCTCGCGGAACGCCATCACGTAGACGTCGTACTCGGGCAGAAGGCGCACGCTCGGCCGCGGCTCGACCGGGTCCGGCTCCGGCAGGTCGAGCTCCTCGAAGAGCTGCCTTGCGGCGTCCGGGGTGAAGCTCCGCGAGGTGAACCACTGCCGGAATTCCCGGTGCGTGACGGGTCCGTACGTCTCGGCGTAGCGGCGCGCCACCTCCTGGAGCGCAGCCTGCGGGTCCCACGCTCGCTGGGGTCCGAGCCAGTCCTCGACGTGCACGAACGTCACCTTCTGACCCTGTGGCGGCCCGAAGCAGAGCACGTCTGCGATCGCCGCATCGCCGATGTAGTACCCCCAGCCGGACGCGAGCTGCTCGCGTGGCGCGGAGCCCACACGCTCCACGACCGCATCCGCCAGCTCCTCGCGCAAGAGGCAGCGACCCCGCAGCGCGTCGGCGATCGCGGCGACCACCTCGTCGACGTTCTCGACGTCGTCCGCGGCGTAATCCTCCTCGCCGACGACTGCTCGCCTCGCCGCCGTCCACAGGACGAGCTCGTCGGAAGGATGGATGTGCAACGTCCCACGCAGCGTCCAGGTCTTCACGAGCTCGCGCCGCTCCCAGAGCAGATCGCGGACGTCGGCCTGCGTGATCCCCTCGACTCGCGCCGCGAGCTGGAGCTCGGCCGAGCCCATCACCTGTGCGTGGATGCCGCAGACGTCGCGCACGACGTCGACGAGCCGGTCGGCAGGAGCCCGCTCGGCGAGGTGGCTGCGAGCGAGGCGTCGCGCACGCACCTCGTCCCAGTTCACGCCCGGAGGATCTGTTTCAGCGTGTCGCCGCGGAGGCCGAGGCGGAGCGTCTCGAGCGGGATCACTTCGTCGGGCGGGATGTTGCCGAGGTTGACCTCCGGCCCGAACTCCTTCACGAACCAGGCCTGTGCGGCCTTGTTCGGCGCCTCGAAGATCACGTTCTCGGTGCCGACCGCGGCCGCGATCTCGCCGATCAGCTCCGTGCGCATGCCGCCACCCGCGTCGAAGATCCCCGCCGTGCCGCCCTCGCGGGCCTCCGTGATCACCTTCCAGGCGCCCGCGTCGAGCTCCTCCTGGAGCCAGCGCTTCCACTCTTCGGCGGTGTGCTCGACGGACGAGTCCTTCGAGCCGACCTCGGAGAGGACGGTGAAGTCACGTGCGAAGTCGGCGATCAGCTCCAGCTTGCGCTCGCGGGGGATGTCGACGGTGCCGTCTGAGATCTCGACGTGCGTCAGGCCGAGCTCGCCGAGCCAGCGCTTGTAGTCGTCCAGCTTGTCCTTGACGAAGACGACCTCGAAGAACGTGCCGCCGAGCACGACCGGCTTCTCCTTCAGCACAGCGAGCTTCCGCTCGAGGCTCTTCGTCACGTAGGACGTCCCCCAGCCGAGCTTGACCACGTCGATCAGATGCCCCGAGACCTCGAGCACGTCTTCCCACCCGCGCGGGCCGAGGCCCTTGTCGATCACGTGCGTCAGTCCGGCCGAGCGCTGCGGCAGACCCAGGTCAAAGCCTGGCAAAGATCTCCTTCAGCTTCTCCTGCGCGCTCTCCTGGACGTCGTGGAAGAGCGAGTTGCCGTGGGCGTCGATCCCGACGATGAGCGGCCCGAAGTCCTTGACGCGGAACTTCCAGAGGCACTCGGGCATCAGCTCCTCCCACAGCACCTCCTCGATCTCCTCGATCTGCGTCGTCTCGAGCGCGGCGGCGCCGCCGACGATCGCGAAGTAGACCATGCCGAGCCGCTGCATCGGCTCGATCGCCTCGTCCGGGAGCCCGCCCTTGCCGCAAATCGCGCGAACGCCGTACTGCTGGCCCAGCGGCTCGGTGAAGCGCACCATCCGCGCGCTCGTCGTCGTGCCGATGCAGACCTTCTCGTACCTGCCGTTGTCCAATTTGCGAACACCGGGCGCCGTGTGGAGCAGGAAGGCGCCGGAGAGGTCCATCGGCGGCTCCACTCCCTGGTCGAAGATCCGGATCTGCGTCCGGTCGCGGATGCCGATGATGTGGCCCTGCACGGTGACCTCGTCGCCGGCGCGGAGCTTCAGGATCTCCTGCGGGTCGGTGACCGGGAAGGTGACTGTGTGGTGCGCCATCAGAACTCCCGATCGAACTCGACGGAGCCGTCGGCGGCCACGTGCACGGAGGCGCGCCGAGCCGCCCAGCACTGGTAGTTGACGGCGACGGGGTTGAGCGTCATGTGCGTGTCCGCGTGCTCGATGTGGCACTGGAGCACGGTCACGTCGCCGCCGAGGCCCATCGGACCGATGCCCGTCTCGTTCAGGAGCCCGTAGAGCTCGTCCTCGAGCTGGGCGACGAGCGGATCGGAGTTGCGCGTGCCGACCGGCCGCGTGATCGCCTCCTTCGCGAGGTACATCGCGTAGTCGGCCGTGCCGCCGATGCCGACGCCGACGATCCCGGGCGGGCACGGCTTGCCGCCGGCGCCGACGATCGACTCGAGCACGAACTGCTTGATCCCCTTCACGCCGTCGGCGGGGACGCACATCTTCAGGAAGCTCATGTTCTCGGAGCCGGAGCCCTTCGGCACGCACTTGACGTCGAGCCCGTCCCAGTCCTCGATGAAGTCCCAGTGCACGATCGGGAGGCGGTAGCCGATGTTCGGGCCGGTGTTCTCGCGCGTGATCGTGTGCACCGCGTTCGAGCGCAGCGGGTGCTCGACGGTCGCGCGCGCCGTGCCGTCGCGCAGCGCCTCGTAGATCCGGGTCGGGTGGAGCGGGAAGTGCTCGCCGACACGGCAGGTGTAGACCGCGATGCCGGTGTCCTGGCAGACGAGGTTCTTCTCGTCGTCGGCGATGTTCACGTTGCGGTGGATCGTCTGGAGCACGCGCTGGCCGGTGACCGACGTCTCGCGGTCGAGCGCGGCGGCGAGGGCGTCGCGGAGATCCTGTGGGATGTCCTTCAGCGCCCACACGTAGAGATGCGCGGCGGCATCCTCGACGGCGTGCTGGAGATCTGTAGTCGTGACGGTGCTCATACCTATGTCCTTTCACAGCGTGACTTCGTCACGCGTGCGCTTTCTCTGCTGCCGCCTTGCCGGCGCGCCGGCCGAAGACGCAGCATTCCAGAAGGGAGTTGCCCATCATGCGGTTCTTCCCGTGCGTGCCGCCGGCAATCTCGCCGCAGGCGTAGAGGCCCTCGACCGTCGTCTGCGAATCGACGTCGATCGTGAGGCCGCCGTTCTGGTAGTGGAGGACGGGGTAGGTGTAGATCTTCTCCTCGAGCGGGTCGATGCCCGCGGAGCGGTAGCGCCGCAGCATGTACGGCAGCGAGACCTCCGCGTCGGCGCGCGAGATCCGCGTCGTGTCGAGGTAGACCGCGGGGCGTCCGTCCGCGGTCTCGACGCCCTTTCCCTTCGCGACCTCGTCGAAGATCGCCTGGCTGACGACGTCTCGGGGGCCGAGCGAGTCGGTGAACTCCTCGCCGTCGGCGTTCAGGAGCACGGCGCCGTAGGCGCGCGTCGTCTCGGGGATCGAGTACCCCTGCATCGTCTCTGGCCACGCGCCGCCGTTCGGGTGGTACTGCAGCTCGTCGAGGTCACGCGCCTCGGCACCGACGCCGAGGGCGATCTTCGTCACCTCGCCGGTCGCGTTCGGATGGTTCGTCGAGAGCTCGCCGCGCTCCTGCGCGACCTTGAAGCAGCGGCCGCCCGCGGCGAGCACCACCGTCGCCGCGTCGAGCTCGTGCTCGCCGCACGTGGCGTGCCAGCCGTGCTCGCGCTGCTCGAGCGACGTGAGCGGGCTGTTCGCGAACAGCGTGCCCGCTCCCGACTCGAACGCGTCGCGCAGCGCCTTCGTGATCGCGTGACCGGTGCGGTCGCCGACCTGGAGCAGGCGCTTGGCCGACGCGCCGCCGCAGCGGGCGAGGCGGTAGCCGCCGTTTTCCTTCGTGAACTCGACGCCGAGCTCCTCGAGCCAGTGGATCGCGCTCTGCGCATCGCCGGTGAGGACCTCGACGAGCCTCATGTCCGCGCTGTCGTGCGAGCTCTTGTAGACGTCGGCCGCGTGCTGCTCGGGCGAGTCGTCGTCACCGAATGCGGCCTGGATCCCACCCTGCGCCTTCGCCGAGTTGCATGCCTGGATCGAGCCCTTCGTCGCCAGCCCCACCCGGGCGCCGGAGCGCTCGGCCGAAACCGCGGCGGCGAGGCCGGAAGCGCCACTGCCGATCACGAGCACGTCGAAGAAAGCGTCGTGGGACACGCGGCCAGACTACCAGTAATATGTTATGAACTGCATTAGCTCTGCTTATTCATACGGGTCTGCTGCATCACCGAAGTCAAGTCGAGGCGCGCTCGTGCCGATTCACCGGGCGTGGCTCGTGTCTTCGGTTTCGTCTCGATTCTCGCCGTCCTGGCGGCGTCGGGTTACACGTTGGTCGGCAAAGCGCGGACCGGCGACCTCAACCCCGCCCGAGAGATCGACAAGGCCGCGCTGCGGGGCGAGCTCGCGAGCGCGCAGTATGTGCTCGCGATCGTCGCCAGCCAACTCTCGACGGTCCACGTGCTCGAGGGAACCTACGACGCGCAGCTCCAGTTCGACAAGTTCCCGCTCGTCACGCTCGTCCGTGCCGACGAGAAGTCGTACTGCCTCGAGTTCAAGAAAACGCACACGTTCTACCTCGCGGGCCCCGGCGGCACGGTCGCCGCCGGCACCTGCTGAGCTTCACCAGATCGAGCGCAACAGGTCCTCCACATCCGCCGGGGTGACGGGCCGCGGGTTCGCCCGGGCGCCGGGGCGGTCTGCGACCGGCTCGGCGAGCTCAACCGGCGCGTCCTCGGGTATCCCGAGGTCACGGAGCCGTTCGAAGCCGCCCAGCCGCGCCAGCTCCTCCACCCTCGCCGCCGGGTCGTCGCTCCCGAGCGCCTCGCCGAAGCGGGCGATCGCCTCGGCCGCGACGGGCTGGTTGAAGCGGAGCGCCGCCGGCAGCGTCAGCGCGTTCAGAGCGCCGTGCGGGACGCCGTAGCGGCCGCCGAGCCCCTGAGCCAGCGCGTGCCCGAGCGCGAGGAACGACTTGCCGAGCGCTGCTCCGGCGTGACAGGCGCCCCGAAGAAGCTCCGTTCGCGCCTCGAGGTCTCCGGGGTGCTCGACCACCTGCGGCAGCCAGCTGCCGATCAGCCGCGCTCCCTCGAGTGCCTCGGCGTCGGCGTCGGCGTTGTGCCCCTCGACGTAGAGCGCCTCGGCGCAGTGCGCGAGCGCGTTCAGCGCGGTACCGACGGTCTCGGCGACCGGCAACTCGAGCGTGAGCTTGGGCTCGTAGACGATCGCGTGCAGACGCGCGCCGGCGCCGCCGCCGCGCAGCTTCCGGTCGGGGTCGCGGACGCCGAAGAACTCCGTCCACTCCGCACCGGAGTACGTCGTCGGGACCGAGACGAGCGGCAGGCCGCTCGCGGCGGAGGCGGCCTTGGCGGTGTCGATCGCGCTGCCGCCGCCGACGGCGACGAGCGTGTCGACGCCCTCGGGGACTTCGATCCGATGGGACGGCACCTCCTCCCAGCGGTCTGCGGCGTCGAGAACGCCGCGCCAGCGCGCGCTCGCCACCACGAGCGGGTGCTCACCCGCGAGCGCGGGAAGCTCCTCTAGGCCCCACCGAACGATCATGCCGCGAGCTGGGTGCGCGCGAACTCGACGAACGCGTCCGCCGCGCGCGTCGAGGTGCGGCCCGAAGAGCGCACGAGCGAGATCTCGCGCTTCGCGTCGAGCCCTTCCACCCGAGCCGCGGTCAGAGTCCCCGCGGCCAGCTCGGGCTCGACCGCGGAGCGGGAGATGAACGTGACGCCGTAGCCGGCCTGGACGGCGCTTCGGACCGACTCCTGCAGGCCGAGCTCGAGGCGGACGTCGAGGTCGCGGAGGCGGGTTCCGAGCGCGCGCAGCTCGTCCTCGACGATCTGCCGGACTCCGGCGCCCTCCTGCATCACGATCAGGCTCGCCTCGCGCAGCTCCTCGAGCGAGACCGTCCGGCCGGCGAACGCGTGGCCGGGCGGGCACGCGAGGATCACCTCGTCGTCGAAGAAGGGCTCGAAGCGGACGGCGCGATGCCGGCGAGCGGCGCCGACGATGCCGAGCTCGAGATCGCGGGCGGCGACGCGCTCGACGACGGACTGCGTGTCCGAAACGGTCAGCGAGATCTTCACGCCGGGATGCGCGCGCTGGAACTCGCAGAGCAGGAGCGGCACGACGATCGCGGCCGGCCCGGTGGAGGCGCCGAGCTGCAGCTCGCCGGCGAGCTCGCCTTCGCCCTCACCCGCGAGGTCGTCAGCAGCTGCTCCTCCAGTGTGAGCAGCCGTTGAGCGCCACGGTAGAGGCGCATGCCAGCCTCGGTCGGCTCGACGCGGCGCCCGGAGCGGTCGAGGAGCTGCGTGCCGAGGCGCTTCTCGAGCGCGCGCACCTGCAGCGAGACCGCCGGCTGGGTGACGCCGAGCCGCTCGGCGGCCTGCGAGAAGCTGCGGCGCTCGACGACGGCGCAGAACGCGGCAAGCTGGCGCGTATCCATAAGGACATCTTATCGCGAGAGATGACTGGCGTATGCGCGGCCGGCGCTGCCACGAGCTCGCGCAGCGGCGGCGACGCATGCCTGCGTCGTAGTACGTAGCCCGCGGCGGCGCTCCGAGCTCGGCGAGCGCGACCTCAGCAGGCAGCGCGTCGCGGTACGGCCGGCGCGGCGGTCATCGCCTCGAAGACGTCGGCGACGGCCAGGATCCTGCGCGGTCGTCGTCAGCTCGTCGCCGCGCGGGTCCGAGAGCGGGTAGCCGCTGCCGTCGAGCTTCTCGTGGTGAGCGGCAGCATCGTCCGCGAGCTCCAGGAAGGGCTCACCCGGGCGAGAACCTCTTCGTGTACGAGGGGTGTAGCTCGATGGCGGCGCGCTACGGCGGCCGTCAGCGGGCCGGGCTAGTCGAAGAACAGCATCGATGCCACGCTCTCGCGCATGGTCACCGAGGGACATGTCGTTCGGCCGGAGCGCGGCATCTACGCGCTCCCGAACGAAAAGACCATCGGGATCGCACGGAGCAACACGGAGGAAGCAGACTCATGAACTGCCCAGTGCGCCGCGCTTGGGGCGCGGAGTGGGCGGTGGCCGGTCGGCGGGAGAGTCTGCGGAGCATACGCCGGCTTCCCCGCCGCCCCTCTTCGTCTTAGAACCTACCGGTCGGTCCGGCGTGGAGCTAGCCGACCTCCTGCTCGAACAGCAGAACGATCTTCAGCTTCGCGCAGCTCGCCTACTGGAAATCGAGCTTACCCTTCGGGAGTGAGTCCCCGTGCGTAGCGTGAAAGGTCGAACTCGAGCGCGCGGACTAGTCGCTCGGACACCTCCCGCATCTCATCCTCGTCGAGCTCGCCGACCCTGCGCAAGATCGTCGCCTTCCTGATCGGCGACACAGTCAGAGTGTCGACATACGCCTCCTTGTCGTTCATGCCGTGTCGCTCCTCGCGGCCGACAAGGTAGAAGACCGGGTGAATATCGTTGTGCAGCTTCTTGTACCAGTTGTCCCGCGCCCGCTTGGCTTCTGAAATCGAGTTGATCCGGGCAACGAGAATGTCTTCCCGGCCGGCCTCGGTTCCGTTCTGAAGCAACAGAACGCGACGAAGCTTCATGCTGACGACAATTTCTGGGTCTGGCTTGCCCGGCTCGATCCGCTTTTCCAGCGTGTCGATGCTCTCGTGGCGCTCTAGGCGTGCGTTGAACTCTTGCTCTACGTCATCACGCACGACCCTGTCCATCGGGAAGCCCGTGGTGAAGGGATAGAGAGCGAGGCAGACAGCTCCGCGCTCTAAGAGAGCGATGTCACAAGGCACCTACGCATTATTCCAGGACTCGACGATGCCATCAGCCACGATGTCCTCGTCGTCATCCAGAGCAATGATCTCTAGATCCTCTTGCGTGAGAAGCGACTCGACAGACCGTTGATGCCGCGCTTACATCGCTGCGATGCGAGTCTGGATCGACATCACGAACTCGCCGCACGTGCTCTTCTTCCGGCCGCTGATCCGGCTGCTCGAGGAGGACGGGCACGAGGTCGAGGTGACGGCGCGCGAGTACGCGCAGACGCTGGAGCTGCTGCGGCTGCACGACATCCGCGCACCACGTCGTCGGGCCGCGGCACGGCGGCGCCGGCGTCCTCGGCAAGGCGCGCTCGCTGGCGGGGCGGCTGCCCGCGCTGCGGCGCTTCGGCAAGCAAGGCCGGTTCGACATCGCGCTCGCACACGGCTCGCACGAGCTGACGCTGGCCGCGCGCAGCCTCGGGATCCCGAGCGCCACCGCGCACGACTACGAGTACGCCACGCTCCAGCATCAGCTCGGGGTGCGAGCCGCGACACGCGTGCTCTTTCCCGAGGCGATCCCGGACGATCGTCTCGCGCGGCTCGGGGCGAAGCCGCCGAAGCTCGTCCGCTACCCGGGGATCAAGGAGGAGTACTACCTCGCCGACTTCGAGCCCGACCCAGCCGCGGTCGAGGGGATCGACTCGGAGCGAGTGCTCGTGGTCGTGCGGACGCCGCCCGAGGTATCGCTGTACCACCGGCACGGCAACCCCGTCTTCGCGAGCGTGCTCGAGCGGCTCGGCCGAGACGAGAGCGTGTACGCCGTGGTGCTCCCACGCACCGCGGAGCAGCGCGCCGCGATCCGCGCGCTCGGGCTCCCCTCGCTGCACGTCGCCGACCAGGCGGTCGATGCACAGAGCATGGTCGCGCTCGCCGACCTCGTCGTCTCGGCCGGCGGGACGATGAACCGCGAGGCGGTCGCGCTCGGGACGCCCGTCTACACGACCTTCGCCGGCAGGCTCGGCGCCGTCGACGAGGCGCTGATCGACGACGGCCGCCTCCGCCCGCTCACCTCCGCGGCGGCGCTCGACGTCAGCAAGCGAGGGCCGGGCGGCGAGCGCGTCCGCCGTGATCCGCGGCATCTACTCGACCTCTTCCTCAGCGCCTGTCGCGACTAGACCGCGCCCCTGGGAGATGGTAGGACTCTCCACACGTTCACATTCAGGGGGATCAACGGGGAAGGGGAGGCACATGCGGAAAGCACTTTTCGTCGCCGTGCTCGCGGCCGGGCTGGCGGCATTTGCGGCGGCAACGGCCACGAGCGGCGGTCCTGACTGGTTCAAGACCAGCCAGGGGCCGATGATCGACCCGGCGCCAGGCAACAGCTACGAGCCCATCATCTCGGTGGGCGACACGCTCCCAGGCGGCTACATGTTCGAGTCGATCCCCGACGGGATCGCCTTCGGCAGGCAGGTGACCGGCGCCGTCGACATCTACGTGAACCACGAGACCTCGACGGTGCCGTTCCCCTACAACGGCACGACCGGAGTCGGCTTCAACGACTTCACCAACTCGCTCGTCAGCAAGATCCGGCTCCACCAGAAGTCGGGTGGAGTCCGCCACGCCTCGTACGCGATCGGATCGAGCGAGAACTGGCAGCGGTTCTGCTCGAACTTCGTGGCGACGACCGAGCACGGCTTCAAGAAGCCGCTCTTCCTCACGAACGAGGAGGGCATCGACTGGGTGAACAAGACCGGCGAAGCCTGGCCGGCCGTGATCGGCTCGGACGCAGCGCGCCAGATCGGCGCTGTGGTTGCGATCGACGAGAAGCGCGGCCAGACGAAGGCGATCTGGGGCATGGGACGGCTCAACCACGAGAACAGCGTCGCCATTCCCGGCTACAAGAAGCCCGTCGTGCTGACGGGCGACGACGCGTTCGTCAGCAATCCGGCCCAGGCACAGCTCTACTCGTACATCGCGGCCGACGGCGACGCGGTCTGGAACGACGAGGGCGATCTGTGGGCCTTCGTCACCGACGTCCCCGGCGTCGACGACTACTACGACTTCCCGATCGGCTCGCCGCTGAGCGTCTCGGGCCGTTTCGTGAAGGTGCCGAAGGACATCGCGACCGGTCATGCGCCCGACGGCAGTGACCTGATGGCGGCGGACAAGGGCTACCCGGCGCCGCCGAGCAACGGCACCTGGCAGCGTGACCCGAGCGGCGTCGGCATCGACGGCCCGCAGTGGGTGCTCGAGCACTGGGGCGACACGCAGGCACAGCCCGTCTTCCAGTTCACACGGGTGGAGGACATTGCTTACGACAGGCGGCCGGGCATGCAGAACGTCGTCTACGTCGTCGACAGCGGCCGGGGCGCACTCGCCCCCGACGGCAACGCATTCACGTCGTCGAACGGCCGGATCTGGAAAATGGTGCTCGATCCGACCGACCCGACCAAAGTGCTGTCGTTCTCGATCCTGATCGAAGGCGACGACGCGCCCGTCAAGACGCTCACCGAGATCCATCAGCCCGACAACATCGAATCGACCGCGAAGAGCCTGCTCTTCACGGAGGACCCGGGCTCGAGCCAGCAGTTCCCGGTGGGGTCCACGGATCCGGCTGCGACGACGGCTCGGATCTGGCAGTACGACCTCGCCACGGGCACGAGCCGCGTGGCGGCGAAGGTGAACCAGTCGGCCGACGAAGGCCCGACCGACGTGGATGCGGCGCCGCGGGGCAACCAGGGCGCCTGGGAGTCGAGCGGGATCATCGACGCGTCGCACGTGTTCGGCGACGGCGCGTTCCTCGTCGACGTCCAGGCCGGCACGCTGGTGATCACGGAAGAGAAGCGCGGCAACATCACCTACCAGCGCGACGGCGGCCAGCTCGGGATCCTGCGGATCCCGGGGGCGTAGCGAGCTAGACCGGTTCGGAGGCGGGCGTCGCGGTTGCCGCGGCGCCCGTCTCCGCGTCCGCGCCGAGCCGCTGCGGCTCGCGGACGATCGCCGCGAGGCGGCCGACCAGCTCAAGGGTCTCGCCTCCCTCGACGAGCGCGTCGAGCTCGTCGAGCTTCGCGTCGAGCCAGGTGCGGTCCACGGGGGAGACGTCGAGCGCCACGATCTTCGGGTGGGCGGTCGGCTTCCACGTCTCGCCCTCGGCGAACAGCTCCTCGTGGATCTTCTCGCCGGGCCGGGAGCCGATGAAGGTGATCGGCACGTCGACGTCGGGCTCCTTGCCGGACAGCCGGATCATGTTGCGCGCGAGGTCGAGGATCCGGATCGGCTCGCCCATGTCGAGCACCATGATGCGACCCCGGCCCCCGATCGCACCGGCCTGGATCACGAGCGCGACCGCCTCGGGGATCGTCATGAAGAAGCGGGTCATCTCGGCGTCGGTGACGGTCACCGGGCCGCCGCGCTCGATCTGGCGGCGGAACAGCGGAATCACGCTGCCGGTGGAGTTGAGCACGTTGCCGAAGCGCACCGCGACGAAGCGCGTGGTGACGTCGTCGCGATCGCCGTGCGAGCCGACGATCCACTCGCAGAGCGTCTTCGACTGCCCGTAGACGCTGTGCGGGTTGAGCGCCTTGTCCGTCGAGATGAGCACGAACCGCTCGGCGCCGAACTCGATCGCGACGTCCGCGACGATGCGCGTCCCGAGCACGTTGTTGCGCACCGACTCGAGGGGGTTCGCCTCCATCAGCGGCACGTGCTTGTACGCGGCGGCGTGGAACACCACAGCAGGCCGGTAGCGCTCGAAGACCTGGCGCATCCGGTTGCGGTCGCGGACGTCGGCGAGCACGGGAACGCCGGCCGCGAACTGGCGCTCGTCGACGAGCTCGCGCTCGATGTCGTAGAGCGCGCTCTCGCCCTGGTCGACGAGCACGATCCGCTGCGGCTGGGCGCGGGCGATCTGGCGGCAGAGCTCGGAGCCGATCGAGCCGCCGGCGCCGGTGACGAGCACGGTCTTGCCGGCGAGGTACGACTGGATCGACTCGAGGTCGACCTCGACCGGCTCTCGCCCGAGCAGGTCCTCCACCTGAACGGGGCGGATCTGGATCGCGAGATCGCGGTCGCCGGTGATCAGCTCGTTCAGGCCCGGCAGCGTCTTCACGGGCACGTTCTCGGTCCGGGCCATCTCGACGATCCGGGCGCGGGTCTCGCCCGAGGCCGAGGGGATCGCGATCAGCACCTCATCGGGACGGCGGTCGCGGAGCAGGTGCGGGAGCTCGTCGGTCGTGCCGAGCACGCGGATCCCGTGCAGGCGCAGGTTCTTCTTCCGCGGGTCGTCGTCGATCAGGCCGATCGGCGTGTAGCCGAGCGAAGGCATCCGCAGCATCTCGCGCAGCACCAGCTGGGCCGCGTCGCCGGCGCCGGCGACGATCACCTCCTTGCCGCGTGCGACGATCGAGCGGCTCTGCGGGCGCTCGATGATCGTCCGGGCGAGCATCCGTGACCCGGCGACGAACGCAAGTGTGAGCAGGCCGTCGATCACCCAGACCGTCCGCGGCACGGCGGCCGCGTGGACCTCGAAGAAGCTGAAGCCGAGGAACACGGCGAGCGACGCGGCGACGACCCCGCGCGCGGCGCCCCACATGTCACGCGTCGAGACGTAGCGCCACCAGCGGTTGTAGAAGCCGGAGAGAGCGAAGATGGCGAGCTTGATCGCCGCCACGAGGCCAAGGACCTCCCAGCTGATGTAGCGCTCGTAGTAGACCGGTAGGTCGGTGTCGAAGCGAAGCCTGAACGCCAGGTACCAGGCTGCGACGACGATCGCGAGGTCTGCCGCCAGCTGCGGCAACCGGTGGCGGTTGAAGGGGCTTCTCACGCTTTGGACGCGACGCCGGCGGCGTCGAGCACCGTCTCGACGACCCGCTCCTGCACCGCCGCGCCGATCCCGCCCCAGAGCGGCAGCGCCAGGTTCTCGGCGGCCGCCTTCTCCGTCTCCGGCAGCGAGCCGCGCTCCCAGCCCAGGTAGCGCAGCGCCGGCTGGAGATGGAGCGGCGTCACGTAGTACGCAGCGGAAGCGATCTCACGCGCCGCGAGCGCCGCCGAGATCAGATCGCGATCGGGCGTGCGGACGACATACATGTGGTAGACGTGGCCGGCATCGTCCGCGGGCAACTCGACGACGTCGCCGAGGCCGAGCTCGGCATAGCGCGCAGCGCCGTCGCGCCTCGACGCGTTCCAGCCTGCGAGGTGCGGGAGCGAGATGCGGAGGAACGCCGCCTGCAGCGCGTCGAGCCTCGAGTTGGTCCCGATCAACTCGAACGTGCGCTTGTCACGCGAGCCGTGGAAGCGCAGCATCCGGAGCCGCTCCGCCGTCGTGTCGTCCGTGCAGGCAACAAGACCGCCGTCTCCGAGCGCGAACAGGTTCTTGGTCGGGAAGAAGCTGAAGGTCGAGCAGACCCCCGTGGTCGCGATCCCCTCCGCGCCGAACGCCTGCGCGGCGTCCTCGATCAGCGGCAGGCCGAAGGCGGCGAGCTCCGCAAGCGGTGCGGGCCGCCCGAACAGGTGGACGGGCATGATCGCCTTCGTCTGCGGCGTGATCCGGCGCTCGACGTCTTCAGGGTCGAGGTTCAGCGAGACGGGATCGATGTCCGCGAAGACGGGCGTTGCGCCGGCGCGGACGATCGCCTCCGCCGTCGCGTAGAAGGTGAACGACGGACAGATCACCTCGTCGGCCGTTCCGTCCCCGGCGGTCCCGATCCCCATCGCCTCGAGGCTGAGCACGAGCGCGTCGGTGCCGTTGGCGACCCCGATCGCGTGCGGGACGCCGAGATACGCGGCGGCCTCCGACTCGAAGGCCTCCACCTCGGGGCCGAAGATGAAGCGGCCCGACTCGAGCACGCGCTCGAACGCCTCCCGGAACTCCGGGATGAGGGGCGCGTACTGCGCCTTGACGTCGATCAAGTCGATCTTCACCGGAGGAGTCTAGCGAGGCTCGGTTGCGGGCCTTCTGCGTCTACGCAGGACTTTCCACGTCACGTAGAGCGCCCCTGCCACGATCAGCGCGATGATCGCGTAGTCGACGTAGCGGAAGGCGTGGTGGAAGTCCTCCCAGCGACTGCCGAGCGCCCAGCCTGCGCCGGCGAGCCCGAAGCACCAGATCGCCGAGCCGAGCAACGTCAGCAGCGTGTAGCGCCGGAACGGCGCCTCGAAGACGCCGGCCGGAATCGACACGAACGAGCGCACGACCGGAGTGACGCGACCGAGGAAGACCGCCCAGTCCTCCCAGCGCTCGAACCACCGCTCGGCCTTCACCAGCTTGGCCTCGTTCAGGTGCAGCCACCGGCCGTGGCGCTCGAGGAACGGCCTGCCGCCGTTGGCTCCGATCCACCAGCCGCCAATCGACCCGAGCGTGTAGCCGATCGTTCCGGCGAGAGCGATTCCGAGATACGCCTCCAGCCCGGGCTCGAGCCGCCAGCCGAAGAGCTGCACGTCCTGGCCCGCGAAGGCGCCGGCCGCGACCGCACCGCCGTAGACCATCACCGGCTCGCTTGCCGCCGGGAGGACGGCGTCGACGAGCATCAGCAGAAAGACCGCGTAGAGGCCGTAGTCGCCGACGACAGTCGTGAGGGCGTCGGTGATTCCCGACAGGATCGAAGCGACCGGCACGGCGGGGAGGTTACCCCTTCGGCTTTGGCTTCTTGACCGGCACCGGCGCCGCGCGGATGACCCGGAACGGGGTGCTGAGCAGGTCGACGGCGCCGAGCTCGTTCGTCGCGCGGAAGCGCACCACGTACATGCCGCCGTAGACGAGCGACCTGCCGCCGCGGGTCGTGCCGCGCCAGCTCGCGAGGAACCGGCCGGCGGGCGCGCGGCGGATCGAGATCGTGGCGACCTGGACGCCCGACTTCGTCTCGACTGTCGCGGTCACCCGCGCCGGCCGAGTCAGGCTGACACCGGCCCGGATCGTCTGCTTGCCGCGGACGCGGACGACGAGCGTGCGGCGTGAGAGCTTGGCGAAGCCAAGGGTGTTGTTGACCGTGAAGCGCTGGCTCGTCGTCGATGCCTGCTGGAGATCGTCGGTGGCCGTCACGTCGAGCCGCCAGCGGCCCTCGGCCGGAGCCGTGGGCTCTGCGAGGGGGTCGGCCGGCGCAGGCGGGAAGGCAACCGGGTACGTCCCCGGATCGCGGTGCAGGCTCTCGGTGAAGACCGGCACCTCGCCCGGGCCGACGAGCGTCGCGGTCACCTCCGAGGGCCGCACGACCTTGTACGACAGCTGACGCTGGGTCTCGGCGAAGCCGTCGCCGTTCGGCGAGACGACCGCGTCGGGAGTCGGCGCGTAGACGCCGTAGTACATGAGCTGGAGCGCGTTCGTGGACGGGCGCTCGCCACCGGCATCGGACGGGCGGTTCAGCAGCTTGCCGTCGAACGCAAGCGTCGAGGAGCCGCCGCCATCCATGGCGGTGCCGGTCACGGCGCCGAGCCGGACGAGCGTCTGCGCCAGCTCGAAATTCGTCATTCCGACGCTGTAGCCGGGCCGGTGGCCGTCGGCGACGACCAGCAGGATCCGACCGTCGGCGAACTGGCCGACAGCCGTGCGCGGGGCACGCGGCGCGAGCTGGCTGGACGTGAAGGCCTCGTTCGCACGGAAGACGGGACCGCCGTTGCGGACGAGCACCGGGCCGCCGCCGACGGCGTCGGTGATCCCAGTCCACTCCGGCCGGAAGATGAGCCGCAGTGTGACCTCGGTCCCGACGGGCGCCTCCTCGGCGAGACGCGCCGCGGCGGTGCCGCGGGCCACGAGCACGGCGCCGTCTCGTGGGATCGGCGTGCCGCCGGCACCCGCGACCTGGACGACCGGGCCGTAGAGGTCGGTGTTCGGCGTCGCCGGCGGAAACGGCGCGATGACCACCTCGGTCGTGCCGGACTGGGCCGGCGTCGTCGCACCGTAGCTGGGGGTGAAGAGCGAGAAGTCGTTCGGACCTGGTGCCTGGTTGAGGTCGTTGAGCGTGCGCCGCTGGCCGAGGCCGCGCCAGGTGCCGAAGAACTCGACCCGACGGACGTCGAGGGCGCCTTCGGGCGCCACACCGACGCTCGAGCGGTCGCCGTACGGCGGGCTGTCGACGATGCCGTCCCGGATCAGGACCCCGCTGGGGCGCCCCGACGCGGCGAAGAAGTCGCCGTTGACGCCGACCATCGTGGCGGTCGAAGAGAGACGCTTCTGCATCGCGGTCACGCGCTCGAGCCCCTGAATCGCCTCGTTCGAGAGCACGGGGCGGAGCGCGTAGAGCCCGGTCGGGCGCGGGCCGCGGACGATGTGGATCGACGACGGGCCCGTGCGGCGTGAACTGGACGCCGCTTCTCGTAGGTGACGCCGGGCATCAGAGTCGTCTGAGCCGCCGCAGGCGCGGCGAAAGCCAGGGCGAGAAGCCCTCCGATGAGAAGTTTGCGCGGCATGACCCCGAACCACGCTAGCCGAAGGGTCGGCGGCGCCCCGAGGGATTAACGGAATCCGTACAGGCGCTAGCGAACGGGGCGAATGTCGCCCGAGAGCGCGAGCCTGCGGGCATCGGCCGCATCCGGCGCATAGACCTCGACGAGCTGCGGAACCCCGGGAAACGCCAGGTAGACGCTCGTCGGGAGCGTCTGACTCCACACGACGAGACCTCCGCCGGCCGTCTCGCGGGACGTCATCTTCGGTGCCTTGGAGCGGCTGACCGCCGTCGCGTAGGCGTTGCGGAGCGGATAGGTACCGATGGTGATCGCCCGCTCGGCGTCTCCGACCGGCGCGTTCAGCGGCAGGTACCGGACGAAGGTGCCGACACTCGTCGTCGTGAGCTCGAGCTTCCGTGCTGCGAGGGGTCCGGCCCAGTAGACGGGGCCGTCCTGCGCACTCGCAAAGGACGCCAGCTTCTCGGTGGAGATCGCGGCCGGCGCTCCGGCCTCGCTCCGGTCGAACCGGTCGAGGAGGATGAACGCCGCCACGGCGGCGGCTGCGACGAGAACGACGAGGCTCATCGACACGAGCGCCACGCGGCGAAGGCGGCGGCCCCGGCCCACCGGAGCGGAGCGGCACCTCCAGCAGCACCGCTGGGAGCTCGGCCTCGACGACCGGCTTCGCCTTCGGCGCGCGCTTGCGCGTCGCTGCGGGCTTGGAAGCATGCTTGGCTGGCGGCCGGGCGGGCTTGCGCGTCTTCTCCACAAGGGGAGTTTCGGCAAGACCGCTCAATTTCATGAGTCGTGCTGTCATCCCGTGACCGCCTCGCGGGTGACCGCGTCGACCTTGATGGCAGTGATCTTGGTCATCCGCGCGTCGGCAGGCGTCGGTGCTCCGGCAGCGGAGCACGATCGAGCCCGCGGCCGGGAAGCCGCGCGTCGACCTGCATGCTCAGCGTCGCGAGGTGGTCGATGTTCACGGAGCTGACGTCCGGGTCGAACCGGAACTCGGCGATGTCGGTGTTGCCGCCACCTGCGTCGAGCGTGCACGTCGTCGTCCAGTCGGCGCCGCTGCCGTTCGGGTCGACGATCGTCTTGGCTGAGATGACGTAGGCGCCGGCGGCCACGTTCGTCATCGTCGCCACAGTCGTGTCGGTGACGGCGAGCGCCTGGTTGCCGTCCCGGAAGGCCTCACGCGCACTGGACAGCCCCGTCAGGTCCGACGGCGCCCTGAGGCCCGGCCGGGACCTTGCGGCCCGACGGCTCCGTTCGTCCCGTTGGTCCCGTTCGTGCCGTTCGCTCCCGCAGGCCCTGCCGGACCGGCCGGGCCCGCCGGGCCTGCCGGACCTGCCGGGCCCGCGGCGCCCGGCCGCGCCGTGCGGCGCCTGCTGCTCCTGCCGGCCCCTGCGCGCCCGTCAGCCCTTGTGGGCCCTGCGGGCCGACCGGGCCCTGGGAGCCGACAGCACCCTGCGGCCCTTGTGGGCCGGCTGCTCCCTGCGCTCCGGCGGCACCGTTGGAACCGTTCGCGCCGGCCGGTCCCTGCGGGCCCGTGAGCCCCTGCGGGCCCTGCGGGCCCGGAGGGCCGTCAGCTCCGGTCGCGCCCTGGGGTCCTGCGGAACCCGTCGCACCCGTCGCTCCTGTTGCGCCGTCCGTTCCGTCAGCGCCATCCGCACCGTCCGCGCCGGCGGGCCCCTGTGGACCCGTGAGTCCCTGCGGGCCCTGCGGACCGACCGGTCCCTGCGGCCCCGCGGCTCCCGTCGCGCCGTTCACACCGTTTGCACCGTTGGCGCCGGCAGGTCCCTGCGGGCCGGTGAGCCCCTGCGGACCCTGCGGACCGATCGGACCCTGCGACCCCGCGACGCCCTGCGGACCGGCGGCTCCCGTCGCGCCGTCAGCGCCGTCAGCGCCATCCGCACCGTCCGCGCCGTCCGCACCGTCAGCACCATCCGCGCCGTCGGCGCCCTGCGGCCCGACGAGGCCCTGTGGTCCCTGCAATCCTGTGAGGCCCTGAAGGCCGGTCGGCCCAACCGGACCCTGCGCACCCGCTGCACCCTGCGCACCGGCGACGCCCTGGGGACCCTGCGTTCCGGCCGGTCCCTGGAGACCCGTCAGCCCACGAGGGCCGCTCGGGCCCTCCGGTCCGGTCGCGCCGGTCTTGCCGTTCTCGCCCGCCGGGCCAGTCGCGCCGGTCGCGCCGGTTGCACCGGCCGAGCCGTTCGCACCCCGCTGGCCCCGTGCGCCGTCCAGGCCGGCAGGCCCTTTGGGACCGCGCGGCCCAGTCGCGCCGGCGGGTCCCGAGACTCCCTGCGGCCCCGCTACGCCGGCCGGGCCGGCCGGGCCGGGAGCGCCGTCCCTGCCGGGCAAACCGCGCTCGCCGGCCGCATCGTGCTTCGGCTGCGGGCGCGCCGTGTACTCGTGTGCCTTGACGAGCGCGACGCTCCGCGGAGCGCGGTTTGCGTCCGGTCGAGCCGCGCTGGCAAAGGTGACGCCACCGACCGCGAAGACGGTCCCTGTGAGAAGGGCTGCGCGCACCGAGCGCGAGCGATTGATGTTCGTTAGTGCCATGTGAGTCCTGCCGCCGCGGGAACTCTCCTGGAACCGCAGCCCAAGGAGAGCTTTGAGGGTCTCAGTGAGGAACATGCACCGACTGCGGGCATCCCCCATTCGGGGGCACCGATCCCCCGAAACGTGGATGGCCTCGTGCCGCAAGAGGTGACACCTCCCGCAAAGACACGACGGCCTGACGGGGCGGGGAACGATGGCAATCACCCGGACGGGGGGACGTATTTCCGCCGCCCGCGACGATATTCCCCCTGGCGAGGGATTTCGAGCCTCGACGAGTACCCATTGGAGACGCTGACCCCACCTCTTGACCGCCCCCTGCCGGGAACCCGTGGCAGGTGGCTCCTCCTCGGCCTCTCCTCGCTGTTCGCGGTCTATCTGGTGCTGCTCGTGGCGGAGCCGGCCGGATCGTCGGAAGTCGTCAGGTGGCTGTACAACATCCTGCTCGCCGGCGCGGCGCTCGTCTGCCTGACCTCCCCCAACCAGCGAGGGAAGGAGCGTGCGGCCTGGCGCTGCCTCGGAGCGACGCTGCTGCTGTGGGCCGCAGGCGACTTCTACTACACACTCTTCCTCCTGGACTCCACCGTGGCTCCGCCGACGGTGACGGACTGGCTCTGGCTCGTCTCCTACCCCGTTCTCTACGCCGGCATCGGGTTGCTCGTCCGTGCGCGAACGCTGCACTTCGAGCGCAGCCTCTGGCTCGACGCGGCGCTCGCGGCGCTCGCCGTCGCCGCTCTGGGCGCCGCAATCCTGTTCGGCGCGGTCGTCGACAGCACCGGCGGCTCGCCGCTCACCGCGGCGATGAACCTCGCCTATCCACTCGCCGACGCGCTGCTGCTCGGCCTGGTCGTCGCCGTCCTCGCGATCACGGGCTGGCGGCTCGATCGTGCCTGGCTGTGCATCCTCGGCGGCACCGCTGCGCTCGCGCTTGCGGACAGCGGCGTCCTCTATCAGGCCGCGGTCGGCTCGACCGGGAGCACGCCGCTGCTCGACGCCGGCTGGCCACTCGCGATGCTCCTCCTCGCGGCAGCTTCCTGGCAGCCGGCGGGCCGGCTCGGCGCCGTCCGCGCCGAGGGCGCACGAGTGCTCGCGCTGCCGGCGGTCTTCGGCCTGAGCGCGCTCGGGATCCTCGTCTACGGTCAGTTCGAGCCGCTGAACACTCCCGCGGTCGTCCTCGCCGCGACCTCGATGCTCGCCGTGGTCGCGCGGATGGCGTACACGTTCCGCGAGAAGATGCAACTGCTCACGAAGACCCGCATCGAAGCGGAGACGGATGCCCTCACAGGCGTCGGGAACAGGCGCAAGCTGATGATCGATCTCGGAGCGGCGCTCGACACCCGGACGACGGCCGTCCTGATGCTGCTCGACCTCGACGGATTCAAGGCCTACAACGACACCTTCGGCCACCCCGCGGGCGATGCGCTGCTCGCCCGGATCGCGGAGAAGCTCAGCGGAGCCGTCGCCAGAGAGGGCGAGGTCTACCGCATCGGCGGCGACGAGTTCTGCGTCCTGGCCGAGTGTCGGCCCCGAGCGCAGCGATGCCTTCGCAGCCGCAACCGCGATGTCGCTCGAGGAGCAGGGACCGGGCTTCAAGATCACCGCGGCGTACGGCACCGTCGCACTTCCGGACGAGGCCGACGGCGTCGCCGATGCGCTCCGCATCGTGGACGGCCGCATGTACGACGAGAAGGACGGACGGCGCGCATCCGCGGGCCGGCAGAGCCGCGACGTGCTGCTCCGCGTCCTCTACGAGCGCGACGCCCGGCTGCAGGGCCACCTCAGTGGGATCGTCGAGCTCGTGCGGGCGGTCGGCGTCGGAGTCGGCCTCTCGGACGACGAGCTCGCGGACGTCACGCTCGCCGCCGAGCTCCACGAGGTCGGCAAGCTCGCGATCCCGGACTCGATCCTGCGCAAGCCCGGGCCTCTGAACGATGAGGAGTGGAGCTTCGTGCGCCGCCACCCATTGATCGGCGAGCGGATCCTGTCCTCCGCACCGGCTCTCGCCAAGGTCTCGACGCTCGTGCGCTCGACCCAGGAGCGCATCGACGGCATGGGCTATCCGGATCGGCTCATGGGCGAGGACATCCCGCTCGGCTCCCGCATCATCGCCGCGTGTGCGGCGTACGTCGCCATGACCTCCGAGCTGCCCTATCGCGCGGCCCGGTCACCCGAGGAAGCCATCGCCGAGCTGCGCCGCTGCGCCGACAGCCAGTTCGACGCCGACGTGGTCGAGGCGCTGGTCACGGCGCTCGCCCAGCACACGGCCGATCTCGCCGTCGTCGCCTAGCCGACTCGGAGCGGCTCCAGCACGTCGCAGGTCCCTACGATTCCCCGGACGATGCGACGGACGCGGCTGCGGCCGATCCGACTGCATACGCGACAGCCGCCTCGGTGCCGAGCATCCGTCCAAGCTCGAGCCCGGCGACGAATTCGGGCGAGTCGCGATCGACCCGACTCCGGAGCAGCCGCTCGAACCGCGCCCGCTCGGTGGCGAGGATGCGGGAGTCGTGATGCCGCTCGAGCGGTTCGAGCGCACCCCAGAGCACGCCCGCCCGCTGAGGGCGTCCCCCGATGGCCGCAGCGACGGAGAGGCCCGCAAGCGCGTACGCCGTCAGCCGCTCCGACCCCAGCCGGCTCGAGACATCGATCAGCTCGCGATAGCTCCGCTCGGCATAGTCGACGTCCTCCTGCTCAAGGGCGATCACAGCGATGCTGTCGAGCGAGCTTCCGAGCATGTAGTCGTTGCCACCCTCACGAGACATCGCGATGCTCTGCTCGAGCAACTCCCGACCCAGGTCGTAGTCCCCGAGCTCCCCTCGGCGCTCGCCGATGAGATGGAGACAGCCCGTGATGCCTCTCCGGTCAGCCAGATCCCGGTAGAGGGCCAACGCCTCGTCAAGCGTGGCGAGTGCCGCAGGCAATTCGAGCTCACACTCGACCGAGCCGAGCGTGCCGAGCGCGTTCGCGACGGCTGCCCGATCGCCCACCAGGCGCGCGACCTCGAAACCTTCCCGTGCGAGCGGCAATGCCCTACGCGCGTCGTCCCGGAGAGCGCGAAAGAGAGCCGCGCGCGACAGGACGAGCGCTCGACGGATGCTCGGCTCGTGCGAAGCCGCTTCGAGCGCCGCCTCCGTCCAGATACCGCCCTCGACGAAGGCATCGCGACTGTCCCAGAAGTGCAGCAAGGCAGCCGCCAGCCGGAGCGCCTCGTCGGGGTGATGGGCCAGGAACCAGGCAAGCGCGTTGCGGAGGTTCTCGTAGTCGGCTTCCAGGCGAGCGACGCGCTCGTGGTCGCTCGAGGACTCGCGCTCGGCCTCGGACGCTTCGGCGAGCGCCAGATAGTGAGCTGCATGCACGCCGCGCAGATGCTCGGCCTCATCGCTCTCCTCCAGGCGCTCGGCAGCGAACTCACGAACCAGCTCGAGCATCCCAAATCGCCCCGTGGGCCATCGTCTGGCGAGGCTCTTTTCGACGAGGTTCTGGAGGACGTCCACGGGCACGTCGCAGATCTCCTCGACGGACTCGACGGCGAAGCTCTCGGCGAAGATCGCCAGACGCGCGAAGAGCCGTCGCTCGTCGTCGTCGAGCAGGTCGTAGCTCCACTCGAGCGTTGCTCGCAGAGTCCGCTGGCGAGCCGGCACGTCGCGAGCACCCCCCGTGAGAACCGGGAGGGTTCGCTCAAGTCGCCGTAGCAGCTCCGGGCCGTCCAACGTGCTCACGCGTGCGGCAGCCAGCTCGAGCGCCAGCGGCAGGTCGTCGAGCCGCTTACAGATCTCCGCCACAGCGTCGTCGGCCGCGAAGCCGGGATCGACTGCGCGAGCGCGGGCGAGGAAGAGCGTCGCAGCGTCATCGCGGCGCAGGGCTTCGACGGGATAGCGCTGCTCGCCGGCGATCCTGAGCGGCTCGCGGCTCGTCACGAGCACCCGGACGTATGGCGTCTGTGCGAGCAGGTTCGAGAGGTCGGCGGCGGCGTCGAGTACCTGCTCGAAGTTGTCGAGCACCAGGAGGACATGCCGGTCGCCGAGGTAGCCGGCAAGCTCACCTTTCGCGCCGAGGCGTCCGCGCAATCGTCGGCAGGACGAGCGAGGCGTCGTGAACGGCGTGGAGCGGCACCCACCAGACGCCGTCGACGTATCGGCCGACCGACTCTGCGGCGGCCTGGAGGGCAAGACGAGTCTTCCCCGTCCCGCCTGCGCCCGTGAGCGTCACCACGCGGGCCTCGGTCAAGAGCGCCGCCAGGTCTGTCAGCTCCCGTTCTCGTCCCACCAGCGGGGTCGATGGAACCGGCAGGTTCGTCTCGTCGAAGGCGACGGTCTTCAGAGGTGGAAACTCAGCGGGAGAACCGGCACCGAGCGCTTGAAAGAGCGGTTGCGGCTCATCCAGGTCCTTCAGTCGATGCTTGCCGAGATCGCGGAGATTGATCCCGTCCGGAAGCTCGCCGGCGATGAGCTCGGCCGTTCGCGCTGTGAGGAGCACCTGGCCGCCGTGAGCGGCGTCCATCACCCGCGCCGCGCGGTGGACGTCGAGACCGGCGTACAGACCGTCAGCCTGCACCGGCTCGCCGGTGTGGAGCCCGATCCGGACGCGGACCGGCTCCGACTCCCACTCGTGCTCGTGCAACGCCTGCTGCACCGACACCGCCGCGACCACCGCGGCCCGCGCGGAGGGGAAGGCGAAATGGAAGCTGTCGCCCTGCATCTCCACCTCGACGCCCTCGTGCGCAGTGAACACCTCCCGCAACAAGCGGCGATGCTCGGCCAGCGTACGAACGTAGGCGTCACGGCCGAGCTGCTCGAGCAGGCGAGTCGAGCCCTCGATGTCCGTGAACAGAAGGGTGACCGTGCCGCTAGGGAGCTCGCGCGCCGCCAACCTGGCGTCAGACTAAGGCGGCGGCGCGAGAATGCAAAGAGCTCTGTCGAGCTTCCCCACCTCAGCGGGCGCGGCGCGCGAGCTCGTCCAACTGGTGGACCAGCGTCTTGCCACGCCGGAGCTCGACCGTGCCTCGCTCCTGCTCCTCGCGCAGCACCTTGTTGACAGTCGCGCGCGACGTGCCGGCGAGCTCGGCTAGCTGCTCCTGCGTGAGCGGGATCTCCCCGTCCGCCCGGGCGTAGGTGCGGCTCAGCTCGACCAGCCGGCGCAGCACCCGTCGCTCGACGGGAATGTAGAGCGCCTCGAGCAAGAGCTCGTTCTGGCGTCGCACCTCCGCCGCGAGAAAGGCGATCAGCACCTGGTCGACCTGCGGATGGTCCTTCCGCAACCGATGGAACTCGGCCTGGTAGACGGCGATCGTCTCCGCGTCCTCGAGCGCCGCGACGGTCGCGGAGCGACGGGCGCCCTCGTCCACGAGCGCCATCTCGCCGAAGCTGTCGCCCGGCCCGCGCACAGCGATCGTCACCGTCTCGCCGAGCGGCGTCATGATCCGCACTGCGAAGCGGCCCTTCTGCACCAGGTGCAGCGAGTCAGCGGGATCCTCGCGGTGAAAGACGACCTCGCCTCGGCTGAACGTCCGCCTGCGACCGACCGAGATGAGGCGCCGCACCTCCTCCTCCGGTACCCCCGACACGAGCCGCCAGCGCATGAGCCGGACTATGTCAGCCGGAGGCCGTCGCAGTTCCTGCGACGCGCAACGCGTGGTCGTTCGCCTCTGCGATCGCCTCCTCGAAGAAGCCGATGCGGCCTGCACGATAGGCAGCCTCGAACTCGGCGGGCGCCAAGTGCTCCCGGGCCAACGCGACAGCACGTTCGCGCGTCGAGCGCTCGTACGGCCCTGCCGCCGTCTCCCACGACCCTCCGATCGCGTCGATCAACGCATCGGCGGCCCCGACGAGCTTCGGGACAACTGCGTAGTCGTTTCTCTCTGCGAGGATTGCGGCGACACCGGCCACAGCGAGGGCAGCGTGCTCGCGCTGCGGCAGGGCATCCGCTGCTGCAAGACAACGGGCGAAGACCGCCGCCGCCGCCTCGTGCCGGCCGTCATCGAGGAGGAGCGGGCCAAGCGTCGTGGCAGTACCGGCGGCACGACCGGCGTCGCCGAGCTGCTCGTACAGTTCCGTGGCACGGTCGAGGAGCTCCAACGCCAGTCGCTTGTCGCCGAGCTCGATGCTGATCGAAGCGAGGTTGTGCGTGGCGAGCGCAATCAGATACGTGTTCCCAGCAGATTGCGCGACCGACACAGCTTCTTCGAGCAGCCCGCCCGCGTGCCGGTGCTCACCACGGAACCAGGCGGTTAGAGCGAGGTTGTTGAGGGTCTCCGAGACGCCGCGACGGTCGTCGAGGGTGCGAAAGAGCGCCAGGGCTTCGGTGGTCAGCGAGTCGCTCTCATCGAGCTGTCCCGCGAGGGCGTACATCGCTCCGCGGGCTTCCAGCCCGCGCGCACGCAGAGTCGTCGCTGCACCGGCCGAACCGAGCAGTGCCCGCTCGAGCCAATGCTTCCCGATTCCGAAGTACCCACGTGCCATCCAGAAACGCCACAGCGCAGTCGCAAGCCGCAGCAGCTCTTCGGATCGCCCGGAGTCGTCCAACTCGGTCAGCGCAGCGTGAAGGTTGTCGAGCTCTCGGCCGAGGCGATTGACCGAGGGGACGCGGCTCGCACCGACCGAGAGGTGCGGCTCGAGCGTCTCTGCGAGCCCGAGGAAGTGTTGAGCGTGAGCGGCCTCCATCGCGACGCACTCCTCCGCCTCCACGAGGCGCTCGAGCGCGAACTCACGGATCGTCTCCAGCATCCCGAGCCGGCCTCTACCCCAGCGACGGACGAGGCTCTGCGCGACCAGCGACTCCAACTCGGACAGGCTTGCCGCCGCGACTGCTTCGGCGCTCTCGACGGTGAAGCTCCCTGCGAACACGCTCAGGCGCCGGAAGAGCGCCTGCTCGTCATTGCCCAAGAGGTCATAGCTCCAAGCAATCGTCTGGTAGAGCGTCTGGTGACGGGGCGATGCGTCCACGGCGCCGCCGGTCAGCAGCGGCAGCCGCTGCTCGATGCGCTCGAGCAGCATTGCGGGCTCGAGCAGCCGAGCGCGCGCCGCGGCAAGCTCGACCGCGAGGGGCAGACAGTCGAGCCGACGGCAGATCTCCGCCACGATCGCATCGGCCTCGACTTCTGCACCCGCCCGCGCGGAGCGCTCGACGAAGAGATCCACCGCCTCCTCCTCACGCAGCGGAGGCGCCTCGTAGACGCGTTCGCCGGAAAGAGACAACACGACCCGACTCGTCACCAGTAGCGTCAGCTCCGGGCAGGCGGCCAGGAGCTCTGCGAGCAAGGTCCGTGCGTCCAGGAGATGCTCGAAGTTGTCGAGGAGTAGGAGGAGCCGGCGAGGTGCGCAGAACGCGCGAAGCGTCACCTCGAGCGACTCGCCCGGGACGTCGCGAAGACCCAAGGCGCGGGCGAGGGCGCCGACGACGAGGTCCCCGCTGACCAGCGGGGCCAACGGAACCCAGAAGACGCCACCCTCCAGCTCGCCCGACAACTGCCCCGCGGCTTCGAGCGCAAGCCGTGTCTTACCGGTTCCCCCAGGACCCGTAACGGTCACGAGACGCGAACTGCCGTCGGTCAGGAGCGCTCGGAGTTGCGCGAGCTCCGTCTGCCGACCCACGAGCGGCGTCGGCTGGGCTGGGAGACTCGTCCTGGACAGCGACCTCAGTGGAGGAAACTGGTCCTGCAGCTTCTCGCCCGTCGCTTGGTGGAGCCGCTCCGGAGCGACGAGGTCTTTGAGCCCATGCTCACCGAGGTCGAGGAGCGTGATGTCGTGTGGTAGCTCACCCGCGACGAGCTCGGCTGTTCGCGCCGAGAGGAGCACCTGGCCACCATGTGCGGCACTCATCACGCGGGCTGCGTGGTGGACGTCGAGACCCGCGTAGAGGCCGTCCGTCTGCATCGGCTCACCGGTGTGAAGGCCGATCCGGACACGGATCGGCTGCGCCTCCCACTCGTGCGCCTGCAGCGCCTGCTGCCCGGCGACAGCAGCCGTCACTGCATCCCGCGCGAACGGGAAGGCAAAGTGAAAGCTGTCGCCCTGCATCTCCACCTCGACGCCGCCATGACCGGTGAACGCCCCGCGTAAGAGACGGCGGTGCTCGGTCAGAGCGCGCACATAGGCCTCACGGCCGAGCTCCTGAAGCATGCGTGTCGAGCCCTCGATGTCCGTGAAGAGGAGGGTGACCGTACCGTTCGGCAACGCTCGCATCGCAGTTCACTATTGCGCGGTCCCCTAAAACCGCCAAGCGCACCTTGCAGTCTCACGAGATCCCGCGGCGCCGCGAGCTGCTCCTGCGCGAGCTCCCGCGGCTGTCTGCACAGCGGCAAGGGGGAGCGCCCTCTCGGACACTCCCCCTGCCGGCCGACGGGTGTTGCCGCTCAGGGACGCCGTGCCGGCGGTGGCGGCGCCTCGCCGCTCGGGCCGACAACGGCCTGCTTCTGGGACGGCGTCTCGGTGAGTGCCTCGTCGGCCCCACGACGCGGCGAGTCGGCCTTCGGGCGCTCGTGCACGAGCCGGCCGAAGCCCTTCTCGACGCTTGCCGGATCGAGACCACGGAGCTGCTTCGCCACCGGCGTCTCGTTCGAGCCTGTCGACACGGCCTCGAGCTTCCCACGGTCTGCGAGGTACCGACCCTGGCTGCCGCCGACGATCGCGAACCGCCCGTCTTCGGTGCCATGCAGGAAGAGCAGATAGGCGCGACCGGCGCGGCTCATGTACTCGTCCTCGAGGACGAACCGGTCCCTTCCGACCTGGCCTCCAAGGTGAGACACGAGGATGCGAGTGCCCGCCACCTCGGCCGGGCCTACGAGAACCTTCTCCACGCGGAGGACAACGTCCGTCTTCAGATACCCGGCGTTCTCGCGCTTCTCAGCCGGAAGCTTCGAGAGCTCGGCCTCGTCCGGCAGGACGCGATACGAGGGCAGGATGCTCTCGACGGTCCCGCGGACCACCAGCGTGCTCCTGGCCGCAAGCTCCCCGACGCTCTCGTACACCGGGTACGAGGCATGCATCGTGCTGACGCGGACGTCCTTCGTACTGTTGCTCGAGGCCGCCTGGCTGTCTCGATCGGCAACGGCGATCACCCCGGTCGCGATGACTCCGGCGAGGGTGGCCGTGGCGATAAGTGCTCGGCCGTACGACGTGATGTTCATTGTTCAGGCTCCTTTCGAGGAACGATTCTGGGATCGGGCAGCGCTGTTTCGCGCTAGCGGTAGATGGCGTTGACGTCGTTGATGTCGTGCGTCTGAGGCGCCATGTAGGGCAGCCGGCCCCATTGCATGACCGTCGGCGCTGACCCGGCCGGGCACCCCTGCTCGCCGCAGGCGTGGCTCAGACCGAGAGCGTGGCCGACCTCGTGAACGATGATTCCCCGCTTGGTGAACTCGGTCTCGGGGCCCATCGTCCGCGAGTTGAGCGTGATCTCGGTGTATGAGTACTGACAACCGCTGTAGGAGCAGGGCTTGTTGATCGCCATGCCCCAGTACGTGTCGCCGAGGTACCGCGTATACACGTCGATCTTCGACGCGTCGTAGTTGGTGGTCGGGTACGGCCAGAAGCGCGTCGGCGCGTCGTACCAGGCCCGCATGGCCGCATCGGTCTGCGTGATGTAGCCGCCTGACGTCATATGCATGTACGGCAGGTAGAGCCACGTCCCGGGTGTGTGTGGATACTGCCCCCCGAACGGATGCACGCGGTGCGCGTCCGCGGGCGCCGCGGCCGACAAGATGACGACGACGGCCGCAAGAGCGGCCAGCGCCAACCGGACGCTAAAGCCTCCGAGCCGTGGCCGTGTCCCTATGAACTCCATCGCTTCTCCTCCTCTGGGTCTCTGGTTCGCCGTGTGCGAACCGGTACGCCGACCCTAGGAATGGCGTGGATTGCTGTCGTTCAGGGCGGTGACGGAGTAGTTGTCACGGAGCTGACACAACGCGACGAGAGCTTCGTCAGCCGGAGATCGCCGCGGTTCGACCTCCCCAGCCCGAGACGGCCAACGCCGCACTCACCAGACGAGCCAGTGTCGCGTCCTTGACACGGCACCTGTGGCGACGGCGAACGACGCCGCGACAGACGAGTCCTAGCGTTTGGGCACACCGACCGAAAGGAGCTTCCGATGACCAACATGGCAGAGCTCGACCACCGCGAGAACAACGGCATCTCCGTCACGCTCCTCTGGAACCGAACGACCGGCGACATCGCGGTTCGAGTCGTGGACGAAGCCGCCGATGAGGACTTCGACGTCGACTGCGCACCCGACGAGGCCCTGGCCGTCTTCCATCACCCCTTCGCCTACACGGCCACGCGGCCTGTTCGCTACCGGCAGCGCGCGGCCGCCTGAGGTCAGTTCCAGACCTTGACCTCGCGGTAGAGCGTGTCGCGCTGCACCGGGGTCTTCCCGAGCGAGCGGATCAGGTGCACGAGCTCCTCGGTCGACGTGCGGTAGGTCGTGCCGGCGGCCGAGACGACGTTCTCCTCGATCATCACCGAGCCCATGTCGTCGGCGCCGAAGCCGAGCGCGACCTGGCCGATCTTCAGCCCCTGCGTTACCCACGAGCTCTGGATGTGGTCGACGTTGTCGAGGTAGATCCGGGAGACGGCCTGAGTCAGGAGGTAGTCGAACGAGGTCGGCATCTGCTCATCGGTGACGTGCTCGGAGAGGCGGTTGCCGTCGCGCTGGAACGTCCAGGAGATGAAGGCGCGGAAGCCGCGCGTCTCGTCCTGGAGCTCGCGGATCCGGCGCATGTGCTCGACACGCTCGGGCGACGCGTCTCGACGTGGCCGTACATCATCGTCGCGGTCGTCGACATGCCGAGCTTGTGGGCATGGCGCATCACGTCGAGCCACTCCGACGACTTCGTCTTCTTCGGCGCGATGATGTCGCGCACGCGGTCGACGAGGACTTCGCCGCCGCCGCCCGGGATCGAGTCGAGCCCGGAGTCGCGCAGGCGCGAGAGCGTCTCCCACACCGTCAGCTTCGAGCGGCGCGCGATGTGCTGGATCTCCGGCGGCGAGAGCGCGTGCAGGTGGATCTTGTAGCGCTGCTTGATCGAGCTGAAGAGATCCTCGTAGTAGTCGACGCCCGAGGTCCGGATGGTGGCCGCCCTGCATCAGCACGCCCGGTGCCGCCGATCGCGAGCGTCTCCTCGATCTTCTTGAAGATGACCGGCTTCGGGAGCAGATAGCCCTCGTTGCGGTCGCCCGGGCTGCGGTAGAAGGCGCAGAAGTCGCAGTCGGTGACGCAGATGTTCGTGTAGTTCAGGTTCCGGTCGACGATGAACGTGACCCGGTCGGGATCGGTCTTGCGGCCGCGGAGCTCGTCCGCGACGCGCCCGACCGCGACGAGCTCGCGGGAGCGCAGCAGCGCCACGGCCTCGTCGTCGGTGATCCGCTCGCCGTCGAGCGCCTTGCCGAGGATCTCCTCGACGGTGCGGGTCTCGACCGCCGTCACGCCTCGACCGCCTGGCCGCGCGTGACGAAGCGGAGCTCGGGGACGTGCTCGAGCTCGCCGACGTCGCGCGCCATCTCGAGGAAGGTGTAGAAGCCCGGCGCGCTCGCGCGGCCCGAAGCGAGTAGCGGAGCTTCTCGAAGTAGCGCGCGAGGTAGCCGGCCGGATAGCCGTAGCGCTCGCTCGCCTCGCGGGCGAGCACGTCGGGCTCGGAGCGCGCGAGCCGCACCGAGGCGACGAGCGAGTGCTCGAGCTCGGCGACGCCTTCGGCGACCGGCTCGGGCGCCGCCCAGACGGCGAAGACCATCGGCAGGCCCGTCTTCTCGAGCCAGAGCCGGCCGAGGTCGTAGTGCGGCGTCGGATCCTCGAAGGCGCTCCTGAGCGCCGCGTCGCCGATCAGCAGCTTCGCGTCCGCCTCCTCCTCGAGCGGCACCTGTGTCGCCCGTGGAAGCAGCACCTTCGCGAGCACGACCGAGGTCGCGCTCTCGGGCGTGACGGCGATCGAGCGAATCTGCGGGAACGGCGTGCGCGAGACGATCTGGATCGAGTCGACGGCGCCCTCGGACGAGACGCACATGCGCGGGAGGATCCGCAGCGAGGCGGCGTGGCGCGCGTACTCGATCGACGAGATCGGCGCGAGGTCGAGCTGCCCGTCGAGCAGCATCGCGTTCAGCTCGGTCGGGACGCCCTGCGACCTCCTCCACCTCGGCGTTCAGCCGGTGGAAGACCGGCGCCATGTTCACGTACGAGATCCGGCCGAGGCGGACGCTCACCAGCGCCGCAGCTCGTTGTAGAGCGTGTCGCGCTGGACCGGGATCCGGCCGGCGTCGCGCACGAAGCGGACGAGCTGCTCGATCTTCTGCTCCGTCTCGGTGACCGCGCCGGCGGCGTGGAAGATCTGCTCGCGGACGACCGTGCCCTGGACGTCGTTCGCGCCGAAGTGGAGCGCGACCGCGGCGAGGGGCATGCCCATCATGATCCAGTAGGCCTTGATGTTCGCGACGTTGTCGAGCATCAGCCGCGAGACGGCGAGCATCTTCAGGTCGTCGGAGCCGGTCGTGTGCCGCCAGCCGCGCCGCTCGAAGACGGTGTTCTCCGGATGGAAGGCGAGCGGGATGAAGGCGAGGAAGCCGCCGGTCTCGTCCTGCTGCGCGCGCAGCCGGAGCAGGTGGTCGATCCGCTCCTCGTACGTCTCGACGTGGCCGTAGAGCATCGTGCAGTGCGTCGGCATCCCCATCCGGTGCGCCGCGTCGTGCGTGCGGAACCAGTAGTCGGGATGCTCCTTGCCGGGCGCGATCGAGCTTGCGCACGCGGTCGGCGAACACCTCGGCGCCGCCGCCGGGCAGCGAGCCGAGGCCCGGCCGCCTGCAGCTCCCGCAGCACCTCCTCGTGCGTGAGCCCGGAGAGCACCGTCATGTGGTGGATCTCCGAGGCGGTGTACATCTTCAGGTGCACGTCCGGGAGCGCCTGCTTGAGCGAGCGGACCGCGTCGACGTAGAACTCGAAGTCGACGTGCGGGTTCTCGCCGTTGACCATGTGGATCTCGGTGAACCCGGTCAGCTCGCGCTGGCGCACCGCGTCCTCGACCATCTCCGTCGGTCGAGATCGTGTAGGCCTGCTCCTGCTTCTGCGTCGCGGCGAAGGCGCAGAACTTGCACTTCACGCGGCAGACGTTCGTCTGGTTCAAGTAGAGGTTCTGGACGAAGTAGACCTCGTCGGTGCCGCCGCGCTGGCGGCGCGCCCGGTCGGCGAGCTCGCCGAGCCCGAGCAGGTCGTCGGTCTCGAGCAGCGCGAGCCCGTCCTCGAAGTCGAGCCGCTCGCCGGCGTCGACCTTCTCCCAGACCGGTTCGAGCGTGGATGGGCGTGCCAAGGTTGCCATGAGATCAGTGTTGCCATTAGCGCTTTCTGTTGACGACGGCGTCTGCGAGGACTTCGAGCTCCTCCCGGTGGAGCCCGCCGTTCAGGCTCTCGCGCGCCTCTCTAGCGTAGTCGAGGGCCACCTCCCGGGAACGTTCGAGCGCGCCGGTCGCAGCGACGCGGAGGAGCGCGCCTTCGATCGGCCCGCCGGCGAGCGCGTCCCGCACGGCGCCGTCCTCGCGCGCGGCCAGGAGCAGCGGCAGCGTCGGCGTCCCCTCGCGCAGGTCGGTGCCGGCGACCTTGCCGGTCTCGATCGTGTCGCCCGAGCAGTCGAGGATGTCGTCGGCGATCTGGAACGCGATGCCGAGATTGAGGCCGAAGCGGCCGAGCGCGCCGCCGGACCCGAGCGAGCACGCGGCCTCGAAGAGCTTGCCGGTCTTGAGCGCGCACCGCTCCAGGTACGCCGCCACCGGCGTGTCCGGGTCGTTGCGCTGGCGGCGCTGCATCGCCTCGCCGCGCGCGAGGCAGAGCGAGGCTTCGGCGAGCACCGCGACCGGCCGGACGTCGCCGTCCGCGGCCAGCTCCGCGAAGGCGCGGGAGAAGAGGTAGTCGCCCGTCGCGCGAGCGGCGTCGGGGCCGTGTGCCGCCCAGGCCGCCGTCTTGCCGCGCCGGACCGTGGCGCCGTCGATCAGGTCGTCGTGGACGAGCGTCGCCATGTGGACGAGCTCGACCGCGACGCCGGCGGCGACCGGCGCGGGGCCGTCGGGGGGCGCGGAGAGGAACGCGAGCAGCGGCCGCAGCCGCTTGCCGCCGGACGCGAGCGCGTCGGAGCCGACCTTGGCGACGCGGCCCGAGTACGACGAGACGGCCGCGGCGAGCCGCGACTCGACCTGCTCCATGTAGGAGTCGAGCCCCGGCAGCCGCGCGGACTTCCTCGAGTGTCGTCATCCCTTGGTTCCAGTATGCAGCGCGACGATCCCGCCGCCGAGGCGCCGGTACGTCACGTCGCCGAAGCCCTGCCGCCGCATCCGCTCGGCGAGCTCGTCTGGCCCGGGGAAGCGGCGGACGCTCGCGGGCAGATAGGTGTAGGCCTTGCCGCCGGGGAGGATCTTGCCCGGCGAGCGGGATCAGGACGTCGAACCAGAGCTTGTAGAAGAACCGCAGCGGCCCGCGCGGCCGCGTGATCTCGAGGATGCCGACACGGCCGCCCGGCTTCAGCACCCGGCTCAGCTCGGCGAGGCCGCGCTCGAGGTCGGCGACGTTGCGAACGCCGAAGCCGACGGTCGCGGCATCGAACGACGCGTCCTCGAACGGAAGCTCGAGCAGGTCGCCCTGGATCCACTCGAGCGACGGGCCCTTGCGCCGCGCCCGCTCGAGCATCGCTCCGGAGAAGTCGAGCCCGACGACCTCCGCCCCGGCCTTCCGCGCTGCGATCGCGAGATCGCCCGTGCCGCAGCAGGCGTCGAGCACCCGGTCGCCCTTCGCGACGACGAGACGGACGGTGAGGCGGCGCCAGCGCTGGTCGAGCCCCGCGGTCATGACCCGGTTCATCAGGTCGTAGACCGGCGCGATCCGGTCGAACATCGAGCGGACGCCCTCCGCCGGCAGCGTTCCCGACTCGTGGCTCACGGCTGGCCCCACCGGGAGACGAGCGTGTTCTCGACTCCGAGCTGGTCGAGGATCCGGGCGACGACGAAGTCGACCAGGTCGTCGATCGTCTGCGCGCCGTGGTAGAAGCCGGGCGCGGCGAAGAGGATGACCGCTCCCGCCTGGTGGAGCGTCGCGAGGCCGTTCAGGTGGATCAGCGAGAGCGGCGTCTCGCGCGGCACGAGGACGAGCTTGCGGCCCTCCTTCAAGCGCGACCGAGGCGGCGCGGTGGATCAGGTTCGCCATCGCGCCGGCGGCGAGCGTGCCGACGGTCGACATCGAGCAGGGGCAGACGACGTAGGCGTCCACCTTCGCCGAGCCGGACGCGTACGGGCTCTTGTAGTCGTCGACGCCGTAGACGGTGACGCCGGCGGCGCCGCCGGTGAAGCGCTGGAGCACCTCGTCGCGCGGGAGGGTGGCGTCGCCGTAGAGCTCGGTCGCGAGCACCTCGATCCCCGCGCTCGACGCGGCGAGGCCGACCTCGCACCCCGCGTCCGTGAGGGCACGCAGCAGCCGCGCGGCGTACGGCGCGCCCGAAGCGCCCGTGACGCCGAGGAAGACGTTCAACTTATTCGTCCTTCGGGCCCTTGGAGGCGTTCGAGGAAGGCCGCGAGCTTCTGCAGGTTCTCCTCGCCGAGCCCGGCGTACGGCTGCATGACCGTGTTGCCGAACTCGGCCGGGTTCGCCACGTAGCGCTGAAGAGTCGCCGCGTCCTTGCCGCTGGCGCCGATCGCCGTCAGGTCGGGCGCGCCGAGCAGGCCGCCGCCCGTGCCGAGATAGATGTGGCACTGGAGGCAGCCGGAGACGGCGAAGACCTCGGCGCCCTCGGTCACGCTTGGCGTTCCCCTCGAAGCCCTGGCGCTTGGCCCAGGTCGGGACGGCCTCCTTGGTCTCGGAGGCGAGCGCCTCCTTCGCGGTCGCGCCCTTGTAGGTCAGCGTCCCCATCGCGAGCACGACGATGATCGCGGTGATGATCGCGACCGGGCGCCGAGTCAGCCGGCGCTCGCGGCGGAGGTCGATGAACGGCAGCGCGATCGCGATCCCGAGCAGGATGTTCGGAATCCCGACCGTGCCGATCACGACCGTGTCGGGCCACTTGAAGATCCGGAGCAGGTAGAAGAGGAAGTAGAAGTACCAGTCGGGCCGCGGCACGAAGTCCGTCGTGCCCGGGTCGGCCTTCTCGGTGTAGTGCGGCCCGAGCCAGCCCGGGTCGTCGGAGCCCTCCGCGGTGAAGTACCAGACGCAGGTGAGGCCGACGATGACGCAGACGACGACGAGGCTCATCACCGTGTCGTGGAACATCGCGTGCGGGAAGAACGGCTTCCCGGTGCGCTCGACGTCCTCCTTGTAGCGCTTGTGCTCGGCGCGCCGCTGCTCGATCCGCCTACTCGCCATCGGAGCCTCCGCGCCCACCGGGCCGGACAAGGCCCGCTCGGCCCCCCACCGGCGCCGGCGGCTCGTCGCGCTCGCGTCCGGCGGCCTCGTCCGACCACGGCGGCGACGAGACGCCGAGGCGGATGACGAGATAGAGGTGGAGGCCGATCAGCGCGAAGATCGCGCCCGGGATCGCGAGCATGTGCAGCGCGTAGAACTTGCTCAGCGTGTCGGCGCCGATCTCAGCGCCCCCGGATAAGAACTGCGCCAGGAACGGCCCGACCACCGGCGCCGTCCCGTTCAGGTTGATGCCGACGACCGTGGCCCAGTAGGCGGTCTGGTCCCAGGGCAGCAGGTAGCCGGTGAAGCCCTCGAGCATCCCCATCGCGAGCAGCAGCACGCCGATGATCCAGTTCAGCTCGCGCGGGTACTTGTACGCGCCGAACAGGAAGACGCGAGCCATGTGGAAGAACATCAGGATGATGAAGACGCTCGCGCCCCAGCGGTGCATGCCGCGGACGAGCCAGCCGAGCGTGAGGTCGTTGGTGATGAACTGGATCGACTGGTACGCCTTGTCGGGATCGGGCTTGTAGTACATCGCGAGCACGACGCCGGTGATCGCCTGGACGAGGAACGCGGTCAGGGTCGCCGAGCCGAGCGTGTGGAACCAGCTCGTGTCGCGCGGGACCTTCCGGAAGAGGAAGTACTTGATGCCGCCGACGAGCCCGGAGCGCTCCTCGACCCAGTCGAGCGGGTAGAGCGCGGCCGCTTCGATCTGCGCGCGGCGTGCGGACTTGGTGGCCACTACTTGGGCACCTCGATCGGATAGAGCCAGGCCTCGGGCCCGTCGACGTGGACGCCCGGAACTGCGCGGCCGTACTTCTTGATCCTGGCGCGGGCGCCGGCGCCCTCGACCTCGGCGACGCTGTAGAAGTCGCCGAGCCAGAGGTTGCCGTTGCGGATCGAGAACTCGGCGCGGTCGAGCGCGCGCACGGGCGGCCCCGACTTGCGGTTCCCCTCCGTGTCGTACTGGCCGCCGTGGCACGGGCAGCCGAAGCCGACCGCCAGGACGGGGATCAGTTCGACGTGGTCGCCGTAGGTCTTCTTCCGGTCGTCCTCGACCGGCCCGTTCGGCTGCACCGGGCAACCCAGGTGCGCGCAACGGGAGTAGATCGCCGTGAAGCTCGGCTGGCCGTCGAGCTGGCCGTTGTTGCGGATGAACATCGTCCGCCGCGTCACCTCGCCGACCTCCGGGTCCTCCAGGTACGTCGCGATCACGAACTCGCTCTCCGGGAAGTTCTCGAGCGGGCCCAGGTCGACGGTCTGGCTCTTCTGGTTCGTGAACGACGGCAGCACGGCGAAGCCGAGCACCGGCACGGTGATGATCCCGCCGATGACGCCGCCGAGACCGAGCGTGGCGGCGGAGAGGAAGGTGCTGCGCGGATACGTGGCCGGCTCGTCCTCGACCGGCGCAGCGACGGCGACGCGCGCCGGCCGTGACTCGGGCTCGACCGCAGGCGCGGGCGTGCGCACGGGCTTCGTCACGTCGCGGATCCAGAGGAAGCCGAAGACGACCGCGATCACGCCGCCGACGATCGCGACGACCGGGCTGACGACGAGCCCGGCGAGGACACAGGCGATGCCGACGGCGAACCCGATCGGCCAGAGGCTCGGCGGAGGCAGATGCGGCTGGTCGTGATCAGTCAAGTCGTCTGGATTCAACCCCGGCGCTGCGCGTGCTGTCAACGACGTATCAGCTGCCGCAACCCGCGGCGTGAAGCCATTCTCACCCGAATCGGCCGAGCCGTGCGCCGGTAGGCCGTACTCCGCCCAGCGGCGGTCGACGAGCTCCCGGATCTCGTCGGACATCGCGATCTCCTCCGGCCACTCGCGAGCGCCCTCGGCGGGGCTCTTCGCCGTCGCGTCGATGCCGATCTTGCCGCCGACGAACTGCAGCGTCGGCGCGTGGTCGAGGTGGTCGAGCGGCCCTTCCGCGATCACGATGTCCCGCTTCGGATCGACGTTCGCGCCCACGTAGAAGAAGACCTCCTCGTAGTCGTGGACGTTCACGTGCGCGTCGACGACGACGACCGCCTTCGAGAGGCTGAGCATCCCGAGGCCCCAGATCGCGTGCATCACCTTGTGCGCGTGGCCGGGGAACGCCTTCTTGATCGAGACGATCACGCAGTTGTGGAAGGCGCCGGCGACGGGCAGGTCGTAGTCGACGATCTCCGGCACGGTCAGCTTGACCGCGGGCAGGAAGATCCGCTCGGTCGCCTTGCCGAGCCAGGCGTCCTCCTGCACCGGCTTGCCGACGACGATCGACGGATAGACGGCGTCGCGGCGCATCGTGATCGCCGACAGGCGGAAGATCGGGAACGGCTCGGCCGCCGTGTAGTAGCCGGTGTGGTCGCCGAACGGCCCTTCCATCCCGACCTCGCCCTTCTCGATCGTCCCCTCGAGCACGATCTCGGCGTTCGCCGGCACCTCGAGGTCGACCGTCTTCGCCTTGACGACCTCGACCGGCTCGCCGCGGAGGAAGCCGGCGAGCATCAGCTCGTCGATGTGCTTCGGCAGCGGCGCGCTCGCCGAGTACGTCGTCACCGGGTCGAGCCCGAGCGCGACGGCGACCGGGATCTTGCCGTCGGTGGCGAGGTAGTCGGCGCGCCCGTCCTTGTGGATCTGCCAGTGCATGTAGGTCGAGCGCGAGTCGATCTTCTGCATCCGGTACATGCCGACGTTGCGGCCGCCCGTGTGCGGGTCCTTCGTGATCACGGCCGGCAGCGTGATGAACGGCGCCGGGTCGCCCGGCCAGCAGCGCTGGATCGGCAGCAGGTCGAGGTCGATCTCGTCGCCGGTCAGGACGATCTCCTGGCAGGCGCCGCGCGAGACGGTCTTCGGCCGCGAGTCGGCGATCGACTTCAGCTTCTTCAGGCCGCGCACCTTGTCGACGAGGCCCTGCGGCGGCTGCATCTCCAGCACGTCCTCGAGCCTGGCGGCGATGTCGTCGAGCCGCTCGACTCCGAACGCGAGGCACATCCGCCGCTCGGTGCCGAACTGGTTGATCAGCAGCGGCAGCCGCGACCCCTTCGTGCGCTCGAACAGGAGCGCGGGGCCGCCCGACTTCACGGTCCGGTCGACGATCTCGGTGATCTCGAGGTCGGGGTCGACCTCGGCCGAGACGCGAACGAGCTCACCCTCGTCCTCGAGCAGGCGAATCCACTCGCGCAGGTCGGAGGGCGGGGCCATCAGCGCGAGTCTAATGACGTGCGTCCGGCATGACACGATGGCGCAGTGAGCGAGCGCGAGGGCTGGATCGAGTGGGGCGGACACCGGACCTGGTTCCGGATCGCCGGCGAGCTGGGCTCGGGCCTCGACCCGCTCGTCTGCCTGCACGGCGGGCCTGGCTCGACACACCACTACTTCGCGCCGCTCGAGCGACTGACCGCGGACGGTCGAGCGGTCGTCCTCTACGACCAGCTCGGCTGCGGCCGCTCCGACCGGCCGGACTCCATCGACTGGAGCCTGCAGGTCTTCCTCGACGAGCTCGCGGCGCTGCGCGAGCAGCTCGGGCTCGAACGCGTTCACCTGCTCGGCACCTCGTGGGGCGGGATGCTGGCGCTCGAGCACGCGCTCTCCGGCTTCGGCGGCCTGACGAGCCTCGTCCTCAGCTCCACGCTGGCGAGCGCCGCGGAGTGGGAGGTCGAGGTGAAGCGGCTCCGGGACGAGCTACCGCCGGAGGTCGTCACCGTGCTCGACGAGCACGAGCGGGCCGGCACGCTACGACAGCCCGGAGTACGAGGCCGCCGACGCCGTCATGAGCGCACGCCACTTCTACCGCGGCGACACACTCCCGCCCGAGATCGAGCGGATGCTGCCGGAGCGCGGCCGGCGAGAGCTACCGCGCGATGTGGGGACCGAACGAGTGGACTCTGACGGGCGCGTTGCAGGGGTGGGACGTCCGCCCGCGACTCGGCGAGCTCGACCTGCCGGCGCTCGTCATCCGCGGCCGCCACGACCTCTCGACGGAGTCGATCGCCGCGACGTTCGATGAACGGGCTACCGCAAGCACGCGAGGTCGTCTTCGAGCACAGCTCGCACACGCCTGTCCTCGAAGAGACGGAGCGCTATCTCGAGGTCGTCGGAAGCTTCCTCCACAGGGCCGAGCGCCCGCACTAACGCGGAGCAGCAGGCAGCCAGCTCGCGCTTTCGGCGAAGCCGTTCAGCCTCGTCACGCGGGTGGGCCTGCCGCCGCCGCTCGTAACTGGCCGGATTCCGAAGCCCGTGTCGAAGGCAATCGACGGTCCGTCCGGCGACCACGCCGGATCGCGCGCCGAAGAAACGAGGAGCCGCTCAGCACCCGTCGCGAGGTCGGCCACGAAGACGCCGGTGTCAGAGTAGCGTCGTTCTACCGGCAGCTAGTGCTTGCGGCGGTGACGCAGCGCGCGCGAGGTCTCGCCCAGCGCGATCACGAGCACGAAGACGAGGCCGGTGACGAGCATCCCGAGGATGACGTTGCGGCCTTCTTCGGCGGCGTTGGCGACGAGCCAGGCGGTCACGGGCGCGAGCTTACCAAGCGGCTCGCGTGCGCGGCGAGCGCCTGCTCGACGGCGGCGGAGTCGGGGTCGCCGCCGAGATTGCGCGACCGCGTCGACCCAGGCCTCGCCGTCGCCGTCGGCCTGCTCGGCCCGGAGGTGAGCGCAGGTGGAGATCAGCTCGGCGAGGACGACGACGGCGTCGAGCTCGCCGGTCGCTGCGATCCGGACGAGGCCGTGCGCGTAGAGGTAGTCGCCGAGCAGCAGCGCCGTCTCGCCGTCGCCGGGCTCGAACAGGCGGGGCTGCCCGTAGTGGACGAGGTAGCCCTCGTAGATCGTCTCCAGCCCGAGCGCGAACCGCTCCGGCGCCAGCGGCCCGAAGATCCCGCTCGCGCTCCGGCTCGGCGCGCAGCGCCTCGCCCCAGAGCGGGCTCTCGGCCGCAGCCTCCGCGGCGAGCGTCTCCCAGAGATCAGTCGTCGAAGAACTCGCCAACGGCCTCGACCGTCCGGTCGATGTCGGCGTCGGAGTGGGCGAGCGAGACGAACAGGCACTCGAACTGCGACGGCGCGACGTAGATCCCGCGCTCGAGCAGGTGGCGGAAGAGGGCGCCGTAGCGCTCGGTGTCGCTCGTCTTCGCGTCCTCGAAGTTGCGGATCTCCGCGCCGGCGAGGAAGAGCGTCGCCATCGCGCCGACGCGCTGCACGCGGCCGAACGGCGCCAGCCCGGCCTCGAGCCGCGCGCCCTTCTCCTCCAGCTGCTCGTAGACGCGCGGCGTCGCGCAGCCGGCGCAGCACGGAGATCCCGGCCGCGGTCGCGAGCGGGTTGCCGGAGAGCGTGCCGGCCTGGTAGACGTCGCCGGCCGGCGCGAGCCGCTCCATCACGTCGGCGCGGCCGCCGAACGCCGCCGCCGGCAGCCCGCCGCCGACGATCTTGCCGAGGATGGTCAGGTCGGGGTAGACGCCGTAGCGCTCCTGCGCGCCGCCGCGGGCGACGCGGAAGCCGGTGATCACCTCGTCGAAGACGAGCAGCGCGCCGGAGGCGTCGCAGAGCGCGCGCAGCGCCTCGAGGAAGCCCGGCGCGGGCGGGACGACGCCCATGTTCCCGGCGACCGGCTCGACGACGATCGCCGCGAGGCCCTCGCCGTAGCGCTCCACCGCGGCCGCGGTCGCATCGAGGTCGTTGAAGGTCGTGACGACGTGTCGCGCGGTCGTGCCGGTCGGCACGCCCGGGCTGGACGGGATCCCGAGCGTGGCGAGCCCGGAGCCGGCGCTCGCGAGCAGGCCGTCCGAGTGGCCGTGGTAGCAGCCGGCGAACTTGAGCATCCGGTCGCGCCGGGTGAAGCCGCGCGCGAGCCGGATCGCGCTCATCGCGGCCTCGGTGCCGGAGGAGACGAGCCGCACCATCTCGACCGACGGCACGGCGTCGACGATCTCCTCCGCGAGCTCGACCTCGGCCTCGGTCGGCGCGCCGAAGGTCGTGCCGCGCGGCGGCGGCGTCCTCGATCGCCGCGAGCGTCTCGGCGTCGGCGTGGCCGAAGACGAGCGGGCCCCAGCTCAGCACCCAGTCGACGTAGCGGTTCCCGTCGACGTCCTCGATCGTCGAGCCGCTGCCGCTGCGCATGAAGACCGGCTCGTCGAGGCCGACCGAGCGCATCGCGCGGACCGGCGAGTTGACGCCGCCCGGGATCAGCCGCTCGGCGCGCCGCGCCAGAGCTCGGACGTCTGCCTCAGAGCCACGTCGCCAGGTCCTTCGTCCAGTACGAGAAGACGAGGTCGGCGCCGGCACGCTTGATCGCGGTCAGCGACTCGAGCGCGGCCGCGCGCTCGTCGAGGTGCCCGGCGGCGGCGGCCGCCTTCACCATCGCGTACTCGCCCGAGACGTTGTACGCGGCGACCGGGCAGTCGAAGCGCTCGCGGACGGCGCGGATCACGTCGAGGTACGGCAGCGCCGGCTTCACCATCAGCACGTCGGCGCCCTCGGCGAGGTCGAGCTCGCACTCGCGCAGCGCCTCGCGGACGTTGGCCGGATCCATCTGGTAGCCGCGGCGGTCGCCGAAGGACGGCGTCGACTCGGCGACGTCGCGGAACGGGCCGTAGAAGGCGGAGGCGTACTTCGCCGCGTAGGCGACGATCGGCGTCTCCGGGAGCACCTCGCGGATCGCGCCGACGCGGCCGTCCATCATGTCGCTCGGCGCGACGGCGTCGGCGCCGGCCTCGACGTGGCTGACCGGCCGTCCGCGCGAGCAGCTCGAGCGTCTCGTCGTTCGCGACCTCGCCGTCGCGGATCACGCCGCAGTGGCCGTGCGACGTGTACTCGCAGAGGCACACGTCGGTGACGAGGACGAGCTCCGGGATGCTCGGCGCGGAGCGCCCGCAGCGCCCGCTGCACGATCCCGTCCTCGTCCCAGGCGCCCGAGCCCTCGTCGTCCTTCTCCTCGGGGACGCCGAAGAGGAGCACGCGCCTTGCCGCCGAGCGCGGCGAGCTCGCCCGCCTCGGCGACGAGATCCTCGACCGAGAAGCGGCTCATGCCGGGCAGCTCCTCGTTCCGGACGGTCGACGGCCCGACGAAGTACGGCATCACGAAGTCGTCGAGGTCGAGCCGCGTCTCGCGCACGAGCGCGCGCAGGGCGTCGGTGCGGCGCAGGCGGCGCAGGCGCGTGGCGGGAAAGGCGCTCACACGATCAAGGGTACGTCAGTCCGTCCTCTGCCCGTTCGTAAGGTTCGGCACGTGAGCCAGCCCGCGAGCTGGAAGGTTTCGGCAGGGTCGGCTATGGTGCCGCCCATGGCTTCGGCCCGAAACCGGCGCGCGGTGCGCCCGCGTGCTCCCAGAGAGAGCTGGAAGCGGATGCGCGCCCGCAGGCGGCGACCCGAGCGGCACGCCGCCCGGTTCCTGGTGACCGTCTCTCCTTTCGGCGGTCCTGCTGCTGACCCTGCTGCTGACCGCGTTCGGCACCTGGACGGCGACGCCGGTCGCGACGCAGCCGATGGCCGCGGCGAACGTGCTCCCGGGCGGCCAGCCGCTGCCACAGATCGTCGCCATGGTCGGCTCGGTGCAGATCCAGCTTCCCGTCGCCCAGAGCGCGGTCACCGCGCTCGGCTACCACCACGCGGGCGACGGCTCGCTCGCGCTCGACCCGGTCGGGCGCCAGGGGAACGCCGGCCTCTTCGCGCGGCTCTGGCACCGGCTCGCAGGCACGGACGAGACGGCTCGTCTGGTACCAGCTCCGCGGCGACCGCGGCCCCGGCACGTCGGCGCTCGTCGGTGGGCGCGGCGCCGGGCACCGACGTCTACTCGCCGGTGACCGGAACGGTCGTCGGGATCACCGACTTCGTGCTCTCGAACCGGACGTACGGCGCGCGGATCGACATCCGGCCGCAGTCGGCGCCGTCCGTCGTCGTCTCGCTCACGCACCTGCGCGCCGATCCCTCGCTCACGGTCGGCTCCGCCGTCGCCAAGGCGGCCTCGAAGATCGGCGTCGTCGTCGACCTGACCGCCGTCGAGCGCCAGGCGCTCGCCCGCTACACGCAGGACGCGGGCAACAACGTGTCGCTGTCGGTGCGCCCGGCCGCGTCGCTCTCGGTTCGCTGAAAATCCTCTTCGTCGGGGACGTCGTCGGCGCGCCGGGCCGGCGTGCGCTCGAGGAACGCCTGCGCCCGCTGCGCGAGGAGCTCGGCGCCGGCATTCTGCATCGTCAACGGCGAGAACGCTGCCGACGGCGTCGGGATCACGCCCGAAGCTCGCCGCCCGGATCCTGGCCGCCGGCGCGGACGTGATCACGCTCGGCAACCACACCTGGCGGCGCTCCGAGATCAACGCCTACCTCGTCGGCTCCGAGACCGTGATCCGGCCGGCGAACTTCTCGCGCCTCGGCGCCCGGGCCGCGGCCTGACCGTCGCGGCCGCCGAGGACGGGACGCCCGTGGCGGTGATCAACGTGCTCGGCTCGCTCTTCCTCAACCCGGCCGTCTCGATGTTCGAGGTGATCGACGGGCTCGTCGAGGAGGCGCGAGGCGCAGGCCGACGGTGATCGTCGTCGACGTCCACGCCGAGGCGACGAGCGAGAAGGTCGCGCTGGCGCACTGGCTCGACGGCCGCGTCACCGCCGTGCTCGGCACGCACACCCACGTGCAGACCTCGGACGCGCGCGTCCAGCGCGGCGGCACGGCGGCGATCACCGACGTCGGCATGACGGGGCCGCACGACTCGGTGATCGGCGTCAAGGCCGAGGCGGCGATCTACCGGATGCGCACCGGCATGCCCGTCCGCTTCGAGACCGCCGAGGGCGGCGTCCGGATCGAGGGGGCGCTGGTCGACTGCGACGCGTCCGGACGCGCTACGGCGATCGAGCCGGTTCGCGTCGACTATCCCTGAGCAGGACGACGAGCAGCGCGACGAGGACGAGGTCGCGGGCGAGGACGAGCACCGGAGGGCAGCGGGTCGAGCTCGCGCGCGAGGTCCCAGTAGCGCGACGGGAACCACAGCTGCGTCAGCACGAGCGCGACCGCGAGCAGCACCGACGCGCGCAGCCCACGCAGCCCGGCGACGAGCGGCGACGACGGGCACGAGCCAGATCAGGAACTGCGGCGAGAGCACCTTGCCGAGCGCGACGAACGCGACGAGCGCCGCGGCGCTCCAGCGGACGAGCTCCTCGGCGGTGCCCGGCCGGCGCAGCCAGATCCAGACGAGCGTCGCCGAGCTGGACGACGCTGAGCAGCACCGCGGCGACTCCGGTGCCGGTCGCGTGCAGGTTCTGCGAGCCGTGCCCCGAGCGCATCTCGACGTCCAGCCCGAGCAGGTGGTGAGCGGCGAGGTAGAGCGCCGCGCCGAGGCTCTCGATCTGGAGCGGGCGCGAGAGCTGGCGGCCGATGCTGTGCGCGACCCCGTCGGGCGCGACCAGCAGGAAGGGGAGGAACACGAGCACGACGACACCGGCCGCCACGCCCAGGCAGACGAGCGCCTCGCGGCGTCCGCGCCGCCGCCAGACGTAGGCGGCGGCGAGCGGGAGCGAGCACCGCCGGGTAGAGCTTCACGGCGACCGCCGCGCCGAGCACGCCGAAGCCGAGCCGGTCGCGGCGGTGGACGAGCGCCGCGAGCGCGCCGGCGACGAGGGCCGCGGGATAGAGGTCGAAGCGGGTGAGCACGACGGATCCGAGCAGGAGCGGGAAGCCGGCGACGAGGGCGAGCGCCGCGGCCGTCCGCGCACGTGACGCGCCCAGCCCGGCCAGCGCGACGGCCGCGAGCAGCACGGCCGCGACGCCGCAGGCGGCCATCAGCCACTCGAAGACGTCGCGGAAGCCCTCCTGGTCGTCGCTCAGGAGCGCGGGCACGACGAATGCCGGGAGCGCCCCGGGCGGGTACTCGGGCCGGATGTCCCGGTAGGGCACCGTCACCGGACTCGATCGCGTTCCCGTACGTCTCGTAGACGGGGATGTCGACGATCTCGTTCTCGTCGTACCAGCCGGTGTGGAGCAGCGCCCCAGGAGCCGAGGAAGAGCGCGGCCGCCAGCGCGGCCGCGAGCTCAGTGAACCGACGGGACGCGGGCACGGGTCGAGAGCACGGCGAAGGCGACGAAGGGGAAGAACCAGGGGATGTAGAGATAGAACCAGTGCGTCAGCACGAGCTCGAAGCCGATCAGGACGGCGGCGGTGAGCGCGGCGAGCTGCAGGATCGACTTGCGGCGCGGCACGAACGCGACCAGCACCGCCCCCGCGACGACGAGCACCTGCAGGACCTGCTGGACGACGTGGAGGTCCGGCACGCCCGCCGCGTGGTACTGGCCCCAGCCCCAGAGCGAGAACGGCGAGTCGCGGTCGAGCTGGAAGCCGAACGTCCGCTCGCCGAAGACGCGGGCGGCGTGGAGCGGGTCGGGCTCGAGCAGGAGGATGAGGAAGGCCGCGAGCGTCGCGCCGACGAACGCGAGCGCGAAGCGCTTCGCGCCGGGTAGCCGCCAGCCGTTCGGGTACGAGAGCCAGAGCGGCGCGAGCAGCAGCGCCGGCGAACTTCGTCCAGCCCGCGAGCGCGACGGCCGCCCCGCGCGCCCAGGCGGAGGAGGCGAGCCAGAAGCCCCAGATCAGGAACGCGGGCATGATCGTGTCGTTCGTGTTCGAGTTCGAGGCGTAGAGCGTGAACGGATACGCCGCCCACGCGAACGCGAGCGTCGCGCCGAGTCGAGGCCCGCCGAACCGCCGCCCGACGAGCGCGAGCCCGAGCAGGCAGAGCCCGTCGAAGAGGAGCGAGGTCGCATGCGCGGCCCAGAGCTCGTCCCACTTCCCGGTCCAGCCGAAGACGGCGTACCCGGGCAGGTAGGCCAGGTACGACACCGGCCCGTACGTGTCGCCGCGCGCGTTGGAGGCCTCGCAGCGCCCGTTGGTCTGGATCCGCTCGCGGATCTCCCCCTCCGCGTCGGCGCTGCCGCACGGCTTCAGGCTCCCCTGGATCGGCATGTGCCCGTACGGCATCTCACCGTTCGCGATCCGCTGCGCGCCGACGACGCCGGCGAAGCCGACGTCGATGACGCTGCGCTGCGGCCTCCACGTTCAGCCCGACCCGGAACCCGCCGAGGAAGACGGCGGCGCCCGCCAGCAGCCAGATCGGCCAGACCGGCGTCCCGGCCCGTGGCGGCCGGTTGCGGCGCGCGATCCAGACGCAGCGTCCGAGCAGGTAGAGCAGCGGCGGATAGGCGAGCGGAGCGCTCCAGAAGATCTCGCCCTCGTTGAAGAAGCGAAGCGAGATCGAGAACGAGAGCAGGGCGAGGAGATCGAGGTTGCGCAGCGAGCAGCAGCCGCCGCAGGTTCGCGAGGCCGACGAAGAAGGCGGCGCAGAACGCGAGCCAGAGCCACATCCCGTTGATCGTCTTGCCGCCGAAGGCGCCGCGCGCCGCCGCGCGCCATCGTCCAGGCGACCTGCGGCCCGGTCCACGCCTCGCTGCACCGAGCCGGTGTCGTCGTCGACCTTCCCGAGCACGATCTGCCCCGCGTCGCCCGACCAGGCCTTCACGATCCACTCGTCGGTCGCCGCCCGGTACTCGGCGTCGGTCGATCGGCTTGGGCGGGTAGCGGTCGAGCCAGTCGGCGACCTTCGGGAAGCGCAGGAGGATCTCGGTCGCCTGCTTCTCGGTCAGCCGTGCCGCACCGGCGGCTGGGGCGAACGGCACCTCGACGAGCCGGCCGTCCTCGTCGTAGACCGGCTCGGTGGGGGCAGTGCGCAGCAGCGCCGGGCGCTGCGAGCGCCAGCGCGACCGCGAACGCTGCTAGCGCCCGAAGGACCAGAGCTTGTTTCCCACGAAGTTCAGCGGGGTGACGAGCACGATCGCGGCGGCCTGGGCGGGCAGCTTGTCGACGCCGAGCCTCGACGAGCACGTAGAGGACGACCAGGTTCGCGCCGAGCGCGCACGTCGAGACGACGAGGAACCGCAGCCCCTGGTAGCCGACGTGACCCCGCTGGCGGCGGAACGTCCAGAGCCGGTTCCACGTGTAGTTGCTCGTCACGGCGACGAGGAAGGAGCCGCTGGCCGCGAGCAGGTAGTGCAGGCCGGCGCCACGGAGGAGGAGCGCGTAGACGACGAGGTTGACGACGAACCCGCTCGCGCCGACCGCGCAGAAGCGTGCGAGCTGGAGCCAGTTCTGCGGGCGGCCGAGCGCCACGCGCGCGCGGGCGAGCACGTCCGAGGCGCGGAGGGCGGAGGAACGCTGCATGGACGCGCCGACCCTAGCAGCGGGCAGGGAGGGGACCTCGAGCCCTCCGTCCGGCGCGATCAGCGCATCCGCGAGCTCGGGCACGGCCGTGAGCGCGCGCCCACGGCTCCGGTAGAACGCGAGCTCCTGCTCGTCGAGCAGCAGCAGCGTGCTGTCGATCTCGATCGCGTCGCCCCGCACGCGTGCCGTCGTGTACGGCAGGAACCGGTTCGAGCCGTCGCCGCAGCGCACGTCGAGGCCGAGGATGCGCGGAGCCTCCGGGTCGAGGAGCACGGCTTCCACCTCGCCGAGGCGAATGCCGCGGACGAGAACGGGCGCACGGACGAGCATCGATGCCCTAGGACTGCTCACGAGGAGGCCTCGTACCCCGCGGGCTACTCGTCGAACCCTGCGGCGCCGACGAGCGGCACGAACCGGCACGGAACCGACCGTGCGACCTCTGGGCCGTCCGGGCCGCGCACGACGACCTCGAGCCACTGGTCGCGGAGGCTGCCGACCGGGACGACGACGCGGCCGCCGACGGCGAGCTGGTCGTAGAGCGTCTCCGGGACGGCAGGCGCAGCGGCCGCGACCGCGATCCCGTCGAAGGGCGCGCGGTCCGGCACGCCCAGCGTGCCGTCGCCGACCCGGACCTCGACGCGCTCGTAGCCCTGCCCGCGCGAGCGTCTCGCGCGCCCGCTCGGCGAGCTCCGGCACGCGCTCGATCGTCACGACCTCCGCGGCGAGCTCCGCCAGCACCGCCGCCTGATACCCCGAGCCGGTGCCGACGTCCAGGACGCGCGACGTCCGGGCGCGAGCTCGAGCGCGGCGCAGATCGTCGCGACCATGAACGGCTGCGAGATCGTCTGCCCATGGCCGATCGGGAGCGCGCGATCGTCGTAGGCGCGCCGCCTCAGCTCCTCGGGGACGAACAGCTCGCGCGGTACGGCGGCGATCGCGGCGAGCACCCGCGCGTCGCCGATCCCGCGGCGCCGAAGGATGCGCGGCGAGCTCGGCGCCCGATCCTCACGCGCGCGCCGGCACGCGCGCGTACGCCGGCAGCGCGACGCCGAAGTGCTCGAGCGCGGCGGGCATCACCTCGACGATCGAGCCCGGCAGCGTCTCGAGCCCGACCGTCAGCATCGGCACCTCGGAGTCGCCCGCGCAGCAGCGACCCGTGCGAGCCGCCGCCCGCGTGATGCCGGCCGGCCAGGTCGGCGAACTCCCAGCCCGCGGCCGCCGAGATGATCAGCTCGCCGGCATTCGGATTCGCGAGCGCCGCCCAGGCGCGCTCCAGCCCCTGCGGGTGGTCGAGGATCGCGGCGTCGCCGCTCGTCCCGTCGGGCGTGAACCGCAGCTCCTCGCCGTCCCGCCGCGCCACCGCCTCCGTCACCCTCGCGGTAGAGCACGACGTCGACGCTCGGGTTGCCGTCGAGACGGGCGGCCAGCTCGGCGGCGTCGCCGTCCGCGTAGACCATGCCCGCCCGGTTCGACGCGGTCACGATCGCCTCCGGAAACGTGCTCTCGAGCCGCTCGACCTCGTCGACCTGTGTCTGCCCGTGGTCGGAGCAGAGGATGACGGCGTAGCGCTCGAGGAACTCGTCCGGCCCGCCCGCGGCCTCGATCAGCCCGCCGACGGCGTCGTCGCAGCGGGCCAGTGCGGCGTGCGCGGCGTCCGGCCCCTGCACGTGGGAGGCGTAGTCGTAGTCGGAGAGGTAGAAGACGAGGAAGTCGAAGCCGTCGCGGGTGACGAGCCAGCGGCCGACCGCCGCCGCGTAGGCGTCGATCGTCCCGCGCGACCGGTTGCGCACCGACAGGGGCGCGCCCGTCACGTCCGACTCGAAGAGGTTGTAGAAGAAGAACCGGCTCGGCCCCAGCGTGGGACGCGGTGAGGACGGGGACGGTGACCGTCGGGCGGTGCTCGGTGCGGCCGCGGTAGCAGGTGATGTTCACCGCGGCGGCCGTCAGCCCCTCGTCCTCGAGCGCCTCGTACACCGTCACCGCGTTCTTGCCGAGATGGCTGGCGTTGAGCCCGTAGACCGTGTCGAGCAGCGACTGCCTCGTGCCGGCCGCGCGCACCGCCCCGAACGACGAGCCGTACTCGACCAGCCGTTGCTCGCCGCGGTGGTACCAGACGAGGTGCGGGATCTCGTGGACGTCCGGGTGCGCGCCGGTGGCGAGCGAGGAGAGGCAGACCGGCGTCAGCGACGGAAACGTCGAGATCGCCCGGCGGTAGCGGCCGTGCTCGGCGAGCAGGGCGAGCGCGGGTGCGGTGCGCGCGCTCGAGCGTGTCCTCGAGCATCGACGGCGTCAGGCCGTCGATGACGACCAGGATGAGCGCCTTCCGCTGGCACTCAGTCCTTGGCAAGAGTGCGCAGGCCCGCGTACCGCTCGGCCTGGGTCCGGCGGAGCCGGACCGCGAGGAAGGGCAGCGCAACCGCCTCGAGATACCCGACGACCGGAACGAAGGCGAGCCCGGCGAGCCCCGCCGCGACGGCGGCGACGATCAGCGCGAGCCCGCCCCGCGTGCCGCCGCGCCGCAACGCCCCGGCGACGACGATCGCGGCAGCGGCGGCGCCGAGCACGCCTCCGCCCCCGCCGGCGACGATCTCCGTCCAGTCCTCGATGAGCACCCCGACGAGCGCCCCGCCGGCGCCGGCGAGCACGACGGCAGTCGCGCGTCCGAGCGGGGTTGCGGAGAGCAGCCCGGCGAAGAGCGTGCCGAGCGCGATCCCGAGGCCGAGCGCCAGCCCGATCGTGTACCAGTCGCCCATCGTCCGCCCAGTGTATTGACGGGTCGAGTTTCGACGCGGCGTTTTCTGGACATACAACACGCGACCCGTACGCCCCCGCTCAGGAGGAGAATCTGTGATCGACGACCGGCCCCAGTTGGTGTTCTTCTGGTCCGAACGATCCGGCCCCGCGCGGCGGATGGAGAGCCTGCTCGCCCACCTGGAGCGAAAGGAGCGCGACCGGCTGCGCGTGCGCCGCGTCGACGTGGACGCGAACCCCGAGCTCGCCGAGCGCTTCAAGGTCGACGTCGTCCCGACGCTCGTCCTGATCAAGGACAAGAAGGCAGTCTCGCGCCTCGACGGCCGGACCAGCGCGCCGCGGATCGAGGCGATGCTCGAACCGCACCTGCCCGCCGAGCTCGCGGTCGCCTAAAACCGGTCCTCGCTCTCTCACGTAGGTCGAAATGGCGGCTCGATCGGGGCCCGTTGACCGACGCACAAAGGGAGGCCGGAGTATGAGGAAGCGTTGCACTCAGGGGACTCGTACTGGCGGTGGTGATCGGGCTGCTCGGCGCTGGGCTCGTACGCCATCGCAGGCGGCGGGTCGAAGCACTTCAAGGGCCTGGACATGACCGGCTACCAGGAGAACATCGACGTCTCGACGGTCGCGACCGGCTCGTTCAAGGCAGAGCTCTCGGACGACGGCACCAAGCTCGCGTACGAGCTCAGCTACTCGGGGCTCGAAGGGAACGTCCTGTTCGCGCACGTGCACTTCGGGAAGGCCGGAATCAACGGCGGCGTCTCGTACTTCCTGTGCGGCGGCGGGACCAAGCCCGATCCGGTCGCCCGCACGGCGTCGGCACGGTCACAGGGTGAGATCAGCTCGGCCGACGTGATCGGACCGGTCGGCCAGGGCATCGAGGCGGGCAACTTCGCCGAGATCCTCGCCGCGATGCGGGCAGGGCATGCCTACGCCAACGTCCACTCCAGCAAGTGGCCGCGGCGGCGAGATCCGCGCACAGATCAACGACAACAAGCGGAACAACGACAACTAGGGGGAGCGACCGCTAGGAGGGGAGACCGGACTCGAGGCGCGCGATCACGTCGAGCGTGAACGCCGCCGCCCGCGCCCCGTCGACGACGCGATGGTCGAACGTGACCGAGACGTTGCCGATACGGCGCACAACGATCTCGTCGTCGCGGACGACGGGGCGCGGGCCGATCCGGTGGATGCCGAGGATGCCGACCTCGGGGTGGTTGACGAGCGGCGTCACGAAGACGCCGCCGAGCTTGCCGGCGCTCGTGATCGTGAACGTGCTGCCGCGTAGCTCCTCCGGCTTCAGCGTCCCGCCGCGGGCGGCATCCGGCGAGCCGCTCCACCTCGGTCGCGAGCTCCTCGAGCGAGGCCGAGTCGCAGCCGCGGACGACGGGGACGACGAGTCCCTCGTCGGTCTGCACGGCGACGCCGAGGTCGTAGCGGTCGAGGTAGACGATCTCGTCGCCCTCGAGGCGAGCGTTCAGCTCCGGGAACTCGGCGAGCGACGCCGCCACCGCCTTGAGCGCGAGCGGCAGCAGCTGCTTGAGGTCGACGTCGGTGAAGTCGCACTCCTCGACGAACGTCACGGCCGGCACCTCGCGGTGGGCCTTCGTCAGGTGCTCGACGATCTGCCGGCGCACTCCGCGCACGGGCTCGCGCCGCCCCTCGAGGGCTTGTGTCTGATTCAACACAAGTCTCCGCACCGCCCGCGTTCCGCACGTCGGCCTCGGTGATACGGCCGTTCGGCCCTGTGCCGCTCAGTTGAGCCAGATCGACGCCCAGCTCGGCGGCGATCCGGCGTACGATCGGGGTCGCTTGGACACGAGCTTGTGTTGAATCAACACTTTCTCTTCTCGGGGCGGCGGCAGCGGCAGCCGCTTTCGGCTCCGGCGCCGCAGCGGCCGGCTCGGCGCCGTCGGCGCCGATCACGACGAGCACGGTGCCGACGGGGACGACCTCGCCCTCGGCGACGAGGATCCGGGTCACGGTGCCTGCGGCGGGCGACGGGATCTCGACCGTCGTCTTGTCGGTCTGGATCTCGACCAGCGGGTCGTCCTCGGCGAGCTCCTGACCCTCGGTCACGAGCCAGCGGGCGACCTCGCCCTCGGTCAGGCCCTCGCCCAGGTCGGGCAGCTTGAACTCGTACGCCACGGCGGTTGAGCCTAGCTCAGCTGTTTGGCTGGGTAGTCCGACCCAGGCGTCGGCCGGGACGATCAGGACGCGCAGGCCGCCGTCGACTCGCCAGAGCGAGACTGCCTGCTCGTCGCCGCCGAGCTCCGGCGCGACCGCTGCCGGCACGTATCCGAGCTGGAGCGTGCGCTCTGCGTTCCAGATCGCGACAGCGTTCGGATCGTGCTCGTTCGCCGGCTCGGCCACGAGCGCGAGCCGCTTCCCAGGATCGAACGAAGGAGTCGGGCAGGGCTTCCGGCCGGTAGGTGACGCCGGCGGCGGCCACGACACGGAGGCGCTCGTCCTCCCAGCGAACGGGCTCGCCCGTGGCGGCATCCCGAAGCCGATAGCCGTGCTGCCCGGGCTCCAGCCAGAGGCGCAGCCGCTCGCTCATTCGAGAATTCTGACCGGGCCAACGAGTCGCGGCTACTGTGGCGGACGATGACCGACGATCACAAGCGACGGCTGGCCGACAACGAAGCCCTGTTCCGGGATGTCAACGAGCGCGTCCAGGAGCAGGCGGGCGGGCACGGGAACGACGGCCATCGCTACGCCTACTTCTGCGAGTGCAGCCGGCCCGACTGCATGGATCGCGTCCAGCTGACAAGCGCCGAGTACGAGCTGATCCGAGCGGACGGTGCGCGGTTCATCCTCGTCGCCGGGCATCAGATCGGCGAGATCGAAGACGTCGTCGTGCGGCTGGACGATTCTGTGATCGTCGAGAAGCAGGGCGTCGCCGGCGATCGCGCAGAGACGCTCGATCCGCGCGCCGCTTAAGCGCCGAGCACGTCGTCTCGCAGGACCGCATGCACGCCGAGCACCTGGTTGACGACCTGGGTCACGCGGAGGTCGACGACCACGGAGGCGAGCCCGAGCGCGTCCGGCCGCGAGAGGCCGAGCTCGCGCTCCATCAGGTCGAGCATGCCGTCGACCGCGACCCGGGCGGCGAGCCCGAGGTGCTCGTCGAAGCCGAAGCTGAGCCAGGCGCCGTCGATCCGCGCGACCGGCCACTCGAGCGGCAGGTCGTCACGGACGTCGAGCGTGACCGTCGCCTCGACCGGGCTCTCGATCGCCGTCCCGGAGACCTCGCCGTCGCCCTGAGCGGCGTGCCCGTCGCCGGCGGAGAAGAGCGCACCGTCGACCGCGATCGGGAGGAAGAGCGTCGTCCCCGCGACGAGCTCCTTGCAGTCGATGTTGCCGCCGCAACGCCGTGGCGGGATCGTCGATTGCACGCCGGGCTCGTCCGGCGGCATGCCGAGCACGCCGAGGAAGGGCGCCAGCCCGACGGCATGTCCGAGCGCACGCCCCACACCGTCAGCGAGCTCCCAGTCGATGCTGTGATCCGGGCCGCCGTACGTGACGCCCCACGGCCCCGGCGTCACGTCGTCGGTTCGGACAACGAGCGTCTGGCCGGCGCGAGCGCCGCGCACCTCGATCGGACCGGCGAGCGCGTGTCCGGTGTCGAGCTCCGGGTTCCGCGGCTCGAACGGCTCGTCGCGTTCCCACACGCCAGCCCGCGTTCGGCGTCGAGAACCGGACCGAGTCGCCCGGGTCGACGACGAGCACCGGCTCGAGCTCGCGCGAGAAATATCCGTGCAGGACGGAGGCGTCGAGTGGAAGGACGTGCTCCGCCACTAGAAGTCGAGCAGCTTGCGCGCCGCATCGACGACCCGAGCGACCGACGGCATGTACGCGTCCTCGATCGTCCAGTACGGATACGGGACGTCGTAGCCGGTCACCCGCAGCACCGGCGCCTGCAGGTCGAGCAACGCCTTCTCGGCGAGGATCGCGGCGAGCTCGGCGGCGAAGCCGCACGTTCGCGGCGCCTCCTGCACGAGCACCACCCGGCCGGTCTTCGCGGCCGACGCGAGCAGCGCCTCCTCGTCGAGCGGCTTCAGCGAACGGAGGTCGAGCACCTCGACGGAAGCGTCCAGCTCATCGGCCGCGCGCTCGCACACGGGCACCATCGCGCCGTAGGCGACAAGGGTCAGATCCGAGCCCTCGCGGGCGAGACGCGCCTTGCCCAGCGGCACCACGTGCTCCCCGTCCGGCACCTCGCCGCGCTCGGTGCGGTAGACGAGCTTCGGCTCGAGGATCACGACCGGATCGGGATCGCGAATCGCGGCGGCGAGCAGGCCCTTCGCGTCGGCCGGAGTCGACGGGATCGCAACCTTGATCCCGGGTGTGTGCACGTAGTACGTCTCGGGCGAGTCGTCGTGCAGCTCGGGCGCGCGCACGCCGCCGCCGTAGGGCATGCGGATCGTGATCGGGAACGTCATCTTCCCGCCGGTGCGCCAGCGGTAGCGGCCGACGTGCGTGATCAGCTGGTCGAGGCAGGGATACGAGAACGCGTCGTACTGCATCTCGCACACGGGGCGGAAACCGGCCATGCAGAGCCCGACCGCGGAGCCGAGGATCCCGGCCTCGGCCAGCGGCGTGTCGACACAGCGGTCGCCGCCGAAGCGGTCGCGAAGCCCGGCGGTCGCACGGAAGACGCCGCCCGAGCGGCCGATGTCCTCGCCGATGACCATCACGTTCGCGTCGCGCTCCATCTCGACGTGCAGCGCGTCGTTGACGGCCTCGACGAGATAGCGGTCAGCCACCGAGGATCCTCCGCAGCTCGGCGAGGTCGTGCTCGAACGAGGCCGGCGGGTCGGCGAGCGCGTGCTCGAAGAGCAGGCCGATGTCGGCGGGAGGCTCGGCCTCGGCGGCGGCGATCCCGGCGCGCATCACGTCGGCCGCCTCCGCCTTGATCGCCTGCTCGAGGTCGTCGTGCAGCACTCCCTGCCGGCGTAGGTACCCCTCGAAGCGGCCGAGGCACTCGTTCGCCCGCTCCTCGGCGACCCGCTCCTGATCGATGTAGGCCCTCGGGTCGTCGGCAGTCGCATGCGGCGCCGAGCGGTAGGTGACGGCCTCGATGAAGCTCGGCCCCTCGCCTGCGCGCCCGCGCGCGACCGCCTCCCTGGCGGCCTCGTGGACGGCGAGCACGTCGCCGCCGTCGACCCGCGTGCCCGGGATGCCGTAGCCGGCCGCCTTGTCGACGAGGGCCTCGGCCTTCGTCTGCGCCGAGAGCGGCGTCGAGATCGCCCATTGATTGTTGTTGCAGAAAAGGACGAGCGGCGCACGCATCACAGCGGCGAAGTTCGCGCCCTCGTGGAAGGCTCCCTCGGAGGTGGCGCCGTCGCCGAAGAACGTCAGCGCGCAGGCGGTCTCGCCGCGCAAGCGCTTGCCCCACGCGAGGCCGGCCGCGTGCGGCACCTGAGTCGCGATCGGGACGCAGATCGAAGCGAGGTTGTAGTCGGCGGGATTCCACCAGCCGGCCGGATGCCCGCGCCACCAGGAGAGGATCGTCGCGGCCGGCATGCCCCGCAGCAGCCCGATCGCCGACTCGCGGTAGCTGGGGAAGATCCAGTCCTCGTCCGCAAGCGCGTGGAACGCGCCGGCCTGGATCGCCTCGTGGCCCCAGAAGATCGCGTACGTGCCGATCCGGCCCTGGCTGTGGTAGACGACCGAGCGCTCGTCGTACGTCCGCAGCAGCACCATCGAGCGATAGAGGTCGAGCAGCTCCTGCTCGCCGACGCCCTCGACCTCGCCGTCTGGAATCGAGTCGCCGTCGCCGATGACGCGGCGGAGATCGCGCTCGGCGGGAACGGTGCTCGCCATCGCGGCGCGCACTCTACCTCTCAGGGCAGCGCCATCGCCCGGGCGAGAACGGGATCCCGTCCGGCGAGGAAGTCGGCGGCGGTCGGCTCGACGAGCACGTCCGGCGATCACGGCCTCTGCAGGGCCGAAGTCCTGGTACATCGTGGCAATGTGTGCGGTCAGTCCGGCTCGGGGGAGGTCGAGCGGCGTCGAGTCGCCCCACTGGCTCGGAGCGCCGCCCGCCAGCTCGCCGACGATCCGCGCCTTCGTCGACGCGCGCGACGTCGGCGGCGAAGTTCCCGGCGGCGGAGAACGTCTGGCGGCCGGTGAGCAGCACGAGTCTTGCGGCCGATCGCGGGTCGCTCGAGCACGTCGAGCAGCGGCGCGTAGGTCTGGTTGTTGCCGCCGTGATTCAGGCGGACGTCGACGACGACGCGACGCACCGACGGCCGCGCCGCCAGCTGCAGCAGCCGCTCCGCGAGCTCGTCGGTCGCACCCGTCGTCAGCCGGTAGCCGAGGTAGACCACACGCCCGGAGTCGAGCGTCGTCAGCCACTGGTCGTCGTCGAGGCTTCGGAGCCAGACAGGGTCGTGGCAGCGGGCAGCGGCGCGAGTGCGCTGCCAAGCGAGGCGGCCACGTCGTGCGCCGGCTGTGGCTCGAGCCGCAGGACGACGCCGCCCGCGAAGCTGAACTCGACGGGCCGCCCCCGGCGATCCCGAGCCCGCGCAGGACCTCGGCGGTCGTCAGGTACTCGGGCAGCAGCCAGCGGCGACTCGACTCGTTGTCGTGCGGCACCAGAGGACGGACGAGCTCCACCACGTCGTCGACCGGCTTCCCGGCGATCGCGGTCAGCCGCTTGCCGACCACGTCCTGCCCACCGAGCGCGCCGACCGCGTGCAGGCCGTCGGCGAAGTCGTAGAGCCGGAGCGGATAGACGTGCAGCGGCCGTGGATGCTGGTCGAAGGGGAAGACGCCGGTATGGCCGTCGCGCTCGCCCGGCAGCGCCGTCAGACGCATCAGGCCGACGACGAGTTGATCCCGGGACAGCTCCGGCGCGGTGTCGACGAGCGTCTCCAGCTCGGCGCGGAAGTCCTCGCGCGACACGTCGTGGAAGAGATCGGGGTGGGTCGCCTCCATCGTGGCGGCAAGGCCGCGGATCTCACGCTGCAGCGGCGTCGGGGGAGCCGGGTCGTCCGTGCCCGAGCACCCTGTCAGCAGCACGACCAGCAACGGCGAGCCTGCGCATGTCCGAAGTAGACGAGGGACAGCTGCACCTGTCAATAGTGACATGTCGAGGTTAACGCGAGCGCAACAGCTCACACGAGCACGGACACCGCATCGCGCTCCGCCTCGAAGACGACCTCCGTCACGTCGCCGAGATCCTCGCCGTCCAGCTGGAGCGGCATCGGACGATCGCAGCGGACCTCGATGCGGTCGCTGTCGTGCAGCAGCACGAGCGGGAGGCCGGTGCGGCCGGTGAGCAGGTAGCGCACGACGCCCGGCAGGTTCCGCGCGCGCAGGAACCGCGGTGCGAGCAGGTCGAGACCGCCGTCGATCCGGACGCCGCGCGGGAGGCGCAGCGGCATCTTGCCGACGTAGCTGTACGGATCGGCATTCGCGACGAGCGCGAAGGCGGCGCGGCCGTGACCCGCCACGTCGAGCGCCGGCTCGAAGCGGACCCGGTGCGCGGCGAGCGCGCGCAATGCCGTCCAGGCGAAGACGAGGTCGCCCGGCCGCTTCCCGTTCTCGTCGCGGCCGTGGGCGTCCATCCGGCGGATCAGCTCGGCATCGAGGCCCACGCCCGCCGCGAACCCGAAGCGGCGGCCGTTGGCGCGGCCGAGCGAGATCCTGCGCGTTCGGCCGGCGGCAATCGCGCGCGCCGCCCCGAGCGGATCCCGCGGCAGGCCCAGCGCGCGCGGCAGCACGCTCGTGCCGCCGCCGGGGACGAAGCCGAGCACGGTTTCGGGCCGAGCGCCGTTCAGCGCCTCGTTGAAGCCACCGTCACCGGAGAAGACGACGACCGCTTCGGTCTCCACGTCGCGGGTGAGCTCCGTGGCGTGTCCGGCCCGCTCGGTGAAGACCGTCTCGACGGCGCCGAGAGCGCGCGCGACCTCCGTCCGCGAGCTCAGGCGTCACCCGGCTCGCGTAGGGATTCACGACCAGCGTCGTCCGCATCGGGCAATCGTCGCACCTGGAACGGCGCGCGGGCGCTCTGGCCCCGAGCGAGGACGACGGCGACGTACCTCCCCGCAGCGAGATCGCGCCCGTCCCACGCGAGAACGAGGCGCTGCCGCGCGGGAGCCGTGAAGTGGCCGAGCCGCCGAACGAGCCGGCCGCGGCCGTCTCGGATCGTGACCTCGGCGCCGGTTCCCGCCGTCACGAGGAACGACACGCGCGTCGGCGTCGCGACGACCGACTCGACCGGCCGGGCAGGCTTCACCGGTGCCGACCGGCTGACGTCGCGGAAGTCGGCCAGCGCCGCGTCGCGCGAGTCGCTGCCGCCCGTCGCGGCCCAGACCAATGGGACAACGACGAGCGGCAGCGCCGCGAGCACCCCGAGGAGCACGATCCTTCGCACTCAGCCTCCGGCCGGCAGCGGCGGCGCCGGCAAGGTCACCTCGTAGACGTCGATCGCACTCCGGCCGTTCGCGCCGATGAAGAAGTCGCCGGTGGCGCCCCAGTAGGTGAACGTGCCGTCGGCGTTGGCACGGGTCTTGAAGATCGCCGACGTCCACGTGTTCGCGTTTTCGGGGATGAACCAGCCGGCACTCGTGAACTCGACGGTGCCATCCGGGTGCTCGACGAAGTCGACGACCTGCGTCCCCTGCGAGTACCAGCCCATGAAGATCCGGTTCTGACCCGGGATCTGCTGGAACACATGGGCTGTGCAGAGCGACGCCTCGACCTTGGTCCGCACCGGGACACGGAAGATCGCCTTCGCGTCCGAAGGTGTGCGCGAGTACGCGTTCCACTCCTCGGCGGGCGTTCCCGGACCGGTCGTCGAGAGCCGGTCGACCGAGTACGCGTGGATGCCGCCGTTGCCGACCGCGTTGTCGACGCCGACGGAGCAGGTCGCGCCCGGAGGCGTGACGCCGCCACCACGCTCGTCCGTCGCCAGCAGGAGACGGCGCGACGCCGACAGCTCGGCCTCGTGGTCGAAGTCGTTGTCCTCGGTCGAGGCGAACGGCCCCCCACGACCCTGGTGATGGACGCTGCCGACGTGCTGCACACCCTCGAGCGAAGGCGCCCCCGCCGCCAGCCAGGTCGGAACGTCGAGGCTGGAGCCATTCGCCGCCGTCGTGCAGTCCGTGACCAGAGCGCCGGTCACGTACGGGCCCACCGAGCTGCTCGGACGCACCGAGCAGTCGAGCGGCGTCCCCCGCGGCTTGTCGTCCGAATAGTCGGACGGCGTGCCACGGTCGTCGAAGGCGCCCTTCAGGTCGAACACGAGCAACGCTCCACCGGAGCCGCACGTGAGGCGGTCGTCGGCGTAGACCTCGAGCTCGTGACAGCCGTAGATGGAGCTCTTGAAGCTGTGCCCGAGCGCCATGTCGAGCGTCGGGAAGCGATAGCGATAGACCTTCGGCTTGCAGAGCATTCGCTTCAGGTCGACGCTCGTGCCGAGCGGGAAGTTCATGCACGACGAGAGGTCGACCACCTCGAAGCCGTCCAGGTCGTTGCGGTCGGCGGAGCCGGGCACCTCGTTCTGCCGCTTGCCGCCTGTGACCGTGATCGCGTCCGACGTCACGGCATACGCGATGTGCGGCCGCTTCGGGTCGACGTTGACGGTATGCGCCTCGCCGACGTGGCTGGTCAGCGCGATCTCGACGGGATCGACGATGTTCGTGACGTCGACCAGCTCGAGCCCGCCGCGCGGCGCGCCGGAGACACCGGCGACGCCCTGGTCGTGGCAGCGGCCGGAGGCGTCCGTCGCATCGAGGAGCAGCTGCGTGTCCGTGCGAACGGCCGCCGGGTTCGCGGCGTTGAGGATCGCGTTCCCCTTCGGCGTCGCCTCGACGTCGTGCTGGAGCCCGAGCGCCGCGCTCGGGTTGCTGATGCACGAAGCCGATGGGTGGCTCGCGACGATCCGCGGCTCCACCTGCCCGCGCTGCGTCAGCTGCACGATCGTCTGCCCGCCTGCGTTCGGGCCGATCGCGAGCGTGCCGACGGATGCGTACGTCTCGCCGCCCTTCGTGAAGAAGTCGAGGTCGGTGTGCGGGTTGCCGGTCGGGAAGGTCGTCAGCAGCTTCCACGTCGCCCCGGCGCCGCCCGCGTTGAGGCCGGTCCCGATCGGCGCGTTCGCCTTCACGAGCGGCGCGGCGTGGTCGAGCTCGTGCCCCGCCGCCCCGCCCGCGAGTGCGAGCGAGGCGGCGACGGCAGTGGCGGTGAGCAGCAGTCGCCTCATGACGAGAACACCTGCAGCTCGGCGATCCGGACGTCGTTGTCTTGCGGTGCAACCACCTGCGGCAAGTCGCCGATCAGCTCGACCGTCGCCCCACTTCCGGGCGAGCCCTCACGACAGTCGGTGCCGTTGGCGGGATCGTTGTCCTGCTCGCCCTGGAAGGCGTCGGCGCCCGTGCACTGGTTCGTGACGACGACTATGCGGACGTGCGTCGCCTTGACCCCCGCCGCGAGCGTGAAGCTGCGGAAGATCAGGTCGGGTGCAGCGGGCCGCGGCGGAACGCCTGGGAACGCGTCGGGCGCACTCGCCACCCGGGTCGTCCACCCGGTCGGCAGCGAGCAGTTCGCGTTCGTCGCGCTCTCGAGGCACGTCTGCACCTCGAACTGGCGCAGGGCCGTGAAGCGGTTCTGGCCCGGGCGCAACATGGCGCTCACCTGGACGCGCTTCACCGTCTGCACGGTGCCGCTCAGGTTGACCGTCACCTGACTGCCCTGGACGTTGGGCTGCGCGCCCGTCCGCTCCCAGTTCGTGGCCTCGGTGTCGTCGATCAGGTCGGTGAACCGGGTGCCGTCGCCCGACGCGGTAGCGCCGTTGGACGTCGAGGCCCAGTTGGTCTTCATCGAGAACGCAATCGTCACGGTCTCGCCGGCCCCGACATGGCGGGTCAGGCGGACGTGGCCGTAACCCGGAGCGTGTGCCACGAACTCGTACACGCCCGGTGTGAACTGCGCCGTCTCGTCGAGGTTTTGACCCGTCGTCGCCGGGTTCGTGTCGGCGATCGGCGAGACACGCGCCTCGTGCCTGCCCACGTAGATGCGGGCCGCGACGGGCGTCAGCTTCTCGGCGGCGGTGAACGTCACCGTCGCGTTCGAGTGCAGCGGCGACGCGAAGTCCGGCGTCGGATCGACGTCGGTGTCCGCGGCCGTGTTCGACGCGGCCGCCCCGGAGCCGAAGCCGCGACGGGCGAACGCCTGCCACAGCTCCGCCTGGTTGGCTCCGCCGAAGCGCATCTGGTCGGCGGCGAGGTACGCGTCGCGGGCATCGAGCATCGACGGCGCCACCGGCATCAGCAGGTAGGCGTCGAACATGATCTGCACCCAGCGCCGATTGCCGGGGCAACTGCTCACCGGGACGCGGCCTTCGGCGCAGTCGAGCTGCGACTGTGGATCACCGCTGCCGTACTTCGCGACGAGCGCCTGCCGGATGTCGAAGTTCGTCGCCGACCAGATCTCGCCGTCCGCGTGCACCTGCGGCCCGGTGAGGTCGTAGCCCATGTCGGAGAAGTTGAGCGGGCTCGCGTTCATGCCGTAGTTGCGGATCCCGCGCTGCTTGTTGCCGGTCACGTACGCGCCGACGGCGAACTGGTTCTCGCCGGAGACGGGCACGAAGCCGTACTCGTTCAGCACCTCCATCCCCATCAGGTCGCCCGAGCTCTCGCCCATCGCGCCTGCGTGGTGGCCGCCGCGGGTGCCGCCCTTGCCGATCAGGCGGTTCTCGACCATGTGGCCGTACTCGTGGCCGATCACGGACATGTCGTAGTCGCCGTCGACGCACGGCGGGTAGAACGAGCCGGCAATCGGCTGCCAGAGATACATGTTGGTGATCGGCGGGACCCCGTCCGGCAGCGAGACCATGTTGGCGTTGTCGCGGCCGAGGTAGCTCGGGAAGCCGCCGGTCGCGGCGCCGGCCTGCGAGTCACCCAGGACGGGATCGTTCTCGAGCGTGCCGCCGGTGCCGAAGTTGGAGTCCTGGGCATTCCAGTGCCGCTCGGTGAGTCCGAGGTGGTACGTCCAGTCGTGCATCCGGTTGTGCATCGCGAACAGGTTCGTGGTCGCGGCCGAGATGTCGTGGCTCACACCCGGCACGAACGGGGCGAAGCACTTGCTCTCGCTCCAGGCGTTCGTCCACGGGTACGAGTACTCACGAGTCGGGCTGACCGGCCGGAAGCCGGTCGGGCCGGGCGTCAGCGGCGAGCCCCACGCCTCCGCGGAGCGTGCGTTGTTGCCCGCAGTGGTGAAGGTGGGCGTGCCGGTGCGGACGCTGAAGTCCCACGGCGAGCGGGAGGCCAGGTTCTGCACCTCACGCTGGCACTCGGGAAGCGTCGTCGGCGGCTGGCCGACGGTGCTCTCCCAGCACCACAGCTCGCGGTTGTCGGTGCTCGGCATGTTCCACGGGTACGCGTCACCGCCGAGCAGCGGGTTGGCGGGGAAGACCTTCCACTTGGGCGGGTACGGCGTCGCCGAGGATGTGCCAGCGGGGCTGAAGACGATCTCGCCGGTGTAGGTCGTCGGAGCTGTCCAGCCGGCGCCGTCGGAGAAGTCACAGACGCGGACATGGTAGACGCCGGTCCCCGCGTCGTTCGGGTCGTAGACGAGCGCCTCGGGGCTCGAAGCGGTGTCCTGGCTCGCGACGACGACGCCGTCACGGACGAGGTTGATCACGGCGTCGTTCGCGGTGATCGTCGCCTCGACGCCGACGACGACGGAGCCGACGCTCTCGCCTGACGCGACGGTGTAGGGGCCGTTGTCGGGCGCACACGCGCCGTCGGCGGCCGGAACGGTGCCGGTGAAGACCTCGGCGGTGCTGTGCGACTGCTCGACGATGTCCTTGCGGACGAGCACATCACCAGTGACCGCATCGACGAACGTGTTGAAGGCCGTTGCAGAACCGCCCTCGACATCGACGACGAGCGTCTCCCAGGCCGGCCGGACGCCATTGGAGGGCGTCGGCACCGCGACGAGACGGGCACGCTGCACTTGCGCGAAGCCGTCGACCGCGAAGGTCGTCCAGTCTGCGCCCTGCTGCGCCTTGCCCAGTGCGAGCACCGAAACGCTGCGGCCGGCGTTCGCGGCCGCCTTCGTCCACGCCTGCGCGGCCGTCAGCGCCGGCTGCGCTGCGAGTGCGGTGTCGCCCGTCAGCGACGAGGAGGCGTACGCGACCTTGTCGCCGACGACTCCGACGACGACCATCCCGCCTTCGGAGGCGAGCAGGTCGCCGAACTTCTGGCGGAAGACGACGGCGTGCCCGTCGCTGCCGGTGAGCTCCGCGTCGTTCCACAGCGCGAGCTGCGCGGCTCCGCCGGCGGACAGCCGGAAGAGCGCAGCGTTCGCGTCGAGGAACGTGCGGGCGACGGCGACCGCGTCGCCGCCGGCGACACCGGTGGCCAGGTAGCCGCCGTCCTTCCGCAGGGACGAAGGCGTCCCGAACGTGTTCCAGCGCGCCTCGGCGCCGAGCGCCTCGGCCGCGTCCTGCTGAGCCTGTGTCGCCGCAACTTCGCCCGTACGGGCGTCGAGGTCGTCGTGCATGCCGTTGCCGGCATGTGTCGCAACGGGTAGCACGAGTGCTCCCAGGGCAACGAGAAGAACTAGCCGTGTCCGCATGTGAAGGCTCTCCTTTGAGAGAAACGAGGGTCGGCGCACCACGCCGGTCTCATCGCTCTACCGCCTTCAATATGGCTTCAAACCTACAAAAACTGACTGACAAATCAGTCAGCGAGCGTGTCCCGGCGAGGCGTATCCCCGGATGCCGTCGACGAGGATCGCCGCAAACGAGTCAGCCACAGCGTCCGTGTCCCGTCCCGGTGTGAGCCAGGTGTAGGCCCAGTTCGCGGCCGAGAGCACGAGCAACGTGGCAGCGTTCTCGTCGAGGTCCGTGCGGAGCTCGCCGTGCTCGCGCCCCTCACGGAAGAGCGCTCGCAGCCGCTCCTCGTAGCGCCGTCGCTCGGCGATGATCTGCTCACGCCGGTCGCCTTCGAGGTACCGCCACTCGCGGATGAAGACGGTCGCCATGTCGAGCTGCTCGGCCACGACCCGCAGGTGCGCGCGCAACGCGAGCCGGATTCGCTCGGCGGCGCCCGCATCGTCGGGGAGCGCGTCGAGGCCGGCGTGGAACGCCGCTGCCCCGGCTCGCATCGTCTCGTAGAGGAGCTCCTGCTTGGAGTCCGTCAGGGAGTAGAGCGATCCCTTCTGCACGCCCATCGCCTCCGCGAGGTCGCCCATCGACGTGCCGTGGAAGCCCTTCTGGGCGAAAAGCCGGGCGGCCTGCCGGGTCAGCTCGTTTTTGCGAGTGCCGATACACTTCATGCTAACGACCGTTAGGTAGGGAGGCGCCGATGGAGACCCGCGAGCAGGAGTTCCTCGACTACGTCCAGGGTGGCGGGCTCGTCGAGACCGACGACTGGATGCCGGACGAGTACCGCGCCCGGCTGATCAAGTTCATCGAGATGCACGGCAACTCGGAGCTGATGGGCGTGCTCCCCGAGCGCGACTGGATCCTGCGCGCCCCGACGCTCCAGCGGAAGCTGGCGCTGACGGCGAAGATCCAGGACGAGGTCGGCCACTGCCAGCTGATCTACCGCGTCGTCGAGGACCTCGGCAAGCCGCGCGAGCGCTGCCTCGACGACCTGATCTCCGGCAAGTCGAAGTTCCACAACGTTTTCCACTACCCCACGAAGAGCTGGGGCGACGTCGGCGTGATCGCCTGGCTCGTCGACGCGGCCGCGATCATCAGCCAGAAAGCCCTGCTCAAGTGCTCCTACGCGCCGTACGCGCGCGTGATGAAGAAAGTCTGCTGGGAGGAGTCTTTCCACATTCTCCACGGCCGCGACACGGTGCTCGCGATGGTGACCGGCACCGCCGAGCAGCGCGAGCTGGTGCAGGAGGCGCTCACCCGCTGGTGGGAGCCGCTGATGCACTTCCACGGGACGGCGATCCCCGCCGAGGAGGACCCGATGGTGATCTGGCGGATCAAGAGCCAGGGCAACGAGGACGCGCGGCAGCAGTTCCTCGAGGGCTACGTGCCGCAGATCCTCGAGCTCGGCCTCGAGATCCCCGATCCGAAGCTGCGGCGCAACGACGAGGGCGTCTGGGAGTACACCGAGCCCGACTGGGACAAGCTGCTCGCCGTCGTGACCGGCCACGGGCCTGCGTCGCAGGAGCGGCTCGAGTTCCGCCGGCTCTCGCGAGCCGAGACGGACTGGGTCTCCAAGGTGGTCCTGGCGGAGGCGGCCTAGTTGATCTGGGAGGTCTTTCGCCAGGAGCGCAAGGGCCAACCGTTCACGCACGGCGGCTCGTTCCACGCGCCCGACCAGGCCTTCGCGGACGCGTACGCGCGCGAGTTCTACGCGCGGCGGGGCGAGTCGGTCGCGCTCTGGGTCGTGCCGCGCGAGGCGATCACGGCGATCGAGGAGTTCCCGGACGAGTTCGACCTCAAGTACCGCCGCGTCGACGGCTACTCGATCAAAGCGCGATTGAAGGAGGCTCGGGCGCGCGTAGGCTCGACGGAGCGCGCGGACGCGGAGGCGCCGGCTTTGCCGGCGTCGGAGCGAGCTTGAACATCGGAGCGAGCTTGAACAGCAAGCGGGCACAGCTGCTCCTTGAGCTCGCCGACGACGAGCTGATCCTCGGCTGGCGCAACTCCGAGTGGACGGGGATCGCGCCCTTCCTCGAGGAGGACGTCGCGTTCTCGTCGATCGCGCAGAACGAGATCGGGCACGCGCGCGCTCTCTATGACCTCGCGGCCGTAGAGCTCGGGACGGATGCCGACGCGCTCGCCTTCGACCGCAAGCCGGAGGAGTACCGCTGCGCCCAGCTCGTCCAGCTGCGGCTCGTCCCTGATTGGGCGAGGACGATCGCGCGACACGTCCTCTACGAGACCGCGGATGCGATCCGGATCGAGCAGCTGAAGACCCACGACGACGCCGAGCTCGCCGGCATCGCCGCGAAGATCGAGCGCGAGGAGGTCTACCACCGCCTCCATGCCGAGATGTGGCTCGAGCGGCTGGGCCGCGAGGAGCGCTACGTCGAGGCGGTCGAGGAGCTGTGGCCGTACGCGCTTGGCGTGGTCGCGCCCGACCTGCGGCCGGCACTCGCGGAGCGGGTCGGCCGTGAGGAGGTCGAGGCGGTCGAGCGCACCGCGCCGGGCGCCGAGTTCGCCGAGCTCTGGGACGAGATGACGATGGTGCGCCGCTCGGCGCCGGTCGGTGCCCAGTGGTAGCGAAGACACAGCTGACCGAGGCAGCGGTCTGGGATGCGCTTGCCGAGATCCCCGATCCCGAGATCCCGGTGATCTCCATCGTCGACCTCGGCGTCGTCAAGGACGTGGCGGTGGACGGCGACCGGGTCCGGATCGAGTTCACGCCGACGTTCATGGGCTGTCCCGCACTCGACGCGATGCGCACGCAGATGGCAGCGGCCGTGACGGCACTCGGCGGCGAGCCGCAGATCGACGTCCTGCTCGACGACTCGTGGTCGACCGACAGGATCACGCCCGCGGGCCGCGAGAAGCTCCGCGAGGCAGGCTTCGCGCCGCCGTCCCCGCGCGCAGAGGGCTCGACGACGCTGCTGCAGCTCCAGACGGCCGTGCACCGCTGTCCCTACTGCAACTCGACGGCGACGCGGCTGGAGAACATCTTCGGCCCCACCCCGTGCCGCTCGCTGCGCTACTGCGACACCTGCAGGCAGCCGTTCGAGCAGTTCAAGACGATCTAGGGCGCGTCGGCGACCTGTCCAGTGGTCGACGGAGCGGCCACGCCGGCGAGCTCCTCTTCGGTGTACTCGTCGTGGACCCTGCCGAACGAGTAGGTGGGACGCTGAGGCCAGCCGGCGGGCGAGTCCTCGAACGACTGTTGCCGGCCGTAGGGGCTGAGGTCGAGGAGCGGAACGCCGTCGACGCCTCGGCCCTGGGTCGAATACGTCCGGTACACGCGTTCGCCGTCGCGCAGGAACACGCTCAGGCCGAAGGAGCCCGGGCCGTGGGGTGAGGGGTTGAGCTCGTCGCGGAAGGTCGATCCCGCGGAGGAGTAGATCGGGATGTCGGGGCGCCCCATGCGCGCCATGTAGGCCTGGAACTCGTCGAACGGAGCGGCGGCCTCCATGGCGAACGTGACGTCCGTGACATTGAGGTGCGCGAGGTGCGGCACGTGGTCGGTGAACGCGGAGCAACCGGGGCAGGGATGTTCGTCATCCGGCTCGAGCATGTGGTGGTAGACGATCAGCTGCCGACGCCCCTCGAACATGTCGAGGAGGGTCGCGGCGCCGCCCGGGCCGGTGGCCTCGAGCCCAGCATCGACCTCGACCATCGGCAGGCGTCGGCGCTTCGCCGCAAGCGCGTCGCCCGCGTGCGTGTGGGCTTTCTCCTCGACGAGGAGCTCGTCGCGGGCTCGCTGCCACTCCTCGCCACTCACCACCGGCGGCATCGGGGTCTTGGCGTGGTCACGCAGTGCGTGCGTCGTCGTCATCGTGTCCTCCGACTAGGGGTGCGTTCTTCCGCTACCCGCGAGGTCTTTGCGCAAACGCCGGCCCCTAGGGCCTGATGTTCTGGTTGAGCCGGAAGACGTTGTCGGGGTCCCACTCGCGCTTGAGCGCCACGAGCCGCTCGTACTTCGCGTCGCCGTAGATCATGCGCGCGACGTCCCCGCCGACCTCGGTGACGTCGTTGACGTAGCGCCCCACAGCTGCGTGCGGCGCGGCCGTGTCGATCGCGGCCCGCGCCCAGGAACGGCAGGCATCGTCGAGCGCGCCGTCGTTCCAGGCGACCTCGGCGCCTGCCCAGAAGGCGGCGCCGCGACCCGTGAAGGCAGTGTCTTCCTCTGACACGGCCGCGATCGCGCGGCCCCACGCCCAGACCGAAAACCCACCCTCGGCGGCTCCGTCAGGCACCCGGGAGACCTGGTCCGCCCAGTCGCGCACCAGCGCCTGAGGGAGCGATTCGAGGAACGAGCTCTTCATCGAGAAGCGCTGCCCCCACTCCATCGGCGCGTCGAACATGCGCTGCGTCGTCAGGTACGGCTTCGACTCGACGGTGTCCTCGAGCGGATCGCCGAGCGCTCGGAGCCCGGCCAGGTCGCGCTCCACATCGGCCGGCGACCCGCTGTGCAGGACGGACACCGACGCGACCGGCCCGCGAGCATCGCTGCCGACGGCCATGCCGAAGGACGTCCACAGCTCGTCGGGCCCGTCCTCCACGAGCTCTCGGTAGCGCTCGGCCAGCTCCTCGGCCCGCTCGATCGGATGCGTGACCGTGCCGTGCGTGACCACCGACTCGAAGGGATGCAGGCGGAACTCGAACGACGTCACGATCCCGAAGTTCGCACCTGCCCCGCGCACCCCCCAGAAGAGCTCGGGATTCTCGTCCTCGCTTGCCCGCACGACCCGGCCATCCGCGGTCACGAGCTCGACAGCGAGCAGGCTGTCGATCGTCAGACCGAGCTGCCGCTGCAACCGGCCCATCCCGCCGCCGAGCGTGAGGCCGGCCACACCCGTGTGGGAGACGACGCCGACCGGGCAGACGAGCCCGTGCGCCTGCGCGGCGTCGTCGAGCTCGGCGAGCAGCGAGCCGCCGCGCACGCGGGCGGTGCGCCGCTCGGGATCGACCTCGGCGCCGCGCATCAGCGAGAGGTCGATCACGATGCCGTCGTCGCAGGTCGAGAAGCCAGGGATGCTGTGGCCGCCGCACCGAACGGCGACGACGAGCTCCTGCTCACGGGCAAAGCGGAGAGCCGCGACGACCTCGTCGGTGCCCGCCGGTCGCACGATCAGCGCGGGCCGGCGGTCGATCATGCTGTTCCAGACCGCGCGCGCCGCGTCGTAGCCGGGGTCGTCGGGGCGCACGATCTCGCCCGCGAAGCCGGCGCTCAACTCGTCCAGGTCGGCCGTTCTCATCGCCACGCGCTTCTTTTTACACGAGGTGCCCCAGGCGCATCCCTAGACTCGCCTGCGTGGATGCTGCTTCGTTCGACGTCCTCGAGTTTCCGGCGATCCGGCAGCGGATCGCCTCGGCGACCGCGACCGAGTACGGCACGGAGCTCGCGCATGCCGTCGTTCCCTCGCCCGACCCGGACGAGGTGGCGCGCAGGCAGGCGCTGACGGCCGAGGCGATCGGGCTGCTCGACATCGCCGAGGAGCCGCCGCTCGAGGGGATCCGCGACGTGCGGGAGGTCGCGGTGCTCGCGGCACGCGGCGGGGTGCTGACCGCTACGGCGCTTCGGCACGTCGCCGACACCGTCGCCGGCTCGCTGCGCGCCCGCGCAGCGCTCGGCGAGCAGGAAGCGCCTCTTCTCCAGGAGCTCGCAGCCTCGATCGACCCGGCGCTGAAGCCGATCGCGGACGCGATCGACCGCGCGGTCGAGCAGGACGGCTCCGACCTGAAGGACAACGCCTCGCCGAAGCTGCGCAAGCTTCGTGGTGAGCTCCGCACCGGGCGGCAGCGGGTTGCAGACCGGCTGGAGGAGCTCGTCCGGAAGAAGGGGATCCGGGAGCACCTGCAGGAGGACTTCGTCACCCAGCGCGGCGGGCGGCCCGTGCTCGCGGTCAAGGCCAGCTCGCGGAGCAGCGTGCCGGGAATGGTGCACGACTCCTCCGACTCGGGTCAGACGCTCTTCGTCGAGCCCTTCGAGATCGTCGAGCTCAGCAACCGGCAGTCGGAGGCCGCGGGCGCCGAGCGGGAGGAGGCCGAGCGGATCCTCCGCGAGCTGTCGATCGCTGTGGGCGAGCAGGCGAACGGGCTCGCGGCCGCCGTCGAAGGCGCCGGCCGGATCGACCTCACGATCGCGCTCGGCACCGTCTCGCGTCGCTGGCGTGGCGCGCTCGTCGAGGTCTCGGACGAGGTGCGGCTCGTCGGCGCGCGGCACCCGCTGCTCGACCCGAAGACGGCGGTGCCGATCGACCTCGACCTCGGCGGACTGCGCGCGCTCGTGATCAGCGGGCCGAACACGGGCGGCAAGACGGTCGCTCTGAAGACGCTCGGCCTCGCCGCGCTGCTGCATCAGTCCGGGCTGCGCCCGCCCGCCGACACGGCGGCGCTACCAATCTTCGACGCCGTGCTCGCGGACATCGGCGACCGGCAGTCGATCGAGATGAGCCTCTCGACGTTCTCGGGGCACGTCGCGAACCTCGTCGCGATCCTCGATGCCGCCAGGGAGCGCTCCCTGGTGCTGCTCGACGAGGTCGCTGCGGGCACGGACCCGGTCGAGGGCTCCGCGCTCGCGGAGGCGCTGCTGGCTCGGCTCGCGGAGCAGGCGAGGCTGACGGTCGTGACGACGCACTACGCCGAGCTGAAGGAGTGGGCGAGCGCCACCGAGGGCGTCGCCAACGCGGCCACCGGATTCGATCCCGACACGCACGCGCCGCTCTACCGCATCGCGCTCGGCCGCCCGGGGATCTCGCACGCGCTCCAGACCGCAGAGCGGCTCGGCCTCGACGCGGACGTCGTCGCCGACGCGCGCGGGCGGGTCGCGCCCGAACGACTCCGGATCGAAGAGCTGCTCGCGGAGGCGGAGGCCGCCGAGCGGACGGCCGTCGAGGAGCGCGAGGCGGCGGCGGCCGAGCGCGCGGAGGCCGCGGGTCTGAGCGCCACGGTGCGAGCGCGCGAGCAGGAGCTCGAGACCGAGATCGAGGCGGTGCGCGCGTCCGCCGCCGCCGAGCGAGAACGCGCTGCCGCCGAGGCACTGCGCGAGCTGGGCGCCGCCCGAGCGGAGCTCGATGCGCTTCGCGACGAGATCAGGATGGCGCGGCGTAAGCGGCGGGACGAGCCGGAGCGCGACCGCCGGCTCGGCGCGGCCTCGGAGCGAGCCGTGCGGGCGGAACGCGCGATCCGCGCCCTCGACGAGCCGCTGCCGCAGACCGGGCCACTGGCGGCCGGCGATCCGGTCGAGGCTCCGTCAATCGGCGTGCATGGAACGATCGCGGCCATCGAGGGGGACGAGGCAGAGGTGGTCGGAGCGGCCGGCCATCGGCTGCGCATCCCACTCGCGCGGCTCCGTCCGTCGCGGCGGCGCGAGGCGGAGGCCGAGACTCCGGTCAAGGTGATCGCGGCCGCACGCAGTGACATGACCGACGAGCTCGATGTGCGCGGGCAGCGGGCCCAGGAGGCGCGCGAGGCCGTTCGCGCCTTCGTCGACGACGCAGCCCTCGCCGGTCTGGACTCGGTCCGCGTCATCCACGGCCGGGCGACCGGGGCCGTCCGCGCGGCCGTCCGCGACGAGCTCGACAAGCACCCGCTCGTCGACGGCCGCGACAGCGACTCCGCCGACGGCGCCACGATCGCGCACCTGAACGGCTAGTCCTCCTCGACCACCTTCGCGGCGTAGAGCTGGTAGGGCAGCGCCTCGAGCACGCGCAGGCGCGGGTCGACGACGTCGAAGAAGCGTTCGAGCGCGAGCGGCTGCAGCCAGCCGAGGTCTGCCCGCGACTCGAGCACGCGCGTGACGGCCGAGCGGTCGCCTCCGAGCGCAACGTGCCCGACCCGGCCCTGCCACGGGCCCAGCACGCGCGCCGCCTCGGCGGCCGCGGCGTCGATCAGGTCGCGCTCCTGCTCCTCGCGGCGGCGGCGGAAGCGGTTCGCGGACGAGCCGCCCTTCTTGTGGCGGCCCTTGACGAACCGCGTGCCGACCTTGGACGCGACGAGCTGCTCGCCCTCGAACACGCCGACCGCAAAGCCGCCGAGCCGCACGAGCAGCACCGCAACGGTCGGCGCCGCCTCGAGCGCGTCGAGCAGCGGTCCCGCCCGCACGACGTCATAGGCGCCCTCGTGGTCGAGGCCGAAGGGCGGCGTGACGGTCAAAGCACCCTCGTCGAGCTCGATCCGGGCGCTGCCGTCGCGGTAGAGCACGCGTCCCTCGGAGCCGTCGAGCGACTGCAGCCGCTTGGCGACGTTGGCCCGGCCGATGTAGCGGGTGGACGTCATGGAGGCCAGAATGGCACGGATGGCCACGACGCAGCCGACCTCGACCGCGAACCAGCCGCCACCGCTCGCGGGCTACAACCTCTACGAGCAGGATGCCGCGCTCGTCGAGGGCGTTCGCCGTGAGGGCGGCGCCACCTGGGAGGCCGAGATCGCCGCCTTCGGCGAGGTCCTCGGCGGCGAGCCCCTGGAGTGGGGGCGGCTGGCGAACGAGCACCCGCCGGTCCTGCGAACGCACGACCGCTACGGCGAGCGGATCGACGAGATCGTGTTCCATCCGGCCTGGGACTCGCTCCTGCGCCTCGGGCTCGGGGCGCGCCTGCAGTCGCTGCCGTGGGTGGACGAGCGGCCGGGCTCGCACGTCGCACGAGCGGCGTCGTTCATGCTGCTCGGCCAGGTCGAAGCCGGCGTCGGCTGCCCGCTCTCGATGACGTTCGCGTCCGTGCCGGCGCTGCGCACCGAGCCCGAGCTCGCCGCGGAATGGATCCCGCGGCTGACGAGCGGAGACGCTCTCTGCGGGATGGCGATGACCGAGCGTCAGGGCGGCTCCGACGTCCGTGCGAACGAGACGACGGCACGTCCGGATGGCGACGCCTGGGTGCTCGACGGGCACAAGTGGTTCTGCTCGGCGCCGATGAGCGACGCCTTCCTCGTGCTCGCGCAGGCGCCCGCCGGCCTCTCCTGCTTCCTGCTCGAGCGACCACAGCCCGGGTTCAGGATCGAGCGGCTGAAGGACAAGCTCGGCAACCGCTCGAACGCCTCGGCGGAGATCGCGCTCGACGGCGCCGTCGCGAGGCTCGTCGGCGAGGAGGGTCGCGGCCTGAGGACGATCCTCGAGATGGTCAACCACACCCGGCTCGACTGCGTGCTCGGCTCGGCCGCGCTGATGCGACGGGCGGTCGCCGAGGCGACGCACCACGCCGCGCACCGCGCCGCCTTCGGCCGGCTACTGGCCGTGCAGCCGCTGATGCAGAACGTCCTCGCCGACCTCTGCGTCGAGAGCGAGGCCGCGACCGTGACGGCGCTTCGGCTCGCGCGAGCCTACGACGAGGCGGACGGGCCGTTCCGCCGCCTGGCGACCGCGGTCGCGAAGTTCTGGGTCTGCAAGCGGACGCCGCCGCTCGTCGCGGAGGCGCTCGAGTGCCTCGGCGGCAACGGCTTCGTCGAGGAGTCGCAGCTGCCGCGCCTCTTCCGCGAGAGCCCGCTCAACTCGATCTGGGAAGGCTCCGGAAACGTCAACGCGCTCGACGTCCTCCGAGCTCTCGCGCGCGAGCCCGACACGGCCGCGGCGTTCCTGGACGAGGTGCGGCTCGCCGCCGGCGCGGACGCGCGCCTCGACGCTGCGATCGTCGAGCTCGAGCGCGAGCTCGCTCAACCCGACGAGCAAGGGGCGCGACGCCTGCTGGAGAGCCTCGCGGTCGCGTTGCAGGGATCGCTTCTCGTTCGCCACGGTGCGCAGGAGGTGGCCGATGCGTTCTGTGCGCGGCTCGAGCGCCCGAGCGGCGTCTACGGGACGCTTCCCGGCTCCGTCGACCACGCTGCGATCGTCGCGCGTTCCCGGCCGAGCCTGCCGGGGTAGGCTGCAGCCGTGGCCGTCGAGATCTACTACTGCCCCGTCTGAGGCGGCTACGACCGCCGCGCTGCGAGTCTCGCAGCCGTTTTGAACGACAACGGCATCACCGCCTCGGTCGCCGAGGGTCTCAAGAGCCAGTTCGACGTGCTGCAGGACGGGGAGCTCCTCTTCTCGAAGCAGCGCGAGGGCCGTTTTCCCGAGGAAGACGAGGTACTCGCCCTGCTCTCAGCCACGTAGGCTTGCCATAGCATTTGTGCGATGATAGCATGCGTGCAATGCCACGCCTGCGTCACCGCGACGAGTTCGGGGACGTGTACCGCGCCTTCGGCGAGCGGATCGCGCAGGAGCGAGCCCGCCGGTCGCTCTCCCAGCGCGAGCTCGCGGAGCTGACGGGCACGACGCAGTCGGCGATCGCGCGACTGGAAGGCGGGAGCCGGGCACCCCGGCTCGACACCTTGCTCCGCGTCGCGAACGCACTGGACTGCGCGCTCGAGCTCGAGCTGCGGCCACGCACGGACATCAAAGGGGGTTCCGCCGATGACGAACACCGTTGACGTCGAGCAACTCCAGACGACGAAGAGCGAGAAGCTGCTGGCACTCGTGCTGGCGGCGTTCCTCCTGATCGGAGGCGTCTGGGCCTACCAGGAGATCGACGACTGGGTGCGGACGGCGATCCCGCTGCACGAGCCGTCGGCGGCCGAGAAGCAGGCGATCACCACTCTCGACCGGGCACAGGCACGCCGCTTCCAGGCAGAGGACAAGGTGCGCCGGGCTCGTGCCGAGCTCGAGCTGCGACGCGAGGCGTATCGCACCGCCCTCGATGCGGGCGATCCCGCCGTCGCGCTGCGCACCCGGTATCGCGCCGCCGACGCCGCCTTCGAGCAGGCGCGCACAGACCGGCAGGCGGCAGCACGCGCCGAGGCAGCCGCGCGTCCCGCGGCAACCGCCGCCCAGGAGCGCCTGAACCGGGACGCCGAGAAGCAGCGCGACCGACAGGAGCTCGTGATCTTCCTCCTGCGCACCGGAGCGGCGATCGTCTTCGTCCTGATCGGCTACCTGCTGCTCACGCGGCTACGCGACAGGGCGTCGCGCTGGTTCCCGCTGTCGGCGTCCGTCGTCCTGTTCGCGACGGTGTTCGCGTTCGTCGTCGCGGTCGACTACCTGACCGACTACTTCGACCCGTTCGACGCCGGGATCCTCCTGCTCGCACTGATCGGAGCGGCAGCGACCGTCGTCGCGTTCTGGCTGCTCCAGCGCTACCTCTCCCGCAGGCTCCCGCTGCGCCGGGTGCGACGGCACCAGTGCCCGTACTGCGGCTTCCCGGTCGGTGACAACGAGCGCTGCGAGGGCTGCGGCCGCGAGGTGCAGGCACCGTGCACCCAGTGCGCCGCGCGGCGGCGGATCGGCGCACCGTTCTGCGGCGCGTGCGGGCGGGCGTGAGCCGGCGCTAGCTGCCGGTGAAGCGCGGCTCGCGCTTCTCGAGGAACGCCGTCACGCCCTCGGCGAAATCGGCGGTGCCGGTCGCCTCCTGCTGGAGCTCGGCCTCGAGCGCGAGCTGCTGCTCGAGCGTCGCGTTGTAGGCGTGGTCGAACAGGCGCTTCGTCATCCCGATCGCGCGGGTCGGCAGCGTCGCGTAGATCCCCGCCACCTCGGCGACGTGCGCGGCGAGCCGGTCGGCCTCGACCACCTCGGCGACGAGCCCCCACGCGTGCGCCTCCGCTGCAGTCAGACGCTTGTTCGTGGTCATCCAATCGAAGGCGCGCGCGAAGCCGAGCAGCCGGTGGATGAACCACGAGCCGCCGGAGTCGGGGATCAGGCCGATGCCGATGAAGCCGGGGACGAACGTGGCCGCATCGCTCGCGATCCGGAGGTCGCAGGCGGCTGCGAGCGAGAGCCCCGCACCGGCGCACGGGCCGTTGATGGCGGCGATGACGGGCTTCTCGAGCGCGCGGATGAGGCGGATGTTCGGGTGGTAGGTCTGCTCGAGCGCCTCGCTGACCGAGATCGAGCCGTCCTGAAACTCCGTCAGGTCCTGGCCGGAGCAGAAGCCGCGGCCGGCGCCGGTGATCACGACCGCGCGCACCTCGCTCTCCGCCGCCTCCTCGAGCGCAGAGCGCAGCCGCGCGTGCAGCGCGGCGTTGAGGGCGTTGAACACCTCCGGCCGGTTGAGCGTGATCGTCAGGACCGCGCCGTCGCGCGCGGTGAGAACTTCGCTCATGCCGAGAGCCTAAAGCCTCAGGCGACCAGGTTCAGACGAACAGCGCGCGCACGCGGCCGATGGCCTCGGGCGCCAGCCGGTAGTACGCAAACGTGCCGCGCTTCTCGCGCTCGAGCAGGCCCACGTCCAGGAGCCGCTTCAGGTGGTAGCTCACGGTCGGCTGGCTGATCCCGAGCTCGGGCTCGAGGTCGCAGACGCAGCAGGCCTCGCCGGCCTTCAGCAGCATGCTCACGATCTTGACCCGGTTCTTGTCGGCAAGCGCGCCGAAGAGGGACTCCAGCTCCGCCGCCTCGACCTCGGTGAGGTCGCTTGCGAGCGGGGTGCAGCAGGCGAGAAGGGGAAGCTCGGTCTTCATGCCTTGACTCTATCGAAAGTTATCGATGTAATATACATCGACATCTATCGATGGAAGGAGGTTCCCCATGCGAGGATGTTGCGAAGGTGGCGACTGCTGCGACAGCGGCGACGACTGCTGCTGAGCACGGTTGCGACGGGTCGGGTCCGGGGCGCCCCGGGACCGGCCCGGCCTAGGACGCGGACGCGAGCGCGTCGGGCGACAGCCAATCCGGCCTCGGCTGCGATCCCCTTGCCCCAGTGCTCCGGACGTACGACGACACCGAGCTCGATTTCGTCCGGGTCGACGCCGCTGCCCTCGCCGATCGGGGCCACGAGCCCAGCCCGCGCTCGGTCCAGGACTGCAGCCGTCGCTCGAGCTGGCCCGCCATGCGCTCACGTGGCAGCGGCCCGCCCGTGTTCGATTTCCGATCACCTCGGGTGCGTTGCGGATCGCGAGCAGCGTCTCGAGGTCGCCCGCGGCGACGGGCCGCAGCCCGAGACGCTCCGTTCTGAGCTCCATCTACTTCGTGCGGTCGAGGAACGCACGCACGGCGCCCTGCGCCTCGTCGCCGAGCATCGACATCGACAGCCAGTCGCGAGCGTGGCCGACCGTCTCGTGCCACGAGACGTCCCGCCACCAGTTCAGCTGTTGCTTCGCGTACCTCGTCGTCTCGGGCAGCTTGCGCGCGAGCTTCTCGACCCACTCGTCGACCACTGCGTCGAGCTCGGCCGCGGGAACGGCCCGGTTGATCAGCCCCCACTCCGCCGCCTGCGTCGCGGGCAGCTCCTCGCAGAGGAGGATCATCTCCCTCGCCCTGCGGTCGCCGATCATGATCGGCAGCCACTGCGTCGCGCCGCCGGCGGGAACCGAGCCGTGCTCCAGCCCCACGTGGCGGATGAAGGCGTCGTCGACCATCACCGCGAGATCGCAGCCCATCTGGAGCTCGTTGCCACCGCCGACCGCGATCCCGTTCACACGCGCGACGGTCGGCTTGCCGATCTCACGCAGCCGGTCATGCATGTCCTTGAAGGCGCCGAACCACTTCCAGTACTCCTTCGAGTTCCCGAGCAGGTCCTCGCCCCAGGCGCGCAGGTCCGCGCCGACGCAGAACGCGCGGCCGGCGCCGGTGACGACGACGACGCGGATCTCGTCGTCCCAGGAGGCGTCCTCGAACGCGCGTGCGAGCTCACGGAGCATCCGGAAGTCGAAGGCGTTCAGCACCTCCGGCCGGTTCAGCGTCACGGTCGCGCGCGGGTACGCCTTCTCGTAGACGATCCGCTCGAAGCCGAGCTCCTCCGGCGAAAGCGGGCGCGGCTGGTCGGCCTCGGTCATCCGACGTTCGCGAACGTGACGGTGAAGGGGATGCCCATCTCCATCGCATCCTTGCCGCTCGCCGCGAACTCGTCCGAACGGGCCGTTGTCTTGAACGCGTCCATGTCGTCCCACTCGAACTCGGCGTAGTACGCGAACGCCGGCTCGCCGAACGGCGCTCCGAACGCCTTTCCGTGCCGGAACGCCCTGCAGTCGACCTTCGTGGCGAACTCCTCGACGTGCCGGGCGTAACGCTCCGGGTCGGGCTCCCGCTCGTACAGGATCACCGCTCGCACCATCTGCACTCCCCTTTTTCGGTAGGCACTGTCTTGGGACCGCGGGAGCGTATAGCTTGAGCTTGTGTCGGGAGGTACGGCAGCCGCCGCGTCACTCGCCCTCGTCGCGGGGCTCGCAGGCTCGATCCAGGTCGCCGTGATGGGCCGGTTCGGCGAGCGGATCGGGTCGTGGGAGGCGCTGGCCGCGAACCTCGTGTTCTCGACGCTCGTCGCGACCACCGTCCTGCTCGTCATGCGCCAGAGCCTGGCCGGCTTCGGCGACGCGCTCCGCTCGCCCTGGTGGTACTGGGTCGGCGGCGGCGGCATGGGTGTCGTCGTGGTGCTGACGATCACCGTCGTGACCCCGCGGATCGGCGCAGCCGCGACGATCGGGCTTCTGATCGCCGGCCAGCTCGCGATGGGCGTCGCGATCGACCGCTACGGGTGGTTCGGCGTCGACAAGGTCGCACTGACCTGGCCGCGTGCGCTGGGCGTGCTGCTGCTCGCCGCGGGGGCGCTGCTCGCGCTGCGCAAGTAGCCAGGAGGGTTTGGCGGAATGTCGCTCGTGGCCCGGCGACTCAGCCGATATTTCGCCAAACCCTCCTACTAGGCAGCGACGCGAGGCAGGCAGACCGTGAAGGTCGTGCCTTCGCCGAGCGTGGATTCGACCCAGATCACGCCGCCGCTCTGGCTGACGATCCCGTCCACCGTCGCGAGCCCGAGGCCGGTGCCCTCGCCGACCGCTTTGGTGGTGAAGAACGGCTCGAAGACCTTCTCGACCAGGGCCGGCTCCATGCCGACGCCGCTGTCGCCCACGGTCAGCGTCACGTAGGAGCCCGGCTCCAGCTCAGGGTGCGGGCGCTCGTCGCGCTCGCCGAGCTCGAGCGGCGCCGTCTTGATCGTGAGATTGCCTCCGTCCGGCATCGCGTCGCGGCCGTTGAGAGCGAGATTGAGGACCACCTGCTCGATCTGGGTCGGGTCTGCATGTGTCGGCCCGAGCTCAGGGTCGAACGAGGTCGAGAGGACGACGTCCTCGCCGAGCATGCGACCCAGCATCGACGCCATCCCGCCCACGACCTCGTTCAGGTCGATCAGCTGCGGCCGCAGCACCTGCTTGCGGCTGAAGGCGAGCAGCTGGCCGGTCAGCGACGCCGCTCTCCCGGCGGCGCGGGCGATCTGCTCGGCGCTGTCGCGGGTCGGGATCGCATCGGCGTCGAAGTCCATCAGCATCAGCTCGGCGTAACCGCTGATCGCGGTGAGCAGGTTGTTGAAGTCGTGGGCGATCCCGCCCGCGAGGCGACCAATCGATTCCATCTTCTGGGCCTGGCGAAGTTGCTCCTGGAGACGTTCGCGCTCGGTGACGTCGCGACCGGTCGCGAGGATGTGCTGAGGCTGCCCGTCCGGGCCGACGATGACGCTGGCGATCGCGTCGAGCAGGACCCAGCTGCCGTCGGCGTGGCGGACACGGACGGTGCACGTCGCGAACGAGCCCTGCATCGCGGTCCCGAACATGTCCTGGGCGGCGCCGAGGTCTTCGGGGTGGACAAGCTGCGCAAAGTAGGTCCCGACCATCTCCTGCGCCGAGACGCCGAGGGTTCCGAGGACCGAGGGGGAGATGACGACGATCGTGCCGTCGAGATCGACGACGCTGAGCAGGTCGGTCGAGCAGTCGACGATGCGGCGGTGAAGCTCCTCGCTCTGCTGCAGCGCAGTGTAGAGACGAGCATTCTCGAGGGCGAGCGCGGCAAGTTGCGCGAAACGCTCGACGAGCGCCACCTGTGCCGGTCCGAAGGTTCTGCCGGACTCGGCGTAGGCCAGCCCGATGACGCCGACGACCTCGCCACCGGCGCGGAGCGGCACGGCCACGGTCGCGTGGAAGTCCGTTCCGGCGAAGCCTTCCGCGCGGCCGGCCCACGTGCCGTAGTCGTCGATCGTGAGCGTGCTGTTGGTCTCCCAGACGCGGCCTGCGACGCCCTCGCCGCGCGCGGCGAGCGACGGTCCGACCCGCTCCAGCAAGCCGAGCTTGACCGCGGTCCTCAGCCGGTCGGTCTCCGGGTCGACGAGCGCGAGGAACCCGTGTCGTGTGCCGGCGAGCGAGCAGGCGCTCTGCATGATCGCGGTGAGCACGCTGTCGACGTCGAGCCGCTCGAGCAACCCGACCGCCATGCCGTGGAGCGCGGCCAGCTCGGTATTCCGCGCGTTGAGAGTCTCGAACGCGACCGCAGCGCGAAGTGCCATCGTCGCCTGGTTCGCAAAGGTCCGCAGCGCCTGCAGCCGCTCCCGGGCCGGCAGCATCGAGTCGGCGGGATCGTCGGCCCAGATGAACCCGCTCAGCGAGCCGTCCCGCTCGATCAGAGGAACGAGCAACCAGTGCTTCGACCAGGCGCGTGGGCCCGTGCCTCCACGCTGCGACGAGTAGGTGGAGCCGTCTCCGGCGAGGGCTCTCGCGACGGCGTTGTCGATCAGGTAGCACCCCTCGATCTCGAACTCGGGCACGAGGAGCTTGTCCATGTCGGCATCCGTCAGGACGAAGTCGAGCCCGGGATCGTCCACAGCCCAGCCGGCCGTTCCCGACGGTGAGTAACGGCCGCCGTGGGCGAGGCAGACGGCGACTTTCTCGAACCCGAGCGCCTGCTGGATCCCGCGCGCGACCTCCCGCAGGACGTCCTCCGCCGAGTCGAGCTCGACCAGTGAGGCCGAGACATCGAGCAGCTGCGCGAGCGAGGCGCGGTCACGCGCGGCCGCGTCGGCGTCCTGAACGGCCTCGATTGCTCCGATCACATGCTCCGCAAAGGCGACGAGCACATCGAGCTCCTCGTCGGTCGGGCGAAGGCCGGACTGCGGCTCGTCGACCGAGACGACGCCGAGCAGCGTTCCGTCCGCACCCCGCATCGGCACCATCAGCGCATCCTCCGGGTGCCAGCCGTCGGGATCGGAGCTCACCTCGAGCTCGGGGATGTGCGACGGAATTCCCTCCCAGTCGAGCTCGCCGTGCGGAATCAGATACGCGCCGCGGCGCAGAAACTGCTCCACGAAGTACGGATCCCACGCTTCGGCGCTGCGTGTCGTGCCGAGCAGCACCTCGCGCGCACTTTCGCTCCCGTGCACGGTGGTGACGATGAAGTCGTCTTCGGCGGGCCGGTAGAGGTTGATCGAGACCGTGCGAAAGCCGAGCGAGTCGGAGATCGTCGCTGCGATGCCGTCGGCGAGCCGCGTCAGGTCGCGCTCACCGCGGACGAGCCGCGTCACCTCGAGGAGGCCCCGCAGCTGCGGGAGCGTGGAGGGAGGCTGAACGTGAACGGACATCTCAGACGTAGTCGGCTGTGTGCCGGCAGGATTGAGCGTTTGGCGGATCCCGGCTAGATGCCGGCGATGTCGTCCGGCCGCACCGGGACGCGCTCGAGCGCGCGCCCGGTAGCGTTGCGCAGGGCCGAGACGACGGCGGCCGTCGAGACGACGGTGGGAGGCTCGCCGACGCCCTTGACGCCGTACGGCGCGCCCGGCTCGGGGTCCTCGACGAGCTCGCTCGTGACGGGCGGCATGTCGAGCGTCGTCGGGATCAGGTAGTCGGTGAAGCTCGCGTTCGTGATCAGCCCATCGCGGGTGCGGATCTCCTCCATCAGCGCGAGGCCGAGGCCCTGCGCGGTGCCGCCTTCGATCTGGCCCTCGACCGCGAGCGGATTGATCGCCTTGCCCACGTCCTGGGCGGTCCCGATCCAGACGATCCTCGTCAGCCCGAGCTCGACGTCGACCTCCGCGACGACGCGCATGGCGGCGACCGCGAACGAGACGTGCGCACGATCGCCGGTGATCTGCCCGTTCTCGGGATCGAGCGGAGTCGTGCGGTCGTGGCGGTAGACGCGCTCGACGTCGACGTCACCCGGGTTACGCCGCTGCTCATCGAGCGCGGCTCGGCACGCGTCGCGCACGGCGCCGGCGGCCATCCACGTCATCCGCGACGCGGAGGCGGAGCCGGCCGAGCCCACGGCTGCCGTGCCGGGATCCGCCAGCACGACCTCGTCGGTGTCGAGCTCCGTCCGGGCGACCTGGAGGATCACGTCGGTGACGCCCTGGCCGACCTCGGCCGCCGCGCAGTGGATCTCCGCCGAGCCGTCGGCCCGCAGGATCACGCGTGCCGCGGTGAAGTCGTCGAAGCCCTCGGAGTAGCAGATGTTCTTGAAGCCGACCGCGAAGCCGACGCCGCGGCGGACTCCTTCGCCCCGCGTCGTGTTCCCGGCGCCGCCCGGCAGCCGGATCGCCTCGCGGGGGAGCCGCTCGGGCTCGGGCATCGGCAGCGCGGCCGCGCGCCGGATCACCTCCGCCACCGGCAGCGTCCCTTCGATCGGCTGGCCGGTCGGGAGCAGGTCGCCGGGAGCGAGCGCGTTCAGCAGCCGCAGCTCGATCGGATCGATCCCGAGCTCTGCCGCGAGCTTGTCCATCTGCGCCTCGGCCGCGAAGCACGTCTGCACGGCGCCGAAGCCGCGCATCGCACCGCAGGGCGGGTTGTTCGTGTAGAGGCAGGTCGACTCGATCAGCGCGTTCGCAACCTGGTACGGGCCGAGCGCGAAGCAGGCGGCGTTCGAGGTGACAGCGGTCGAGCTCGAGGCGTACGCGCCCCCGTCGAGCAGGATCTTCATGCGCACGTTGACGAGCTGCCCCGCACTGGTGGCGCGATGCTCGCACCAGATCCGGGCGGGATGGCGGTGCACGTGGCCGAAGAAGGACTCCTCGCGGTTGTAGACGATCTTCACCGGCCGCTTGGTGTGCAGCGCCAGCATCGCGCCGTGGATCTGCATCGAGAGGTCCTCGCGGCCGCCGAACGCCCCGCCGACGCCGGCGAGGTGGATCCGCACCATCTCGGGCTCGAGACCGAGGCACGGCGCGACCTGGTCGCGATCGACATGCAGCCACTGGGTGGCGACGTAGACGTCCACGCCGCCCTCGCCGTCGGGCACCGCCAGCCCCGACTCGGGGCCGAGGAACGCCTGATCCTGGATGCCGATGTCGTAGACGCCGCTGACGGTCACATCACCTTCCGCGTCCGGGTCGCCGTGCCGGATCACCATGTGCCGGACGACGTTCGGCCGGTCGTCTTCGCGGTACCCGTGGGCCATCGTCGGCCGGTCGGGATGGAGCGGCGGCTGCTCGGTGGCGCGCTCCATGTCGATCACGGGCTCGAGCACCTCGTACTCGACCCGCACCGCCGCTGCGGCGCGGCGCGCCTGCTCGGGCTCCTCGGCGGCGACGAGCGCGACCGGCTCGCCGTAGTAGCGCACCCGGTCGGCCGCGAGCACCGGCTGGTCGGCGAACTCGAGGCCGTACGTCTTCTGGCCGGGCACGTCCGCGTGGGTGAGGACGGCGTGCACACCGGCCATCGCGACCGCCTCGGCGATGTCGACGGAGACGATCCTCGCGTGCGCGTGCGGGCTGCGCACCGTGACGCCCCAGAGCATCCCGGCCGCGTTCAGGTCGCTCGAGTACGCGAACTCCCCCGTCACCTTCGGCGTCGCGTCGTGCCGCGTGCCGGGGTCGCCGACCCGGGCGCGCCGGAGCAGAGCTTGCTGCTCGGCCGTCGTGCTCATGCTCGGGCCGCCAGCCGGACGGCGTCGAAGATCTTGGCGTAGCCCGTGCAGCGGCAGAGGTTGCCGGAGAGCTCCTCGCGGATCACGTCCTCGCTCGGGTTCGGCACGCGCTCCAGCAGCGCCGCGGTCGCGACGACGAGACCCGGCGTGCAGAAGCCGCATTGCACGGCGCCCGCGTCGACGAACGCCTGCTGGACGCGGTGCAGCCCGTCCTCGCCGCGTAGTCCTTCCACCGTCCTGACCTCATGCCCGTCGGCCTGGGCCGCCAGGACAAGGCAGGCGCAGACGAGGTCGCCGTCGAGGAGCACGGAGCACGAGCCGCACTCGCCCTGCTCGCACGCGTTCTTGGAGCCGGGCAGGCCGAGGGAGTCGCGCAGGGTGGTGAGCAGGCTCTCGCCGGCCCAGACGTCGGCCTCCTGCGGCTCGCCGTTGACGGTCAGCGTGATCTTCATGCGAGTACTCGATCCAGGGCGCGCCTCGTCAGCACCTCGAGCGCATGCCGGCGATAGGCAGCCGTGCCGCGGACGTCGTCGATCGGGCTCGCTGCGGCGGCGACGAGCGCCGGGAAGTCGGCGCGCGCGTCGAGCGGTGCGGTGACGAGCGCGGGGACGGGGCCTGCGGATCCATAGGCGGCGCGGAGCTCGCCGCGCTCGCGGTCGGCCAGGACGGCCAGGGAGCAGACCGCGATCACCATCGCGTTGCGCGGGCCGACTTTCATGAACGTCTGCGGCTGACCGCTCGGGTCGATCCGGACGGCGAGCACGAGCTCGTCCTCGGCGAGCGCGTTCCGCTTCGGGCCGAGGAAGAACTCGGTCAGCGGCAGTGTCCGCACCCCGCGCACGCTCCCGATCTCCACGGTCGCGTCCTCGACGAGCAGCGGCGGATGAGCGTCGCCGGCAGGCGAAGCGGTGCCGAGATTGCCGCCGATCGTCCCGCGGTTGCGGATCTGTGGCGAGCCGACGGTGCGCGATGCCTCGGCGAGCGCGGGGAAGAGCTCGGCGAGCTCGGGCTGCATCGCCTCGGTGTAGGTGAGGCCGGCCGCGAGCCTGACCGTCCCGTTCTCCCGCGACCACCCCTTCAGCTCCGCAACCTCGGCAAGGTTGAGGATCGTCTCCGGCCGCGTCCGGTCGAAGTTCAGCTCGACGAGCAGGTCGGTCCCGCCTGCGATGGGACGGGCGTCCGGGCGCTCGGCCTTCAAGCGCAGGGCCTCCTCGAGGGAGCGGGGAGTGATGACCTCCACGCTGGCAAAGATACGGTACTGGGCCATGAAGTCCCTGCTCACCGATGCGCACGTGCTCACGATGGACGACGCGGAGGCCGAGCACCCGGACGGCTGGATCCTGATCGAGGACGGCTTCGTGCTCGAGACCGGGAGTGGAGCGCCGCCCGAGGCGGAGGAAAGCACGTCACTCGGCGGCGCGGTCGTGACGCCGGGCCTCGTCAACACGCACCACCACCTCTACCAGACGCTGACCCGCGCACGGGCCCAGCAGGCAACGCTCTTCGAGTGGCTGGTCGAGCTCTATCCGACCTGGGCGCGGATCGACGCCGAGGCGGAGTACGCGGCCGCGCGCACCGGCATCGCCGAGCTGATGCTCTCGGGCTGCACGACGGTGTTCGACCATCACTACGTCTTCCCGCGCGGCCGCACCGGGCTTGTCGAGGCGGAGGTGCAGGCGGCGCAGGAGCTCGGCTGCCGGCTGGTCGCGTCGCGCGGCTCGATGGACCTCGGCGTCTCCGATGGCGGCTTGCCGCCCGACGAGCTCGTCGAGGAGATCGACGCCGTGCTCGCCGAGACCGAGCGACTCGCCGGCGAGCTGCACGAGTCCGGGCCGGGAGCACGCATCCAGATCGCCGTCGCGCCGTGCTCGCCGTTCTCGGTCACCGGGCGCCTGATGACGGAGTCGGCCGAGCTCGCGCGCCGCCTCGGTCTCCAGCTGCACACGCACCTCGCGGAGACGGTCGAGGAGGAGGCGTACTGCCAGGAGCTCTACGGCTGCACGCCGGTCGAGTACCTCGACTCGCTCGGCTGGCTCGACGGCGACGTCTGGTGTGCCCACTGCGTGCACCTGTCACCGGCCGAGATCATCCGCTTCGCGACCACCGGCACCGGCGTCGCACACTGCCCGACGTCGAACCTCCGCCTCGGAGCAGGCGTCGCGCCAGTGCAGGCGATGCTGGAGGCGGGAGTGCGCGTCGGGCTCGGCGTCGACGGGTCGGCCTCGAACGAGGGCAGCCATCTCTTCAACGACGTCAAGCAGGCGCTGCTCGTCGCGCGCGGACGCGGCGGGCCGCAGGCGATGACCGCACGGCAGGCGCTCCGGCTCGGCACGCGCGGCGGCGCCGAGGTGCTGGCGCGCGACGACATCGGATCGATCGCCACGGGCAAGTGCGCCGATCTCGCCGTCTGGGCGACGGACGGGCTCGAGCTCGGCGGCGCCGCAGACCCCGTCGCCGGGTTGGTCTTCGCCGGCGCCCACCGCGTCGACCGGCTCTACGTCGGCGGCGAGCTGGTCGTCCAGGGCGGAGCGCTCGTGCGCGCCGACGAGGGCGAGATCGCTCGCGCTCACCGCGCACAGGCCGTTAGATTCGCCCAATGAGTCCAGGGATCTCGCTGTCGACGCACGTCCTGGATACCGGCGTGGGCGCTCCGGCCGAGGGCGTGCTCGTCGTCCTCTACCGCGGCGACATGTTCATCGTCGAGGCGCGCACCGACGGGGACGGGCGCGCACGCCTCGGCGAGGCTCTCGAACCGGGCACCTACCGGCTCGCCTTCCATCCGCCGTCACCGTTCTTCAAGCGCGTCGAGCTGGAGGTCGAGCTCGACGACGGCCACTACCACGTCCCGCTCCTCGTCTCGCCCTACTCGTGCGCGAGCTACCGCGGCAGCTGAGCGCCGAGGAGCTGGCGCCGCTCTTCTCGGGGCGCACGCGGCTCGTGGACGACCTCGCCGAGCGTGACGACCCGCTCGCCGTCGCCGAGGAGGTGGCCCTCGCGCTCGGGGAGGACGATCAGGTGGCAGCGCTGGCGACGCACCCCCGCATCGGCGAGCCCTCCGAGGAGCAGCGGGGGGCCGAACCGGAAGTGCTCGCCGAGCTGGCCCGCCTGAACGACGAGTACGAGCGGCGCTTCGGCTTCTCGTTCGTCGTCTTCGTCAACGGGCGGACCCGCGCCGAGCTCGTCCCGGTGCTGAGGGAGCGGCTCGGTCGCACGCGCGCCGAGGAGCTCGAGACGGGGTTGCGCGCCCTCTGCGAGATCGCACGATCTAGATGGGAACAGCACAGGTGGACGCGGACTACCTGAAAGACCTCGCCGACCTCGTCCTGCGGCTGCTGCACGTCGTCGCGGGGATCGCGTGGATCGGGGCGTCGTTCTACTTCATCCGGCTCGATCTCGGCCTGCGGCCGCCCGAGGACGCAGACGACGCCGAGCGTGGCGTCGCCGGTGAGTACTGGGGCGTCCACGGCGGCGGCTTCTACCACTCGCAGAAGTACAGGATCGCTCCGCCGGCGCTGCCCGAGCACCTGCACTGGTTCAAGTGGGAGGCCTACACGACGTGGCTGTCCGGCTTCGCGCTGCTCGTCGTCCTCTACTGGCTGGACGCCGACACGCGGCTCGTCGACCCGGGCGTCGCCGATCTGTCCGCGTGGCAGGCCGTCGCGCTCTCGGCGGCGGGGCTCGCACTCGCCTGGCTCGCATACGACGCCGCCTGCCGCTTTCTCGGGGACGACCGTCTCGTGGCGGTTGCCGTAACGGCGCTCGTGACGTTCTCCGCCTTCGCCGCCGGCGAGCTCTTCGCGCCGCGGGCGGCCTTCCTCCAGGTCGGGGCGATGCTGGGGACGATCATGGCGGCGAACGTCTTCTTCGTGATCATCCCGGCCCACTGGGAGCTCCTCCGCGCCAAGCACCAGGGCCGCGAGCCCGACCCGGCGCCGGGGCTTCGCGCCAAGCAGCGCTCCGTGCACAACAACTACCTGACGCTGCCGGTCGTCTTCACGATGCTCGCCGGCCACTTCCCGCTCGCCTTCGGCAGCGGTCACGCGTGGCTCGTCCTGCTCGCGATCTTCGCGCTCGTGGCCGCGATCCGGCACTTCTTCAACCTCTGGCACGTCGGCAAGCGCCACTGGTGGATCCTCGGCGCGGCGGCCGCGGGAGCCGTGGCGCTCGCGATCGTGCTCGCGCCGGACGACGCCGTGGACGAGCAGGTCTCCGACGCCGACGCGCAGACGATCGTCACTGCGCGCTGCACGCAGTGCCACGTCGGCCCGTCGGCCCCGTTGGGTGTGAAGCTCGACTCCCTGGCGGGGATGCGAGCCAACGCCGCCGGAATCGAGGCCATGGTCTCGGCGAACGCGATGCCGCCCGGCAACGCGACGGGCATGACCGACGATGAGCGCGCGCAGCTCGTCGCCTGGGCCTCGGCGGCCGGGTAGGTTCTCCGGAGTGCTCGAGATCACCGCAGCCGGAATGCGCTTCGTCGCCCGCTGGGAGGACGAGCTGGCGCCGCAGACGGTTGCCGCGTTCAAGGCGATCCTGCCACTCGACGACCGCGTCATCCACTGCCGCTGGAGCGGCGAGTCGACCTGGATCCCCTGGGGCGACCGCGACCTCGGGATCGGCCCCGAGAACGCGACCAGCTACCCGCACCCGGGCGAGCTCGCGCTCTACCCCGGCGGCCAGAGCGAGACGGAACTGCTCTTCCCGTACGGCTACTGCTCGTTCGCGAGCAAGGCGGGCCACCTCTGGGCGAACCACTTCGCCACGCTCGTCGAAGGGCAGGAGCAGTTGAAGGAGCTCGGCCGGCTGACGCTCTGGGAAGGCGCGCAGCCGATCTCGTTCCGCGAGGCCTAGTCGGCTTCGAGCCGGATGTCGAACCCGGCCGGGGCGTGGACGTTGACCATCCGGACGACCGCGTCGCCCTTGTTCGCGAACGTGTGCCGGACCCCGGGTGGGACGAGCACGAACGTGCCCGGGCCGGCGGCGACCTCCTCGCCCTCGACGCCGAAGGTCAGCTCGCCCTCGAGAATGTAGAACGCGTCGTCCTCGGCCTGGTGCAGGTGCTCGGGCGGGCCGCCGGCGTGCGGCTGGATCGTGATCACGGCGAGGTTGAAGCGCGGCGTGTCGGCGCTGCGCGCCAGGAACTCGACGTTACCGACGCGATGTCCCTCTCCCGGCTTGACGACGACGGCCTTCACGCGGCCAGCGTTCCGAGGGCTCCGGTGAGGGCATCGACGGCCAGCGCGATGTCCTCGGGCGAGCTCAGCTCGGCCGGGTTGTGGCTGACGCCCCCGTTGAGGCTGCGGACGAAGAGCATTCCCGAGGGGACACCCGCACTCGCGAGGATGCCGGCGTCGTGGCCGGCGCCGGACGGCAGCTCGAGCACCGGCAGGCCGAGGCGCTCCAGCTCGGCGCGGAGTGCGCCGCGGATCTCCTCGGACATCGGCGCCGGCTCCGTCCGGATAGAAGCCTCGATCTCGAGCGCCTCGGTCAGGCGGTCGAGCCGCTCGGCGTCCGGGGCGCGGGCATCTACGGTCAGGCCGACGAAGCCGGGGACCACGTTCGCCCCACCCGGCTCGACCGAGAGCCTCCCCACCGTCGCGACGGCTCCCTCGATCCCGTCAGCGACGTCGCGCACCCGAAGCACGAACTCGGCCGCAGCGACGAGCGCGTCCTCGCGGCCTTCCATCGGCGTCGTCCCGGCGTGCCCTGCCGTGCCCGTGAAGCTCCGGCGCCCACGCACGTAGCCGACGATCCCGGTGACGACGCCGAGCGGCGCGTCGGCGCGGAGGAGCGTCGGGCCCTGCTCGATGTGGAGCTCGACATAGGCGCCGGGGAGAACGCCGGTGGCCACGCACGCCCTACTGCCGGCGCAGCCCCGCTCCTCGTCCCGGAAGACGACGACACCGAGCCCCGGCAGGCCGAGCGACTCGACGGCTTCGAGCCCGGCGACGACTCCGAGCGTCCCGTCGAAGCGTCCGGCGCCGGGCACCGTGTCGAGGTGCGAGCCCGTCCACACCTGGCGCATGCCGCCCGGGATCCGCCCGAGCAGGTTGCCGGCGGCATCGACCTCCACCTCGAGCCCGGCCTTGCGGAACCAGCCCGCCGCCAGCTCGTGGGCCGCATCCTCCTCGGGCGTGTAGCCGACCCGGTCGCCGAGGGCGGCGAGCTCGTCGAGGCGCTCCAGGATCCGCATCAGTGGAAGTTACTACCGCGGGCGGGACAGGCTCGGCTGCACGGGCTCACGCATGGTGCGAAGCACGAGCCAGCCGGCGATCGGGAACATCACCGTGAGCCCGTACGCGACGCTCCACGAGCTTGCGGTGACGACGGCGGCAAAGGCGAGGGGAGCGCCGACGCTGACCACGGCGAGCACGGTCTGCTGAATGCTGAGCGCCGCGCCGCTCCGTGCACGGCCCGCCAGCTCCGCCACGGCTGCAAACGCGACGCCGTTCCAGGCCATCGTCAGGGAGCCGGCGATCACGAAAGCAGGCACCAGCAGAATGAGCGGCGCGTTCAGCAGGCCGGTGGCGACGGCGAGCGAGATGCTCATCGCCACTCCGATCCGCGCCAGCGGGACCGTGCGCGTTCGCATCGTGTCCGACCAGCGTCCCGCGGCGATGCGCAGCACCACGGCGACGACCTGGATTGCGCCGAGCACGGCTGCCGCCTCGCCCTTGCCCAGCCCACGCTCGTCGTGGAGATACAGGACGACGAAGCTGAGGATCGCCATCTGCGCGACGACGTAGAGGCCGCCGACGGCACTCAGCCGCCAGAGCCGGTGGTCGCGGAGTGTCCACTCGACATCCTCGACCTCGAGTGGAAGAGCGGCCGGCTCGCGGAGGAAGATCGCCCCGGCCGCCGCACCGACCAGGCACAGGCCGCCGAGGAACGCGTACGCGTGGTGGACGGTGAATTGCGGCAGGATGAGCGCGCCCACGAGGCCGCCGACCGGAACCGCGGCCTGCCGGATCCCGAGGGCCAGACCGCGCTCGGAGACGTCGAACCAGCCCATCACCGCGCGCCCGGTGGCGGCGTTCACGCTCGCGCCGGCCGCTCCGGCCAGGAAGAGGAGGATGTAGAGCTGCCAGAACGTCTCCGCCTGCCCCGCCGCGATCAGCAGCAGACCGCAGCCGCCCATCCCCGCGGCGAGCACGATCCGCTCGCCGATCTTGTCGGTCAGGAACCCCCACGGGAGCAGCGTCACGAGCGTCCCGAGCCAGTGGCCGGACAGAACGGCGCCCACCTGGGTGAGGCTCAGCCCGAACGCATCCCTGATCGCCGGAGCGATCGCCGGCAGGCCGATCCCGATCGCGGCGAAGCTGGTCTGCGCGAGCGTCCCCGCGGCCAGCACCGTCCAGCGGTAACGAGAGCGGTTTACAGCCCGAAGGGGTTGATCGGCCGCGAGCCCGTGTTGACCGTGACGCTCTTCGTCTCGAGATAGAGCTCGAGCGACTCGATCCCGAGCTCACGTCCGAAGCCGGACTGCTTGTAGCCGCCGAACGGCAGGCCGGGAAACGCGGTGTACGGCATGTTGATCCCGACGGTGCCGGCCTTGATTCGCGACGCGAGCCGGTGGCCGCGCGCCGGATCGCCCGTCCAGACCGACGCCATCAGGCCGTACTTGACGTCGTTCGCGATCCGGATCGCGTCCTTCTCGTCCTCGAAGGGGATGATCGTGACGACCGGCCCGAAGACCTCCTCCTGCGCGATCGTCGAGTTGTTGTCCATTCCGGCAACGACCGTCGGCGGATAGAACGCGTGCTCGCCCGGCTCGCCGCCGAGCACGACCTCGCCGCCCTCGCCGCGGGCGCCTTCGACGAACGAGTGGACGCGCTCCTGGTGCGCCTGTGAGATCAGCGAGCCCATCTGGGTCTCGGCATCGAGCGGGTCGCCCATCTTCACCCGGCCGGCCTGCTCGCTGAACGCGTTGACGAAGTCGTCGTAGGCAGCCTGCTCGACGAGAACGCGCGACCGCGCCTCGCAGCTCTGGCCGGCGGAGTAGTAGATCGACCAGACGGCGCTCGGGATCGCCGAGCCGAGGTCGGCGTCCGCGAAGACGAGGTTGGGGCTCTTGCCGCCGAGCTCGAGCGTCAGGCGCTTGATCGGCTCGGAGCAGAGCCGCATGATCTCGCCGCCCGTCTTCGTCGAGCCGGTGAACGCGACCTTGTCGACGCCTGGGTGCTTGACGAGGTAGGCGCCGGTCGTCGGCCCGTCGCCCGTGACGATGTTGATCGCGCCAGCGGGGAAGCCCACCTCGGCGGCGAGCTCGGCGAGCCGCAGAGCCGTCACCGGGGTCTGCGGATCCGGCTTCAGGACGACGGCGCAGCCGGCAGCGAGCGCGGGCGCGAGCTTCCACGTCGTCATCAGCAGCGGGTAGTTCCAGGGCACGATCTGGCCGGCGACGCCGACCGGCTCCTTCAACGTGTACGAGAGCAGCGACCCGCCGATCGGGTTCGAGCGGCCGGCGATCGAGCCGATCGCGGAGGCGTAGAAGCGGAAGTTCTCGACGGCGCCGAAGAGCTCGGCCTTCGTCGAGGAGATCGCCTTGCCGACGTTCCGGGACTCGAGCTCGGACAACTCCTTCCGGTTCGCGGCGATCGCGTCGGCGAGCGCGTGGAGCAGGCGCGAGCGCTCGTTGGCGGGCGTCTTGCCCCAGTCGCCGTCGAGTGCGCCGCGCGCGGCCTCGACGGCGCGGTCGATCTCGGGCTCGCCCGCCAACTGCGCGGTGCCGAGCGCTTCGCCGGACGCGGGCTCGACGAGGTCGCGCGAGGAGGAACCCTCGACCGTCTCGCCGTTGATGAAGAGCCCGTACTCGTTGGTGGCAACCGCCATCGGCTGGAATCTAGCGCGTAACGCTCGGTGGCCTCGCGAGGTGCTCGAGCGAGTCGAGCGTGGGAAGCGGCTCGACGCTCTCCTGCGCGCTCGCGTCGGAGCGGGCCAGCAGCGCGACTGCCTCCATGTCGCCGTAGTTCGCCGCGACGTGCGGGACGCCGGCCGGGATGAAGACGAAGTCGCCCTTCCGTGCGACGACGTGATCGAGCAACTGGTCGCCGAACCAGGTGACGACCTCTCCCTCGAGCACGTAGGCGGCGGACTCGTGCTCACCGTGGGAATGGGCGGCCGACCGGACTCCCGGCGGGATGCGCACGAGCTGCAGTGCGAGTCGCTCGGAGCCGACCGTCTCCCTGACGATCGCGGGGACGTAGTCGAGCCCCGTCTCGGCCGTGGCCGAGTCGGCGGCGCGGATCACCCGGCACGTGCGGCTCATCGCTCGAACAGGGCCGCCTGTCCCTGCCCGACGCCCACGCACATCGTCGCGAGGCCGTAACGGCCGCCTCGGCGCCGCAGCTCGTGCAGGAGCGTCACGACGAGGCGGGCGCCGCTCATCCCGAGCGGATGCCCGATTGCGATCGCGCCGCCGTTCACGTTCACCTTCTCCTCGTCGAGGCCGAGCTCGCGAACGACGGCGAGGCTCTGCGACGCGAACGCCTCGTTCAGCTCGACGAGATCGAGGTCGCCGGCTGCGATCCCGGCGCGCTCGAGGAGCTTGCGCACCGCTGGCACCGGGCCGATGCCCATTACGCGCGGATCGACCCCTGCGACGGCGCTCGCGACGAACGCTCCCAGCGGCTCGACGGCGAGCGCGCGCGCCTTCTCCTCGGAGGCGATCACGAGCGCGGCGGCACCGTCGTTCAGCCCGCTCGAGTTGCCGGCGGTCACGGTGCCGCCGTCGCGGAACGCGGGCTTGAGCGAGGCGAGCTTCTCGGCGCTCGTGTCCGGCCGTGGGTGCTCGTCGCGGACGAGCTCGCCGACCGGAACCAGCTCGTCCGAGAAGTCCGCCTTGGCCCAGCGCTGCTGCGAACGCAGCGCGAACGCGTCCTGCTCCTCGCGGGAGATGCTCCACCGCTCGGCGACGTTCTCGCCGGTCTCGCCCATCGTCTCGAGCGGGAACTTCTCGGCCAGCGCGGGATTCGGAAAGCGCCAGCCCAGGGTCGAGTCGTACATCGTGCGGTCGCCGCGCGGGTAGGCGGCATCCGGCTTCGCAGTGACGAGCGGCGCGCGGCTCATCGACTCGACCCCGCCCGCGACGAAGAGGTCGCCGTCACCCGCGGCGATGGCGTGGCAGGCGCCGACGACCGCGGAGAGGCCGGAGGCACAGAGCCGGTTGACGGTGACGCCGGCGACGGACTCGGGCAGGCCGGCGAGCAGCGCGGCCATGCGCGCGACGTTCCGGTTGTCCTCCCCCGCCTGGTTCGCGCAACCGAGGTAGACGTCCTCGATCTCCGCCGCGTCGACGCCGGCGCGCTCGACAGCTGCTGCGACTGCGATCGCCGCGAGGTCGTCGGGCCGGACACCCGCGAGCCCGCCGCCGTACCGTCCGACCGGCGTCCGCACCGCGGAGAGGACGACGGCGCGGCTCACGTGCCCGCGCGTCGCGGCCGCGCGACGAGCTCGCCGCCACAGTTGGGGCAGATCTGCTCCAGCTCCGCCGAGCAGCCGGGACAGAAGGTGCACTCGTAGCTGCAGATGAACGCCTCGGCGCCGTGCGGCAGCGCCGCGGCGCACCGCTCGCAGCTCTCGCGCATCTCCAGCGGCATCTAGGAAACGTAGTCGAGCCGGACCGGCTCGGGAAACGCGCCGATCGCGTCGCCGCGGCGAAGCAGCTCCTCGACGGCGCGGCGACCCTCGTCGCCGTAGTCGCACGTCATCTCGTTCACGTACATGCCGACGAACTTGTCCGCGGTGGCGACGTCGATCCCACGACCGAAGCGCATCGCGTAGCGCATCGCGTCCTCTCGGTTCGCCAGCCCTGCCTGGATCGAGTCGAGCAGCACAGCCGAGAGATCGGTCAGGCGGTCGCCGACGTCGCGGCGTGCGACGTTGACGCCGAGCGGCAGCGGCAGCCCGGTCTCCAGCTGCCACCACTCGCCGAGGTCGAGCACCTTGTGCAGGCCTTCGGACTCGTACGTGAGCTGGCCCTCGTGGATGACCAAGCCGGCGTCGGCGCGGCCGGAAGAGACCTCGTCGAGGATCCGGTCGAACGGCAGCTCGCGGTGGGCGAACTCGCCGAGCGCGAGCCGGGCGGCCAGGAAGGCGGTCGTCATCCGTCCCGGTACGACGATCTCCGCGAAGCGCAGCTGCTCGAAGGTGAGCGGCTCGCGCGCGACGAGAACAGGCCCGTAGCCGGTGCCGATGCTGGCGCCGTGGGGCAGCAGCGCGTACCGGTCCTGCACGAACGGATACGCGTGCAGCGAGATCGCGGTCACCTCGAGCCGTCCGCCGAGCGCCCACTCGTTCAGGGTCTGGATGTCCTGCAGCACCTGCTCGAACTCGAAGCCGCGCGTGTCGATCGCGCCGGCCGCGATCGCCCAGAACATGAACGCGTCGTCGGGATCGGGGCTGTGGCCCAGGCGAATCAGCATCGGCCGAGGCTAGCACCGGCCGGCCGGCACCGGCCTACACTGGTCCGATGGCGAACTCGGATCTCAGCGACGCGATCCAGGACTACCTGAAGGAGATCTACAAGCTCGGCGTCGAGAGCGAGCGGGTCTCGACCTCGGCGCTCGCGGGACGCCAGCAGGTCTCGGCGGCGTCGGCGAGCGCGATGGTGAAGAAGCTCGCGGCGCTCGGGCTCGCCGAGCACACGCCGTACCGGGGCGTCACGCTCACGCATGCCGGTGAGCAGGTGGCGCTGGAGGTGATCAGGCACCACCGGCTGCTCGAGCTCTACCTCGCCGAGACGCTCGGGATCGGCGTCGACGACGTGCACGACGAGGCAGCCAGGCTCGAGCACGCCCTCTCGGAGGAGCTCGAGGCGCGGATCGACCGGGCGCTCGGCTTCCCCACCCACGACCCGCACGGCGACCCGATCCCGAACGCCAACCTCGAGTGGCCGAAGGAGGTCTAGAAAGGACTGGCCCTACGAGAGCGAGCGTCGTCCGAAGAAGAAGCGCTCGAGCATCGGCAGCACTTCCTTGCGCGTGAACGGCCTCACCTTCCCGAGCGCTCCGTCGTCCTCGAGCACCCGCACGTCGTCCTCGAGCGCGCCGTTCGCCGCCTCGAGCGCGTCCTCGAGCTCGTAGCCCTCGAACAGGTAGTCGTCGTGCCTCGGCTCGCTGCTCGGCCGGTGCTGCAGGTTGACCGCCCGGCCGACCGCCCAGAGCGCTCCTTGCTTGCGCTCGATCCAGATCACGATGCGCTCCTCGCGGCCCGCGTCGTCCACGCCGCGCAGCTCACGCTCGGCGCACCGCCCGTCGGACGTGTTGCGGCGCATGGAAGGAGGATACAATCGCCGCGATGGCGATTCGGGATCTCTTCTCGTTCCTGTTTCAGCGCTCGTCGGCGGAGGAACGCGTCGCCGCCTACGTGATCCGGGAGCACGACCGGGGACGCGATCTCGCGGAGATCCTCGAGGACCGCTACGTCCAGAACCGCCTCACGCCCGAGCAGCGCGCACGCTTGCTCGACCGGCCCGAGGTGATCAAGGCGATCGGCAACGACACGATCGCCAACGCACGGCACAGCCAAGCCTGATCCCGCCCTGAGCTCTACGAGGCGCGCTTCGGGATGAAGCTGATCTGCCCGTTCGTCTCGAGCACGGCCCACCGCACGTCGTCGATCGAGTCGAGCTGCTCCTGGCGCGCGGCCGCGGCCAGCTCCTCGAGCGTGATCCGGTTTCGCGCCAGATTGCGCTCGACCGGCTTCCCGTTTTCGACGACGATCACCGGCTCGCCGTCGAGCGCCGGCCGGAGGCGTGGGAACCGGAAGCTCGTGTACGAGACTCCTACCGTCAGCAATGCGATCGTGCCGCCGACGAGCAGCGCTCCTGTGACGGAGAAGTCGTTCTGGGTCACGCCCTGCTGGACGAGGTCGCCGATCATCACGAGCATGATCAGGTCGAACGGCTGCATCGAGGACAGCTCGCGGCGCCCGATGATCCGCGTCAACAGGTAGACGAAGAAGAACGCGATGGCTGCGCGGATCACGAGGTCCATCAGGGGAAGATGGTCACCGTGCGGTCGATGTCGAGCAGCGGCGTCTCGCCGTCGTAGAGCGCGACGTCCTGCGCCCGTCGGCCGGCCTCGGTCGGGTTGACCTGGAAGTGGAGGAAGAACACGTGCTCGGTACCGGCCGGCACGTGGCCGAGGTCGAGCGCGATCTTGCCGTCCCGGTTCGCCTCACCGACGGGCGAGGGTACGAGCGTGTTGAGCGTGATCCCTTCGAGCCAGCCGGGGTCGAGGACGAGCGTCGCCGCTTCGATCTCGCGCTGGGCGCGAATCGTGAACCGCGACATGAAGAAGAGACCGCTGCGAACACGACGTGGGGAGTAGACCTCGAGCTCGACGCCGTTCGCGGCCACGGTATCCGTGTGTGGCTTCTGGCCGAAGGCATTCACAAGGCCGAGCAGCGCGATCACCCCGACGAGCGAAAGCAACGTCCAGCGGACGTATGGCCGGTGCTCGCGGCCCTGGAGGTCGCGGTGGCGCGCAAGCGTCAGCTGGTCCGGCGTCGAGGACATGTGTGGGCGTTCGCGCACCGTCGGAGGACTCCTACCGCACGAAGATCGGCTAGTACCACTTGTGGGCGAGTGTCGCTTGACAAGCCGCATCGATCCGTGGGATTGTCGCCGCTCGGCATCAGTGGTATTGACCAATCTGCATCGCCCGCGATGCGAGGAGGAGAGATGAAGAGACTTGCCCTTGGCGCTGCGGCGATCATCGCGGCCGTCGTGGCGGCCGTGCCGCTGGCGGCCGGGAACGCTCCGAACGCCCGCGACAGCACCCGCGTTGCCGCGAGCAGCGCCCACGGAAGCCGGGTCGTCGGGTACTTCCTCGAGTGGGGCATCTACGGTCGCGGGTATCGCGTCAAGGACGTCGCGACGAGCGGCTCGGCCTCGAAGCTGACCGCGATCAACTATGCGTTCGGCAACGTCGCCCCGGACGGCGCCGGCGGTGTCGCGTGCAAGCTCGGCGACGAGTGGGCTGACTACCAGGTGCCGTGGACCGCCGAGCAGTCGGTCACGGGGACGGAGATCACCTGGCCGCGCCGGATCCTCGGCAACTTCCAGCAGCTGCAGGCGCTCAAGGAGCGCTACCCGAACGTCAAGGTGCTGATCTCGCTCGGAGGCTGGACCTGGTCGCGCTACTTGTCGGACGCCGCGCTGACGCCGGAGTCGCGAGAACGGTTCGTAGCCTCGTGCATCGACCTCTTCATCAAGGGCAATCTGCCCGATCCCGGCTGGGGCGGGATGGGCGGTCCGGGCGCCGCCGCGGGCGTGTTCGACGGTATCGACCTCGACTGGGAGTGGCCCGGCTCGGACGGCAACGTCGGCAACGTGATCCGGCCCGAGGACAAGCCCAACTTCACGCTCCTGCTCGCCGAGTTCCGCCGACAGCTCGACGCGTACGGCGCCACGGCAGGCAGGAGCTACCTGCTGACCGCGTTCCTGCCGGCCGCACCGGCGAAGATCGACGCCGGCTTCCAGGTCGACCGGATCTTCGACTCGCTGGACTTCGCCACGGTGCAGGGCTACGACCTGCACGGAGCCTGGGAGACGACGACGAACCACCAGTCGAACCTGAAGACGACGAAGCAGGATCCGGCTGTGCCGCAATTCTCCGTCGACAAGACGGTCGAGGCGTACCTTCGTCGCGGCGCGCCGCCCGGTGAGCTCGTCGTCGGAGTGCCGTTCTACTCGCGAGGGTGGACCGGTGTGGGCTCGGCGAACAATGGTCTGTACCAATCGTCGGCCGGAGCGGCTCCCGGGACGTGGGAGGCGGGATCCGACGACTACGAGGTCGCGAAGGCGCGCCTTGGTCAGGGCTTCACGCGCTACCGGGACGGCTACGCCAAGGCGGCCTGGTTGTTCGACGGCACGACCTTCTGGACGTTCGACGACCCGGCGATCATGAACGAGAAGGCCCGCTACGTCCGCAAGGAGAACCTGGGCGGGATCATGTTCTGGGAGCTGAGCGGCGACACTCCCGACGGGGAGCTGATCGACGCGATCGCGGACGGGCTCGGCTAGCTCGAGCCGCGGCGGAGTCCTCTACGGGGCCGTGCTCGATGCGCGGCCCCGTCTCCGCCGGCCGGGAGCCGCCCAGCCAGGGCCGCGAGTGCGCCCGGCAAGATTCGAACTTGCGACCTCTGCCTCCGCAGGGCAGCGCTCTATCCCCTGAGCTACGGGCGCCGGGGAGCGGTCAGTGTAGCGGTGTGCGCGCCGACGGTTAGTTCCGCGTCCTCGGGGACTTCGCGTCTCACATAGGCGAGTGCGACGGCGCCGTCACCGTTCGGAGCGGCGCTCGTGATCCGGCCGACACTCTTGCCCTCGTACGACAGCTCGGCGTCGGGCGCCGGAAGCTCCGCGAGCGTCAGCACCCGGAGCCCGCGGTTCGCGTGCCCGCGGTAATGCAGCCGCGCGATCGGCTCCTGGCCGGGATAGCAGCCCTTCGTGAAGCTGACCGCGCGCTCGGTCAGTCCCGCCTCGGCAGGCAGAACGCGGTCGTCGATCTCCTTCCCCCACAGCGGCGTGCCCGCCTGGATGCGGAGCAGCTCGAGCTCCTCCGGCGTCACGGTCGCGTCGAGCTCCGCGTCGAGCACCTCGGCCGCCGGCTCACCGTAGGCGCCGGTCGGAATCCCCTCTCCCCCAAAGACGACGTGGGCGGTGTGCTCCTCCAGCTCGATCTCGGCCTTGGCCGCAAAGCGGGAGCGAAGCAGCTCGGCCCGAACGCGCTCGCCGAGCTCCGGCTCGGTCAGCAGCAGGAAGTCCTCGTGCCCGCGCCTCAGTACGACGAGCGGCGCGATCACGCGTGCCTTCGCCGTCAGCAGCAGCGCCTCGCACGACTCGCCGGGCCCGAGGGCGGCGACGTCGTTCGAGAGCATCCGGTCGAGGTACTCCTCGGCGCCGGGACCGGCGACGCGGACGAACGATCGTGGGCGTAGCGCAACACGCATCACTGGTTACTGTAGAGACGGTGTTTCGCTCCAAGGCGGAAAAGAAGGTCCGCGAGGCCGGCTACGACCCGGCCCGTCTGCCGCCGGGCCAGTATCTGACCGAGAAGTGGCCGGTGCTGCACGCCGGCTCGATCCCGTCGACCGACCTTGCCAACTGGACGTTCGAGGTCTCCGGTGAGGTCGAGAATCCGGTCTCGCTCTCCTGGGACGAGCTGAACGCGCTGCCGCGGACCGGGCATACGCAGGACATCCACTGCGTCACGCGCTGGTCGAAGTTCGACCTGAGCTTCGAGGGGGTCCACTGGCGCGAGCTCGAGGCGCTCGTCCGGCCGAAGCCGGGCGCGCGCTTCGCAATCGCCCACGCCGAACAGGGGTTCACGGCCAACGTGCCGCTCGAGTTCCTGCGCGACGAGCACGCGCTGCTGGCCACGCACGCCGACGGCGAGCCGCTCGCGGCCGAGCACGGCGCGCCGCTGCGCCTCGTGATCCCGGGCAAGTACTTCTGGAAGAGCGCGAAGTGGCTGCGCGGGATCGAGCTCTCCGCGACCGACAAGCCGGGCTTCTGGGAGCGGTACGGCTACCACAACGACGCCGACCCCTTCAAGGAAGAGCGGTACGGCTTCTAGCCCTCGCTGCGGAGAGGAGCGCGAATCACCCGAACGAGTGACTTCAGTGCAGGCAACAGACGCCGATACCTGGGCTACCCACCTCCCCTAGTTTCATCCCCTTGAAGACCCGGCCCCCTCCGGGTCTTCTCTTTGGAAAAACCGGGTCGATGGAACTACAGGCTGGAACACGAAGGGCCGGCGAGAGCCGGCCCTTCGTCGTCAGCTCGTCAGGTCCGGATTCGGATGTCGCCCTTCACGTCCCAGGGCCCAAAGCGAGGCGGGTTGGGGCTCGCGCAGAACGCCTCGTTGGCGGCCTCGTCCCCGATCCCGATCAGGGTCGACCGATCCGGCAACCCGCTGCCGCTCAGATCGAAGAGCTGGAACCAGCCGTAGCGCCCGACCGGGACGGTCGGATCGTTGCTCTTCGTGATCACGCCGCCGACCTTGACGCGGGTCCCGTCGTCGTAGATGCCCATGCACGTGACGTCCAGCTTGAAGTTGACCGTTTCGCCTTCCACGGTCTGGGCGTAATGGATCCGGCCGGTGGCGCTCCCGTCGGCATGCTTGTCGGCGTTGAACCAGAGGTGATTTCCGACTTCGACACCAAACGCATTCGGCAGTGGAATCGTCCAACGGACGTTCCCCTTCGCAAATGCCACGGTCGTGTTCTTGGAGTCATCCGCAACGGCGACCGGAACGGCGAAGAGGCCGACGATCCCGATCAGCATCAGAAGAGTGCGCACGCGCATCCAGTTCCTCCTTGGAGTGGGTCTCTGCAGACTGCGCCCGCGGGCGGTCCGAGTCTTGAACGCCCGCTACCGGGCTTGGAACGCGCGGAACTTCGCGGGTGTCGTCCCCATGTGTCGCTTGAACAGCCGTGTGAAGTGGCTCTGATCGGCGAAGCCGGCTTCCACCGCGATCTCGGCGAGCGGCCGGTCGCCGCGCGCGACCTCCGCCGCCGCCCACTCGATCCGCACGCGTCGCCCGTACTCCCCGACGGAGACGCCGTACCGGACTCGAAAGGCTCGCGCCAGGTGGGCTGGATGGACCGCGATCATCTCCGCAAGCTCGCTGAGGCCGATGCAATCGCCGAGTCGCGTGCGAAGCAGCTCCTCTGCCGATCGCAGCCAGGCGGGGCTCCGGCGCAGAGGTGGCTCGTCGGTGTCGCGGCTCACCGCCGCGAGCAGCTCCAGTCCGAGACCCTCGGCGGCCAGCGGCGCGGCCGCGTCGGGCGCTCGCAGCTCGGAGACGAGGCGCCGGCCGAGCCAGCCGAAACCACGGCCACGAAGCTCGGCGACCTGGTCGAGCGACCGCGCGACGCCGTTCGACACACCGTTCGGCTTGACGAGCGCGATCCGCGCCCCCTTCGACCCGAACCGTGCAGAGTGGCCGGCGCCGGCCGCCATGGTCAGCGCACATCCATGGTCCAGATGCATCGTGCGGTGGGGGAAGAACTTCGTCAGGCCGCCTTCGAGCACGATCGCGAGGTACGGAGCCTCGGGCTCGAAGGTCTCCTGGACGTACTCCGGCGGAAAGCGAAGCTCGCTGAGCGTGAAGCCGTTCACCTTCGCGACGGTCGTCAGGACTCCGTCGTCCTCCGTCACGGTCGCGAACGAAGCATGCATGTCCCTTCGGACCGGGAGCTGCAGCATTAGTTAGTCGGTCGACGAGATGTGAAGGGCCGGCTCGCGCCGGCCCTTCGTCGTTCCAGAGAGCCCGGAGGCTCCTTACATCATCCCGCCCATGCCGCCCATGTCGGGCATGCCGCCGCCACCGACGCCGGCCTTCTCGGGCGCCTCGGCGACGATCGCCTCGGTCGTGAGGATGTTCTTCGCGATCGACGCGGCGTTCTGGAGCGCCGAGCGCGTGACCATCGTCGGATCGATGATCCCGGCCTTGACCAGGTCCTCGACCTCACCCGTGTCGACGTTCAGCCCGTGGCCCTTGGCGGCCGTGCGGACCGAGTTGACGACGACCGAGCCCTCGAGCCCGGCGTTGTAGGCGAGCTGGCGAAGCGGCTCCTCGAGCGAGCGGGCGATGATCGCCGCACCCGTCTTCTCGTCGCCGCTCTCCATCTTGTCCAGCTTGATCGCAGCGACCGCGTTCAGCAGCGCGACACCGCCGCCCGGCACGATGCCCTCCTCGAGGGCCGCGCGGGTGGCCTGCAGCGCGTCCTCGACGCGGTGCTTCTTCTCCTTCATCTCCGTCTCGGTCGCAGCGCCGACCTTGACGACGGCGACGCCGCCGGCCAGCTTCGCGAGGCGCTCCTGGAGCTTCTCGCGGTCGAAGTCGGAGTCGGTGTTCTCGACCTCCGCCTTCAGCTGCTTGATCCGGGACTTGATGCCCTCGGCATCGCCGGAGCCGTCGATGATCGTGGTCGAGTCCTTGTCGATCACGACGCGACGGGCCTTGCCCAGCTGCGAGATCTTCGTGTTCTCGAGCTTGAGACCCATCTCTTCGGTGATCACCTCGGCACCCGTGAGGATCGCGATGTCCTCGAGCATGCGCTTGCGGCGGTCACCGAAGCCCGGCGCCTTGACGGCGACGGCGGTGAAGGTGCCGCGCAGCTTGTTGACGACGATCGTCGCGAGCGACTCGCCCTCGACGTCCTCCGCCACGATCAGCAGCGGGCGGCCGGCCTGGATGACCTGCTCGAGCACCGGCAGGATGTCCTTGACGGCGCCGATCTTCTGGTTCGCGACCAGGATGTACGGATCGTCGAGCACGGCCTCCATGCGCTCGGCGTCGGTGATCATGTACGGCGAGAGGTAGCCCTTGTCGAACTGCATGCCCTCGGTGAACTCGAGCTCGAGGCCGAAGGTCTGGCCCTCCTCGACGTTCACGACGCCGTCCTTGCCGACCTTCTCGATCGCGTCCGCGATCACGTCGCCGATCTCGCGCTCGCGCGACGAGATGGTGGCGACCCGGGCGATGTCTTCCTTGCCGGAGACGTCCGTCGACTGCGTCTTGAGGTCCTCGACAACGGCGAGGACTGCCTGCTCGATGCCGCGCTTCAGCCCCATCGGGTTGGCGCCGGCAGCGACGTTCTTCAGGCCCTCGCGGACGATCGCCTGGGCGAGCACGGTTGCGGTGGTCGTGCCGTCACCGGCGACGTCGTTGGTCGCCGTGGCGACCTCGCGGACGAGCTGTGCGCCCTGGTTCTCGAACGGGTCCTCGACCTCGATCTCACGGGCGATGGTGACGCCGTCGTTGGTGATCGTCGGCGCGCCGAACTTCTTGTCCAGCACGACGTACCGGCCCTTCGGGCCGAGCGTCACCTTGACCGCGTCGGCGAGGATGTTCACGCCGCGCTCGAGCGCGCGCCGCGCGTCCTCGTTGAACTTGAGCTCCTTGTGAGCCATAGCTGTAGTTCCTCCTAGTTCCTAGACTGCGGCGCGATCGCCGACGACCTTGGCCAGCACGTCGGACTCGCGCAGGATCAGCACGTCGTCGGCGCCGACCTTGATCTCGGTCCCGCCGTACTTGGAGAAGATGATCTCGTCACCCTCCTCGACGTCCATCTTGATGTACTCGCCGTCCTCGTCACGAGGGCCGGGACCGACTGCGAGGACCTTGCCGCGCTGCGGCTTCTCCTTCGCGGTGTCGGGCAGCACGATGCCGCTGACGGTGATCTCCTCTTCCTCGAGGATCTCCACGATCAGCCGGTCACCGAGAGGCTGCAGGTTCATGTGTTTGCCTCCTAGTTCGGACACTTTGTGACAGTTCCTGGCACTCTCACCTGGAGAGTGCCAGGTGGCAATATACCAAGATCGACCCGCGCGCACAGCGATACCCGCCGGGCGCGGCGGCGCTTTGTTACAAAGTGGCCGTGAATTGCCAGTGATGCGCGAGTTCTCCGCCGGCGGTGTGATCGTCCGGCGCCTGCGCGGCCGCTGGTGGCTCGCCGCGATCCGCCCGAACGGCAAGCCGGAAGGGGTCTGGGCGCTGCCGAAAGGGCTGATCGACCCGGGCGAGAGCGGCGCCGAGACGGCGCTCCGCGAGGTCGCCGAGGAGACCGGTCTCACCGGCCGTCTCGACCAGAAGCTCGGCGACGTCCGCTACGTCTACACCCGCCGCGGCGAGCGTGTCTTCAAGGTCGTCAGCTTCTTCCTGCTCCGCTGGCGCGGCGGCCGAATCGGCGAGCTGCCCGCCGGGATGGACCTCGAGGTCGCCGAGGCTCGCTGGCTGCCGCTGGACGACGCGCCCCGCCTGCTCGCCTACGGCGGCGAGCGCGAGATGGCGAAGAAGGCGATCGCGGTCCTGGCGACTCTATGATCATCCGGCCGTGGCCATGTTCGCCCTCAACTTCTATTCCCCGCTCGTCGCCGACCAGCTGAGGACCCACCGCAAGACGGCGACGATCCGACTCGGCGACAAGTCCGGGAAGTACAAGAAGGGGATGATCGTGACCGTGCTCGTCGGCGTGCGCTACGGGCAGCGCGAGAAGATCTTCGACGCGGTGATCGACAAGGTCGAGGTGAAGACGATCAGCGAGCTCTCGCCTCGCGAGATCGAGCACGACAACCCGGAGATCCGCCGCCCCGACGAGATGTCCCGCTTCCTCGGCCAGCTCTACAACCGCGAGGTCTCGGAAGACGAGACCGTGACGGTGATCCGCTTCTCGCAGATCATCGGCTCGATGTTCTAGGAGCACGCTGGCGCTCGTCGTCGCTCTGCTGACGCTGCCGCTGGTCGGGCTCGCGGTCCTGCTCGTGGCTCCCAGTACAGACGTCCACTGGCAGCACCAGCCGTCGCACTTCTGGCTCGTCCTCCTCAGCGCCGGCCTCAACGCGTCGCTCGCGTACGGAACCGGTGTCGCCGCACGCCGCCGCGGTGACCGGCGCGTCCACCTCGTGTCGCTCTCCTTCCTCGCGGCCTCGGGCTTTCTCGCCCTGCATGCGCTGGCCACGCCGGGAGTGCTCCTCGAAAAGCCGAACCTGGGATTCGTGATCGCGACACCGGTCGGGCTCCTGCTCGCCGGAGCGCTCGCGGCTCTCTCCGCCGTCGACCGGCAGCCCCTGCAACCGAAGCTGATCGAGCGAGGCTTGCTCGGCGCGCTCGCGGCCTGGGCAATCGCCTCGCTCGCCCTCTTCCCCGAGGCCAGCGACTCGGTCGTCCCGGACCGGTTGTCGCTGCCGCTCGTCACCCTGTCGCTGGTCGGCGTCGGGCTCTACGCGTTCGCGGTGGCCCGCTACCTCACGCTCTACCGGAAGCGCCGCTCCCGGCTCCTGCTCGGCCTCACGGTCGCGTTCGTGCTGCTGGCGGAGGCCATGGTTGCGGTCGGGCTCGGCCGCGCCTGGCAAGCGTCGTGGTGGGAGTGGCACGTGCTGATGCTGCTGGCGTTCGCCGTCATCGCGCTGATGGCGCACCGCGAGGGATCCGAGGAGCGGTTCGGCCGACTGTATCTCGACCACGACGCACAGCCTGTGACCGTCCTCTTCGCGGACCTGCAGGGATTCACCGCGTTCTCGGAGCGTCACGAGCCGGGCGTGGTCTCGGCGATGCTCGACGCTCTCTTCCAGGCGTCCATCCCCGAGATCGAGCGCCAGGGTGGGACGGTCGACAGGCTGGTCGGCGACGCCGTCTTCGCAACGTTCGCGGGAGCCAACCATGCGGAGCGCGCGGCCCGAGCCGCCCTCGCACTCCAGGCTGAGACGGGCGCGCTGGCGGCAGAGCATCCGGAGTGGCCCCGCTTCCGCGCCGGGCTCAACTCGGGGTACGCGGCAAGCGGCGTGCTCGGCGTCGGCAGCGGCCGTACCTACAGCGCGATTGGCGACACCGTCAACCTCGGCTCCCGGATCGAGGGGCTGGCGCCGGCCGGCGGGGTCGCGATGAGCGCCGAGACGGCCCGGCAGCTCTGGGGCGCCGAGACCGAGCCGCTCGATGTCCTCCAGGTGAAGGGGCGCGAGGAGCCCGTCGAGGTGCTGCTCCTGCTGTCCCTGACGGAGCGTTAGCGGCCGGGCTTGCGGATCCGGACGCCGAGCACCTCCGGCGGACGGATCGCGACCCCGCACTCCTCGCACTCGACCGCGAAGGCGGACGGGAACGGCGCCGAGCAGGCTGGGCAGCGATGCCGCGTCTCACCGCCACAGTGCGGGCACGCGGCCGGGAGCTCCGACTCGCCCTCGAGGAAGTAGCGCCACACGGAGCCGCAGTCGAGGCAGAAACACGTGTAGTCGCCGAGCGTCTTGCGCCGCTCCTCCTGGATCCAGTTGCGCTTCTTGACCACGACTGAACCGTAGCCCAGGCGCGCTTTGATAGAAGCGGAGGGTGCCCGATCGCAAGACCAATCCCTGGCTCGTCCTCTGCCTCGTCTGCATCGCGCAGTTCATGGTCGTCCTCGACGCGACGATCGTGAACGTGGCGCTGCCGTCGATCCAGACGGACCTCAAGCTCGCGGAGAACGACCTCCAGTGGGTGGTGAACGCGTACACGCTGATCTTCGGCGGCTTCCTGCTGCTCGGAGGCCGCGCAGGCGACCTGATCGGGCGCAAGCGCGTCTTCCTCGCCGGCGTGGTCGTCTTCACCGTCGCGTCCTTCCTGAACGCGATCGCGGAGTCGTCGACCTGGCTGATCCTGGCCCGCGGCCTGCAGGGCCTCGGCGCGGCGCTCGTCGCGCCGGCCGCGCTCTCGATCCTGACGACGACGTTCGCCGAGGGCCAGGCACGCACCAAGGCGATGGGCGTCTGGGCTGCGATCGCGACGGGCGGAGCGGCGGTCGGTCTCCTGCTCGGCGGCATCCTCGTCGAGTTCCTCTCCTGGCCGTGGATCTTCTACGTCAACCTCCCGGTGGGCATCGCGGCGTTCATCGCCTCGGTGATCTACGTGCCCGAGTCAAGAGCCGACGCCGAGCACCGGATCTTCGACCTCCCCGGCGCGGTCACCGTCACCGCAGGCCTGATCGCGCTCGTCTACGGAATCGTCAACGTGCAGAAGTCGGGCTGGACGTCCGGGAGCACGATCGGCTTCGGAATCGTCGCCGTGATCCTGCTGACCGCCTTCGTCTTGATCGAGCAGCGGCAGCGAGCGCCGCTCGTGCGGCTCGGCATCTTCCGCGTCCGCACGCTGCGGACGGCGAACATCGCGATGCTGCTCGTCGCGTCGGGCCTCTTCGCGATGTTCTTCTTCACGACGCTGTACATCCAGCGCGTGCTGGACTTCTCACCCCTGCAGGCCGGTCTCGCGTTCCTGCCGGTGACCGCAGGGATCGGCATCGGCGCCGGCCTGTCGCAGGTTGCCGTGAAGCAGCTCGGGATCCGCATGACGGCGATCATCGGCATGTCGATCGCGACGGTGGGAATGCTGCTCCTGGTCACGAGCGATGCGAACGGGTCGTACCTCTCGGACGTGCTGCTCGGCCTCGGCCCGGTGGCCGTCGGGATGGGGCTGACGTTCGTGCCGGTGACCCTGCTCGCCACGAACGGGGTCGAGCACAGGGACGCCGGCCTCGCCTCGGGGCTCTTCAACACGTCACAACAGGTGGGCGGCGCACTTGGGCTCGCGATCCTGTCCACGCTCGCGGTCAACCGAACGGAGAATCACCTGGCCGGGCTGAACGGCTCGCCGACGCCGGTCGAGCAGGGCGAAGCGCTCGTCACCGGCTTCCACGCCGCCTATCTCGCCGGCGCGGCCTTCTTCGTCGCCGGGATCATCGTCATGATCCTGACGCTCAAGCGATCGGACGAAGAGCAGGTCGACACGGAGCGCCCGATGACCGAGATGGCGGCCTAGCGGGACTGCAGCGCGTCGAGCGCGATCCCGAGCGAGACGGCGAGCCGCCGGTCGATCTTCCGCTCGACATCACCGCTGACGTCCAGGTCGTACGTGTCGCGAACGCCGAAGCGGCGGTTCAGATCGCCGATGTGCCTCTCGCCGTCGTCGATCGTGAAGTGGAACGGGATCGGGACGAAGTCCCCGTACGGCACGGCGTCGATGACGCGGCGGAGGATCGCGATCGGAACCGAGCGCTCCTTCGCGATCGCGAGCTCCTGCTCGTTCGCGTCCATGATCGACCAGGTCGAGCGGAGCAGCGACTTGCCGAAGACCTTGCCGAGGACGCCGATCTTCTCGCCCTCGGGAGTCGTCACGTCGTAGCGGCCGCCGAACTCCATCAGCGAGCGCGCCTTGATCCGCCAGAGCTCGCGCCCCTCGTTCTCGTCGGCGAAGAAGCGGATGTCCTCCTTGATCGCCATCCGCTTCTGGCGGACGAACGCGACCGGAGTCGGCCCGGCGGAGATCTTGTAGAGGTTGACCATCGGCCTGATCAGCTGGCCGATCGTGAACTTGTCTTCCTGAAGCCAGTCGGACATCGACGCCGATGGTACCCGGGGTCGATATCGTTCGGGACACATGGCGGTGCGTGAAGCAGAGCCGGTCGGCTCGTTCAACGAGGTGAAGGAAGCCGGTCTCGACCGCGAGGACCTCCTCGGCATCTACCGCAACCTGCTCGTCACCCGCGGGATCGAGGAGCGCGGCCACATCCTGTACAAGCAGGGGAAGATTCCCGGCTCGTTCTACACCGGCAAGGGCAACGAGGGCGCGGCCGTCGGAGTCGCGACCGCGATGGGCCCGAACGACGTCGGCACGCCGCTCCACCGCGACATGGGAGTCCACGTCACGCGCGGCGTCGAGCCGTGGCGGATCTTCGCGCAGTTCATGGGCCGCGAGGACGGCCCCACCCGCGGCCGCGACGGCAACGTCCACATGGCCGACCAGAGGCTCGGCCTGATCGCCATGGTCAGCCACCTGCCCGCGATGCTGCCGGTCGCAGTCGGCTGCGCGCTCGCCTTCCGGATCCGCGACGAGAAACGCGTCGCGGTCGGCTGGTCGGGCGAAGGCGCGATGGCCCGCGGCGACGCACACGAGGCGATGAACCTCGCCGGCGTGCGCAACCTCCCGATGGTCTTCATCGTCGACAACAACCAGTGGGCCTACTCGACGCCCTCGCACCTCGAGTACGCAGTCGAGCATCTCGCCGACCGCGCCGCCGCCTACGGGTTCGAGGGCGTCGTCGTCGACGGCACCGACGTGCTCGCCGTCTACCGCGAGGCGAAGGCGGCGATCGAGAAGGCGCGCGAGGGCGGCGGCCCGACGCTGCTCGAGCTGAAGACCCTCCGCATGGAGGGCCACGCGGTCCACGACGACGCGTTCTACGTGCCCAAGGAGCTGTTCGAGGAGTGGGCGAAGAACGACCCGCTCGAGCGCTACCGCACCTGGCTGCGCAAGAACGCCGAGCTGACCGACGACGAAGAGGAAGAGATGAACACCCGCGTCAAGAAGATCCTCAACGACGCGCTCGCGAAGGCCGACGAGTCGCCGGATCCCGACCCGGCGACGCTGCTCGACGGCGTCTACGCGACGCCCGAGGACCTCGACACGCCCCACCACAAGTAATGGCCGAGAAGACGTACCTCCAGGCGATCAGCGACGGCCTCCGGCAGGAGATGCGGCGCGACGAACGGGTCTACGTCCTCGGCGAGGACGTCGGCGTCTACGGCGGCGCCTTCAAGGTGACACTCGGCTTCCAGGAGGAGTTCGGCCCCTGGCGGGTGATCGACATGCCGCTCGCGGAGACCGCGATCCTCGGCGCCGCCACCGGCTCGGCGTTCATGGGCATGCGCCCTGTCGCCGAGATGCAGTTCGCGGACTTCATCTCCTGCGGCTGGGACCACCTGGTCACGGTCGCGGCCAAGCAGCGGTTCCGCGCCGGCACCCCCGTGCCGATCGTCGTCCGGCTCCCGTCGGGCGGCGGCTTCTCCGGCGGGCCGTTCCACTCGCAGAACCCGGAGAGCTCGTTCGCGCACATCCCGGGCCTCAAGTGCGTCTGCCCCGCGACTCCGGAGGACGCGAAGGGCCTGCTCGTCGCCGCGATCGAGGACCCGAACCCCGTCCTCTACTTCGAGCACAAGCACCTCTACCGCCGCATCAAGGGCGAAGTGCCGGACGAGCGCTACGTGACCCCGATCGGCAAGGCGCGCACGCACCGTGAGGGCGACGACATCTCGCTGATCACGTGGGGCGCGATGGTGTACACCGCCGAAGAGGCAGCGAAGGAGCTGGAGCAGGACGGCGTCTCGGTCGAGATCATCGACCTGCGAACGGTCATGCCCTGGGACAAGGAAGCCGTGCTGGCCAGCGTGCGCAAGTGCTCCAAGGTGATCGTGCTGCACGAGGACAACCGCACCGGCGGCTTCGGCGGCGAGATCGCCGCGACGATCGCCGAGGAGGCATTCGAGGACCTCGACGGTCCGGTGAGGCGGATCGCGGCGCCCGACTGCCCGGTGCCGTTCGCGCCCGTGCTCGAGAAGGCGTTCCTCCCGCAGGTGGAGGACGTCGTAGCGGGATTGAGAGAGCTCGCGGAGTACTAGGAGGAACGATGGCCACTGAGACGCAGATCGAGGTCGTCATGCCGCAGATGGGCGTGTCCGTCTCGGAAGGAACGATCACGAAGTGGCTCAAGCAAGAGGGCGAGCCGATCGCGCGCGACGAGTCGCTGCTCGAGATCTCGACCGACAAGGTCGACACCGAGGTGCCGAGCCCGGGCGAGGGCGTCGTCGCGAAGATCCTCGTCCAGGAAGGCGAGACGGTCGAGGTCGGCACGGTCCTCGCCGTGATCGCTCCGGAGGGTGCCGAGGTGTCGGCGCCCGAGGCTGCGGCCCCCAGCCCCGCCGAAGCGCCGCCTGCCGAAGCGCCGCCTGCCGAAGCGCCGCCCGAGCCTGCGACCCAGGCCGCCGCCGACGCGTCCGAAGCGGCCGCGACCGAGACGGCCGAGCCGACCGCACCGACGCCCGCCGCAGCGACCCCTGCTGCACCGGCTCCCGCGACGCCTGCCCCCGCGGCCGCATCCGGCAACGGCCGCACCTTCGTCTCGCCGGTCGTGGCGCGGATCGCCTCCGAGCACGGCGTCGATCCGAACGCGGTCCAGGGCACCGGCACCGGCGGCCGCGTGACGAAGAAGGACATCCTCGCGTTCGTCGAGGGCGGCGGCCAGGCTCAGGCTGCGCCCGAGCCCGCACCGGCTGCGGAGGCGCAGGCGCCACCCGCCCCTCCGGCGGCACCGCCTGCTCCAGCGCCACCGACGCCCGCACCCGCGGCCGCCGCGCCGCCAGCGCCACAGCCCGCACCGACGCAACAGGCGGAGCCCGTTGCAGGCGAGTCGTTCGAGCCGATGACCGCGATGCGCAAGGGAATCGCCGAGCACATGCGCCGCTCGCTCGACACCTCGGCACACGTGACGAGCGCGATCGAGGTCGACATGTCGAAGGTGGTCGCAATCCGCAAGAAGCTGAAGAAGGAGTACGAGGCCTCCTACGGCGTCAACCCGACCTACCTCTCGTTCGTCGCCCGGGCGACCGTGGAGACCTTGCGCGAGTATCCGTGGATCAACGGCGAGATCCGCGGCGACAAGATCGTCACGCGCAACTACGTCAACCTCGGCTTCGCCGTCGAGCTCGCCGACGGCAAGGGCCTGATCGTCCCGGTCGTGAAGCACACCGAAGGCCTGAACCTGCTCGGGATGGCGCGCGCGGTCGCGGAGATCGCCGAACGCGCCCGGAACAAGAAGCTGATGCCCGACGAGGTCCAGGGTGGCACGTTCACGATCACGAATCCCGGCGGCTACGGCACCTTCCACGGCACGCCGGTGATCAGTCAGCCGCAGGCCGGGATCCTCGGCACCTACGCCGTCGTCAAGCGCCCCTGGGTGGCCCAGGACGAGCTCGGCCAGGACGTGATCGCGATCCGCCCGATCATGAACCTGACGCTCACGTACGACCATCGCCTCGTCGACGGCGCGCTCGCCGGCCGCTTCCTCCGCGACCTGCGCGCGAAGCTCGAGAGCTGGGGCGAGAGCGACTACTAACGTCCTCACGACGGTCTCGACCGAACAGGAGGCCGAGATGATCTGCGGGCTGCTTCGGACTGCCGACATCGTCTGCGACCACCGAGCGACGCAATTGGGAGAGACCCTCGGCGGCGCGCAGGAAGTGCTCGTGCGATCCGAGGATCTGGAGGCCGCGCAGGCGATCCTGGCGGAGGAGCCGTGAAGGGCGCGTACGTCATGAACCTCGGCGTCGTGCCCTACGCAGAGGCGTGGGAGCTGCAGCGCTCGCTCGCCGGCGCGGTGTCGCAAGGCGCGATTCCGGACACGATCGTGCTGCTCGAGCACCCGCCGACGGTCACGACCGGGCGGCGCACCGAGGAAGGCGAGCTGCACCTTCCGGAGGGCGCCGAGGTCGAGATCGTCGAGACCGACCGCGGCGGCAAGTCCACGTTCCACGGTCCCGGGCAGCTCGTCTGCTATCCGATCTTCGACCTGAAGCGGCACGGCCAGGACGTCAAGCGGTACTGCCGCGAGCTCGAGGAGGCGTTGATCCTCACCCTTGCGAAGGTGGGCCTCGAAGGCGAGCGCATCGACGGGCTCACGGGCGTCTGGCTGACGCAACCGCCGCGGAAGATCGCGTCGATCGGGATCCACATCGCCAAGTGGGTGACGACACACGGCTACGCACTGAACGTCGATCTCGACCCGGCCCCGTTCACGCAGTGGATCACGGCGTGCGGGCTCGAGGATGCTGCGTTCACGACGATCGCGAACGAGCTCGGCCGGCCGGTCGCGGTCGACGAGCTGCGGGCTCCCGCGCTCGAGGCGCTGTCCGAGGTGTTCGGCCTCGAGCTCGAAGAGCTGCCGGCCGACGGTGCCCACGGCCTCTGGCCGCAGCCCGTGCACGCCCAGCTCGCAGCTCGCTGAGCGGCCTCTGGAACGCCGTTCCAAAATACGGGACAGCCTTTACGGCTTACAACTGGCGCTCTTACGCGGAAGAAGAAAGCTTAATGCGCCTGGAATACACGATGCTTCGAACATTCGCGCATTGACTTGCGGCAGCGAACCGGCGAAACGTTGAGGCACGAACCACGAACAACGGTAAATCCCCCCCGGAAGGCGGTGTCGATCGGTGGACCTGGAGGCGTACGGTCCTTAGCGACATTTCCACAAGTAGGGGAGGGAATTCTGTGAAACGAAGACTTCCGCTCGTCTTGGTGCTCGTAGCGGCACTGACGCTCGTCTTCTCAGCCGTTGCCAATGCAACTCTGTCCACGAGCTACGTGTTCAACGGGCACGGCGGCTACTCGGCCGACGGTCTCGGCCAGAACGGTCCCGGCGGCGTCCTCAGGGCTGAGGTCCCGGCGGGCTCGACGGTGCAGAAGGCGTTCCTCTACGGCACGCACTACTTCGTCACCGATCCTGACCTCACCCAGCGGACGATCGACTTCGACGGGACGATGGTCGTGACGACCAAGATCGGCGACGTCAACAGCCTCGCGACGACGCGCGCCGACGTGACCGCCCAGGTCGCTGCCAAGGTCGGCGGCGGCGGCGGGATCACGACGTTCACGATCGGCAACGACCCGAGCGCACTCAACGGCCTCGGACTCGTCGTCGTCTACGCCAACGCGGCCCAGCCCGAGAACACGATCGCCGTTCTCGACGGTGCGGCATCGCAGGCCGGCGACACGGCGACGTTCGTGCTCGCGGCGCCGCTCGACAAGACGGTGCCGGGCTTCCAGGCGACGATGTCGCTCGGCAGCGGCCACTCGTATCAGGGCGTGGCAGGGCATGTCTGCGCCCCGTCCCAGTTCTCGATCGTCGACGTCAACAGCCAGCGCCTGACGAGCTGCGCCGGCAACTTCGACGACGGTCTCGGGAACGACGGCGCCCTCGTCACGGTGGGTGGCGTCGGCGACTTGACGGACAACCCGGTCGATCCCAACAACCAGACCGGCGTCGACGACGAGCTCTACAACCTCTCGCCGTTCCTGGCGCAGGGTGTGACGAGCATCGAGGTCAAGACGTCGAACCCGTCCCAGGACGACGACCTCTTCCTCGCCGTGATCTCGATCTCCGCGAGGGCGACGGTCACGAACGAGGACTGCAACGACGGCATCGACAACGACGGTGACGGGCTCATCGACGCCGCCGACCCGGACTGCGCGCCGCCCCCGACGGGGAACACGTGCGGCAACATCCAGGGCAACGGCGTCCCGCGCGAGAACGCACGGGCTCGGTTCGAGTTCGGGATCCGCTACAAGACGGGCGATCCTTCGCCCACCGGCAGCCTGTCGTTCAACGACAAGGCGACCCCGATGGTGTTCGACTCGACCTCGATCTCGACGCTCGTCATCAACGGTGATGACGCCACTGCCACCGGGAGCGGGATAGCCAACGGGCTCCCGGTGACATTCACACTGACGATCCACAACCATCCGGACAGCTTCTCGATCCAACTCTCCAACGGCTACTCGGCGACCTGGACGCCGAAGTCGGGGAGGATCGAGATTCACGACAAGTGCTAGGCAGCGCCTAGCTTCCAGCAGGAGACCGGGGGGCCCGCACGTGCGGGCCCCCCGTCTCTAGACTCAGAGCGTGCAGACATCGCAGCCTGTCGCCGAGCGGCCCCGCCGCCCGGACTGGATGAAGGTCCGCGCGCCGAGCGCCGACGGACGGTACTTCGACGTCAAGAAGCTCTTGCACGGCCTCTCGCTGCACACCGTCTGCGAGGAGGCGCGCTGTCCGAACATCTCCGAGTGCTGGGGTCGCGGCACCGCCACCTTCCAGATCCTCGGCGACACGTGCACCCGAGCCTGCCGCTACTGCTACGTCCACTCCGGCAAGCCCGAGCATGCGCCCGATCCACTCGAGCCGCTCCGGGTCGGCCAGGCTGCCGCGCAGATGGATCTGAAGCACGTCGTGGTCACGTCCGTCGACCGCGACGACGTGCCCGACCGCGGCGCCGGCCACTTCGCTGCCACGATCCGCGCGATCAAGGCGAAGCTGCCCCAGGCGAGCGTCGAGGTGCTGACGCCCGATTTCCTCGGCGTCGAGGAAGAAGCGCTGCGAACCGTACTCGCCGCGCGGCCCGAGGTCTTCAACCACAACATCGAGACCGTCCGCCGACTGCACCGGAACATGCGCGGCGCCAAGGCGAGCTACGACAAGGCGCTCTGGCTGCTCGGGCGTGCGAAGGAGCTCGCCGACTACCGGGTGTTGACGAAGTCCGGGATCATCGTCGGGCTGGGCGAGACGAACGACGAGATCGTCGAGACGATGCGCGACCTACGTGCGCACGGCGTCGACGTCGTCACGATCGGCCAGTACCTGCAGCCCAGCTCGAAGCACGCCGTGATCGACCGCTGGGTGCACCCGGACGAATTCCGGTGGCTGCGAGAGCAAGGCGAAGCGCTCGGCTTCGGCTCTGTCTTCGCCGGGCCACTGGTGCGCTCGAGCTATCGCGCCGACGAGCAGCGTCACGCAGCCGAGACCGGCCGTGGCGCTGTTGCCTACTGACACAACACAGTTCCCCCGTTCAAGGGTGACGCTGCAGGACCCGTTCTGGCTCCATCTGCGTTAGGAGGAAAGATGCGCGCCGCTGCTGCTGCCGTTCTCATGCTCGTGCTGGCGTTGCCCGCAGGGGCAGCGCAGCCGAGGCGTGCGACGTTGCAGCTCGCCGGTCTGACGCCGCTCGTCGTGCAGGGCCGCGGCTTCGGCAAGCAGGAGCGCGTCGTCCTCACGGCCACCGCACCGAGCCTGCAGCGGATGATCGCCGTCGTCACACGTCGCAACGGCTCGTTCACAGCACGGTTCGGCATTCGCCTCAAGCGTTGCACCCCGCTCACGGTCCGTGCAGTCGGCGTGCTCGGCAGCAGGGCGATCCTGCAGCTCGAGCCCGGTTGCGAGAAGAAGCAGCGGCGGGGGCCCGGCGGCTAGCCGGACCCCCGTTCGCGACCTGGATCAGCCGCCTGGCTGAAGGACGCCGTTCACCTTCAGCGAGTACGGCGCGTAGCGGGCGATCGACTCCGTCGGCTCGTCGTACATGACGAGCATCGCCACCGTCTCGGCGGGGTCTCGCTTGAGCGCATTCGCGAACAGCTTCTTGATGTTCAGCGAGTACGTCTTGCCGCTCTTCAGCGACTCCTGGATCAGCGTGGCCCGCCTGCCGTCCTTCGCCCCGATGCTGACCAGCTGCAGCGTGTAGCCGGCGATCGGCGGTGCCTCGGTCCCCCAGCCGGCGAGCGTGCCGTCCGAGATCAGCGTGCCGCCCACCTTGACGTCGTCGAGCAGCCAGCCGGCCTCGATCGGGCCGCCGTTCCCGAGCGTCGCGCCGTCGGTCATCATCCGGAACCGGAGCAGCACCGTCTTGCCGGCCCAGGCCGAGAGGTCGAACGACTCGGCGTGCCAGTCGGCGTCGCCGTTGAGCCCCGGGAGCTCGGCGATGATCGACGACAGCGCGGCCGGGTCGTGCTCGTCGGTCGTGTTGGCGTTCGCAAGGCTCGTCCAGGTCAGGCCGTCGTCGGTCGACACCTGCACGAAGCCGAAGTCCCACCCCGTCTCCATCCCGTAGCGGGTGTCGAACGTGAGCGTGCGATCGCCGTTCGCGGGCACGCTGACCGCGCGGACGATCGACCGGTCGATGTCGTGGGCGGCGCCGGCCGAAAGGACCGCGTCACCCGCCAACGAGACCGACTGCCACTCGAGCGGCGCGGGCACGTGCTTCGCCGGGCTCGAGAACTCGATCGACTTGATGTCACTCGCCTCGACCGGCGTGCCACCGGCGTTGCGCAGCTGGACGTAGTCCGAGCCGTTCGGCGGCGCGCCGGCCGTCGAATACGACTCCGGGTTCGCCCAGTAGACGGACGCGTTCAGCGTCGGAGCCTGGAAGCGGGTCTGCTCCTTTGCCCAGGCCATCAGCTTGGCGCCGTCGTCGAGCGCCTTGTCGAGCGCGATCATCGCCGCCCAGTCGTGGACGACATCCTGTGCCTTGTCGCCGGTCAGGTACTTGTCGAGGTTCGCCTGCAGACCAGGGAGCCCGTTGGCGTCCTCGTTGTGCAGGTCGGTCATGAATGCCGTGCCGTAACGGCCGGCCAGGAACTCCATGAACGTCCACGCGGCGCCGTAGTCGGCGAGCGTCTCGAGCCCGCCCTGGTCCTCCCAGACCGTGAGCGAGTTCTCCGCCCCGCCCTTGGGCTGCGGGATCAGGTTCGCCGGCGTCTGCAGCGCACGCCAGCCGAGGAACGTCTGGATGTGGCCCTCCCAACCGGTCTCGAAGATCGAGCGCGCCGGGAAGCCGTACCCCGTCACCGTGATCGCATAGTCGGCGAGGCCCTCGTTCGCCCACGTCGCCTCACCGGGGCTCGCCCAGTACTCGAGCAGGTGCTGGTACTCGTGGGCGAAGATCGCCTCGTACTTGAAGGGCTGCGCCGGACGGTTGTCGCAGATCACCGTCGACGGCTCGTTCGGCGGGTTGGCGCCGGTGCGATGGAGCCAGTCGTACGAGTCGATCGACATCACGTTTCGCTCGACGAACGCGTTGATGTCGGACGAGTGGTAGCCGGCGACGTAGGACGGGAACGTGATGTCGCTGTAGTTCTCGTCCTTGAAGTTCGCGACCAGCGTGACGATCTTGTCGCCTGGCCCGGCGTAGTAGCCGGGGGGCACGATTCCAAGCTGCTCGAGCACACCGCCATTCCCCTCGCGGGAGGGCGCCGAGCTGAAGGCAGCCGTCATCTTCGGGAACATGTTGCCGTCGAACTGCCCGGTGAAGTACGCGGCCTGCGCATCGGTGACCACGTTGCGGACGCCGTCGTTGCGGCAGTCGCCCGCCGGGAAGTTGAGGTTGTCCGAGATCCAGATCTCGATCTTCTCGCCGACGGCGCGAAGCGTGAAGAGCTGGAAGCCGGGTGCGCCGGTGAGGATGTTGATCACCGGCCACTGCTTCTTCGTCCCCAAGGGTGGGCTGGGAACGGCAGCGGCGGCGACCCGGGCGCGCGGGCCACTGGTCTCAGGGGCCGCGACCGGACTCAGTGTCTCGGGCGAGCTCACCTTGACGTTGCCGACGTGAAGAACGTCGCCGTACGGGTCGCCGGCGAGCGCCGCGGCCGGTACGACGAGGCCGAGCGCCGCAACCGCGAGCGCTGTCACTGCTCTTCTCACTTGCTTCTCCCCCTTGCTGAAGTCGTCGCCGTGCCGCGGCACGGTCACATGGCCGACTCAGACTAACGAGGAAAAGCAGAAATGCAAAGGCTTTTTGGAAACCTCTGTAAAACCAGGCCTAGGTGTCGTGCGGCTTCGCCATCCGGCGGTAGTCGAGCGCCTCGTCGAGCGTCGCGTCGTCCACGCCCTCCTCGCGGGCGACCTCGCGGAGCGACCGTCCGCTCGACGCCGCCTTCTTGACGATCTCCGTGGCCTTGTCGTAGCCGATGTACGGGTTCAGCGCCGTCGCCGCCGAGAGCGTCAGCTCGGCGTAGCGCTCACACTGCTCGCGGTTCGCCTCGATCCCCTCGACGCACTTCTCGGCGAGCAGCCGCGACGCCGACGCCAGGAGCTTGACCGAGTCGAGCAGGTTCCGGGCCATCATCGGCACGAAGACGTTCAGCTCGAAGTGGCCCTGGAGGCCGCCGACCGTGATCGCCTGGTCGTTCCCGATCACCTGCGCCGCGACCTGGGTCACGACCTCGGGGATGACCGGATTCACCTTGCCGGGCATGATCGAGCTGCCCTTCTGTAACTCGGGGAGGAAGATCTCGGCGAGCCCGGCGCGCGGGCCGGAGCCCATCAAGCGGAGGTCGTTGGCGATCTTCGTCAGGCTGACCGCGACGACCTTGAGCGCACCTGAGGCCTCGACGAGCCCGTCGCGGGCGGCCTGAGCCTCGAAGGGGTCGGCCGGCGCGGAGATCTGTAAGCCGGTGTCGGACGAGAGCAGCTCGCGTACCTTCGCCGCGAACTCGGGATGCGTGTTCATGCCCGTCCCGACCGCGGTGCCGCCGAGTGGGATCTGGCCGAGGCGCTTGCGGCTGTCCCGCACGCGCTCGATGCTCTGGCGCACCTGCGCGGCGTAGCCGGCGAACTCCTGGCCGAGCGTGACGGGTACCGCGTCCATCAAATGCGTCCGGCCCGACTTGACGACGTCGTCGAACTCCCCGGCCTTCTTCTCCAAGGCGGCGGCGAGCGTCTCGAGGGCGGGGAGCAGGTCGTGCTCGACCTCGCCGAGCGCAGCGAGGTGGACGGCCGACGGGAAGACGTCGTTCGAGCTCTGGCCCATGTTGACGTCGTCGTTCGCGTGCACGTCGTCGCCGGCGAGCGCCGCGATCACCTCGTTCGCGTTCATGTTCGAGCTCGTGCCGGAACCGGTCTGGAAGACGTCGATCGGGAACTGGTCGTCGTGCTCGCCGTGGGCGATCGCATCACCCGCGGCGGCGATCCGCTCGGCCTTGTCGCCGTCGAGCAGTCCGAGCGAGGCATTGGCGCGCGCCGCCGCGGCCTTGATCCGCCCCAGCCACCGCGCGACGGGCACCGGAATCGGCTCGCCGGAGACAGGAAAATTCGAGACGGCCTTGCTCGTCTCCCCGCCCCAGAGCTCGCGTGAAATCTCCGTGCTCACAGGGCCAAAGTCTACCCGGGCACACGGGAGCCGAGCCCCCAATCCGACCCACGCAGCTTCAGGGGTGTTGAGCGACAGAAATCCGCTCCCGCGGATTTCTGTCTTGCGGAAAAGCAACGATGGCGAGAGCCGGACTTGAACCGGCGACACCACGGTTTTCAGCCGTGTGCTCTACCAACTGAGCTACCTCGCCTCAGGTCGAGGGATTGTAGCCAGTAGGTTTCCGCCCGTGGCTCCAGGCAAGCAAGTGGCGATCATCGGCGCGGCGCTCGATCTCGGCGCCGGCCGGCGCGGCGTCGACATGGGGCCCTCGGCGATCCGCTATGCCGGGCTCCACGACCGGCTCAACGGCATCGGGTATGACGTCGTCGACTGGGGGGATGTCGAGACTGCCGTGCTCGAGGCGACCGAGGAGTCGGACCAGAGTGCGCGCTACCTGCCGCAGATCAAGGCGGCGTGCGTCCGCGTCGCCAAGCTGATCGAGCTCGCGCTGGAGGAGGACTCCCTGCCGCTCGTGCTCGGCGGCGACCACTCGGTCGCGCTGGGAACGCTCGGTGGGCTGGCGCGCTCGCGCGGCGTCGGCGGCGTGCTCTGGATCGACGCTCACAGCGACCTGAACACGCCCGAGTCGTCGCCGACCGGCAACGTGCACGGCATGCCCCTGGCCGCCGCGATCGGGCTCACCGACGACCGGTTCTCGAGCGACGCGTGGACGCTGCCGGCGATCGAGCCCGAGCGTGTCGCCCTCGTCGGGCTCCGGTCGGTCGACTCGCGCGAGCGCGACCGGATCCGCGAGCTCGGGATCAAGGCGTACACGATGAGCGACATCGACCGGATCGGAATCGAGCGCGCGATCCGGGAGTCGCTGACGCAGATCGCCGGCCCCGGCTTCGTCCACGTCTCGCTCGACATGGACGCGCTCGATCCGGAGGTCGCGCCCGGCGTCGGCACGCCCGTCCGTGGCGGTCTCTCCTACCGCGAGGCGCACCTCGCACTCGAGCTCGTCGCCGAGTCCGGGCTCGCCGGCTCGTTCGAGGTGGTCGAGGTGAACCCGATCCTCGATCGCGAGAACACGACCGCCGCGCTGGCCGTCGAGCTCGTCGCGAGCGCCCTCGGCAAGACGATTCTCTAGACGGCGCGCGTGACCAGCGCGAGGCCCGGAATGACGTAGCCGTCGTCGCTGCGGAAGGGCTCGAGCCGGTCGCGTGCAGCGTCGTGGATCTCGGAGCGAATGCCGTCGTCGAGCTCCTCGAGCGTCGCGCGCAGCGACGCCGCCAGGCTCGTGACGACGCGACGGTAGTCCTCCCAGCTCGCGAATCTGTACTCGACGGGAATCTCCTCGACCTCGACCTCCGCGAAGCCGGCTTTGCGAACGAGCTCTTCGATCAGCTCCGGCTCGCCGAGCGCAAACTGGCCCGGCTCGCCGGGCGCCGGCGGCTCCATCAGCCCACGCTCGATCAGAGGCGGCCCGTAGGCCGTCGCCCACGGGTTCTGCTTGGCGGGCGCCCAGGTGGCGAACGCGAGCGTGCCACCTGGACGAAGCACGCGGCGCGTCTCGCGCAACGCCAGTGCTGAATCGGGGACGAGCATGTACCCGAACCGTGAGACGACGGCGTCGACGCTCGCGTCCGGAAGGTCGATCGCCTGCATGTCCATGACCCGGTGGTCGGCGTTCTCGATGCCGAGCTTCCGTGCGGCCTCGACCATCGCCGGTGAGAGGTCGGTGGCGACGATCTGCGCGACGCGGCCGGCCAGCGCCTGGACGAGATCGCCGGTGCCGCCGGCGAGGTCGAGCACGGTGTCGCCGGGCTGCGGGTCGAGGGCGGCGACGAGCGCGGCCGTCACCGGCGCGTTGACGGCCGCGACCGTCTCCCGCTCCGCCTCCCAGCCGACCGCGGCGGCATCCCAGCGCTGCCGAACCTCGTCATCCATTGTCTCTCCCTCCGTTGTCGATCTCGACGACCGGCTTCTCCCAGTACTGGCCCTGAAGATCGTAGTGCCGACCGGTTCGCTCGTCCTCCTCGTCCTGTCCCTCCGCGACTGCGAGGAGAGCGAGGTCGTCACGCCAGGCCTTCCCGGTCGCGGGCCGCTCGATCAAGCCGATTCGCTCGGCGGCGCGCGAGGTGCGCTGGAAGGTGGACGGAGCCATCGTGCCAATGCCTGTCTCGTTCGGCCAGATGAGCGCGTTGATCTCGTTCAACTGCCAGAGCTGCTGAGACTCGCTCACCGCCGGCGCCCAGTCGTGCAGGATCCGCACGCACTCCTCGGGATAATCGCGGCAGAAGACCCAGCCGAGGAAGCTCGCCTGGAGGAAGCGGACGGAGATGTCGCGGTTCTCGGGCTTCGCCAGCCACGCGCCGGCGGCGAAGATGCCGTCCGCGGGCATTCCGGTGGCCGCGTCCCCCAGCACCCTCGCGCTCCGGGAGAACACCTGGGCGATGCTGACGATGTCCGTGCCGTCGTCGCGCGCCATGAGGAGCGCGGGCAGCGTGTCGATCCCGAAGTCCGCCCGCCCGGAGATCACCACCCGCTCGGCCTCGACGTCGCCACCCGCGTGGATAGTCGCATCGAGCTTCACGTCTTCGAAGAAGCCGCGCGCCTCGGCGGCGTAGTAGCCGGCGTAGCGTGCATGAGGGGCGGACGCGAGGTGGAGCGTGACGCTCGCGCGCTCCGGGATGACGGCCCCCTCGGCGTCGAGCGGCCTCGTCTCGACCGGATAGACGGTGTTCGTCCGCGCGGCCTCCTCGCCGCTCTGGCAACCCGCGAGCACAACGCCTAGGGCGAAGAGAGCGGCGAACACCGCCCAAAGCCCGCGGTGGACGGTCATCCCTCGCACCGAGCGGCCACTCTATCGTCTGCCCGGTGCGCTACCTACGCTCCCGAGCGACTTGGTTCCTGCTGCTGATCCTGCTCGTCGCGGTCGGGTTCGAGCTCGTGCGTTCGAGACGGAGCCCGGACGCGGACCAGGTGCTGGTTCCGGCGCTCGTCGATCTCCGCGAAGCCGAAGCCAAGCAGCAGCTCGAGGCAGAGGACCTGCACTGGGTCGTCATCCGCCGCGCGAGCGACGGACCTCGCGGCCGCGTGCTCAATCAGGATCCGAGTGCAGGCAGTCGAGTGGATATGGGCCGACAGGTACTCCTCGTCGTCTCGGCCGCGCAGCCGATCGTTCCGCGCCTGATCGGACTGTCGCTGCCGCTGGCGGCGAAACGGCTGCAGGATGCAGGCCTCACGTTGCGCTTCGAGGCGGCGGTCTCGAACCAGAAGCCTGGGATCGTCGTCGGAACCGCGCCGGCGGGCGGCAGGTCGGTGGTGCCCGGTGCAACGGTGACCGTCCGCGTCTCGTCCGGACCCGGCCGAATCGATGTGCCCAACCTGCTCTGGGACTCCGCACCAGAAGCTCGCGCGACCATTCGTAGAGCCGGCTTCGTGGCGCGGACGTTCGAGGTGAGCTCGAAGGAACCCAAGGGCACGGTCGTGGCGCAGAGCCCTCAGCCCCGGGCTGAGCTCAGCCGAGGCTCGAGTATCCGCCTCGACGTGTCCACGGGCACCGATCCGGAAGCTCCTGCGCTTCCACGGTATGTCCAGGTGCCCAGCGTCGCGGGGCGCAGGCTCGCGGCGGCCCAGGAAGGGCTCGAAGCGCGAGGGCTCGTCGTTCGCGTCGAGTATCTGCCTTCCGACGCGCCGCTGGAAGAGGTCCTGAGCCAGGACCCCGTCGCGGCGACGACTCGACGCGGCGCGAACGTGTGGATCGGCGTCTCCGCCGGGCCAGACCAGTCCGGTCTCTTGGAGGTGATCGAGCTCGTCGGCCTGCTCGAAGACGGCGCGACCTCGGCGACTGAAACTGCCGGCTTCATCCCTCGTGTGCGCCGGGAGCGAACACCGGATCCGAAGGAGGTGGGCGTCGTCATCCGGCAGGAGCCCGAGGCTCATCGGCTGGCGCCGCAAGGTGGCCCGATCACGATCTACGTCGGCGAGGCCACAGGCTGAACAAATAGGTGGAGAGGAGCGGCGAGCCGCCCCCCTCCACCTTCCTGGGCTTCGTTCAGCTGCCGACGGGCCCGAGCGCCGCCAGGTTGTTGTAGCTGACCTGTGAGAACGCCAGCGACTGGCCAGGGTTGGCCGAGCCGCCCGGAGCGTTGTCCTGCTCGTACATCGGATAGTGCGAGCGGTTGGCGCCGATCCGGTCGAAGAACGTCTTGAAATCGATGTCCCCCGTGCCGAAGGGCACCATCGTGTAGCCGGAGCCGACGCCCGGCGGGTCTGCCGTGCGCCTGCCGTCCTTGGCGTGGAAGAGCGGGAAGCGGTGCGTGCTCTTGGACACCAGGCCGGCCGGGTCGAACACCTTCTCGACCACGTCGCCGTCCGGGTTGGTGTAGGTGCGGAAGCGGTGCTGGGCCACATGCGCCCAGTAGATGTCCATCTCCATGAAGACGGTCGTGTTGCCGCTCTTCTTGATCTCCCTGAGGAAGTACTCGTCCATCCGGAGCCCCGAGGAGCGGGTCGGGCGGCCGAGCGAGTCGAGCGGGCCACTGTCCAGGAGGAAGTTGTACGCGCCGTCGTGGTTGTGGTTGTACACGCCGAGGAGACCCTCGGCCTTGGCGATGTCGCCGAGGGTCGCCCAGCGTTCGACCGCGAGATCCCAGTCCGCCTTGAAGCGGCTGCCGGTCGGGTCGCCACCGGTGCCGATGTACTCCTGGCCGATGGTCAGAGCGATCTGGCAGTTCGCCTTGAACGTGTTGATCGCGGCCTCCGTCAGTGTGCTCGGAATGCTGCCGTGATTCCCCTTCGCGTCCAGGCCGTTCGCGTCCAGGATCGCCCGGATCTCCGCCGCCGTGATCTGGCGGCCGAGGATCTGCGTGCTCTGGTTGTAGCCAGCGAACTCGATCGTCTTGTAACCCTGCGCGGCGAGCGCGGCCAGCACCTGCGCGAACCCGTACGGGACACCTGAGGCGTCCGGCGCCGCCGAGATGCGGTCGCGCTGCGTGTACAGGATCGTGCCGATGTTCTCCTTGGGCACGCGCAGCGGCTCGTTGCCGCCGATCGCTCGCGACGCGGGCCACGAGAGCGCCGCTGCTGCGCCTGCAGCCCCTGCAGCCGCGCCGAGGAACTTGCGGCGACTGATGCTGATCTCTCTCTCCACTTTCCGTTCTCCTCCCCCGCCCTCTCCGGACGATGAACGTGGGGCGCCGCACGGCGTGTGCGGCGCCCCTCTGGTTTGTGGGTCTACGGCGTGCCGACTCCCGCGCCGACGAACTCGACCCAGTTGAGGCTGTACGTGTTCGCGTTCGCGAACACGAGGAACAGCCTGTGCGATCCGCCCGGATTTGTCAGCGGGAACGTCTGGCTGGCATACGTTCCGGCTGCCGTTCCGGTGATCGTCTGGCTGGAGACGAGCGTGCCGCCTCCTGCCGCATTGATCGCGTCACGCCAGAGCTCGACCGTGCCGGACGCGGCGCCGTTCGTGCCGCCGGTGACGCGGAACGTCAGCGCGTTGATGTTCAGCAGGTTGAACGGGCCGTTGAGCTCAATCCAGTCGCCGGCGCTGAGGCTGCCGCGCTGGAGCCCGCCACCGACGTCGGTCGACGTGGCCGTGTTCGTGCCCGACTGGTTGAGGACGCTCTCGACCTCCTGCCGCTTCTGGCGGACCTGGACCTGCGCTTGCGTGGTCAACGACGGCACGCCGCCGGCGCCGCCGTGATCGGCGTACACCGCACTGATGACGCCGAACACGTTGCCGCCGTGCGAGACGTCGTCCGCGATGGTCGGCAGGACACCGGAGCAGCCGTTCACCGTCGCCTCGGCATGGCCATGGGTGTCATGGCCGAGCACGAACGTGACCTCGACCTCGGCGCAGCTGATCGCGCCGTCCTCCGGGTCTGTGACCGTCACCGAGAACGGGATGTTCTCGCCGAACGCGAACGTTCCGCCGTCGACGGGCACGTTGACGGTCACCGACGGCGACGAGTTGCCGACCGTGATCGTCGTGTTCGCACCCGTGCTCTTGCCGCTCGAGTCGAACACGGTCAGCTTGGCCGTGTACTGACCCCGTGTCGTGTAGGTGTGCGTCGGGTTGGGCTCGACGGAGTCGACCGTGCCGTTGCCGTCGAAGTCCCACTCGAAGCGGATCGAGTCGCCCGGATCGGCGTCGTTCGAGCCCGCGCTCGAGAAGTTCACCGTCAGCGGCACCGGGCCGTCGGTGCGCGATGCGGTCAGCACCGCGACCGGAGCCCGCTGTCCCTTGACGTACTCCCAGCGCATCATCCCGGCGTCGGCGTTGATGGCGAAGAAGCCGTCGCCGTAGGTGAGCAGGTAGAACGTCCCGTCAGGGCCGAACTCCATGTCCATCGGGTTGTCGCAGAGCCACGGCCGCGTCGGCGTGGCCGGCACGGGACCGCAGGGCAGCGTGTTGTTGATCTTGTGGATCTCGTTGTTCGAGTCCATCCGGACCTCACGCAGCGTGTCCTGGGTGAACTCGCCCGCGATCCAGGCCCCGTCCCAGTACGGCGGGAACTTCGTCGGGTTCGGGTTGAGCGGGTTGTAGTTGTACGGCGCCGTGCCGTGCGGGCCGACTCCGCCGGTGAAGAGCTCCGGGAAGAGCTGCGGACACGCGCCGACCGGGTTGGGCGCCGGGACGATCGGGGGCACGAGCGAGCCCGTGCTGTAGCTCGCGAAGCACTGCGTCCCCTGCGGGCCGTTCGGCGGCGCCGAGTTGTCGCGGTACGAGTACCAGATCTCCGGGTTGGTGACCGGAGGCCCGTACTCGAGGCCGGGGTCGACAGCGGGGCCACCGTTCGCGACCCAGCGGGAGTTGTTCTGCGGCCCACGGGTCGGGTTGTCGCACTCGTGGGGCTCCGGCGCCGCGATGCTCGGGAGCGGCGTCGACGTGTTGAAGTCCCACTTGTAGTACGGCAGGTCGGTCTTGTAGCAGAGCGGCCAGCCGTAGTTCGCGGGCTTGCGGACGATCTCGAAGCGGCCGGTGCCCGCGGGGCCGCGGAACTGTTGCGGCACGTTCGAGTCCGGCGAGTAGTCGCTGATGTACGCGACGTCGAACTTGTCGAGGGTGAGCCGGAACGGGTTCCGGAAGCCCATCGCGTAGATCTCGGGCCGGGTCCTCGGCGTGCCGACGGGGAACAGGTTTCCGGCCGGAACGGTGTACGCGCCGCCGAAGGCGTTCTCCTGCGCCGGCGTGATGTCGCCGTCCTTGACCGTGAGCCGCAGCAGCTTGCCGCGGAGGTCACCCGTGTTCAGCGCACCGCGGCGTGAATCGACATGGGGCGCGTTGAAGAGCCCGCCTGCCGCCGTCGTGGCGATCGTCACGGTCGGAGCCGTGCCCGTCAGACCCGAGCCATCGGCCGTCATCTGAGGTACGTCGCGCTCGGACTGGTTCGCACGGAAGTTGACCGTCCGCGTGCCTGTGCCCGTCACGGCAACGTCGTCGATGTTCGAGAGCGCCTCTAGGGCCGCCTCGATCGCCGCGTTGTCGAGTGGGAATGCGATCGGCGCCGTGGTCTGGCCGTCGAACGTGAGCGTGAACGTGCCGCCGGTCGCGTTCGCGACCGCAACCGTCTGGTTCTCGTTCGTCAACTGGCCGTTGAAGGGGCCGAAGCCGCCCGAGTTACCGCCGCCGGCCGGTGTGTCGTCACCGGTGACGAGCCACATGTTGTTCTTCGAGTCGAAGTCGATGTCGCCGGCGACGTGGCAGCACGCGCCGCGGTTCACCATCTGGCGCATGATCTGCTGCTCGCTCGCGAAGTCGAGGTGCGCCGGCTCTGTCGCCGTCGCCTCCACGAACTTGAAGCGCGAGAGCTGGAAGTAGCCCACGTAGTTGTCCCACGCGCTCAGTGCCGCCGCCGTGTTGGGCGCCGCGTTCGTCGGCGTCGTCACGTCATGCAGCGTGCCGTCGGCGAACTTCACGTCCTCGACCTCGGGCGGCGAGTAGAAGAGGTAGACCCACTTGTTCGTGTTGAAGTTGTTGTCGACTTCGGGGCCGTACATGCCGTCCTCGTTGACGGTGTAGACGCCACGGCGGACAGAGACGACCGACACGGCGCTGCCGAGCGCGTGGGCTTTGGTCAGCGGGGCTCTCAGGGTGAGTCCCGTGCCGCCGGCGCCCGCGCTCCCGACGGTCGCGATCGTCGCCGTCTCGCTGTTCGCACCCGTGTCCAGCGTGAGCGTGTCGCCCACGGTGAGACCTGCGTTGGAGACGACCTTGATGTTGGTGTCGCCCACGAGAGACGCGACTGCCAGCGAGGTGGGAAGCGTCGTCGGGGCCGGAGGCACGACCCAGGTGAATCCGCAGGTCGCAGGTGTCGCCGGATCCCCGTCGGCGTCGCTCAGGTTGAGGCACGTCGTCGAGTTGGTGGTCGGGTCGTGTAGCCGGACGCCGCCGCGGCGGTCGGTCTGGATCACGCGGCCGCTGCCGTCGGGCAGGACGTCGAAGCCGATCGGCTCGCTCAGGTTCGGCGGCGCCGCGACGAACGACTGCTGGTAGTTCGCGCGCACGGTGGCGCCGCAGTCGCTGTAAGCCGTGTCGGACTGACCCGCGGCCCACGTAACGGCACCGACGAGCTCCTTCGCGAGATTGGCATCGTTCCACGCCGCCGCGGAGGCGCCGTGGTTCGTGTAGTAGGAGCGGCCGCCCTGGTAGTCCTTGCACCACGTGACCGGATGGTCGGCGCCCATCGTGCTGCCCGTGAGGGCGGTGAGCGTCGGCCCGTCACCGGTCTTGTTGAAGGGTGCCGCACTGACGGTCGTAAGCACGTGGCTCATGCCGCGGACGTTCGCGGCCCAGTTGTAGTAGGTGTCGTTCAGGTTCCAGTACTCGGGCAGGTTCTTGGACGCGTCGTGCCCGCGGTCGGTGGGCTTGTTCGTCACCGTCTGCGCGTCGAGCTTCCCGGACGCCCGAGTGCCGAGGATGTCGGTCAGGAACTGCCAGCTCGGGTTCGTCTCGATCGCCGAGCCGACGCCGACGAAGCCACCGCCGTTGCGGAAGTAGGTCTCGAACACCGCCTGCTCTTCCGGGTCGAGCGCGTCGCCGATCGTATTCAGGAAGACGACCGCGTTGTAGTGGCTGAGGTGGCGAGCGGTGAAGCCGTTCGCCGAATTCTTCACCTGATCCACGTCGAACCTCGGGTTCGACTGGTTCGCGGCCTTTTTCAGCACGGCGAACTGGCCCGCGCTGGCGTTCCCCTCCGTGAGGACGAGAACACGGAACGCCGGCGCTGCCGCCGCTACCTGGGCATCGACGACCGCGCTAGCACCGGCCGGCAAGACCAGTAGCACTGCGGTCAGGACGAGCCAGAACGGCACTGTGAGCTTCTTCACAGCTCTCCCTCCATTCCCCTTGGCAGCGGCGTACTCGGGCGACGAGACGAGTCGCCGTCCGCGAGGACTCCGCCGAAATGTGGTGTGCCCTGGGAGACCGATTGGGCGCTTCGGGCACGTTTGACGGCCAAACTGCTGCTCCCTGTGCGGGGTTGACGGCATGGATCGGGCCGCCAACCGATGTTCGAGCGAACATACGCCATCTTTTGTTGGAAATCAAGAGAAGGATGCGCGTTGGCAACAAATCCACCTCCGCGAGACCCCACCTCCCGGCCGGGATCAGGGGCGCGAGGGACGGCTCCAGAGCGCGTAGAGCCCCCAAGCCAGCAGCGGCACGCTGCCGAGAATCAGCGACCAGACCCACGTGTCGATGCCCTTGCCGCTCGCCGAGGCTGAGCCGGGCGGCGGCGCGAGCGCCTTGGCCGCCGGCACGTTCTCCGGCAGGGGCCGACCTGCGGCGGCGGCAACTTGACGGACTGCGAGCATGGCCGTCTGCGCCAGCGCATCGGCCTCGAGCGGCGGGACCGCGATCCCACGCAGGATCGAGCGGCCGTCGCCGCCGGCGAATCGCTGCAGCCTGCCGCCCTGCAACTGCTTGCCGGAGACGCCGAAGCCGTTCGGCGTCACGATGATCACCGGTGCCTCGACCGGGAAGAAGAGCTCCAGCTCGCGGACGACCAGCTCCGCGTACGCCTGCGGGTCCTCGAGCGCCGCGGACTCGCCCCCGGTGTCCGTCTCGTTCGCGATCACCGAGACCTTGATCGGGTAGCCGCGCTGCTCGATCGCCTGCACGAGCCCGAGTAGCTGGAGCTCCACGTCCTGTGCCGCCGGCAGCCCGACGGAGGCGAGCAGATTCTGCGTCTCGAGGTAGTGGATCGTCGGATCGGCGTGCCCGTGAGCGGGCGCCGCGGTGGCCAGCGCCGCGAGCGCGGCCGCGATGAGCGCACGGGGGCGCCACTGCTGGTGGCGCCCCCGTTCGTCCTGGACTCGGCAGTCCTACTGCCTCAGCCCGGTCATGATGTCGGCGCTGATCTTGGCGTGCCTCAGCGACCGGGCCTGGTCGGCGGCGCCACCGACGGCGCCGTCGCTCTCGATGATGTGCAGGCGCACGTAGCGCCCGTCCGGCTTCTGGACCCACTTGACGAAGCCGACCGACGCCTGCCACTTCGCGTCGCCGGGATGGCCCAGGCCGATCTCGCCCTCGCCGGACGCGATCCCGTCGATCGTCGCCGTTCCCGGACGCGGCTTGTTCTGGATGTAGGGCCCACCCGCGGGCGGCCCGGCCCAGGCCTGGTTCCGGTCGCCGTCCTTCAAGTGGTAGGCGATGAACCGCTTGTCGTCCGACAGAACCCACTTGAACGGGTCGAAACGCGAGCCGTCCGACTTCGGGAACCGGTCTGCGCCCGAGTACGAGTGGAGGATGTCGGGCTCGAAGAACACCTTGGTGCGATCGGTGTTCTCGGTGAACCATTCGAGCCGGTTGACGTCCTTCAACTCCGGGTGGACGACCGGATCGAAGAACTGGAACCAGTTCTGCTCCGGGTGGTAGAAGTACTTGATCCCCTGGGCCGCGAGCAGGCCGCCGACGACGTTCGAGCGCCGCGCCGCCTCGGTCCAGCCGATCGTGATCGTCCCGTTCGCGTTGACGCGGTCAGCCAGCGTCGCGAGGCTCGTGGCGTCGCCCGCCTGGCCGATCATCGAGTAGCCGAGGATCTGGGCGTTGCTGACCTGGGTCAGCCCGTTGGCCGAGAGCCCTCCGGTGGTCGCGTCGTACATGGAGCCGAGGCTGCCGGTGTGGGTGCCGAACGCCTTCAGCCCCGCCTTGTCGAGCAGGACGCGGATCTCGGCGATCGTCGGCTGGCGCCGCCCGGTCGGGTTGGTCGGAGTGACCGCGGCCGGATCCTCCAGCGAGCCGACGTTCTGCGTGAACTGGAAGAACTCGACCCCGTCGTAGCCGTTTGCCTTCAGGAACTGGAACGTCTCCAGGAAGCCGCCCGGAAGCGGCACGGACGGGCCGAGGTCGGTCGGATCGGCCGGGTAGTTCGGGCCGCCGAGGAAGCCCATCGTCGGAGTCGGGTTCGCCCGAATGACGTTCCCGTCCTTGTCGTAGATGTTCATGCCGAGCCGCGTGATCGAGTCGCGGATCGAAAACTGCTGAATGCCGACGCTGCCGGGCGGAACCACCGGCCGGCCGCCTCTGCTGCTGGTGCCGCTGAACGCCCGCGCGACCCACGGCCCGCCCGCCGCGACCGCAGCTGCTCCGCCGGCGGCGGCGCCGAGGAACTTGCGGCGGTCGAGGTTGATCTCCTTGCTCATGGCTCTTCTCAACTTTCCCCCGGCTGTGCCGGGTCGGTCGGCGAGGGATCGGCGAAGAGGCAAGCCAGCCCCCATCCACGCCGCTGCGACGACCCTACGCTCTCTTTTGCGTCAATTCAAGAGAAGTTTGCGCGCGAGCGACATATGCCAGGTCGAGCTAGGCGGTCACACCGGCGAAACCGGGCAGGATGTCGCGGCCGTAGGCCTCGAGCGTCGCCTCCTGGCCCTCGGTCATCAGGTAGACGTTGAACTGGTCGACGCCGATCGACTCGAGCTCCCGCAGCTTCGCGATCACCTGCTCGGTGCTCCCGATCGCGCAGAAGCGGTCGCAGATCTCGTCGGTGACGAACTCGCCGTGCTTGGCGCCCACGCGCGAGTGCTCGTTGTAGTCGTAGAACTTGCGCGCCTCGACGTAGTCGGTCAGCACCTTCGGGATCGTCGACCCGTCCGTGCCGTAGCGGTCGATCAGGTCCTGGACGTGGTTCGAGACCATCGCCGGGAACCAGCGCACCTGGTTGCGGGCGTCGGCGAGGTCGTCGGAGATGTGGCTCGGCGCGCTGACGATGCACTTCAGCGCCGACGGGTCGCGTCCGGCCTCCTCGGCCGCCTGCCGCGCCGTGCTCATGATCCACGTGATGATGTCCGGGTCGGCGAGCTGGATGATGACGCCGTCGCCCTGGCGGCCCGCGACGGCGAGCGCCTTCGGGCCGTAGCCGGCAACGTGCATCTCGATCTCCGGGAGTTCCGGCCGCACCCACTTGAGCTGGAGCTCCTTCTCGTTCCAGGTCACCTCCTTGCCGTTCATGAACGGCTTGATCATCTGCAGCGCTTCCTCGAACTCGGCCACCTTCATCGGCTTGCGGCCGACGTAGCGCACGGCGGAGTCGCCACGGCCGACGCCCATGATCATCCGGCCGTCCGAGATGTCGTGCAGCGTCGCGTAGGCGCTCGCGAGCACCGTCGGGTCGCGCGTCGCCGGGTTCGTGACCATGTGGCCGAGCTTGATCTTCGACGTCTGGTCGGCAGCGAGCGCCATCACGGGCATCGACTCCTGCCACAGCACGTGCGAGTCGTAGGTCCAGGCGTACTCGAAGCCCTGCGCCTCGGCGAGCTTCATCAGGTCGATCAGGCGCTGGTAGGGCGGGTCGGGCAGGACGGTGACGCCGAAGCTGAGCATGGGACCCCCGAAAGTGGTGGCAGGGAAAGAGGCATCTTCGCGCGAATCCGGGCGCGTGGCAACGTGGCCTTACTACCTCTTCGCAGTCGCGGCCGGTGCGATGCTGCCGATCCAGTTCGGAATCAACGCGCAACTCGCGAGCTGGGTCGGGAGCCCGGTGCGGGCGACCTTCGTCTCCTTCGCCGTCGGCGCGGCAGTGCTGCTCGTCGCGATGCTGCTCTTCGCGCGAAGCTGGCCCGGTTCCGAGAAGCTCGGAGCCGCGCCCTGGTGGGTCTGGGTCGGCGGCTGCTTCGGCGCCTTCTACGTGCTCGGCTCCGTGGTCACTGCACCGAAGCTCGGTGCAGCTGCTCTCTTCGCCTTCATCCTCGCCGGCCAGGCGGTGGCCTCACTCGCGGTCGATCACTTCGGCTGGGTCGGCTTCGACGAGAGCCCGGTCACGCCCGGCCGGTTGCTCGGGCTGGCGCTCGTCGCCGCCGGAGTCGCCGCGGTCCGCTTCCTCTAGCCTCGTAACAGGCTGTTACTCGGCGGCCCAGGCGAGGGTCTTCGACGCCAGCCGGTCGAGCGCCTGGACGGCGAGCTCGAGGTGCTCGGGCTTCGTGTCCTCGAGCTTCGTGTGGCTGAGGCCGCGGAGGCTCTGGACGAAGAGCATCACGGTCGGCACGCCGGCGCGGGACACCTCGGCGGCGTCGTGGAGCGGGCCGCTCGGCAGCTTGTGCGACGTGCCGGCGACCTCGCGAACCGCCTCGTCGGCGAAGCCGACCAGCGTCTCGTCGAAGAGGATCGGCTCGATCTCCCAGATCCGCTCGAACTCGACGTCGATCTTCTCCTCCTCCACGAAGCGCTCGCACGCCTCGCGCACCTGCTCCCACATCGACGCGAGCTTGGCCGCATCCAGGTGGCGCATGTCGAGCAGCTGCTCGGCGGTCTCGACGACCGAGGTGACGATCCCGGGCTTGCAGACGACACCGCCGCTCGTGAGCACGGCGCCTTCACCCGTGCGCTTGGCGATCTCGCGCAGCTCGAGCGCGAGCTTCGCGGCGCCGGCGAGCGCGTCGCGCCGCTGGTCCATCGGCGTCGAGCCGGCATGGGCCGCCTGGCCGCGCCAGGTGATCCGGTGGCGCTCGACGCCGAACGTGCCCAGCACCGGCCCGAGCGGGAGATCCATCGACTCGAGCACGGGCCCCTGCTCGATATGCAGCTCCAGGTAGGCAACGGCGTTTTCCAGCTGCGAGCGCGCGTCGAGGGCGCTGTCGAGCTCCACCCCGTGCTCTCGGAGCGCATCAGGCAGCGCGATCCCGTCGCGGTCTGTCAGCGCCCGCAGGTCGTCCTGGTCGGACATCGAGCCGGCCGCGGCCGAGGAACCGAAGAGCGACCGTCCGAAGCGTGCACCTTCCTCGTCGGCCCAGTTGACGAGCCGCACCGTGACCGGCGGTTTGCCGTCCTCGGCGATCCGCCGCAGCACCTCAACCGCGGCGACCACGTTCAGGCAGCCGTCGAGCCAGCCGCCGTTCGGCACCGAGTCGATGTGGCCGCCCAGCAGCACGGCGCGATCGGAGTCGCCGGGCAGCGTCCACCACTGGTTGCCGGCGGCGTCGACCTCGTACCCGAGCGGCAGGCCGTCGAGCTTGGACCCGAGCCAGTCCTTCGCCTGCGCCCAGGTGGGTGTCCACGCCACGCGCTGGGCGCCGTTCTCGTCGCCGGTCAGCTCCTGCAGCTCCCGCAGCTCCGCGACTGTGCGAGCCGGATCCAGTGGCATGCCGCGACCTTAACGTGGTACGGAATACGCATGCGTTCCGCGCTCCAGCGTCTCGGTCTCACCGCGCTGGTGCTCGTCGTCCTCTACGCCTGCTGGGAGGGCTTCAAGTGGTTCGGCGAGGCGACCGCCTTCCGGCTCGGCAGCTTCGAGGTGAACGACCGGACGCTGCCGCACGTCCACGACATCGTCGGCCAGCTCTTCGAGCCGTCGCGGCGGAACGGCCCGCTGCTGATCGAGGTGCTCTGGGACGCGACGCTCTTCACGGCGAAGGAGGCGGCGGTCGGCTTCCTGATGGGCGCCGTGTTCGGCTTTGCGATCGGCGTCGTGCTCGCGCACTCGCGCCTGCTCCAGCGCGGCTTCATGCCGTACATCGTCGCCTCGCAGACGGTGCCGATCCTGGCGATCGCGCCGATGGTCGTGATCTGGCTGGGCGGCCGCGGCCTGCCCGACTGGTTCTCCGTCTCGGTGATCGCCGCCTACCTGACGTTCTTCCCGGTCACGATCAACACCCTGCGCGGCCTGCACGCCGTCGACCGGCGCGCGCTCGACCTGATGCGCTCGTACGCGGGCGGCGCCTGGCCGATCCTCTGGAAGCTGCGGGTGCCGGCCTCGATGCCGTACCTCTTCGCCGCGCTGAAGGTGAGCGCGACCGCGAGCGTCGTCGGCGCGATCATCGGCGAGCTGCCCGCGTCGATCCAGAGCGGCCTCGGCGGCGCCATCCTCAACTTCAACCAGTACTACGCGACCTCGCCCGCGAGCCTCTGGGCGACGAACCTGATCGCGGCGCTGCTCGGGATCACGTTCTTCCTCGTGGTCGTGGGCGCCGAGAAGCTCGTCGTCCGCCGGGCACCGGAGAACGTGGCATGAGCGAAGCCGCCGCGGTCGTCTCGCTCCAGAAGGTCGGCAAGCAGTTCGGCACCGGCGGCGTGATCGCGCTCGAGGACATCGACCTCGAGGTGCGGCCGCGCGACTTCATCTCCCTGATCGGCCCTTCCGGCTGCGGCAAGTCGACGCTGCTCCGGATCGTGGCCGACCTGATCCAGCCGACGAGCGGCGACGTCGTCGTCAACGGCAAGCCCGCGCGGCAGGCCCGGCTCGACCGCGACTACGGGATCGTCTTCCAGGACGCCGTCCTCTACGACTGGCGCACGGTCGGCCGCAACATCGAGCTGCCGCTCGAGATGCTCGGCTGGAACCGGCAGCGCCGCCAGGAGCGGATGCGCGAGATGGTCGAGCTGGTCGAGCTGTCCGGCTTCGAGAAGCATCACCCCTGGCAGCTCTCGGGCGGGATGCAGCAGCGGGTCTCGATCGCCCGGGCGCTCTCGTTCTCGCCGCCGCTGCTGCTGATGGACGAGCCGTTCGGAGCGCTCGACGAGATGACGCGCGAGCGGCTGAACGGCGAGCTGCTGCGGATCTGGGACGGCACCGGGTCGACGATCGTCTTCGTCACCCACTCGATCGCCGAGGCCGTCTTCCTCTCGACGCGCGTCGTCGTCATGTCGCCGCGGCCGGGGCGCATCCAGGGGATCGTCGACATCGACCTGCCGCAGCCGCGCACGCAGGCGACGCGCGAGCAGACCCGCTATGCGGAGCTGATCCGCGAGGTGCGGCGGCTGCTCCGGCTGGGCGGCGGCCTCGACGCGGAGGAGGATCACGTCGAGGAGACGCTGATCGTCGCGGAGGAGGGGTTGTGAAGCGCGTCCGCGAGTGGGCCCCGGCCGTCGTGGTGTTCCTGCTCGGGATCGCCGCCTGGGAGGGAGGCACCCGCGGCCTCGACGTGGAGCGGTTCCTGCTGCCGCCGCTCTCGGACATCCTCCGGACGCTGTGGGAGGAGGGCGACACGCTCTGGAGCGCCGGCTTCTTCACCTTCAAGGAGGCGCTCGGAGGCTTCGTGATCGGCTGCGGGCTCGCGATCGTCGCGGCGCTCGTGCTTGCGCGCTGGAAGCGGCTCGGCGGCGCGTTGATGCCGTACATGATCGCCGCGAACGCGGTCCCGATCATCGCTTTCGCCCCGATCACGAACAACTGGTTCGGGCTGCTGAACCCGCTCTCGAAGATGGTGATCGCCGCCGTGCTCTGCTTCTTTCCCGTGCTCGTGAACATGCTGCGCGGGTTGACGAGCGTCCGGCCGTCCTCGATCGAGCTGATGCGCTCCTACGCGGCCGGCGAGGTCGAGATCTTCCGGCGCGTCCGGATCCCGAACTCGCTTCCGTATCTCTTCTCGGCGTTGAAAGTGGCGACCGTACTCGCGATGATCGGCGCGATCGTCGGTGATTACTTCGGAGGCTCGCAGGAGGCGCTCGGGATTCAGATCCGCAGATCGGCAGGGATATTCGCGTTCGACGAGGCGTGGGCGGCGATCATGGTCGCCAGCGTGATCGGGATCGCGTTCTACGGGGCGGTGGCGCTCGCCGAGCGCTTGACGATGAGTTGGCAGCCGTCTGCGCACGGTGCGCAGGCTGACTAGGACGGAGGATTGGGCATGATGGGACGGAGACTGTGGTTGCTCGCGGCGCTGGTCGCGGCGTTGCTGCTGGCGGTGTCGGGCTGCGGCGGCGACGACGACGAGGACGCCGCCGGCGACACGAACGCGGCGGCCACGACCGGCGCAACGGGAGCCGAGGAGTGCGACACGCCCGACGAGGTGACGCTGCAGCTCAAGTGGGTCACGCAAGCCCAGTTCGCGGGCTACTACGCCGCGCAGGAGCAGGGCTTCTACGAGGACGCGTGCCTCGACGTGACGATCAGGCCCGGCGGCCCGGACATCGTCCCGGAGCAGGCGGTGCTCGGCGGCCAGGCCGAGTTCGGCATCGACTGGCTGGACAACCTGCTCGCCACCCGCGACCAGGGCGAGGAGATCGTCAACGTCGCCCAGGTCTTCGCCCGCTCCGGCATGACCGAGGTCGCGTTCAAGGACAGCAACATCGACTCGATCGACGACCTGAAGGGGAAGAAGGTCGGCGTCTGGCTCGGCGGCAACGAGCACAAGCTCTTCGCCGCGCTGACGAAGAACGGGATCGACCCGCAGAAGGACACCGAGATCGTGGCGCAGCCGTTCGACATGAACCTGCTCCTGAACCGGGAGGTCGACGCCGCCGCGGCGATGACCTACAACGAGCTCGCGCAGGTGCTCGAGCAGAAGAACCCGGACACGGGCGAGCTCTACTCGCTCGACGAGCTGAACGTGATCAAGATGTCGGACGTCGGCACGGGCGCGCTCGAGGACGGGATCTTCGTCCAGGCCGACTGGCTCGCTGACGAGGCGAACCAGGACATCACGACGCGATTCCTGGCGGCGAGCTTCCGCGGCTGGGCGTTCTGTCGCGACAGCTTCGAGGATTGCCTGCAGAACGTGCTCGACAACGGCCCGACGCTCGGCGAGGGGCATCAGCGCTGGCAGCTGAACGAGGTCAACGCGCTGATCTGGCCGAACGAGAGCGGGATCGGCGTCATGAACCAGGCCGACTTCGACCTGACGGCGAAGATCGCCAAGGACTACAAGATCATCAAGGCTGACGCCTCGCCCGACTCGTTCGACTCCACGTACGCCACGAAGGCGACGGAGGAGCTCGAGGCGGACGGCGTCGACACCAAGGGTGGTGGGTACGAGAAGGAGGAGGTCGAGGTAACGGAGGGCGGCGAGGGCTAGCCAGCCGCGCTCAGAGCAGCCGAGGAAGGGAGATCCGCATGTCCGTTCTGATCAAGGGAGGCCGCGTCATCACGGCCGCCGACGACTACGTCGCCGACATCTTCGTCGAGAACGAGCGGATCTCCCTGATCGGAGAATCCCTCGACATTGCTGCAGACACCGTGATCGACGCGTCCGGCAAGTACGTCCTGCCGGGCGCGGTCGATCCGCATACCCATCTCGACATGCCGTTCGGCGGCACGACGACGATCGACGACGTCGAGTCGGGCCAGCGCGCGGCCGCGCGTGGCGGCACGACCTGCCACGTCGACTTCTGCATCCAGGCGCCCGGCACGAGCTTCGGGGACTCGCTCGCCGACTGGAAGTCGAAGGCCGAAGGCAAGCAGCTGATCGACATGGGCTACCACATCGCCGTCACCGACCTGAAGGAAGGCGGCTCGCTCGAGGAGCTGGCGACGCTGCCCGACCAGGGCATCACCTCGTACAAGCTCTTCATGGCCTACAAGGGCGCGCTGATGGTCGACGACGAGACGCTCTTCAAGACGATGGAGGTCGCCGCCGAGACGGACGCGCTCGTGATGGTGCACGCCGAGAACGGCGACGCGATCGACGTGCTCGTCAAGAAGGCGCTCGCCGAGGGGAAGACCGAGCCCAAGTACCACGCCCTGACGCGGCCGCCGGAGACGGAGGGGGAGGCGACGAACCGGGCGATCCAGCTCGCGCGCGTCGCCGGCTGCGCGCTCTACGTCGTCCACGTCTCCTGCAAGGAGTCCGTCGACCCGATCATGCTCGCGCGGGAGAAGGGCTGGAACGTCTGGGGCGAGACCTGCACGCAGTACTTCTTCATCGACTTCACGCACCTCGAGCAGCCGAACTTCGAGGGCGCGAAGTACGTCTACACGCCGCCGCCGCGCGACAAGGCGAACCAGGACGTGCTCTGGGACGCGGTCCGCCGCGACACGCTCAGCGCGATCTCGACCGACCACTGCGCCTTCAGCTGGGGCGAGCAGAAGGCGCTCGGCCGCGACGACTTCTCGAAGATCCCGAACGGCGGCCCCGGGCTCGAGAACCGGCTGCACATGATCCACCACTTCGGCGTCCGCGAGGGCCGGATCGGCCTGAACCGGATGGTCGAGCTCCTCTGCACCAACCCGGCGAAGCTCTTCGGCCTCTATCCGCGCAAGGGCACGATCGCGGTCGGCTCCGACGCGGACATCGTCGTCTTCGACCCGGAGAAGCGGCACCTGATCACCGCGGCGAACCAGCAGTCGCGGACGGACTACAACCTCTACGAGGGGACCGAGGTCGTCGGCGACATCGAGACGGTGCTGCTGCGCGGGAACGTGATCGTGGAGGGCGGCGAGGTGGTCGGCAAGCCGGGCATCGGCCAGTTCGTCCGCCGGGCGAAGTTCGGCGAGCAGCTCGCCGCGGCCGGAGCGGAGGCCCCGGCCGCGGCGTAGGCCGCTCGCTTACGTGCAGTCGATCTTCGGGTTCCAGGCGTAGAGGATCCCGCTCGGGTTGCCCCTGCCAGATCCACGCATGCAGCGCGTAGAACGCCGGCAGGCCGTAGCGGTTGCCCGCGGGCACGTAGTCGAACTCCTGCCCGAACAGCTTCGGCTTGCCGCTGCCGGTCCAGGCGGACTCGAAGATGACGTACTCGGCGGCCGCGAGCTTCAGCCGGCCCTGCTTGTTCTCGTCGTAGACGAGCGCCTCGGGCTTCGCCGCGTCGAGCACGCCGTCGAGGAGCGACGTGTTCACCATGTGGACGCCCATGCCGCCCTGGCCGGGCTGCAGGATGCACGTGGCGCCGGTCAGGTCGGGCAGCCGGAAGTTGTAGCCGGCGGCGATCGCAGCGTCGACGTCGTGGAACCGGTCGGTGGCGTCCCTCGCGTCGCGGAAGAGGCCGGACGCGGCGGCGACGCCGACCGCGACCAACACGGGCAGCACGACGAGCACGAGCATGAGTGCGCGCTTCTTCAGATTCATCTCGATCTCCCCTCTCTCACGGCGGTGCGTTGGCAACTGGATCGGGCGCGGACGAGCACGGTGTCGGCGACGTGGATGATCTCGTCGACCGGCAGGTCGGCCGCCGCGGCGTGGGCTCTGATCGCCTCCGGGCTCGACGCCTGGTAGATGCAGACCGTGCCGACGCCGTTGCCTTCCTCGAGCACGTAGCTGCGGATCCAGCGGATGTCGTCGGACATGCGCTCTCCCTCGGCGGTCGAGCGGGCGGCCGCCTCCTGCAGCTCCTCGCCGCTGCGCCAGCCGCTGCGGCGAAGGATCACGTAGGTCTCCATGGCGATGCTCCTCTCGTCGGTTGACGAGATCGACGCTACGGCCGCTCGGCAGCCCCCACATCGGCGGGATTGCCCATCTTCTGCGCCGCCGGCTACCGATATTTCGCGGTAGCGAGCCGCGGCCTCGCCGCGGGTGCGAGCGCCGAGCTTCCGCAGAACCGCGGGAGACGTGATGGTCGACGGTGCGCGACGAGAGCACGAGCCGCTCGGCGATCTCGCGGTTCTGGAGGCCCTCCGCGACGAGAGCGAGCACCTCGAGCTCGCGGGCTGTCAGGCCGGCCGGGTTCTCGCGCGTCGACGCCGCGGGCCACGCGAAGCCCGAGCCGCCGCCGGAGCGCCGCGGCAGCCGGGCCGGCGCCGAGCCGGTCGAGCTCTTCGAGGGCCGTGCAGATCGCTCTCGTCCTCCGACCTCGGCGAGCGCCCGCGCCGCCTCGTACGGGCAGAGCGCGCGATCCACGCCGCGGCGGCGCCGGGCCGCGCCCGCGAGCTGCAGCCGGTACGGCTCGGCGATCCAGTCCGGCGCCTCGTCGAGCGCGCCCGCCTTCCACTGCCAGTACGCGAGCTCGCCGGCGAACCAGAGATGGCGCTTCTCGAGCGCGAGCGGATACGCGGCCCTGCGCCTCCTCGACGTCCGCTCGGCGTCGCCGCGAGCCAGGCCGCCTCGGCGCGCGCGGCGTACACGTGGCCGAGCCGCTGCAGGTGGCCGCCCGGCCGCGCGAGCTCGAGCGCCTCGTCGAGCGCGTCGAAGGCGCCGGGATCGCCGCGGCGGGCGCGGACGCGCCCGAGCGCGATGAGGCCGGTGATCTCGCTGATCGGTTCGGGCCGGACGCGAGCACGTTCGCGCGAGCGGCGCGACCTCGTCCCAGCGCCCTCGGTAGAGATGGACGAGCGCGAGCCACGATGCGCATAGCTGACGTTCAGCTCGCGCGCACTCGCCGAAGGCGATCGCTCCTCGAGATAGCGCTGCGGCGCTCGAGCTCGTACATCTCGCCGAGCCCCGAGCCGAGCATCCCGAGCGCCGAGTTGACCCGGACCTCGTTGTCCTGCCGCCGCGCGAGCTCGAGGCTGCGCAGCAGCAACTCGACACCGCGCTCGATCTCGCCGGCCATCACGTGCGAGGTGCCGATCATGTTCAGTCCGTAGACCGAGCCCTCGTCGTCGCCGAGCGCTCGGCCGCCGCGACCGCCTTCTCGCCCCAGGCGACCCCGTCTGCGTTGTCGCGGTTGAGCATGCGGAAGTAGGCCTGCATCGGCGTACGCGCTCGCGAGCTCCGGCCCGGCGGGAAGCGGCTCGAGCAGCTCGATCGCGCGCGGCTCGCCGCCTCGGCGTCGGCGTTGCGCCCGAGGGCGATGTACGGAGTCGTGAGGCGCGACAGCAGATCGCCCTCCCGCAGATCGTGTCGCCGAGCTCTCGGTAGAGCTCGATCGCCTCGAGCCGCGCCTCGATCGACTCGATGAGGCGCCGGTCACGTGCGCTTCCTGGGCGTAGCCGGCGAGCAACGCCGCGCGCTCGGCTGCGCGGCAGCGCGCCCGCATGCCGGAGCGCCCGGGCGTACTGCGCCGCCGCCTCGCGGTGCGCCGACGCGGAGGCGGCCCGCCGCGCGGCCGCGGGCGCGTACTCGAGCACGGCCGCGGAGTCGCCGGCCTCCTCTGCGTGGTGCGCCAGCCGCGAGAGCGTCGCCGGTGCCATCGAGAGCGCGAACGATCGCCGCGTGCAGCGCCGGCCGCCGGTGGCGGCGACCGCGCTCTCGACGGCGAGCCGCGCGAGCTCGTGCCGGAACGCGACAGCATCGCCGTCGGCGCGCAGCACTCCCGAGGCGAGGCACGCCTCGAGGTGCTCGAGCATCGTCGGCGCCACAGCCTCGAGCAGCCACAGCTCGGCGCGCGCCGGCACGACGCGAGACGACATCGAGCAGCCGGCGCGCCGCCTGGCTCGAGACCGCGCGACGCGCGCGAGCACCGCGTCGCGCACGGTCTCGGGCAGCGCCGCGCGCCCGCGGCCAGGATCTCGGTGACGTAGAAGGCGTTCCCCTGGGTGAGCCGGTGGATCGCCTCACCGTCCGCGCCGTGCGGCTCGGCGAGCTCGCGCACGGCTTCGAGCGAGAGCCGGGGCACGGACAGGCGCGCGACGCCCGCCGCCGAGGCGAGCTCGCCGAGCACGACTCGCAGCGGATGGTCGCCGGTCGACCTCGTCGTCGCGGTAGGTCGCGAGCACGAGCGCGTCCGTCGTGTCGATGCGGCGGCCGAGCACGCGCAGGACGTCGAGCGTGCGCCTGGTCGGCCCAGTGCACGTCCTCGAGCACGAGCAGCGGTGTCCGGTCGAGCTCGCGCAGCAGCGCCGCGGCGACGCGCCGCGGCTCGCCGTCGAGCTCGATCCCGACGTCGAGGAACGGGCCGAGCGGCGTCGCCGTCGTCAGGTTCTCGCACGAGCCGTGCAGCGCGCCGCTTGCCCGCCGTGAAAGCGCGGACGAGCGCCGTCTTGCCGACGCCGGCCTCGCCGCCGACGAAGAGCAGCCGGCCGCCCTCGGCGCGCGAGGCACTCGAGCCGGGCGAGCAGCGCGTCCCGCTCGAGCAGCTCGGTCATGCCCGCTCTAGCGCGTCTGCGGGAAGCCGAGGTCGACCTTGCTCGTCGCCGGGTCGGGCCAGCGCGAGGTGACGACCTTGCCGCGGGTGTAGAAGTTGATCCCCTCCGGCCCGTAGATGTGGGTGTCGCCGAAGAGCGACGCCTTCCAGCCGCCGAACGAGTAGTACGCGACCGGCACCGGGATCGGCACGTTGATCCCGACCATGCCCGCCTCGACCTCGAACTGGAACTGGCGGGCGGCGCCGCCGTCGCGCGTGAAGATCGCCGTGCCGTTGCCGTACGGGTTCTCGTTCACGAGCTTGACGGCCTCGTCGTAGGTGCCGACGCGGGTGACCCGAGCACGGGGCCGAAGATCTCGTCCTTGTAGGCGTCCATGCTCGGCGTCACGTCGTCGAGCAGCGTCACGCCGAGGAAGAAGCCGTCGCCCTCCGGCGCGGTCTCGCGGCCGTCGACGACGACCGTCGCGCCCTGCTCGGCGCCGCCGGCGATGTACGACGCGACCTTGTCGCGGTGCTCGCGGGTGACGAGCGGGCCCATCTCGACGCCCTCGTCGAGCCCGTTGCCGACCTTGATCTTCGGCAGGCGCAGCTTGATCGCCTCGACGAGCTTGTCGCCCGCGTCGCCGACCGCGACGACCTGCGAGATCGCCATGCAGCGCTCGCCGGCCGAGCCGTAGGCCGCGCTGACGGCCGCGTCGGCGGCCATGTCGATGTCGGCGTCGGGGAGGACGATCATGTGGTTCTTCGCCCCGCCGAGCGCCTGCACGCGCTTGCCGTGCTTCGTCCCCGTCTCGTAGATGTAGCGGGCGATCGGCGTCGAGCCGACGAAGCTGACCGCGGAGACGTCCGGGTGCTCGAGGATCGCGTCGACCGCGACCTTGTCTCCGTGCACGACGTTGAAGACGCCGTCGGGCAGGCCGGCCTCCTTGAGCAGCTCGGCGGTCCAGATCGACGCGGACGGGTCCTTCTCGGACGGCTTGAGCACGAACGTGTTGCCGCACGCGAGCGCCGGGCCCCACATCCACATGGGCACCATCGCCGGGAAGTTGAACGGCGTGATCCCGGCGACGACGCCGAGCGGCTGCCGGATCGAGTAGACGTCGACGCCGGTCGAGGCCTGCTCGGTCATCCCGCCCTTGAGCAGGTGCGGGATCCCGCAGGCGAACTCGATCACCTCGAGCCCGCGCGTGACCTCGCCCATCGCGTCGGAGAGCACCTTGCCGTGCTCGGCGGTGAGGATCCGGGCGACCTCTTCGCGGCGCTCGTGCAGGAGCTCGCGGATCCGGAACATCAGCTCCGCGCGCTTCGCGAGCGACGTGGCGCGCCAGGCGGGGAACGCCGCCTTCGCGGCCGCGACCGCGGCGCCGACCTCCTCGGCCGTCGCGAGGTCGACCTCGGCCGCCTGCTCCCCGAGCGCGGGGTTGTAGACGGGCGACGTGCGGCCGGACGTGCCCTGCACCGGCTTGCCGCCGATCCAGTGGCTGATGCGCGTCAGTTCTTTGCGCTGCTCGGTGGGCGGGGTCGCGAGCTCGGTCATCTCTGCCTCCTCAAGATGTCGATGGGAAGCGTAGCGCGGTCCTCGAAACAGACGACCTGCTTGCCCGGACGGCCCCAGGCCTCGCCGAGCTCGTCGAGCCCGATTCGCTGCGACGTCGAGCGTCGATCTCGCCGGTGAGCGTGTGCCCGACCAGCCGCCGGTAGTGCTCGGCGAGCACCTCCGGCGGGACGGCGAAGTCCGAGAAGCCGTACAGCTCGAGCTGCTTGCCGCGGATCGCGGCCGAGGGGAGCGTCGCGGTCGGCCCGGCCGCCTGGCCGAGCTGGACGATCCGCGCTCCCGGCGCGGCGGCGGCGACGGCCCGCTCGAGCGGCTCGCCGCAGAGCGGGTCGAAGACGTAGGTGGGCTCGCCGAAGTCGCCGTCGAGCGGCACCGCCTCGTCGGCGCCGAGCTCGAGCGCCCGCTCGAGCCGCTTCGGATCGCGGCCGGCCGCGACGACGCGGCCGGCGCCGAGCAGCTTCGCCGCCTGGACCGCGACCTCGCCGACCGTTCCGGTCGCGCCGAGCACGAGCACGTCGGTCGCCTTCCCGCAGCGGCGCCCGCCACGCAAACGGCATCCAGCCGGCGAGCCCGGCGATCCCGAGCGCCGCCGCGACCGCGAGGTCGGCGCCCTCGGGCACCTCGGCGACGACCGCTCCCGGCTCCGCCCGCTCGGCCATCGCGCCGTTCCGGGCAAGCCCGAGCCCGCCGCCGAACGTCCAGACGATCCGGCCTGCCGGCCTCGCGCCCGACGCACTCGCAGCCGGGAACGTAGGGAAGAGCGCGGATGCCCGCCGTAGAACTGCCCCGCCGCGACCGCGCGGTCGAGCGGGTTCAGGGGCGCGGCGAGCACCTCGATGCTCTCGCCTGACGGCTCGGGCGCCTCGCCCACCGTCGGCGGGCGCCCGAGCTCCGTGATCAATGCTGCCTTCACACCAGTGCTCTCACGGGTCGATGCTGTTCTTCCTACGCTGCGCGCACCGCGAGGCCGGTCTCCGCGTCGAAGAAGTGCAAGCGTTCGACGTCGACCGCCAGCTCGAGCTTCTCTCGCTCCTTCGCGCTCGTGGTTCGGTCGAGCCGCGCCACGAACCGGGCCCCGCTCCCGCGCGCCTGCTCGGCGGCAAGCCTCGCCTCCGCGTCCTCGGGGGCGTCGACGACGTGCGCCTCGAGCACTTCCTTCGTCGCGACCGGCTGAGCGGCGATGTTGAAGTGCACGTAGACCTCGGAGCCCATGTCCTCGCGGATGTCGCAGACGACAGACAGCCGACGGCCCGATGCATCGTCGCTCACGAGCGACGCATCCTCCATGTCCTCAGGCCGGATCCCCAGCGCGAGCGAGCGTCCTTCGAACCGCTCGAGACCGGGATTGCGCTCGAACGTGGCTTCGGCGAGGCGCAGGCGATGCTCGCCGAAGCGTGCCCAGAGCGCGCCGTCCTCGCGGGCGAGCTCCGCGACGACGAGGTTCATCGCCGGCGAGCCGATGAACTCCGCGACGAAGAGATTGCGCGGCCTCTCGTAGAGCATCTGTGGCGTGTCCACCTGCTGCAGCAAGCCGTTCCGCATCACCGCGCAGCGATCGCCCATCGTCATCGCCTCGATCTGGTCGTGCGTGACGTAGACGGTCGTCACTCCGAGGTCCCTCTGGATCCGCGCGATCTCCGCCCTCATCTCGACCCGAAGCTTCGCGTCGAGGTTCGAGAGCGGCTCGTCCATGAGGAACGCCTGCGGCTTGCGGACGATCGCGCGCCCCATGGCGACCCGCTGGCGCTGGCCGCCCGAGAGTGTTCGCGGCTTCTTCTGCAGCGAGTCCGTGAGACCGAGGATGCGTCCTGCCTCGCGAACGCGACGGTCGATCTCGTCCTTGGGGACGCCCTGCATCTTGAGCGCGAAGCCCATGTTCCTCGATGCCGTCATGTGCGGATACAGCGCGTAATTCTGGAAGACCATGGCGATGTCACGGTTCTTCGGGGGGAGGTCGTTCACGACCACACCGTCGATCTTCACGTTTCCGGACGTGATCGTCTCGAGGCCGGCGACCATTCGCAGCGCAGTCGTCTTCCCGCAGCCGGACGGACCGACGAAGACGACGAACTCGCCCGCCTCGACCTCGAGGTCGAGCTCGGTGACGGCCTTCGTGCCGTCGGGATAGACCTTCGTCAGCTGCTCGAGGGTGATCTCTGCCAACGTGAGAAACTCCGGCGCCAATCTACTAGCATCCGCCCCTCGAATGGAGGCGAAGGCTGCTCGGGCGAGACCGGCTCCAGGCCGCAGGCGGCATGCCCTGGAGAGCCGTCGTGTCCTCGCGCCGCTCCTCATCGCCCCGGCCGTCCTCTTCATGGTGCTCGTCGTCGGCGTTCCGTTCGGCTGGGCGATCTACCTCAGCTTCACAAACGCCATCGGCGGGTCGCTGAGCGGCGAGTGGATCGGCTTCGACAATTTCACGAGCGCCTGGCACGACGAGAACTTTCGCCGCGCGCTCCGCAACACGTTCATCTTCACGCTGGCGTCGCAGGCGATCGTCCTCGTCGGCGCCGCCGTCCTCTCGAACTTTCTCGTCCGTGACTTCCGTGGCAAGTGGATCATCCGCTTCCTGGTCGTCATGCCCTGGGCGGCTCCGGTCGTCCTCTCGACGATCGGGTGGCTGTGGCTGCTCGACTCTCTGTACAGCGTCGTCAACTGGACGTTGGCGAGGCTCCACCTGGACGAGGGCCTCGTCTCGCTCCTCGCCGCTGTCAACATCGAGGAGGAGGCGCAGGTGCCGTTGCAGTGGCTCGGCCGGCCCAATCTCGCACTGATCGCGATCACGCTCGTGCACGCCTGGCGGATCCTCCCGTTCGCCGTGGTGATCTTCATCGCGGGCCGTGCGTCCATCCCCAACGAGGTCGAGGACGCCGCCAAGGTGGACGGCGCGACGGGTGTGAAGAAGCTCTGGTACGTCGACATCCCGCTGCAGCTCCCGATCGCGCTCGTGGCGGTCCTCTTCGGGATCGTGTTCACCGCGGTCGACTTCGCGGTCGTCTACATCCTCACCCGTGGCGGGCCCTTCAACTCGACGCAGGTGCTGCCCACCTGGGCCTTCTTCATCGGCATCGACGGTGGCTCCCTGGGCGAGGGCGCGGCGATCTCGCTCTTCATGTTCCCGCTGCTGGTGGTCGTCAGCGTCGCGATGCTGTTCTTCGCTCGCAGGGCGCAGGTGAGCTAGTGCTCCGTCCCGCGAATCCCTTGGACTCTGCGGGCGTCCAGCCGCGCCTGGCGGCACCCGGCACCGCGCACCGCCAGATCACACCTAGCCGCTCCGCAGAGCGGCAACGGACTCACGGGACGGAGCACCAGTGACCTGGCGCCAGAAGAGCGTGACGTACGCGGTCGTGGTGCCGTTCGCGATCGTGCTCGCCTTCCCGTTCTACTTTGCGCTCGTGACGATGTTCAAGACGAACCTCGACCTCGCGAACGTGGAGCACTCCCCGTACCTCTACAACGACCTCGAGGGCGGCTTCCACTGGGACTTCTGGAACTACGCGACGACCGAGCACGTCACGTTCCTCTTTCGGGAGACGAACTATCCGACGTGGTTGCTGAACACGCTGCTCGTCGGCGGAGCGGTTGTGGTCATCACGCTGCTCCTGGCCCTACCCGCGGGCTACGCGCTCGCGCGGCTGGCGGGCGGGTGGGGCCAGAGCGCAGGTGTCGCCATCTTCCTCATCTACCTGATCCCGCCGACGCTGCTCTTCCTCCCGCTTTCGCGGCTGATCACGCAGCTCGACCTCAAGGACTCCCTCTGGTCGCTGATCCTCGTCTATCCGTCCTTCACCGTGCCCTTTGCGACGTGGCTCCTGATGGGCTTCTTCAAGACGATTCCGCAGGAGCTCGAGGACGCTGCGCTGATCGACGGGGCGTCGCGACTGAAGGCGCTCTTCCTGATCATCCTGCCGATCTCGCTCCCCGGGATCCTGACGGCGGTCATCTTCGCCTTCTCGCTCTGCGTGAACGAGTTCATCTACGCGTTCACGTTCATCTCGACCTCCGAGCAGCGAACGGTCTCCGCGGGCATTCCGAACGACCTGATCCGGGGGGACGTGTTCTTCTGGCAGTCGCTCATGGCGGCCTCGCTGATTCCGGCCATCCCGCTCGCGCTGCTCTACAACGCCTTTCTCGATCGTTTCATCAAGGGCTTTACAGGGGGAGCATTCCGCTAGAGAATCGAATCGAGTCGAAAGGAGGTACCCGTGGCAGATGCAGAGGACCAGCTCGTTCGTTCGAGCTCGGAACTGACCCGTGGTGACCTGCTCAAGAGGGGAACCGCCGCCGCTTTCTCGATCAGCATGTTCGGCGGCCTCACCGACCGAGCCCTCGGGTTCTACGGTCCGCTCAAGTACGCGCACAAGCAGCTCGCGGGAGAGCTGAGGATCATGCAGTGGGCCCACTTCGTCCCCGCCTACGACCAGTGGCTCGACAACACCTACGTCAAGCGGTGGGGCGAGGCGAACGACGTCGAGGTCAAGGTCGACCACATCAACAACGCCCTGCTCTACAGCACCGGGGCATCGCAGGTCGCGGCCCAGAGCGGTCACGACCTGTTCTGGTTCATCTCGCCGCCGTCGACGTTCCAGAAGCAGGTCGTTCCCGTCACCGACATCGTCCAGGAGGTCAGCAAGAAGCTCGGGCCGATGTCGAGGGTCGCGAGGAAGAGCACGTACAACCCGAAGACGAAGCAGTTCTACGGCTTCCCGGACGACTATGCGCCCGATCCGGTGCAGTATCGCCGTAGCTACCTGCAGGAAGCCGGGGTCAGCCTCAACAGCTGGGAGAGCCTCCGGCAGGGAGCCCCGAAGCTCAAGGCGATGGGTCACCCGGTCGGGCTCGGCATGTCGAACGAGATCGACTCGAACATGATGCTGACCTCACTCCTCTACTGCTACGGCGGGTTCATCCAGAACGAGGAGAACCGGATCGTCATCGGCCAAGGCTCGAACAGGAGAGGCGCGATCGAGGCGCTGACCGTCATGCGCGACATCTATCGCAGGGGGATGTCAGACGAGGTCTTCGCCTGGACGGCCGCGTCGAACAACCAGGCGTTCCTCGCCGGCCGGCTGTCGGTGGCGCTGAACGCAATCTCGATCGCCCGCTCGGCCGAGCTCTCCGGGAACACGCCCCTCTCCGACGACACCTGGCTCGCATCGATCCCGCGCGGCCCGCACATGCGCATGGGCAACGAGCACGTCATGGGCGTCTTCGTGATCTGGAAGTTCGCGAAGAACAAGGCAGCGGCGAAGAAGTACCTGATCGACCAGCAGCTCGGCTACCGCGAGCACTTCATCCGCAGCGGGTACTACAACTTCCCTGCCTGGACGGGCGCGATCAAGGGAGGGTTCAAGGAGATCCGCAGGCTGTCCGCGCAGGACACGCACAAGCCGAGAGGCAAGTACACCATCCTGACGACGATCGCCGAGAAGTACACGACCAACCCGGGCCATCCGGGCAACACGACGCCGGTGATGGACGAGATCTACAACACCTTCCTCATCCCGCAGATGTTCGCCGAGGTCGCGCAGGGGAAGTCCACCCCTGCCGAGGCCGTCACGGCCTTCTCGAACAAGGCGCAGAGCATCTACCGGAAGTGGAGGAACCAGGGGCTCGTCTAACGCTGGACCCTGATCTGGTCGGGCCGCCTAAGGGTGGCCCGACCAGAGACTTTCCAGGCACGGCGGGCGCCGCCATCTCTGAGTAGGCTTCGCTGATGGCCACGATCGAGACCAATCCGCAGCTCGGCGCGCAGATCGTCGCGGACGCCAAGGAGTTCGTCCTCCACTCCTGGTCGGTGCAGAGCGCGATCAACCCGATCCCGGTCGCCGGCGCCGAGGGTCGCCACTTCTGGGACTACGACGGCAAGCGCTACCTCGACTTCGCGTCCCAGCTCGTCAACGTCTCGATCGGCTACGGGCATCCGAAGCTGATCGCCGCGATCAAGGAGCAGGCCGAGAAGCTGTGCACGATCGGACCGCCGATGGCGACGGAGCCGCGCTCACAGCTCGGGCGCATGCTCGCCGAGGTGACGCCCGGCAACCTGAAGATGTCGTTCTTCACCAACGGGGGCGCCGAGGCGAACGAGAACGCGATCAAGGTCGCGCGCTGGGTGACCGGCCGGCACAAGGTGATCGCGCGCTATCGCTCCTACCACGGCGCCACGGCCGGTGCGATCACGATGACCGGCGATCCACGCCGCTGGCACGCCGAGCCCGGCCTGCCGGGCGTCGTGCGGATGCTCGACCCCTACACCTACCGCTGCCCGGCCGGACATCCGGATCCCTGCCCCGTCTGCACGGGCGCGCCGCACCTGGAGGAGATCCTCCAGTACGAGGGCGCGCACACCGTCGCCGCCGTGATCCTCGAGACCGTGGTCGGCACGAACGGGATCATCGTGCCGCCCGACGGCTACCTCCAGTCGATCCGCGAGACCTGCGACAAGCACGGGATCCTGCTGATCTGCGACGAGGTGATGGCCGGCTTCGGGCGCACCGGCAAGTGGTTCGCGTGCGACAACTGGGACGTCGTCCCGGACATCCTCACGGTCGCGAAGGGGATCAACTCGGGCTACGTGCCGCTCGGCGCAATGATCGTGTCCGAGCCGATCGCCGACCAGCTGCGCGACCGATTCCTCGCCGGCGGGCTCACGTATTCCGGCCACCCACTCGCCTGCGCCTCCGCAGTCGCCTCGATCGAGGCGTTCCAGGAGGAAGGGATCGTCGAGAACGCGGCCGAGCACGGGCGCTACCTCGCCGAAGCGCTGCCGGCGCTCGCGGCGAAGCACCCATCGATCGGCGACGTCCGCGGCCTGGGGCTCTTCTGGGGGCTCGAGCTGGTGAAGAACCGCGAGACGAAGGAGATGCTCGTCCCGTTCAACGCGGGCGGCGAGGCGGCCGCGCCGGTCGCGCGGATGCAGAAAGCCGCGCTCGACTCAGGGCTCTACCTGATGACGCACTGGAACGTCGTCATGGTCTGCCCGCCGCTGACGATCACGCGCGAGGAGCTCGACGAGGGCCTCGCGATGCTCGACGACGCGCTCGCGATCGCCGACGAGTACGTGACCTAGCGCCAAACCCTCCTAGCCGAGCTCGGTGCAGCTGCCGGCGCCGACGCCGGGAAGCTTGCCGAGCAGCTCCGACAGCTGCGCGACCTCGTCCGTGCTCAACGCGTCGCCGAACAGCGACTGCAGACGCTTCGTGTGACTGGCCCCAACGCAGTCCACCGTCTCGATCCCGTCCTGGGTCAACCGCGCCCACGTGACGCGCGCGTCGTCGTCGCACTGCAGGTTCTCGACGAGGCCGGATTCCTGCAGCCCGTCCAGCAACCTCGTCACGCCCGACGGGGTCAGCATCAGCAGCTCGACGAGATCGACGCGACGCAGGCGGTGCTCACTCGCCCTGGAGAGGTGCATGAGCGCCTCGAAGTCGTTGATCGTCAGCCCACGCGGCCTCAGCACCTCGGCCTCGAGCTCGCGGCGCAGCACCGTGTGCGCCCGCATCAGCCGTGCAAAAGCGGCGATTTCGACGGACTGCTCAGTTGTTTGAGTGCTCAATACTTGACTGCTCAAGGTTCTTCCTCTATATTGCTTGCGTACTCAAGGATACACCACGAAACGAGGGAGAGCAATGAGCGCTACAGCAGAACAGATCACGGCCATTCCGGCCGGCACCTGGAACGTCGACCCCGTGCACTCCGATGTCGGCTTCGCCGTCACCTACAGCGGCGCGGGCACGTTCCGAGGCGGCTTCAAGGAGCTCGACGCCAAGCTGGTCGACGGGAAGCTCGAGGGGAGCGCCAAGGTCGCCAGCGTCACCATCGACGAACCGCAGCTCGTCGGCCACCTCCAGTCGCCCGACTTCTTCGACGCAGAGCAGCACCCGGAGCTGACGTTCGCCTCGAAGTCGATCGAGCGCACGGGAGACGAGGTCACGATCGACGGCGAGATCACGCTCCGCGGCGTGACGAAGCCCGTCACGATCGAGGGGACGGTCGTCGGCCCGACGCCGGACGCCTACGGCAACCAGCGGATCGCGTTCGACATCGAGACCACGATCGATCGCCGCGAGTTCGGCATCGACTGGAACCTGGACATCCCGGGAGCCGGTCCCGCGCTCGGCAACGACGTGAAGGTCACCGCCAACCTCGCGCTGGTGCAGGCGTAGCGATGAAGATCCTCGCGATCAGCGGCAGCCTCCGCCAGGGGTCCCACAACACGGATCTTCTGCGGGGCGCTGCCGCCGGCGCGCCCGACGGCGTCGACATCGAGCTCTACCACGGCTTGAAGGAGATCCCGCCCTACGACGCCGACGACGACGTTCCGGGCGACCAGCCGATCGCGGTGCAGCTGTTCAAGGCGGCGCTCGACTCGGCCGACGCGATCCTGGTCTCGACGCCCGAGTACAACTCGTCGATTCCAGGCGTGCTGAAGAACGCGCTCGACTGGGCATCGCGTCCGCTCGCCGACTCGCCGGTCCGCAACAAGCCGGCCGCCGTGCTCTCGTCGAGCACAGGCATGTTCGGAGGCGTGTGGGCGGCGGCCGAGACCCGAAAGGTGCTCGCCGCGCTGGGAGCACGGGCGCTCGAGGAGACGGTCGCGGTCGCGAAGGCCGACGACCGGCTCGCGGATGGCGTCGACGCCGAGCTCCTGCTCGAGCTGCGTGCCGTCGTCGACGCCCTGGCGACGGCGGTCGAAGCGCGCGAGGCCGCGGCAGTCGCCTAGACGAGGAAGCGCTCGACGGCGGTCGCCGTTGCGTCGAACGCATCCCAGAGCACGGTGTGCCCGGCGGTGATGACGGCGACGTCCAGCAGGTCGCCGAGCGCCTCCTGGTGCGGGGCAAGTAGGTGGTCGTACGGCAGGTACGAGGTGTCGCCGAGAACGAGCAGCGTTGGAATCCGCACCTGCTCGAACGCTGGCTGCTGCCGCGTCATCTCGCCGTAGGCCGCAACGACGGTGCTCTGGCAGTAGCGGTAGCGCCAACGACCGTCGTCGTCCGGGAGCAGGTGCACGCGCAGCTCTGCCTCGACGAGCTCCCGGGGCGCTGTCGTCAGGGCGCTCTCGTCGTACCGGCGGTCGATTCCCTCGGCGAACGACGCGTACGAGCGGTCACGCCGGGCGTTCTCCGCCGCCGCGATGCCGACGTGGGGCGGGAGCCGGATGGCGGGGTCGAGCAGCACCAGCCGGCCGACCCGCTCCGGCGCGGCGGCTGCGACCTCGTAGGCGATGCGGCCGCCGAAGGAGTGGCCGAGCCAGGCGCAGCGTTTCGCGGGCGCCGCCTCGAGCACGTCGGCGACGTGCTGCTCGAGGTTCCACGGCGGCTCCCACGACGAGGCGCCGTGCCCGCGGAGGTCGAGTGCGATCACGTGGAAGCGGTCGGCCAGCCGCTCGGCGAGCTTGGCGAAGTGCAGGCCGTGACTCGTGACGCCGTGGAGGCAGACGAGCGCGGGCGCAGCGTCGTCGCCCCACTCGTGGCGGGCGAGAGTCACGTAGAGGCGGCGAGCGGCCCGCTGACGAGCTCCTCGCGGCGCTGGTCCGGGCTGTTGACGAGCGTCCAGACGACGACGCCCGTCTTGTCGATCAGGAAGGTGCCGCGCACCGGCGCGCCCTTCTCCTCGTTGAAGACGCCGTAGGCCTTTGCCGCGGCGCCGTGCGGCCAGAAGTCGGACGCGAGCGTGTAGCCGAGCTTCAGCTTCTCGCGCCACGCCTGCCGTGACGGCGCCGGGTCGCACGAGACGAGGATCACCTCGGTGTCGGCGCTCTCGAACGAAGGCAGGTTCGCCTGCAGGTCGAGCGCCTCCTCCTCGCAGATCGCGGTCCACGCGAAGGGGTGAAAGACGAGCAGCACGTTCCGCCTGCCGCGGAAGTCCGCCAGGCGGACGCGCTCCGACCCGCTGACCTCGAGGTCGAACTCCGGCGCCTCACTCCCCGTCTGGATCATGCAGCTCCTCCTCGCCGTTACCCGAGGGCCGATAGTACCGGCGCCCCTTCAGCTCATCCGGCAGGTAGTCGAGCTCGGAACCGCGTGGATCGGTGTGCGGATCGATGTAGCCCTCGCCGTGCCCGAGCTTCTTCGCGCCGGCGTAGTGGGCGTCCCGCAACATCGCCGGCGGGCGCAGGTTGCCGCCCTCCTGCACGTCCTTGCGCGCGCTCCAGATCGCGTTCGCGCTCGCCTTCGACTTCGGCGCGTTCGCGAGGTAGATCGCGGCCTGGGAGAGGTTGAGCTGCGCTTCGGGCAGTCCGACGTGCTCGAGCGCGTGGGCGGCCGCGACGGCGATCTGCAAGGCCCGGGATCGGCGTTGCCGATGTCCTCCGAGGCAAAGATCGTCATGCGGCGGGCGATGAAGCGTGCGTCCTCGCCGCCCTCGAGCATCGAGGCGAGGTAGTAGACGGCTGCGTCGGGATCGGAGCCTCGCATCGACTTGATGAACGCCGAGACGAAGTCGTAGTGCTGGTCGGCTCCCTTGTCGTAGCGCAGCGGCCGCTTGCGGGCGGCGTCGTCGACGTGCCGCTCGGCGAGCGGCGCACCCTCCGCGCTGGCCGTCTCCCACGACAGCTCGACCGTGCTCAGCGCCGTACGCGCATCACCGCCGGCACGCCGGGCGATCAGCTCGACCAGCTCGTCCGGGACCTCGGCGCCGATAGCGGCCGCACCGCGCCGGATCACCTCCCCGAGCTCGTCGTCGGAGAGCGCCTCGAGCTCGACGACCTGGCAGCGGGAGAGGAGGGCCGAGTTGACCTCGAAGTACGGGTTCTCGGTCGTCGCCCCGATCAGCGTCAGCAGGCCGTTCTCGACCGCGGGCAGCAGCGCGTCCTGCTGCGCCTTGTTGAAGCGGTGGATCTCGTCGAGGAAAAGGATCGTTCGCTGCCCGTTGCCGCCGAGGCGGTCGCGCGCCCGTTGCATGACACCGCGCACGTCGTCGACCCGGGCGGAGACGGCCGAGAGCTCCTCGAAGGCCGCGCCGGTCTCGACGGCGACGATGCGGGCGAGCGTCGTCTTGCCGACTCCGGGCGGCCCGTAGAGGATGAGCGAGCGCAGGCGGTCCTCCTCGATCGCGCGGCGAAGCGCCGAGCCGTCCCCGAGGACGTGCTTCTGGCCGACCAGCTCGTCGAGCGAGCGCGGCCGCAGCCGTTGCGGGAGCGGCGCGAGCGCCTCGGTGCGCTCCCGGGCGGCATCGGAGAAGAGGTCGGACATATCGTCAGTATGCTCAGGCCGTGGCGACCCACGAGGACTTCTCCGAGCCGATTCTCGAAGGCGACGGCGAGAGCGACTACGAGCGCTACCTGAACACCGTCGGCCTGCTCGCGCTCCAGAAGACCGTCGACGAGTGGGTGCACAGGGACGAGCTGCTCTTCCAGGTCGTGCACCAGTCGTCGGAGCTCTGGCTCAAGCTCGCGTGGAACGACGTCGAGGGGGCGACCGAGCACCTCGGGGACGGTGAGATCGCGGCTGCGCTCCGGCTGCTGCGCCGGAGCGCCCTCTGCCTCCAGTACGCCACCACGCAGCTGGACATGCTCGAGCAGATGTCGCCGTGGGAGTACCACGAGATTCGCAAGGTGCTCGGGCACGGCAGCGGATTCGACTCGCCCGGCTGGCGGGAGATCCGGCGTGTGACGCCGCTGCTCGGCCAGGCGTTCCACGTGCTGCGCGAGCAGGCCGGGCTCTCGCTCGCCGATGTCTATGTCCATGGCCGCGACCACGAGGAGCTGTACCAGCTCGCCGAGGCGTTGATCGAGTGGGACGAGCGGATCAACTTCTGGCGGATCCGGCACTACAAGGTCGTCGCGCGCGTGATCGGCGACAAGGTCGTCGGCACCCAGGGCACGCCCGTCGAGGTGCTCGGCCGCCTCGTCCACAACCTCTTCTTTCCCGAGCTGTGGCGCGTTCGCAACGAGCTGACGGCGCTGTCCCAGCAAGAGCAGTGACACTGCGTGACGAAGCGGTCGGGCTGCTGCAGCAGCTGCTGCGGCTGAACACGGTCAACCCGCCGGGAAACGAGACGCTCGCCGCCGAGCTGCTGCGGGACTATCTCGTCGCGAACGGCGTCGAGGTGGAGCTCTACTCGCGCATCCCGGAGCGGGCCAATCTGGTCGCACGGCTCCGGGGCGGCGACGGACCGAGCCTCTGCTTCCTCTCACACACCGACACGGTCGTCGCGGAGCCGATGGAGTGGTCACGCGACCCCTGGTCCGGCGACCTCGCCGACGATCATGTCTGGGGGCGCGGCGCGCTCGACATGAAGAATCAAGTGGCGGCGAGCGCCGTCGCGATCGCCTCGCTGGCACGCGAGGGCTTCAAGCCGCCCGGCGACCTCGTCTTCGTCGCCGCGGCGGACGAGGAGGTGGGGGACAACTTCGGGCTGCAGTGGCTCTGCGACAACCATCCGGACGCCGTACGAGTGGACTACGCGATCAACGAGGGCGGCGGCGAGCGCGTCGAGTTCGGGGGCCGCGCCTTCTACCTCTGCGCGACCGCGGAGAAGATGAGCGCTCCGATCCGGATCACCGTGCACGGCCGCAGCGGGCACGCATCCATACCGGGGATCGCCGACAACGCGCTCGTGAAGGCGGCGCCGCTGATCGAGAAGCTCGCCGCGTTCCGGCCGGAGCCGTCGATCGGCCCCGAGGTCGCCGGCTTCCTCCAGGCCGTCCTGGGCGAGCAGCCGGAGCCGCGCGACGTGCTGACGCGGCTCGCCGCGGTCGACCCGCTCGCCGTCGAGACGATCGAGCCACTCCTCTCGTTCACTCTCTCGCCGACGATGATCGAGGCGTCGGAGCGGCGCAACGTCATCCCCGGCACCTGCGAGCTCGTCGTCGATCGCCGGCTGTTACCCGGACAGACGCCCGAGGACGTGGAGCCGATCCTGCGCGAGCTGCTGGGCGACGGCGACTACGACCTCGAGACGATCGAGCGCGCCGGCGGCACCCGCTCCGAGCTCGACACGCCGCTCTGGGATGCGATCTCCGCCTGGGTCGAGGAGACCGACGCGGGAGCCAAGCTGGCGCCTCTCTGCTGCTCCGGCTTCACGGACTCGCACTGGCTCCGCGAGGCGTTCGGCACGGTCGCGTACGGCTTCTTCCCGATGCGGACGATGGAGATGGAGCTCGCCGCCCGTCTGATCCACTCCGCGGACGAGCGAACACACGTCGACGACCTGGGTCTCGGCGTCGACTTCCTCCGCGCCGCAGCCCGCTCGCTGGCGTAGACGTGCTCGAGCTTCGCTCTCCGGACGGCGCCTTCGAGCAGATCGAGGCCTATCTCCGCGAGCGCGGCTTCTTCGCCCCCGGCGGCGAGGACCTCGAGGCCGACCTCTACCTCGGCTACGGCCTCTCGGCCCCACTGCGCCGGCACTCGTCCGCACTCCCACCCGAGCCCGCACCGCTTCCCCTGGCGGCTGTGGCGATTCGGGACGTGTCCCAGGGACAGTCCCTCGGACATGTCCCTCCTGGGCAGATCGGGATCGGAGACTGGGAGCGGAGCTGGAGCGACGCGGAGTACGCGCACGCGGTCGAGTCGGTGCGCGAGGCGATCGGGCGCGGCGACGTCTACCAGGTGAATCTCGTCCAGCACCTGAGCGCGGACTTCGACGGCGATCCGGCCTCGCTCGCCGCTCGGCTCGCCGGCTTCGGGCCGCGAACGCTGACCGGGGATGGCTGGGCGATCGTCTCTGCCTCGCCCGAGCTCTTCCTGGGCCGGCGCGGGCGCGGCGTGTGGACCAGCCCGATCAAGGGCACGCGCCCGCTCGGAGAGCACGTCGAGGGAGAGAAGGACTCGGCCGAGCACGTGATGATCGTCGACCTGGAGCGGAACGACCTCTCACGCGTCTGCGTGCCGGGCTCGGTGCGATGGCCGGAGCTGATGGTCGAGCGCGAGCTCGCAGGCGTCACGCACCTCGTGTCGACGGTCGAAGGGACGCTCCGCGAGAACGTGGGGCTGGCCGAGCTGCTCGCTGCGACCTTCCCGGGCGGCTCCATCACCGGAGCGCCCAAGATCGCCGCCGTCGACCTGATCGCCGAGCTCGAGCCGGTCGGCCGCGGCGCCTCGATGGGAGCGCTCGGCGTCGTGCGCGGCAACGGCGACGTCGAGCTCGCGCTGACGATCCGCACCTTCGCCGTCGTCGACGGGAGAATCCACCTCTGGGTCGGCGGCGGGATCGTCTGGGACTCCGACCCGGAGGCCGAGATCGAGGAGTCGTGGACGAAAGCAGGCCCGTTGCTGGCAGCGATCGGCGCTCCGATCCAGGCGGTGACCCGGTGAGCGTGCTCGCGGTGGCGGTCGGCGGCCGCGGCGTCGTCGACCCCGCGGAGCCGGTGCTGCGCGCCGACGACGAGGCGCTCCTGCGCGGCCGCGGCGCGTTCGAGACGATCCGCGTCTACGCAGGCGTGAGCTTCCGCCTTCCCGAGCATCTGGAACGCCTCGCGAGGTCGGCGGAACGGATCAATCTGCCGCCGGTGAACGTGCTGCAGCTGAGGGACCTGGCGACGCAGGCGATCGAGGCGGCCGGCGAGCCAGACGTCGTGCTCCGGCTCATCTGGACGCCGGGGAACGGCGACGGCGAGCCGACGGCGCTCGCGCTCGTCAGCACGCTGCCGGAGCATCACGACGCGTTGCGCGAGCGCGGCCAGCGGCTGATCTCGCTTCGCGGCGTCCGCGCCGACGAGCCCTGGCTGCTCCCCGGCGTGAAGTCGACGAGCTACGCCGTCAACATGGCCGCCGAGGCCGAGGCAAGGCGCCGTGGCGCCGACGATGCGCTCTTCGTCGATGCGAACGGGATCGTGCTCGAAGGGCCGACCACGAACGTCTGGTGGCGCCGCGGCCGCACGCTCTACACGCCCTCACTCGAGCTCGGCATCCTGGCCGGCGTGACGCGGGCGGCCGTGATCGAGCTCGCGAGCGGAGAGGGCTACACCGTCGAGGAGGGCGCGTACATGCTCGAACAGCTGGCCGGAGCGGAGGAAGCGTTCACCTCCTCCTCCATCCGTGAGGTGATGTCGGTCGTCGAGCTCGACGACGCCTCGATGGCCCGCGGGCCGGCTGCCGACGAGCTTCAGGCCGCGCTCAGGCGAGCCGCCGAGGCTACGCTCCAGCCATGAGCAAGGTTCGGCTGGGCGGGATGGCGCTCGTCAACGGGGTGCTGGTGCACGGGCCGACGTCCTGGGCGTGCGCGATCCGGACCGACTCGGGGGAGATCAAGGTGGCCGGCGCCCGCAAGCGGCTGCTGGCGTCCGGGGTTCAGCAGCCCTTCCTGCGCGGCCCGCTCCGTCTCGCCGAATCGTTCGCGGTCATTCCCGAGCTCCGCCGCAGGCTGCCCGAGGCCCGCTTGCCGTTCGAGCGCCCGGTCGTGCTCGCCGCGACGCTCGCGAGCGCGTTGACCGTCCAGGTCGTGCGCCGGTCGGACCGGCTCGGTGACGCAGCACGCGAGCTCCTCTCCGGCGCCCTCTCGCTGGCTCCGGCCATGCTGGCCCTGCGGGGCGGCGAGCTGGCGGCCTACCACGGCGCCGAGCACGTCTCGATTGGAAGCTACGAGCACGGTGAGAAGCGCGCGAAGGAGCACGAGCGCTGCGGCTCGCACCTGATCGGCCCGCTCCTCGCGGCTTCGGCGGCAGGAAACGTCCTCGCCTCGCGGGCGCCGGCGCGGTTCCGCGGCCCGGCGCGCATCGCGAGCTCCCTCGGCGCGGTCGGAGCCGCGGTCGAGGTCTTCGGCTGGATGACACGACACCCAGGCCACCCGCTGGCCAAGGCGCTGGCCCGGCCCGGCCACGAGCTGCAACACCGGATCGCGACCGCCGAGCCGTCGCCGGATCAGCTCGAGGTCGCCGAAGCCGCGCTCGCAGCGTGTCTGGAGCTCGAAGATGGCGACCCAGCAGAGAACTAGGCCCCACCGGCTCCCGCCGGAGATCTTCGACCTGCCCGTCGAGAAGATGCGGGAGGGCTACTACACCGACGCGTACTTCAACCACACGCGCGAGACGCTCCTTCGCGACGGGCGCCGCCCACGGGTCGTGATGCAGATCTTTCAGCGCAACCGCGCGATGCTCGGCGGCACCGACGAGGCGATCGCCGTCCTGAAGCTCTGCTCGGACGACTGGGACGCGCTCACCGTCCACGCGCTGCACGACGGCGACCGGATCGAGCCGTGGGAGACGGTGATGACGATCGAGGGCGACTACACGCTGTTCGCCCACCTCGAGACCGTCTATCTCGGGGTGCTGACACGCCGGACGCTGATCACGACGAATACGGCGCGGGTCGTCGAGGCCGCCAACGGCAAGCCGATCATCTTCATGCCCGCGCGCCACGACCATCACCGCGTCCAGACGGGTGACGGCTACGCCGCGTACGTCGCCGGGGCGATGATCGGCGCCGAGATCGGCGTCACGTCGGACGCGCAGGCGTCCTGGTGGGGCGGTCGCGGCGTCGGCACCGTGCCGCACGCCCTGATCGCTGCCTACGGCGGCAACACCGTGCTCGCGGCGACCAAGTTCGCGGAATGGGCTCCCGAGGACATGAACATCGTCGTGCTCGTCGACTTCGACAACGACTCCGTCCGGACGGCTCTCGACGTCGCTCGTGCCCTCGGCCCGCGGCTCTGGGGCGTCCGGCTCGACACCTCCGGCCAGCTCGTCGACCGCTCCTTGTGGAGCGAGATGGGCGACTTCGACCCGCGGGGCGTCAACGAACGACTCGTACGCAAGGTTCGCGACGCGCTGGACGCCGACGGCTTCGAACGCGTCCGGATCGTCGCCTCCGGTGGATTCACGGTCGACAAGATCGAGGCGTTCGAGCGAAAGAGCGTCCCCGTCGACGCGTACGGGATCGGCTCCTCGCTGATCCGCGGCCAGAACGACTTCACGGCGGACATCGTCCTCACCGACGGCCGACCCGCCGCAAAGGTCGGCCGCCGATACCGCCCGAACGAGCGGCTCGAGCTCGTCACGTAGACGGCTGGACGGCTAGTTCCCCCAGACGACGGTGTCCCCGTCGCCGAGCGTGCCCCAGATGATGTGATCGTCGCTGAGGGTTCCCCAGACGATCGAGTCGCCCCAGAGGATCTCGCCGCCGGTGAGCGCAGCGGAGACGACGAGGAGCAGCAGGGCCAGGTGGACGCGGCGCATCTCAGGTCCCCCAGACGAGGTGGTCGCCCCAGAGGAGCTGGCCGGCAACTGCGGCGAGAGCGATGGTCAGAGCGAGCAGTACGAATTGAAAGCGGTACATGGTCATTCCCCCCAGATGATTTGATCGCCGGCGGCGCTGTAGTTGTCGCCCCAGACGAGGTGGCCTCCGCCTGCGGCGGCGAGCATGAGCACGAACGAGATGACGACGAGCGAGATGCGCGTCATGGGTCAGTCCCCCCAGATGATTTGGTCGCCGGCGGAGACGGAGTCGCTCCAGACGATGGTGCCGCTCGCTGCGCTGACGATGAGTGCGGCGAGAACGGCGATGAGGCTCAGGTGGCGCATGTCGCTCTCCTTTCGGTGGGTGGCGTGCGACGTAGTGCGATCATGGGAGCCGCCGCCCAAGCGCCGGTAAACGCCGCGTAAATGACCGATCTCGCCGTCGACATCCTCGGACCGCTCCGCGTCAGCCGCGCGGGCGCCTCTGTGCCGCTCGGAGCGGCTCGCCAGCAGGCTCTGCTGGCGCTGCTCGCGCTCCATCCGGCCGAGCCGGTCGCCGCCGACCGGCTCGTCGAGGAGCTCTGGGACGGCGCCGCTCCCGAGACGGCCGCGAAGATCGTCCAGATCTACGTCTCGGAGCTGCGCAAGGCGCTCGGCCGCGACGCGATCGCGACGCGCGGCGGCGGCTACGCGCTCGAGCTCGACCCGGAGCGAATCGATGCACGCCGCTTCGAACAGCTCGCCGCGGCCGGCGCGCACCGGGAGGCACTCGACCTCTGGCGCGGGCCGGCGCTCGCGGACTTCCGCTACGAGCGCTGGGCGCAGGCGGAGGTGCAGCGGCTCGAGGAGCTGCGGATCGCGGTGCTGGAGGAGCGGATCGAGGCCGACCTCGCCGCCGGGCGCCACGCCGCGCTCGCGGGCGAGCTGGAGGCGCTCGTGACGGAGCATCCGCTGCGTGAGCGGCTGCGCGGGCAGCAGATCCTGGCCCTCTACCGCTCCGGGCGCCAGGCGGATGCACTCGCTGCCTATCGCGAGGCGCGTCACGTTCTTGTCGAGGAGCTCGGGATCGAGCCCAGCCAGCAGCTGCGCCGCCTCGAGCAGGCGATCCTCGCCCAGGACGCCTCGCTGGACGAAGCCGTGCCCGAGCCCGAGCTGCCGCAGCGGAAGAGCGTCACCGCGCTCTGGGTGGAATCGGGCGCCACCGCCGATCCGGAGGCTCGCTCGCCCGCACTCGATGCCTGGGCGGCCGCGATCGAGCGGCACGGCGGCAGCGTCGAGCGGCACGGCGGCGGCATCACGGGCATCTTCGGGATCCCGGTCGTCCACGAGGACGACGCGCTGCGGGCAGTGCGGGCGGCCGAGGAGCTGCGCGCGGCCGGCGTCGTGGTCGGGACGGGGGAGATCGTGGCAGCCGGCGGGTCCGCAGCGGACGCCGTTCGCGCCCTGCGACCGGCGCTGGGGGCACAGCCGGGCGAGGTGATCCTCGACGAGACGACCGAGCGGCTCGTGCTGACCGCCCGGCAGCCGCTGGATACTCAGCTCGTCGGGCGGCGCCACGAGCTGGCGCTGCTCCACGGCGCCTTCGACCGCGTCGAGCGCGACTCGACGTGCGCGCTCGTCAGCGTGCTCGGGCCGGCCGGGATCGGCAAGTCACGGCTCGCCGCGGAGCTCGCCGACGAGCTCGGCGCGCGCGCGACCGTCCTCGCCGGCCGCTGCCCGCCCTACGGCGAGGGGATCACCTTCCGGCCGCTCGCAGAGATCGTCGACGCGGCCGGCGACCTCTCGGTCCACCTCGAGGACGAGCCCGACGCGGCGCTCGTCGCCGATCGGCTCAGCGCCGGGAGCGCCGCACCACCACAGGACGTCTTCTGGGCGGCACGACGGCTCTTCGAAGCAATCGCGCGGCGTCAGCCGCTCGTTCTCGTCTGGGACGACCTGCACTGGGCGGAACCGACGCTGCTCGACCTCGTCGACCATCTCGCCGGCCTCGTGCGCGACGTACCCCTGCTCCTCGTCGCGCTGGCCCGCCCGGAGCTGCTCGACGCGCGCCCGCACTGGGGCGGTGGCAAGCTCAACGCAACGTCGACACTGATCGAGCCGCTCTCCGACGACGAGTCCCAGGCGCTCGTGCGCGACATCTCGCGCGATCTGCCGAGCCGCCGTCGGCTCCCGCATCGTCGCCGCGGCCGAGGGCAACCCGCTCTTCCTGGAGCAGATGGTCGCGCACGCCCGCGACGACCCAGGCGGCGACACCGCGGTCCCACCCACGATCAGCGCGCTCCTCGCCGCGCGCCTCGACCTGCTGCCGTCCACCGAGCGCGCCGCGCTGCAACGTGCGGCCGTCGTCGGTCGCGAGTTCGAGGCGGGCGCGGTCGCTGCGCTGGCGGAGCAGGATCCAAGGCCGGCGCTCGATGCCCTCGCCCACAAGGACCTGATCCGGCACGCGGTGCGGGGCAACGGCACGTTCCGCTTCCGGCACGCGCTGATCCGGGACGCGGCCTACGGCTCGCTCCCCAAGCGGACCCGGGGAGAGCTGCACGAGCGTTTCGCCGCCACGCTCGACGCCGCCGGTGAGCACGACGAGCTGATCGGGTTCCACCTCGAGCACGCCTACCGCTACGGCGAGGAGCTCGCCGCGCCCGACGCAGGTCTCGGCGCGCGCGCCGCCGAGCGGCTGAGCGCAGCAGGACGCCGCGCAGCCGGCCGCGAGGACACGTCGGCCGGGGCGGCGTTGCTTGCCCGCGCCGCAGCGCTGTTTCCGGACACCTCGCCGGAGCGGCTCGCGCTCCTACCCGAGCTCGCGGATGCCTATCGCGCTCTCGGCGACTTCGACCGCGCGCGGGAGTTGCTCGAGGAGGCGCTCGAGGCACCGGACGAACGGGTCGAGTGGCACGCGCGCTCGGCGCGGATCGGCTTGCTGCTGCGCACGGAGAAGGAGCTGCGGCCGGACGAGCTGCTCGCGGAGGCAGACGAGACGATCGCCGCCTTCGAGCGGCTGGGTGACGAGCGTGGCCTCGCTCTCTCCTGGTCGTTCCGCGCCTGGGTGCCGTGGCTGCAAGGGCAGGCGGGCGCGACGGCGGACGCGGCACGAAAGTCGATCGAGCACGCCCGCCGCAGAGGCGACCCGCTGACGGAGAGCCGCGGCTTGCGGCTGCTGCTCGGCGCCGCGCTCTGGGGGCCGACGCCGGTGGACGAGGGCCTCCGGCTGTGCGCGGAGATCCTCGAGCGTCCGGGCGCGCATGGCCGCATCACCCACGCAACCGCGCTGCGCGCCCGGGCGGGCCTCGAGGCGATGGCAGGCGAGGCGGAGACGGCGCGCGAGCTCGTCCGGAGCGAGCGGGCGCTGCTCGAGGAGCTCGGGCAGACCGTCGTGCTCGCTCACGCGAGCGAGGTGTACGCGCTCGTGGAGCTCCTCAGCGGCGACCCGGAAGCCGCTGCTGCGGAGGCGCGCCGCGGGCACGAGGTCGTCGCGTCGGAGCTCGCCGGCCCCACGCTCGCGGCGATCGCGGCGCGGGCGCTCGTCGAGGCGGGCGGGGCCGACGACACGGCGTTCGAGCTGGCCGCGATCGCGCGCGACGGAACGCCGTCCGAGGACCTGACGACCCAGGTGCAGTGGCGCGGGCCCATGGCGCGCTTGCTCGCCCGCCGTGGCGAGCGCCCGGAAGCGGAGCGACTTGCGCGCGAAGGAGTCGAGATCGCCGCCCGCACCGACTTCCTCAGCCTCCACGGCGATGCCCTGGCCGACCTCGCGCACGTGCTCGAGGACCCGGCCGAGGCGGTCGAGCAGGCGCTCGATCTCTACGCGCGCAAGGGCAACGTGGCCGCTGCCGAGCGCCTCACCGCGGCGCTGCGCTGAACGACTCGCCGACGACGCCGGGCCAGTCGCGCATCGGCACATCGGACCGAACGAGGTGCGCGCCCGAGTCGGCGAAGCGTGCGAAGGCCGCGTCGGCCTCGTCGGTGTAGTCGACCGAGCCAGGGACGACGACAGCCGAGGTGCAGTCCTCGAGCAGGTAGACCTTCTCCTCGAGCCCGCGCTCGCGCACATTCGGGTCGGAGAGCAGGTCGTCGATCGTCCAGGCGACGCAGTGACTCTTCGCCTGGCCCGCGATCAGTACGGCGTCGTACTGGAGTAGGCGCTCGACCAGCGGCTGGTTGCGCTTGCCCAGAGGCTCGCCTTCGAGATCGAACTCCACCTCCGGGCCGAGCATCGAGTAGTGCTCGGTCGACGGATTGTCACCCTTCGGCTGGAAGTCGAGCGGCGCGTAGCGGACGATCGAGTGGAAGAAGAGCGCCTCCTCGATGGCCGGCACCAGCGCGTAGCCGATCCCGCCCAGCATCGCGTGAAACGGCCAGACCGTGAGGCTGTACTTCCCGCCCTCCTCGAGCGTCCGCGTGTAGTAGCGCAGGTGCTCGGCCGCGTAGTCGGGGTCGAGCCCGAGGCCCCCCGCGGCCTCCGCGCTGATCTGCCAGCGGCCGGTTGCGACGTCCTCGGCCGTCACCTGGGTGAAGGGCTCCGGATGGTTCCCCTCCGGATCGACGAGCAGGATGCGGTGGAAGATCTGGAGCGCCTGGTGCGTGTCGAGCGTCGACACGATCCGCGTCAGCGAGCCGAGGTTGCGGTAGACGAACTCGCAGAGCCGGCGAGAGTCGTCGAGCGCGCCCGTGCCGCTGCGACCGGCGACGAACAGCTCGAAGCCGGGCGTGCAGAACGTGTTCTGGACGTCGACGACGACGAGGGCGACGCGGAACCGGTCGTCGGCGGCAGTCAGGACCCCGTGCTGCTCGCGCCAGCGCTCGGCGTCCACGAAGCGCTCCGCGTAGTCGACGCGCCACACCTCGCCGACGCGATCGGGGTCCCAGTGCGGGGGCAGCGGAAGCTCGTTGGCCATCGCGTTAGTGTAGGAACGTGCTGCCGCCGCTCGTCGAGAGAGCGCTCGCCCTCTCAGAGCGTGCCGGGTTCACGAGATCCTGCAGCGCCGAGGCCGGACGCCTGCTCCAGGTGCTCGCGGGCCAGCGCGGCCGCACGCGCGTCGCCGAGATCGGCACCGGCTGCGGAGTCGGGTCGGCATGGATCCTCTCGGCGCTCGACCCGGGGATCGCGTTCGTCACCGTCGAGCTCGACGCGGAGCGCGCCGCGGCTGCGAGCGACCTCCTCGCCGCCGACGAGAACGCGACGGTGCTGCACGGCGACTGGCGTGACGTGCTCCCCGCAGCCGCGCCGTTCGATCTCCTGTTCGCGGACGGCGGCAAGGCGAAGGCTCACGAGGAGGTGCTCGGCCTGCTCGCTCCCGGCGGCACGCTCCTCCTCGACGACCTGACACCGGGCTACGAAGGACACGATCCGATCCGGACGCTGTGGCTCGATCACCCGCGGCTGCTCGCGGCCGAGCTCCAGATTTCGCCGCAGGAAGCGGTCATCGTGGGCACACTTCAGCCTCGCTGAGGTTCTGCCGATAGGAGGCTGGATGGAGGCCGTGGGGGAATTCTTCGACAAGCTGCCCAGCTATGCGCTGACGTGGCTGCCGCTCGTCTTCTTCGGGCTGATCATCTATCTCCTCTGGCGGACGCTGCAGTACATGCCGCGGGTCAAGTCGCCGAAGCTCGAGGTGAGCGCCGGCTCCTCCGTCAGCTGGGCGGACGTCGCGGGCGTCGACGAGGCGAAGGCCGAGCTACGCGAGGTCGTCGACTTCCTCCGCCATCCCAAGCGCTTCCAGCAGCTGGGCGCTCGCGTCCCGAAGGGGATCCTGCTCTACGGGCCGCCCGGCACCGGCAAGACCCTGCTCGCCAAGGCGGTCGCGAACGAGTCCGGCGCGAAGTTCTACTCCCAGAGCGCCTCGGCGTTCGTCGAGATGTTCGCCGGCCTCGGCGCCGCCCGGATCCGCAAGCTGTTCGAAGAGGCGCGCAAGAACGCGCCGGCCATCGTCTTCATCGACGAGCTCGACGCGGTCGGCACCGCCCGTGCAGGCGGCGGCTTCAACCGCGAGCACGACCAGACTCTCAACCAGCTGCTCGTCGAGCTGGACGGCTTCGACGAGTCGGCCCAGGTGATCGTCATGGGCGCGTCGAACCGCCTCCAGGATCTCGATCCCGCCTTGCTCCGTCCCGGCCGCTTCGACCGCCAGGTGGTCGTCGCGCCGCCCGACCTCGCAGGCCGCGAGGAGATCCTTCGCGTGCACACGAAGGGCAAGCCGCTCGCCGAAGAGGTCGACCTGAACACGGTCGCGCGCCACACGTCCGGTCTCACAGGCGCCGACCTCGCCAACCTTTGCAACGAGGCGGCGATCTTCGCCGGCCGCCAGGAGCGCATGACGATCCTCCCTGAGGACTTCGAGGGCGCCATGGAGCGCGTCGTCGCCGGCCTCCAGCAGCGGCGCGTCGTCACCGAGAAGGAGAAGCGGATCCTCGCCTACCACGAGGGTGGGCACGCGCTCGTCGCGCACTTGATGGGCGATCTGCTCCCGATCCAGAAGGTGACGATCATCGGGCGCGGCGACGCGCTCGGCTACGCCTACTACCTGCCGCTGGAAGAGCGCTACCTGCACACCAAGGAAGAGTTCATCGACGTGATGAAGGTGGCGCTCGCCGGCCGCGCCGCCGAGCAGATCGTCTTCGGGCGTGTCACCAACGGCGCCTCGAACGACCTCGAGAAGGTGACCGAGATCGCCCGCGCGATGGTCTTCGAGTACGGCATGTCCGAAGCGTCGCCCTCCCGGACGATGCGCGCCGACAACTACGCGCTGTCGGAGGAGACGAAGCGGCTGCGGGACTCGGAGCAGGCACGCCTGACCGACCACGCCTACGAGGAGGCGCAGCGGCTCCTCGTCAAGCATCGCGTGTCGCTCGACCGGCTCGCCGCGCAGCTACTCGAGCGCGAGACGCTGAACCGCGAGGAGCTGAACGAGTTGCTGAACGACATCGGCCCGGAGTCTCGGTCGTCAGAGACGATCGGCACCGTGCGCGCGCTTCCGGCGGCCGAGAACTAACCCTCCGTTAGCATCGGTGCCGTGCGAGCCCGCGGCATCCATCATCTCGGCGTGGCTGTGCACGACCTGGACGAGGCGCTCGAGACGTACGTGCGCCTGCTCGGCGCCGAGCTCGAGCACCGCGCTCTCGTCGAGGACCAGGGTGTCGAGGCAGCCGCAGTGCTCGTCGGCTCCGGCCGCGTCGAGCTGCTCGCCCCGCTCGGCGAGGAGACCCCGATCGGCAAGTTCCTCGCCAGCCGCGGGCCCGGCATGCACCATGTCGCCTACGAGGTCGACGACGTCCAGTCGGAGCTCGGCCGCCTCTCTGCCGCAGGCGCAGACCTGATCGACGACGAGCCGAGACAGGGCCTCTTCGGCCTCCAGGTCGCTTTCGTCCATCCAGACGCCGTCCACGGCGTCCTCACAGAGGTGGTTTCCGTTGGCTGATGAACCCGATTCCGTCCGCATCGAGCTCGCCTTCGACGGCGGCCCGGGACTCTCCGCGCTCGTCACGATCCAGGGCGCCGACGAGCTCGAGCGTGCTCTCGCCACCCAGGCGGGCGGCACCGTCATGCTCGACTCGATGGACGGCCGCTACACCGTCGTCCTCACACGCGTCGTCTACATGAAGCGCTACGCGCGCGAGTCACGCGTCGGATTCGGGATCTAGCCGGCCGGGCAGGTCTTTTTCGGATGAACGAGACGACGCAGAAGGTCACCGGCGCGGAGATCCGCAAGCTCGTCGAGCGGGGCCAGAAAGGCGACCGCACGGCGCTGGAGGAGCTGTACCTGATCCATTTCGACCGGATCTACAGCTACCTCCACATGACCGTGGGCAACCGGCACGACGCCGAGGATCTGACGACCCAGACCTTCCTGCGCATGCTCGAGTCGATCGGCAAGTTCCGCTTCCAGGCGGCGCCCTTCTCGGCCTGGCTCTTCCGGATCGCGCACAACCTCTCGATGGATCACTTCCGCGCCAACCGGCGCTGGCAGCCCGAGGAGGAGGTGCCCGAGCCGCACGACTCCGAGGAGCGCTCCGCGGAGGACGAGGCCTTCCAGTCGATCGGCCGCCAGTCGATGCTCGAGCTGATCGACTCGCTCTCGCAGGAGCAGCAGCAGGTGCTGACGCTCAAGTTCGTCTTCAACTTCTCGAACGCGGAGGTGGCGACGATCCTCGACAAGACCGAGGGCGCCGTGAAGTCGCTGCAGCACCGCGCGCTCGTCTCGCTGCAGAAGCAGCTCGCCGGCGACCCCTCCGAATAGATGGCGCTGGAGGTCGGGATCGTCGGGCTGCCGGGCAGTGGCAAGACAACGCTGTTCACTGCGCTGACGAAGACGGGCGGCGGTGGATTCGGCAAGGAGAACGTCGGCATGGCCTCGATCGCCGACGACCGGCTCGAAGCGCTGGCTGCGCTCGTGAAGGCGCGGAAGATCACTCCCGCGACGATCCGCGTCGTCGACGTGCCCGGCACCGGGCCGGCGCTGCTCGGCGGGCTGCGCCAGGTCGACGCCATCCTCGCCGTGGCGGACGGCTTCTCGCCCGGTTCCGATCCCGGCCGCGACCTGGAAACGCTCGAGCTCGAGCTGCTCGTCGCGGACCGCGACCACGTCGAGCGTCGGCTCGAGCGGGTCGAGAAGCAGGCGAAGGGGGGCGATGCGTCACTGCGCAAGGAGGTCGAGCAGCTGCAGGCGCTGCTCGCGCACCTCGAGGCGGGCAACAGCCTGCGCGACTACGAGGGCGAGCTGCCGGAGGAGCTCGAGCCCTTGACGACGAAGCCGTTGCTCGCGCTCGAGAACGGGCCGAACGGGATCGACCTGCAGCTCGAGGCAGAGCTCGCCGAGATGTCCGACGCAGACGCGGCGGAGTTCCGGGAGGAGGGGAGCGCGTCGGCGCTCGACGAGGTGATCCGGCGCCTGCGCGACTCGCTCGATCTGATCACGTTCTTCACCGCGGGCGAGCAGGAGACGCGGGCGTGGACGCTTCGGCGGGGCCAGACTGCGCTGGAGGCCGCCGCCTCGATCCACTCCGACATCGCGCGCGGGTTCATCCGTTGCGAGACGATCCTGACCCAGGACCTGCTGGAGGCGGGCTCGCACGCCGAGGCGTCGAAGCGCGGAACGCAGCGGCTCGAGGGAAAGACCTACGAGGTCCAGGACGGCGACGTCCTGAACATCAGGTTCAACGTCTAGCGGCCGAGCCGATTCCCAAGGCACGCTCCATCTCCGCGTAGTAGTCGTCGATCGTCGGCGCGCGCTTCTTGCGCCTCGCGAAGATCGGATCGTCGGCGAGATGCCGCTTGCGCACGGCTTGCTTCGACAGGCCGAGCGGATCGCCGAGTTCCGACCACGTCGCGCCGTTCGCCCGCGCCCGCACGACGAGCCGAGCCTCCAGCGAGTCGAGCGCTACGCGGACCGCGGCGATCTCTCGTAGGGCAGCGACGATCGTCTCGGGCATCGATCGAATCGTGCCGCTCGGACGCGCCGAGCGAAAGTGGCCGCTTCGGACAACCGCGAGAACCAGGGACAGTCCCTGACAACCAGCGTTGTCCCGACAACGAACGGAACCAGGGACAGTCCCTGGTTACTCCGGTTGTCGCTCAGCCGACGGTGATCAGGGCTGCGCCGACGAGGGCGCCCGCGACGCCGAGGCGCTGGGTCGCCGAGACGCGCTCGTGCAGGACGACCGCCGCGAGCACGACCGTCGTGACCGGGTAGAGCGCCGCCAGCACCGACACGATGCTGAGGTAGCCGCGAGTGGTCGCGAGTGAGAAGAGCATGTTCGCGCCGACGTCGCAGAGCCCGACAACGGCGAGCGCCGGCAGCGATGGCCGCCCCGGCCGGAGCGCCGCCCCGACCACGAGTGCGGCCACGAGCGCGAGCAACAACGACATGCCGCGGGCAGTCGCAACGGCATAGGGGACGCTCTCGTCCGCGGCGCGGTCTGCGAAGACGAAGTAGAGCCCGAACCCGAGCGCGGCGAGGAGGGCGAGGCCGATGCCGTCCGCGCGCCCGCCGCCCTTGTGCGCCGGCTCGCGCGACGCGACGCCGACGCCGGCGAGCGCGAGCAGGATCCCGATGATCTGGAGCGTGCCCGGCCGCTCACCCGAGCCGACGCCGACCGCGAACGGGATCACCGCCGCGATGGCCGAGATGGGCGCAACGATGCCCATCGCGCCGATCGCCATCCCGCGGTAGAGGGTGCCAATGCCCAGGCAGCCGCTCGCCCCCGCCGCCAGCCCGAACGCCGTCGCCGACCAGCCGGGAAAGCCCTCGCCCGAGGCGACGACCCACGCCAGCGCAGCTGCGAGCCCGAAGACCTGCGAGACCACGAGCACCGTCAGGACGTGCAGCGATCTCGATTTCAAGCCGCCGACGAAGTCGCCGAGCCCCCACGAGAGGCTCGCGCCGAGCGCCAGCGCGATTGCAAGCACTAGTCGCCTACGGGTCTGGTCGCCGCGACCGCGTCGAGCTGGTTGGCGTGGTAGAGAACGGCCGCTTCGGCCGTCCGCGCGGCGTTGCGGTCGTGGTGGGAGGCGATCGCGTGCAGGAGCTCGGCACGCACCTCCGGGTCGAGCACCTCGGCCCGCTCCTCGACGAGCCGGAGGCCAAGATGGACGTGGCCGAGCAGTCGGCCCTCCTCCGTCGGCCGGAAGGCTGGACCCCGGCCCAGCTCGCGCACGCGCCCGACGTCGTGCAGGAGCGCCGCCGCGACCAGGAGATCGATGCGCAGCCGAGGGTGCAGCTGTGCGGTCTCACGCGCCAGCGTCGCGACGCCGACCGTGTGCTGGAGCAGCCCGCCCGCGTAGGAGTGGTGCGCCTCGGCGGCAGGGAGCTCCCGCAGCGCCTTCCGGATCTCGTCGTCGCCGAGGAAGCGCCCGACCACCGCAGCCAGGCCGGGATGCGTCAGCTCGGCGGCGATGAACTCGAGAAAGCCGTCGAGCTCGTCGGCGTCCCGTCGCATCCGCGGCGCGAGGTCGGCCGGATCTTCGTCGGCAGCTTCGACCGAACGGATCTCGAGCTGGAGGCGGTTGTCGAAGCTCTCGACGCGTCCGAGGATGCGCACGGCGTCGCCCTCGGCGAAGCGGCCGTCCAGCAGCTCGACGTCCTTCCAGATGCGCGCCTCGATCCTGCCCGTCGAGTCGACGAGCTCGAGCATCAGGTAGGGCGCGCCCTTTCGCGTCGTCCGCCGCTGCTTGCGGGCGACGGCGTAGACGCCTTCAACCGTGCGGTCGGCCGTCAGCTCGGCGATCGTGCTCACGAGTCCAGTCTAGGCCGTTGCTAGGCTCGCCCGATGGCCGTCGTCAAGCCCTTCCGCGCCCTCCGCTACGACGAGGCCGTAGCCGGGCCGCTCGAGACGCTGGTGGCGCCGCCGTACGACGTGATCTCGCCCGAGCAGCGCGAGGAGCTGCGTGCGCGCAGCCCGCACAACATCGTCCGGCTGACGCTGCCCGACTCCGAGGACGAGGCCGGACGCGAGCTCGGGGAGTGGCGCGCGCAGGGAGTTCTCGTCGAGGAGCCGCCGGCGGTCTGGGCGCTCGAGCAGGAGTACGTCGGCCCGGACGGGATCTCCCGCAAGCGGTTCGGGATCGCCGCGTCGCTGAAGGTCGAGCCCTACGAGACCGGCACGGTGCTGCCGCACGAGCGCACACACCGCGGGCCGAAGGAAGGACGGCTGCGCCTGTTGCGGGCGACCCGTGTCCAGCTCGAGCCGATCTTCCTGCTCTACGACGGCCCGGCGCCCGTCGAGCGCCCCGACCGCGAGCCCGACCTCGAGGTCGAGGGCGCGAAGCTGTGGCGGATCGACGACCCGTCGGTCGTCCGCGCCTTTGACGACAAGCAGCTGCTGATCGCCGACGGGCATCACCGCTACGAGACCGCCGTCGCCTTCCACGAGGAGGAAGGGACGCCCGCGAGCGCGCAGATGCTCGTCGTCCTCGTCTCGACGAGCGATCCCGGCCTCGAGATCTTTCCCACGCACCGGCTCTTCGCCGAGCCCAAGCACCTCGAGAGCGAGCAAAACGGCGGCGCAGAGGTGACCGAGATCACCCGCGACGGCTCGCGCGTCGTCCATGGCCCAGCGGGAATCCTCGCCGTCCAGTTCGTCGACTCCCTGGGTCACGACGGGATCTCGTACACGGCAGATGCGGCGGAGGCCGAGCGGCGCGTCCGCGACGGCGAAGCGGCGGTCGCATACCTGCTGCGGCCGACGCGGATCGAGGACGTCTTCGCCTACGCGCGCCGCGGCGAGGTGTTGCCGCAAAAGACAACATACTTCTTCCCGAAGCTGATCTCCGGCCTGCTCTTCCACCCACTGTGAAGCCGTGGCTCGACGTCTGCCGCGACGCGGTGGGCGACATCAAGGCGGTCCTCGCGGAGCTGCCGACGCGCGTCGAGCGTGAGCCCGTCCTCGCGCAGGGCGAGGGCGGAGACGACACCACGGCGATCGACGCGGCCGCCGAGACCGCGGTCGTGCACCGGCTCGAGGCGCTGGACGAGAGCTTCACGCTCGTGTCGGAGGAGCTCGGCGAGCGCGTCTTCGGGAGCGGAAAGCCGTGGCTGGTCGTCTGCGACCCGATCGACGGCTCCCTGAACGCCAAGCGCGACATTCCCTTCTTCTCGCTCTCCCTGGCCGTCGCCGACGGCGGCACGATGGGCGACGTCGTCTTCGGCTACGTCTACGACTTCGGCTCCGGCGAGGAGTGGACGGCCGAGCGCGGCGGCGGCGCCTTCCTCAACGGCGTCCGGCTCGGCGAAGTCCGACCCAAGGACACGATCGAGATCCTCTCGTTCGAGGCGACGACGACCGCCCAGGTCGCCGACAAGGCCGCCGCGATGGTCGGCACCGCGTACCGGCTCCGGATCATGGGCTCACTCGCGCTCTCCCTCTGTCACCTCGCCGCCGGCCGCGTGGACGGGGTCTGCTCGCTCAAGCCGGCGCGGTCGGTCGACATCGCGGCCGGCCAGCTGCTCGTGCGGGAATGCGGGCTCGCGATCGAGCTCTTCGAGGAGCCGCCGTTCGAGGCCGCCCCGCTCGACTTGATCGGACGTTCACGCGTCGTCGCCGCCGGAACGACCGAGCTGTGCCGGACGCTGGAAAGCGCACTTACGGCGTAAGGTGGCTGCACCGACAATGAATCGACGGGGTTGGCGCCGAACAGTGCACTCAGGATGAAAGAGCTTCTGAATACCCCACCCGGTGACTAGACTGCTTGTGCGGGGCCCCGGCCCCGGCCCGCCGAGCGTGGCCCCAGTCACGCCCGCTCGGGTTGCGCCCGGACTCCACCGCCCCTCCCCTACGGTGGAAAGCACAGAGCGACAGCCCGAGCCGATGACTCCGAAGACGATCCTCGTCTGCGACGACGACCCGAGCCTCCGCGAGCTCGTCCGCGCCGTGCTCGGGCCCCGCTACCTCTTCGTCGAGGCCGCGGACGGCACCGAGGCGCTGACACTCGCACGAGAGCTCCGTCCCGATCTGATCGTGCTCGACGTGATGCTCCCCGGCCTGAGCGGGATCGAGGTGCTCGAGGCAATGCGGCTGGACGAAGAGCTCCGAACGTTGCCCGTGGTCGTGATCACCGCGTGGAGCCATGCCGAGGTCGAGGCCCACGTCGCAGGCGCCGATCGCTTCGTCTCGAAGCCCTTCGACCCGGACGACCTCAGCACCGCCGTCGAGGAGCTGCTGGTCGGCGTAGGCTCGACGGAGCCGACAGACGCGGAGGGGCCGGTTTTGCCGGACCCGGAGCGGGGAAGCAAGTGACGCTCGCCCGCCGGATGTGGCTTGCCAGCGCAGTGCTGGCGGTGCTCGTCGGAGCCGCGTTCACCGCCCTGATCGTTGCCGTCTCCGCCCAGCGCGAGGCGACCGAGCGCGAGGCACGCTCGAAGGACGTCACGGTCGCCTCGCTGCAGGTCGAGAAGCTCATCTCGGACGTCGAGTCGGGCTTCCTGGGCTTCACCGTCACGGGCCTCGAGAGCTCGCTCGAGCCGTACATGACCGCCAGTGCCGCGTTGCCCGCCCGTTTGGGGCGGCTCCAGACGGTCGTCTCGGACGACCCCGATCAGCGGGCCAGGGTGCAGGCACTCGTGACGCTGATCCGGGCGTACGTGAACGACTTCGTAGCGCCGTTGATCCCGTTGCTGCGTGAGGAGCCCGACCTCAACGACGACTCCAGCCTGGCGCAGGCCGGCAAGGTGCAGACGGACGAGCTCCGGAGCCGCTTCCTGGACTTCCGTGCCCGCGAGAGGACGCTCGCAGCACAGGCCGCGTCCGATGCCGGACGGCGCACCGATCTCGCCGTGCTGGTCGGCGCCGTCTCGGTGCTGGCGTCGATGGCGCTGATTACGCTCTTCGGGATCGTGCTCGCCCGCTCGGTTGGACGCCCGATCCGCGCTGCGGCGTCGGGCGCGAACCGAATCGCGGGCGGGGAGCTCTCCCTGCGGCTGCCGCCGGAGGGACCCGGAGAGGTCGGCGAGCTGACACGGGCGTTCAACTCGATGGCGGAGCGGCTCCAGTGGGGCCGCAAGGAGCTGGAGGCGCAGAACGAGGAGCTACGCGAGAGCGAGCGAATGAAGACCGAACTTGTGAACATCGTCTCCCACGAGCTCCGAACGCCGCTGGCAAGCGTGCTCGGCTTCACCGCGCTCCTGCTGAAGCGGGAATTCGACCCCCCGACCCGACGTCACTACCTCGGGATCGTCGACGTGCAGGCGAGGCGCCTCGCAGCGCTGCTGGAGGACTTCCTGGACGTGCAGCGGATCGAGCACGAGGGCGTCGACCTCGCCACCGAGCGGGTCGACCTCGCCCTGCTGCTGGACGAGCAGGCGCAGTTGTACGCGGCGCAGAGCCCCAAGCACCGGCTCGAGGTGGAGCTCGCCGAGCGTCCGTTGACCGTGCGGGGCGATCCGAACCGCCTCGCGCAGGTGGTCGGGAATCTGCTCTCGAACGCGATCAAGTACTCGCCGGACGGGGGCACCGTCGAGCTGGTGGCCGCCCGCAGCGGCGAGGGAGTGAGGATCGCCGTCCGGGACGAGGGACGAGGGATCGCGGCCGACCAGCAGAGCCGCATCTTCACCAAGTTCTTCCGCGGTGACGCGGGAGCGACCGGCATCACCGGCACAGGGCTCGGCCTCGCGGTCTCACGCGAGATCGTCGAGGCCCACGGCGGCACGATCGGCTTCGACACCGACCCGGGCGAGGGCACGACCTTCTGGCTCGAGCTGCCGGGTCCGAACGGCGAGCCGACGATGACGAACGACGCGAAGGAGGCGGGGGGATGAGCAAGAGATTCGGCTGGCTGCTGGCGGGCGCCGTCGCCGGCGTGCTGGTCGCAGCGCCATGGCAGAGCTCGTCGGCGGCGAGCACAGGCCCGGCGACGATCAGGATCACCGACCGTCAGCTCGCTGTGACCAGGGTCGACGTCGGCGCGGTCGGCACCTCTCCGGGCGACACCGAGATCGTGAGCGTAAGGCTGCTTCAACGTGGAACGAGAGATGTGATCGGCCACGGCGAGCTGGTGTGCACGTTCGTCGACAACGTCCGCTCGCGGGTGTGCCGGGGCACGTACGTCCTGCCGAAAGGTGAGCTGGTCGTCGGCGGGTCGATCCTGTACCGGCAGTTCTACGACCTCGCGGTGCTCGGCGGCACAGGCCTCTACGACAATGCCCGCGGAACCCTGACCGTCACCCGGACGCACCGCAAGCCGGTGCGAGATCTCGTCGTCTTCAGGCTCGTCGGCTAGGGGGACGCCGCGCGCTAGGCTCTGTTCATGGCACCCGACCGCGACGAGATCCTCCGCGCGCTCGAGCGCGTGATCGATCCCGAGCTGCGAAAGCCCGTCACCGAGCTCGACATGGTCCGCGACGTCGTGATCGACGGTAACGCCGTCTCGGTCACGATTGCGCTCACCGTCGCCGGCTGCCCGCTGCGCAGCTCCTTCCAGGACCAGGTCGCCGAGCACGTCGGCTCGCTCCCCGATGTCGAGCGGGTCGAGCTCAGGTTCGACGTGATGAGCGCGGACGAGAAGGCCGCGCTGACGACGAAGCTCCGCGGCGGCCGGCCTGAGAAGTCGATCTCGCTCGACCCGCGAACGCGCGTGATCGCCGTCGCCAGCGGCAAGGGGGGCGTCGGCAAGTCATCGCTGACGGTCAATCTGGCTGCCGCGCTCGACGGTCTCGGTCAGCAGGTCGGCCTGATCGACGCGGACGTGTACGGCCATTCGCTGCCGCACATGCTCGGCGTCCACCAGCGGCCGATCGTCGTCGACAAGATGATCGTGCCGCCCGTCCGCGGGAGGATGAAGTTCATCTCGATCGGCAGCTTCATGGACGACAACGCGCCGGTGATGTGGCGCGGGCCGATGCTCCATCGTGCGCTCGAGCAGTTCCTCTCAGACGTCCACTGGGGCGAGCTCGACACAGTGCTCATCGACATGCCTCCGGGAACGGGCGACATCGCGATCTCGCTGGGGCAGCTGCTGCCGCGCGCCGAGGTGCTCGTCGTGACGACGCCGCAGCCGCTCGCGCAGGAGGTGGCCGTGCGAGCCGCCGTGATGGCTCAGAAGACGGGCCAGAAGCTGCTCGGCGTGGTCGAGAACATGACCGGCGAGATGTTCGGCGCCGGCGGCGGCGCGAAGCTCGCCGACGAGCTCGGCGTGCCGCTGCTCGGCATCGTCCCGCTCGACGCAGCGCTGCGGGCGGCCGGAGACCTCGGCGTCCCGGTGGTGGAAGCGGATCCCGAATCGGACTCCGCCCGCGCGATCGTCTCGATCGCGGAAGCGCTCGCGTCGACGCGGCAGGCCGCGATCCGCAAGCCACTCACAGTCCTCTCGTAGAACGACGAAGGGCGCCCGGAGGCGCCCTTCGCAGCGACCGTGCCCTGAGTGCTAGCGGCGCTCGCGCACCTTGGCGAGCGTCCAGGCTCCGGCAACCTGAACGCAGGTCATCTCGACCTTGTCGCCCTTCTCGAGCTTCTTGACCTGGTCTGCCGACTTGACCGCGCAGGTCTGCGTGGCCGAGCCGTCCTTCGGCTTCACCGAGATCGACGTCGCGCTGACCGCATCGACGTCGCCACGGACGATGAGATGAACGCTCGGCCGGGTGGACTCGGGCTTCTTGCACTCGGCCCGCTTCGCGAGCACCGCAGCATTCGCGCCGGTACCGGTGCCGAGCTGACCGTCTGTCAGTCCGCCGGTCTTGCTGAACGAGCCTGAGAGGCTCCCGAAGATCGCCCCGTCGCGGTGCCCGGCGCTGCCGCGCAGCCAGCCGTCGAGCTTGCCGTCGGAGTTGATCGCCGTGAAGGCGGCCTTCGAGCGGTCGTCGGCCGCGCCGATCCGCAGCGTGCCGTTGACCGTGCCGAGCTTGGTGGTCGTGTTGTAGACGCTGTGGACCCTCAGCTCGACCGGGCCGGCGAGATCCGGCGTCGTGCTCACCGAGGTACCGGTGTAGCGGCCGTCTGTGATCTCGATCGTCTGGGTGTCACACGTCAGCGTGCGAGTGCTCACGTGAACAGTGGTCGGCGCGGAGAGCGTGGCGCTCACCGGGCTGAGGTTGGTGGTGTGCCTGAGGGTCGCCACTGCGACGCTGCTCGCAACGAGCGCAGCCACTGCAGCGACGATGAAAATGGTCTTCTTCATGTTCTGGATCCCTCCGTTTGCGGGTGCACGGAATAAGACACCGCGCAGCCGCGGAATCCGTGAAGAAATCGTGAGGATTCCGTTTGGCTTTCTCGCGTCTGGACTCGAGCACCGGGGACAGCGAGTGACGCGTCGCTGCGACGACTACTGTTGGCGCGTGGCATCGGAAGGAACACGGCTCGTCGTCGGCGCGCTCCTGGCGCTGGCCGGTGCTCTCGCGCTCGGTCACGGAGTCTTCCGCCTGACCCGGGCGAAGCACGCGTCCGGCGAGCCGGTCGGCCGGCTGGAGCACCTCCTCACCGCACCCTTCTCGCCGCGCGCCAGCCTGACGCCACGTCGCGTCGAGTACACCGCAAGCTGGGTTCAGATCGTCGGCGGCTCGGTGATGGTGATCATGGGGCTCGCCATCGCGGCCGCGTAAACGCACGACAGGGCTTGTACGATGCGGCATGAGCTTCTGGCAGCGCATGAAGGGCTTTCTGCGGAAGGTGATTCTGCGGCAGACCTCCATGTACGACTGACGTAGCCGGATCTCCACGTCCGGCCGGCTGCGCCGCGACCTCTAGACTCGAAGGATGGCCCGCGCCGCTGCCTTCTTCGACCTCGACCGCACGCTGCTGAGACGCTCGAGCGCACTCGCGCTCGCCGGCTCGTTCCGCGAGCACGGCGTGATCGGTCGCGGCCAGCTCGCGAAGGCGGCTGCCTGGCAACTGCTCTTCGCGGCGCGAGGAGCAAGCGCCGAGACCGTGCGCAAGGCGGCGGAGGACGGCCTGATGGTGCTGAAGGGCTTTCGGGTCGACGACCTCCGCAACCTCGTCGCGACCGCGATGGAGCCGGTTCTGAAGCCGCTCGTCTACCAGGAGCCGCTGTACCTCGTCGCCCGGCACCGCGAGCGCGGCGAGCCCGTCTACATCGTCTCCGCGACGCTGCAGGAGATCGTCGAGGAGCTCGCGCGAGAGCTCGGCTTCGACGGCGCGATCGGCTCGACGTGCGAGATCGTCGACGGCGTCTACACCGGCCGCTCGCTGCGCGGAGCGCACGGCAAGGGGAAGGCCGCTGCGATCCGCGAGCTCGCCGAGGAGCAAGGGCTCGACCTGGCCGCCTCGACGGCCTACTCCGACAGCCACACCGATCTGCCGTTCCTCGAAGCGGTCGGGAATCCGGTCGTCGTCAATCCCGACCGGGAGCTGCGGCGGATCGCCGCCGAACGCGGCTGGCCGATGCTCGAGTTCGGCGAGCTCGCGTATCCGTCCGTGCGCGGCCTCCATCCAGCCCTGATCGGGCTCCCGTTCGTCGTCGGCGCAGCAGGCGCTGCCGTCTGGGCCGCGCGCCGTCGTGCGGCCTGAGGAACGGATCCGCGCGCTCGGGTTCTCCGAGGCGGACACGGCGACTCTCACCGAGCACTTCCTCGACGCCGAGTCGCGCGGGAAGCTCGGCCACGGGCTCAGCCGGATCGACTGGCTCGAGACGCTCAGCGACCTCCAGCCGGACGCCCGGCCGCGGCAGTTGCACGCCGATCCCGGCTATGAGCGCTGGGACGGCGAAGGCGCGCTCGGGTACCTGACCCTCGCGGCGATCGTGGACGCGCAGCTCGCGGACCCGCCGGCGCACGCGCGTGTCGTCGTGGCAGGGAACTGCTTCCCGACCGGGATGCTCGGCTGGTACGTGCGCCGGCTCGCCGAGGGCGGGCTGGCCGCCGCTCTCACCGCCACCTCGCCCGACCGGCTCCCCCACCCGGACGGCGGGGAGCCGCTCGCAGGGACGAACCCGCTGGCGATCGCAATCCCGAGCTCCGACGGCAAGCCGCTCGTCACCGACGTCTCGATGGGTGCGGTCACCTACGGAGACGTCCTGCGCGGAGCAGCGCAGCCCGAGGAGCTCGTCCCATTCGGCGGCGAGCAGTCGCACAAGGCGTTCGCGCTCGCGCTCGGGCTGCAGCTCTTCGTCGACGCGCTCGCCGGCGAGGGCTACGGCGCGGTGCTGGTCGTCGCGCGCCCGGAGACCGATCCGGTGCCGGCTCTGCGCGCACGCGCAGCCGGGCTACGACTTCCCGGCGACGCCGGCTGACACTGCTGCAGACGTGAGCCAGGGCGCGAAGGTCTGGGTTGCCCTGGGCACGGTCTACATCCTCTGGGGATCGACCTATCTCGGAATCGAGATGGCCGGCGAGACGATCCCGCCGCTCTTCGCCGTCGCCTGGCGCTTCATCGTCGCTGGGATGCTGATGGCGGGCTGGGTCGCCTGGCGGCGCGGCGTTTCGGCTCTGCGGGTGACGCGGAAGCAGCTCGGATCGGCCACCCTCATCGGCGTGCTCCTGCCCGGAGCCAACGCGCTCCTCTTCGTCGCCGAGCGCGACGTGCCGATCGGCCTCGCATCGCTCGTGATCGCCTCGGTACCGCTCCTCGTGGTTGCCCTGCGCGCCGCGGGCGGCGACCGGCCGACGCGCGGCTCGCTCATCGGCGTCGCGATCGGGTTCGCCGGAATCGCGGTGCTCGTCCAGCCGGGCGGAGGTGCGACGGCCGGCGGCCTCGCGCTGGTCGTGGGCTCGGCGGTGGCGTGGGCGGTTGGCTCGTACCTGTCCGGGCGGCTGCCGATGCCGCGCGATGCGTTCGCCGCCACCGCCCTCGAGATGCTCGCGGGCGGGCTGGTCCTGCTTCCGATCGGCATGCTCGCAACCGACTTCGAGCCGTCCGAGTGGTCGGCGCGGTCGATCTTCGCGTGGTGGTACCTCGTCGTGTTCGGTTCGCTCCTCGGCTACACGGCCTATGTCTGGCTGCTCCACCACGCGCCGATCGGGAAGGTCGCGACCTACGCCTACGTGAACCCGGTCGTGGCGATCGCCCTCGGCGTGATCGTCCTGGACGAGACGCTCAGCTGGCGCATCGTCCTCGGCGCTGCGATCGTTCTCGCAGCGGTCGCGGCCGTCGTGCGGAAGGAGCCCGTGCCGGCCGAGACGGAGGCCGCGGCGGCGGGCGCCGCGCGCGTGCCCGACTAGTCTGACGCTCGCAACGGCGCCAGGTCCTCGTCCTCGTCGGCCTGCGCCTTCCGCTTCGGGTCGAGCTCGATTGCCCGATCCAGGCTGGTCCGCGCCTCGTCGAGCCGCCCGGCCCGCGCGTGGATGCAGGCCAGGTGGTAGTGGAGCGCCGGATGGTCCGGCTGCTCCTTCAGCCCCGCATGGAGCTCGGCGAGCGCCCGCTCAGGATCCTCGTCGACCACGCCGTACGCCAGGAAGACGTACTCCCAGACGGAGACGGCGTGGACACCGGGCTTGCCGCCGATCGCGAGCACGGTCGTCCCCGGCTCCTCCGCGCGCGCATAGCGCTTCACCTTCGGGTCGCCGAGGAACACGACCGAGCCGGCCGGGACCTCCTTCTCCTCGCCGTCGAGCACGAACGTCGCCCTGCCGCTGACGACCACGTAGAGCTCCTGGTGGCCGAGCATCTCCTCCGTGTGCTCTTCGATCACGTCCTGCCCGACCTCGCCGGCGGTGTACGCGCTGATACCGAACGCCGTGATCCCGAAATGCTTGCGCAACGGCGTCCACCTCAGCGTGCCGACGGCCGCGACGGACTCGAGCTCCGTCAGGCTCGCGATCTCGTATCCACTCATCCACTCCTCCTCAGCTCGCGCAGCACGACAGGGTCGATCTCGGCGTCGCCGTCGACCCGCTCCTCCAGATTCGCCGCCCCCGCCCAGTCCTCCAGGCGCTCGTAGCCGAGCGCCGCCAGCCGCTGGGCGATCTCGGCGCGCAGCTCGTCGTCGACGGCCAGCCAGCGGTCGCGCGGCGTCTGGCCGAAGAGCTGGTCGTGGAGGACGTAGAGGCGGCGCAGCTCCTCGATCGGCGTCTCGTGGTCGTCCACCCGCAGATCGACGACGACGTCCGAGAGGCCCGCGTAGCCACCATCACGCCGGACGACGAGGAGCGCCGCCGATTGCTGACCGCGGCTGTCGCCGCCCGCAGCCTGTCCGGCGGCGAGACTCGCGAGCAGCCGCTCAGGGAGCGAGCCTTCGGCCGCCTCGAACGTCTCCGCCAGCGCGTCGACGGTCTCGCCGGAGACGAGAATGTTCCCCTGGGCTGCATACCCGGCGCCCGTTCGGCCGCCCGCCCAGTCATGGCACGCGCTGCCGGTGAACGTGGATCCACGGCCTGCGCCGTCGACGACGCCGAGCTGGCGCTGGTCGCGCCCGTCGTCGGCCTCGGTCAGCCGCTTCACGACCTCGTCGGCCGACAGTCCCTGCCGCAGCAGCGCCAGCCCGTCGGGGCCGTAGCGCGGGTTCGCGTACGACTGCGTCGCCACCGCGCCCGCACCGGGCTCCGCCCACGGGACGACCGATCCGACGGCGAGGAACTTCGATTGCACTGCGACGCCCCACTCGCCCTGATCGAGGTCGCAGGCGACGATCGAGTACGTCGCGATCGGCCTAGTCATAGGTGAGGCTCGTGAGATCGAGATCGAGCAGCGCTTGGGTGGGCACGAGCACGGTCGCGACCTCGGGCCTCGCGAGCGCCTGCTTCACCGCTTCCGGCGTCGATGCGCGGACGACCACCGGCGTTCCCTGCGCGTGCGCCTCACGTAGCTGCGTGTCGTCCTCGACGTCATCGAGGACGAGCGCGCCGTCGAGGTCGAGCGAGCCCTCGAGCGCGAGCTCGGGAACTCGCCGGCCGGTGGCGCCGAACCAGCGCTCTCTCACAGCTCGACCGATCCGCCGGGCTCGGGCGCGAGGATCTCGACACTGAGTCCCAGATCGCGAGCGAGCTCGCGCAGCTTCTCCGGAGTGCCGGTGAGAAGCGGGAAGGTTCCGTAGTGGCTGGCGACGCAGCGCTTCACCCCGAGCAGCTCGAGCGCCACGGCCGCCTCGCGCGGGCCCATCGTGAAGTGGTCGCCGATCGGCAGCACCGCCACGTCCGGCTCGTAGATCCGCGCGATCAGCTGCATGTCGCCGAACACGTTCGTGTCGCCCGCAAAGTAGACCGTGGTGCCGTCCTCGAGCTCGAAGACGATGCCGCACGACTCGCCGAGATAGAGGAAGACACCGTCGGCGAACCCGCTGCTGGAGTGGTTGGCGTCGGTGAGCGTCGCCTTGATTCCCTTCCACTCGATCGTGCCGCCCTTGTTGTAGGCCTCGGCCATGTCCTCGGAGAGGCCCTGCGTCGACAGCCAGCCGCGCAGCTCGACTTGCGCGTAGACGGGACAGTCGAATCTCTGCGCCAGCGAGACGGTGTCGCCGACGTGGTCGGAGTGCCCGTGCGTGAGGAAGATCGCGTCGACGCGCTCCGGCTCCTGCTCGGCGTCGGGGCACGACGGGTTCCCGCTCAGGAACGGATCGATGTAGATGCGCTTGCCGCCGGGCGTGTCGATCCGGAAGGCCGCATGCCCGAGCCAGGTCAGTGTCGCCGCCATACCCCGGGAATCTAGAGAAAAGGATCGTCCGGTCCGATGGCGAACATTCGCGCATGACCCTACGCCTCGTCTCCATCTGCCTCGTACTCGGGGCCGCGCTCGCAGACGCGGCCGGGGAGCACTCGCTGGCGTACTACGCCCTCGTCACGGCTGTTCCGGTCGTCGCGGTCGCCGCCCTGTCCGGGCTCGGCGACGTGCTCGACGGCACCGCCGCCGAGCCGCACGACCGCGGCATCGCGCTGCTCTCGGCGCTGGCGCTCCCGTTCGTCCTGCTGGCCACCGCCGTTCGTGCGCCGCTCCTTGCGGAGGGCCCGCCCCCGGCGATCGGCGTCATGGCCGTCATCCTGGCGCTCGTGATCTTCGCCATCCAGGCGCTGGTCACCGCGACGGTGATTGCCCCCGCGTTCCGCGCGGCGGTGCGGCGCGGCTAGAAGGCCGGCCTAGAAGGGCAGCGAGGCGGCCGCGTCTCGCGCGAGGTCGATCAGCGGCTGCACGAAGAAGAACGAGCCGACCGTGACGACGAGCGAGACGAAGACGGCACTCTGGAGCAGCGGATCGCGCGGAGGCGAGCCGCCGGCGACTGCGGGCCGCAGCTCGGCCGCCGGCCGCAGGTAGAGCGCCCGGATCACGCCGAGGTAGTAGTAGAGCGAGATCGCGGTCGCGATCACCCCGGCGACGATCAGCCACCAGAGCCCCGCCTCGTAGGCGGCGGAGAAGACGTAGAGCTTGCCGAGCAGGCCGCCGGTGAGCGGCATGCCCATCGCGCCGAGCATGAAGACCCACATCGCGGCACCCAGGAACGGCCGCTCCCAGCCCATCCCGCCGAGGTTGTCGAGCGTGACGGGCGCGGCGAGCTCTCGCTCCCTGGCTGCGACGACCGCGAACGCGCCGATCGACATCGCGCCGTAGGGGATCAGGTAGTAGAGGAGAGCCCGTCCGCCCAGCTCGCTGTTCGCGGCGACGGCGATCAGCATGAAGCCGGCGTGCGAGACGGACGAGTAGGCGAGGAGGCGCTTGACGTTCCGCTGCACGAGCGCGGCGAGGTTGCCGACCGCGAGCGAGACGCAGGCCAGCACCGCGATCGCGATCGTCCAGAGATGCTCCTGCTCGGGGAAGGCGACGACGAGGATCCGCAGCGTCAGGACGAGCGCCGCCACCTTCGTCGCCGCGGCCATGAAGGCGGTCACCGAGGTGGGCGCGCCCTCGTAGACGTCGGGCGTCCACATGTGGAACGGCGCCGCCGACGCCTTGAAGCCGAGGCCCGCGATCAGCATCGCGAGGCCGGCGAGGAGGAGCACGTTGTCGGCGTCGCCCGCCGCGGCGATCTGCGAGAAGCCGAGCTCCCCGGTCGCGCCGTAGACGAGCGCCGAGCCGAAGAGCAGGATCGCCGAGCCGAAGCCGCCGACGATCAGGTACTTCAGCCCAGCCTCGAGCGAGGTCTCACGGTGCGTGTCGAGCGCGCAGAGGATGTAGAGGGCGATCGAGAACCACTCCAGCCCGAGGAAGAGCGTCATCAGGTTGCCCGCCGTGACGAAGAACGCCATGCCCGCGCCGGCCGCGGCGAGGAGCGCGTAGTACTCGCCGGCGTGGTCGCGCCGGTTCTCGCCCCAGGAGACGAGGACGGTCAGGGCGCCGGCGCCGGCGACGATGATCGCGGCGAGCGCGCCGAGCCGGTCGCGCGTGAACGACTCGGCGATCAGCGTCCGGCTCTCGGCCGTCTCGTCGAAGACGATCGCGGCGAAGACTCCCGCGGTGACGAAGCCGGCGAACGCGATGAGAGCGGTGAAGCCGCGCCGCATCCACCACGGCACGAGCACGCTGCCGAGCAGAGCGACGCCGGAGGCGCCGAGCAGCGCCAGCGTCGGCGAGAGCGCAAGCCAGTCGACCTTCGGCGTCGTGATCACAGGCGCTCCGAGATCAGCGCCGGCCAGGCGGAGAGGAACAGGAGCAGCCCCACGAGCGGCACGAGCAGCGACAACTCGAACGCACGGACGTCGGGCGACGCGACAGGGGCGTCCTCGCGGCGCGCCTGGTGCAGGACCGCCGAGATCAGGCGCAGCATGTACATCGCCGCAAGCACGATCGCGCCTGCGCCGACTGCTGCCCAGCCCCAGCCCACCCCGTAGACACCGGCGAGGATCAGGAACTCGCCGGCGAACACGGCCGATCCGGGCACGGCCAGGGCGATGATCCCCGTCGTCATCAACACCGTTGCGAGCGCCGGCCGCCCGCGCGCCATCCCGCCGAGCGCAGCGAAGGCGCTCGTGCCGGTGCGCGTCTCGACCATCCCGGCGAGGAGGAACAGCGTCGCCGAGACCAGGCCGTGCGCCACCGACTGGACGATCGCGCCGCGCACACCGAGCTCGTTGAGCGAGAAGATGCCGAGCACGATCAGGCTCATCTGCGCCATCGACGAGTACGCCGTCACGGAGCGGATGTCGGGGGCGCGAAACGCGAGCAGCGAGCCGTAGACGAGGCTGATCGCCGCGAACGCGAGGATCGTCACCTGGAAGTCGTCCACCGGCTCCGGGAACTTCGCCAGCACGATCCGGAGCAGTCCGTAGACCGCCGCCTTGGAGACGACGCCAGAGAGGATCGCGGCGAGCTCGGGCGGCGACTCCCGATACGCATCGACGAGCCAGCCGTGGAAGGGGAAGATCGGCGCCTTCACTGCGAACGCCGCGAGGAAGCCGAGGAAGACCCACTCGTTCGAGGACGTGCCCGAGTCGACGAGCGAGAACGTGCCCTGCGAGAGGCCGAAGACGACGATCGCGGCGAGCATCAGCAGCGAGCCGGCCATCGTGTAGATGACGAAGGTCGCGGTCGCGCGCAGGCGCCGCGGACCGCCCCAGACGCCGATCAGGACGTAGATCGGGATCAGCATCGCCTCGAAGAAGACGTAGAAGAGCAGCAGGTCCTGGGCCGTGAAGACGCCGACGATCGAGCCCGTCAGGAAGAGCAGCAGCCCGTGGTACGCGCGCCCGCGCTCGCGGTCGACCCAGAGCGCGTAGCCGATCGCCGCGGCGCAGACGACGATCGTCAGGCCGGCGAGCCAGAGCGAGAAACCGAAGAAGCCGACGTGGTAGGAGACGCCGAGGTCGCTGAACCAGCTCTGCCGGTCCTGGAGCTGCAGTCCTCCTCGGTCGAAGTCGAAGCCCGCGAGCGACGACGACCCACAGCGCAACCTCGGCGAGTGCGACGAGCAGCGCGAGCGCACCGGCCGCGCGCCCGGGCAGCGGCAGCAGCCACACGACGAGCGCGGCGACGAGCGGGAGGGCGATCAGCGCGGTCGTCATTGGACGGAGATGAAGACGACGACGAGGACGGCGACGGCGCCGGCGATCGCGAGTGCGTAGCTGCGGAGGTAACCGGTCTGCGCCTCTCCGAGCGCGCCGCCCGCCTCGCGGGCGCCGAGCCGTGACGCCCTCGATCGAGCCGCCGATCAGCGGCTCCTCGACGCCGCCGCGAAGGAGGCCGGAGACGAGGACGGCGGGCTTGTAGAAGACGAGGTCGTAGAGCTCGTCGAACCAGAACTTGCGCTCGAGCGCCTCCTGCACGGCGACCAGCCGCGGCACGGGGCGCTTGCGGGCGACGTAGAAGTACCAGGCCAGCCAGATCCCGAGTGCGCCGAGGCTGACCGCGATCGCGCTCGTGACCCAGTCCTGCGTCACCGTCGGCTCCACCAGCGCGAGGTGCTCGCGGCCGACCGCGATCGGGTCGAGCCACTCACCGAAGGGATGCCAGACGCCGGCGATCTGCACCCAGCCGCCGATGATCGCGAGCACCGTGAGCGCCGCGACGGGCACGGTCATCGTCCAGGGACCCTCGGCGTGGCCGGGCCCGTGGTCGTGCTCCTTGACGAGCGGCGACGGCTCGCCGAGGAAGACGAGGAAGAAGAGCCGGAAGGTGTAGAGCCCCGTGAGCAGCGTCCCGACGAGCCCGGCGGCGAAGAGCAGCTGGCCGTAGCCGCCGGAGGCGAGCGCCGACGCCAGGATCGAGTCCTTGGAGAAGAAGCCCGCGAACGGGAAGATCCCGACGGCCGCGAGCGAGCCGACCAGGAACGCGATGTACGTCCTCGGCATCGACTTCCGGAGCCCGCCCATCTTGCGGATGTCCTGCTCGTTCGCCAGGTGGTGGATGACGATCCCGGCGGAGAGGAAGAGCAGCGCCTTGAAGAACGCATGCGTCATCAGGTGGAACATCCCGTTGCCGTAGGCGCCGAGCCCCGCGCCGAGGAACATGTAGCCGATCTGCGACATCGTCGAGTACGCGATCGACGCGCTTGATGTCGGTCTGGACGAGCGCGACGAGCCCGGCGAAGAGCAGCGTGATCGCCCCGAGGCCGGCAGCCAGGTCGGAGATCGAGGGCGCCAGCTCGAAGATCGGATGGGCGCGGACGATCAGGTAGACGCCGGCGGTGACCATCGTCGCGGCGTGGATCAGCGCCGAGACGGGCGTCGGGCCCTCCATCGCGTCCGGAAGCCAGGTGTGGAGCGGGATTTGCGCCGACTTCGCGACCGCGCCGCCGAGCAGGCCGAGCGCGACCAGGTTCACCAGCGTCTGCGACATCCCGTCTGCGCGCCCGAAGGCCTCCTCGAAGTTCAGCGTGCCGGTCTGCCAGATCAGGACGAAGAACGCCAGCGCCATCGTCGCGTCGCCGAACGCGTTCATCACGAACGCCTTCTTCGCAGCGGCGACCGCCTCCGGCCGTTCGTGCCAGAAGCCGATCAGCAGGTACGACGCGAGGCCGACGAGCCCCCAGCCGACGAGCAGGAGCAGGAAGTTCCCCGCCTGCACGAGCATCAGCATCGAGAAGACGAAGAGCGCCATGTAGGCGAAGTAGCGCCGCTCCTCGGGATCGCCGTGCATGTACCCGACCGAGTAGAGGACGATCAGGCCGCCGACGCCCGAGACGATCAGCATCATCGTCACCGCGAGCGGGTCGACGAGCAGCGAGAGGCCGACCTGGAAGTCGCCCGCCGCGAGCCACGTCCAGGCGGTGGTGAGCTGCTCCCGCTCCTCGTGGCCGCGGCCGAGCAGGCCGACGAACGCCGCGATCGCGCCTGCGAAGGCGGTGAAGACCGAGCCGGTGGAGAGCCAGGCGGCGGTCTGCCGCGAGATCCGCTCGCCCGAGCAGCGCGATCGCGAGCGCACCGCAGAGCGGCGCCAGGAGGCAGAGCCAGGCGCCGAAGATCATCCTCTGAGCACCCGGAGCCGGTCGACGTCGAGGTCCAGGCGCTTGCGCGCGACCGCGACGATCAGGCCGAGGCCGACGACGACCTCGGAGGCGGCGACGGCCATCACGGCGAGCGCGAAGATCTGGCCGTCGTGGTTGCCGTGCAGGCGCGCGAACGAGATCAGCGCGAGATTCGCCGAGTTGAGCATGATCTCGAGCGAGAGCAGCACGATCAGCGGGCTGCGGCGCAGGAGCACGCCGGCCGTGCCGATCGAGAACAGGATCGCCGAGACGATCAGGTACCAGGAGACGTCAGGCCCGGGCACGCGCCAGCTCCTCCTCGTCCTCGGCCTTGGAGTGCGTCCCGAGCACGACGCCCCCGACCGCGGCGATCAGCAGCACGATCGACGTGATCTCGAAGGCGAGCAAGTGGTCGGTCAGGAACAGGCGCCCGATCTCTGCGGGGCTGCCGAACGAATCCTCGACCGTCGCCTCGTCTGTCAGCGCGCCACCGGCCTTCAGCCCGATCACGACGACGATCTCGACGAGCAACGCCGCGGCGGCCACGATCGCGGCGACGGAGATCCAGGACGGGCCACCCTGAAGCGGGCCTGCCGTGCGGTCGCCGAGGTAGGCGATCACGAACAGGAACATCACCATCACCGCTCCGGCGTACACGAGCACCTGCGCGGCGGCGAGGAACTCCGCCGACGCGAGCAGGAAGAGGACGGCGAGCGAGCCGAGGTTGCCGATCAGCGCCAGCGCCGAGAAGAACGGGTTCGTGAACGTGATCACCGCGAGCCCCGAGCCGAGGCAGCCCGCCGCAGCGAGAATCCAGATCGCCCAGACGAGGACGTTGCCCATCAGGAGGAGGACTTGTAGGCCGGGATGGGCGTGTCGTAGAGCTCGCGGTCGGCGACGGGAACCTTCTTCATCGGCTCCGCGAGCAGCATGTCCTTGGTGTAGATCAGGTCGTCGCGCGAGTACTCGGAGATCTCGTACTCGTTGCCGAGCGTGATCGCGTCGAACGGGCAGGCGAGCTCGCAGTAGCCGCAGAAGATGCAGCGGCTCATGTTGATCTCGTAGATGCGCGCATAGCGCTCGCCGGCCGAGACGCGGTTGTCGGGGGTGTTCTCGGCCGGGACGACGCGGATGCAGTCGGCCGGGCACGCCGCGGCGCAGAGCGAGCAGCCGACGCACTTCTCCAGCCCGTTCTCGTGCACGTGCAGGCGGTGGCGGCCGCGGAAGCGCGGGTACACGGGCCGCTTGAACTCCGGGTACTCCTGGGTGATCGGCTTGTTGAAGATCTGCCGGAAGGTGACGCCGAAGCCCTTGGCGGTCCCGATCGGCATTACAGAGCCAGACCACCAGGATCGCCGTGACGACGGCGTTGATCGTCGCCACCGGCAGCAGGATCTTCCAGCCGAAGCGCATCAGCTGGTCGTAGCGCAGCCGCGGCAGCGTCGTCCGCATCCAGATGAAGACGAACAGGAGCACGAACAGCTTCAGCACGAACCAGAGCGGGCCGAGGCCCTCGAGCACCGGGAAGTGCCAGCCGCCGAGGAAGAGCGTCACCGCGAGCGCCGAGAGCGTGATCAGGTTGATGTACTCGGCCATCGTGAAGAGGCCGAAGCGCATGCCGCCGTACTCGGTGTGGTAGCCGGCGACGAGCTCCTGCTCGGCCTCGGGCAGGTCGAAGGGAGCGCGGGCGGTCTCTGCGGTGCCGGCGAAGAGGAAGACGACGAAGCCGACGAACTGCGGGAAGACGTACCACCAGTCGTTCTGCGCGAAGACGATCTCGGTCAGCGAGAGCGACTGCGCCATGATCACGACGCCGAGGACGCTGAGCGCGAGCGAGACCTCGTAGCTGACGAGCTGCGCGCAGGTGCGCATGGAGCCGAGCAGCGCGTACTTCGAGTCGGAGGCCCAGCCGCCGACGATGAAGCCGTAGATGCCGATCGAGCCGATCGCGAAGATCAGGATCAGGGCGATCGGGACGTCGGCGATCTGCCCGTCCACCTGCGTCCCGAAGATCTCCCAGCCGGGCCCGAACGGGATCACGGCGAAGGTGGAGAGCGCGGTGAACGCCGCGACGAACGGCGACAGGATGTAGAGGACGTCGACCGCCGACCCGGGGAAGAAGCTCTCCTTGCGGATCAGCTTCACCATGTCCGCGATCGGCTGCAGCAGGCCGAACGGCCCGGCGCGGTTGGGGCCGTAGCGCAGCTGCATCCGCCCCATCACCTTCCGCTCTGCGAGCGTCATGTAGGCGAAGACGGCGAGGACGAGGTTGATGATGATCACCGACTTGATCACGCTGACCCACCACGGCTCGGTCACGGCCTCACCACCTCGACATCGCGGTGGAGGTCGGCTGCGTGCTCCTCGGCGATCCGGACGGTGCCGGCTGCGAGCGCGCGGCTGATCTGTGCGCGGAGCTGCACCGAGGTCCCGTTCGAGCGCACGTTGACGGTGTCGCCGCTGACGATCTTCCGGCGCTCAGCGTCGTCGGGAGCGAGCTCGACCACGGCCTCGGGCCGCTGGAACTGGAGCTCTGGCACGCGCTCGACGGCCGCCCCGGAGAAGAGCGGCCGGTAGCGCCTGAGCTTGAGCGTGCCGAGGAAGTGCTCACCAGGCGGCGGCTCTGCGGGCGGGATCGGCGCCACCGGGGCCGGCGCGGGAGCCGTATACGAAGCCCGGTCCGGCAGCGACGCCCGCTCGCCCACGTCGCCGAAGGACATGCCGCCGTAGAGCTGCTCGGAGAGCTCGGCGAAGACGGCCGAGGCATGGGGCGACAGCTCGACTCCGAAGCGCTCGGCGAGCTTCGCGATCCAGGCGAGCTCGTCGGGCACGGGCGGAATCACCGTGCGCCGGAGCCGCTGCACCCTGCCCTCGAGGTTGAAGAACGAGCCGTCGCGCTCGAGGTACGACGTGCCCGGCAGGACGAGGTCCGCCCAGCCGACGGCGAGCCCGTGGAACATGGTGATCGCGAGCACGTGCTCGGCCTGCTCGGCGAGCGCGCGCACGGCCGGGTCGGATGCGGCCTCGTCGCCGGAGACGATCAGCAGCCCGATCGGTTCCGGGTTCTCCTCGTCGCCGTCGGCGGCCGCGGCCCAGGCTTCGGTGACGCCGCGCCCGTTCGGGGTCGCAGGCAGATGGAAGGCGGCGCAGCCGGGCTTGCCGTCCAGGCCGAGCCGGTGCGCGAGCTCCGCGAGGCGTGCGCCGCCGCCGCCACCCCGTCCCGACCAGATCAGGATCGCGCGGTCAGAGGCCGACACGCGCTGCTCCAGCTTCTGATCCAGCTTCGGCTCCGGCAGCCGGACGACCTCGGCGCCGTTGCGACGCGCCTGCTTGATCCAGAGCTCCACGATCGGGGCGCGGTCCGCGACCTCCTCCTCGCCGACCACGACGACGATCTCGGCGTCGGCGATCGACGACAGCGGCGCCCTGAAGGCGTCGAGCGCGGACGAGGTCGCCTCCGCGAGCACCGCCGAGTGCGCGCCGAGCCCCTGGCGGAGCAGCTTTCCGAGCGCGTAGGCCTGCTCGAGCGTCTCGGAGCCGGAGAGCGCCGTGACGATGCGGCCCTGGGCGTCGCGCAGGAGCGCCTCGGCGCGATCGAGCGCGTCGTCCCAGGAGAGCTCGCCGAACCCGCGGCGGCGCACTCGCTCGAGCGGGTCGACGATCCGGTCGTCCGAATACAGGTGCGGGAAGGCGAAGCGGCCCTTGTCGCACAGCCAGCCCTGGTCGACCTCCGGGTGGTTGCGCGAGAGGATCCGCTTGACCTTGCCCTCACGGGTCGTCGCGCTGATGTTGCAGCCGACCGGGCAGAGGCCGCAGACGGTGGGGACGTTCTGGATCTCCCACGGCCGCGCCTCGAAGCGGTACTGGGTCGAGGTGAGCGCGCCGACGGGGCAGAGCTCGATCACGTTGCCGCTGAAGGGCGCGCGGTAGCTCTCGTCCTCGAAGGTCGCGATCAGCGACTGGGCGCCGCGGTTCCTCGCGACGAGCTGCCCGTCCTCGGCGACGTCGGAGGAGAAGCGGGTGCACCGGTAGCAGAGGATGCAGCGCTCGCGGTCGAGCGCGATCGCAGGCGAGATCGGGATCGGCTTGTCGAACGTGCGCTTCGGAAACGTCATCCGCGTCTCGCCGGGGCCGTACTTGAACGTCAGGTCCTGGAGCGGGCACTCGCCGCCCTTGTCGCAGACCGGGCAGTCGAGCGGGTGGTTGACGAGGATGAACTCGAGCGTCGCGTTCTGGCCCTCGGCGGCCTTCGCGGAGGACTGCGCCGTGCGCACGACCATCCCGTCCTGCGCGGTCAGGGTGCAGCCGGCCTGGAGCTTCGGATTGCCCTCGATCTCGACGAGGCACATCCGGCAGGCGCCGACGGCCGGGCCGAGACGCGGCTCGTAGCAGAAGACCGGGATCTCAATCCCTGCGGCGGCAGCCGTCTCGACGAGGCCGGTGCCCTTCGCGACCGCGACCTCGCGGCCGTCGATCGTGACGGTGACCGTCTCGGTCTCCGTCATGCGGGGACCTCGGCGACCGGGTGGTGGGTGTGCTGGTCGACCGGGGCCAGCACGTTCTCCAGCGTCGACTCGCCCTGCATCGGGCAGCCGCGGTCGAGGTGGTCCCGGAACTCGGCGCGGAACTTGTCGATGTAGCTCGCCACCGGCATCGCGGCGGCATCCCCGAGCGGGCAGAGGCACTTGCCGAGGATCCGGTCGCAGACGTCCAGGAGCAGGTCGAGGTCTTCCTCGGAGGAAGTTCCCGCCTCGATCGACTCGAGGATCTGCACCATCCAGCGGGTGCCCTCGCGGCACGGCGTGCACTTGCCGCAGCTCTCGTGCATGTAGAACTGCGCCACCCGCAAGCCGAGCTGCACCATGCAGCAGCGGTCGTCGATGACGATGATCGCGCCGGAGCCGAGCATCGAGCCGGCCTCGGCCATCGAGGTGGCGTCGAGCGAGACGTCGATCTGGTCGGCGGTCAGGACCGGCACGGAGGAGCCGCCGGGAATGACGGCCTTCAGCTGCCGGCCGTCCGGAATCCCACCGCCGATGTCGTAGATCAGCTGGCGCAGGGTCACGCCCATCGGCAGCTCGAAGTTGCCACCGTTGACAACGTTGCCGGAGAGCGAAAAGACGCGCGTGCCCGACGAGTCGGGCGGAGCGCCCATCCTCGCGTAGTCCTTGGCGCCGAGCTCGATGATCTTCGGGACGGTCGCGATCGTCTCGACGTTGTTGATCAGGCTCGGCGAGGCGTAGAGGCCGGCGACGGCCGGGAAGGGCGGCTTCGTGCGCGGCTGGCCGCGCTTGCCCTCGAGCGACTCGAGCAGCGCCGTCTCCTCGCCGCAGATGTACGCGCCGGCGCCGCGATGAAGGACGATCGTGACGCCGCCGAGCAGCTTCGCTTTGTGCACCTCCTCGAGCGCAGCCTTGATCACCTCGAACTCGTGCAGGTACTCGCCGCGGATGTAGATGAAGACCTTGTCGCAGCCGATCGCATGTGCCGTGATCAGGCAGCCCTCGATCAGCCGGTGCGGGACGGTGAACATGATCTCGCGGTCCTTGAAGGTGCCCGGCTCCGACTCGTCCGCGTTGACGACGAGGTAGGTCGGCTTCCCGGTGCCCTGAGCGAGGAAGCTCGCCTTGCGACCGGTCGGGAAGAAGGCGCCGCCGCGGCCGCGGAGGCCCGAGTCGAGGATCTCCTGGACGACCTGCGCCGGCTCCATCGTGCGCGCCTTCGTGAGCGCCTCATAGCCGCCGACGGCGCGGTAGTCCACGAGCTTCGTCAGGAGCTTGCCGTCCTCGGCCCCCGCCAGAACGACGAAGTACTCAGCCGGCATTGCTCGCCTCACTGCGGAGCTCCTCCACGATCGCGGGCACGTCCTGCGCGGTCAGCCGCTCGCGGTAGCGGTGGTCGACGGCGACGACCGTGCCCCAGCCGCACCCGCCCGCACACTCCACCGTGCGTAGCGTCACTTCGCCGTCCTCGGTCGTCTCGCCCGCGTGGATGCCGAGCTCGTCCTGGAACGCCTCCAGCACCTGCTGCGCCCCGACGAGCGCGCAGGAGATGTTGGTGCAGACCTCGACGAGGTGCCGGCCCACGGGCTTCAGGTGGTACATGTCGTAGAAGGAGGCCACCGCCATGCAGTACGCGGGCGTCTCGTCGAGCGCGTCCGCGACCTCGCGGAACGCCTCCGGCGAGAGCCAGCCGTACCGCTCCTGCGCGAGCCGCAGCGCCGGCAGGGTCGCCGAGCGCGAGACCGGGATAGAGCGCACGCACCTGCTGGATCGCGTCGTACAGCGTCTGCTCCTGGGCGCTCACCGGTCGACGTCTCCCATGACGGCGTCGAGGGAGCCGACGATCGCGATCAGGTCGGCGACGGCCGCGTCGGTCATGCAGGCGGCGGTCGCGTGCAAGGCCGCGAACGAGGGGGCGCGGAACTTGACGCGCCACGGCTTCGGGCCGCCGTCCGAGACGATGTAGCAGCCCGACTCGCCGCGCGGCGACTCGATCCCGACGTACACCTCGCCCTCCGGGACGCGGTAGCCCTCGGTGACGATCTTGAAGTGGTGGATCAGCGACTCCATCGACGTGTGGAGCTCCTCGCGCGGCGGCAGCACGACCTTGCGGTCGTCCGCGATCCACGGCTCGCCCTGCATCTCCTCGAGCCGGTCGACGCACTGGGCGATGATCTTCGTCGACTCGCGCATCTCGTCGACGCGGACCTTGTAGCGGTCGTAGACGTCGCCGCCGTGGTAGACGGGCACGTCGAAGTCGACCTGGTCGTAGGCGAGGTAGGGCTCGCGCTTGCGCAGGTCCCAGTCGACGCCGGACGCGCGCAGGTTCGGCCCCGTCTGGCCGAGTGCGATCGCGTCGTCGGCGGAGAGCAGGCCGACGCCCTTCGTCCGCTCGAGCCAGATCCGGTTCTCGTTCAGGATCGTCTCGTACTCGTCGACCGCCTTCGGCATCCGCTCGCAGAAGGCGCGCGTCTGGTCGTAGAAGCCGCGCGGAATGTCCTCGGCGAGCCCGCCGACCTGGAAGTAGCGGGTGTGCATCCGCACGCCGGTGACCATCTCGAAGAGGTCGAGGATCAGGTCGCGCTCGCGGAAGCAGTACCAGAACATCGAGATCGCTCCGAGCTCGAGCGCGGCGGTGCCGAGGTAGACGAGGTGCGAGTGGATCCGCGTCAGCTCGCCGAGCGCCATCCGCATCCAGGTCGCCTTGCGCGGCACCGGCAGCTGGAGCAGCTTCTCGACCGCGAGCACGTAGACGAGCTCGTTGTACTGGAAGGAGACGTAGTCGACGCGGGCCGGGTAGGTGACGCCCTTCCACCACGTCTTCTGCTCCATCGTCTTCTCGAAGCCGGTGTGCAGGTAGCCGATCACGGCCGCGAGGCCGACCACGTGCTCGCCGTGCAGGTCGACGATCAGCCGGAGGACGCCGTGCGTGGAGGGATGGTTCGGCCCGAAGTTGACGGTGAGGACGTCGTCGAGCGCGGGGTCGGTCTTCAGGATCGTCGGCACGGGGTGGGGGATCCGCGAGCCGCTGTAGATCCCCGGGCGCCGCTCCAGGGTCGCCATTACTCCTCCCCCGAGAAGCGCACCGGCTCGCCGCCGATCGGATAGTCCTTCCGCAGCGGGTGGCCTTCCCAGTCGTCCTCCATCAGGATCCGGACGAGATTCGGGATGCCCGTCGAAGGCGATGCCCATCATGTCCCACGCCTCGCGCTCGTGCCAGTCGGCGGTCGGCCAGACGGGGATCACCGTCTCGACGGTCTCGCCGTCCTCGATCCAGACCTGGACGCGGACGCGCGCGGAGTCGTCGGCGACGCGCAGCAGGTGGTAGCTGAGCGAGAAGCGCTTCGGCTTCGGATCGGGCGTGCGCGCGTAGCCCTGCGCCGCCGGGTAGTTGAGATCGCGCCCGTCCGGCGTCGCGATGTAGCCGGAAACCGGGACGTCGCCCCAGCCGAGATAGTCGGTGGCGGTGATGTCGAGCAGCAGGTCGAAGCCTTGCTCGTCGCGCAGGTACGTGCATGCCTCGACGAGCCGTGCCGGGTCGACGACGAGCGTCGTCTCGCCGAACGTCTCCCTGGTCTCGACGAGCCCGGGGACCCCCTCGAACGTCACTAGGAAGCCACTCCGCGGATCTGGTAGGCGGGCGGCACGCCGGCCATCACCTTCTCGTGCAGCCGGACGATGCCCTCCATCAGCGCCTCGGGCCTGGGTGGGCAGCCGGGCACGTGGATGTCGACCGGGACGACCTTGTCGACGCCCTGCAGGATCGTGTAGTTGTTGAACATCCCGCCGGAGCTCGCGCAGGCGCCCATCGCGATCACCCACTTCGGCTCGAGCATCTGGTCGTAGACCTGACGCAGCGGCGCAGCCATCTTGTGCGCGACGCGGCCGGAGACGATCATCAGGTCGGCCTGGCGCGGCGAGGAGCTGAACTTCTCCATCCCGAAGCGGGCGATGTCGTAGCGGGAGGAGACGATCGACATCATCTCGATCGCGCAGCAGGCGAGCCCGAAGGTCGCCGGCCACATCGACTTCGTCTGCGACCAGGCGACGGCCTTCTCGAGCGTCGTCAGGCCGAGCGCGTCCTCCATGCTCTCGACCTCCTGCTCGAAGACGCCCGGGCCCTTCGTCGGCCAGAGCAGGCGCTCGGACTGGAGGCCGGCCTTGGCGAGCGGGCGCTTCGAGACGCGAGACTGGTCGACGGACTTGTCTAGGCCAGTGTCATTTCCAATCCAGCGCGCCCTTGCGCCAGATGTAGATGTACGCGACGGCGAGGATGGCGACGAAGACGAGGAATTCGGTCAGGCCGAACCAGCCCAGCCGCTCGAGCACGATCGCGAGCGGATAGAGAAAGACGATCTCGATGTCGAAGAGGATGAAGAGCATCGCCGTCAGGTAGAAGCTGACGGTGAAGCGCTGCACCTTGGGCGGTCCTTCGGAGACGCCGGACTCGAACGGCAGGAAGCGCGCCTTCACACGGCGCTGCGGAGGCTGGGCGAAGATGAACGTGAACGCGAGCATCGAGGCCGGGATCGCGGCTGCGAAGAACGCGTAGACCAGGAACGGAAAATAGTCGCGCAGCATCCGAGTCGGCCGAACGGTACCAAGCTTGAAGAGGGCGCACGAAGAGAGGTGCAAGCGCCGGAACCACGCGGAGTAGAGTTGTCACAAAGTCGGCACCAAACGGGCGCCCCGGACGGGGGATAGCGACGACGGGGCACCCTGCTACCATCAGTTGCGATGGCAATCATCGAGCACCCCACCGACCTCGTTTCGCTGACGCCGACGGCCGCGGACAAGATCCGCGAGCTGATGGCCGAGGACCCCGACGGGGAGAGCTCCGTCCTCCGGGTCGCGATCCAGGGCGGCGGCTGCTCGGGCTTCCAGTACGGGCTCGGCTTCGACGCCGGCCCGGTCGACGACGACGTGACGATCGAGCAGCACGGCGTCACGATCGTGATCGACCCCTACAGCGCGCCGTACCTCAAGGGCGCGACGGTCGACTTCCTCACGGGCCTCGAGGAGTCCGGGTTCAAGATCGACAACCCGAACGCCCAGGCGTCGTGCGGCTGCGGCCACTCGTTCACGGTCGAAGAGGGTGCGGAAGCAACCGAAGCCGACACCGCGACACGCACGCCGGCGGCTGCGGCTCCGGCTGCTCGCACTAGTTACCGCTCGGCGCTCTCCAGCTCGTGGAGCTTGCCGAACTTCTGGTCGAGCTCGGCGTCGTCGGGCAGCTCGCCCTCCGGCGTAGCCTGGTCGACCACGTCCGGTAGGACCTGAGCAACCGCTTCGGCCGCCTCGTCCTTCGAGACACCCAGCTGCTTCGCGATCCGGTCGAGCTCCTCGTCGTCGAGCGCCTCGCGCACGTCGGCCGCGTCGAGAGGCTCGTTGGCGCCCTTCCCGACCCACGAGTCGGCCTTTGCGCCCTTGCCCTGCGCCTGCAGCCGGCCGAGCACGTTCTTGAGGCCGCCGTTCATCAGCATCGATGCGACGAGTGGCAGCAACATCCGCAGGAGCGGGTTCCCGCCTCCCAGTCCACCGGCGCGACCGCCGCCTCCGAGGATCCCACCCAGTACACCGCCGAGGCCGCCACCGCCCAGGCCCTTCGTCAGGTCGTCGAGACCGCCCATGCTTCCCCCTATCGTCGCTTGTGTTCTCGCGGCTCAGTACCCACTCGCATCGCTTGCGATGCGCCGAGCTAGTCGCCGCGCAAGCGCCTGATCAGCTCGCGGGCGTCGGACTCACTCGCCGCGACGATCTGGATCGCGGGTGCGTCGGGGAGCCCGTCGGGATAGTCGTCGTAGTCGATCTCGGGGAATGCGACGATCTCGTCGTCGACGACCACGGCAACGTGATGCCACACCTGGTCGCGACCACCGATCCGGGCTGCCTGCTTGGTGACGGTCGCGAACGCCTGCCGTCCCTCGGCGTTCAATCCGACGACGACGATCGCCGCCCCTGTCTCGGGATCCGTCGCCTGCCGGACGGCCGAGCGCTCGATCCCGGCCTCGGTGAGCGCGGGAGCGGCGGTCACCGGGTAGCGGAACGCACGCGGGGGCGGTTGCTGCACGATGCCGGGGCAGACGATCCGCGGCGGCCCGCACCGGAGGTCGCCCTCTGCGCCGGGCCGGCCGATTGCCGTCTCGAGGTGATAGATCGCGAACGACGCTCCGTCCGAATCCCGACCGCCGCAACCGAGGCAGACCAGGAGCAGCAGTCCGGCAAGGACCACCTTCATCTTCCGTAGCATCGCGCACGTGACCCCACCAGCCAACCTGCGCGTCGCCGTCGTCGGCTCCGGCCCGGCCGGCTTCTACGCCGCGTCGGCCCTCTTCGCCTCGGAGCTCGAGGTCGAGGTCGACATGATCGAGCGGCTGCCGACGCCGTGGGGCCTCGTCCGGCTCGGAGTGGCGCCCGACCACCCGAACATCAAGGCGGTCTCGCGCGCGTTCGAGAAGACGGCCCTCGCGCCCGGTTTCCGCTTCTTCGGCAACGTCGAGGTCGGCAAAGACGTCCTCCACGACGAGTTGCTGCAGCTCTACGACGCGGTCGTCTACTCGGTCGGCGCGCAGACCGACCGCGCGCTCGGCATCCCCGGCGAAGACCTCCCCGGCTCCTGGCCGGCCACCGCGTTCGTGGCCTGGTACAACGGCCACCCCGACTTCCAGGACCTCTCGTTCGACCTCTCCGGCGAACGCGCGGTCGTGATCGGGAACGGCAACGTCGCCCTCGACGTGGCGCGCATGCTCGCGCTAACCCCGGAGGAGCTCGCGCCCACCGACACGACGGATGCGGCGATCGAGGCGATCAACAGCTCCGGGATCCGCGAGATCCTCGTCGTCGGGCGGCGCGGCCCTGTGCAGGCTGCGTGGACGCCGGTCGAGGTCGGAGAGCTCGGCGAGCTCGCGGGTGCGGACGTGGTCGTCGATCCGGCCGACCTCGAGCTCGACCCCGCGAGCGAAGCGGAGCTCGCGGCGGCGGCGCCGACGGTCCGCCGGAACGTCGACCACCTGCGCGACTACGCAGCCCGCGAGCCGACCGGCAAGCCTCGCACGATCCGGCTGCGCTTCTTCTCGTCGCCGGTCGCGCTGCTCGGTGAGGAGAAGGTCGAGGCGATCGAGCTCGTCCGGAACGAGCTCGTGGACGGACGCGCCGTTGCGACTGACGAGCACGAGACGATCGACTGCGGGATCGTCTTCCGCAGCGTCGGCTACCAGGGCGTGCCGCTTCCCGGCGTGCCGTTCGACGAGCGCACCCGCACGATCCCGAACGAAGGCGGCCGCGTCGAGCCCGGGCTCTACGCCGCCGGCTGGATCAAGCGCGGCCCGAGCGGAGTGATCGGGACGAACAAGAAGGACGCGACCGAGACGGTGGCGCTGCTGCTCGAGGATGCCCGCGCTGGGCTCCTGTCGAGAGGCGGCGACGGGACGCTGGAGGACCTGCTCGAGGCTCGCGGCGTCGAGGCGGTGATGTACGCGGGTTGGGAGGCGATCGACCGGGCCGAGCGCGCCGCCGGCGAGCCGCACGGCCGCCCGCGGATCAAGCTCTGCAGCTGGGACAGCCTGCTCGCCGCGGCAAAATAACAGTTACAACGCATCACTCTTTATGGGGACGTCCGGCGCTTGTCGCAGGCGCACAATTGGGCACGTGGAGCGGCCCACGATCGAATGTCTCCGGTGCGGCAATGTGCGGGTTTACAACCCCGGGCCGTTGCGGTGCGACGAGGCGGGCGACTGCCCCCGTTGCCAGTACGTCGGCTGGGCGTACTCGAGCGAGTTGAGCGAGCGGACCCGCAAGCTGTTCCGCGATCTGCCAGTCGAGCGCCGCCTGAATCTCCGCACCGTCTGACGCGGTAGACGAGACCGCCCGGAACGGGTCGCGAAGCGCCCGGAATCGCAGCCGCGACGAGACGCCGCGCTCCGCGCCGCGTCCCCGGACCGATCACGACGGCGTCCACGTCGTGCGCCGCGAGGAAGGCCCGTAGGCGACTCGGGTCGATCCGGCCGGAACCGAGGTTCTCGTAGACGTCGCGCCACGGTCGCTCCTTTGGGGTGACGCGCAGGCCGAAGTGGCCGCCGACGAGCCGGACGCGGAAGTCGGTCTCAGCCTGCCAGAGGAGCGACCAACCCGCAGGCCCGTACGGAAGGACGAGCGCCGTGGACCCATTCTCGAGGGCTGTCGATGCGAGCACGTCCGAGCTCGGTACCGGTGACTCCCACTGCCCGAGCTGCAGGTTCGGCAGCGTCAGCGCGATGCCGGCCAGGGCGAGTGACCAGCGGAACGGAGTCGGTCGGTCGCGCAGCGCGGCCGCAACGAGCAGCGCCGCGAAGAGGGACGTGTAGAGCGTGAAGCGCGCAGGCAACGCCGACCCGACAACGGGGAGCGGTGCGGCGAGCGGCCACGGCCCGATCCCGACCACGAGGCCGGCGACTTTCACTCGCGTCCCCAACGACAAGACGAGAGCCGCAGCGAAGAGCGCCGCCAGGAAGACGCGCTTGCGGACGCACGGCCGCCGCAGCGCCAGCACGAGGAGCACGAGGAGCGGCACGCCCAGATACGCGCCCTGCTCGGCGCCGGTCCCGGTGAAACGCTCCGCGATCTCAGCGCTTCCCGGCGGCCGCACCCACGTGCGCCTCGTCGGCACGGCGTAGTTGAGCAGGTCGGCGGCCTCGGAGAACGGCGAGCGGGCCGGCGCCGCAGCGTCGCTCAGAGCCGCGTACACGAGGACCGGCGATACGAGAACGGCCGACAGGCCCCACCCGAGCGCTGCGTCCAGCACGGTGGGCAGCACTCGCGCGTGCCCCAGCAGGACGATCGCCAGCGCCCCGGCCGTCGCCGCAACGATGGTCAGGCTGAAGTAGACCTGGGTCACGATCCAGAACTGGAGCGTGAGGGCGAGCGCGAGAAGCAGCACGAACCTCGCTCGCGACATCCGCTCATCGTGGCGGGTGACGAGGAGGAGGCCGACGAGGGGCACGAGTGCCGTGAACGCCAGCGGCAGGTGCCCGACGATCCGCCCGAGCTCGTACGAGGAGAAGCCGAAGACCCAGCCGCCCGCAAGCGCCGGCGCGACCCGGCCGGTGAGGCGGTGCGCGAGCAGGAAGGCGGTCGTGGCACTGAGCGCCGGTGCCGCGACGATCAGGACGTTGTACGAGACGACCGGGCCGGCCACGCTCGTCAGCGGAGCCGCGAGCAAGGCGAGCGCCGCGCCGGCCGTGCCGAGGCCGAAGTCGAACCCGTGCGGCGCCCACGCGACGTCGACGTCGAGCGGGTTGTGCCCGTGGCTGAGCGCCCACGGCCACCAGCGCAGCGACCAGAGGTAGAGCGACTTGTCCGCGCCGTCGTCGCCGACGATCCGGCTCGCCGGATCACGCACGATGGCGCGACCGAACAGCCCGAGTGAGAGGAGGGCGTAGAAGGCAAAGGCGATCCCGGCACGGCGCATGCACCGATCGTCGGAACGCCCTCTAACGAGCGGCAAATCCTCGACTAACGCGTGCTATTCCGCTCCGAGCGCACTTTCTCGGCCCGGGAGCGTTGCATCCGTCCGCCGCGCCTCTCATTGTCTCCCTCGCAGGGGTCAACCGAGGCGAAGGAGAGGTCAAATGTCAGAGACTGCGGCGCGCTCCGAGCGAGGGTTGCTCGAGCGCCGCTTCAAGTTCGCGGCGAACGGAACGACGCTCGCGCGCGACTCGATGGCCGGCGTGACGACCTTCATCGTCATGTCGTACATCATCTTCGTGAACCCTCAGATCCTCAGCTTCGCCGGCATCGAGGGACTGAGCGAGATCGGGCTGCCGTTCAACCAGGTGCTCGCCGTGACCTGCCTGGTCGCAGGCGTGATGACGATCGCCATGGGCCTGTACACGAACATGGCCTACGCGATCGCTCCCGGGCTCGGGCTCAACGCGGTGGTCGCGTTCAGCCTGGTCGCGGGCGAGGGGCTCTCGTTTCCGGCCGCGATGGGGCTCGTGGTCGTCGAGGGTCTCGCGGTCACGCTGCTCGTCCTGACCGGGGTTCGGGAGAAGATCATGGACGCAATCCCGCTCGACCTGAAGAAGGCGATCGCGATCGGGATCGGCTTCTTCATCGCCTTCATCGGCCTGAACAGTGCCGGCGTGATCGTGCGCGGCGAAGGCACTCCGGTCGACCTCGCCCGGCTCACCACCTGGCCGATCGCGGTCACGTTCTTCGGGATCGTGCTCACGGTCATCTTGAGAGCGCGGGGAGTCCGGGGCGACCTGCTGATCGGGATCGTCGCCACCACCATCCTCGCCACGATCCTCAACGAGTCGAAGGGGAACGACATCGGCTTCACCGCCGGTGCGACCTGGCCGGGAGACGTCTACGAGACCCCCGACCTCGAGCTGCTCGGCAACTTCAACTTCGACGCGTTCACCGAGCTCGCGTTCATCTCGGCGATCGTCTGGGCGTTCTCACTCTTCCTGGCCGACTTCTTCGACACGATGGGCACGCTCGTCGGCGTCGGCAAGCCCGCCGGCTACGTCGACAAGGACGGCCGGATGCGTGACATCCGCAAGCCGCTGCTCGTCGACTCGCTGGCCGCGGTCGCGGGCGGCGCGGCCTCGTCCTCGTCGGCGACGACCTACATCGAGTCGGCGTCCGGCGTCGCGGTCGGCGGCCGGACCGGCTGGGTGAGCGTCGTGTGCGGGACGCTCTTCTTCCCGTTCATGTTCTTCGCGCCGATCATCGGGATGGTGCCGCCACAGGCAACGGCGCCGGCGCTGATCCTCGTCGCGTTCATGATGATGTCGGTGCTGACGGAGCTCGAGGAAGAGGCGGAAGGCAGAGATGACCGGCGCAAGCTCGCCGGAATCGACTTCACCGACTTCGCGATCGGGCTCGGGGCGGCTCTGACGATCATCTTCATGCCGCTCGCGTTCTCGATCACGGACGGGATCGGGATGGGCTTCCTCGCCTTCGTCGTCGTCCGGACTGCGCAGGGTCGCGGCGAAGACGTGCACCCATTCATGTGGGTCGCCTCGTTCATGTTCCTCTTCTACTTCCTGGTGCCGCTGCTCCAGGACAACTTCGACTGGATCTGATCGCAACGCCTGATACGGTCGCCGGGATGGAGCTCGCGTTCCTCCCGGCGACCGAGCAGGCTCGCCTCGTTCGGGAAGGGCAGGTCTCGCCGGTGGAGCTCGTCGAGCTCTACCTCGAGCGGATCGGGCGGCTCGATCCGGAGCTCGGCGCGTACGTCACCGTGCGCGGCGAGGAGGCGCTCGCCGAGGCACGGGCGAAGGCGGACGAGCCGGCGGAGGCGCCCTTCCACGGCGTGCCGATCTCGCTCAAGGACCTCGACACGACCGCGGGAATCCGGACGACGTTCTCCTCGCACGCGTTCGCCTCGAACGTCCCCGACTTCGACCTCGCCCACATCACCCGCCTGAAGGCCGCCGGGTTCGTGATCCTCGGCAAGACGAACACGCCCGAGTTCGGGACGACGGCGTTCACCGACTCCCCGCTCAACGGTCCCTGCCGCACTCCCTGGGACCTGACGCGGAACGCAGGCGGTTCCAGCGGGGGCGCCGGCGCCGCGATCGCGGCCGGGCTCTGCGCGATCTCCCAGGGATCCGACGGCGGCGGCTCGATCCGGATTCCCGCCTCGTGCTGCGGCGTCTTCGGCTTCAAGGCCTCGCGCGGGCGCGTGTCGAACGCCCCGTTCGTCCCCGGCATCGGGCTCGGCACGACAGGCCCGCTCGCCCGGACCGTCGCTGACGCCGCCGCCTATCTCGACGTCGTCTCCGGCTACGAGTGGGGCGACCCGTTCCCGGCGGCGCCGCCCGAGCGCCCGTTCGCCGAGGAGGTCGGAGTCGATCCCGGCCGGCTGCGTGTCGCGGTCACGACCGAGGCGCCGGACGGCTTCGAGGTCGACGACGCGTGCGTGGCGGCCGCCCGCGACGCAGCCGATCTGCTCGCGTCGCTCGGCCACGAGGTCGAGGAGATCGCTCCAGATTGGGGCGGCGACGACCTGATGGAGGACTTCAAGCCGGTCTGGCAGATCGGGCCGGCGCTCTACCCGGTCCGCGACCCGTCGCGTGCTGACGCCGCTCAACCAGGCGTTCCTCAAGGGCGCGCTGGAGACGTCGAGCGGCGCCTACGCCGGCGCCGTCTCCCGCCTGCAGCTGCGGGCGCGGAGGATCGTCTCGCTCTGGTCGCGCTACGACTTGCTGCTGACGCCGACGCTGGCGCTTCCGCCCGCGCTCGTCGGCTGGGAGTCGGAGCCCGACGACCCGTGGGAGCAGTTCGACCGCGCCGCGCGGTTCACGCCGTTCACGGCCGCCTTCAACGTCACCGGCCAGCCTGCGATGTCGGTGCCGCTCCACTGGTCGGGCGAGGGCTTGCCGATCGGCGTCCAGCTCGTCGGGCCGCCGCTCGGCGACGCGCTGCTCTTCCGCGTCGCGTCACAACTCGAAGCCGCGCGGCCCTGGGCTAGTCGCCGACCACCGCACTCATAGATCGAGGCGCAGCAGGGCCGCGCCAGCGGCCCCTTCAGGGGTCTTCGCGCGATCGGGATCCGCTCCCGCGGATCTCGATGTTGCGCAAGAAAAAGGACGTCCGGAACGGTGATACCGCTTCGCGAACGCCCTTGTGGGACGGAGAGTTACAAACGCGCGACGCTTGCCGCAAGTCAAAGCCGGCCGACGTTGATCCGCAGCGACTGGCCCGCGCGGGCGTGCAGCATCTCGCCCGCGTTGCCGCCGCTGATCGCGATCGACATGTTCCGGTAGCTGTCCTCGTAGAGCATGATGTCGCCGGCCCGGGCGTCCGCGAAGGTCCTGGCGGCGACGGCGTAGAAGCGCTCGCCGCCGAGCTCGAGCTCGACCTGCGTGCCCGGAACGATCCCCACCTCAGCGACGTGCTCGCGTGTGACGTTCAGGGCGATGTTGCCAAACGAGTCAACATAGAGAACGGTGCCGCCGATCTTGTCGGGGCCGAGCTCGGGCTGAGGCAGATCGAGCCGCACGAGCGCGTCCGGGTCGATCGGCGGGCCGAGCTCCTCGATCGCGACGCCGCGCGAGAGGTGCGCTGCCGCCGGTGCGAAGAGGTCGCGGCCGTGGAAGGTGCGGGAGATCGTCTCGAGCGCGTACTCCGGGCTCGCGAGCTCGTGCGCCGCCGCGATTCCCGGCCCGCTCGGCTGCGGGGATCAGCAAGCCGTTGTCGGGGCCGACGAAGAATCTGCCCGCCTCGTCGCGCAGGGCGAGCGCCCGCCGGGAGCTGCCGACACCCGGGTCGACGACGGCGAGATGGACGCCGACGGGCATGTAGGGAAGCGTGCTCGCGAGGACGAGGGCGCCCTGGAGGACCTGCAGCCGCGGTATCCCGTGCGTGACGTCGATGATCTGAGTCTCGGGCGCGATCTGCTTGATCACCCCGTGGCACGTCCCGACGAAGTCGTCCTGGAGCCCGAAGTCGCTCAGGAAGCTGACGAACACGCGGCGGACCCTATCGCCGCGAGGAGGCCGGCGACGTCGTGTGTCTCCGCCTCCCGGACGACCTCGATCCCCGCCTCCCGCGCTGCGGCTGTCGTCTGCGGGCCGATACTGACGGCCGGGATCCCCGACACCGAGCCGTGCGAACGCCCGGGCGGCCGAGGCCGACGCCAGGACGACGAGGTCGCCCTCCGGCGGCTGCTCCGGTGTCAGCTCGCGAGTGCGGTACAGGGCGACGAACGTTGCCCCGAGCTCGTCCACGAGCAGGCGCCTCGCTCCTTCCGCCCCGGCGAACAGCACCTTGCCTGCCGGCCGCGGCAGCTCCGCGAGCAGCCCTTCCTGCGTCGACACGGCCGGAACGAGGTCGGCGCCGCCGAAGGCGTCGGCGGTCGCCTGTCCGATCGCGGCGACCCGTTTCGGCGTGCCGGTCATGCGGCGCCGCAGCTCGCGAGCGCCGTTGACGCTCGTGACGATCACCCAGCCGTATCCGGACACGTCCAGGGGACTGTCCCCGAGCGGCTCCACCTCGAGCAAGGGGCAGTGGACGACGTCGTGCCGGAGCGCGACGAGACCGCGGACGAGCTCCTCTTCCTGCCCTGCGGGACGCGTGACGACGATCCTCACGAGACGAAGGCGAGCAGCTCGCGCGCGACCTCGTCCGGGTCGCTGCCGGTCCGCCGCTCGATCCAGGCGCCGTCCTCGTCGGCGACGAGCGCCGTCAGCGAGGAACCGTCGTGGTGCGCGGCCACAGGAGCCAGGCAGCCGCCGCCGACGAGCGCGACGCAGCGCCGCTCCGCCTCGACGCGCCGCCGTGTCTCGGCGTCGTCCGCCGCGGCGACGAGCTCCTCCTCACCCGCGCGCACCTGAAGCGCCAGCGCACCCTGGCCCGCCTCGGGGAGCAGCTCGGCCGGATCGAAGCGGAGGCCGATCTCCCGCCTCGAGGGCGAGCCGGTCGAGGCCGCAGGCGGCGAGCACGACGGCGTCCAGGCCGCGCTCGCCGCGCTTCCGCAGCCGCGTGTCGATGTTCCCGCGCAACGGCTCGATCGAGAGCGTCGGCTCCAGCGCGAGCAGCTGCGCGCGCCTGCGCACGGACGCGGTGCCGATCCGCATCCCGGGCCGAAGCGAGTCGGCGCCGCAGAGCGCGTCGCGCGGATCCTCGCGCGCCGGGTACGCGCCGACGGCCAGCCCTTCCGTGTCCGTCGAGGTCATGTCCTTGGCGGAGTGGACGGCGACGTCGATCCGGCCCGCGAGCAGTGCTTCCTCGAGCTCCTTGACGAAGACGCCGCGCGAGCCGATCTCGCCGAACGGCTTCGTACGATCGCGGTCGCCCGCCGTCGTGATCGGCACCAGCGCAATCTCGATGCTCTGTCCTCCAACCCTGGGCTGCCGCAGACGGTCCGCCGCCTGCTCCGCCTGGGTGAGCGCGAGCCTACTGCCGCGGGAGCCGACGCGGATGAGCACAGCTTCGGCGCGACACGGGTCTCGACTCGCCGCAACCACGGATGCCGCTCGGATTGCCCGGCCGGATGCGCACGAACGCGGTCGGCACCTGCAGCGGCAGCGGCCTACCGGACTTGAATCGGGTCGTCATCGCCGCCGCTCCTCCTCTCCCAGTCCGAACAGGTGCCTGACGACGTCAGCATAGACCACTCCATCGGCTGCCGCAGCTGCTTCTTTCATGCGGATCGTGGGCAGATGCAGGAGCTTTGCGAGGATCTGCGACGTGACCGATTCGACGTTCCGGCGCTCCTTCTCCGAGAGCCTGCCGCCCGCCCGCGCGAGCTCGCTGTCGCGGATCTCCTCGGCCAGCGCCCGCAGCGATGCGATCGTCGGGACGATGTCGAGCGCCGCGTGCCAGTCGCGGAACCGCTCGGCCTCCTCGGCGACGACCCGCTCCGCGCTCGCGGCCTCGCCGCGGCGGCCCGAGAGCGTCTCTTCGACCACGGCCCGCAGGTCGTCGACGTCGTAGAGGAAGCATCCGTCGAGCCCGTTGATCGCCGGGTCGAGGTCACGCGGCACGGCGAGGTCGACGAGCAGCAGCGGACGGCCCTTGCGCGCGCGCAGCGCCTGGGCGACCGTCTCGTGCGAGACGACGAGGCCCGCCGCGCTCGTCGCCGACACGACGACATCCGCGTGCTCGAGCTCGTCCGCGACCCCGTCGAGCGCAAGAGCCTGCGCCCCGAGCTTCCGGGCCAGATCCTCGCCGTGGGCGAGCGTTCGGTTCGCGACGACTGCGATCTCCGCCCCGCGCGAGACGAGGTTCCGCGCGGTCGCCTCGCTCATCTTGCCCGCGCCGAGCAGCAGCACCCGCCGGCCGTCGAGCTCGCCGAACACCTGCTGCGCGAGCGCCGCAGCCGCCGACGGGAACCGAGGCGGGGCTCTCGCCGATCGCCGTCTCGACGCGAACGCGGCGGCCGGTGTGCAGCGCCTGGCGAAAGAGGTGGTCGAGCAGCGGCCCGGGTGCACCGGCCTCGAACGCGCTCCGCACCTGGCCGAGGATCTCGCCCTCGCCCGGCACGAGCGAGTCGAGCCCGGCGGCGACACGGAAGAGATGCATCGCCGCAGCCTCGTCCCGGAGCCGGTAGAGCGCGGCGGCGAGGTCGTCGGCGCGGTCGCCTGCCAGCTCGGTGACCGCCGCGACAGCCTCGTCCTCGGCGTCCTCCTCCCGCGCGAGGTAGAGCTCCGTGCGGTTGCACGTCGAGAGGACGACCGCCTCGCCGCCGAGCTGCTGGGTCAATTGCTGGGCGAATGCGCGACACGCCTCGAGGTCGAGCGCCACTCGTTCCCGCAGCTCGATCGGAGCGCGGTGGTGCGAGACGCCGACGAGGGTGAGTGCCGTCATGACGCGAAGTGGGTCAGCGGGAGGACGACGGCGACGAGCGCGAATCCGGCCAGGTTGAGCAGTGCAGCCCGGCGGCCGCGCCACCCCTCGTGGCGAACGACGAGCAGCGATGCGTAGGCCGCCCAGACGCCCAGCGTCACAGCCATCGCGGCATCGAAGTCGCCGCGCTCGAACCTGGCGGCGCCGACGCCGATCCCGAGGGTCAGCAGGACGAGCGATCCGAGCACGCTGCGTGCGGCCAGCCGGTCGAGCGCATCGAGCGGCGGCACGCGCACCTTGAGGACGCCACGCTCGTGGCGCTTCAAGCGGCGCTCCTGCCAGAGATACAGCACGGCCATGCCGGCGGCGAGCGTCAAGCCCGCGAAACCGGCCAGCATCAGCGCGACGTGCACCGCGAGCACGGCCCCGGAGCGGTCGCTCTCGTCCAGGGCGGTGCCACCGCCCACCCACGCGAGCGCGAGCAGCACGGCCGCAACCGGCATCACTGTCAGGCCGAGCAGCCGGTAACGGGGCGTGCAGCCCCAGATCAGGTACGCGCCGACGACGAGCCAGACGAAGAGGTTGAGCGCGCCCGCCCAGGTGCCCCACGGGAACCCCTCGGCCGAGGCCGCCTGCCCGACGAGCAGCGCCGTCTGCGCGAGCCAGCCGAGCCGGACCCCCCACGTCGCCAGCCGGCCGGCGAGACCGGGGCCACGCAGCTCACCGGCGTAGGCGAAGGCGGCCTCCCCGTAGGCGAGCAGCGCAGGGACGACGAGCAGCTCAGCCAACGGATTCAGCCGTCTGGGCGCGCTTCCGCGCGAGCTCCGCCAGCTCGGCCGTCTCGCGCTCGAGCCGGGCGAGCTTCGCCGCGATGATCGCGACGTAGACGAGGAGCGTCACGAAGACGATCCCGTACGCGACGACGACGTAGTCGGACTGGCTCATGCCAGCGCCTCCCGGAGATCGCGCAGGTTGGCGTCGAGGCGCTTGCCGAGCAGCTCGATCCGGTAGAGCGTGTACGCGAGGACGGTCATCGCGAGCCAGGAGACGCAGAAGGCGACGAACATGATCCCATCCATTTGCGGCCCTTCGCTCGTGAACGCCACCGGGTGGACGAAGTCCTCGGCCAGCCTGATCGCGAGGAAGCTGATCGGGATCATCACGACCCCGAAGAGCGCGTAGACCGCAGAGACGTTCGCGCGCCGCGGCCCTTCCTCGATCGAGAAGCGGAGCATGAAGTAGGCCGAGTAGAAGAGGAAGAGGACGAGGAAGAGGACGAGCTGCTTCGACTCCCAACGCCACCAGTGGCCCCACTCGGCCTTCGCCCAGATCGAGCCGGTGGCGAGAGTCAGAGCGCCGAAGATCGTCCCCATGTGGACGCCGACGTAGCTCTCGAGGTCGTACCGCTCGCCGCCCTTCCAGAGCAGCAACAGCGCCTTCAGGGCGCCCCAACCGAAGGCCGCATACGCGGTCAGCGCGATCGGGACGTGGAAGTAGAAGATGCGCTGCGAGATTCCCTGGCTCGCATCCTCGGGGGCGACGAAGAACGCGAAGACGATCGCCAGCCCGACGAGCGCCGCGGAGAGCGCGGCGAGCATCGGGACCGAGACGTTCCAGCCCCTGCTATTCGGAGACGACGTACTCAAAGGACGCCCAGCACAGTATCGCGAAGACCGCGTCGTACAACCCGAGAAACGCCAGGTAGCGCCCGGGATCGGTCGAGACGCTCGCGCCGACGCCGCCCACGACGAGCGGGATCGCGAGCGGCAGGAAGAGCAGCGGCAGGATCAGCTCGCGCGTGCGGCTGGCCGCGGCCATCGCGGCGAGCAGGGTGCCGACCGCGCAGATGCCGACGTTCGCGAGCAGCACGCCGAGTACGGCACCGGCGTCGAGCGGTGAGAAGAAGACGGCGAACGCCGGCAGCGCGACGAGCTCGATCGCGACGAGGAAGACGAACACGGCGGCGGACTTGCCGAGCCAGATCGCGCTCCGGTCCGACGGTGCGAGCACGAGCCCTTCGAGCGCGCCGTCCTCGCGCTCCGGCGCCCAGGCGCGCGCCAGTCCGAGCAGCGCCGTGAAGACGAGGGCCACCCAGAGCAACCCCTGCGCCGCGACCTCGTCGGCTCCGGTCGGCAACGCGAAGTGGAAGACGACGAGCGTCGAGAGGACGAAGAGCAGCATCGCCGGCAGCGTGTCGCGCGCTCGCAGCTCGAGCCGGAGGTCCTTCCGCGCCAGCGCAGCGACGTCGCCGAGGTAATTCATGCCAGCGCCAGCCGCGCGGTCGCGAGCGGCTCGACTCGAGCCGGGTCGTGAGTCGTCAGCAGCACGGTCGCCGACCCCGCGATCTCCCGGAGCCGGCGGTCGAGCAGGTCGGCTCCCTCGGCGTCGAGCGCCGTGAAGGGCTCATCGAGCACGAGCAGCTCCGGATCGTGCAGGAGCGCCCGGCAGAGCGCGAGCCGCTGCACCATGCCGCGCGAGTAGGAGGCGACCCGCTCTGCGCGCACGTCCCAGAGCCCGAACCGCTCGAGCAGCATCCCCGCCCGCTCTCGCCGCTCCGGCACGCGGTAGAGGCGGCCGTAGAGATCGAGGTTCTCGAGCGCTGTCAGGTCGCGGTAGAGCAACGGCTCGTGGCCCAGGTAGCCGAGCCCGCCTCGCTGCGCCGCAACGTCGAGCTCGCCGCCCGTCGGCGCCGCCAGCCCTGCAACGAGCCGGAGCAGCGTCGTCTTGCCCGAGCCGTTCGCGCCGGTGACGACTAGGAACCCGCCACGCTCGAGCTCGAAGTCGAGCGGCCGCAGCGCGCGACGCCTGCCGTAGCGCTTCTCGAGCGCGCGGGCCGAGATCATGCGGCGACGTCGAGGAAGACGAAGCCGAGGAAGACGATGCTGATGACGCCGTTGACGGTGAAGAACGCGGCATCGAGGCGCCGCAGATCACCGGGCCGGACGAGCGAGTGCTCGTAGGCGAGCAAGGCAGCGACCGCCGCGACGCCGAGCCAGTACGCGACGCCGACCTCGAGCCCGAGCCCCGCGGCGAGGAGCAACGCGACGACGCCGAGGTGGTGAAGGCGCGCGCCGAGGAACACGCCGCGCTCGCCGAACCGCACCGCCCACGAGTGCAGCCCCTGCTCCCGGTCGTGCTCGGCGTCGAAGAGCGAGTAGAAGAGATCGAAGCCGGCCACCCAGAGCGCGACCGCGCCGCCGAGCGCCCACGCCTGCCACGGGAGCTCGCCGGTGACGGCCGCCCAGGCACCGACCGGCGCGAGCCCGAGCGAGACGCCGAGCCACGTGTGGCACAGCCACGTGATCCGCTTCAGGTACGGGTAGACGACGAACAACACGACCGGCACCGGCCAGAGCCAGCGGACGAGCGGGTCGAGCTGGAAGACGGCGACGAGGAAGACGGCGAGCGCCAGCAGGCAGAGCGCCGTCACCTGCGCCCGCGAGAGCGATCCGGTCGGTAGCTCGCGCGAGGCGGTGCGCGGGTTCCGCGCGTCGAGCTCGGCGTCGATCAGCCGGTTCAGCCCCATCGCGAGCGTGCGGGCGCCGACCATGGCGACGGTCACCCAGAGCCAGTCGCGGGCTGCGGGAGTCTCGCCGGCGGCGAGCAGCATCCCGACGTACGCGAACGGCAGCGCGAAGACGGTGTGCTCCAGCTTCACGAGCGACGCGAAGCGGCGCGGCAGGGAGACGGCGGTGGAGCTCACGTCTGCTTGTGCGCCGTGTCGGCCTCGGTCAGCAGCCCGAGCGCGTGTGCGAGAGCCGGGCGTAGCACCGCGAACCCGTCCCGGCAGCCTCCGGGCGAGCCGGGAAGGTTGACCACGAGCGTGCGCCCGTGCACGCCCGCGACGCCACGCGAGAGAAGGGCGTGCGGAGTCTTCGTCAGCGAGTCGGCGCGGATGGCCTCCGCGATCCCGGGAGCCTCGCGGTCGATGACCGAGCGCGTCGCCTCGGGCGTGACGTCCCGCGGCGCCATGCCGGTGCCGCCGGTGGTGACCACCAGCGGTGCGGCGCCTGCGAGCTCGACGATCGCCTCGGCGATCTCGCCCGCCTCGTCGGGAACGACCTTCCGCGCGACCTCGTAGCCCTCCGCCGCGAGGAGCTCCGCGAGCAGATCGCCGCTCTTGTCCTCCCGCGTGCCGGCGACGACGCCGTCGGAGACCGTCAGCACGGCAGCTTTCACGCGTCGACCTTCGTCTTCTCGACGAGCGTGACCTCGGCGATGACCATCGCCTTGTCGATCGCCTTCGCCATGTCGTAGACCGTCAGTGCGGCGACGGAAGCGGCAACGAGCGCCTCCATCTCGACGCCCGTCTGCGCAGTGGTCTCGGCGGACGCAGTGATCTCGACGCCGCTGTCGACCACCTCGAGCGAGACCTCGACGACCGACAGCGGCAAAGGGTGACAGAGCGGGATCAGGTCGCTCGTCCGCTTCGCGGCCATGATCCCGGCGAGCTGCGCGGTCGCGAGCGCGTCGCCCTTCGGGAGGGAGCCGAGTCGCTGAGCCGTCTCCGCGGCCATCCGCACGGAGGCGCGCGCGACCGCCCGGCGGCGCGACATCGGCTTGCCGCCGACGTCGACCATGCGCACCGAGCCGGACTCGTCGACGTGCGAGAGGTCGCTCATCGACTCCGCATCGTACTGGCGCGGTCGAGGTCGGCCAGCAGGGCGTCGATCCACTCCTCCAGGTCGTGGGTGCGGACGTGCTCGCGAATCGCCTCCAGCCGCGCCCGGCGGTCTGCGGCCGGCAGCTCGAGAGCGTCCTCGAGCGCCGTGGACTGGCCGTCCACGTCGAGCGGGTCGACCGTCACCGTCCACTCACCGAGCTCCTCGTACGCTCCGGTGTTTACTGATAAGACAACAACACCGTCCCGTGTGTTGACGAGCGGCGCCTCCTTGGCGACCAGGTTCAGCCCGTCCGTGATCGCGTTCACGAGCAGGACGTCGAACTGCTTGTACGCCGCGACGGATTGCGGAAAGTCGTCTCCGACCCGCAGCTGGAGCGCACCCGGAAAGCGTTCCTCGAGCGCGGCCGCCGCCGCCTCGATCCGGTGCAGCTCCTCGACGTACTCGGGGATCTCCTGACGGGACGGATCGAGCAAGGCGACCATGCCCACGCGGCCGCGCAAGTCCGGCCGGCGTTCGAGCAGCTGCCCGAACGCCTCGAGCCCTCGCACGACGTTCTTCGACGGATCGGTCCGGTCGACCCGAAGGATCATCGCGTCGGGCCGAGACGCAACCAGTTCGTGCTCCCGGGCGAGCACGTCCTCGCTCTCCGCCAGGCTCGCGAACTCGTCCGGGTCGATCGAGATCGGGTGCGCCGTGACGAGAGCATCGCCCGTGTCGAGGCCAAGGCTCGAGCACGCGGAGAGAAACGCACTCCGCCAGCGCTCTGTGTGGAAGGCGACGACGTCGTTGGCGAGCAGGCCGGCGTGGATCGCGGTCACGATCGAAGCGGGCAGCACCGACCACGCCTCGGCGTCCACCCACGGGATGTGGGTGAAGTGGGCGAGCGTCGTCTCGGGCCGCTGCTCCCGAACCAGCGCCGGGGCGACGTAGAGGTGGTAGTCGTGGAAGAACACGGTCGCGTCCGGCTCGCGGTCGAGCTCCTCGAGCACAGCCTCGGCGAAGGCCCGGTTCACCGCGACGTAGCCCTCCTCCCAGGCGCGATCGAGATCCTCGCCCGGGCTTTGCTTGAGGTCCCAGAGGCCGTGCTGGACGAACCAGAGCGTCGGATTGGCGGCGACGTTGTAGAACAGGTCGTAGGCAGAGGGGTCATGCGCAACGAACCGCAGCCGGTAGCGCGAGCCCTCGTGGGCCGTTTCCTCGAAAGCTCCCTCTGCGGCGACGGCGCGATCCTCGTCCGAGAGTGCGCTCGCAATCCAGGTGACGTCGTGGTGTGCAACGAGCGGCGCGAGCGCCGTCACGAGCCCGCCGGCGCCACGCCGAGCGACACGTTCACCGGCCGCGTCACGCCCGAAGGCGAGCGGACCGCGATTGGAGACGACGATCAGCTTCCGCCGGGCAGACACGTGGGGGCGGAACTCTACGGTAGGAGCTTCACGAAGCGGAGACGTGACCCGCGGCCGTGGGCGCCCCCGGCGATCTCGACCTCGTCGGCGATCGACCTGATGATCGCGATCCCGAGGCCTCCTTCGGAGAGCTCGACGTCGTCCCCGTTCGATCGTGCGAGCTCCGGCTCGAAGCCAGTGCCGTCGTCGGCGACCTCGACGATCAGGCGGTCGTCCCGGAGCTCGAAGCTGATCGAGACGTGGCCTCCCTCGTCGTCGTAGGCGTGCCGGACCGAGTTCGAGCACGCTTCCGTCAGAGCCAGCTTCAGGTCGGCGAGCGTCTCGTCTGCAAGCGGCCGGACGCGGCTGAGGCCGGAGAGAGCGAGCCGCGAGAGCGTGATGTACTCCGGCTTCGCCGGGATCGTCAGCCGGACCGTCCTACTCTCGTCGGCGGCGTCAGCAGTAGCAGCGTTTTGCTCGCTCATGGATCCCACCCGCTTTACGTTCTACCGAAAGCTGCCGAACTCTCGCAACTCCTACCTCAGTATTCCCGAGTAGGCGCACGCTAAACCACGTGCGCTAGCGGGTCGGGCGCAAGGGCCGTTCGACCAGCGTCACGCGCACGGTCTCCCGCTTCCCCTTGCCGCCGCGCAGCACGGTCACGGAGACGGTGTCACCCGGGCGGAGGCGCTCGGTGACGATCCGGGCAACGTCGGCCGCGCGCTCGACGGGCCGGCCCGCGAAGGCGACGATCAGGTCGCCGCCCAGGCCGATCGAGATTCCGTTGAAGCCCTCGGGGTCCTCGGTCGCTCCGCGCAGCCCTGCCCGAGCCGCCGGTCCGTCCTTCGTCACCGTCTGGATCAACGCTCCACGCGGTGCACCCAGCTTGAAGCGGCGCGAGAGCGCCGGCGTCACGTCCTGCGTCGTGACGCCGACATAGGCGTAGGCGACCTTGCCGGTCGAGATCAGCTGCACCATCGAGCGGCGGGCCGCGTTGATCGGGATCGCGAAGCCGACACCCTCGGCGTTGCCGGACTCGGAGCTGATCTGCGCGTTGATCCCGATCACGCGCCCGTCTGCGTCGAGCAGCGGGCCGCCGGAGTTGCCGTGGTTGATCGGCGCGTCGACCTGGATCACACCCGAGACGTCGTAGACGGAGGTGATGGAGTCGATCGAGCGCTCGGTCGCTGAGACGACGCCGACGGCGAGCGAGCTCTCCTGACCGAACGGGCTGCCGATCGCCGCAACCGGCTCGCCGACGACCACCCTGCTCGAGTCGCCGAGCGGCACGGGCGAGACGGCGTGGTCGCGCGGGTCGACCTTGACGAGGCCGACGTCGCTGAAGAGGTCCCAGCCGACGATCGAGCCGGGGATCCGGTCACCGTCGGCGAAGACGACGTAGATCCGGGACGCCGCACGCACCACTGTGCCCGAGCCTGCGCTCGAGACGACGTGCGAGTTCGTGAGCACGTGGCCCTCGGCCGAGACGAGGAAGCCCGAGCCCTGCGATTGCCTGCCGTCCGCAAAGTACGAGTAGATCGTCACGACTCCCTGCGAGCGGCTGGCATAGATACGGGCGGGATCGAAGCCGTTCCCGACCAGCGACGCCGCCGCCGGCCCGGTCACGGTCGGGCCCGTGTCGGTGGGGACCGTGGGGAAGACGACGGCGCGGGTGCCGTCGTCGTCGTTGATCCAGCCTGCTGCGGTGCCGACGACGAGCACGGCCGCCGCGCCGAGCGCGGCGGCGACGAGAGCGACCACCGCGAGGGCGCTTGTACGCATGCCCGCCACTGTAGCCGCGGCCCGTAGCCGTTCGCGCGTCGGCGTTTTCACGTGAAAACGGGCGCCGTGGCCGCAGGCACCGGCACCGACGTCGGCGCCGCGCCGAGAACGACGCGGACGACCGTTCGCCCGGGCGTCGACTCGAGCACGACCGCCCCGCCCATCACCGAGACGAGCTCCCGCGCGATCGCCAGCCCGAGCCCGCTCCCGGAGGCGACGCCGCCCTCCGCCCGGTAGAAGCGGTCGAAGACGTGCGGCGCGTGCACGGACGGCACGCCGGGGCCGTCGTCCTCGACCTCGAGATAGGCGTGCTCGCGGTCCGCGTGCGCCCGCAGCGTCACGCGCGTCCCGGGCGGGGTGTGCACGAGCGCGTTGTCGAGCAGCGCGCGGATCACCTGCAGCACCCGCAGCTCGTCTCCGCGCGCGACCGGGCGGCCCTCGACCACGACCTCGACGGGATGGCCACGCTGCTCGGCGACCAGCCGGAACTCCTCCGCGACCACCTGGGCGACCTCCCCGAGATCGACGGGCTCGTGCTCGACGGTCATCCGGCCCGCATCGAGCCGGGAGAGGTCGAGCAGGTCGGTCGCGAGCTTGGCGAGACGGTCGACCTGCTCGCGCATCGTGTCGAGGAACTCCCGCCGTGTCTGCTCGTCGAGCTCCTCGTCCGCCATCAGCTCGAGAAAGCCGCCGAGCGAGAAGAGCGGCGTCCGGAGCTCGTGCGACGCGTTGGCGATGAACTCGTTGCGCGCGCGGTCGAGATTCTCCAGGCGGACGCGCATGCGCTCGAACGCAACCGCCAGCTCCCCGAGCTCGTCGTGGCCCGTGTCGACGACGGGCTCGTCGAGCCGCCCGGCGGCGATCCGCTCGGCAGCGCGCTCGAGCCGGGCGATGCGGCGGGCGTGCACCGAGGCGAGCACGTAGCCGGCCACCGCGGCGAACAGGAGCCCGATCAGGGCGGCGAGCAGCAGCTGCCGCTGGACGAAATGAACGCTCGAGAGCGGGTCGGACAGCGAGTCGCTGAGCAGGACGACAGAGCCGGTCTGATCCTCGATCAAGCGCAACCTCGGCGAACCGGCGTCCGTTTCGCTCGAGCGTGTCCCGCTGCAGCTCGCCGGTCGCTGCGGCGCGCATCGCAACCGGATCGCGTTCGACGTCGACCGAGGAGGACAGGTTCGAGTCGGCCTGGCTGAACAGCCGGCCCCCGATCACGGTGTAGATGACGACCCGCGCCTGGACGAGCGAGGACGCGAACTCCGCAAACTGCTGCGGTTCCTCGGCGTTCTGCGGCAGGCCCGGCGCAACCCTCCTGGCGTCCTCGTCCAGCTGGTCGAGCTTGGCCTGCACCAGCTCCGCCTCGAGCGACGGCACGACGATCATGTAGACGACACCGAGCGCGCCGGCGACCACGAGGAGCAGCGCCAGCGCCAGCCGGAGCCGGATGCCCCGGATCCTGGGCCGCGTCATCAGCGCTCCTGGAACCGGTAGCCGACGCCGCGAACCGTCACGATCAGCTCCGGCTCGTGCGGATCGGCCTCGATCTTCTCGCGCAGGTGCCGCACGTGGACGTCGATCGTCCGCGGCTCACGGTAATCGGCGCCGCCACGCAGCTTCTCGAGCAGCTGGCGCCGCGAGAAGACGCGGCCTGGAGCGGCGGCGAGCACTCGCAGCAGCTCGAACTCGACGAACGTCAGCTGCACTTCGTCCCCGCGGACCTCGACCGTGCGGCGCGGCACGTCGATGCGGAGCACGCCCTGCTCGATCACCTCGTCGTCGTTGCGCTCACCCGGGCGTGGAGCGGCCGCGCGGCGCAGCAGAGCCTTCACACGGCTGCGGAACTCCCTGATCGAGAACGGCTTCGTGATGTAGTCGTCGGCGCCGAGCTCGAGCCCGAGCACCTTGTCGAGCTCGTCGTCGCGGGCGGTCAGCATGATGATCGGCACCGAGCTCTCCGCGCGGAGGCGCTTGCAGACCTCCAGGCCGTCCAGCTTCGGGAGCATCAGGTCGAGGACGACGAGGTCGATGTGCTCCTCTGCGAACCGCGCCAGCGCCTGCTTCGCCGTCCAGCGCGTGCACGACCCGGAACCCGTCGCGCTCGAGCGGGTACGTGAGCAGCTTCTGGACGGAGTCCTCGTCGTCGACAAGCAGGATGGTCACGGGATCCGTCGCTGTGTCCGACATTGCCTTCCGGATGGTAGAGACGACCGTGGACTTACCTACACTGGGCGTGCAATGGCGCCGCCCAGACGAGCGCTCGCGAAGCGTGCGCGCCCCCGCCGCGGCTCCGTCGAGCGGCCGATCAACGCGCGGATGGTGCGCGGGACCTGGCTTCTCGTCGCGCTGCCGCTGCTGCTCGCCGCCTTCACGGTCGGGCGGCCGCAGCCGTTGCCGCCGCCGACGTTGCCGTCCTCGTTCGACGCGACGATCGCAGAGCAGCTCGCGCGCGAGCTCGCGCGAGCTCTACCCCGACCGCTCGCCGGGCTCGGCCGGCGCCATCGGAGCCGCGTCGTGGCTGCGCGAGCAGCTGGTGCTCTACGGCTTCGACCCGCCCCAGGAGGATCACTTCACGGCGTCGATTCCGGGCCGCGGACGGGTCGAGCTGACGAATCTGAGTCTGCACGGTGCTGGGCGAGTCGCAGCGCCGGATCGTGATCATCGCCCACCGCGACAACACCGGCGAGGGGCGGGGAGCGAACGACAACGCGTCCGGCACGGCAGCGCTGGTCGAGCTCGCCCGGGCGTACGCGCCGGCGACGGGGACGACCACGGTCTCGACGCGGCCCTCGCACACGCTCGTCTTCGTCTCGACCGACGGCGGCGCGTTCGGCGCGCTCGGGGCGGCGCGGTTCGCCGCAACGCTCACCGTTCCGGAACGACACCGTCGCGGTGATCAACCTCGACGCGATCGGGGGCTTCGGAGCGCCTCGCCTCCTGATTGCGGGCGACACGGCGCGTTCACCCGCTGCCGGACTGGTGCGGACGGCGGCGATCCGCGTGCTCGAACAGTCCGGAGACGAGCCGCTGCGCGCCCGGGCGGTGCGCCAGCTGCTGGATCTCGGCTTCCCGTTCACGCTCGGCGAGCAAGGCCCGTTCGTCGCCCGCGGCATCCCCGCAGTGACGCTCACCACCGTTCCCGACGGTCCATCGCAGGGCTTCGCGGACATCCGGCTGAGCGGCGAGCGCCTGGGCGAGCTCGGCCGCGCGACTCAGAACCTCGTCGGCTCGCTCGATGCCGGTCTGGAGCTGACGCAGGGAACGACGAGCTACGTCTATCTCGGGTCGCGAATCGTCCGGGGCTGGGCGATCGAGTTCGTGCTGCTGACCGCGCTGCTGCCGTTCCTGATCGGCGTCATCGACCTCTTCGCCCGCTGCCGCCGCCGCCGGATCGCGCTCACGCCGGCGGCACGCAGTCTGCGCACCCGCCTGCTCTTCTGGGGCTATGCCGGACTGCTGCTCTTCGTCGCCGCACGGCTCGGGGCCTTCCCGGCGGGCGAGCCGAGGCCCCTGCCGCCCGACGCGGGCGTCTACGAGCCGTCACCGATCGTCCTCGAGCGTGATCGGCACGCTGCTCCTGCTCGGCTGGCTGCTCGGCCGCGAACGGCTGATTCCCCGGCGGCCGGCGACGCTGGAGGAGACGCTCGCCGGCCACACGGTCGCTCTCCTCGCGCTCGGCCTCGTCGCGCTCGTCGTCGTCGCGACCAACCCCTTCTCGCTCGTCTACCTGCTCCCGTCGCTGTACGCCTGGCTCTGGCTGCCCCAGGCGCACGCAGCGAGCCCGGCCGCTCGGGGTGCGCTGCTCGCCGCTCGGCCTGGCGGGGCCGCTGATCCTCACCCTGTCGTTCGCGACCCGGTTCGACCTCGGCACCGACGCGCCGTGGTACCTGCTCTCGCTCGTGGCCGCCGGCTATGTCCCGTGGGTAGCGGTGCTGCTCGGGCTCGTCTGGCTCGCCGTCGCGGCGCAACTGGCGACGCTGGTTTCCGGCCGCTACGCCCCGTTTCCGGATGTCCAGTCGCGCGGCCCCGGCGTCCTCGGCCGGATGACCGCGTCCCGGCGCCACGCGACGGAGGAGCAGCCCGAGGCGTTGGAACGCTGATGAAGAGGTTCCTCCGCATACTCGGGACGCTGATGATCGTGGTCGGCGTCGGCGCGCTCGCCTGGGCGTTCACGGTCTGGAAGTGGGAAGACCCGTTCACCGCGACGCTGAACTACTACGACCAGCGCCAGCTGGCGAAGACCTTCGACCGGCAGCTGGAGGAAGGCAGGCCTCCCGGCGCCACGACCGCCCCCGTCGACGTACGCACGACGCTCCCCCGCAGCGCCGTCAAGTGGCGCCGGAGCCTGAAGCGCGGAGATCCGGTCGCGCGGCTGCGGATCCCGCGGCTCGGCCTGAACGAGGTGATCGTCAACGGCACCGACCACAACTCGCTCAAGCGCGGCCCCGGGCGCTATCTCGACTCGGGAATGCCGGGGGAGGGGGAGCTCGTCTACGTCGCCGGGCACAGGACGACGTACGGGGCGCCTTTCTCCAGGATCGACAAGCTCCGGAAGGGCGATCACGTCTTCGTCGAGCTGCCGTACGCGACGCTCGAGTACGCGATCACCGGCCACCGGATCGTTGCGTCCAACGAGACCTCGGTGCTCGAGTCGAAGGGGCACGAGCAACTCGCGCTCCAGGCGTGCCACCCGCGTTTCTTCGCCTCGCACCGCTACATCGCCTACGCCGAGCCGATCGCCGTCTCGCCGCCCGGCGCCGACGAGTTCACCCCGATCGCGGCGACCGGCTAGTCGCTTTCGTCAGGGGTGTGGCAAACCGCCTCGTGCGCTTCTCGGACGACCGCCCTGCGGCCTCCGGGGCCCGTCTCGAACCACTCGCGCAGCCCGAGGACCCGCATCAGGTCGTCGTAGTACTGCTTGGCGGCGACGAGATCCGGAACGCCGATCCCGATGTGGTCGATGAATCCGGGTCCGGGCACGGGATCCGAGCCTACGCCAGCCGGAGATAGCGGACTCGGTCACCTGCCGCGAGCTCGCCCTCGCCGGCCGGCACCAGCACGAGCGCGTCGGCGGCGGCGGCCCGGGCGATCATGTGCGACTCCTGCCCGCTGAGCGGCTCGAGCACGGTCTCGCCCTCGTCGTCCCGCGTCCGTGCCCGGCTGAGATCGTCGCGCGCCGGATTGCGCCGGAGCGACGATGCGAGCCGTCCCGCGTGGTAGTGCGGGCCCGGCCGCGCGGCCCCCTGCAGAGCCAGCAGCGCCGGCCGCACGAAGAGCTCGACGGCGACGAGCGACGAGACGGGATTTCCCGGAAGGCCGAAGACGAGCGTCGCGCCGCGGCTGCCGAACGCCAGCGGCTTCCCCGGCCGCACGGCGACGCCCCAGAAGTCCTCCTCGACCCCGAGCTCGGTCAGGATCCGGCGCACGAGGTCGTGCGGCCCCACCGAGACGCCGCCGGAGCTGACGAGCACGTCGGCGGCGAGCCCGCGCTCGAGAGCTGCGCGGTGCGATTCCTCGTCGTCGGTGACCGGGCCGATTCGCTCGACGACTCGCGCCGGCCGCTTCGAACGCCGCCGCCAGCATCGGCCCGTTCGACTCGTAGATCTGCCCCGGCCCGAGCTCCTCGCCTGGCGCGCGCAGCTCCGTACCGGTGCTGAGGACGACGACGGCCGGCCGTCGCGCGCACGAGACCTCCGCGACGCCGGCTGCTGCGAGCGCACCGACCTGCGCGGCGCCGAGCACCGTGCCGGCCTCGAGCAGAACGTCACCGGCGCGGACGTCCCCTCCGATCGGTCGTACGTGCGCGCCGGGCGCAACGGGATCCGGGATCTCGACATCGTTGTCTGTTTCGACAACAAGCTCGATCGGCACGACCGCATCGGCGCCGTCCGGCACGGCGCCCCCCGTCGAGATCTCCATCGCCTCTCCGGGCTCCAGCGGCCGGTCTGCCGGCAGGCCCGCGGCGATCCTGAACACGATCGGCAGCCGGCCCGGCACGTCGGCCGCGCGCACCGCGAAGCCGTCCATCGCCGAGCTGGCGAACGGCGGCAGGTCGACGCGAGCGGCGACGTCCTCGGCGAGCACCCGACCCGCCGCAGCGGCGACCGGAACCGGCTCCGCCTCGAGCGGCTGGGCACGGGCGAGCACGCGCGCGAGAGCGTCGTCGATGGAGAGCAACGGGGGCATCGGCACGCATACGCTAACGGGCGTGATCTCGGTGATCGTCCCCGTGCACGACGAGGAGCGGAGCGTCGCGCTCCTCCACGACGAGCTGGCCGCCGCGCTCGACCCGCTCGGAGAGCCCTGGGAGGTCGTCTTCGTCGACGACGGCTCCACCGACGGCACCTTCGCCGCGCTGACCCGGCTGCACGCCGCGCACGACGGCATCCGCGTCGTCCGGCTGCGGCGGAACTTCGGCAAGGCCGCCGCTCTGCAGGCCGGCTTCGAGGAGGCGCAGGGCGAGATCGTCGTCACGATCGACGGCGACCTGCAGGACGATCCGTCCGAGATCCCGCGACTGCTCGCCAAGCTCGACGAGGGCTTCGACCTCGTCTCGGGGTGGAAGACGAAGCGACGCGACCCACTCAGCCGCCGAATCCCCTCGCGGATCTTCAATGCGGTCACGGGCCGGCTCTCGGGCCTGCGGCTGCACGATCTCAATTGCGGCCTGAAGGCCTACCGCGCCGAGGTCGTGCACGGCCTGCGGATCTACGGCGAGCTGCATCGCTTCATCCCGGTGCTCGCCCACTACCGGGGCTTTCGCGTCGCGGAGCTTCCGGTCAACCACCGGCCGCGCGAGCACGGCCGCTCCCGCTACGGCATGGAGCGCTACGTCCGCGGCTTCCTCGACCTGCTCACGGTCACCTTCATGGGCCGCTACCGGCACCGCCCGCTTCACCTCTTCGGTGGCCTCGGCCTGCTGCTCGGCGCGCTCGGAACGCTGGTGCTCGGCTACCTGACCGTGCTCAAGCTGACGGGCGAGGCGATCGGGCACCGCCCGCTGCTCACCCTCGGCGTCCTGCTCGTCGTCGTCGGAGTGCAGCTCGTCTCGCTCGGGCTCGTCAGCGAGCTCGTCGCCAGCCACCACGAGGAGCGCAGCGGCGAACGGAGCACCCAGCTGCACGTGGACGAGATTCTCCGCTGACTTGAGGATCCTCTACTTCGGAACCTACGAACGTGGGTACCCGCGCAACGCGCAGGTGATCTCCTGCCTCCGCGGCGCCGGAGCCGAGGTGATCGAGCGGCACGCGAGCGTCTGGGAGCGGCGGCGGCACAACTGGTCGGTCGGCCTCGGGGCGGCCGCTCGGGTCGGCCTCGCCGAGACGAGGCTGCTGCTCGGGAGCCGCAGAGAGCGCTTCGACGCGGTCATCGTCGGCTACCCGGGGCACTTCGACCTGCCTGCAGCCAGGCGGATCGCACGAGGCCGGCCCGTCATCTTCAACCCGCTCGTGTCGCTGCACGAGACGCTCGTCGAGGACCGCGGCCGCTTCGGCGCCGGCCTCGCCCGCCGCCGCCGTCCTCCGCTGGATCGACCGGATCGCGCTCCGTCGCGCCGACCTCGTCGTCGCCGACACGGCGCAGAACGCGCGTGCACCTCGCCGAGCTCGGCGGGCTGCCCGAGGAGCGGCTCGCGGTCTGCTTCGTCGGCGCTGAGGAGCGGCTGTTCCGGCCGGGATGGCAGCCGGCGGAGACGCTTCCACGCGCTCTTCGTCGGCAAGCTGATCCCGCTGCACGGGCTCGAGACGATCCTGGCGGCGGCGCGTCTCGCCCCCGAGATCCCGTTTCGTGTCGTCGGCAGCGGCCAGCTCGACCCGCTCCTGCTCGAGCGTCCGCCGAACGTCGAGTGGGTCGAATGGGTCGACTACGAGCAGCTGCCGGAGGAGAACCAGCGGGCGGGCTGCGCGCTCGGCGTGTTCGGCACCTCCGCGAAGGCGGCGCGCGTGATCCCGAACAAGGCCTTCCAGGCGCTCGCGTGCGGGACGCCGCTCGTCACGGGGGACACCCCGGCCGCCCGCGAGCTGCTGCGCGACGGCGAGAGCGCACTGCTCGTTCCGCCCGGCGATCCCGAGGCGCTGGTGGCGGCCGTACGCCGGCTCGCAGGCGATCCGGAGCTCGCGCGCACGATCGGCGCCGGCGGACTGAGTGCCTACCGCGAGCAGGCGAGCGAGGCCGTCCTCGGCGCACGCTGGCTCGGTCTCGTCGAGCGGCTCGTCGCAGCCTGATGCCGGCACTCGTCGTCTGGGCGGCCGCCGCCGCCTTCGCGGGAGGCTTCGGAGCGGTCGCCGTGCTGCGGCACCGCGCCTTCGAGAGCGGCCGTTTCGACCTCGGCAACATGACCCAGGCGGTCTGGTCGACCGCCCACGGCGACATGCTCTCGGTCACGGACGTGCAAGGGGAGCAGCTGTCGCGGCTCGGCTCGCACTTCGACCCGATCCTCGCCGCGCTCGCGCCGCTCTGGTGGCTCTGGCCCGATCCCGAGCTGCTGCTGGTCGTCCAGGCGGTGGCCGTCGCCTCCGGTGCACTGCCGGTCTTCTGGCTCGCACGCAAGCACGTCCAGGCGGATTGGCCGGCAGCCGCGCTCGCCGTGGCGTACCTCCTCTCGCCGCCGGTGCAGTGGCTGACCTTGAGCGACTTTCACCCGGTGGCACTCGCTTGCCCGCTGCTCCTGTTCGCGTGGTGGCAGCTCGACCAGGGGCGGCTGTGGGCGTTCGCCCTGCTCGCGGCCACGGCGATCGCGACGAAGGAGCACGTCGGCCTCGCGGTGGCCGCAATCGGCATCTGGTACGCCGTGCGCTATCGCGCCCCCAGGGCGGGGGCGGCGATCGCCCTGGCCGCCGGAGCAACCGCCCTGGTCGCAGCCCTCGTCGTCGTCCCCCACTTCGCGACAGCCGGCGCCTCGGCGTTCGAGAGCCGCTACGAGTCGCCGTCGCTCGACGGCCGCGATCTCTCCTACCTCGCCGCCCTTCTGCTGCCGCTCGCGCTGATCCCGCTCGCGGCTCCGCTCGCGTTGCTCGCAGCACTGCCGGAGCTCGGGCTGAACCTGCTCTCGAGCACGGTCACGCAGACCTCTGTGAAGACGCACTACGCGGCGACGGCGATCCCTGCGCTCCTCACCGCGACCGTCTTCGGCGTCGCTCGGCTCGGCGCCCGCCTCGCATTCGTGGTCGCGCTGGCGGCGCTCGCCGGAGCCGTCCTGCTCGGGCCGCTCGGCCGCGTCACGATCCGGGCCGATGCGCACGACGCCGCGGCGCGCCGTGGCCTGGCGCTCGTCCCAGCGGGCGCGCCCGTCAGCGCGACGAACACGCTCGGCGCACACCTGTCCGCCCGCAGTCGCGTGTTCAGCTTCCCCGTGCTGCGCGAGGCCGAATGGGTGGCCGTCGACGAGCGGCGGCTGACGTTCCTGGACAGCCTGCTCCCCGAGCGTGCGCGCCCGCAGCTCGCCGCGCTCCGGCGCAACTCGGCCTGGACGCTCGTCTTCGGCGAGGACGGCATCCTGATCTTCCGCCGCCGCTAGAGGGGAATGGTCTGCGGCAGCAGGTACGCGCAGAACCCGAGCGAGACCAGCTGCGCCCGCCGGTCGTCCTCCGCCGCGGCCAGAGGAAGCGCCCAGATCGTGTACCAGGGAGCGAGCCACGGCGTCGTCGCCAGGAGCAGGCACGCCGAGAGTCCGAGCCGTGCCCGACCGCGGGCCGCCTCCCGCGCCAGCCACGCGAGCCCGCCGACCAGCGCGATCCCCGCCAGCGCGAGAGCGGCTCCGTGGGGAACGCCGAGCTGCTCGACCCTGTGCGGAAGCGCGTAGCTCGTCTGCCCCTCGGCGTTGCGCGCGAGCGGGCCGAACGCGCGGAACCAATCGAGGCCGTAGCGCCAGGTCGCGATCGTCACGAGGAACACCGCTGCCAAGGCGAAACCGCGGTGGCTGACCCGGCGTCCGGTGGCGCGCGCTTCGACCGCCCGCAGGGCAAAGAAGAGCAGCGGGATCCACTTGACCAGAACGGCGACGACCCACGCCAGTGCGGCGAGACTCCGGAGCCTTGCCGCGGCGAGTGCGAGCGCGCCCAGGGCGAGCGCGATCATGAGCGCGTCGTTGTGGCCGCCGCCGGCGAAATGGATTGCGAAGAGCGGGTTCCAGCCAACGAGCGCCGCGGCGTAGGGCCGGTCCCGTTGCAAGCCTGGCGGCAAGGAGGACGCATGCGAGCACGGCGAGCGCCGCCATCGTCTTGAAGATCCAGGCCGCAGCCTCGGCAGACGAGCCCGAGACCACCGCGACAGCTTCGGAGATGCTCGTGAACAGCGGCCCGTAGACGGACGTCGTATTGCGCCACGCCGCGCCGGCGTACTCGTAGGACGGATCGTCCGCATAGTCGCTCGGGACGTCGACGTAGGGGTTGCCGTCGTGAACGGCCGCGATCCGTCCGTATTCCCAGTACGTCCAGGCGTCGGTCGAGAGGAGCAGCGGCCCCGCGAGCGGTGCGAGCTGGATCACGAATGCGACGGCGAGGACAGCCCGCAGGCCCGGTGGCCGCCTGCGTAGAAGCGCCAGCGCGACGAGATAGACGGCGAACGCTGCGGCGAGGAGTAGGAGAAAGACGATGCCGAGCCGGCCGCCGTCTGCCCGGCCCGCGTCGGCCGGGACGAGCGGGGCACCCTCGATCCACGCGCAGGCAACGCAGCCCGCGACGAGCAGCGCGATCGCTGCCGCCGCGAGGAGCGCGGCGCGGGTCATCTAGCCGGCGCCGGGGTCGGTCGGCGGGGGTGGTGGCTCGGTCGGCGGGGGTGGTGGCTCGGTCGGGGGCGGGGGCGGTGGCGGGGGCACGGTCGGTGGGGGAGGCGGCGGCGCTGTTGTCACCGGCGGCTTGGGCGTCGTCGGTGGGCGGGAGGCCGGCGGTGCGTCCGGCACGGTCTCGATGGGCGTCGTCTCTGTCTCGGTGGACTCCGGCGGTGGGGGTGGCGGGGGCGCGCTACCGTCGTCGTAGTAGCCGAAGGAGCGCGCGTACTGGCCTCGCTCGAAGTCCTTCCATTCGGGCTCGTCCACCGGCTCCGGGAAGTCGACGGGCTCGAGCTGGCCGATCGCGGAGCTCATGAAGAGCCGCCAGATCTGCGCCGGGAAGCTGCCGCCGGTGACCGAGATCCCGTGCACGCTCGTCATCGGGATCTTCCCCTTCGGGTAGCCGACCCAGACAGTCGTCTCGAGCCTGGGCGTGTAGCCGCAGAACCACGCGTCCGACCACTCCTCGGTCGTGCCCGTCTTGCCGGCTGCGGGCTGGCCGTAGTCGGCGCCGACCCCCGTGCCGTAATCGACGTTCTGCTCGAGGATCCGCGTTACCGTCGCTGCGACCCCGTCCGAGATCACGCGCTTCCGCTTCGGCTTGCCCCAGCCCGCGCTCGTGTCCTCCCCGTCCGGGAGGATCACCTTCCGGATCGCCATCGGCTCCGAGTAGATGCCGCCTGCGGCCAGCGTCGCGTAGGCGGAGGCCATGTCGAGCGGCGAGACGTCCATCGCGCCTAGACCGATCGAGGGCACGACGGCGCCGTCGACGGTCAGCGGCGAGCGCACCCCGAGCTTGCGCGCCATCTCGGCGACCGCCTCGGGCGTCACGTCGAGCGTCAGCTGGGCATAGACGGTGTTGTCCGAGCGCAGCGTCGCGCGCTCGATCGTCGTCCAGCCGGTGTAGCTGTGGTCGTAGGTCTCCGGGCACCACCAGGTGCCCTCGTCGCAGCTGCCGTTCGGGTCGGGCCGGTAGTAGAAGGGCGCGGAGAGATAGCTGACCGTCGCCGGGTTGATCCCCTGCTCGACCGCAGCCGTGAGCACGAAGGTCTTGAAGGTCGAGCCCGACTGGCGCCGTCCCTGCGAGAGCAGGTTGAACTGATTCTTCGTGTTGCCTGGGATGACAGCGGTCATGGCGCGGATGGCGCCGTTCTTCGGATTGATCGAGATCACGCCCGCAGCCGGGTCGTCCTTCTCGTACAGCGTCTCCCTGATCGCCGTCTGCGCGGCGCGCTGGAAGCGCGGGTCGATGGTCGTGTAGACCTTCAGCCCGCCCGACCGGACGGTGCCGGCCCCGTACTCTGCGATCAACTGGTCGCGGACGTAGCCGAAGAAGTCGGGCTCCCGGATCTCCTTGTAGAGCTTGCCGGCCTTGAGGCCGAGACCACGCGACTTCGCCCAGTCGTACTGCGCCTGGTCGATGTCCCCCTCGGTGAGCAGCGCGTGCAGCACCTGGTTGCGGCGCACGGTCGCGACACCCTCCTGGCGGAAGGGGTCGTAGCTGGACGGCGCCTGCGGCAGCCCGGCGATCAGCGCGGCCTCGGGGAGGTTGAGCTCGCTGGCGTGCTTCGAGAAGTAGGTCTGCGCCGCCGCCTCGATCCCGTACGCCAGGTTGCCGTAGTAGACCTGGTTCATGTACGTGGCCAGGATCCGGTTCTTGGCCCACGCGTTGTCCAGCTTGATCGCGAGGCAGGCCTCCTTCAGCTTCCGCTCGACGGTGCGCTCGCGGCCGATGTAGAGGTTGCGCACGAGCTGCTGCGTGATCGTCGAGCCGCCCTCGACGACCTGCCCGGCGCTGACGTTCTTCCAGATCGCACGGGCAATGCCCTCGGCGTCGATGCCGTTGTGCGCGTAGAAGCGCCGGTCCTCGATCGCGACGGTCGCCTTCGGCATCCACTGGCTGATGTCGCCGAGCTCGACGGGCTGGCGGTTCCGCTCGGCGGGGATGACGCCCAGGCGGGAGTTGTCGGCGGCGTAGATGAAGGTGTTCGAGCCGATCTCGACCTGCTGCAGCGAGTTCAGGTCGCACGACGACCCGAAGGTGGCGACGCCCGTGACGGCGGCTCCGGCGACGACGAAGAGGAGGGCGAGGACCGCCGCGAGCGCGAAGACGGCCGCCCGGCGCTTGCGTTGCTTGCGCTCGACGCGCTTCCGCTTCCGGCGACGGCGCGCGTAGATCTCGTCGTCGACGCCCGCGCCCCCGAGGTGGCGTCATGCGTAGATCCCGCGCTCGCGCAGGAGCGAGTGGACGCGCAGCCGGAGGTCCTGCTCGAGCTTCTCCGCGGCCGCCTCGCTCTCGGTCCAGGCTCGCAGCGTCAGGGTCGGCGACCCGTCGAGCGAGCTGACAAAGACCTCGTCGCGGTCACCGGGAACCTCCGTGCGGAGGGCCTCGACGAGCGGTCGAAGGTCGACTGAAGGTGGGACCTGCACTGTGACCTCGGCGTACTTCGCGGCACTGCGAATAGTGGAGTTGCGAATCGTATCCGAGGCCAGCTTCTCGTTCGGGATCACGAGCCGCGCGTTGTCCTCGGTACGGATGAACGTGTACATCAGCCCGATCTCCTCGACAGCGCCTTCCACGCCTCCGACCTCGACCCAGTCCCCGAGCCGGAGCGGCTGCGTGAAGGCGATCATCAACCCGGCGACGAAGTTCCCCAGCGTCCGCTGCGACGCGAAGCCGATGATCAGTCCCAGGACCGCCGACGAGGCCAGCAGTCCGCCGGCGACCGTCCGGACCTGCGGGATCACGAGCAGGGCGGAGAGCAGTCCGAAGGTGACGATCACCGCCGCGATCGTTCGCCGCAGAACGCGGTAGCGCGTCATCGCTCCCGCCGAGCGTTCGGCGCTCATGATCCGGCGGTCGATCAGGCGCGCCACCGCGGCCGTCACGGCGAGAACGATCCCGATCACGAGCAGGCGCTGCCACAGCTCCATGGGATCCGATTCGACGGCCGTCCGCGTGTTCCTCAGCCCTGGACGGCGTGTCTGCTGGAATGCGCCGATGAAACTGCAGGTCTGGCTGGCGGTGACGGCCGCGTTCGCCGCGCTGAATTTCTATGCGGCATCGCAGTCGTCGGAGCGTGAAGGGGACGTCGTCTACACCTACGACGTCTTCGCGAGCGCCGTCTTCGTGTACGGGCTCCTGCTCGTCGATCGTCCTCGCGCTGACCGCGGGCCTGCCGCGCCGCGAGCTCCTCGCCTTGCGCGCGCCTCGTTCCTGGGGCCGCGCGCTCGGCCTCTCGCTCGGGGGCCTCGTCGCGATCTTCGCCGGCGCGGCGTTCCTGCTCTGGCTCTCGCAGGCAGGCGACGAGCAGAACCTGACCCCGGAGGCCTGGGACAGCAGTCGCGCGGGGGCCTACGCGGCGAGCTTCGTCGCGGTCGTCCTGATCGGACCGGTGGTGGAGGAGCTGCTCTACCGCGGCGCCGGTGTCGGGCTGTTGCTGCACCACGGCAGGCTGGCCGCGATCGGCGTCACGGCGCTGATGTTCGGCCTCGGGCACGGCCTGCTGCTGTCGCTCGGCGCCTTCATCTGGTTCGGGATCGTCACGGCCTGGATCCGCCTGCGCACCGACAGCCTCTACCCGGGGCTGATCGTGCACAGCTGCTTCAACGCCTTCGGGATGATCGTGCCCCTGTTCGTCTGACCCTGACGGCTATTCTCGGCGCGTGCGCGGCGCGATCGTCCTGCTTGCCGGTCTCGCCCTCGCGGGCTCAGCTGACGCCGCGCCGCCGCTCGTGACCGCCACGGCGACACCCGCCGCCGGCGTTGCGCCGGTACGGGTGACCCTGACGGCCGCCGGCGACGCCGTCTCCTACGCCTGGTCGCTCGGCGACGGGGCGACCGCGGAAGGCGCCGTCGTCACGCACGTCTACGGCGCCGGAGCATTCGTCGCGACCGTGACCGCCACGAGCTCCACCGGCGAGGTCGCGCAGGCGCAGGTCACGGTGACCCTCGTCCGGCGCACGGTGTCGCTCGAAGCGCCGCGCAGCTCCGGCTACGGCGAGCCCGCCGTGCTCGCAGGCTCCCTGCGGCCGGCCGCGCGCGGGGCGCGTGTGCAGGTCTACCGCGGCAGGACTTACGTGACGTCCGCGCGGGTGGCCGCGAACGGCCGCTTCCGGACGCGGCTGCTGCTCCGCTCGCCCGGGCCCTACCACGTGCGTTACGGCGCCGCCCGGTCGACGGCGCGTGTGATCCGGCTGCGGCCGCGCATCGAGGCGACACTGCCGCCGGCGGTGCCCATCGGCTCGAGGCTGACCCTGCGATCGCGGCTCGTGCCCGCCGGCGCGGGATCGGTGTCCGCACGCGTGCTCTTCGACGGCCGGCAGGTGGCCGCCCGCGCAGGTTCCCTGCGCCTCCCGACCGGCCGGCCCGGGACGTTGCGGATCGAGCTGACCGCACGGCCGCGCCCCGGCTACGCGCCCGTCCGCAGGGTGCTCTCGGCACAGGTCGTGGTCCCGTCGCTGGCCGCCGGCGCGCGAGGCCCGAGCGTGCTGGCCCTCGAGCGCCGTCTCGCGGAGCTGCACTACGCGCTGCGCGGCGTCGACAGCGTCTACGGGCAGGACACATCCGAGGCCGTCCTCGCCTTCCAGAAGGTGCACGGCCTGCCGCGGACCGGCCGGGTGGAGTCGTGGCTCTGGCGGCGGCTCTTGCTGGCCGGCATCCCGCGCGCCCGGTACGGCGGCGACTACATCGAGGTCGACAAGACACGCCAGGTGCTCTTCGTCGTCCGCGGCGGCGAGGTGTCACGAGTCGTCCACGTCTCCACCGGAGCCACCGGCAACACGCCGCTCGGCAGCTGGCGGGTCTACCGCAAGGTCGGCGGGTGGGACTGGGTGCTGTGGTATCCGATGTACTTCAAGGGCGGCTTCGCGATCCACGGCTATCCGTCCGTGCCCGCCTATCCCGCGTCGCACGGCTGCGTCCGGATCCCGATGTGGATCGCGCCGTCGCTCTTCAGCACGCACGACTACGGCACGACGGTCGTGGTACACCTCTGAGATGAGCGAGGGCGACGCGAACGATCCGGTGATCAAGCAGCTGCGCGAGCAGCTCTCCGACAACGACGTCCGCATCGTGGAGGCGCTCAACGCGCGGCTGAAGCTCGTCGCCCGTCTGAAGCGGGTGAAGCAGGAGCGCGGCATCGGCTTCCTCGACCCGGCGCGCGAGGAGTGGATGCTGCAATACCTGACGCGTGCGAACCAGGGACCGCTCTCGCCCGAGGGCCTGCGCGAGATCTACACGGAGCTGCTCGACCTCACGAAGCGCGAGGTCGGCCGCGGCGACGAGAGCTAGCTCTCGTCCGGGTCGGAGACGAAGTCGTCCGGCGTGACGGAGTCGAGGAACGCTCGGAACTCGTCCGGGTCGAGGTCCGCCAGCGGCGGCACGCCCGCGGCGGCGGCGATCTCGTCATCCGAGGCGTCGCCCTCGAACTCGACCCCTGACTCCTCGATCACGTCGTCCGCGACGTAGATCTTCGCGCCCGCGCGCACGGCCAGCGCGATCGCGTCGGAGGGCCTGGAGTCGACCTCGATCTCGGAGCCGTTCTGCTGCAGCGTGATCCTGGCGTAGTAGGTGTTCTCGCGCATCTCGGTGACGGCGATCGAGATCACCTCGGCGTCGAGGTGGCCGAGCACGTCGTTCAGCAGGTCGTGCGTCATCGGGCGGGCCTGCGCCGCGTTCTGCAGCTTGACGAGGATCGCTGCCGCTTCGGGATGCCCGATCCAGATCGGCAGGAACCGGTTCCCGTCCGCAGTCTTGAGGAGGACGATCGGCTGCTTGCCGACCATGTCGAAGCTGACTCCGTAGATGACCATTTCGCGCATCCTCAGGGCCTCTCACTCAGTGTAGCCCTCGGAGTGCGCAAGACCTCAGCCGGCCTCAGGCGGGCTCGAGCTCGGCGACGGGCACGCGGACCAGCTCCCCGGACTCGGGGTCCTCGAGGTCCGCGCGCCGCTCGGGCACGCCCATGGGGTCGATGCCACGCAGAACGTAGCGCCGTCCCTCGATAGATGACTGGGTCTCCGATCCGCATATCCGCAGCGCGCCGCCGTCGGCGTGCACTAGGGGTGTCGGCGTTACTACGCTCGAGAACGATCCCTGGTTCGAGGCGGCGCCCGTAACCCGATCCGCGGCGGGGCCGTTGTTAACCCAGATGATCGATCTCTGGCTGCACGACATCGAGTCGCTCGAGGCGGTAACGCAGGACGAGCAGACGAAGCGCCTCTGCCTTCGCATGGCGGCGATGTCGCAGGCCGGCACGCTCGCTCCGTTCATCGCGAACCTCAGTCACGACCAGGACCTCGACGAAGGCACCAAGGGCACGATCGCCGAGATCGCCGGTGACGCGAACTTCCTGCTCGCGCTCGAGGACTACGTCCGCCGCACGCGCGTCCTCCACTGAGGCAAGGCCAGTGAGCGGTTTTGGGCCGCGCCAGCGGCCCCTTCAGGGATCTTCGCGCGGTAAGAGATGGGCGATCCTGGATTCGAACCAGGGACCTCCGCCTTATCAGAGCGGCGCTCTAACCAACTGAGCTAATCGCCCGCGCAGCGGACGATTGTAGCCGCACGGGCTAGAGGCTTTCGAGCACCTCGGCGAGCTCCTCGAGCCGCACCTCGGTGCCGAAGTGGATCTCGAGCCTGCCGCCGTTGATGCGTGACTGGAAGCCGGTGACGCGCTCGACCTCGTCGCGCACGCGCGCCGCCAGAGCCGGATCGACCTTGGTCGCCGTGCGCGGCTTGCGGGCCGCGCCGCCGTCCTGCGCGGCTTTCTCGGCGCCGCGGACGGACATCCCCTCGCGGACGATTCGCTTCGCGAGCTTCTTGCGGTCGTCGTGGTCGGGCAGCGCGAGCACGGCGCGGGCGTGGCCCTCGGTCAGCTCGCCGCGGGCGACCATCCAGAGCACCTCCTCCGGCAGCTCGAGCAGCCGCAGCCGATTCGACACCGCCGGCTTGGAGCGGCCGACGCGCTCGGCGACGTCACCCAGCGTGAGCTCGAACTCATCCACGAGCGAGGCGTAGGCGCGCGCCTCCTCGACCGGGGAGAGCTGCTCGCGGGCGACGTTCTCGACGAGTGCCAGCAGCAACGTGTCGCGGTCGTCGGCCTCGCGGATCAACGCCGGCAGGGTCGCGAGCCCGGCCTCCCGCGCTGCGCGCCAGCGGCGCTCGCCGGCGATCAGCTCGTAGCCGCCGGCCTGCCGTGGCCGCACGACGATGGGCTGGAGCAGACCCTGCTGCTTGATCGAGCTCGCAAGACCTGTGGTCGCCTCGGGCTCGAAGCGCCGGCGCGGTTGGCGCGGGTTGGCGTGGATCGCGTCGACCGGCAAGTGCGCGAGCTGCGGTCCGCCCTCCTCGGCGCCGCCGATCAGGACTTCGAGGCCACGGCCGAGGCCTCCGGCGGTTCTAGGCGCGGTCGACAAGCTCCATCGCCACCTTCCAGTACGCCTCCGCGCCGGTGGAGCGGCGGTCGTACGCGATCGCAGGGAGGCCGTGGCTGGGCGCCTCGGCGAGGCGCACCGAGCGCGGCACGGTCGTGGTGAAGACGAGATCGCCGAAGTGCCGCCGCACCTCCGCCTCGACTTCGGCGGCGAGGCGGGTGCGCCCGTCGACCATCGTGATCAGGATCCCGGCGATCCCGAGCTTCGGGTTCAGGCGGGTCTTGACCAGCTCGATCGAGCCGAGCATCTGCGAGAGCCCCTCGAGCGCGTAGTACTCGGCCTGCACCGGAATGATCACCCGATCGGCGGCCGCGAGCGCGTTGACCGTGAGCGTGCCGAAGGAGGGCGGGCAGTCGAGGAACACGAACCCGTACCGGTCGCGCGCGCCGGCGAGTGAGCTCTGCAGGTAACGCTCCCCGTCCGCGTGCCGCGAGAGCTCGACCGCCGCGCCGGCCAGGTCGGGCTTCGCGGGGACGAGCTCGAGGTTGGCGAAGCGCGTCGTGCGGGCGATCTCGGAGACGGGCGCGCCGTCGAGCAGGTCGTAGCTCGAGACGCCGTTCACCTTCTCGCCGAGCCCGGAAGTGGCGTTCGCCTGCGGGTCGAGATCGACGAGCAGCGCCTTCTCACCCGCTTCGGCGAGGCAGGCGGCGAGGTTGACCGCGGTGGTCGTCTTGCCGACGCCGCCCTTCTGGTTCGCGAGCGCGTAGATGGTTCCGGGCACGAGTCGAGTCTAGAGAGGGCCTCGGACTATCCTCTCCCGCGTGCGCGACCCGGCGCCTCCCTACGCCAACGAGGGACCTCACGCCCTCTGGCACGTGAGCGAGAGCCCCTCGATCGAGCGCTTCGCACCCCACGTCAGCGCCACGGCCGACCTCGACGAGCCGCTCGTCTGGGCGGTCGACACGCGCCACCTGCCGTTCTACTGGTTTCCTCGCGACTGCCCTCGCGGGACCTTCTGGGCTGACGCGGCGACCGACCCCGGCGACGCGGCACGGCTGCTCGGCGGCGCCACGCGCGTCCACGCGATCGAGGACGCCTGGCGCGAGCGGATGAGCACGGCGGACGTGTTCGCCTACCGCCTCCCCGAGGCGCCGTTCGCGCCGCACCCGGACGTCGGCGGCTACTGGGTGAGCCGCGAGACCGTGGCGCCGCTCGAGGTGCGGCCACTTGGAGACCTGGTCGCGCTGCACGACGGCGCGGAGATCGAGCTCCGCGTCGTGCCGAACCTGTGGCCGCTCTGGAACGAGGTCGTCGCCTCGACACTGGAGTTCAGCGGCATGCGGCTTCGCAACGCCCAGCCGGCGTTCTAGTCACGCGAGCGGCCGCTTCTTCGCGATCCCCGGCCGGCGGGGGAAGCCCGGCGGCGTGGGACCGGTCTTACGAATCACGGCGAAGCCGGGAAGCGCCTCGGCCAGCTCACCCGCGATCTTCCCCGCAGCTTCGCCGATTGCCTCCAGGTCGGCCGACGGGCCGATCCAGAGGACGACCACTCCGCCCTCCTTCACGAGCGGCAGGCACCACTCCACGGCGACCGGCGGCTGAGCAAGCGCCTTCGCGACGGCGACGCGATACGTCTCCGCGGGCTGCTCCTCCGCGCGGCCCCAGACCACGCTCAGGTTCGGGAGCTCGTCCGTCCAGCGCTGCAGGAACTCGGTCTTGCGCCGCTCGGCGTCGAGCAGCGTCACCGGGCGCTCGGGCAGGGAGGCTGCGAGCGGGATTCCAGGCGTGCCGCCGCCACTGCCGACGTCCACGATCGAGCCCTCGAAGCGGCGTACGAGCTCGAGCCCGGCAAGCGCGTCGTCGAGCAGGACGCGCCGCGCCTCGGTTGGATCCCGCAGCGCGGTCAGGCCCGGCGTCTCGAGGACGCCCGCGAGCCAGCGGTCGAGGAGATCAGACGTCGACGTGGCGGGGGAAGACGACGACGAAGCGATTCGGCTCGGTGCCCTCGCTCGTCGTCTCGACCTCGGGATCGTCCTTCAGCTTCTCGTGCACGATCTTCCGCTCGACGGCGGTCATCGGCTCGAGCTCGACCCGCTGGCCGGTGGCGGAGGCCTGCTCGGCCATCCGCAGGGCGAGCGCGTCGAGCGTTGCCTGCCGGCGATCGCGGTAGCCGGCCGCGTCCACGATCAGCGGCTTCCGCTCCTCGTAGCGGCCGCGGAAGACGATCGCGTTGGCGAGGTACTGGATCGCGTCGATCGTCTGGCCGTGCCGGCCGATCAGCATGCCCAGGTCGTGGCCGTCGCAGACGACGCGGATCTCCTCGTCGGTCTCCTCGATCTCGATCGTGCACTGCACGCCGATCTCGTGGGCGATCCGCTCGACGACCTCGCGCAGGCGGCCGGCGTCCTCGCTCTCGCCCTCGCGCGGCTCGGATGTGACGAGCGTCGCCGGTGGCGCGTCGCCGTCCTCCGCACCGCCCTCGATGCTGGCGACGACCCGCGCCGGCTCGTAGCCGACCCCGAGCAGCCCGCGCTCGCCCTCGGTGACGATCTGAAAGCGAACGGCTGCCTTGTCGAGTCCCGGGCGCATCCGCTCGAGCTCGCGCAGCGCCGCCCACTTCGCCTCGCCGACGGTCTCGCCCGTCATCTCGACCGAGAGCTCGCTCATCGCCGCGATCCCTTCTTCCGCTTCACCTTGCGCACTCGCGGCGGCGTCGCGGCGGGTTGCTTCGGCGCCTCGGCCTTCTCCGCCGCTACGGCTGCCACCTCGCCCTTCGGCGGCGTGCGTGAGCTCTTCTTCGGCGGCGGTTGCGGCTTCGGCGTCAGGCGCCGGGTGATCAGGCCCTGGCCGGTCGTCCACAGGTTCGTGGTCAGCCAGTAGAGCATCAGGCCGGAGGGGAAGTTGAGCACGAACGGGATGAACGCGATCGGCAGGATCAGCAGCATCACGCGCTGCGCCTTCTGCATCGTCGTCGACATCAGATAGGACGAGGTCAGCTGGCTGATCGCGTAGCAGACGATCAGGAGCGGGCCCCAGCCCGCCTTGGTGTTCTCGGTGATCGTGATCAGGTTCAGCCAGTCGAGATCGGCGTCCGGGAACTTGGGGAGGATCTCCTTCTCGAAGTCCCGCAGGACGAAGAAGAGGCCGATGAAGACCGGGAACTGAGCCAGGATCGGCAGGCACGAGGCCGCCGGGTTGATCTGGTTCTCCTTGTAGAACGCCATCATTTCCTGGTTCATCTTCTGGCGGTCGTGCTTGTACTGCTGCTGGATCTTCTTCATCTCCGGCGCATGCGCCTGGAGGTTCTGCATCGAGTGGATCTGGCGCACGGTCAGCGGCACGAGCAGCATCCGGACGATCACCACGAGCGCCACGATCGACCACGCCCAGGGGAGCCCGATCGTGTCGTGCAGGTTCGTCAGGATCCAGGTGAGAAGGTCCTCGAGGGGAGTCAGCGGGTTCACGCGTAGTCCACTCCGCCGTGGCTCCAGGGGTTACAGCGGAGCACCCGCCAGACGGCCTTCGCCGAGCCCTTCAGCAGACCGTCCTTGTGGAGCGCGTCGAGCGCGTACTGCGAGCAGCTCGGGTGGTACTTGCAGGTGTTGGGCGGCGTCAGCAGCCCGAACGTGCGCCGCCACACGTGGACGAGTGCGATGCCCACGTACTTCATGCCGCCGCCTTGTCGAGCACCTCGACGACGCGCTCTGTCAGCCAGTCGCGGCCACGTGTGTCGGCCGGCTCCGCGAGACCGGGGCGGGCGACCAGGACGTAGTCGTGTCCGGGACGAACGCGGTCGGCGAGCTCGGTCCAGGTGTCACGCAGCTGCCGCTTCACGCGGTTGCGCGCGACGGCGTTGCCGACCGACTTCGGCACCGCGAGGCCGAGCCTGGGCTCGACGCCGTCGTCGTCCTCACGCGGGAACCAGTAGAGGACGAGGAACCGCGTCGACGCCGAGCGGCCGCTGCGATAGACGGCGTCGAAGTCCCGGGAGCGGGACAGGCGGTTCCGGCGTTGCACGCTGCGAGAATAGACCGACCCAGCAGGGTCAGGCGTAATCAGGCCGAGAGCCGCTTGCGGCCTTTAGCCCTGCGGCGCTTGAGGATCGCCTGCCCGGCGTTGGTCGCCATGCGCGCACGAAAGCCGTGCTTGCGCTTGCGGCGTCTGACGTTCGGCTGATAGGTGCGTTTCACGAGAAAGGAGTCTCCGGATCGAGAGAGGGCATCGCCGGGGCCGGCGGGAGCGGAAGTATAGACAAGCCGTTCGACAACCTGTTCGAAACTGGTTATCCACAGACAGCGTGGGTCCGGGAAAAGACCCGCAAACGGGCACCGCCGACCGCGTTCACCCACAGGTTCTCCACAGCTGTGGATTATGGTGTGGACTCATCAAATCCCCTGCAAATCGATTGTTTTTGCCAGGAGGAAGCGGTGTTGAGAGCGCCCTGAGACGCTGCTATGCTCGCCGCTCTTGCCGACCAACTGAAGGGGCCGCTGCGGCGTGGAGCACCAAATCGAGCTGACTGCGGAGAGCCTCTGGGACGAGGTGGCAAGTCGGCTGAAGGGGGCGCTCAACGAGGCCACGTTCGGCAGTTGGTTCGGCAGTGCGGAAGGCGTCGCGCTCACCGACGACGCGTTCTCCTTATCCGTCCCGAACGACTTCACGCGCGAGTGGATCGAGGGGCACTTCCTGGGCCTGATCCGCGCCGCCGTCAAGGACGCGACGGGGCACGAGCGCCGGGTCCACCTGAGCGTTCGCGACGAATCGGGGCCGGCGGAGGTGGTCGACGGAATCACGATCGAGCCGCCCGCCCACCGCGCGCCGGAGCCGGCCGCAAGCGGCTCGATGAGCTTGAAGTACACGTTCGACCTGTTCGTGATCGGGTCGTCGAACAGGTTCGCGCACGCAGCGGCGCTCGCCGTGGCGGAAGCTCCCGCCCAGGCCTACAACCCACTCTTCATCTACGGCGGCACCGGGCTCGGAAAGACGCACCTGCTCCAGGCCGTCGGCCAGTACGTCGGTGCGCACGGCAACGGGCTGACCTCGCGCTACGTGACGAGCGAGACCTTCATGAACGACTTCATCAACTCGCTCCGCGACAAGCGGATCGAGGGGTTCAAGCAGCGCTACCGCACCTACGACGTCCTGCTCGTCGACGACGTCCAGTTCTTCGAGGGCAAGGAGCGGATCCAGGAGGAGTTCTTCCACACCTTCAACTCGCTCTACGAGGCCGGGCGCCAGATCGTGATCTCGTCCGATCGGCCGCCGAAGGAGATCGCCACGCTCGAGGAGCGGCTGCGCTCGCGGTTCGAGTGGGGACTGATCACGGACATCCAGCCGCCCGATCTCGAGACACGGATCGCGATCCTGCGCAAGAAGGAGAAGACCGACCGGATCCACGTGCCCGATCCCGACGTCCTCACCTACGTCGCCGAGCGCGTGACGACGAACATCCGCGAGCTCGAGGGCGCGCTCACCCGTGTGGTCGCGTTCTCATCGTTGACCGGCCGGCCGATGACGGTCGAGCTCGCCGAGGACGTGCTCAAGGACGTGTTCCCGCAGGGCCAGGCCGTCGAGATCTCGATCCGCCGGATCCAGGAGACCGTCTCGGAGCGCTTCGGCATGACCGTGAACGAGCTCTGCAGCGCCAAGCGGTCGCAGTCGATCGCCTATCCGCGGCAGGTCGCGATGTACCTCTCGCGCGCACTCACGGACTCGTCGCTACCGAAGATCGGCAAGGAGTTCGGCGGCCGCGACCACACGACCGTGATGCACGCGAACGCGAAGATCGAAGGGATGATTCGCGAGGACCGCTCTGTGTACAACCTTGTGCAGGAGCTCACGGCGCGGATCAAGCAAGCAGGCTGAATCTGTGGGAACTTTCCAAAAACCGGTCGAGGCTGTTAACTCCCACAGTTTCTCCCCCGCCGGGACCCCCAGGGCAAACGGCCTCGCAATGCGGAATGATGCCGTCTTCCCCGTCGTCCACACTCCCTATGTACTACTACGAAAGGATTTAAAGAAACAATGGAACTAGAGACGGCGGGAGCAGACGTGGACGTAGACGTGACGCCAGCGGCGGAAGGGACGAGCACCGAAGTGAGCGCAGGCAGTCAGCTGAAGATCGAGGTCGCACGGGACGAGCTCGTCGCGAAGCTCGGCATCGTCTCGCGGGCCGTCTCGACGCGGGGCACGGTGCAGGTGCTCTCCGGGATCCTGCTCCGGGTCGAGGGCGGCACGATCACGCTCGCCGCAACCGACATGGAGCTCTCCTTGCGAACGACGCTCGACGCACGCGCTGCAGGCGACGGCGCGGTCGTGATCCCGGGCAAGCCGTTCGCCGAGCTGGCGCGCCTGCTGCCGGAGGCCGACGTCTCGCTCGAGTACAAGCCCGAGGAGGGCACGGTCCAGATCGTCTCCGGGTCGTACAACTCGCGCCTCCACACGTTCAGCGCCGAGGACTTCCCGCGGCTGCCGGCCGTCGATGCCCAGCTGCACGCGATCGACCGCGAGGCGCTGCTCGAGACCATCGACCGGGTTGCGAAGTCCGCGTCGCGGGACGAGTCGAGGCCGGTGCTGACCGGGATCCTCGTCCGGTTCGAGGCCGGCAAGCTCGTCATGGTCGCCACCGACTCGTACCGGCTCTCAGTCAAGGAGACGCCGCTCGGCGAGGCCGCGCCCGAGCTCGAGGCGATCATCCCGGCGAGGGCCCTCACGGAGCTCTCGCGGCTGAGCGGCAGCGGCGACACGATCGACCTCGGCGTGCACGAGAACCACGTCGTCTTCGGGACCGGCGACGCGTGGCTGACGACCCGGCGGATCGACGGCCAGTTCCCGAACTACCGCCAGTTGCTCCCCGAGGCCTTCGAGGTCGAGCTGACGCTGCCGAAGTCCGAGCTCGCGGACGTCGTGCGCCGCGCCTCCGTGCTGGCGCTCCGGAACTCACCGCTCCGGCTGCGCCTGGCCGAGGGCGAGCTGACGGTCTCCGCGCAGACCCAGGACGTCGGCGAGACGCAGGAGACGATGCCGGCGGCCTACTCGGGCGAGGAGTTCCTGATCGGGTTCAACGCCGAGTTCCTGCGTGACGGCATCGACTCGATCGTGGGCGACGACGTGAAGCTCAAGCTGATCAACCCGCTCCGGCCGGCGATCCTCGAGGACGCCGCCGGCGACTTCACCTACCTGATCATGCCGATCAGGTTGGCGGGGTAAAAATGGCAGCGTAAAGCCGAGCCTGATCGTCCGAACAGTCACCCTTCGCGACTTCCGCTCCTACGAACGGCTGGAGCTCACGCTCGAACCGGGTCTCGTGCTCGTGACCGGCGCGAACGGCGCCGGCAAGACGAATCTGCTCGAGTCGCTGCACGTCGGCACGCAAGGATTCTCTCCCCGGACCCGCGCCGACCAGCAACTCGTCCGCCTTGGCGCGACGGCCGCCCGCGTCGCGCTCACCGGCGACCGCGACGGGCGCCGGCTGTCGCTCGAGGTGACGCTGCAGCAACAAGGGAAGCGGGCCAAGCTGAACGGCGCCCCGCTTCGCACGTCCGAGCAGCTGCGCCTCGAGGTCTCGACGCTCGTCTTCACGCCGGACCGGCTCGCGGTCGTGAAGGGCGGCCCCGCTGCCCGGCGCGCGTACTTCGACCGCACGCTGGCGCGCCTGCTGCCCGGCCGGGCGCCGCTGCCGCTCGAATACGCGGCTGCGGTCGGGCAGCGGAACGCGGCGCTGCGGCGAGTCGCAGTCGGTGTCTCGACTCGTGACGCGGTCGTGCCCTGGACGGAGCAGGTGGCCGCGCTCGGGGCGTCGCTCGTCGAGTCGCGCCGCGAGGCGATCGCGCAGCTCGCGCCCGGATTCGCCGAGCGCGCCGGCGAGCTCGGTCTGCCGGACGCGACGCTCGACTACACCGGGGAGGCACCCACGGCGGCGGCTCTCGAGGCGCGGCTCGACCGCGATCTCGAGCGCGGCGTCACCGGGCTCGGGCCGCACCTCGACGACATCACGATCCGCTCCGGGGAGCGCGAGCTGCGCAGCTTCGGCTCGCAGGGCGAGCAGCGGCTCGCGGTCCTGTCGCTCCTGCTCGCCGAAGCGGAGGTCCTCGCCGAGCAGCGGGGCACGCCGCCGCTCGTGCTGCTCGACGATGTGCTCTCGGAGCTCGACGCAGCCCGCCGGCGGACGCTCGCCGAGCGGATCGGGCGGGTCGGACAGGCGATCGTGACCGCGACGGGCGCGGAGGCGCTGCCGCTCGAGCCGGCGCAGCTGCTCGAGGTCGTCCCCGGCCGCGTGAGTGTCCGCTGATGGACCGCCTCGACAGCCAGGTGCGCCGCGAGCTGGGCCGCTTCGGGCCGGTTGACGGCGACATGGTCGGCATCGTGCGCGTGTGGCCCGAGGCAGTCGGTGAGACCGTGGCCCGAAACGCCTGGCCCGCGCGCCTCGCCAGGGACGGGACGCTGCACGTGAACACGGCCTCGGCGACGTGGGCGTTCGAGCTCGGGCGGCTCGCCGCGACGATCCTCGATCAGCTCCGTCCGGAGCTCGGCGAGTCGACTCCGCCGGCGCTCCGCTTCGTGCCCGGGCCGATCCCGGAGCCCGAGGCGGAGGCCGCTGACCGACGTGCTCCGGACCGCCCCGAGGTGGGCGCCGAGCACCGCGCGGAGGCCGCCGAGATCGCTGCCGGAATCGAGGACGAGGAGCTGCGCGAGTACGTCGCGCGAGCGGCCGCTGCGAGCCTCGCGCGGGGGTCTGCCGAGGCCCGCTCCGACCGCAGTTTCTGATACACTGCTTTCTGCCCGCAAGATGCTCATTTGCAGGGCTTTTTTGATGACCGAAACCGCATATACCGCTAAAGACATCACCGTTCTGGAGGGCCTCGAGCCCGTTCGGCTACGGCCCGGGATGTACATCGGCTCGACGGGCGCCCGCGGGCTCCACCATCTCGTCTACGAGGTCGTCGACAACTCCGTCGACGAGGCGCTCGCCGGGCGCAACGACCGGATCGAAGTGACCCTGAATCCGGACAACTCGGTCACCGTCAGGGACTGGGGCTCGGGCATTCCGGTCGACGCGATGGCCGAGACCGGTGAGTCCGCGCTGACGGTCGTCCTGACGAAGCTGCACGCCGGCGGCAAGTTCGGCGGCGACGGCTACAAGGTCTCCGGCGGCCTGCACGGCGTCGGCGTCTCGGTCGTCAACGCGCTCTCCGAGCGCCTGATCGCGGAAGTGCGCCGCGACGGCAAGATCTACCGCCAGGAGTTCGAGCGCGGCGTCCCGCTGGCCGACGTCGAGGTCGTCGGCAAGGCCGACAAGGGCGACACCGGCACGAAGATCCACTTCCTCCCCGACGGCGAGATCTTCGAGGAGATCGACTTTTCGATCCAGACGCTCGTGACGCGGATGCGAGAGACGGCATTCCTCACGCGCGGCCTGCGGATCGTGCTCATCGACGAGCGCGAGGGCGAGGACCGGCACGAGTTCTACGCCGAGGGCGGGATCAAGGACTTCGTCGCCTACGTCAACGACGCGAAGGACTCCGTCCACAAGCACATCGTCTACTTCGAGTCCGAGAACGACGACGGCGCCGTCGAGATCGCGATGCAGTGGAACTCGTCCTACGTCGACTCGGTCTACTCGTTCGCGAACAACATCAACACGCACGAGGGCGGCACCCACCTCTCGGGCTTCCGCGCGGCGCTCACGGGCACGCTCAACCGCTATGCGCGCGACAAGGGATTGCTGAAGGAGAAGGAGGACAACCTCGAGGGCGAGGATGTCCGCGAGGGCCTGGCCGCGGTGATCTCGGTGAAGCTGCGCAACCCGCAGTTCGAGGGGCAGACGAAGACCAAGCTCGGCAACCCGCCGATCGAGAGCCTCGTCAAGACGGCGGTCAACCAGAAGCTGGCCGAGTTCATGGAGGAGAACCCGCAGGACGCGCGCCAGATCATCATGAAGGCGGTCTCCGCGTCTCGGGCGCGCCAGGCGGCACGCAAGGCGCGCGAGCTGACGCGCCGCAAGAGCGCGCTCGAGAGCATGTCGCTGCCGGGCAAGCTCGCCGACTGCTCGATCAAGGATCCCGAGTCCGCCGAGCTCTTCATCGTCGAGGGCGACTCCGCCGGCGGCTCGGCGAAGATGGGCCGCGACCGCACCTACCAGGCGATCCTGCCCCTGCGCGGGAAGATCATCAACTCCGAGAAGAACCGGATCAACAAGGTGCTCTCGAACAACGAGATCCAGGCGATGATCACCGCGATCGGCACCTCGATCGGCGAAGAGTTCGACATCGCCAAGCTCCGCTACCACCGCGTGATCGTGATGACCGACGCCGACGTCGACGGCTCTCACATCCGCACCCTGATCCTCACGTTCCTCTACCGGCAGATGCCGGAGCTGATCGAGCGCGGCCACATCTACATCGCCGTGCCGCCGCTCTACAAGGTCAAGCTCGGCAACCAGGAGTACTACTTCGAGAAGGACGCCCAGCTCGAGGAGCTGCTCGTGCGGGAGCGCGTCGGCGAGCTCGTCATCTCCTCGCGCGAGGGCGAGGAGCTGAAGCTGACCGAGGCGCGCTGGGGGCGCTTCATGCGCGCGCTGCCCGAGTTCGAGGGCTGGCTCGGCCGCCTGCGCGCCGACTTCGGTGCGGCCGCCGCCGACTTCATGGTCGCGCACCGGCTCGTCGAGACCGACGTTGCCTCGCTCGCCGACCTCGACAAGGCGGTCGTCGACGCGCTCGACAACGGCTACGCGCTCAGCGTTCTCGGCCAGACCGACGGCCTGATCGAGCTGAAGGTGATCGAGACCGAGACGAGCGCGGCCACCCACATCACCGTTCCGGTCGACCTGCTCGGCTCGCCGATCTACGCCAACCTGCGCCGCGCCTACGGGAAGCTGATCGAGGTCGTCGGCCCGCCTCCGTTCAAGCTCTCCGCCGGCAAGAAGACGCGCGGGGCGGAGACGTTCGCGGAGCTGCGTGCCGAGGCGCTCGATCTCGCGAAGGAGGGCCTGACGCTCTCGCGCTTCAAGGGTCTCGGCGAGATGAACGAGGAGCAGCTGTGGGAGACGACGATGGATCCGTCGAAGCGCCTGCTGCTGCGGGTCGACGTCGAGGACGCCTCGGCCGCCGACCGGCTCTTCTCGACGCTGATGGGCGACGCGGTCGAGCCGCGGCGAGCTTTCATCGAAGCGAACGCACGCGACGTGCGCTTCCTGGACGTCTAACCACCGATGGCCGACCTGATCAACGAACCACTGGGCGGCGGCCGGATCGAGTCGCGCGAGCTCGAGCAGGAGATGCGCACGAGCTACCTCGACTACGCGATGAGCGTCATCGTCGGGCGCGCGCTCCCCGACGTGCGCGACGGCCTCAAGCCAGTCCACAGGCGAGTCCTCTTCGGGATGCACGAGGCCGGGTTGCAGCCGAACCGCCCCTACAAGAAGTCGGCCGCCACCGTCGGCGACGTCATGGGCAAGTACCACCCTCACGGCGACGCGTCGATCTACGACACGCTGACGCGAATGGCGCAGCCCTTCTCGCTGCGCTACCCGCTCGTCGACGGGCAGGGCAACTTCGGCTCGATCGACGACGATCCGCCGGCCGCGATGCGCTACACCGAGGCGCGTCTCTCGAAGATCGCGACCGAGATGTTGCGGGATATCGACTCGGACACGATCGACTGCGAGCCCGAACTACGACGAGTCGCGCACGCAGCCCTCGGTGCTGCCCTCACGCTTCCCCAACCTGCTCGTCAACGGCTCGGCCGGCATCGCCGTCGGGATGGCGACGAACATGCCGCCGCACCGCCTCGGCGAGATCGTCGACGCGATCGTCCAGCTGATCGACAAGCCCGACGCGAACGCCGACGACCTGATGAAGCACGTCAAGGGCCCCGACTTCCCGACCGGCTCGATCATCCTCGGCCGCCAGGGAATCCGCGACGCCTACCGCACCGGCCGCGGCCGGATCGTCATGCGCGCGCGCGCCCACATCGAGGAGCTGCGCGGCGGCAAGACGGCGATCATCGTCTCCGAGCTCCCGTACGGGGTCAAGAAGGGCGGCGACTCCGGCGTGATCAAGAAGATCGCCGAGCTCGTCCAGGAAAAGGTGATCACCGAGATCTCCGACCTCGCCGACCACTCCGACCGGACGGGCATGCGGGTCCAGATCGAGCTGAAGCGCGACGCGATCCCGCAGGTCGTCCTGAACAAGCTCTACAAGCACACCTCGCTGCAGGCGACCTTCGGCTACAACGCCGTTGCCCTTGTAGACAACATCCCGAAGACGCTCTCGCTGCTCGAGCTCGTCACGCACTACCTCGACTTCCAGCGGGAGATCGTCACCCGCCGCTCCAAGTACGAGCTGCGCAAGGCGGAGGAACGGGCGCACGTCCTCGCCGGCTATCTGATCGCGCTCGACAACCTCGACGAGGTGATCAAGGTGATCCGCGGCGCCGACGACACCGATCACGCGCGCGAGGAGCTGATGTCTCAGTTCTCGCTCTCCGAGATCCAGGCGACCGCGATCCTCGACCTGCGGCTGCGCGCCCTCACCGGGCTCGAGCGCAAGCGGGTCGAGCAGGAGTACGCCGACCTCCAGGAGCGGATCGCCGAGCTGCGTGCGATTCTCGGCGACCCGGCCCGGATCGACGCGCTGATCCGCGAGGAGCTGCTCGAGCTCAAGACGGTCTACGGCAAGTCGGACGACCGGCGCACCGAGATCATCGCCGCCGAGGGCGAGTTCTCGCTCGAGGACATGATCGCCGAGGAAGACATGGTGATCGCGATCACGCGCTCGGGCTACATCAAGCGCCTACCTGTGACCTCCTACCGGGAGCAGCGCCGCGGCGGCGTCGGCGTGATGGGCATGGATCTGAAGGACGAGGACTTCATCGAGCACCTCTTCGTCGCCTCCACGCACGACTACGTCCTCTTCTTCACCACCGTCGGCAAGGTCTACCGGCTGAAGGTGCACGAGCTGCCGCTCGGCTCCCGCCAGTCCAAGGGCCGGGCGATCGTCAACCTGCTCCCCTTCCGCCAGGACGAGCAGATCCGCGCCGTCATCCAGACGCGCGACTTCAAGGACGCCGAGTTCCTGGTCTTCGGGACGAAGCGAGGCGTCGTCAAGAAGACGAAGTTCCTCGACTACAACACGCCGTTGAAGGCCGACGGGATCATCGCGATCAAGCTCCGCGACGACGACGAGCTGATCGGCGTCCGGCACACGACCGGCGACAACGACATCCTGATGGTCTCGCGCAAGGGTCAGGCCGTCCGCTTCCACGAGAGCGCCGTTCGCCCCACCGGCCGTTCCACCGAGGGCGTCCGCGGGATGAGCCTGCGCGAGGGTGACGAGGTGATCGAGATCAACAATGCGACCGACGAGGCCGACCTGCTCGTCGTGACCGAGAACGGCTACGGCAAGCGCACCCGCATCGCGGAGTACCGCCAGACCGGCCGCGGCGGGCTCGGCGTCAAGACAGTCCAGCTGACCAAGGATCGCGGCCAGCTCGTCGGCGCGCGCGTCGTCCGTGACGGCTACGCCGTGATGCTGATCTCGACCGGCGGCACCGTGATCCGGATGTCGGTGGACGAGATCAAGCGGCTGGGCCGCGCGACGCAGGGTGTGATCGTGATGCGGCTGCGCGGCGACGAGCAGGTCTCGAGCCTTGCTCCCGTGGTCGAGAGTGAGGCCTCGGAGGCGGTCGAGGCCGCTGCGGACGCCGCAGTCGAGGCGGGTGTCGAGCCGCTGGCCGAGCCCGACTTCGACGAGGACGGCTACCCGTCGACCCCGGAGGAGCCGGCGGCCGACGAGGACGACGAATAGCCCCTTTTCGGGCTCCCCGTCCAAAAGTCGAGAAAGCTACCTTTTCTCTTCACAAAGAGCGGAAAACGGTGTATATGTTTCTCTTCAGACGCCGCCGTATCTGCCGATAAAGGGATCAGCATGGCTTACAACACACAAGTAGACATTCTCGAGCCCGTGAACCTCTCGGAGCACCTGGAGAAGATCGAGCTCTATCTGGGGCAGGTCTGCCAGATCGCCGGAATCTCGAAGATGCAGCTCGATTACTGGACGAACAAGGCGCAGATTCCGACCAAGGGCAAGAAGCAGCGGATCTACGACATCGACGCGCTCGAGACGGTCATGCTGATCAAGCAGGCCAAGGACAAGGGTCTGAATCTCGGCGCGGCGATCGAAGCCGCTCGGCGCTTCCGCAGCGCCAATCAGCTCGGTAGCTAGCTCCCGCTCGTCACTTCCCCGCCGCTGCGCGTCGCCTTGTCCATGAAGGCGGTCAGCATGTCGATCGGGGCCGGGAAGACGATCGTGGTCGCGTTCGTCGCCCCGATCTCGAGCAGCGTCTGCAGGTAGCGCAGTTGCAGCGCCATCGGCGACTTGGCCATCACGTCGGCGGCGTCGGCGAGCTTCTGGGAGGCCTGGAACTCGCCCTCGGCGGCGATGATCTTCGCGCGCCGCTCGCGCTCGGCCTCGGCCTGGCGGGCCATCGCGCGCTGCATTCCCGCCGGGATCTCGACGTCCTTCACCTCGACGATCGAGACCTTGACGCCCCACGGCGAGGTCGCCTCGTCGATGATGTTCTGCAGGATCGCGTTGATCTTGTCCCGCTCGGAGAGCAGCTCGTCGAGCATGTGCTGGCCGAGCACGGAGCGCAGCGTCGTCTGGGCGATCTGCGACGTCGCGACCATGAAGTTCTCGATCTGGACGATCGCGTTCTTCGGCTCGACGATCCGGAAGTAGGCGACCGCGTTCACCCGGACGGGGACGTTGTCCTTCGTGATCACTTCCTGCGGCGGCACGTTCAGCGTGATCGTGCGCAGGTCGACCTTGACCATCCGGTCGATCACCGGGATCAGCAAGAAGAGGCCGGGGCCCTTGGGCTCGGGCAGCAGCCGGCCGAGCCGGAAGATGACGCCGCGCTCGTACTCGCGCGCGACCTTGATCGCGGCGAACAGGAACATCAGCACGAGGAAGGCAGCAGCAGCGATTGCGATCAGGGCGATCAACGAGTCACGTCCTTTCGGGAGCGGGTACCGGGGATCCTACGGTCAGCCGGAGTCCTTCCTGGTCGACCGCCTCGACGACGACCGCCTCACCGGGCTCGAGCGGCGTGCCGTCGGCGCTGTGCGCCTGCCAGAGCTCGCCGTCGACGAACACGAGGTGCTCGCCGCGCACCTGCGCCGGCTCGCCGATCAGCCGGTGCGCTCCGACCGACGCCGGCATCCGCCGAGCCTGCGCGGCCTTCGTCAGCGCGAAGCCGAAGAGGAGCATCAGCGTCCCGGAGATCGCGAGCGCGACCGGCAGCGACACCTGGTAGGCGTCGCCGGCGGGGTCGAACAGGAGCAGCGAGCCGATCACGAACATGACGGCGCCCGCGACCGAGAGCGCGCCGTGCGAGACGATGAACGCCTCCGCGACGAAGAACGCCGCCGCGAGGATCATCAGCAGCAGGCCGGCGGCCGAGACCGGCAGCACCTGCAGCCCGTACAGGCCGACGATCAGCGAGATCGCCCCGACCGTGCCGGGGAAGATCAGGCCGGGATTCCAGAGCTCGACGACGATCCCGATCAGCCCGACCGAGAGCATCAGCGCGATGATGTTCGGATCGATCAGGATGTCGAGGATCCGCTTCCAGGCCGACATCTCGATCCGCTTCACCTGCGTGCCCGCGCCTACCCTCACGACCAGGCCCTTCGGCTCGACGGTGTCGCCGTCGATCTGGCGGAAGAGATCGTCGTAGTCGGTCGCGAGGACGTCGATCACGTCCCGGCGGAGCGCCTCGCGGGCGCCGAGGTTGGTCGCCTTCGTGACCATCTCGCGTGCAACCGCGACGTTGCGCTCGTGCTCGCGTGCGAGCTCGCCGATGTAGGCCGCGGCGTCGTTCACCACCTTGCGGCGGAGGTCACGGGAGATGTCCTCGCCGCCGACCGAGATCGGGGTCGACGAGCCGATGTTCGTCTGCGGCGCCATCGCGAGCACGTCGGCGGCCATGCCGATGACGGCGCCCGCGGAGTCGGCGCTCGCTCCGGACGGCGCGACGTAGACGATCACCGGCACCTTCGCGGCGAGGATCGCCTTCACGATCGCGCGCATCGACGAGCCGAGCCCGCCGGGCGTATCCATCTCGATCACGATCGCCGCGAACCCGTCCTCCTCCGCCTGCTCGATCGCGTCGAGCAGGTACTCCTGCGTGACGGGGTTGACATCGTTCTCGAACTCGGCGACGAGAACGCGGCCGGAGGGCGCCGCCGAGGCCGGCGCAGCCAGCGCCAGAGCCGTGGCGAGCCCGGTAAGCAACAGGAGTGCTCCCCGCGCCAACTCGTAAGGATTCTATCAATGCAGGGGCTTTTCCCTTGCGGGCGAAGGGTGCGACTGCCACCGTCAGGTGGCTCCCGCATGAGAATTCTTCGCCTCGCAATCCTGCTCGCGCTCGCTCTCCCCGCCGCCGCGCAGGCGGAGGACGCGACGATCGCGATGCGCAACGTGCCGCTCGCCGGTGAGCGAGCGCTTGCGTCGGGCAAGCCGCCGGCTCGCTTCAACCTCGTCGGCCTCCACTGGCGCGGGCCCGGCTCGGTGCAGTTCCGGACGCGCTCTCTCGCCGGACGCTGGAGCGACTGGGAGGCGGCTGCTCCCGAGGCCGAGGACCGGCCCGACGCCGGCACCGCCGAGCGGGCCAGGGCAGGCTCGTGGCGGCTCGGGAACCCGTGGTGGGTCGGCCCCTCCGACCGGATCGAGTACCGCCTCCGCGGCAACGTCACGCAAGCTTCGCGCCTTCTTCGTCTGGAGCCCGACGCCCGGTGTCCCCGGACGCAAGCTCCAGGTTGCGGGTGCGCCCGCCATCCTCCCGCGCAGCGGCTGGAACGCGGACGAGAAGATCAGGCGCGCTGCGCCCTCGTTCGCGCCGACGCTGCGGCTCGCGCTCGTGCATCACACGGCCGGTGCGAACGGCTACACGGCGGCGCAGTCGCCCGCGATCGTTCGCGCGATCCAGCTCTACCACGTGAAGGGAAACGGCTGGAACGACATCGGCTACAACTTCCTCGTCGACCGCTTCGGCCAGGTGTTCGAGGGCCGTTACGGGGGCATCGAGCGCAACGTCGTCGGCGCCCACGCAGAGGGGTTCAACACCGGCTCGGTCGGCGTCTCGCTGCTCGGCGAGTACAGCTCGCTCGCCGTCTCCCAGAAGGCGCGCGAAACCCTCGCGGTCCTGCTCGCGTGGCGGCTCGACATCGCTCACGTCGACCCGGCGTCGACGCTCTCGTTCATCTCGGGCGGCAACGCCCGCTTCCCGGCCGGGCTGCCCGTCTTCCTCCGCACCGTCTCCGGCCACCGCGACGCCGGCTTCACCGACTGCCCCGGGAACCAGCTCTACGGCCTGCTCACCGCGCTCGCGGGCGATGCAGCGGTGCGTCGGCCTGCCGAAGCTCTACTCGCCAGTCGTCACCGGCTCCGTGCCGGGCACGGTGCGATTCCGGGCGCGGCTGTCGTCGGCGCTGCCGTGGACGGTCGAGGCCTACGACTCGGCCGGGATCGTTCTGGCCTCCTGGGCGGGGTTCGGCGCAAACGTCGATTGGACCTGGGATGCGACGCTGCTCCCGCCCGGCAGCTACACCTACGCGATTCGGTCGGAGGACAGCGTGACGCCGGCGCTCGGCCCGATCGGCGGCGGCAGCAGCGAGGTGGCCCTCTCGATCGCAGGGCTCGCGGCCGACCCGGAGACGGTCTCGCCGAACGAGGACGACATCGCCGACGCAGACGACGCTGACCTACACGCTGAACTCCGCCGGCCAACGTCACCGTCAAGGTGCGCGACAGCCTCGGGCGACGAGGTGGCGACGATCGCCAACAAGGCCTGGAAGCGGGCCGGTGAGCACGCTCTGCGCTTCGATCCGGTCGTGCTGCCGGACGGGATCTTCCAGATCGAGCTGCTTGCGACCGCGACGGGCGGCCGGCAGGCGACAGCCACGACGCAGCTCGCGGTCAGTCGGACGCTCGGCGACGTCCGTGCTGCACGCCTCGCCTTCTCGCCCAACGCCGACGGACGCGCCGACCGGATCGCCTTCAGCTTCGAGCTCACCGGCCCGGCCGAGGTCCGGCTGCGGATCCTCAAGCAGGGGAAGTGGGTTGCGACTCCGTTCAAGGGACCGCTCGAGCCAGGCGTCCGGAAGGTCGACTGGGACGGCGCGAAGCGGGTCGGAAGGCTGCTCGACGGCACCTACGACGCGGTGGTCGAGGCGACGGACGCGTTCGCGACGTCGACCATCGCCGTGCCCGTTCAGCGCCGACACGCGGCAGCCGAAGATCCGGATCGTGCAGCGCTACCCGCTCAGGCTCTGGGTCAGCGAGCCGGCACGACTGACGCTCCGCTTCGGCACGCGCAGCCTGGTGTACGAGGCGCTCGCCGCCGGCGAGGCGCGCGTCCCGAACGCGCCCAAGCTCGGCATCGTTCGTGCGGTCGCCTGGGACGCCGCCGGTAACTCCAGCATCCCGGCCTCGAAGCGCTGACAACCCCTCCGGGCCGTAAACTCGGCCGGGTGCAACCGCCGCGCCTTCGATCGCGTCCAATCGGGCAAGACTTGCGGCCCGATGCGCCGCTCGTCTACGAGAGGCTGAGCGACCCGATCTTGGTGAGACGAGCGAAGGACGGCGATGCGCGAGCGCTCGAGGCGCTGTGCGAGCGGCACGCGCCCAGGGTGCAACGGTTGGCGCAGCACCTGCTGCGCGACCGGGAGGACGCACGCGATGCGGCGCAGGACGCACTCGCGAAGCTGTGCGTGAAGCTGCCTCAGTTCCGGGGCGAGTCGTCGTTCTCGACGTGGCTGCACCGTCTGACGGTGAATGCGTGCCGGGACGTGGCGCAGCGGCAGCTGGCGCGGCGCTGCGAGCCACTCGAGGAGGACCGCCGCGAGGCGCGCGACGGCGATCCGGCGCGGGCGGCGGAGGTGTCCGAGCTCCGTGCCGAGCTCGGGGCCTGCCTCGCCCAGATCGCGCCGGCGCAGGCGAAGGTGGTCGTCCTCAAGGACGCCTTCGACTTCAGCTTCGCGGAGATCGCAGGCTCGGAGGGGATGCCGGTCGGCACGGCCAAGTGCTACGCCCACCGCGGCCGCAACGGCCTCAGGGAGCGGCTGTCCGCATGAAGCTGCCGCTGGGAAAGGCCGAGATCGAGGCGATCCTGCCGCACCGGGATCCGTTCCTCCTGCTCGACGAGGTGATCGAGCTCGAGCCGAACGTGCGCGTCGTCGCGCGCAAGCTCGTCACCGAGGAGGACTGCGCCGGGCACTTTCCCGGCAACCCGATCATGCCGGGCGTGAAGATGGTCGAGGCGCTCGCCCAGGCCGGCGCGGTCGCCGTGCTGAGCCTGGAGGAGAACCGCGGGCGGATCGCGCTCTTCGCCGGCATCGACGGCGTCCGGTTCAAGCGCGTCGTCCGGCCGGGCGACCGGCTGACGCTCGAGTGCGACCTCGAGACGGTGCGCGGCCCGATCGGGCGTGGCAAGGCGCGCGCGACCGTCGACGGCGAGCTCGCCGTGCGCGGAACCCTGACGTTCGCCGTGGACCAGTCGTCGTGATCGGCTCGGCCAACGGCGCCCGGATCGGCATCACCGGCCTCGGCGTCTTCGTTCCGGACCAAGTCTTCACGAACAAGGATCTCGAGGAGTTCGTCGACACGACCGACGAGTGGATCATCGAGCGCACCGGCATCCGCGAGCGCCGGTTCGCGACCAAGGAGCAGGCGCTCACCGACATCGCGGCACCGGCGGCAGTCGCCGCCCTGGCCGACGCAGGCGTCGACGCGGCCTCGATCGACCTGATCGTCGTCGCGACCGTGACGCCGGACATGATGTTCCCGACGAGCTCCGCGCTGCTCGCGGACTCGCTCGGCATGCCCGACGCGGCTGCCTACGACCTGCTCGCCGGGTGCACGGGCTTCATGTACGCACTGGCTCAGGCCTACGGGATGGTCTCGTCGGGGCTGTCGAAGCGGGCGCTCGTGGTCGGCGGCGACGTCCTCTCCAAGATCCTCGACTGGACCGACCGCTCCACGCTGGTGCTGTTCGGCGACGGAGCGGGCGCGGTCGTGATCGAGCGGGTCGAGGAGGGCGGCTTCCTCGGGTTCGAGCTCGGCGCGGACGGCGGCGGTGGAGACAGCCTCTGGCTGCCGGGCAGCGGCTCGCGTCACTTCGAGAACGCCGACAAGCTCGTGAAGATGAACGGACGCGAGGTGTTCAAGTTCGCGACGCGCGTCATGGTCAGCTCGGCGGAGAAGGTGCTGGCCGAGTGCGGCAAGACCGTCGACGACGTCGACGTGTACGTCCCGCACCAGGCGAACAAGCGAATCATCGACCACGCTGCGGGCAAGCTCGGGATCCCGCCGGAGAAGATCGTGATCAATGTCGACCGGTATGGGAATACCTCTTCAGGCTCGATTCCGCTCGCGCTCGCCGACGCCGCTGCAGACGGGCGGCTGCGCGAGGGAGAATTGGTGCTGATGACGGGAATGGGAGCGGGCTTGACATGGGGCTCCGCGCTGATCGAATGGACAGGCAGTTCAACGAGCACAGAGAGGAAAGCAGCGTGACCAAGATCGCCTTCATGTTCCCGGGCCAGGGCTCGTACGAAGCCGGCATGGGACGCGACATCGCCGAGGCCGTGCCGGAGGCGATGGCCGTCTACGAAGCCGGGAGCGAAGCCTCCGGGCTCGACCTCAAGCAGGTCTGCTTCCACGGCCCGGTCGAGGACCTGCTCGACACGAAATTGCAGCAGCCGGCGCTCGTCACGACGAGCCTGGCGATCAACGAAGCGATCCGCGCCCACGGGATCGTGCCGGACTTCGTCGTCGGCCACTCGGTCGGCGAGTTCGCGGCGCTCGGCGCCGCCGAGTCGATCAGCCCCGCCGAGGCGATCGGGCTCGTCCGCGAGCGCGGGATCGCGATGGCCGAGGCGGCGAAGGCGCATCCGGGCTCGATGGCCGCGATTCTCGGTCTCGCCGACGAGGTCGTCGAGGGGTTGTGCCGCAAGATCGCGAACGTCTGGCCTGCGAACTACAACTGCCCCGGCCAGATCGTCGTGTCCGGTGAGGACGACGCCGTCGGCGAGTGCTGCAGCGAAGCGGAAGAGGCAGGAGCTCGGCGTGCGATCCGGCTGCGCGTCTCGGGTGCGTTCCACTCGCCGCTCGTGGAGCGGGCGGCCGACAAGCTTCGGCCTGCCGTCGAGAAGATCCACTTCGCCGACCCGCGGACGGCGTTCATGTCGACGGTGACGGCGAAGCTCGAGGATGCGGCGCGCTACCGCGAGCTCCTGATCGAGCAGCTGACGGCGCCGGTCCGGTTCACCCAGGCGGCGCGAGAGCTCGTCGGCAAGGGCGTCACGACCTTCGTGGAGGTAGGGCCCGGCAACGTGCTCAGCGGTTTACTGAAGAGGATCGACAGGAGCGTGCGCACCGTCTCCGTCAGCAACATGCAGGAGTTGCGCGAGCTGGAGGAAACGCTTGCCTGACGCGGCGTTCGCTTCGCTCGAAGGCAAGATCGGCGCTGGTCACAGGGGCGTCGCGCGGAATCGGACGGGCGATCGCCGTCGAGCTCGCCGCGGCCGGCGCGAGCGTCGTCGTCGGCTACCGCTCCGGACAGGAGGAGGCTGAGGCGCTCGCGGCCGAGATCGGCGGTCGCGCGATCCAGGCGGACGTCTCGAGCGCGGAGGATGCGCGCCGTCTCGTCGAGGAGGCCGGCGATCTCGACATTCTCGTCAACAACGCGGGCCTGACCCGGGACGGCTTGCTCGCGCGCATGTCCGACGACGACTGGCGCACGGTCATCGACACGAACCTCTCGTCGGTCTTCTACACCTGCCGCGCCGTCACGCGTCCGATGATGAAGAAGCGCGGCGGCTCGATCGTCAACATCTCGTCGATCGTCGGCGTGCACGGCAACTGGGGCCAGACCAACTACGCGGCGTCGAAGGCCGGAATCATCGGCTTCACGAAGTCGCTGGCCCGGGAGCTCGGCTCTCGCAACGTCCGCGCCAACGTCGTTGCACCCGGGTACGTCAAGACGCAGCTCACGGACGTCCTGCCCGAGGAGGCGACGACCGCGATGCTGACGAACACGCCCCTCGGTCGGCTTGGTGAGCCGGAGGACGTCGCCGGAGCGGTACGCTTCCTCTGCTCGGACGCGGCCTCGTTCATCACGGGCGAGGTACTGCTGGTCGACGGCGGACTGGGGATGTAAGTGGAGCAAAACGGAAGACGGCGTGTGGTCGTGACCGGGCTCGGCATGGTCTCGCCGCTCGGCAACGACATCGAGTCCTCCTGGGAGAGCCTGATTGCGGGCGAGTCCGGCGCGGGCGACATCGAGCAATTCGACGCCAGCGAGTTTCCGGTCCACTTCGCCTGTGAGCTGAAGGACTTCGAGCCGACGAAGTGGATCGAGCACAAGCAGGCGCGCCGCATGGATCGCTTCGCGCAGATGATCGTCGCAGCCTCGCGCCAGGCGGAAGCCGACTCGGGGATCGACATCGCAAAGGAGCCCGACCGGATCGGCGCGTCGATCGCGACGGGGATCGGCGGCCTCGGCGCTTTCCAGGACTGCTACCAGACGCTGATCGACCGCGGGCCCGACCGCGTCAACCCGTTCTCGATCACCGCGATCATCCCGAACATGGGCGCCGGCTGGGTTTCGATGGAGCTGGGCACGCGCGGGCCGCTCTCCTCCCAGTGCACCGCGTGCGCAGCGTCGAACATGGCGATCGGCGAGGGCGCGGACGCGATCCGGCTCGGCCGCGCCGACGCGATGATCTGCGGCGGCACCGAGGCCGGGATCACGCGCGTCGGCATCGCGGGCTTCGGCGCCATGCGCGCTCTCTCGCGGCGGAACGACAACCCCAAGGGCGCGTCTCGTCCGTTCGACGCCGGTCGTGACGGCTTCGTGATGGGTGAGGCCGGCGGCGCGGTCGTGCTCGAGGAGCTCGAGCACGCGAAGTCGCGCGGAGCGAAGATCTACGCCGAGCTGATCGGCTACGGCGTCTCGTCGGACGCGAATCACGTCACCGAGCCGGACCCGGCCGGGACGAACCCCGCGCGCGCGATGACGATGGCCTTCGACGACGCGGGCATCGACCCGTCGGAGATCGGCTACATCAACGCGCACGGCACCTCGACTCCGCTCGGCGACACGTCCGAGACGCGCGTGATCAAGCTCGCTCTGGGTGAGGAGCTCGCCCGCAAGGTCCCGGTCTCGTCGACGAAGGGCGCCACCGGCCACTGTCTGGGCGCCGCGGGCGCAGTCGAGGCGATCTTCACCATCCTGGCCACGGAGCGCGGCGTCCTGCCGCCGACGATCAACTACGAGGACCCGGATCCGACGTGTGACCTCGACTACATCCCGAACGAGGCGCGGAAGGCGGACATCTCCGTCGGCGTCTCGAACTCGTTCGGCTTCGGCGGGCACAACGCGTGCGTCGTCTTCCGCAAGCTCGCCGAGTAAGCCTGTTAGAGCCTAGAGGCGTAGCTCGAGCAGGACGACGTCGCGCCAGGCGCCGCTGAGCTGCCCGATCCGCTCGCGAACGCCGACCTCGCGGAAGCCGAGCGAGCGGTGCAGCGCGATGCTCGCCTCGTTCTCGGGAAAGATCCCCGCCTGCAGCGTCCAGAGGCCGCCGTCGCGCGCGCTCGCGATCAGCGCCGAGAGGAGCGTCCGTCCCACGCCTCGGCCGCGCGCACGCTCGGCGACGTAGACGCTCTCCTCGCCGACGCCGCGGTAGGCCGCGCGGCTCGAGTAGGGGACGACGGCGATCCAGCCGGCGATCTCGCCGTCGAGCTCCGCGACGAGCCGGTGCTCCGGCAGGTGCCGGGCGTCCCAGTCCTCCCAGGTCGGCACCGACGTCTCGAAGGTGGCGTTGCCGGTCGCGAGACCCTCCGCGAAGATCGCGGCCACCGCGGGCCAGTCGGAGGCGACGAGAGCGCGGACCTCGACCATGAGCCAACAGTAAGCTCTCGGCCATGTCTCGCTGGGCGACTTTCGACTGCTACGGCACGCTGATCGACTGGAATGCCGGGATCCGCGCTGTGCTCGAGGAGTACTTCGGCGCCGAGCGCGCGCCGGAGCTGCTCGCGCGCTACCACCGGCTCGAGCCTGAGGTCCAGGCCGAGGCGTTCCACAGCTACGCGGAGGTGCTCTCGCTCACGCTCGAGCGGCTCGCCGCCGAGAACGACCTCGCGATCCCGGAGGGCGAGACGGGGGCTCTCGCCCGGTCGCTCCCGGACTGGCCCGCGTTTCGCGAGGTGCCCGAGGCGCTCGCCGAGCTGCGCCGCCGCGGCTGGAATCTCGCGATCCTCTCGAACACCGATCGCGACCTGATCGCCGCTTCCCAGCGGCAGCTCGGCGTGCCGGTCGACGTCGCGATCGTCGCCGAGGAGGTCCGCTCCTACAAGCCCGCGCACGCGCACTGGGAGCGATTCTTCGAGCTGACGACCGCCGACCGCGCCCACCACGTCCACGTCGCGGCAAGCCTCTTCCACGACGTCGCTCCTGCGCGCGAGCTGGGGCTGAAGATCGTCTGGATCAACCGGCTCGGTGAGGTCGCCGACCCGGAGCCAGACCGCGAGCTGCCCGACCTCTCGAGCCTGCCGGACACGCTCGACGAGCTCGTGCCCGCTTCGGCATGAGCCTGCGTCCGCCTCGCGACGACGAGTTCGACGCGATGCTCGAGCTGATGAACGCGCATCAGCTGGCCGCGTTCGGCGAGGCCGACGCGACGGCGGACGACTTGAGGAGCTGGCTGACCTCACCCGCCGTGGAGATCGAGCGGGACATTCGGGTGCTGGAGCGGGACGGCCGGCTGATCGGCTACGCGGACGTCGATGGGACGCGCGAGGACCCGCCGCTCTGGTGGTGCGACGTCAAGGTCGCCCCCGACGCGCCGGCCGAGGAGGTGGTGCCGGAGCTCGTCGCGTGGCTGGACGAGCGCGCGGCAAAGGGCCGGATCCGGGTCTGGACCTCGGACGAGGACGCGCGCATCGTCGACGCGTTCGCGACGCTGGGCTTCGCACCCGTTCGCCACTCCTACCGGATGGAGATCGATCTCGGGGGCGACGAGCGCGAGCCCACTTGGCCGAAAGGCATCTCGGTTCGCACCGCGACCGAGGCCGACCATCGCCTCCTGTACAGCACGGTGATCGAGGTGTGGCAGGACACGAACGACACCTACGACGAGACCTTCGAGGAATGGGCGCACTGGCTGGTCGAGAGCCCCTCGTACGATCCGTCGATCTGGTTCCTCGCCTTCGCGGACGGCGAGCTCGCCGGCTTCTCGATCTGCCGGCAGGACTCGGTCGACCCGAACGCCGGCTACGTCGGCATGCTCGGTGTCCGCAGGGCCTGGCGCCGTCAGGGTCTCGGCGAGGCGCTGCTCCTGCGCTCCTTCGCCGCGTTCCGCCGGCTCGGCTACACGCGCGGGACACTCGGTGTCGACGCCTCGAGCGCGACCGGGGCGACCAGGCTCTACGAGCGGGCGGGAATGCGCGTCTACCGTGACACCGTCTTTCTCGAACGACCCGTCGGCGGGTAGGTTCTACGGCGTGAGCCGTCTGCGTGCCCGCTGTCCCGACTGCCGCACGCTGACCGCGGTCGCGATCGGGCCGGAGTACCAGTGCCACTCCTGCGGCCGCGAGTTCTGCGCCGGCCTCGTCCGCGTTCCGCGCGCCTGGGGCGACGGCGGCGAGACGATGGCCGAAGCGGCCTTTCACGCGCTGCCCTACCCCGAGGCGAGCGTGATCGAAGCCGACACGCTCGCGGAGCAGACGCTGATGCTCGCCTCCGAGCTGCCGGACCGGCCGATCGTCCTCGGTGGCTGCTGCTGCTCGCACGTCGGCGCGATCGAGGCGCTCTCGGCCGGCGAGGAGTGCCTGGCCGTCGTCTGGATCGACGCACATGGCGACCTCAACACGCCCGCGAGCTCGCCGTCCGGGAACACCTGGGGGATGCCGCTGCGGATGGTCCTGGACGACGGCGCCGTGCTCCCGGAGCACGTCGCGCTCGTCGGCGCCCGCAACCTCGATCCGCCGGAGGTCGAGTTCATCGAGTCCGCGGGCGTGCAGACGGGCGCCGGCGCGGTCGAGCGGGCGCTCGAGGGAGCGGATGCCGTCTACGTGGCGCTCGACTGCGACGCCGTCGAGCCGGGAGAGCTCGCCGTCTTCATGCCGGAGCCGGCGGGGCTGCGTCTCGACGAGATCGAGGCGCTGCTGCGAGACGTGGCCGCCCGAAAGCGGATCGCCGGCCTCGGCTTCACCGGGCTCGTGAGCGATCCGGCGAACGAGCCGAAGCTCGCTCGGCTCGCGACTGCCCTGGGTTTCTGACGCAGCGCTTGTAACCCTGACCCGGAAGGCCGGGTCTAAGATCCCACGATGGCCGACGCCAAGATCGACGTCTCGATCGAGCACAAGCAAGCTCCCGAGCCCCCGCCGAAGAAGCACCCGAACACCTGCCCGGGCTGCGGCTCGCACTACCGGGACGACGAGCTGGCCGCGAACCTTCGGGTCTGCACCCAGTGCGGGCATCACTTCGCGGTCAAGGCGCACGAGCGGATCGCGCAGATCGCCGACGAGGGCAGCTTCGTCGAGGAGGCCGCCGACCTGCGCTCCGCCGACCCGCTCGGCTTCTTCGACCTGCGTGCCTACAACGAGCGCCTGGCAGAGGCCGAGATCGCGACCGGGCTCGGCGACGCGCTCGTCGTCGGCAGCGCCGAGATCGAGCAGCTCCCGTGCGAGCTCGCGGTGATGGACTTCGCGTTCATGGGCGGCTCGATGGGCTCGGTCACGGGCGAGAAGTTCGCGCGCGCCTGCGAGAGCGCCGCGACCGCCCGCGTGCCGCTGATCTCCGTCTCCGCCTCCGGCGGCGCCCGCATGCAGGAGGGGATTCTGGCGCTGATGCAGCTGCCGAAGACCGTCGTCGCGGTCGAAGGGCTGCACGACGCCGGCTGCGCGCTGATCTCGGTGATGGCCCATCCGACCACCGGCGGCCTGCTCGCGAGCTTCGCGAGCCTCGGCGACGTCGTGATCGCGGAGCCCGGCGCGCTGATGTCGTTCGCCGGCCCGCGCGTGGTCGCGCAGACGACCCGCGAGAAGCTTCCGGACGACTTCGGGCTCGCCGAGTCGAACCTCCGCTTCGGCCACATCGACGCGATCGTGCCGCGGCCCGAGCTCCGATCGACGCTCGCGAGGCTTCTCCGCCTGTTCGGAGCGGAGTAGGGTGGCTCGTGATGCCGAGATCAGGCTGCGAGATCGGTTGAGCAAGCTCGGAGGGCTCGATCTCCTGCGCGGAGCACGCCTCTCCGGCGAGCTCGATCGGCTCAAGCGCCAGCTCGACCGGATCGAGGCCGAGCCGACCGACGAGGAGATCTGGAGCAAGGTCGAGCTCGCCCGCCACGAGGACAGGCCGTACACGCTCGACTACGTCGAGCGGATGCTCGTCGACTGGTTCGAGCTGCACGGCGACCGCGGACGCGCCGACGACCCGGCGGTCATCGCCGGCCTCGGCAAGCTCGAGGGCCGCACGATCGCCCTGATCGGCCACCAGAAGGGACGAGACATCAAGGAGCGCACGAACCGGAACTTCGGCATGGCCTACCCGGAGGGCTACCGGAAGGCGATGCGCGTGATGGAGCTCGCCGACCAGCACGGCTTCCCGCTCGTGACGCTGGTCGACACCCCCGGGCGCCTATCCCGGGATCGCCGCCGAGCAGCACGGACAGGGCGGCGCGATCGCGCGCTCGCAGGCCGTGATGGCGCGGCTCGGCGTCCCGACCGTCTCCTGCATCATCGGCGAAGGCGGCTCCGGCGGCGCCGTCGCGATCGCCCTCGCGGACACGGTCGTGATGCAGGAGAACGCGATCTACTCGGTGATCTCGCCCGAGGGCTGCGCCGCGATCCTCTGGCGCGACGCCGGCGAGAAGCGCAAGGCTGCGGCCGCATTCAAGCCCGACGCCGCCCACTGCCTCGAGCTCGGCGTCATCGACGGGATCGTCCCGGAGCCGCTCGGAGGCGCGCATACGAGCCATGACGAGGCCGCGCGGCTGCTCGGCGCGGCGGTCGCGGACGCCCTCGAGGCGCTGGACGACGTGCCCCGCGACGAGTTGCGCGCGCGTCGGCGGGCCAAGTTCCGTTCGATGGGCGTGCTCGCCTGATCGATGGCACTTTCCACACCTTCCACAGGCTTTTCCCCTGCTCCGAATATCTGCCGAAACATGGGTATACATGTGTTGAGGCCGGCAAGAGCCGACCTCAACTGACCCCCCGCGTGGCGGAGAAGCGGTGCGCGTTCGAGTGCGCTGAGGCACGTCGCGCCACTGGACGAGGTCTCCATTCCCGGCACGGTCAAACCTCGGCGGGGTACAACTGTCCCGTGGCCTCGCTGAAGGACTACGAGCGCAAGCGCACGCGGGGCAAGACGCCCGAGCCGTTCGGCAAGGGGAGGAAGGGCAAGGCGCCGATCTTCGTGATCCAGCGCCACGACGCTCGCCGGCTCCACTACGACTTCCGGCTCGAGCGCGACGGAGCGCTCGCGAGCTGGGCCGTCCCCAAGGGCGTGCCGCTCGAGCCCGGGACGCAGCATCTTGCCGTCCACGTCGAGGACCACCCGCTCTCGTACGGGAGCTTCGAGGGCGAGATCCCGGCCGGGAACTACGGCGCGGGGACGGTGGAGATCTGGGATCGCGGCACCTACGAGCTGGTCGAGGAGAAGCCGAACGGCGGGCTCACCGTCCACCTGCACGGCGAGCGGCTCGAGGGCCTCTGGACGCTCGTGCCGGCGAAGCTCGGCGGCGACCCGAAGAACTGGCTGCTCGTGAAGAAGAAGACGGAGGACGCGCCTGCCGCGAAGCGGCGCGGCTACTGCGCCGATGCTGGCGACGCTCGCCGCCGACGTGCCGACCGGCGAGGGCTGGCTCTTCGAGGTGAAGTGGGACGGCTTCCGGGCGATCGCGACGATCCGCGGCGGCGACGTCGATCTGCGCAGCCGGAACGACAAGTCGTTCGTCGACCGCTTCCCGACCGTCGTCCGCACGCTCGAGCGCGCGCTCCGGACGCCCGACTGCGTGCTCGACGGCGAGGTCGTGGCGGTCGGCGAGGACGGCCGCGCGACGTTCTCCGCGATGCAGCAGGGCAAGGAGGGCACGACGTACCTCTACGTCGCGTTCGACCTGCTCGAGGTGGAGGGGACGCCGCTGATCGACCTGCCGCTGACCGAGCGGCGAGAGCGGCTCGCGGAGATCGTCGACACGCGCCAGCGCGGGATCCAGATCTCCGAGACGTTCGACGACGGCCCGGCGCTCTACGAGGCCGCCCAGCAGCAGCGCTTCGAGGGGATCATGGCGAAGCGGCGCCGACTCGCGCTACGAGCCCGGGAGGCGCTCGCGCAACTGGCTGAAGATCAAGACCCAGGGCCGGCAGGAGCTCGTGATCGCGGGGTACACGAAGGGGCAGGGCCGCCGCGCCGACGCGTTCGGCGCGCTCGTCCTCGGCGTGTACGAGAACGGCGTCCTCCGCTGGGCGGGGAACGTCGGCACCGGCTTCGACGACGCCGAGATCGAGCGGCTGCTCGGCCGTCTGAAGCCGCTGCGGCGCGACGACTCCCCCTTCGCCGAGGTGCCGAAGATGCCGAAGGTGCGCAAGGGCGACGTCGTCTGGGTCGAGCCCGAGCTCGTCGCCGAGGTGCGCTTCGCCGAGTGGACGCACGACGGCAGGCTGCGGGCGCCGGTGTACGAGGGACTGCGCGAGGACAAGGAGGCGGACGAGGTGCAGCGCGAGCGAGCGACGATCGAGCCGGAGCTCAAGAAGGGCAAGCGCGTCCTGAAGCTGTCGAACCTGGACAAGCCGTTCTGGCCGGACGAGGGGATCACGAAGGGCGACCTGCTCGCCTACTACCGCGACGTCGCGCCGGTGCTCGTCCCGCACCTGAAGGACCGGCCGTTCACGATGAAGCGCTACCCGGACGGCTGGAACGGGCAAGTTCTTCTTCCAGAAGGACGCCCCGAAGCACATGCCCGAGTGGATCCCGACGCGCCCGTTCGAGGCCTCGACGCGCGACAAGCCACCGCAGCGCCGCGTGATCGACTTCCCGCTCGTCAACGACGAGCTGGCGCTGCTCTGGATGGTGAACATGGGCTGCATCGACATGAACACCTGGTACTCCCGGGTGGACAAGCCCTCGCGGCCGGACTTCGTCCTCTTCGACCTCGACCCGTCGCCGGACGTCGGCTTCCCCGAGACGATCCGGGTGGCGCTGCTGATCAAGGAGACGCTCGACCTGCTCGAGCTCGAGTCGCACGCCAAGACGAGCGGCTCGGAGGGGATCCACGTCCTCGTGCCGGTCGCGCGCCGCCACACGTTCACCGAGACGCGCGAGTTCTCCGAGATCGTCGCCGGCGCGATCGCGCGCGCTCATCCAGGGCTGGCGACGACCGAGTGGACGAAGGCGAAGCGGCGCGGCGTCCTGATCGACACGAACCAGAACGGGGAGGGGAAGACGATCGCCTCTGCCTACTCGGTGCGGCCGAAGGCGGGCGCGCCCGTCTCGACGCCGCTGCGCTGGGAGGAGGTGAACGAGTCGCTCGACCCGGCGGCGTTCACGATGGACGCGGTGCTCGAGCGCGTCGCGCGGGAGGGCGACCTCTTCGAGGGCGTGCTCGCCTCGAAGCAGTCGCTGAGCGCCGCGTTGAAGTCGGTCCGCTAGCCGGCGCCGAAGAGCTCCAGGCACTCGTCGAGCCCGTCGACCTCGACCGGGAAGGGCGCACCCGCCCACTGCTCGCGCTCGAGCCGGAGCAGCAGGTGCGGCTGTGGCTTCCCGCGCGGGCTGAGGGACTCGCGGCCCACGATCGAGTAGCCGAGCTTCTCGGAGACACGGAGCGAGGCGGCGTTCGCCTCGAACGCCGACGAGGTGACGGCGCGTGCGCCGAGGTGCGCGAAGGCGAGCTCGATCACGGCAGTCCGCATCTCGGTTCCGACGCCGCTTCCCTGATGCGGCGTCCCGAGCCACGAGCCGGTGCCGACGGTGCGACGTTCGGCGAATGCCGTCGGCTCCGATGCCCTGGACGCCGACGAGGATCGCCGTTCGCCCACGTGCCGAGGTCGAGCGTCCACGACTCCGGCTGCCAGCTCTCGCGCATCGAGCGGTGATACGCCAGGAAGGCGTCGGGGCTCAGTTCATCGGTCCAGGGGACGGCGAACGGCATCTCCTCGGGAGGGTGGACTCCCGCTGCGGCGAGCTCGTACAGCTCGCACGAGCTCCTCCTCGGTCGGGAGCCTGCAGCTCGAGGCGCGGCGTTCGCACCCGCAGGGCGTAGAGCGGCTCGATGCTCACTCGCCGAGGCGCCGCGGATGGCCGAGCATCGACAGCTCGGCGATGTCGCGGCGGAAGAAGAGCGACGTCGTCCAGTCGACGAGCACGCGCAGCTTGCGCGAGAGCAGCGGCAGCTGCAGGAGGTGGTAGCTGCGCGTGACGAACCAGCCGGGGAAGCCGCGGAGGCGCAGGCCCATCACGTCGGCGATCCCCTTGTAGCGCCCGAGCGTCGCGACCTGGCCGAGCATCCGGTAGGCGTACGGCTGCGGCGTGCCGCTCAGGTTCTTGGCCAGCCGGCGTGCCTGGCGGAGCGCGTGCTGGCAGGTCGGTGGATCGACGTGCTCGGGCGTGGCGCCGTTCGGGACGGCCGCGCAGTCGCCGAGCGCCCACACCTGCTCGCGGCCCTCGACGCGGAGGAACGGGTCGACGCGGACGCGCCCGCGCTCGTCGAGGGGCAGTCCGAACACGTCCAGCAGCGGGTGGGCGCGAACGCCGGCCGTCCAGACGAGCGTGTGGGTGGGGATCCGCTCGCCGTCCGAGAGCGTCGCCTCCGCCGCGGTGAGCGACTCCAGGGTCGTCGAGGTCCGGATCTCGACTCCGCGGCGTGCGAGCTCGCGGGCGGCGTACTCGCCGAGCCGCGTCGGGATCTCCGGCAGGATCTTCGGCGCCGCGTCGACGAGCACCCACCGCTGCGGCGCGGCTGCGCAGGCGCGGATACCAGCGGAGGGCGTCCTTGACGAGGTCGGAGAGCTCCGCGAGCGCCTCGACGCCCGCGTAGCCGGCGCCGACGAAGACGAACGTGAGGTGCGCCGCGGCGCGGGCCGGATCGAGCTCGGCGTCCGCCGCCTCGAGCTCGCGCAGCACGTGGTTGCGGAGGTGGATCGCGTCCGCGAGATCCTTGAAGCCGACCGCGTGCTCGGCGAGCCCGGGCACCGGCAGCGACCTGCGCGACCGCGCCGAGCGCGACGACGAGCTGCTCCCAGTGGAGCTCGTCCGTCGCCGCCGTCCGGCCGCTCGATCGTGGCGACCCGCCGCTCCTCGTCGATCGCCGTCACGCGGGCGAGCAGCAGCTCCGCGTGCGGGCACATCTGCCGCAGCGGCACGACCACGTGGCGCGGCTCGAGCGTGCCCGAGGCTGCCTCTGGCAGCATCGGCGTGTAGAGCATGAAGTTCTCCGGGCTGACGATCGTGGCGCCCCGCTTGCCGCGCAGCCGCGCCACGTAGCCGCCGGCGAAGCCGCCGCCGATCACGAGCACTCCGCCACGGGCTTCCCGCATCGCTCGATTCTCGCAGCAGCGATCGAGCTTGACAGAGCTTATGGCAGGCATTACAACTCGTATCAACACTAAATCGGTAGACAAGATCGAAAGGATGCACAATGCGGCAAAGGACCTTCGTGCTCATCGCCGTGCTGGCGGCCTCGGTCGCAGCATCGGTGGCGGGCGCCTCGACGAAAGACGTCAAGCTCTCGCTGGTGGCCTACTCGACGCCGCGTGAGGCCTACAACAAGCTGATCCCCGACTTCCAGAAGACCCGGGTCGGAAACGGCGTCAGCTTCAGCCAGTCCTACGCCGCCTCCGGCGACCAGGCGCGTGCCGTCAAGGCCGGCCTGAAGGCCGACATCGTCGCGCTGTCGCTCGCTCCCGATGTCGACGAGCTCGTCGCTGCCGGCCTGGTCGACTCCAAGTGGGACAAGCAGTCCTACAAGGGGATCGTCACCAACTCGCTCGTCGTCTTCGTCGTCCGGGAAGGGAACCCGAAGCAGATCAGAGAGCTGGAACGACCTGATCCGCCCCGGCGTCCAGGTCGTGACGCCGAATCCGTTCACGTCGGGCGGCGCCCGCTGGAACGTGATGGCCGCGTACGGCGCGCAGCGCAAGCTGGGCAAGACCGACAAGCAGGCGCAGGACTACCTGCTGAAGCTGTTCAAGAACGTCGTCTCGCAGGACAAGAGCGCCCGCGACTCGCTGCAGACGTTCAATGCCGGCCGCGGCGACGTGCTGCTGGCCTACGAGAACGAGGCGCTCTTCGCCCGCTCGCGCGGTCAGGGCTCGCCGTTCGTGATCCCGCGCTCGACGATCCTGATCGAGAACCCGATCGCCGTGCTCAAGGACAGCGAGCACAAGCAGGAGGCGAACGCGTTCCTCCGCTTCCTGCGCACCGCCGACGCTCAGAAGATGTTCGCCGAGAACGGTTACCGGCCGGTCAGCAAGGCGGTCGCGAAGCAGTTCACGTCGAAGTTCCCGCCGCGCCCCGGCCAGTTCTCGATCGACGAGCTCGGGCTCGGCGGCTGGGACAAGGTCCAGAAGCGCTTCTTCGATCCCCGCAGCGGAATCATGGCGCGAATCGAGAGGCAGGTCGGCGGTGTCACCGGCTAGACAACGCTGGCTCAGTTAGATTGCGAGCCTCGTGAGCACGGCTGCAAGCGCGTCGTCCGGACCGATTCGGATGCAGGGAGAGAGGGCCTCGACGGCCCTCTCTCTCGGCTTGACGACGACCTATCTGTCGCTGATCGTGGCGCTACCGATCGCGGCGCTCCTCTTCGAGTCGACGAACGCCGGCGCGCAGGGCTTCTGGGACGTCGTCTCGAGCCCCGAGGCGGTGTCGGCGCTGAAGCTGACGCTCTGGACCTCGGTCGCGGTGGCGCTGATCAACGCCGTTCTCGGCACGGTCACGGCCTGGGTGCTCGTCCGGGACTCGTTCCGGGGCAAGGCGCTGATGAACGCGGTCATCGACCTCCCCTTCGCGCTGCCGACGATCGTGGCCGGCCTGACCCTGCTCGCGCTCTACGGCCCGCAGTCGCCGGTCAGCGTCAACGTCGCCTTCACGACCACGGCGATCATCCTCGCGATGCTCTTCGTGACGCTTCCCTTCGTCGTCCGGACGGTGCAGCCGGTTCTGCTCGAGCTGGATCAGGAGATGGAGCAGGCGGCCAAGTCGCTGGGCGCCTCCGAGCTCCAGACCTTCTGGCGAGTCGTCTTCCCGAACATCCTTCCGGGCATCCTCTCCGGCGTCGCGCTCGCCTTCGCGAAGGCGGTGGGCGAGTTCGGCTCGCTCGTGATCATCACCGGAAACCTGCCCTACAAGACCCAGGTCTCCTCCGTCTTCATCTTCAGCCGGATCGAGAGCGGCGACCGGGCTGGCGCCGCGGCCGTTGCCGTCGTGCTGCTCGCGATCTCGTTCGCGCTGCTGCTCTCGATCGGCGTGCTCAGGCATTACACGACGAGGCACGACCATGGCTAGCGTCGTCCGCCGCTTCGGCCTCCGCGGGATCGCCTTCTTCTACCTCGCAGCGATCCTGCTCGGGCCGCTCGCGATCGTCTTCTACCGGACGTTCGAGAACGGCTTCGACGCCGCGTGGGACGCGCTCTCCTCGCCGGAGACGGTCAACGCGTTCAAGCTGACGCTGATCATCACGGCGATCGCCGTGCCGGCGAACACGGTCTTCGGGATTGCCTGCGCGCTCGCGATCGTGCGGCGCAAGTTCCCCGGCAAGGGGCTCGTGAATGCCTTCGTCGACCTGCCGCTCGCGCTCTCGCCGGTCGTCGTCGGGCTGTCGCTCTACCTGCTCTACGGCCGCGACGGCTGGTTCGGCGGCTGGCTCGACCGACCACGGCGATCCAGGTGCTCTTCGCGCTCCCGTCGATGGTGATCGCGACGATCTTCGTCTCGCTGCCCTTCGTCGCCCGCGAGGTCGTGCCGACGCTGCGCGAGATCGGCGACGAGCAGGAGCAGGCCGCGCGGACGCTCGGCGCGTCGTCCTGGCAGACGTTCTGGAGGATCACGCTGCCCGCGATCCGCTGGGCCGTCATCTACGGCGTCATCCTCACGACGGCCCGCTGCCTCGGCGAGTACGGCGCCGTCGCCGTCGTCTCCGGCCGCCTGCAGGGTGAGACGGAGACCGCCACGCTGCGCGTCGAGGAGCGCTACCAGTCGCTCGACATCGCCGGCGCCTACTCGATCTCGATCGTGCTCGCCCTGATGGCCGTGGTCGTGCTGCTCGCGATGACGCTGATCCGACCCAAGGAGGAAGCCGCGTGAGCATCGTCGTCACCGGGATCACGAAGCTGTTCGGCGACTTCACCGCCCTCGACGACGTCTCGCTCGAGGTGCCTGCGGGCTCCCTGACCGCGCTGCTCGGTCCCAGCGGCGGCGGCAAGTCGACGCTGCTGCGCGTGATCGCGGGGCTCGAGCATCCCGACAAGGGCCAGGTCGTCATCTTCGGTGAGGACGCGACGGGCGTGCCGCCGCAGAACCGCGGCGTCGGCTTCGTCTTCCAGCACTACGCCGCCTTCAAGCACATGACCGTCCGCGACAACGTCGCGTTCGGGCTGACGATCCGGAAGCGCCCGAAGGACGAGATCCGGTCACGAGTCGACGAGCTGCTCGGCCTCGTGGGGCTGCGCCAGTTCGCCCACCGCTATCCCGCCCAGCTCTCCGGTGGCCAGCGGCAGCGGATGGCGCTCGCCCGCGCGCTGGCCGTCGAGCCGAAGGTGCTGCTGCTCGACGAGCCCTTCGGCGCCCTCGACGCGCGCGTCCGGGCGGAGCTGCGCGAATGGCTGCGCCGGCTGCACGAGGAGGTGCACGTCACCACCGTCTTCGTCACGCACGACCAGGAGGAGGCGATGGAGGTCGCCGACCAGATCGCGGTGATCAACGGCGGCAAGATCGAGCAGGTCGGAGGCCCGCGCGACCTCTACGAGCAGCCCGCGACCGAGTTCGTGATGAGCTTCATCGGCCCGACGACACGCGTCGGGCGAAGGCTGGGTCCGGCCGCACGACCTCGAGATCCGGCGCGAGCCGGTGGAGGGTGGGACCGAGGCGATGATCGAGCGCGTCGTTCACCTCGGCTTCGAGGTGCGCGTCGAGCTCGTGCTCGGGGGCGAGGAGAAGATCTGGGCCCAGCTGACGCGCGACCAGTGCGAGGAGCTCGAGCTGGCCGCCGGGCAGATCGTCTACGTCCGCCCTGCGACCGCGAGGACGTTCGCCCCCTGAGCCTCCTCTAGGCGCTTCGCTCGACGAGGTCGGCCAGCGAGGTCTCCTCGAGGACGCCGCGCATGCTCGTGCGCAGCTCGATCCAGACATCGCGGAGACCGACCGCGGCGCCGGTGTAGGAGGTGTCCTCGGGCCGGGCGCCGCGCACGGTCGCGATCGGCCCCTCGACCGCGCGGATCACGTCAGCGAGGCTGACCTCAGCCGGCGGCTTCGCGAGCCGGTAGCCGCCGTCGGCGCCGCGCTGGCTCGCGACGATCTCGGCGCGGCGCAGCTCGAGCAGGATGTTCTCGAGGAACTTGAGCGGGATCTCCTGCGCCGTCGCCAGACGCTCGGCCTTGACCGGCCCCGGCGGCGCGGCGGCCAGCTCCGAGAGCGCGCGCAGCGCATAGTCGACCTTCGCCGAGACTCGCATAGGGGGATTCTCTAGGTTTGTGCGGCCGTAGGTTCCGCACGCCATGCCGTGCAGATGGCGGCGACGTGGCGGTGGTCGGTGCCGCAGCAGCCGCCGAGGACGCTCACGCCCGGCAGGCGAGCCTTCAGCGCGGCGTGGCGCGCTCCCAGGTCGGCCGGGTCGCCCTCGTCCAGCTCCGTCGCCTCGTCCAGCTCGGCGTGGCTCTTCGTCGAGGCGTTGGCGCGGAGGCCGCCGATGCGCGAGACCCAGGGCGCACCGGCCTCGAGGACGTCCTCGAAGTGCGTCGGGTGGGCGCAATTGATCATGTAGTAGGCGGGTGCAGCCTCGGTCTCGGCGTCGACCTGCTCGATCGCCTGCGCCGAGCGCCTGGCCGGTCGGGTAGCCTGCCCGTCGTGTCTCGACCGTGAACGAGATCGCCGACGGCAGCCCGGCCTTGCGCGCAGCGCACGAGCGACGCCGATCGCCTCCTCCGCGTAGGTCATCGTGATCGCGGTGACCATGTCGGCCGCGGTGTCGGCGAACGTCCCGATCTGCGTCGAGTGGTAGGCCTCCGCCTCGTCGGCGCTCAGCATCGTCTCCGGGCTGTAGCCGTCGCTCTGCGGGCCGACGCAGCCGCTGATCACGATCGGCGCCCGGCCGGCGTACTCGGTGCGGAGCTCCTCCATCAGCGCGATCGCCTTGCGGTTGAGGGCGTCCAGCTCGTCGAGCGAGTAGCCGATCTCCTTCGCCCAGTCGGGGTTGGCGCGCCAGGTGGGGCTCTCGAGCACGAGCCCGACGCCGTGCTCGCGGGCGAGCAGCAGCGTACGGGGCGTAGTAGCGACGCAGCTGCTCGGTGCCGGCGTCGTCTTTGAGCAGGTCGAAGGCCGCGAAGGCGGGCAGCTCGAGGCCCTGGTGGTAGATCAGCGTCGTCTCGATGCCGCCGTCGGTGATGAAGAGGCCGCCCTCGAGCTGGGGCAGCCGGTCCCGGTACATGTCACGACGCTACCACCTCGGCGAGCCGCCGCTCCAGGAACATCCGGTCGCCGGCGTTCATCTCCAGCGCAAGCGCGTCGCGGTAGGCGGCGGCGGCCTCGTCGTTGCGCTCGAGCTGGCGGAGGAAGTCGGCGCGTGCCGCGTGGAGGAGGTGGTAGTCGGGCAGGTCGATCCTCTCGACGAGCTCGAGGCCGCGCTCCGGCCCTTCGGCCATCGAGATCGCGACGGCGCGGTTCAGCGCCACGATCGGCGACGGGGTGAGCCGCTCGAGCTGCTCGTAGAGCGCGACGATCTGCGGCCAGTCCGTCTCGTCCTCGAGGTGGAGCGCCGCGATCGCGGCCTGCAGCTGGTACGGCCCGGGTCGGCGGTGGGAGATGGCCCGCTCGAGCACGCGCGTGCCCTCCTCGATTCGGGGCGTGCTCCAGCGGTCGCGGTCCTGGTCGGCGAGCAGCACGATCGAGCCGTCGCTCGCCGTCCGGGCGTCGCGGCGCGCGTCGTGCAGGAGCATCAGCGCGAGCAGGCCGAGCGCCTCGGCCTCGTCCGGCATCAGCACCGCCAGCAGCTTCGCGAGCCGGATCGCCTCGTCGCAGAGCTCGTCCCGAACCGCTTCGCGGCCGACGCTCGACGAGTAGCCCTCGTTGAAGACGAGATAGAGGACGGCGAGCACCGAGCGCAGCCGCTCCGGCAGCAGGTGGTCGGGCGGGACGCGGAAGGGGATGCCGGCGTTGCGGATCTTTCGCTTCGCGCGCACGAGCCGCTGCGCCATCGCCGGCTCGGCGACGAGGAACGCGTGCGCGATCTCCGTCGTCGTCAGGCCGGCGACCTCCCGCAGCGTCAGCGCGACGCGCGACTCGGCGGCGAGGGCGGGGTGGCAGCAGGTGAAGACGAGCGCGAGGCGGTCGTCGGGGATCGCGCTCACGTCGTCCTCGTCCGCCGGGAGCGACTCGAGCCGGGCCAGCAGCTCCGCCTTGCGGGCGAAGGTCTGCTCGCGCCGGATCCGGTCGATCGCGCGGTTGCGCGCCGTCGTGACGATCCACGCGCCGGGGTTGTCCGGGTTGCCGTCACGCGGCCAGCGTTCGATCGCGGTGGCGAATGCGTCCTGCACCGCGTCCTCGGCGAGCTGGAGGTCGCCGAGGACGCGGGTGAGAGCTGCGACGGCACGGCCCCACTCCTCCCGAAAGACCGCCGCGACCGTCGTCAATGCTCGATGACCGGCCTCAGCTCGACGGATGCCCTGAACGACGACCGGGATTCGTGCCGCGACGGCGATCGCCGCGTCGAGATCCTCCGCATTGATCTCCATCAGGCCGCCGATCTGCTCCTTCGTCTCGGCGAACGGGCCGTCGGTGACGATCGTCTCGCCGTCGCGGACGCGCACCGTCTTCGCGGTCGACGGTGCTGTCGAGCTCGAACCCGGTGCCGAGCACGCCGGTGGGGCCGAGCTCGTTGAAGAGCGCCTCCCACTTCGGCACCTCCTCGGCGCGGGCCGCCGCCGCCTCCTCGGGGGACAGCTTCTCCCACTCGGCCGCGTCGTCGGCGTTGTTCGTCAGCAGGGCGGCGTACTTCACGACTGCTCACCTCCGTCCACGTAGACGGGCCGGACCTCGACCGCGCCGTGCCTCGCGGCCGGGATCTTCGCCGCCCACGTGCAGGCTTCCTCGATCGAGTCGCACTCGAAGACGTAGTAGCCGCCGAGGCTCTCCTTCAGCTCGGCGAATGGCCCGTCGGTGACGAGCGTCTCGTCTCCGCGCACGCGAACGGTCGTCGCGGTCGCGACGCCGTCGAGCTCGTTGCCGCCCTTCGTCACGTCTGCCTGCGAGAGAGCCATGTACTCGCCCATCTCGCGCTCGCGATCCTCCGGCGAGAGATCCGCCCAGCGGCCCTCCTCGCCGTAGATCAGTGCCAGGTACTGCATTCGCTCCTCCTCTCGAACGTCGATTTCACCATGAAGACGAACGAGGTGCGCGGAAATCGACACGTGTGGCGATGTCGGGTCGGGGAAGACTCGCACGATGCTCGAGCCGAAGGAGTTCAAGGGCGGGCGAGTCAAGGTCTACGGCTGCTCGCCGGGGTGCCTGGCCGTCTCGATCGGGCTCTCGCTGCTGCTGACGCTTGCGATCAACGGCTGCATCCGGTTGTTCTGAAGGCGGGATCGCCCCTACGTGCCCCCAGGGGCACCCCGGGTGTCCCTACAGAAACGCTATCGAGGACTTCGTCGCGGAGGGGTGACGGGAGCGTGCCGGTTCTGTGTCAGCTCGCGAGCAGCCGCCGCAGCAGGGTCAGGGCGCCGTCCTTGTCGAGGTAGTCGTTCAGGTTGCCGCACTTCGGGCTCTGCACGCAGCTCGGGCAGCCGACGGCGCACGGGCAGCCGGCGAGCATCTTCGCGGTGTCCTCGACCCAGCCCTCGAAGCGCTCGAAGCCGCGCTCGGTGATCCCGACGCCGCCCGCGTGGCCGTCGTAGACGAAGATCGTCGGCAGCCCGGTCTGCGGGTGGATGTTCGTCGAGAGGCCGCCGATGTCCCAGCGGTCGCACATCGCCCACAGGGGCAGCAGCGCGATCAGCGAGTGCTCGGCCGCGTGGAGCGAGGCGAGGAGCTTCGGCATCTCCTCGAGATCCTCGAGCTGCGCCGGTGTCGGCGAGAACCAGATCGCCTCGGTCTCGAAGCTCGTCTCGGGCAGGTCGAGGGCGATGGTCTCGAGCGTGTCGCCGCCGCTGATCGACTTGCGCTGGTAGGCGACCACGCGCTCGCGTCACCGACGACGCGGCCGAAGGTCAGCTCGAGGCCGAGGCGCGCCTCCGTGCGCAGCGGCTCGACGATCGTCGTCTCCGTCTCCACCTTCGCCTGCGTGTACCAGTCGACGGTGGCCGGGCTGACGAGCGCGGCGCGCGCGTCGACGTCGAGCCGGCGGACGAGGTACTGCTCGCCGAGGTGGAGGTAGACGGCGCCGTCGTGGATCGTCCCGAACGCGCGCGAGCTCTCGACGGTGCCGAGGACGGCGCCGGTCTCCGCGTCCACGATCGTGAACGCGTCGAGCTCGCCGGAGCGCAGCAGGACGCGCGCCGCCGGATAGTCCTTCCCCGCCCAGACCCAGCCCGCGTCCGTCAGCTTCAGCTCGGGCAGCACGGCCGCCCGCACGAGCGCTTCCGGGCCGAGCGTCTGCGCGTCCGCGTCGTCGATCGGACCCTCGAAAGCGGCCGAGAGCACGTGCCCGTCGAGGACGCGTGGGTTCGCGTGGTCGAGGATCGCCGCCTCGACCGTGCGTGCGAGCAGCGTCTCGGGCTCGCGCATGAAGTACTGGTCGAGCGCGTCCTCGCTCGCGACCAGGACGGCGAGGCCGGGGCTGCGGCGGCCGGCACGCCCCCACTGCTGCCGCAGCGACGAGACGGTGCCGGGGAAGCCGACCGAGATCGCGCAGTCCAGCGAGCCGATGTCGATCCCGAGCTCGAGCGCGTTCGTCGCGGTGACGCCGAGCAGGTCGCCCGCCATCAGCCGCTGCTCGATCTCGCGGCGCTGGGACGGGGTGTAGCCGGCGCGGTACGGCGTCAGCCGCGCGGCGACCGCCGGCTCGACCCGCTCGGAGGCGAAGCGATGGATCAGCTCGACCGCCTTGCGGCTCTTCGTGAAGCAGATCGTCCGCAGGCCGCTGCGAGACGAGGTCCGCGAGCAGGCGAGAGGCATCGCCGAGCGAGCTGGCGCGGACGCCGAGCTCGGCGTCGATCAGCTCCGGGTTCCAGAGCGCGATCGTCCGCTCGGTCGCCGGCGCGGTGTCGCTGTCGATCACGCGTCGCCGGCTCGCCGAGCAGCGACTCCGCGAGCTGCGCGGGATTCGCGATCGTGGCCGACGCGAGCACGAACTGCGGCTCCGAGCCGTACACGCGAGCCAGCCTGCGCAGACGCCGGAGGACGTTGGCGACGTGCGACCCGAAGACGCCGCGGTAGACGTGCGCCTCGTCGACGACGACGAAGCGGAGGTTCGCGAGCACGTCGCCCCAGCGGTCGTGATGCGGCAGCACGCCCACGTGGAGCATGTCCGGGTTGGTCAGGACGACGTTCGCCCACTTGCGGATCTGCCAGCGCCGCTCGCTCTCGGTGTCGCCGTCGTAGATCGCCGGCTTCACTCCTTTGATGCCGAACGCCTGCAGCGCGCGCGCCTGATCCTGCGCGAGCGCCTTCGTCGGGTAGAGGTAGAGCGCGCGGCTCTTCGGCTCGCGCGCGAGCAGGTCGAGCACGGGCAGGTTGAACGCGAGGCTCTTCCCGCTCGCGGTGCTCGTCGTGACGATCGCGTTGCCGCCGGCGCGTAGCGCCTCCCACGTCTCGGCCTGGTGGGTGTAGAGCGCGGTGATCCCCTGAGCGACGAGCGCCGACGCGACGCGCGGGTCGAGATCGTCCGGAAACGGCTCGCTACGCCCCGTCCGCGGCGGCTCGACGGTCAGGTGGGCGAGCTCCTCGCCGCCCAGAATCTCGTGCCAGGCTGGTGCCACGGTGGCCATGACGCCTACGCTAGCCTTCGTCGTACCGGGGTGCCCTGTCGGGGCTGAGATCACACCCGTCGAACCTGATCCGGATCATGCCGGCGAAGGGAGCCGATTGATTCCACGCGTACTGACGATCGCGACGTCCGACTCGGGCGGCGGCGCCGGCATCCAGGCCGATCTGAAGGCGTTCGCCGCCGCGGGCGCATACGGGACGAGCGCGCTCGTCGCGCTGACGGCGCAGAACACGACCGTCCGTCACCGCCGTGCACGAGCTGCCGCCGGACTTCATCCGCGCCCAGCTCGACGCGATCTTCGACGACATCGGCGTCGACGCCGCGAAGACCGGGATGCTCTTCTCGCGCACGATCATCGAGACGGTCGCGGAGTTCCTCGAGCGGCACCCCGTCCCGCTCGTCGTCGACCCGGTCCTGATCGCGAGCTCGGGCGCGCAGCTGCTGCAGGACGACGCCGTCGAGACGCTGATCGAGCGGCTCTTCCCGCTCGCGACGGTCGTGACGCCGAACCTGCCCGAGGCGGAGACGCTGACCGGCCTGGCCGGAGCGCCGCGACGGGAGCTTGCCGAGCGATTGGTCGAGCTCGGCGCGCCCGCGGCGCTCGTCACGGGCGGCCACGGCGATGCCGCCGTCGACCACCTCTTCGACGGGCACGAGCACACCGAGCTCCCGGTCGAGCGCCATGACGTTGCGGCCACGCACGGAGCGGGGTGCACGCACTCGGCGACGCTCGCAGCGCTGCTCGCGCGCGGCGCTGCCGCTGGTCGAGGCGGCGCGAGGCGCCTCAGCGGCCGCCTCGGCCGCGGTCCGGAACGGCCTCGTCGAGATCGGCGCCGGCGACGGCCCCGTCGACGTCCTCAACCTGAAAGGAACTGCATGAGCATCGATCCCGGCGCCACCCTCGGCGCTGATCCGCGAGCGCAAGCCGCTCGTCCACAACATCACCAACTACGTGGTCATGAACGAGACCGCGAACGCGATCCTCGCGCTCGGCGCGCTGCCGGTGATGGCGCACGCGAAGGACGAGGTGCGCGAGATGGTCGGGCTCGCGGGCGCGCTCGTGCTCAACATCGGCACGCTCTCGGAGGACTGGATCGAGGCGATGCTGCTCGCCGGAGCGCGAAGCGAACGCGCGCGGCGTCCCGGTCGTGCTCGACCCCGTCGGCGCCGGCGCCACGAAGTACCGGACCGAAACGGCGAAGCGGATCCTCGACGTCGCTCGAGTCGCGGTCCTGCGCGGGAACGCCGGCGAGGTCGCGACGCTCGTCGGGGTCGAGGCGGAGGTGCGCGGCGTCGAGTCGGTCGGCGGCGGCGGCGATCCCGCCGAGCTGGCGCGCGCGGCAGCGAAGACGCTCGGCGTCGTCGCGTCGGTGACCGGCCCGGTCGACCACGTCTCCGACGGTGATCGCGGCGCGGCGGTCGCGAACGGCCACGAGCTGCTCGCGGCGATCACGGGCACCGGCTGCATGTCGACTGCGCTGACGGGCTGCTTCCTCGCCGGCAAGGACGACCCGTTCGAGGCCGCGGTCGAGGCGCTCGTCGCCTTCGGCGTCGCCGGCGAGGACGCGGCTGCGGAGGCGAAGGGCCCGGGCAGCTTCCACGTCGCGCTCTACGACGCCCTCGCCGCGCTCGATCCGAGCTCGCTGACCGGCCGCGCGAAGGTCTCGTGAAGCTCCACGCCCTCGTCTCCGATGCGGAGTCGGCCCGCGCCGCCGCGGCCGGCGGAGCGACCGTCGTGCAGCTGCGGCTGAAGGGCGCGCCGACCGCGCAGGTCGTCGAGCTCGGTCGTTCGCTCGGTGATCTCGAGGCGGAGCTCGTCGTCAACGACGACCTCGAGGCGGCGCTCGAGCTCGGCTGCGGCGTCCATCTCGGCCAGACCGATCCCGGGATCGAGCGGGCCCGCGAGGCGGGCATCACGCTCGGGATCTCGGTCGCCAAGCGGCGCGAGGCAGCGGTCGCGGAGTTCGCGGGAGCGACCTATCTCGGGGCGGGGCCGATCTGGGAGACGCCGTCGAAGCCCGACGCGGGCGCGCCGATCGGGCTCGACGGGCTGCGCGACATCTGCCTCTCGGTGTCCGTGCCGGTGGTGGCGATCGGCGGCATCGACGCCTCCAACGCGGCCGAATGCATTCGTGCCGGCGCGGCCGGCGTCGCCGTCATCCGCGCCGTTGCCGAGATCGAGGCGCTGAGGGCGGCTGTCGATGCGGCTGTCTGAGGCCGGGGAGCTCGGTCTGCTGCGCGAGCTGGAGACGCGCGGGCTTGATCGTCGGGACGGAGCACGACGCGGCCGAGCTCGCGGACGGGCTCGTCGTCACCCAGGACGCGCTCGTCGAGGGCGTGCACTTCCGGCTCGACTGGCTCAGCTGGCGCGAGCTCGGCTATCGGGCAGCCGCTGTCACCCTCAGCGATCTGTCCGCGTCCGGGGCGCGGCCGGAGGCGCTCTTCGTGACGCTGACGCTGCCGGGCGACGTCGAGCTGGAGCGGGTGCTCGAGCTCTACGAGGGGTTCGCCGAGACGGGCGTTCCAGTGCGCGGCGGCGACACGTCGAGTGCCGGCCGCATCGTCGTCAGCGTCACCGCGCTCGGGCGGTCCGACCGTGTGCCGGGGAGGGCGGGGGCGCGGACCGGGCGATCAGGTCGTCGTCACCGGGCCGCTGGGCGCCGCCGGAGCCGCGTTCCGGCAGGGCCGCTACGTGCGTCCGCCGCTGCGGACCGAGGAAGGCCTCCGGCTCGGCGCGGTGGCCAGCGCGATGCTCGACGTCTCCGACGGGATCGCCGTCGACGCCGGTCATCTCGCTCACCGCTCCGGGTGTCGCGTCGTGATCGACCTCGACGCCGTGCCGCTCGGAGGCGAGCTGGACGACCTCGGCTTCGGCGAGGACTTCGAGCTGCTCGCCGCGACGCCGGATCCGCTCGGCTTCGCGGTCATCGGCCGCTGCGAGGAGGGCGAGGGCGTCGTCCTGCTGCACGGCGGCGAGCCGTACGACCTGCCGGGTTACGAGCATTTCACCTAGCTCGCGGGAACGGGTTTAGCCGTACTAAGCTGACCGAAGGTGCTCGGCTTCGTGCTCAGGCGGCTCGCATGGGCGATCGTGCTCTTCTTCGCCCTCACGCTCTACACGTACGTCCTCTTCTTCGTCATCCCGGGCAACAACGAGACGATCCGGCGCGGCTTCAGGGTCGACCAGGGGACGACGCTGCGCGAGACGGTGGGGATCGACGGCGGCTCGATCGTCCGCGAGTACGGCTCGTTCGTCTCGCACGTCGTGCGCGGCGACTTCGGCGCTTCGCAGCGGAACCGGCAGCCGGCGCTGGAGGTGATCGGCACGAGCGGCGCCGGTGACGATGTCGCTCGTGCTCGGCGGTGCCGTCGTCTGGCTGCTGATCGCGATTCCGATCGGGCTCGTCTCCGCCTTGAGACCGCGCTCGCTCCTCGATCGGGGCGGCATGATCTTCGTCCTGATCGGGGTCTCGGCGCACCCGCTCTGGATCGGGCTGATCCTCGCGTACGTCTTCGGCTTCCGGCTCGAGGTGACCCCGATCGGTGGCTACTGCGTCGGTCTTCTCGCCGTCCGAGACGTGCGGCGGACCGGTGCAGTGGGCTTACCACCTGCTGCTGCCGTGGATCGCCTTCGGCGCCGTCTTCGCCGCGATCTACGCCCGCATGATCCGGGCCAGCGTGCTCGAGGTGTACGACGCCGACCACGTTCGCACCGCGCGTGCGATCGGGATGAGCGAGGGCCGGATCCTGCGGACGCAGGTGCTCCGGAATGCGCTGCTGCCGCTCGTGACGATGCTCGGGATGGACATGGGCATCGCCTTCGGCGGCGCGATCTTCGTCGAGCGCGCGTTCGGGCTGCCCGGCGTCGGCAAGCTGCTGATCTCCTCGCTCGGCGGCCGCGACCTGCCGGTGATCCTCGGCATCGTCGTGCTCGTGACGACGGCGATCCTCGTCTTCAACCTGCTCGTCGACCTGCTCTACCCGTTGCTCGACCCGAGGATCGGCTTCGGCGGCGAGCCACTCAGCGAAGGCGCGCTCGAAGTGGCTGCGCGGGCGCGCGCCGACGACGGTCGCCCTCGGCTCGCCGCCGTCGAACAGGATCACCGTCGGGAGCGAGAGGACGCCGTAGCGCGAGGGCACGCCGACGTGCTCGTCGATGTTCAGCCGCACGAGGCCGACCTCGTGGTCGGCGGCGATCGCCTCCAGGATCGGCTCGATCGCCTTGCACGGCTTGCACCACGGCGCCCAGAAGTCGACGATCGTCGTGCCGCCGGGGGTGACCACCTCGTCCTCGAACGTCGCGTCGGTGACCTCTCTCACAGCTTCCCTCCGAGCGCGGCCAGGCGGAGGAGCGGCACCTTCCAGATCGCCTCGAGCACGATCAGCCGGGACATCTTCGAGCCACCGACCTCGCGGTCGGCGAAGCGGATCGGTAGCTCGCGGACGCGGAAGCCGCGGCGCAGCGCCCGATAGGTCAGCTCGATCTGGAAGGCGTAGCCCTTGGAGTGGATCGCGTTCAGGTCGATCGCCTCGAGCACGGCGCGGCGGAAGCACTTGAAGCCGCCGGTGAGATCGCGCACGGGGACGCCGAGCAGGAGGCGGGCGTAGATCGAGCCGCCGGAGGAGATGGAGCGGCGCACCGCGCCCCAGTTCTCGACGCTGCCGCCCTCGACGTAGCGCGAGCCCAGCACGAGGTCAGCGTCGTCGGCCGCGGCGAGCAGGCGCGGCACGTCGGCCGGGTCGTGGGAGAAGTCGCAGTCGATCTCGACGACGAGCTCAGCGCCCAAGCTCGAGCGCGCGCCGGAAGCCGGCGAGATAGGCCGGGCCCAGGCCCTCCTTGCGCGGCCGGTGGAGCACCTCGACCGTTTCCAGCTGCTCCGCGAGGCGGTCGGCGAGCTCTCCCGTGCCGTCCGGCGAGTTGTCGTCGATCACGAGCACGCGGTCGTCCGGTCCGAGCACCTCTCCGAGCGCGCGCACCATCGGCTCGAGATTCTCGCGCTCGTTGTAGGTCGGGAGACAGACGACTGCTCTCACCTCCGTATCATCGCTGTCGATGGCTGCGACGCTGCCGAGGAACGATGAGCTCGCCGACCAGCTCGAGCTGCTCGCGGACCTGAGCGAGCTCGAGGGCGAGGACTCGTTCCGGGTGCTCGCCTACCGCCGCGCTGCGACGCGCATCCGCGAGACCGGCGGCCCGGTCGCGCAGCTGGCGCTCGAAGGCAAGGCCAAGGCGCTCTCCGGGATCGGCAAGACGATCGAGGAGAAGATCGTCGAGGTGGTCGAGACCGGCGAGATGGCCGCGCTGACGAAGCGGAAGGCGCTCGTGCCCGAGGAGGTGGTCAAGTTCATGCGCCTGCCCGGTCTCGGCCCGAAGACTGCGCGCCGGATCTGGAAGGAGCTCGGCGTCACCACGATCGCCGAGCTGAAGGCGGCTGCCGAGCAGCAGCGGCTGCGCGTGCTCACGGGCCTCGGGAGCGAAGAGCGAGGAGAAGATCCTGGCCGCGCTCGCCGAGGAGCCGAAGGACCCGCGCGACTCGCGGCGCCTGCTCGGCGACGGGCTACCCGTTCTGCTGGAGCTCGTCGACGAGCTGCGGCGGCACCCGGCCGCGGTCAAGGTCTCCGAGGCGGGCTCGGCGCGCCGCCGCCGCGAGACCTTCCGCGACCTGGACGTGATCGCGACCTCCAGTGATCCCGCAGCGCTGATCGAGCACTTCACCGCGCGGGACAACGTCGCCAGCATCGTCGCGAAGGGCGACACGAAGGCGACCGTGATCACGAACGACGGCCTCCGGTTCGACCTGCGCGTCGTCCCGCCCGAGTCGTACGGCAACCTGCTGCAGCACTTCACCGGCTCGAAGGAGCACAACGTCGCGCTGCGCGAGGAGGCGGTCCGCCGCGGCTTCTCGGTCTCGGAGTACTCGGTCACGAACACGGAGACCGGCGAGGAGTTCCAGGCTGCCGACGAGGAGGAGCTCTACGCCCACCTCGGCTACGCCTACATCCCGCCCGAGCTGCGCGAGAACGGCGGCGAGCTTGCAGCCGCCCGCAACGCGGAGCTTCCGGCTCTCGTGGAGCGCAGCGACCTCCGCGGTGACTTGCACTCCCACTCGACGTGGTCGGACGGCAAGGCGACGATCGAGGAGATGGCTCGCGCCGCGCAGGCGCTCGGGCACGAGTACCTCGCGATGTGCGACCACTCACCGCGCCTGCGCGACGGCCGGCTGCAGCTGCAGTGGCAGGAGATCGACGCGCTCAACGAGGTGCTGGCGCCGTTCCGGATCCTGAAGGGAATCGAGGTCAACATCAGGGCGAACGGCGAGCTGGACGTGTCCGACGACATTCTCGAGCAGCTGGATTGGGTGATGGCCTCGGTCCACACGAGCTTCGACAAGGACCCGACGGAACGGGTGCTGCACGCGATGGAGAGCCCGAACGTCGACTGCATCGGCCACCTGACGAGCCGCCGGATCGGCGTCCGCAACCCCTCGACGATCGAGGTCGAGAAGGTCGTGGAGACCGCTCTCGCCACGGGCACGTTCCTGGAGATCAACTCGCAGCCCGACCGGCTCGACCTGCGCGACGCGAACGCGCGGCTCGCAGGCGAGGCCGGAGTGACGCTCGTGATCTCGAGCGACGGTCACTCGACGAAGGCGCTCCGCTACGTCGAGCTGGGCGTCGGGCAGGCGCGCCGAGCCTGGCTGACCAAGGATCAGATCCTGAACACGCGGCCGTGGAAAGCGATCGAGAAGCTGCGGAAGTGAGCTTCCGCGAGGACGGCGTCGCCGCGGTCGAGTGGGTCGCGTCGTACTTCGAGCGGCTGCGCGAGTTCCCGGTGCTCGCGCAGGTCGAGCCGGGCGAGCTGCGCTCGCGGCTGCCGGCGAGCCCGCCGGAGAGCGCGGAGCCGTTCGCGAACATCCTCCGCGACCTCGACGAGATCCTCCTGCCCGCGGTCACGCACTGGCAGAGCCCGCGCTTCTTCGCCTACTTCGCGAACACGGGCTCGGAGCCGGGCGTCCTCGCCGAGCTGCTCAGTGCGGGGCTGAACCAGGTCGGGATCCTCTGGCGCACCTCGCCGGCCCTGCAGGAGCTCGAGGAGGTGACGCTCGACTGGCTCGCGCAGCTGCTCGGGCTCCCGGACGGCCTGCACGGCCACATCGAGGACACGGCGTCGACGTGCACGATGGCCGCCCTCGCCGCCGCACGGCACGCGAAGCCCGGCTCGCGCGTCGTCGTCACCTCCGAGCACGCGCACTCGTCGGTGGCGAAGGCGTGCCGGCTGCTCGAGCTCGAGGTGCGGCTGGCGCCGGTCGACGACGCGTTCCGGCTCCGGCCGGATGCGCTCGACCTCACGGACGCGTGCGCGGTGGTTGCGACCGTCGGAACGACCTCGACGAGCTCCGTCGATCCGGTGGACGCGATCGCGGACCGCGCCGAAGCCGCCGGCGTCTGGTTGCACGTCGACGCCGCGTACGCCGGCTCCGCAGCGGTGTGCCCCGAGCTGCGGGAGCACTTCGCCGGCTGGGAGCGCGCCGACTCGATCGTCGTCAACCCGCACAAGTGGCTGCTGACGCCGATGGACTGCTCGACGATGTGGACGCGTCGGCCCGACGACCTGCGCGCGGCATTCAGCCTCGTCCCGGAGTACCTCCGCGTCAGCGAGGACGTGGTGAGCCTCTCGGAGTACAGCCCGGTGCTCGGACGGCGCTTCCGGGCGCTCAAGCTCTGGGCCGTGCTCCGTTGCTACGGCCGCGCCGGCCTGCAGGAGCGGATCCGGGAGGCAATCCGGCTCGCGGCGCTGTTCGAAGGGTGGGTGCGAGACGAGCCGGGCTGGGAGGTGACGGCGCCGCGTCCGTTCTCGCTCGTCTGCTTCCGCCGCGACGGCTCCGACGAGGAGAACGAGGCACTGCTCGAGCGCGTCAACGCGACCGGCGAGATCTTCATCTCGCACACCAAGCTGAACGACCGCTACTCGCTGCGGCTCGCGGTCGGCAACGCCCACACGACCGAGGACGACGTTCGCTTCGCCTGGGAGCTGCTCAGGCGGGAAGCGGAGTAGACGCGAAGCCGTCGAGCAGCTGCTCGAGCGCGGCGACGTCGCCTTCGACGCGAACCCCGTCGAGCTTTCGGTCGACGACGAGGTAGTAGAACCCCGTCGCATCCGTCTCGACGAGCACGTCGTAGTCTTCCGCGATCCCGGGGGTCGCCATGCAGTCGACGAGCGACGCTTCCTCGTCCCCGACCCGGAACGCGATCGTGCTGCCCTTGCAGAGCGGTGAGAGAGCGAGGTCGAGCGCGTGCATCAGCCAGCCCGGCTCGAGGGCGTCGGGCGCGGGCGGACCCATCAGGCGCGCCCCGAAGCGGGCGAGCTCGTGCAGCACCGGCCGCAGCTCGCGGCCTGCGGGCGTCAGCTCGTAGACGGTCGACGCGAACGGCGGCGGCAGCTTCTTCTTCGCGACGATTCCGGCCGACTCGAGCTCCTTCAGCCGGGCGGCCAGGATGTTCGTCCCGATTCCCGGAAGCTCGGCGGCGAGGTCGGTGTAGCGCTTGGGCCCGTACAGGAGCTCGCGCACGACGAGGAGCGTCCACCGCTCGCCGACCACGCCGAGCGAGTGTGCGATCGGGCAGTACTGGTCGTAGCGCTTCACTTCTTCATATTGTGCACTAAGAACTTGCGAAACGCAAGTCGTTCCTGTAAGTTCGCAAGCACAAATCATGAAAGAGCAAGCACAGACCCCGAAAGAGAAGGAAGACCGATGGTTACCTCACCTCGCTTGAAATGGCTCGCACTGGCGCTTCTGGCCGCCGTGCAGTTCATGGTCGTGCTCGACATCGCGATCGTGAACGTCGCCCTCCCCTCGATCCAGACCGACCTCGAGTTCTCGCAGGCCAACCTGCAGTGGGTGATCTCCGCCTACGCGCTCGTCTTCGGCGGCTTCCTGCTGCTGGGTGGCCGCACCGCGGACATCCTCGGGCGGCGGCGGATCTTCATGGTCGGCTTGATCGCGTTCACGATCGGCTCGCTGCTCTGCGGGCTCGCCTGGTCCGAGGCGTCGCTGATCGGCGCTCGCGCGATTCAGGGACTCGGTGCCGCGACGATCTCCCCGGCCGCGCTGGCGATCCTGATGACGACCTTCGCAGAAGGCCGCGAGCGGAACATCGCGCTCGGCGTCTGGGGCGCGGTCGGCGGCTTCGGCGCCGCCGCGGGCGTCCTCCTCGGCGGCGTGCTGACGGACGCGCTGTCGTGGGAGTGGATCTTCTTCGTCAACATCCCGGTCGGGCTCGCGGCGCTCGCGCTCGCTCCCGTCCTGCTCAGCGAGAGCCGCGACACGCGCGTGCGCAGCTTCGACGCGGTCGGAGCGGTGCTCGTCACCACAGGCCTCTCGACGGCGACGCTCGGTATCACCCAGGGCAGCAACTGGGGCTGGGACTCCGGCCGCACGATCGGCGTCTTCGTCGCCGCCGCCGCGCTGCTCGCGGGCTTCGTCCGCTGGGAGCTCCACGCCTCCGAGCCGCTGATGCGCTTCGGGATCCTGCGGACGAAGACCGTCCTCGGCGCCAACGTGGCCGGCTTCATCCTCGGCACGGCGCTGTTCTCGATGTTCCTGATGCTGACGCTGTACATGCAGCAGGTGCTCGGCTACTCGGCGATGAAGACGGGCGTGGCGTACCTCGCGGTCGCCGGCACGTCGATCATCTGGGCGAACGTCGCCGCCGCGCTCGTGAACAAGGTCGGAGTTCGGCCGCTGATCGCGGGCGGGATGGCCATTCTCACCGTCGGCCTGCTGCTGTTCTCGCGGGTCTCGGCGGACGGGTCGTATGCGGCGAACCTGCTGCCCGGGTTCCTGATCATCGCCCTCGGGATGGCGCTCTGCTTCGTGCCGATCTCGATCGCGGCCCTCGCCGGTGTCAGCCAGACGGAGGCGGGGATCGCCTCCGGGCTGATCAACACCTCGCAGCAGGTCGGCGGTGCGGTCGGGATCGCGCTCCTCTCGACGATCGCGATCTCGCGGACCGACAGCGAGGTCGCGTCCGGCACGGCGCTTCCGGAGGCCCTCACGTCGGGCTTCCAGCTCGCCTTCCTGATCGGAGCCGGGATCGCGCTCGTGGGAGTGGTCGCGGCCCTCGTGCTGATCCGGCAGGAGGAGATCGCTCCCGCTGCCGAGGCGCAGCCCGCGCTCGAGGCGGCTTAGAGGATCTTCAACAACTCAAGCATCTCAGCGGGGCCGTCGACCACGATGTCGGCGGCCTCGCTCAGCTCGGACGGCCCCTCCGGCGAGGCGACCGCCACGCGTACGCCGAGCTCGAGCGCCTGGAGGGCGTCGAAAGCATCGAGGTCGGTCGTGTCGTCGCCCGCGTAGAGAGCGCGCTCGAGCCCGCGCTCGCCGAGCAGGTGGGCAACCGCCGTCCCCTTGTGCGCTCCGATCGGCGGCCGCAGCTCCAGCACCTTTCGCCCGAAGCGCGCGACGAGGCCCTCGTGCCGGGCGCGTGCCGCCACCGCTTCGAGCATCGTCAGCGCCTCGGCTTCGCTCTCCGCACGCCGGTAGTGGAACGTGATCGTCAGCGGCTTGCGCTCGATGTCGTCCCAGTCGATCGAGGCGGCGAATGCGTGCAGGCGCGCGCTCCACTCGGCGGCCTCGGGCACGAGCTCGAGGCCGTGCTCGCCGACGTAGACCAGCTGGTCGAGGCCGACGATGCGCCTCGCATCCGCCCCGGAGCGGCCGCTGATGCAGGCGACGAGCGCGTACCGCTCGTGCAGCCGCGCCACCTCGGCGCGCGTCTCCTCCGGCACCACGGCCTCGTACGGAACCTCGACGATCGGCGCGAGCACGCCGTCGACGTCGAGCAGGATGGCGGTACGGTCGGGCGCCTCGGCGAGCCGGGCCAGCAGGGGGTTGGCCTCCACCGAGCTTAGGATACGAGCGGTGCCGCTGAAGCTGATCGCGATCGGGCTCATCGCCGGACTCTTCAGCGCCCTCTTCGGCGTCGGCGGCGGAATCGTGATCGTGCCGCTGCTGATCCTGGTTCTGGGATTCGACGGCAAGGTCGCGACCGGAACCTCCCTGGCCGCGATCGGGATCACCGCGCTCGCCGGCACGATCTTCTACGCCTACGAAGGCAACGTCCACGCCGCTCACGCCCTGCTCGTCGGTCTGCCCGCGGCAGGCGGGGCGGTGCTCGGTGCGATCGTGCAGCAGCGGATCTCGGCCCGCGGCCTGTCCCTCGCGTTCGCCGGACTGCTCGCGACGCTCGCGGTCTGGCTCCTCGTCGGTTGAGCGCCTCCACCGTCATCGGCGCGCTCCTGCTCGGCTTCGCGGCCGGCATGCTGGCCGGCTTCTTCGGGGTCGGCGGCGGCATCTTGTTCGTGCCGACGCTCGTCGGTCTCGGGCTCGGGCAGCTCGACGCCGAGGCGACCTCGCTGCTCGCGATCCTGCCGACCGTCGCCGCCGGGACGTGGCGACAGCGGCGCTACGGCAACGTGCGCTGGCGGACCGCGCTCGTGCTCGGGCTCGCCTCGATCACCGGCGTCGCGGTCGGCGTCCAGATCGCGACCTCGCTGCCGGAGGACACGCTGCGCAAGCTGTTCGCCCTGCTCCTGATCGTCGTCGCCGGCCAACTCGCATGGCGGTCGCGGCATCCAGCACCGTATCCTTCTGAACCATGACGGAGCACGACGAGATCTGGCTCCCGCTCGTCGACGAGCCGATCGGCAGCATCGTCGCGCAGATCCAGGCGGACGATCCCGAGATCGAGCGCCTCGTCGGCTCGCCTCGGCGCATCCTCGCGTTCCGTACGTTCGCCTACATCCGCGTCGGCGTGAAGCTCGGCGAGCTGCTCGTCGAGAACGACGTCCCGCCGTACGACGGCACCGATACGTGGATCGAGCTGCTGCTGCGCGACCCCGCGCAGCGCGCCCTCGTCGCCGCCGAGGTTCGTGCGGTCGCCGAGGAGGTCGCAGCCGATCCGCGCTACGGCGACGACGAGCCGCTGGGACCGGACGAGGAAGCCCGCGCGCGATTCCGCGAGTTCGCCCGCAAGCTGACCGACTGAGTCTTCTTATGGCGCAATCAGAAACGAGATCTGCGGAAGCAGATCCCGTTTCGCGCCAAGACCCCTGAAGCTGCGTGCGACTAGGTTCAGGGCTCAAGGACGAGCGCTTGCTCGCTTGGTTCAGTGGTCCAACGTAGGATTCAACGCCGCACCGTCTCGCCAGATCCGGATAATGGGTGCCTGTGACCGTGCGCCTGCTTGCCCTGCTCGTCCTCTCCGGCGCCCTAGCGGCCGCAGGGTCGAGCGCGACCACGCCGCCCACCGTGCCCGCGGTCGTATCGGCGGCCGCGTACGGGATCTCGGTCAACGTGCCCGGCCAGCCAGGTGTCGGAGCGGCTTCGGCGTCGGCGCCCGACGGCGCGGCGACCGGCGTGGCCGACGGCTTCGCCTATCCGGCTGACGGCACGGCGGCGCGAACAGGAGCGGAGTCCTCCAGCGTCTCGGCCAAGGGCGCCACTGCCTTCGCCGTCACCGACGTGCTCGCGATCTCGCTCCTGAACGGCGAGATCACCGCGGACAGCGTCGCGGGCCGCGCCAAGGCCTCGGCCGCCGGCGCGGACACGATCGGGTCGGCCGTGACGAATCTCGTCGTGCTCGGCCAGCCCGTGGCTCCGGCCGTGAACGGGCGCTTCCCGCTCGCCGACTGGGGCTACGTGGTGACGCTCGAGCAGGTGATCGAGTCGTCCGTCACCGAGGACACGCGGAACGCGCGCGCCGCGGTGACCGCGCTGCGCGTCGTGCTCACGGCCGACCACGGCGGGCTCCCGGCGGGCGCGGAGATCCTCGTCGGTCACGCCGAGGCATCCGCGGCGACGCCGGTCGCGCCCATCCCGCCGCCCGGCGGCACGAAGCCCGTCAAGCCCGCCCCGAAGCCGGGTCGCCCGGCCGGCGTGCCGCCGAAGAAGGCCAAGCCGCTGCCGAAGCCTCCCGAGCCTCGATCTCGGCAAGCCCGGCTCGGCTTTCCGGCTGCCGCCCACCGACGTGTCGGCTCCGCTGTCTCCGGCCGGCTACGTCTTTCCGGTCTACGGGCCCTCGTCGTTCACGGACACGTTCCGAGCGGCCCGGGCCGGCGTCGGCTGGCACCACGGCGAGGACATCTTCGCCCCGCTCGGCGCGCCGCTGCTCGCCGTCGCCGACGGCACCGTCTTCTCGGTCGGCTGGAACGACCGGGGCGGCTACCGGTTCTGGTTGCGCGACCGGCAGGGGAACCAGTTCTACTACGCCCACCTCTCCGCCTTCTCGCCGCTCGCCGTCGACGGGAACGAGGTCAAGGCCGGCGCCGTGATCGGCTTCGTCGGCAACACCGGCGACGCGCAGACGACCCCGTACCACCTGCACTTCGAGATCCACCCGGTCGGCCTCCTGCCGATGGGCTACGACGGCGTCGTCAACGCCTTCCCGTACCTGAGCGCGTGGCGCCGGCTCCAGGACATCTCCTTCGCGGCAGGCCGGGGCTGGGCTCCGCCCGTGCCGGCGACGGCGACGGCGCCGCGGCCCGCCGCCGTCCTGCTCGGCTCGACCGACATCTCGAGCGCGAGCGGCCTCGAGCCGGGCTCGCTCGAGCGCGCGCTCACCGCCCCGGTGTCAGCCGAGGGCGACGGCGCGCTCGATCCAGAGCGGTTAGCTCGAGTTCGAGTCGGGCGACGACGGCGTGTACGAGAAGTCGTCCGAGGTCTCGCCGGTGATCTTCTCCATCAGCCACTGACGCGTCTGCGGGCCGGTCATCGGGTTGAAGAGGATGCCCGCGGTGATGCCCGCGAGCAGCAGCATCGTGTTGCGGCCGCTGTGGTCCTCCTTGCCCTGGATCCGGTTCGCGGCGGTGCGGAGCTCGTCGACAGCCTTCTTCAGGTTCTCCTGGATCTCCTTGTCGGTCGCCGCGCGCACCGCGGTCGCCGTCAGGTTGCGACCTCCGAGCAGCTCGGAATACACCTCGCGGGCGGCGTTGAACGCCTCCTTGAGGTTGTCGTGGAGGTCGTCGTCGTGCAACGCACGGTCCACGTACGGCCTCATCGTGTCGGCCGTGTCGTAGAGCTTCTCCTTTGTCTTGGCCATGCGGCTCTTCCTTTCGTTTCTGGTGTCGGCCGATTCAGTCTTGCCGCAGACGGATCCTCGCAAACAGTGAGCGCCTCCGCTGTCGCGGCGGCAGCAACGGCCTAGCCTCGATCGCTCCGAGTGCAGCGCCTGGCGCGCGGCGGCGGACGCGCGGCGCGCTCGGCGAGAGGGCGTGGTCCAGGACCTCCTCGATCCCGTCGACGAGCACGAAGTCGAGCTCCTCCTTCGTCTCGGCCGGCAGGTCGTCGAGGTCGTGCTCGTTCTCACGCGGCAGGATCACCCGCTTCAGGCCCGCCCGCTGCGCGGCGAGCACCTTCTCGCGGACGCCGCCGATCGGCAGCACCTGGCCGGTGAGGGTGATCTCGCCGGTCATGCCGACGTCCTCCGCGACCGGCACGCCGCGGACGAGCGACGCGATCGCCGTCGCCATCGTCACGCCCGCCGACGGGCCGTCCTTCGGCACCGCCCCCGCCGGGACGTGGATGTGGACGTCGTGCTTGGTGAACCACTCCGGCTCGACGCCGAGCTCGTCGGTGTGCGATCGCACCCACGAGAGCGCCGCCTGCGCCGACTCCTGCATCACCTCGCCGAGCTGGCCGGTGATCTTCAGCCGCCCCCGCCCGGGATAGCCGGTCGCCTCGATGAAGAGGACGTCGCCGCCGACCGTCGTGTACGCGAGGCCGGTCGCGACGCCCGGCATCCGCCGTCCGCCGGCGCGCCTCGGACGAGAAGCGGCGGGGCCCGAGCCACTCCCGCACGAGCGCCTCGTCGACCTTGACCTTCTCCGTGCGGCCCTTCGCGATCAGGGTCGCGGCCTTGCGGCAGAGCGTCGCGATCTGCCGGTCGAGGTTCCTGACGCCGGCCTCGCGCGTGTACTCGGCGATCACCAGGCGGAGCGCCTTGTCGGGGATCGAGATGTGCGTGCGCTTGAGGCCGTGCGCCTTGAGCTGCTTCGGCACCAGGTAGCGCTTGCGCGATCCCCAGCTTCTCCTCGTAGGTGTAGCCGGAGAGCTGGATCACGTCCATCCGGTCGAGCAGCGGCCCCGGGATCGTGTCGAGCGTGTTCGCGGTGCAGATGAAGAGCACCTTCGAGAGGTCGAAGGGGAGGTCGAGGTAGTGGTCGCGGAAGCTCGAGTGCTGCTCGGGATCGAGCACCTCGAGCATCGCCGACGCCGGGTCGCCGCGGAAGTCGGCGCCCATCTTGTCGATCTCGTCGATCAGGAAGACCGGATTGCACGACTCGGCGTCGCGGATCGCGCGCAGGATCGTGCCCGGCATCGAGCCGATGTACGTGCGGCGGTGGCCGCGGATCTCGGACTCGTCGCGGACGCCGCCGACGGAGATCCGCGCGAAGCTTGCGGCCGACCGAGCGGGCGATCGATTGCCCGAGCGAGGTCTTGCCGACGCCCGGCGGCCCGACGAAGCAGAGGATCGGGCCGGAGAGGTCGTTCTTCAGCTTCGAGACGGCGAGGTACTCGATGATCCGCTCCTTCACCTTCTCGAGGTCGAAGTGGTCCTCGTCGAGGATCTCGCGGGCGTGGTCGAGGTCGAGGTCGTCGGTCGTCTGCTCCGTCCAGGGCAGCGAGATGATCCAGTCGAGGTACGTGCGGATGACGCCGTACTCGGCAGCCGCGGGCGGCAGCTTCTCGAGTCGCGCGAGCTCGCGCGTGGCCGCCTTCAGCGCGTGCTCGGGCAGCTTCTTCTCCTCGATCTGGCCGCGCAGCTCGTTGATCTCCGCCTGCTGCTCGTCGCCCTCGCCGAGCTCGTCCTGGATCGCCTTCAGCTGCTGCCGGAGGAAGAACTCGCGCTGGCCCTTGTCGATCTCGCTCGCGACCTGGGACTGGATCTTCGAGCCGAGCTCCGACATCTCGACCTCGCGGTTCAGGATCAGCGACACCGCCCGCAGCCGCTCCTCGACGTTGACGGTCTCGAGCAGCTCCTGGCGCTCGTCGGTCTTGAGGCGGAGCGTCGAGGCGATCAGGTGGCAGAGCGCGCTCGGGTCGTCGACGTTCGCGGCGGCGAGCTGCAGCTCCTCGGGGAGGTACGGCGTCATCCCGATGATGTGCGCGAACTGGGACTGGACGTTGCGCGTGAGCGCCTCGACCTCGGGCGAGTCGGGGACGACGTCCGGCAGCTCCTCGAGCTCGGCCGTCAGGTACGGGTCCTCCTGCTCCGGCTCGACCAGGCGAACGCGCTGGAGGCCCTGCACGAGGATGCGCAGCGTCCCGTCGGGCACCTTGATCATCTTGTGGACGACCGCGACCGTCCCGATCCGGTAGAGGTCGTCCCAGCCCGGCGGATCCGCCTCGGGGTTCTTGCACGGCGAACAGGGCGAGCATCCGCTCGCCGGAGACGACGTCGTCGATCAGCTTCACCGAGCGCTCCTGGCCGACCGCGAGCGGCGTCATCGACTCCGGGAAGACGACCGTCTCCTTCAGCGGCAGCACCGGCAGCCGCATCCGCTCCGGCGCGTTCATGCGCTATCCGATCCTGCGGACGACGATCGCGGCCGCGCGGCCGCGCGAGGCCCGCTTGGCGATCGGCAGCGTGATCCGGAGCATGCCGGCCTCGTAGACCGCGCTCGCGGAGGCTGGCAGCGATGTCGTGGCCGAGCGGGATCTTGCGCTCGAAGCGGCCGTAGTCGATCTCCGCCTGCTGGTAGACCTGGCCCTCGACGCGGGGCCGGGCACGCTGGCCCGAGATCGTCAGCGTCCGCTCGGCGATGCCGATCTCGATCGACTCGGGATCGACGCCTGCGAGCTCGACGACCACCACGAGCTGGTGCGGATCGTCGGTGACGAAGCAGTCCACGGCAGGCCGGAACGCGTGCCGCAGGCCGGAGAAGCGGGGAACCTGCCAGAGGTCGGCGAAGAGCTCCTCGATCTCCCCTTGCAGGCGGTCGATGTCTCGCCGCGCCATCGTATCCGGTCAGACTACCGCTGTTGTGCGCAAGATGAGCAGCCGCGGTAGCGGCTGCTACATCGCGCGGAAAGCTTGGCACGTACGATCCGACGCATGACGCTGGTCCGGCGAGTCCTGAAGGCCCTCGGCGCGGCGCTCGCGTTCGCGGTCTACGTCTGGTTCGAGGCCGTCCGGCTGGCGCCGTCCGTCAAGCGGCGAAAGGCAGCCAGGCGCGCCCGGCGCCGGAGGTCGTTTACACGATCCTGATGTGTCGGATGCGGGGGGCCGGGGAACCTGGCCTCGCGTGCGCGTCCTCGTCGCAGCCCTGATCGCGTGCGCCCTCTTCGGCGCCTGGCGCTCCGGCGCGCCGGCGCTTCGAGCGGCGTCCGCTTCGGGATCCAGGACGACGCCTGGCTCGCTCCACGGGCCTGGGACGCTCGACGAGCGGCTCGACCGGCTCGAGCGGCTCGGCACCGACCTCGTCCGCTTCAACCTGCACTGGGACCAGATCGAGCCGGTGCGCGGCGAGCACGCCTGGGAGGACAGCGACGCCGTGCTGGAGGGCCTGCGGGCGCGAGGCATCCCGGCCGTCGTCGGCCTCGTCGGAGCACCGCGCTGGGCGAACGGGGGCCGGACGCCGAACTTCGCGCCCGGCGGGCCGGCGTTCGCCGCGTTCGCGCGCGAGGCCGCCACGCGCTACCGGTGGGTGAAGCAGTGGCTCGTCTGGAACGAGCCGAACCAGGCCCGCTGGCTTCGCCCGACGACCGCCGCGGTCTACGTGCGCCAGCTCCTCAATCCCGCCTACGCGGCGATCCACGCAGTCATCCCGGGCGTCAAGGTGGCGGGCGGCGTCACCGCCCCGCGCGCCTCGACCGGTGGAGTCTCACCGGTCAACTGGATTCGTGGAATGCGGAGCGCCGGTGCGCGCCTCGACGCCTACGCGCACCATCCCGTACCCATCGAGCACCCGCGAGACGCCGTTCTCCGGTGGCTGCAAGCACTGCACGACGATCACGATGGCGACGCTCGAGCGGCTTGCTGTCCGAGGTCGGCCGCGCCTTCGGGCCGAAGCGGATCTGGCTGACCGAGTACGGCTACCAGACGGGACGCTACGGCGTCAGCCAGCAGCGGCAGGCCGAGCTGATCGGCGAGTCCGCGCTGCGCGTGCACAAGGCGCCGCGCGTCGACATGCTGATCCACTACCTCGTCAAGGACGAGCCGCAGGCGGCGCGCTTCCAGAGCGGTCTCTTCCAGCAGTCCGGCCGGCCGAAGCTCGCAGCGCTCGCGTTCCCGCTGCCGCTCGCGCAGGCGGGCCGCAGCGGCGGCAAGCTCGTGCTCTGGGGCCAGGTGCGCCCGCGCTCGGGCGCGCAGACCTTCCGCGTCCAGGTGCGCACCGGTGGGGTCTGGCGCGACAGCGGCGGCGTCCGCAAGACCGGCGCCGGCGGGTTCTTCAGCGTCGCCGTGCCCGCTGTCCGCGGGACGTCTGTACGGGTCTTCTCGCCGCAAGACAACGCGTACAGCGCCTCGCTCGTCGCGCGCTAGCCGAACGGCTCCCCACACGCGCCGCTAGGTTCAGCGCAGTGCGTGCTCCACCGATTCTGTACGGCGGCTTCGCCGTGCGGCTCGCCTTCCTGGTCTTCGGGCTCTTCCTCTGCGCCTGCGGAATCGTCTGCTTCCTCGAGTCGGAGCTCGGGCTGCCGCCCTGGGACGTCCTCCACCAGGGCCTGGCGGAGCAGCTCGACATCTCGTTCGGCGCGGCCAATCTCATCGTCTCCGTCGCCGTGCTCGTGCTCTCCTGGGCGCTGCGGGCGCACATCGGGCTGGGGACGTTCCTGAACGCGCTCCTGATCGGCGTCGTTCCTGATCGTGCTGGCCCACGTCGACCTGATCACGGACCTGTCGGACCAGGGCCTGGCGTCTGCGGATCGCGCTGCTCGTGATCGCGGTGCCGTTCTTCGGCGCCGGCTCGGCCTTCTACATCTCCGCCTCGATGGGCGCGGGGCCTCGCGACTCGCTGATGCTCGTGATCTCGCGGCGCGTCGGGCTCCGCATCGGCGCCGCCCGGACCGCGCTCGAGCTGGCGGCGCTCGTCGCCGGGTTTGCGCTCGGGGGCACCGCCGGGATCGGGACGCTCGTCTTCGCGCTCGGGATCGGGCCCTCGGTCGAGGCGTCCTTCTGGCTGCTCGGCCGCACGGCGCTTGCGAGCGCCGAAGTAGCATCTGCGCCTGGCATGAAGGTCAAAGGACTGATCGCGGCCGGTGGCGAGGCGACCCGGCTCGGCGAGCTGACGCGCGTCGTCAACAAGCACCTGCTGCCGGTCGGCGGCTGGCCGATGATCTACTACCCGCTGCAGCTGCTGCAGCTCGCGGGCGTGCACGAGGTGATGATCGTCACCGGCCAGGGCCACGCGGGGCAGGTGATCGACCTGCTCGGGAACGGCGAGCTGCCGCAGCGCGGCACCGCGACGCCGCTGTTCGACCTCGATCTGACCTACAAGGTGCAGGTCGAGGCCGGCGGGATCGCGCAGGTCGTCGGCATGGCCGAGAGCTTCGCCGGCGGCGACGACCTGATCGTCTGTCTCGGCGACAACATCTTCGAGTACGCCGAGGCAGCCGCGATTCGATCGTTCGTGGAGGGCGACGACGGTGCCGCCGTGTTCGTCAAGGACGTGCCGGATCCGGAGCGCTTCGGCGTCGTCGTCTACGGCGAGGACGGACGGGTCACCGATGTGGTCGAGAAGGCCGGCGTGGTCGATCTGCGTTACGACGCACCGCCTTCGAGCGACGCGGTCGTCGGGCTCTACTGCTACTCGCCGGACGTCTTCGACGTCATTCGCGACCTCCGTCCGTCGTCGCGCGGCGAGCTCGAGATCACCGACGTCAACCGCCACTACGCCGAACGGGGCACGCTCGCCTGCCACCGCGTCAGCGGTTGGTGGGAGGACGCCGGGACACAGGAGTCGCTGCCCGAGATCGGCGCCCTGATCGCCCGCACGGGAGTGAACAAGGTCGCGTGATCGAAGGCCTGATTCGCATCCCGCTGCGCCTGTTCGAGGACGAGCGCGGCTGGTTCACGGAGCTCCGGCGCGAGAGCATGCTGCCGAAGCCGACACGCCAGACGAACGTGTCGTTCTCGCGCAAGGGCGTCCTCCGCGGCCTTCACTACCACGAGCGCGGCCAGGACGATCTCTTCGCCTGCCTGCAGGGGATGGCGCGCGTGGTCGTGCTCGACCGGGCGACCGGGGAGACGTTCACCGAGGACATCGGCGACGACAACCCGGTTGCGATCTACATCCCGGGCCTGCACGCGCACGGCTTCGAGGCGCTCACGGATCTGCTCTTCTGCTACCACGTCACCGAGGAGTACGACCCGGCCGCTCCCGACGAGCAGGGCCTCTGCTGGGCCGACCCGCGCGTCAAGCACCTCTGGAGCACGGACTCGCCGATCCTCTCGCCGCGCGACGTGGAAGCGTGCTCGTAACCGGAGCGGGCGGACAGCTCGGCCGCGCGCTGGCCGAGGAGTTCGCGGACGACGGCGTCGTCGCGGTCACCCGGGAGCAGTGGGACGTGACGCTGCCGCCGCCGCCGGGGCTCGACCCGGGCGGCCTCGTGCTGCACGCGGCTGCGTGGACCGACGTCGACGGCGCCGAGGACGACCCTCAGGGCGCGGCGGCGGTCAACGTCGGCGGCACCGCGAACGTCGCTGCTCTCGGCGTCCCGCTCGTCTACTACTCGACCGACTACGTGTTCGACGGCCGCAAGCGCGAGCCGTACGTCGAGTCGGACGGCCCGAACCCGCAGTCCGCGTACGGTCGCTCCAAGCTGCACGGCGAGGCTGCGGCCGGCGAGCAGGCCTGGGTCGTGCGCTCCTCCTGGCTCTTCGGGCCGACAGGGCGCAACTTCGTCCGGACGATGCTGCGGGTTGGAGCGGAGCGGGACGAGGTGGCGGTCGTCGACGACCAGCGCGGGTCGCCGACCTACGTCGGCCATCTCGCGGGGGCCACCCGGCAGGTCCTCCGGCTGCCCTACGGCGTCTACCACGTCGCCGCCGAGGGCGACGCGAGCTGGGCCGACTTCGCGGAGGCGATCTTCGAGGAGGCCGGGCTCGACACGCGCGTCCGCCGCATCGCGACGCAGGAGCTCGACCCGCCGAGGAAGGCGCAGCGGCCGGCGTACTCTGTCCTCCGCAGCGAGAAGGGCGCACCCGAGCTGCCGCACTGGCGGGAAGGGCTGCGGGAGTGCATGGCTGCAATCCGCGCGGAGCGCGAGCGCGAATAGGGCACGGATGGCGAGCTACTCGTTTCTGACCACGTGGATCCTGGACGCGCCTCGCGACGAGGTCTGGCAGGCGATCTTCGATGTCGAGCGCTGGCCCGAGTGGTGGTCGGGCGTCCGCAGCGTCGAACGGCTGGAGGAGGGGGACGCCGCCGGTATCGGCGCGCTCTACCGGCACGAGTGGCGGAGCGTCATTCCGTATCCGGTCCGGTTCGATGCGCGGATCACACGCATCGAGCCCCTCGATCTGATCGAGGCCGACGCGGACGGTGAGCTGGCCGGGATCGGCCGCTGGCGTTTCCTCGGCGACCGTGAGACGACAGTCACCTACGAATGGAACGTACGCACGACCCAGCGGTGGATGAATCTCGCGGCGCCGCTGGCGCGGCCGATCTTCCGCTGGAACCACAACGCAGTCATGCACAAGGGCGGCGAAGGACTAGCTGATCTGCTGGGCGCGCGGCTGCTCGCCGTCACGTAACTTTTGAGAGTGCGCGTTCTGGTCACAGGCGGCGCCGGCTTCATCGGCTCCCACTTCGCCAAGCGGCTCGTCGCCGCAGGCGAGGACGTCCGCGTGCTCGACAAGCTCACCTACTCCGGCAACCCGGCCAACCTCGACGGAACGGAGATCGAGCTCGTCGTCGGCGACATCTGCGACCCGGAGGCGGTCGCAGCGGCGGCGGTCGGCCGTGACGCGATCGTCAACTTCGCCGCCGAGACCCATGTCGACCGCTCGATCCTCGGCGCGACGGACTTCGGACGGACGGAGTTCTTCGGTACCCAGGTGCTGCTCGAGGAAGTGCGCCGCACCGGCTCGCGCTTCGTTCAGGTCTCGACCGACGAGGTCTACGGCGACCTCGGCGGCGGCGGCTCGGCGTCCGAGACCGACCCGGTCAAGCCGTCCAGCCCGTACAGCGTCGCGAAGGCCGCGGGCGACCTGCACATCCCCGCGTACGCGCGGACGTTCGGCGTCAACGCATCGATCACCCGCGGCTCCAACACGTACGGCCCGAACCAGTACCCGGAGAAGCTGATCCCGCTGATGACGACGAATGCGATCGAGGGCCAGCCGCTGCCGGTCTACGGAGACGGGAAGCAGATTCGCGACTGGCTCTGGGTCGAGGACCACTGCGCCGGGATCGAGCTGGTCCTGCGGGAGGGAGCGCCCGGCGAGGTCTACAACGTCGGCGGCGACGACGAGCGCGAGAACGTGGAGGTCGTCGGTCACATCCTCAGGCTTACCGGCGCCGACGAGTCGCTGATCCGCCACGTCGAGGATCGAGCCGGGCACGACCGCCGCTATTCGCTCGACACGAGCAAGCTGCGATCGCTCGGCTGGGAGCCGCAGAAGCCGTTCGAGGAGGGAATCTCCGACACGGTCGCCTGGTACCTCTCCAACCGGAACTGGTGGGAGCCGATCAAGTCCGGTGAGTACCGCGACTACTACGAGAAGCAGTACGCGGCCCGTCTGGCCGCCTCCTAGTCACTGATCCTCGTCCTCGCCGCAGCTTCGCTCGGCCTCCTTCCGCAGGCGCTTGATCTCCTTGCGGTTGCCCTGCACCTCGGCGGAGCGGTCGAGCAGGCCGACGACCCCGTCGCACGAGCCGAGTGCTAGGCGCGTGAAGGCGAGGTTGTAGCTCGCATAGGCCTCGGCGGTCTCGCCGGAGCCGGAGAGCCCGTTGACGGCCTGCTCGAGCAGCGGCAGCGCGCCCTGGTAGTCGCCTGCCTGCATCAGCGCGAAGCCGCGATCGTTCAGCTCGGCCGGGCTCTCGGTCTCGGGCGCGGTCGTGGTCGCGGGTGGCGTCGTCGTGGGCTGGGGCGCAGTCGTCACGGTCTGGACGACCGTCGTCCCCTCGAGCGTGACGGTCTCCTTGACCGTCTCCTTGGCCGTCGGCGTCTCGTCGCCGCGTGTGAGCAGTGCTGCCGCGAGGCCACCAGCGAGCACGAGCGCGCCGAGTGCCGCGAGGAGCACCGGCAGGCGTGGTCGGCCCTCACGCCGGACCGGTGCCACAGCCGCGATCGAGGTCGTGCCCGCCGCCTGATCGAGTGCGTCGCGGAGCGCCTGAACGAAGTCCGCGCACGAGTCGTACCGATGCTCGGGCTGCTTCGCGAGCCCTCGTGCCAGAACCTCGTCCACCTCGGGCGGCAGCTCAGGGTTGCTCGCTGAGGCAGGCGGGATCGGAGCGCTGACGTGCGCCATCGCCTCGGCGGTGGACGACTCCCGCTCGAACGGCCGGGTGCCCGTCAGCAGCTCGAAGGCGACGACCGCGAGGGCGTAGCGATCGCTCGCCGGCGTCGCCGTCTCGCCGCGCGCCTGCTCGGGCGCGAGGTAGCCGGCCGTTCCGACGACGGTGCCCGCTTCCGTGAACGACGCGAGGTCGGCTGCGCTCGCGACGCCGAAGTCGGCGACCTTGACGCAGTCGTCGTCGTCCAGCAGCAGGTTGGCGGGCTTGACGTCGCGGTGGACGATGCCGCTGGCATGCGCGGAGTCGAGCGCTGCCGCGGTCTGACCGAGCCAGCCGAGCGCGCGGCCGAGCGGCTGTGCGCCCTCGCTGGTGAGCCGGTCGGCGAGCGACCCTCCGGCCAGGTACTCCATGACGATGTAGGGCCGCCCCTCGTGCTCGCCGACGTCGAAGATCGTGACCGTGCTCGGGGCTCTCGACAGGCGAGCCACCGCGAGGCCCTCGCGAGTGAAGCGGCCGCGGATTCCCTCGTTGTCGGCGAAGCGCTCGGAGAGCACCTTGACGGCGACGGTCCGCGCCAGGTGGGAGTCCTGGGCGCGATAGATCTCGCCCATGCCGCCCCGGGCGATCCGCTCCGGGTTCTCGTACCTGGGTGGCAGGATGTCGTCGTCGTTCACCATGACCGCCTGCCCGGCCGATTCCGGCTGGAAACGCCGAGGCATGACTTGAAGGTTCGGTAAAGAAGGCCTGAGCAGGGGATCTCTTCCGCTAGCCTCAGCGACGGGGGTTCCCACCCATGCGGCGAACGCTCTTCGCTCTCACCGGTCTGGCACTCGCCCTCACGGCCTCGGCGCCGGCGGGCTCGCATGCGCCTGCGCCGGTGCTCGCGCCCGTCACCGCGACGACCTTCGTCGCCAGCGGCCGCGGTTGGGGGCACGGCGTCGGGATGAGCCAGTACGGCGCGCTCGGCTACGCGAACGAGGGCTGGACGTACGACCAGATCCTCGCCCACTACTACACGGGCACGGAGCTCGGTCCCGCGCCGGTCGCCCGCGTTCGCGTCCTCGTCGGCGAGTCCCGTCCGGCCTTGACCGTCAGCTCGACCGTGCCGTTCCGCGTCCGTGACGTGTTCGGCAAGACCTACCCGCTCCCCGCGGGCAACGTCCCGCTCGGGCCGAAGCTGTGGGTGACCGTGAACGGCGCGCCGACGCAGCTCGCCGGACCGCTCCTCTTCCTGCCCGGCAGCGCGCCGCTCGTGCTCGACCGCCCCTACCGCGGCCAGATCGAGGTCGGAGTCACTGGCCAGAAGCTGAATGCCGTCAACGTGCTCGGGCTCGAGCAGTACCTCCAGGGCGTCGTCGCGCAGGAGATGCCGAGCGCGTGGCCCGAGGAGGCGCTGAAGGCACAGGCGGTGGCGGCGCGGTCGTACGCGCTCTCACATCGGGTCAGCGGCAAGGGCTTCGATCTCTACGCCGACGTTCGCAGTCAGGTCTACGGCGGCATCGCCGGCGAGAACCCGCGCACGACGGCCGCGATCCAGGCGACGAAGGGCGAAGTGCTCCTCTGGGAAGGCAAGCCGATCGACGCGCTCTTCCACTCGACCTCGGGCGGGAAGACGCTCGACGCGTTCGAGGTCTTCGGCAAGGCGGTCCCGTATCTGGTCTCGGTCGACGATCCGCACAGCGCTCTCTCGCCTGTTCACCGCTGGGGGCCGACGCCGGTTGCCGAGGCGACGATTCGCAAGGGCCTGAAGCTGCGGGCGCCGCTGACAGCGCTGCGGCTCACGCGTGGCCCTTCCGGCCGGGTGACGAATGTGCAGGCGGTCACGGCGTCCGGCACGACGAAGCTCTCGGGTGCGACTCTCCGCACGGCCGCCGGGCTGCGCTCGACGTGGATCACCGCCCTTGGCTCGCTCTCGCTCTCGCGTCCCGCCGGCCCGGCCGTCTACGGAAAGCCGCTGACGGTGACGGGCAAGGCCGCGGGCATCAAGGGCGCGGTGCTCAGCCAGAGGGTCGACGGAGCGTGGCAGCCGCTCGCGGGCCTGAGCACGAAGGTGAAGCTGCTGGCTCCCGCGAGCTTCCGTATCTCCGCCGGCAAGGTCGCCGGGCCGGTGCTGAAGGTTCCCCTCGCACCCGCGGTGACCCTCCGGACGCAGGGGGCGCTCACGGTCTCAGGCCTGGTGACTCCGCTCGATCCCGGCACGACGGTCGAGCTTCAGGCCGACGGCGAGGGTGGCTGGTCGACCATGGCCCAGACGATCACCGGGCCGGACGGCAGCTACACGCTCGCGCTTCAGGAACCCGGCCGCTACCGCGCTCGCGTGGCTCCCGTGCAGGGGTTTGCGGAGGGTCTCTCGGTCCAGATCGACCTGCAATGAGCAGGATCGCGCTCGCGCTCGTCGTCGCTGCGGTCCTTGCGCCCACAGCCGACGCTGCTCGCTATGCCGTCGGCGCGGCTTCGGTCGCGGATCTACCGCGCCTGCAGCGCGCGCTCGGCGCAGGCACGGAGAGCCTGGCGCCGATCCCGGCTCTCGTCGTCGAGCGGGCGACCGCGCCTCGCGTGTCGGACCTGCCGGGCGCCACCTACGTCGAGCGGCTCGGCGTTCGCCGTCCCTCCGCCTGGGTCCCGAACGACCCCCTGAAGCAATGGCATCTGACCGCCACCCGCGCGTTCGACTTCTGGGATGCCGCACCCTCGCCGCCGCTCGCGGCGGTGCGCGTCGCCGTGATCGACTCGGGGATCGACGCGACGCACCCCGAGTTCGCGGGCAAGATCGTCGACGCCGAGAGCTTCGTCGGCGGTTCCGCCCGTGTCGACAACGACGGGCACGGCACCTTCGTCGCCGGGCTGATCGCCGCCGGCGTCGACAACGCGATCGGGATCGCGGGGATGGCGCCGTCCGCGGAGCTGCTGGTGGCCAAGGTCGTCACCGACGACGACCTGATCGACGTCGAGGCGGAGGTCAAGGCGATCCAGTGGGCGGTCGAGAACGACGCCCGCGTGATCAACATGAGCCTCGGCGGCTTTCGCGACCCGCGCAACCCCGACCGGGACGCGTACTCGGAGCTCGAGGCCGCCGCGGTCGCGTACGCCTACGGCAAAGGCGCCGTCATCGTTGCCGCAGTTGGCAACAGCGAGGAGATGCCTCCGAAGCCCTGGCCGTTCGCCAGCTACCCGGCTGCGCTCCCGCACGTGCTCGGCGTCAGCGCGCTCGCCCGCGACGGCTCGGTGCCCGCCTTCTCCAACCGCGACAAGATCTACAACGACATCGCTGCCCCGGGCGAGGCCATCCTGTCCACTTTCCCGTTCGCCCTGACCGCCGAGGCGAAGGAGTGCCCGGATCAGGGCTACTCGTCCTGCGCCTTCGACGACGTCGAGGACTTCCGCAAGGGCGAAGGGACGTCGTTCGCCGCGCCGCAGGTGAGCGCCGCAGCGGCCGTTTTGCTCGCTGTCCGCCCGGGCCTGCGGCCGGAGCAGGTGACGGAGCTGCTGACACGGTCGGCGCGCGATGTCAGCGCGGCCACAGGGTGTCGACCCTGCCCGCCGCAGCGTGATGCGCTGACCGGCTGGGGCCGTCTCGACGTCACGGCTGCGCTGCGCCAGCTCTCCGGCCAGATCCCGCGGCGAGACCGGCTCGAGCCGAACGACGACGCCGGCGACCTGGCCGCTCCGATCTGGGGTCAGACGACCCGGCTCGAGGCGACGCTCGACTTCTGGGACGACCAGAACGACATCTACGCCATCCGCCTGCGCCGCCGCCAACCCGTCTACATCAGCGTGCGCGGCCCCGCCGGCCACGACGCGAACCTGATCCTCTGGAGCCCCGGCACGAAGCACATCGACGACCTGGCCTCGCGCAGCCGCGTCGTGCGCCAGTCGGCCAAGCCGGGCGCCAAGGAGTGGCTCTCCTATCGCGCGCCGAAGGCCGGCACCTACTACGTCCAGGTGAAGCTCGGCGCACGCGGCGCAGGCCGGTACAAGCTCGTCATCGTCAAAGCGTGAGGTGAGCGCGGCGTTAGCCGCAGGTGAGAGCCGTCCTCTAGACATGCACGTGACGCAGGCGGAGAATCGCCTACTGGTCTAGAAGGAGGGACTGTGATGAGGACGTGGTACGCCGTTGCGACAGTCGTCGCCTTGCTCACCGTCGTCACGCCGGCATGGGCGAGCTTCCCCGGGGAAAACGGCCGGATTGTCTTCCAGAGCAATCGGGCCGGCGGCCCCGAGGAGCTCTACACGATGAACGCGGACGCGACCGACATTCGGCGTTTGACGTGGAACACCGTCGCCGACCGTCTGCCGCGGTTCTCACCTGACGGAAGCCGCATCGTCCTCACGCGGGCGGTCGCCGGCAACGACCACGACATCTGGATCATGAACGCGGACGGAAGCGGCGAGCGCCGGCTGACGTCAGGTCCTGAGCGGGACGAGGCCCCGGTCTTCACCCGCGACGGAAAGCAGGTCGTCTTCCAGCGCGTAGCCGCGCCTCAAATCTGCCCGTGCGAGCTGAGGATCGTCGGCGCCGACGGCGAGGGCGAGCGGTTGGTCGACACAGGTCCCGGCAACGCGGCGAACCCGGACGTGTCGACGAACGGCAAGCTGGCGTTCGCGGGCGACCGCGACGGGACCCGCAGCATCTACGTCGGCGATCTCCGGGGAGGCCCCGTCAGGCGCGTCACCGACGGTCCGGCGGCGTTCGGCGACTTCCGGCCGCGCTGGTCGCCACGCGGGAACGATCTCGTCTTCATTCGAAACGACGGCGGGAACCTCCAGAGCCTCGACATCTACACCGTCCACAAGAGCGGCACTGGCCTCCGGCGCTTGACGAACGACCCGCTTGTCGAGGAGTTCCCCCAGTGGTCGCCGGACGGCGAGCGGATCCTCTTCAGCGTCCTCGACGCCGGCCCGCCGTTCGGTGGCCGGCTGCACACGATCGATGCAGACGACGGGAGCGACGATCGCGTCCTGCCGCAGTTGGCGGCGCCGTTCGTCGACTCGTTCGACGACGGCCGCGATGACACGAGCATCTGGCACGTCCTCTCCCAGGGCACCGGCGTCTCGAGCATTGAAGCGGGCGGACGCGTGGTCATCTCGGTCGCAGCAGACGCCGTCCCGTTCGACGGGCCCGGCTACCGTGCACTCGAGACTCACTACGGCACGCAGTGCAGTTTCGAGGGTGATTACACGATCAGCATGGAGTACCAGCTGCTCGCGTGGCCGCTCCAGAACGGCTTCCAGGTTTCCCTCGCGAGCTTCTTCTCGGACGACTTCATCTGGAGGGAAAGCCGGCCCTGGGGCGAGAGCTACTTCGCGTTTGCCGACGGCACTTTCGGCGCTGTGCCGACGATGGATCAAGCCGGCTCGTTCCGCATTGTCCGGTCGAATGGGGTCGTCACGGCGTCGTATCTTGCGAACGGCGTGTGGGTGCCGCTGCTCACGAGCACGTCGGATGGGCACGCCGTGGTCGGGTTCCAGCTTGCGGATTACAACTTCTTCGTGGGTAAGGCCGTCTCCGCGGCGTTTGACAACTTCCGGCTCGAGTCGGGCGAGCTCAGCTGCCCGAGCTGGTGGCGTGATGCCGCAGCGGACTGGGCGGCCGGCTAGGGCTGGTTCTCGAGCAGCTCCTCGTCGGGGACCTCGCGCACCACCCGCGCGGGGTTCCCGACGACGAGCATGCGCGGCGGTACGTCCTTCGTCACGACCGCGCCGGCGCCGACGAACGCCTCCTCGCCGATCTCGATCCCGGGGCAGAGGATGGCGCCGCCGCCGATCCGCGCGCCGCGTCGGATCGTCGGGCCCTTGATGTTGCCGAAGCGCTCTTCGGTGCGGCCCATCCAGTTGTCGTTCGTCGTCACCACGCACGGGGCGATGAAGACGTTGTCCTCCAGCGTCGAGTAGGCGGTGATGTACGCGTCCGCCTGGATCTTCGTCAGCGCGCCGACGGTCGTGTCGTTCTCGATGTAGGAGCCGCGGCCGAGCACGACGTCGTCGCCGATCTCGACCCGTTCGCGGACGCACGACTGGTCGCCGAGGATGACGCGGGCGCCGATCGCCGAGCCGGCGAAGACGATCGCGCCGGTGGAGACGATCGTCCCGTCGCCGATCGTCGTCGGCGGCAACGCCTCGCGCTTGGCCGTCGACCGTGGTGAGAGCGTCGGCTGCTTACCCACGACCGCACCCTCGAGCACCTTCACACCCTCGCCGAGGACGGTTCCCTCGTAGACGGTCGCGCTGGGATGGATCTCAGCCACGGAGCGACTCGGTCAAGCGGTCGAGCGCGCGGACGACCATCGCGCCGTCCTCGGCCACCGTGCGGCGATCTCCCTCGCCGGCGATCAGGTCGAGGAAGGCCTGGCACTCGAGCCGAAGCGGCTCCGACGTGTCGATCTTCGGGATGTGGATGTCGCCCGTGCGCGTCTGCCACTCGCCGTAGGCCTCGGCCTGCTTCCAGGGGCCCTTCTCGTACACGGTCACCTTCCGCTCGAGCTCCATGTCGTCGAAGACGACCATCCGCTCGCGCCCGACGACGGTCATCTTCCGCATCTTGTGCGGGTCGAGCCAGGAGAGGTGCATGTGCGCGATCTTCCCCGACGGGAAGCGGAGATAGCAGAAGACGACGTCCTCGACGCCCTCGGTGAGGAAGTCACGGCCGTGCGCGACGGCCTCGACCGGGTCCTCGCCGATCAGCCAGAGGATCACGGAGAGGTCGTGCACGCCGAGCGACCAGAGCGCGTTCTCGTTCGTGCGCACGATCCCGAGGTTCTGCCGGTTCGTGTAGACGCAGAGCATGTCGCCGAGGTCGCCCGAGTCGACGATCTCCTTCAGCTTGCGCACGCCCGGGTGGTAGAGGAGCAGGTGACCGGGCATGAGGACGAGGTCGCGCTCGGCGGCGAGCGTGACGAGCTCGTCCATCTCGGCTCCCTTCATGGCCGGCGGCTTCTCCACGAGCACGTGCTTGCCGGCTTCGAGCGCCTGCTTCGCGAGCGCGTAATGGGTCGGCACGGGCGTCGCGATCACGACCGCGTCGAGGTCGGGGTCTGCCAGCAGCTCGGCGAAGTCGCCCGTGGTCTGCGCGCGCGGATATCTCGTCGAGAAGGCTGTGCGCTGCTGCTCGTCGAGGTCGCAGATCCAGGCGAGGTCGGCGAGGATGTCGAAGTTGCGGGCCAGGTTCGGACCCCAGTAGCCGAGGCCAACCAAGCCAACGCGCGTCATAGCTTCCAGACCTTGTCGCTGAGGCGGCCCTTCTCGCCGGTCGCGTTGCGGAAGTCGACGATCACTGCGCCGTCGTCGACGAGCGCCTCGTAGTCGATGCCCTCGTGGTCGGTGACGATCGCGATGCAGTCGAAGCGCTCCGGCTCGAGCGGCACGGACGAGAGGCCGTACTCGGGGAGCTCGGGCACGTGCGGATCGTGGTAGGAGATCTCGGACCCGGCCGCCTGGAGCAGCTCGATCAGCTTCAACGCCGGGCTCTCGCGCATGTCGCCGATGTTCGGCTTGTACGCGACGCCGAGGACGAGCACCTGCGAGCCCTTCAGCGAGAGCTGCTTGCCGTGGTTCAGCGCCTGCGAGATCAGCGAGCGGCAGTAGTAGGGCATGTTCTCGTTGACCTTGCCCGCGAGCTCGATGAACTCGGTGTAGAAGTTGTACTCCCGCGCCTTCCAGGTCAGGTAGAACGGGTCGATCGGGATGCAGTGGCCGCCGAGGCCGGGGCCCGGCTTGAAGCTCATGAAGCCGAACGGCTTCGTCGCGGCGGCCTCGACCACCTCCCAGAAGTCGATCTTCATCCGCTCGCAGAGCTGCGCCAGCTCGTTGACGAGCGCGATGTTGACGGAGCGGAAGATGTTCTCGAGCAGCTTGGTCAGCTCCGCGGCCTCGGGCGACGTCACCCGGTGCACGGTGTCGACCGCCAAGCCGTACAGCTCCGCCGCCCGTTCCGTGCAGGCGTCCGTGATCCCGCCGACGATCTTGGGAACGTTCTTCGTCGTCCACTTCTCGTTGCCGGGATCGACCCGCTCCGGCGAGAACGCAAGGTTGAAGTCCTCACCCACCTTGAGCCCCGTTGCCTCGAGGCGCGGCAGCAGCTCCTCTCGGGTGGTGCCGGGATACGTGGTCGACTCGAGCACGACCAGGTGTCCCTTGCGGAGCCGTTTCGCGACCTCCTCGGTGGCGGCGTTCACGATCGAGAGGTCGGGCTCGCGCTGCTTCGAGAGCGGCGTCGGCAGTGCGATCAGGATCGCGTTCGCCTCCCGCAGCTCGTCGTAGTCGGTGGTGGCGCGCAAGCCGTTGCCGTCGACGAGCCGCTTCAGAGCCTCCGAAGGCACGTCCTCGATGTAGCTCTCGCCGCGGTTCAGCTGAGCCACACGGTCGGCATCGCGCTCGACGAGCAGGACGCTCAGACCCGCCTCGGCGAACACCTGGGCGAGTGGAACGCCGACGTAGCCGGCACCGATGATGGCAACGTCGGTCATCGGCGCGGAATCGTACAGAGGGGCGGGGATTACTCCGCGCCGCTTCGGGTACGCGAGTCGTGCGGGCGGGCAACCGACGAATGGGGGTCACGAATGGACAGGGACAACGACCAGCTTGGTCGCGAGTTCACGCCTGGCGGCACGGATGCCGCTGTCGTGGACATTTGGACGTTCCGCACGGCGGAGCCGCTCGGTGACATCGACGTCACCGGCTACTCGGTCGAGGCCACGGACGGTGGTATCGGCAAGGTCGACGAGGCGACCTACGAGGTCGGCGGTAGCTACCTCGTCGTCGACACCGGCCCATGGATCTTCGGCAAGAAGGTGCTCCTTCCCGCGGGGCTGATCGACCGCTTCGACCCCGAAAGCGAAACGGTCTTCGTCTCGCGCACGAAGGACGAGATCAAGACCGCGCCCGAGTACGACGAAGAGCGCGGCTTCGCGGACGACGAGTACCGCGGTGATCTCGGCGGCTACTACGACCGCGACCGCTAGACGAAAGCGGCAACGCCAGTTGACGGCCCGCGAGCGGCTACAATCCGCCGCCGCGGGCCGTTAGCTCAGCTGGTAGAGCAGGGGACTCTTAATCCCAAGGTCGAAGGTTCGAGCCCTTCACGGCCCATGCTTATGGCGCAAGATCGGAATCTGCAGGAGCAGATTCCGATCGCGCAAGACCCCTGAAGGGTCGTTTCGCTCCCGGGCTCGGTCCGTCCAGGTTCAGGATGGTCGATCGCGCGAAGACCCTGAAGCTGCGTGGGTCGGATTGGGGGCTCGCTCTTCTTGGGTTTGAGGCAAGGGACATTTGTACGGTAGTCGCCTACGCTGTGACCCGGCATGAGTTCGCCTCCCGTCAGTCCTGACGAGCCGATCGACGGCGAAGCCGCCGCGGTCGGGCGCGTGCGGACGGGGGAGATCACCGCCTCCCCGGTCGAGCTCGCCTCGATCCTTCGACACGTCGCCGACGGGATCACCGCTCAGGGCCCGGACGGCCGGCTCGTGTACGCCAACGACGCTGCGGCGCGCCTGTGCGGCCTGGAGTCGGCCGAGGAGATGCTCGCCATCTCCGGCGCTGCGCTCCTGGAGCGGTTCGAGATCATCAGCGAGGCCGGCGAGCCCCTTCCGTTCGACGAGCTGCCCAACCGGCGTGCCCTCGTCAGCCTCTTGCCGGAGCAGGCCGTGCTCGGCTACCGCGTGCAGTCGACCGGCGAGGAGCGCTGGTCGGTCGTTCGCTCGACCCCGATCCTGACGCCTGGCGGCGGCGTCCAGCTCGTGATCAACGTCTTCCACGACATCACCGAGGAGCGAGACGCCGAGGCGCGGATCCAGTTCCTCGCGAGAGCGAGCACGCTGCTCGCCGCGTCACTCGACTACGAGGCGACCCTCGCCGATCTCGCGAAGCTGCTCGTGCCGCAGCTCGCGGACTACTGCATCGTCGATGCGCTCGACGAGGACGGTCGCCTGCGGCAGGTCGTGATCTCACACCGCAGCCCGGAGCGCGAGGAGCTCTTGCGCGAAGTGCGACGCCGCTATCCCCCGGAGGAGAACGAGTCGCACCCCGTCTCGGAGGTGCTCAGGAGCGGGGAGCCGTTCCTCGCCGAGGACGCGCGAACCGAAGCGCTGTCGCACGCAGCGGTCGACGAGGAGCATCTGGCGCTCTACCGGGCGCTCGAGGCGACGTCGTACATCGTCGTCCCGCTCCAGGCGCGCGGCCGTCTCCTCGGCACGATCTCGCTCGGCACCGGCGAGTCGCGCCGGCGGTTCGGTCGGGCCGATCTCGACCTCGCCTACGAGATCGCGCGCAGGGCGGCGCAGGCGATCGACAACGCACTCCTCTTCGGCGCCGCGCGCGAGTCGTACGCGCAACTCGACACGCTGCTCGTCTCGGCGCCGGTCGGCATCGGCTTCTGGGACCGGGACCTTCGCTTCATCCGCGTCAACGATGCGCTCGCTGCGATCAACGGCCTCACGCCCGAGGAGCACGTCGGGAAAGAGCTGGCCGAGGTGATCGGGGAGCTCGGGCCTGTGCTCGAGCCGCTCTACCGCCGCGTGCTGGAGTCGGGCGAGCCGGTGGTGCACACCGAGTCGACCGACGACGCAGCTCTGCGGATGGGCGAGCGCCGCCACTGGCTGTCCAGCTATTACCCCGTCCGCACCCCCGACGGCGAGGTGCTCGGCATCGGCGCCGTGATCATGGAGATCACCGACCGGAAGCGCGCCGACGACCGGCTGCGCCTGCTCGCGGAGGCCGGCGAGCTCTTCTCCAGCTCGCTCGACCAGGCGGAGATCGCCTCGCGGATCGCGCAGGTGGCGGTGCCGAGCCTCGCCGACACCTGCAACGTCTATCTCGCCGACGGGACCACGCTCAGGCGCGTCGCGTGCGTCAGCGCCGACCCGGACGTGCAGCCCGTCCTCGAGTCGCTCCCTGTGGCCTTCGCGCTCGGCGAGCCCGAGCAGGGCCGGCTCGCGAACGTGTACCGCTCCGCCGAGCCGTTGCTGCTGCAGACGGTTCCACCCGAGTACCTCGACGAGCTCGCGCGCTTCGGCGTCGACCCCGAGGCGTTCGCGTTGATCGGCACCCGTTCGCTGATGCTCCTCCCGATCGTCGCCCGCGGCCAGACGCTGGGAGTGATGACGCTCGGCTCGCGTCAGCCGGAGCGCTTCGACGAGCACGACGTCGACCTCGGGCAGGAGCTCGTGGGCGCGCCGGCGTCGCGATGGACAACGCCCGGCTGGTCGGCGAGCTTCGGCGCCGCGCCCAGGCTGCGCAGGCGCTCGAGTTCGTCGGCGACGGCGTCTTCCTGGTCGGCACCGACGGCATGATCCGGCTCTGGAATCCGGCCGCCGTTCGGATCACCGGCCTGAGCGAGAGCGAGGTCGTCGGGCTGCGCGTCGACTCGACGCTCGCCGACTGGCCGCTCGAGCAGGCGAGCGAGCGCCAGCAGACCTTCCCGTTCGACGGCCCCCGCGGTGAGCTCTGGCTCTCGCTGACGGCCGCCGAGTTCCCGCACGGCACCGTCTACGCCTTCCGCGACCTGACCGACGAGCGTGCGGTCGAGCAGCTGAAGAGCGACTTCGTCTCGACTGTCTCGCACGAGCTCCGCACGCCGCTCGCCGCGATCTACGGCGCCGCGATGACGCTGCGCCGCGACGACGTCGTGCTCGGGCACGAGCAGGAGACGGGCATGCTCGAGGTGATCTCCGGCGAGTCCGAGCGGCTCGCGCGGATCGTCAACGACATCCTGCTCGCGAGCCGGCTCGACTCGGGTGCGGCGTCGGTGCTGATCGGCCGGACCGACGCGACCGAGCTATCGCGCAGCGTGATCGCGGCCGCCTCGACGCACGTGCCGGGCGACGTCGAGCTCGTGCTCACCGCGCCGGGGCCGGGACTGCACGTCGCCGCGGATGCCGACGGCCTGCTGCAGGTGCTCGTCAACCTCGTCGAGAACGCCGTCAAGTACTCACCGAACGGCGGCCGCGTCGAGCTCGAGCTGCAGCAGCTCGACGGACGCGTTCGCTTCGCGGTGCGCGACCGCGGTCTCGGGATCCCTGCGTCCGAGCAGGAGCGGATCTTCGAGAAGTTCTTCCGGCTCGACCCGAACCTCTCGCGCGGTGTCGGCGGCACCGGCCTCGGTCTCTACATCTCCCGCGAGCTCGTGCGCCGGATGGGCGGCCGGATCCGCGTCGAGTCGGAGCCCGGCCGCGGCTCGACGTTCTCGTTCGAGCTGCCGCTGGCGTGAACGAGAAGAGGCGGCCCGCGGCCGCCTCTCGTCGAACGGAAGAGCAGCGAAGCGCTCAGACGCGCGGGCCGTCGTCGACGTACGTCGTCGTGCGGCGCGGTGCCGCCGGCGAAGCCGCCCCAGGACGACCAGAAGATCATCGAGAGCACGAGGCCGAGCGCGCCGACGATCATCAGGATGACGCCGATCGTGTGCAGCTCGAGACCGGAGACCGTGGCGTTCACGGCCCAGGTCAGGATCGCTCCGACGGCGATCAGAAAGATGCTCACTCCAAGACCCATTTCGTCCTCCTCGTTAGGCGGGGGGTGGCTTCGTTGTTCCCGGATTGTCGGGGCAAGTAACAAACGTTTGAGCGCGTCGTTTCGGGTGCGGGTTGCGGTAGGCTCGCCGCGGTGCGCAGGGGCTCCATCGTCCGGCATCACGATCTACGGCGTCCTCGCGGGAATCGCCGCGTCGGTCGTCGCCGTGCTCGTTCCGTGGCTCCCGACCTCGGCCTCCGAGGAGATGGACCGGATCGAGTTCACGTTCTGGTTCACGACCGTCATCTGCGTCGTCGTCTTCGCGGTCGTCGCCGCCGTGATCGTCTACTCGGTCCTCAAGTTCGGGCGTCCGCCGGACGACGAGACCGACGGGCCGCCGATCCACGGGCACACCGGCCTCGAGATCGTCTGGACGGTGATCCCGACGATGCTCGTGACGGCGATCGCGATCGTCAGCGCGATCGTGCTCGCCAAGAACGACGACGCGGCGCCGAACCCGCTGCGCATCGACGTGACGGCGCAGCAGTTCGCCTGGAAGTTCGAGTATCCCGGCGACGAGAAGGGCGTCTCCGGCGAGCTCGTGCTGCCCGTCGACCGGGCCGTGAAGCTGACGCTCCACTCGCTCGACGTGATCCACTCGTTCTGGGTGCCCGAGTTCGGCCAGAAGTCGGACGCCGTCCCGGGATCGAGACGACGCTCGTGATCACGCCGACACAGGATCGGCGAGTACGCGGTGGTCTGCACGGAGCTCTGCGGTCTCGGCCACTCGACCATGCGCGCGCCCGTTCGGGTCGTCGAGCGGCCGACGTACGAGAAGACCTGGCCGACGAGGCAGCGGCGGCGCCGCGCCGACGAGACCTCCGGCGAGGCGGTCTTCGCGACCCCGGCTGCGGCGGGTGCCACACGCTGGCCCGCCGGCACGACGCGGAGGTCGGGCCGACCTCGACGCGGTCGACCGCAGGGCGCGCGGCCGCTCGAGGAGTTCGTGCTACGAGTCGATCGTCGATCCGAACGCCGTCGTCGCGTCGGGCTACCAGGAGACGTGATGCCGGACACTTACGCAAGTCGCTCTCCGAGCAGCAGCTCGACGCGCTCGTGCAGTATCTGGTCGACGGCCAGAAGGGGGAAGTGACCGACGAGCTCACACACCGCACGAGACGCAGCCACACGCTCCGGCGCCGCCGCGCCGCGGGCTGAAGCGCCTGACCGGCCCGGGCTTGCTGCGGGCGGCCTGGATGACGCCGCTCTTCTGGGCCTTCGGCACGGCATCGTCATCTTCTTCCGCTGGCTCGGCCGGCTACGAGCCGGTGGTCGACTGGACGGTGATCACGGTCGTCGCGTTCCTGACGACGGCGCCGATCGGCTTCCTCGCCGGCATCGGCGCGTTCGACTACTGGGTCTACTACATCTCGGGCGCCCGACGCGCGTCGACGACCACGCGAGCCACGGCGCGTACAGCTGGCGCGACTACTTCAAGGTCAACACCGACCACAAGGTGATCGGCATCCAGTACCTGGTGACGACCTTCTTCTTCTTCACCGTCGGCGGGCTGATGGCGATGATCTTCCGCGCCGAGCTCGCGAAGCCGGACATGCAGTTCGTCGACACGCAGACCTTCAACGGGCTCGTGTCGGAGCACGCGGCGCTGATGATCTTCCTCTTCATCATCCCGGCGTTCGCGGGCCTCGCGAACTTCGCCGTGCCGCTGATGCTCGGCGCGCCCGACATGGCCTTCCCGCGGCTGAACGCGCTCTCGTACTGGCTGCTGCCGATCGCCGGGATCATGTTCCTCGTGCGCGTTCCTCGCGCCCGGCGGCGCCTTCGCGACCGGCTGGACGAGCTACGCGCCGCTCGCGTCGGAGCAGCCGCTCGGACAGGTCTTCTTCAACATGGGCGTCCAGTGGGCCGGTGCGTCGTCGATCATGACCGCGCTCAACTTCCTGGTCACGATCATCACGATGCGCGCGCCGGGGATGACGTTCTGGCGGATGCCGCTGCTCGTGTGGGCGAACTTCACGACGTCGCTGCTGGTCGTGATCGCGACGCCGTTCATCGCCGGCTCGCAGTTCTTCGTCATGTTCGACCGGGTGATGCACACGAACTTCTTCAACGTCTCCGAGGGCGGCTACGTGCTCGGCTACCAGCACATCTTCTGGTTCTACTCGCATCCGGCCGTCTACATCATGATGCTGCCCGGCTTCGGGATCATCTCGGAGGTGATGGCCGTCTTCTCGCGGAAGCCGATCTTCGGCTACCGGCTGATGGCGCTCTCGCTGATGGGGATCCTCGTGCTCGGCTTCTCGGTCTGGGCCCACCACATGTTCGTCGCCGGCATGGCGCCGTGGCTGCGCGTCCCGATGATGGTGACGTCGATGATCATCGCGGTGCCGACGGGGATCAAGATCTTCTCCTGGCTCGCGACGATGTGGGAGGGGAAGCTCCACTTCCGCACGCCGATGCTGTTCGCGCTCGGCTTCATCTCGATGTTCGTGCTCGGCGGGCTCTCGGGGATCTTCCTCGCCTCGGTGCCGATCGACATCGCCGCGTCGGACACGTACTTCATCGTCGCCCACATCCACTACGTGCTCTTCGGCGGGTCGGTCTTCACGATCTTCGCCGGGATCTACTACTGGTTCCCGAAGATGACCGGGCGGATGTACTCGGAGAAGCTCGGCAAGACCCACTTCTGGCTCACGTTCATCGGCTTCAACGGCACGTTCTTCCCGATGCACTGGGTCGGGCTGCAGGGGATGCCGCGACGCGTCGCCGACTACGCGGAGCAGTTCGGGAACTGGAACCTCGTCATCTCGATGTTCTCGTTCCTGCTCGGCGCCTCGACGATCGTCTTCTTCTACAACATGATCGTCAGCTGGAAGCGCGGCCCGATCGCACCGTCGAACCCGTGGCGCGCGATGACGCTCGAGTGGCAGGTGACCTCGCCGCCGCCCGTCTTCAACTTCGACGAGATCCCGCAGGTGGTCGGCGGCCCGTACGAGTACGGCGTGCCCGGGGCGAGGCACGCGGTCCTGCGAGGCGGCGCCGCGACGGTGCACGGAGGAGGAGGTCGTGCATTGAGCGCCCACCCGCGCAAGATCCTCGTCGTCGCGAACGAGACGCTGACCGGCGACGAGCTCCTCGACGCCGTCCGGAAGCGCGTCGAGGGCAGCGACGCGCTCGTGGTCGTGATCGCGCCGGTGAACGAGCCGCGCGAGGGCTACGTCGTCTACGACAACACGCGCCGCGCGGCGGCGGGGCGGCGGCTCGACCGGACGCTCGACGCTGCTTCCGCGAGGCCGGGATCCCCGCCACGGGCCATGTCGTCGACCACGATCCGCTGACCGCGGTGAAGGACGCGATCGCGATGGAGGAGCCGGACGAGCTGATCGTCTCGACGCACCCGGAGGCGAAGTCGGGCTGGCGGCGGCGCAACCTGCTCGACGAGATCCGCAAGGCGGCCGGCGAGCGGCCGGTCGAGCACGTCGTCTCCAAGGTGGCGGAGCGCACGGGCGCGGAGAACGTCCTCGTGCTCGCGAACGAGACGGTGCTCGGGGAGCCGCTGCTCGATCGCATCCGCGAGAAGGCGCGAGGAGCGAGAGCGTCAGCTTCCTGATCGTCTGCCCGCAGAGCGATCCAGACCAGGGTGAGCATCCGGAGGCGGAGCGGCGGCTGCGGCAGGCGCTGACCCGGCTCCGTTCGGAGGGGATCGAGGCGCACGGGCAGGTCGCGCACCCGGATCCGTTCACCGCCGCGATGCACGCCATTCAGGACGAGAGCATCGACTCGATCCTCGTCTCCACCTTCCCGGAGCAGCGCGGATCCTCGTGGCTGAAGCGCGACCTCGTCGGGCGGCTGCGAGAGCGAGGCGAAGGTCCCGTCGAGCACGTCGTCGTCGAGCCGGCGGTCGAGGTCGAGGCATGAGCGCGCACGCAGACGCACCGCCACCACGGGCCGCCGATCGCGAACCAGAGCTCGCGGGTCGACGCCACGGTGCTCGGCATGTTCCTCTTCATCGCCTCGGAGGCGATGCTCTTCGGCGCCTTCTTCACCGCCTACTTCTTCGTCCGCGTCGTCAACCCGGAGGCCCAGCCTGGCCGCTCGACCCTTCCATCTGCCCGTCTTCGTCGCGGGCGTCAACACCGCTCGTCCTGGTGACGTCGAGCTTCACGATGCACTGGGCGCTGCAGTCGATCAAGCGAGGCAACCGCACAGGCCTGCAGGCCGGGCTCGTGCTGACGCTGTTCATGGGGCTCGCGTTCCTGCTCACGCAGATGCTCGAGTACGCGCGCATCGGCTTCAACCCGGCCGACGGCGCCTTCGGGACGATCTTCTTCGGCCTCACCGGGCTGCACGGCGCGCACGTCTTCGTCGGGCTCTGCCTGCTCAGCGTCGCGACGGTGAGGGCGTTCCGCGGGCACTTCACGCCCGAGCACCACCACGGCGTCGAGCTTCCCGGAATCTACTGGCACTTCGTCGACGTAATGTGGATCGTGGTGTACGCGACGATCTACCTCCTCTAGGACGGTGCGCACGATGGCGCGTAATCCCTTCCGCAGCGAAGCCGAGGCGTACCGCTTCCTCCTGCTGACGGTGGGGTACTTCGCGCTGATCGTCGCCGCGGCGGCGATCGCGACGTGGCTCGGCGTCGTCGTCTTCGTCGGCTCACCGCGGCGGCCGTCTGGCTGTGGCTCCGGTCGCGCTCGGACGAGCCGGTGCAGCGGACCGCGGTGGCGCAGCTCGGGGCGACGAACGAGCGCCGGATCCTCGTGATCGCGAACGAGACGGTCGGCGGCGGAGAGCTGCTGGCGATGCTGCGGCGCAAGGTCGGAAGGCGTGCAGGACGCGCGTGCTCGTCGTCTGTCCCGCGCTCAACTCGCAGGTGCGGACGTGGGCGTCGGACGAGGACGGCGCGCGGGCCGCGGCCCAGGGCCGGCTCGATGCCAGCCTCGCCCAGCTCGAGCGCGACGGCGTCCAGGCGGAGGGCGAGGTCGGCGACGGCGATCCGCTGCAGGCGATCGAGGACGCGCTGCGCACCTTCGGCGCCGACGAGATCGTCATCTCGACGCATCCGGAAGGCCGTTCGCACTGGCTCGAGCGCAACGTCGTCGGCGCTGCGCGCGACCGCTTCGCCGTCCCGATCACGCACGTCGTCGTCGACCTCGACGCCGCAGCCGGTAGCCACGTCGAGCCCGTTCCGGACATGTCGGGGCCAGGACCCGGTCGTGTCCGCAACGGCCACTTTCGCCATCGCGCGCCTCGCGGCTACCGTCGAAGCGGTGCCTCGTCCGCCGCGAGTCCACGTTCCGAACGGCGTCTGGCACGTCACGCACCGCGCAACAGACGCCGAGGTGTTCTTCCGTGAGCCGGCTGACTTTCGCGCATTTCTCGACCTGCTCGGGGTCACGGTTCGCTGGGCGCGATGGATCCTGCACGACTACTGCCTGATGACGAATCACATTCATCTGCGTGGCCCAGACGCCGCTCCCGACCCTTCCGACCGGGATGCGCCGGTTGATGGGCACGTATGTGGAGGAGTTCAACGTGCGCTATGGCCGATGCGGAGCTCTCGTCCAGGGGCGCTACAAGGCGCGGCTGGTCAGACACCGAGGACTACTGGTCAATTGCCTCCAGTACGTCGCCAACAACCCGGTCACGGCAGGTCTGTGCGAGCGGCCCGAAGACTGGCCTGGAGCAGCTACGCGCGCCGGATGAACCACGTGCTATCGCGGACGTGTGGGGGTCCTGGCCCCGACACGTCCTACAGGACGGTTACTTGCCGGCGTTCTGTGGAGACGAAGTCGGCGACCGCTGCGATCTGCTCCGCCGAGTAGGAGTCCTTGAACGAGGGCATCGCGCCCATGCCGTTCGTGACGCGTTCGATCACGAGCTCCTTCGACGGCTTCGTGTCGTCGAGGTTCGGGCCGACGTTCCCGGTCGCGTCTGCGGCGGCGAGCGTATGGCAGCTGCCGCAGCCGGCCTCGGCGAAGATCGCCTTGCCGTCCGCTGCCCGCCCTCGCCACCACCTTGCCGCCACCGCCGGCCTCGGTTCCCGGCTGTGCGCGAACGCGGGAGCGACGCCACCGAGGCGACGTAGGCCGCGACCGACTCCGCGTCGTCGCCGGTGACGATGTCCGCCGGCATGCCCGGCAGCCCCGTCGGCGGCTCCTCGACGGGATACGAGATCTGGCCGCGGACGACGGACTGGATCGTCGTGCTCGCCGAGCCCGTCCGCGCGCGACTGGCGGAACGCATCGTCGAGGTTCGGGCCGATCACGCCCTTCGTGCCGGCGTCGGCCAGCGTGTGGCACTGGCCGCACTTCGCCTTGAACAGCTCCTTGCCGCTGGGTCGTGTCGCCGCTGCCTGCCTCCGGCAGGCCCGTGGTGCCGCAACCGGTCGCGGCCAAAGCCGTGATCAGTGCCGCGATCAGGGCCGCGCCTGGCACCTGCCAGCCCGCGCAGCTTCACCCTAGGCCGCAGACCCCGTCGTCGGCGACCCGAGCGACGGCGGCTTCCCGCGTCGGGTGGATCGTGAAGACGCGGTCGAGCCCGGTGATCTCGAAGATCTTGGTGATGTTCCGGTCGCTGCACACGAGCGAGAGCTGGCCGTCGTTCGTCCGCAGGCGCTTCACCCCGCCGACGAGCACACCGAGCGTGGTCGAGTCGATGAAGGTCGTGTCGCTGAGGTCGACGACGACATCGCGGCCGCCCTGGTCGATCACCTCGAGCAGCTGCTGCTTGAACTCCGGCGCGGTGTAGAGATCGACCTCGCCCGCGAGGGAGATCACGTACTGCTCGTTGCTCAGCTTCTCGGTCTTGACGTCGAAGTTCATCTGGATGCCCCCGGTCTCGCCGACAGGATGTGCGGTGTCTTCCCGGTCGCGGGTGAGTCTAACCCGACTGGTGCGGGGTCTGCGCGGCCTTCAGCTGCGCGATCTGCTGCTTGACGATCGGCGCGGTCGGGTCGTCGGGAGCGAGCTTCAGGAACTTCTCGTAGGCGGCGATCGCCTTGGCGGTGTCGCCGCTCTGCTGCGCCGCCTGCGCCAGCTCGAGCTGGACGTTCGGGTCGCGCGGGGCGACGACGGCGAGCCGGTCGTACGCGTCCTCCGCCTTCTGGTAGGACGCCTGGGCCGCCGTGTACGCCGTGTTGACCGCCTGGTTCGCCTGCGTCGAGATCGCCTCGTCGATCGGGTCGGGGCCGAGCGTCGCGCCCTTGCCGAGGTCGAGCGGGGAGCTGAAGGTCGAGCCGAACGTGAGATAGCTGGCGCGGACCTGTGCCTCCTGCGCGTCGCGCGCGAGCGCGTTCGCCCGGCTGAGATGGAGGCCGGCGAGCTCCTGCAGCGCCTCCTTGTCCTTGGGCCTGAGCGCGAGGTAGCGGTTCAGCACGACGATCGCCTCGTCGGTCTGGCCGTCCTCCTGGAGCGCGGTCGCGAGGCTGCGCTGCGCCGGCGGCGCTCTTCGGGTTCTTCTTCACGGCCTCGCGCGCGTCCGAGACGGAGATGCTGCCGTCCGTGGCGCCGCCGCCGCCGCGGAGGAGGTCGCCGATGCTCGCGTTCTGGTTCGCGCCGATGCCGAAGCCGACGAAGCCGACGGCGAAGACGAGCGCGAGGAAGACGAACATCCACTTCGCGTGGCGTCGCAGCCGGCTGAAGAACATCGTGTCCTCGATCGCTACGAGGTCGCTGTCGCGCTTGTGGCTGCGGGCTGCAGCATGCGCCCGCGCGCCGCGTGACGTTGCGTCGATCAGCTCTTGCCACTCGAATCCTCCTCTCTCGTACCGTGCCTCGCCGTCGACGAGGGTAGCCAGGACGCGCTCCGGAGCGCCGCCGTAGACGACGGCGGCCGCCGGATCCTCCCATGGTAGATACGGCGAGCCGAAAAGGGAGACGATCGCGACATCCGCGCGCTTGCCGGGCGACGAGCGATCCGATCTCGTCGTCGAGCCCGAGCGCCCGCGCGCCGCCGAGAGTGGCGAGCTCGAGCGCCTCGGAGGCGGAGAGCGCGTCGGCGCGCTCGTCGCGTGCCCGCGCGAGCGCGAGCACCGTCCGCAGCTCCTCGAAGAAGTCGTGCGACGGCACCGACGAGACGCCGTCCGTGCCGACGCCGACACGCAGGCCGGCTGCCCGGAGCGCGTGCAGCGGCGCGATCCCGCAGCCGAGCAACGCGTTCGAGCGCGGGCAATGCGTGACGGCGACGCCGTGGCTGCGCGAGCAGGCCGATCTCGTCCTCGTCGACCTTGACGCAGTGTGCGGCGACCACCGTCTCGTTCAGCAGGCCCGCGGCCGCGAGCCGGCGGATGCCGGTCTCTCCGTCCGGGGGCGGCAGCATGTGGGCGACCGGCTGCCCACGGCCCTTCGCCGCGCAGCAGCCAGTCGAGCTCGTCCTGGCTCTCGTGCAGGTGCGTTGCGAGCGGAAGCTCGAGCTCGAGGCAGGCGCGCGTAGACGTCGTTCGAGCACGTGTACGGGCGCGTGCGGCGAGACGCCGACCCGGACGCGGTCCGAGAGCGCTCCGTCGACGTACGCGCGCTTCTCGTCGAACTGGCGCATGGCCTCCGAAGCGTCGCTGCCGAAGACCTCCAGATAGACGATCGCGCGCAGCCCGAGCGCGGCGCAGGCGTGCGCGCTCGCGCCTGCGAACGCGAGGTCGCCGACCGTGGTGATCCCGGAGCGGAGGCACTCGGCTGCGCCGAGCCGCGCGATCGCCTCCATGTCCGCGCGGTCCAGCCGGGCCTTCCGCTCGATGTGCATCGCGATCCACGGGCCGAACGAGAGGCCGTCGCCGAAGCCCGCGTAGACGGCGTACTCGAGGTGGGTGTGCGCGTTGACGAAGCCGGGGACGATCGCAGCGTCCGGAAAGCGCTCGCCTTCGCCGAGCTCGGCGGCCGTTCCGACCGCGGCGATCCGCCCGTCCTCGATCGCGATCGCGCCGTTCTCGATCGGCTCGCCCTCGACCGGGAGCACCCAGTCGGCGGAGAGGATCCTCACTGCCTCGCTCCACCGCGACGTCTGGTCGGCGATGTCCCAGCGCTTCTCCATGCAGGTCGAGAGCCAGATCGAGAGCTCGAAGAGCAGGAGCAGCGGCACGACCTCGAGCGCGAGCGAGACCGGGTCGACGGTCGGGAGCAGGATCGCGAAGACGAGCATGCCGAGCATGCCCATCCGCCGGTTCCGGCGCAGCCGTCGCCGCCGTCAGGACGCGAAGCCGCACGAGCGCGAGGATGAAGATCGGCATCTGGAAGGCGAGACCGCGTCGCGAGCAGGGTCAGGGTCACGAACGAGAAGTAGTAGCTCGCCCGGATCTGCGACGTCGAAGATGTCCTCGTTGAAGTTGGTCAGGAACTCGAGCGCGCGCGGCAGCACGACGAAGTACGAGAACACGACGCCGCCGGCGAACAGGAGCGTCGCGAAGGTCGCGAAGACCGCCACTGTGCGCTGCATGCGCTCCTCGATCGCCGGCGCCAGGAACGACCACAGCTGGTAGAGCAGGATCGGCAGGGTCACCGCGACGGCGGCCGCGAGGCTGACCTTGACGGCGATCGTGAACGGCTCGATGACGCCGAGCGTGACGGCATCTCCCGCGTCTCGGGGCAGCGGCCGCGTCAGCCACTCGATCAGCTGCTCCTGGAACGCGAATGCGACCACGAAGGCGGGCGCGAGCGCGAGCAGGCAGATCAGCAGGCGCGAGCGCAGCTCGCCCAGATGCTCGACGAGAGTCGCTTCCTCCCCGTGCTGGAGGCGCCGCGGCAGACGCTTCAGGGCCATGGGGTCAAAGAGTAGTGCCGGGGGAGCTAGGAGACGGTGTCGCGCTCGCGCTGCTCTTGCGCGACCGGATGCTCGTCGGCGGGCGGGAGCTCCGTGGCGAGGCGGTGGTGCACGGGCTCGTCGTCGTCGTCCTTGCCGGAGATCGAGTCCTTGAACTCCCGCATCCCCTTGCCGAGCGAGCGGCCCATCTCGGGCAGGCGCTTCGGCCCGAAGATGATCAGCAGGGCGACGAGCAGGATGACGAGCTCGGTGACTCCGATTCCGAATGGCATGGCCCTCAGCTTACCACCGTTTGTGCAGCTCGAACCCCGGGGAAGCTGGGACGGTGAAGAGGCCGCTGGCGGAGCAGGTGATCGTCGTTTCGGGTGCGTCGAGCGGGATCGGGCGGGCCGTTGCGCGTGCCGCCGGCGCCCGTGGCGCCAAGGTCGTGGTCTCGGCGCGCAACGCCGAGGCGCTCGAGCACGCGGTCGCAGGAGGTCGAAGCCGCCGGGGGCCAGGGACTGGCCGTTCCGGGCGACGCGACGAGCGCGGCCGACGCCGAGAGCCTCTGCGCCCGCGCCGTCGAGCGCTTCGGCACGGATCGACACCTTCGTCGCGTCGGTGATGGTGACCGTCTACGCCGAGGTCGAGCAGCTCGAGGACGACGAGCTGCGGCGCGTCATGGACGTCAACTTCCTCGGCCGCGCGTATGCCTACCGTGCGGCGCTGCCGCATCTGAAGGCGAGCCGCGGGACGTTCATCGACGTCAACTCGGGGCTCGCGTACCGCGGGATCCCGCTCCAGGCCGCCTACTGCGCCTCGAAGGCGGCTGCCCGGACCTACTTCGAGTCGGCCCGCGTCGAGCTCGAGAAGCAGAAGGCGGGCGTCGACCTCTGCCTGATCCTCCCGGGCGGGATCAACACGCCGCAGTTCGACCGCGCCGGCAGAAGCTCGGGCGCCGCCCGCAGCCGGTGCCGCCGATCTACCAGCCGGAGATCGTCGCCGAGGCGATCCTGCGCTGCGCCGAGCGGCCCGAGCGCGAGCTGCCGGTGACCTGGGGGGCGCAGAAGCTGCTCTGGGGCCAGAAGCTCTCGCCGCGCGCCGGCGACCTCGTCCTGCTCCGAAACGGCTGGAAGGGGCAGTCCACCGGCGAGCCGAAGCCGGTCGACTCACCCGACAACCTCTGGGAGACGATCCCGGCGATCCGGGCGCGCACGGAAGCTTCGACGACCGCGCGAGGGCCTCGAGCGCCTGGACGAGCGCCCGCCTGCGCCTCGGCAAGACCGGCTCGGCGGCTGTTTTGACCCTTTCCGCTCTGGTAGGGGCGATCGGCTACCATGGGATCACGAAGCGGCGCGCAAGCCCGCTCTAAATCAGGGAAAGAGGGATCACAAGCTTGGCCTTTCTGGAGATCAGAAACCTCCATGTTGCGCTCGAGGACGGCACCGAGATCGTCAAGGGTGTCGACCTCTCCGTCGACCTGAACGAGAAGCACGCGATCATGGGCCCGAACGGCTCCGGCAAGTCGACGCTCGCCTACGCGCTGATGGGCCATCCGGCCTACGAGATCACCGAGGGCGAGATCCTGCTCAACGGCGAGAGCATCGTCGAGGCCGGCGCCGACGAGCGCGCGCAGAAGGGTCTCTTCCTCGCCTTCCAGTACCCGCACGCGATTCCGGGCGTGACCGTCACGAGCTTCCTGCGGAGCGCGATCAACGCGATCCGCAAGGCGAAGGCGGGCAAGGACGACCCGATCCCGGTCAAGGAGTTCCGCACCGAGATCCTCGCCGCGATGGAGCGGCTGAAGGTGCCGCGCGAGCTGGCCTCGCGCTACCTGAACGACGGCTTCTCGGGCGGCGAGAAGAAGCGCGTCGAGATCCTGCAGATGGCGCTCCTGCAGCCGAAGATCGCGATCCTCGACGAGACCGACTCGGGGCTCGACATCGACGCCCTGCGGATCGTCGCGAACGGCGTCAACGAGCTCGTCAGCGCCGAGATGGGCGCGCTCGTGATCACGCATTACCAGCGGATCCTCAACTACGTCACGCCCGATCACGTGCACGTCTTCGTCGGCGGCAAGATCGTCGCGAGCGGCGGCCAGGAGCTGGCCCACAAGCTCGAGGCCGAGGGCTACGATGCGTTCATCCCGAAGGAAGAGGGGGTGGCGGCATGAGCGCGAGCGAAACCGACGTCGTCAAGGGGATTCGGAGCGAGTACAAGTACGGCTTCTCGAACTCGGACGAGGCCGAGAACTACTTCTTCAAGTCCGGCCGCGGCCTCTCGCACGAGGTCGTCGAGGCGATCGCCGAGCACAAGAAGGAGCCGGACTGGATGCGCAAGTTCCGGCACAAGTCGCTCGACTACTTCCTGGCCCGCCCGCTGCCCACCTGGGGCGGCAACGTCGGCGAGATCGACTTCGAGAACATCTACTACTACATCAAGCCGACCGAAAAGCAGGCGTCACGCTGGGAGGACCTGCCGGCGGACATCCTCGACACCTGGGACAAGCTCGGCATCCCCGAGGCGGAGAAGAAGTACCTCGCCGGGGTCGGTGCCCAGTACGAGTCCGAGGTCGTCTACCACAAGCTTCAGGCCGATCTCGAGGACAAGGGCGTCATCTTCCTCGACATGGACTCGGCGCTCCGCGATCACGAGGACATCGTCAAGCAGTACATGGGGACGATCATCCCCCAGAACGACAACAAGTTCGCAGCGCTGAACTCCGCCGTTTGGTCGGGCGGATCCTTCATCTACGTGCCGCCCGGCGTCAAGATCGAGCTGCCGCTCCAGGCCTACTTCCGGATCAACGCCGAGAACATGGGCCAGTTCGAGCGCACCCTGATCATCGTCGACGAGGACGCCTACGTGCACTACGTCGAGGGCTGCACCGCGCCGATCTACTCGTCCGACTCGCTGCACTCGGCGGTCGTCGAGATCGTGGTCAAGCCGCGCGGGCGCTGCCGCTACACGACGATCCAGAACTGGTCGAACAACGTCTTCAACCTCGTCACCAAGCGTGCCGTGGCCTACGAGGACGCGACGATGGAGTGGGTCGACGGGAACCTCGGCTCGAAGCTGACGATGAAGTATCCGGCGATCTGGCTGATGGGCGCGCGCGCCCACGGCGAGGTGCTCTCGATCGCGTTCGCAGGCAAGGGGCAGCATCAGGACGCGGGCGGCAAGGTCGTCCACGTCGCGCCCAAGACCACGTCGGTGATCACGTCGAAGTCGATCTCGAAGAACGGCGGCCGCGCCGGCTACCGCGGCCTGCTCGAGGTCGCGAAGGGCGCCGTCGGTGCGAAGTCGAAGGTCGTCTGCGACGCGCTGATCCTCGACGACGAGTCGCGCTCCGACACCTATCCGTACATCCGCGTCGACGAGAACGACGTCGACCTCGGCCACGAGGCCACCGTCTCGAAGATCGGCGAGGAGCAGCTCTTCTACCTCATGTCGCGCGGCCTCTCCGAGTCCGAGGCGAGCGCGATGATCGTGTCGGGCTTCGTCGAGCCGATCACGAAGGAGCTCCCGCTCGAGTACGCCGTCGAGATGAATCGCCTGATCCAGCTGCAGATGGAGGGCTCGGTTGGCTAGCCCGGTGACCGGCGTCGACTTCGTCGCCGTGCCGTCCACCGACTGGAAGCGATCGCGGGCCTTCTACGTCGACACGCTGGGGCTGCGCCCCGACGAGACCGGCGATTCCGAGTTCTGGGTCGGCCAGACGTGCTTCGGGATCTACGAGCCGACGACGTTCGGGCTCGAGTTCGCGCCGCAGAAGACCGCGCACCTCGCGCTGCACGTCGACGACATGCCCGCTGCGCGCGCCGACCTCGAGGCGAAGGGCATCGAGTTCGTCGCCGAGACCCTCGACACCGGGGTCTGCTACATGGCGTTCTTCGAGGATCCGGACGGCAACGCCCTGATGCTCCACCACCGCCACACGCCGCGCGCCGCCGGTACGAGCCAGTGATCGACGCGCAGCGCGTCGACTTCATCGCGGTTCCGACGCAAGACAGAGAGCGAGCCGCAAAGTTCTACGGCGAGACGCTCGGGCTTCGCGCGGAACCCGAACTCGTCGGACATGTGGATCGAGTTCGAGACCGGGAACGTGACGATCGCGCTGCTGCCGCACGAGTTCACGGGCAGAAGCGAGTTCGTCCCGAGCAGCGGCCCGATCGCGCTCCGCGTTGCCGATGTGAACGAGGCGCGCCGCACGCTCGAGGGGGCCGGCGTCGAGTTCCAGGCGGACACGATCGACTCGGGCGTCTGCTTCATCGCCCCGTTTGCGGATCCGGACGGCAACAGCCTGATGCTGCACAGCCGCTACGCGCCGTTCGCCGACGGCACCACCCCGTAGCCATGCAGATCGAGCACGTCGACTTCGTGTCGTTCCTGACACAGGACATCAAGCGCGCGCGCGGCTTCTACGCCGACACGCTCGGCCTGGCGATCGAGAGCGAGGGCGAGCACGACATCGAGTTCTCCTGCGGCCAGGTGACGCTCGACATCTTCGACCCGTCGAGCATCGGCCAGCCGTTCTCGCTGTCGCCGGCGGGCCTGGCGCTCCGCGTCCCGGACGTCGACGAAGCCCGGGCGGAGCTCGAGGCCAAGGGGATCCAGTTCGACGGCGACACGATCGAGACGAGCGTGTGCAAGCAGGCCTGGTTCAAGGATCCGGACGGAAACGCCCTCATGCTCCACCGGCGGTTCGACGCATGAGCCGCGCCGACTTGCTCGAGCGCTACCGCGCGCTGCCCCTGCCGACGACGAAGGACGAGTCGTGGCGCTTCACCGATCTCAAGGGGTTCGACCCGGAGACGTTCTCCGCCAACGGCGTCACCGAGGTCGCCGCTGCGCCGGCGCTGCTCGAACTGGAGGCCGCGGGCATCGTCCGCGTCTCCGAAGCTGGGCTCACGATCGACCGCGCACCCGAGGGGATCCGCTTCGAGGCGCTGGCGGATCATCCGCGCCTGTACGAGCTCGTCGGCTCGGACGAGAAGTTCGCGGCGCACAATGCCGCCGAGTGGGAGCACGGCCTCCTCGTCCACGTTCCGAAGGACGTCATGCTCGAGCAGCCGCTGCTCGTGCGGATCGTCAACTCGGTCGAGGGCGGCTCGCTCTTCTGGCGCCTGCTGATCGTCGCCGAGCCGGGCAGCCGCGTCTCGGTGATCGAGGAGTACGCCTCGACGACGCCCGAGCTCTCCGGCTACCTCAACGCCGCGGTCGAGATCTTCGTCGAGGACGGCGCCAAGGTCGAGTACGTCTCGGTGCAGAACGTCTCCCGCGCGACGTGGCACTTCGGCAGCCACCACGCGCGGATCGGGCGCGACGCCGAGCTCGACTGGGTCTGTGCCGGCTTCGGCTCCAAGAAGGGGAAGATCCGGATCCAGAACGACCTCGCCGGCCAGGGTGCGACCTCCCGTGTGACGGGCGCCTACTTCGCCGACGGCGACCAGCATCTCGACTACGACACCTTCCAGGAGCACATCGCGCCGAACACGACCAGCGACTTCGCCTTCAAGGGCGCGCTTCGCGACGAGTCGAGCGCGGTCTGGCGCGGAATGATCCGCGTCGAGGAGGACGCGCAGAAGACGAACGCCTACCAGGAGAACCGCAACCTGCTGCTCTCCAAGCAGGCGCACGCCGACTCGATCCCCGGCCTCGAGATCCTCGCCAACGACGTCCGCTGCACGCACGGCGCGACGCTCGGCCAGGTCGATCGCGAGCAGCTCTTCTACCTGATGGCCCGTGGCCTCTCGCACGGCGAGGCCGAGCGCCTGATCGTGCGCGGCTTCTTCCAGGACGTGCTCGACCGGATCGAGCTCGAGCCGGTGCGCGAGGCGCTCGGCGCAGCGCTCGAAGCCCGCATCCCGCAGGCCTAGACCTCCTAGAGCTCGCCGGGCGGCGCGACGCGGAAGAAGAACGGCCCCATGCCGGCGTGGTTGATCGCCGACATCAGCGCCAGATGCTCCTCGAGCATCTTCGCGTTCTCGAGATTGCCGACGTAGACCGGTTCGAAGCCGGCATCGCGGCTCAGCTGTTCGGTCACCTCCCGCGCCTCGTCGTCGGCCGCGTAGAGGTTCGTCGGCCGTGCTCGCTGCTCGTCGATGTGCTCGTAGATGTTCGCGAAGTTGAGGTTGAACGCCTTTGCAGTCGGGCCGCCGACGATCGACTTCACCTTGTGGGCGAGGGACGGAAAGGACTCGCTGCGGCCGACCCAGGCGTTCGGCATCGATTCGTCGCGCCCGCCCCAGGCGTTCGTCGCGTCGATCGTCGGCTTGCCCTCGATCCCGGTCACCTTCGCGAGTGCGCCGGCGATCGCGGCGGCGGGAACGGCGATCACGAGCACCTCGGCGTCCGATGCGTCGCCGCCCTCGGTCCCGAGCGTGGTCAGCTCGTGCCCGGCGCGGCCCCAGCGCTCCGCCAGGCCGCCGCCGACGTGCCCCCTGCCGATGACGGCGATCTTCATGCGCGTTCGCCGAGCGGGATCTCGGCGTGGACTCGCGTGCCGGCGCCCGGGGCGCTGTCGACATTGAGGGTGCCGTCCACGGCGGCCAGGCGGTCGGCAAGCCCGCGCAGGCCGGTGCCGGCGGAGGCGTCCGCGCCGCCGACGCCGTCGTCCTCGATCTCGACGAACAGGTTGTCGCGGCCCCCGACGACGCGCACGGTTGCCTTCGAGGCCTGTGCGTACTTCGCGACGTTCGTGAGAGCCTCGGAGACGACGAAGTACGCCGTTGCCTCGACGGGCTCGGGATAGCGCTCGGCCGGAAGCGTGAGCTCGACGGGTAGCGGCGCGCGCTCGGCCACGAGTCGCAGCGCGGCAGGCAGCCCGCGTTTCGTCAGCGCGACCGGGTGGATGCCGCGAGCGAGCTCACGGAGGTCATGGAGCGCACCGGCGAGCTCGTCGATCACGCCGTCGAGCAACTGCTGCAGCTCGGCGTCTTCTCCGGCCTTCGTGCGGGCGGCGCGGAGCGAGAGCAGAAGCGCGACCAGCCGCTGCTGCGCGCCGTCGTGGAGGTTGCGCTCGAGCCGCCGGCGCGCGTCGTCCGCCGCAGCGACGATCCGGCTGCGCGAGGTGCGCACCTCCTCCTCGTGCCGCTTGCGCTCGGTGATGTCGGTCCCGCAGATCAGGTAGATGGGGCCGCTCTCGATCATCGGCAAGGGTGTGCACGACCAGGCGACGTGGATCACGTCACCGTCCTTCGTCAACCAGTTCCCGTCGTACTCGACGACCGCACCGTCCGCAATCGTCTTCCCGATCGTTTCGCGCGCAGCCTCGGCGTCCGCCGCGGGCACGTACCGCTCCCAGAAGAGATCGCCGCCGATCTCGCTGGGGTCGTAGCCGAGCGTCTGCTCGAAAGCGATGTTCGCTCCGAACGGGCGGACGCGGCCGTCGGCGCCCACGACGCAGAGGAGGCTCGGCGCATGGTTCGCGATCGCATTCAGCAGCTCGCGTTCGCGCTCGAGCTCGACGGTGCGGGCGCGCAGCTCCGCGGCGCCGGGTTTCTTCGGACGGGTGGCCACGCGCCAATCGTACGCTTCAGCGCTCGGCCGCCAAGCGAACGCCGAAAGCGACGAGCAGCGTCCCGGTGAGAGCATCGAGCGACCGGCGGATCCGCGGGCGCCGGAGCAGGTCGCCGGCGCGGGCCACGGCGAGCGAGTACGCAGAGAGCCAGAAGAGCGTCAGCGAGCAGAAGAGCAGTCCGAGCGCGAGCAGGCTCCAGAAGGAGCTGCCGAACTGCGGCAGCAGGCTCGTGAAGAAGACCGCCATCTTCGGATTGCCGAGGTTGCTGAGGAAACCCTGGCGGAACGCGCGCGGAGGCGCGAGCGGCGAGCTCGTGATCAGACCGACGGCGTGGGCGGCTGGGCGGATCGCGTGCCGGAGTGCGTTCAGCCCGAGATAGACGAGATACGCAGCGCCGGCGAGCTTGAGCGCGACGAAGACGGGCTCGGACGCGACGAGCAGCGCCGCGAGCCCGATGCTCGTCGCGACGGTCCAGCACGCCTGTCCAGCAGAGACGCCGAGCGCCGTCGCCGCGCCGCCGCTCCGGCCGGCGAGCAGGGAGTTCCGGATCGTCAGCGCCGTGTCCTGGCCCGGCGTGACGATGACCAGGATCGCGATCCCGAGAAAGGCTGCGAGCTCCCCCACAGGAGGAGCCTAACCAGCCGTGCCCGACCCTCCAGTGCGCGTCCACGGCGCGAAGGCGTTGTCGACCCCTCGTAGCGCGGGCTCGAGCTCCGGATAGTGGCGCTTCAGGACGTCGATCATCGTCGTCTCGTCGATCCAGTCGAGGCCGGCCTGGGTGTAGGTCTCCGCGTTGTAGTCGCTCGTGAAGAAGCGGTCGCTCTTCAGCCGGCGCGAGGCCATCAGGATGAAGACGCGGAACGCGGTGTCGCTGAAGCCGAAGCCCTTCGGCAGCGGCTCGGCGTAGAGGCCGACCATCAGGTCGACGCGCTCGACGTCTCCGTAGACCCGCTTCAGCTCCTTCGCCCACTCCGGGTTGTCGGTCAGCTCCTCGAACGTGGCAGCCGGCTTCAAGTGGAAGAGACGGCGAAACTCGTTGTAGCGCGGCACTCCGCGCTCGCGGATGCGGAGCACGTCGGTGAGCGGCGAGGTCGACGACGGTTCCGTCGGGCCGCTTGAACTCCTGCAGGAAGCGCGGGTAGTTGTGGAGCGTGATCGCGCCCGGATGAGCGACGCCGAGCGAGTAGAACGAGTTGACGAAGCCGACCTCGTCCAGCCGGTCGCGCGTGTCGAGCGCTCCGAGCTCGCGGAACGTCCGCTCCTGGAGCACCTCGTCGGTGTCGATCGACCTGAACGTGAAGTCGTCGGGCAGCAGCGGGTGCATCCGGTAGACGGCGACGAACTCCTCGGTCAGCGAGTAGGGAATGCCGTGATGGTCGGTGGGCGAGCCGGGGATGCCGCCGAGGACTTCGTTCTTGCTCCGCTTGCCCAGGCGCTTGCCGAGGATGCCGTACCAGTTGGCCCGCATCGCGTACTTGGTCGTCGGATGCGCAATGATCGCCGGCGTCCATTCGACGGTGTGGATCTTCGCCATCAGGGCGGCGTTGATCAGGCGCGCGCGCTCGTAGAGCTCGTCGTCGGTCCAGCGCGGGTACTCGGACTTCAGGCGGTCGCAGATCGAGTTGTGCTCGTGCGTGAAGATCGTGTGCAGCAGCGCCAGGCCGAGCCAGAAGTTGCCGGCGACGCCGGTCAGGTCGACGACTTTCTCGAGGTCGCGCGGCAGCTGGCCGTCGGGGTCGAGCCGGAGCTTGCCGCCTTCCTTCGAGCGCAGCGCCTCCGAGAAAGCGGGGTCGCTGCCGTAGATCTGCGACCCGTCCCACCAGTGCGAGTCGGCCGTGACGTACGTCGGCGCCCCGCCCTTCCCATCCGGCGCGGGATCGCTACGCGTCCGCTCGATCCGCATCGGCCGGTCGGGCCAGGTGTCGTCGTCGGCCAGCTCGAGCTCGAAGGGCTCCTCCGGGACGTTCTTGCCGTGGCTGAACCAGTCGTGGACCTCGAACTGCAGCCAGGCTCCGGCGAGGACGTTGACGATCGTGGCCGGCTTGAACTCGTCGCGTGTCAGTAGCTCGCGGCTGACGATCCTCGGGTTGGGCTCGAGCAGCTGCGGCAGCGGCTCCGGATACGTGCCCTCGACTGGAACGTTGCGGCCGAAGCGGGCGCCGATCATCCCCATCGCAGGCTGCTCCAGGTCGGTGTAGCTGCCGTCGAAGGTGCGGCTGCTGTGCGGGCCGCCGTTCGGCGGCGCCTTGACCCCGCCGACACCGGTGTCGTGGAGGTTCTTCTTCCGCAACTGCGTGCGCAGGCCGACGAGCGTGAGGACGCCGAGCGGGCGAGGCAGCTTGTCCCAGCCGAAGCGCCGGTCGAGCGCACCCGCCGTCGAGATGAGCAGCTTCGAGAGCCCGAGGGCCATGCCGTCCTCCTTCCACTGTCGTTCGACAGCGCATCAGCCTCGCCGCAGGCGTCCCGGGATGGGAAGTGGCTGGGGCGATGAAAGCATCGCCCGGCAGCGGAAGTCAACCGGGGATCAGCCGAGCCAGCGTCGCCGCTTCGGGCGCAGCCCGTCGCCCTCGCCGAGCGACCGCGCCGCCTCGACGAGATCGTCGGCCTCCAGCGTCGTCACCTCGGCCCGATCGAGCTCCTCGAGCGCCCTGCCCTCGACGCGGGCCAGCCGGAGCGCCTGGCGGTTCAGGGCCTGCTCGAAGATCGTGCGGGCGTACCGCGCGTTCCCGAACCCCTCGCCGCGCTCGGCGCCGGCAAAGATCCGCTCCAGGGCGTCGTCGGCTCCCGCGCCGAGCTCGTACTCGTGCTCGGCAGCGAGCCGCCTCGTGATCTCGAGCAGGTCGTCGGTCGAGTAATCGGGGAACGAGAGCTCGCGCGCGAACCGCGAGCGCAAGCCGGGGTTCGAGTTCAGGAAGGCGCGCATCAGCCGTGGGTAGCCGGCCACGATCACGACGAGGCGGTGGCGGTAGTCCTCCATCCGCTTCAGCAGTGTCTCGACGGCCTCGGCGCCGAAGTCGAGCCGTCCGTCGCCGCCCCCGGGGGTGAGCGCGTACGCCTCGTCGATGAAGAGCACGCCGTCGAGGGCGCGCCGGATCGCCCGGTCGGTCTTGATCGCCGTCTGGCCGATGTACTGGCCCACGAGCGACGCCCGGTCGACCTCGACCAGATGCCCCTTCTCGAGCAGGCCCATGGCGCCGTACATCTCGGCGAGCAGGCGTGCGACCGTCGTCTTGCCCGTGCCGGGATTGCCGAGGAAGACGAGGTGCTGGCTCGTCGCCACCTCCGGCAGCTCGTGCTCCTTCCGCCGCGCCTGCACCTGCAGGAACGCGACGAGGGAGTGCACCTGCTCCTTGACCGTCTCCAGGCCGACGAGGCCGTCGAGCTCCGCCTGCAGCTCGGCCATAGGCCGCGGCGGGTCGGCGCGCGGCCCGAGCAGGTTCTCGAGCTCCGGCCCGGCTGTACGCCGCAGCTGGTCGCCGATCTGACGCGCGGCGTCGCGAAGGTTCTCGATCGGATTCGGAGGCACGAGCGGGGCCTACCCGCAATCAGCGTTCCTCTAGCGCACGCTGCAGCTCTGCGACCTGCTGCTCGAGGCGGGCGACGCGCTCCGCGAGAGGAGTTTGTGTTGAATCAACACTTTCGACGATCGTCGAACGCTCCGTCTCGGTCCCGGTCGCGGACGCCCCACCGTCGCCTCCTCCGAGCAGCTGCTGCCAGCGGTCCTGGCTCTGGCCCGGCCGGCGCGGCATCTTCTCCACCAGATCGTGCTCGGCGAGCAGGTCGAGCGCGCGCTGGACGTCCTCGAGCGTGCCAAAGGGATAGAGCCGCTCGACGCGGCTCTTCAGCTCTCCGGGCGTCTGCGGGCCGCGAAGCATCAGCACCCCGAGCAGCGCGATCTGGGACGGGACGCGACCGAGCGCCTCGTCGAGCAGGTGCCGGTACTTGGCGACGCGGCCGCCCGGCCCGCTGGCGAGCCGCACCCAGCCGCGCCGCGAGAGCTTCTCGATCGCCGCGCGGATCGCCGCCTCGTCGTAGTCGACGACCGGATCGCGGTTCGTCGCCTGGTTGCAGGCGAGCCGCAGCGCGTTCAGCGAGAGCGGGTACTGGTCGGGCGTCGTCCGCTGCTTCTCGATCAGGCAGCCGAGCACCCGGATCTCGACGGCGTCTGCGTCCACGCGGGGACGTTAGCGCGAGGTCAGCCTGCGAGGTACTCGCACAGGCTGTCGCGGTAGACGCCGTTCGTGAAGAAAGGATCGTCGATCCGGCCGACGCGCACGCCGTCGACGAAGAAGCTCGTGTGGCTCCGGCGCTCGTGGCCCGCGTACTTGAAGACCGGCGGCCCGCCCCGCGCGGTCGCCGTGTAGCTGTAGGAGTTGTGGTCGGTGGCCGTGAAGTAGCCGGTCGGCTGCCCGAGCGCGTCGTAGGTGAAGTGGAAGTCGAAGTCCCGGCGCATCAGCTGGTCCTCGCTGTGCAGGTCGACGCTGCGGCCGTTGGCGGGGTTGGAGATCGTCTCGCGCGTCGAGGTGAAGTGCCAACCCGCGACCTGGTAGACCTCCGCGCCCGGCTCGTCGGTGCCCAGGCCGTCCGGCAGATTTCGGTACTGGAGCTTCTGCCAGTGCTCCTGGGTGCCGACGAAGCGGATCGGGAACTCGCAGATCCCGGGCACGAGGTCGTCGTACGAGAACTCCGCCGTGTGGAAGACGATCTCGCTGCCACCCGCGGCTGCGGCCGCCGGCGAGACGAGCAACGTGAGCACCAGGAGCGCGAGCACTCGTCGCATTTGGCGCGATGCTACGCCGTGGGCGGCGTGCGGGCAAGGGGCTCGAAACCCCTGCGGAGCGGGTGTGTTCCGATCGAGACGGCGATGCCGGAAGCGATGAGCGCGGTGACCGCGCTGATCACGAAGGCCGTCGTGAACGCGGACTCGGCCGGAATCGAGGTCGAGCCGATCGTGTGCGCGGTCAGGAGTGCCGCGCCGACCTGGCCGCCGATCACCGCGCCGATCATGCGGACGACAGTGTTCATCCCACCCGCGACGCCCATCTCGAGCGCGTCGACGTTGTCGGCGATCAGCGCCGCCATCGACGCGAAGGCGGAACCGACGCCGAGCCCGAGCAGCCCGCTGGCCACGAGCACGTGCCAGGGCTCGTCGTGGGCGGTGGCGAACAGCAGCGCCGCGAAGCTGACCACGAGCATGCCGCCGGCGAGCGCCCACTTGGAGCCGAAGCGGTGTCCGATCATGCCGGCGACCGGCCCGGAGAAGAGCATCGCCACCGAGCTGGGCAGCAGGTAGAGACCCGCCTTCGTGGCGCTCGCGCCGAAGCCGTAGCCGCGGACTGCGTCGGTCTCGACGAACGCCGGTAGCAGCACGAAGCAGCTGAAGAGCGCGAAACCGGAGATGAGCGTGGCGACGTTCGTGAGCAGGATCGGCCGGTGCATCAGCATGCGGAGATCGACCATCGGCGAGCTCGAGCGCGACTCGACCACGCCCCAGAGGACGAGGAAGGCCGCGCCGAGGGTGAGGACTCCGAACAGCAGCGGCGACGTCCAGCCCCAGTGCTCGCCCTCGGTGAGGGCCACCATCAGCGACAGCAGCGCGCCCGAGAGCAGCACTCCGCCGGGCACGTCGATCTTCGAGGGCGAGCGGATCGGGGACTCCGGGACGTAGCGGTCGATGAGCACGAGCGAGAGCGCCACCGGGATCGAGCCGAGCAGGAAGAGCAGCCGCCACGAGAAGTTGTCGACGATCAGGCCTGAGAGCACGATCCCGAAGCCGCCGCCGATGCCCCAGACCGCGGAGAGGAGGCCGATTCCGACCTTGATCTTCTCGGTCGGGAACTCGTCGCGGATGATCGCGAAGCTGAGCGGGAAGAGTGCGCCGCCGGCTCCCGAGATGACGCGGAAGGCGATCAGCGACCAGAGGTTCCACGCGAACGCCGCCGCCAGGCAGCCGGCGAGGAAGAGCGAGAGGCTGACGAGCAGCATCCGCTCCTTGCCGAACTGATCCCCGAGCCGGCCGAGAATCGGCGTCGTCACTGCGGCGGAGACGAGGAAGCCCGTGAGGATCCAGGTCGTCCAGGCGGTGCTCGAGCCGAACTCTTCCTGGAACGTCCGCAGCGCCGGGAAGACCATCGTCTGCTGGAGCGAGAACGCAGCCCCGGCGAGCGTCAGGATCGCGAGCGTGACGTTGTAGTGCTGCCGCCCCGGATCCACGAGGTCACGCTAGCGGCAGCGCCGGTGTCCGCGTGGCTGGATGCGCTTCCACGTCTCGCAACGAGACATCGTGACTGAACCTATGTTAGGTTCGCGGCCGACTCCCGCCCGCAAGGGGACGGCGGGGGAACCATCTCGGACTTCGGCGTCGTCCGCACGCCGGGAAAGGAAGGCGCCGATGAAAGCCAGGACCCGACATCTCGGGCTCCGTCGCGTCGTCGGGATCGGGGTGCTCGCGCTCGTCGTGGTGTTCGCGCCGGCAGCTGCAGCGAACGGCCCGGAGAACGCCGCGAAGGCGCTGCAGCCGATCGACAAGCAGAGCTGGGTCGATCAGGGCGAGCTCACCTGGGCCGACTACGTACCCGTTCCGGATCGTAATCCCGCGTACTACGAACCCGCTACGGCCGGCACGGAGTCGCAGTACCGCACCGCGATCGTCCTCGTCGACTTCCCGGATCAGCCGTTCCTGATCAGCCAGCCTCCGGGATCGCACCCGTTCGGCAATCCGCAGCCGGGCTGGACGCCGATTGCACCCGCCGGGGTACGCCAGTGGATGCACGACTACTACTCGAAACCGAACCAGTTCAACGGCGGCATGACCTTGAACAGCTACTGGCTCGAGGACACGCACGGCCGGATCGGCGTCGAGCCGACGACGTTCGGGCCGTACACGATGCCCGCCGACCTGCACGAGTTCGGCCTCGGGCAGTTCAACGGCAACCTCGGCTCGCAGGCCGACTCCAGTTGCCCGGCAGGTGACACGTGCAACCGCGACATCCGGGTCGCCGCAGGTGCGCTCTGGCGCGCCGACATCGGCTGCTCGACGACGCTGTGCGGCTACGACAACATCTTCTACGTCACTGCGGGCCACGACGAGTCGTCGACCTGGCAGGAGTTCGGCGAGATGCTGTGGGAGACGCGCGATGAGGTTCCGGCCGCCTTCGGGCCTCCGGGAGCAGCCAACGGCCCGGTGCTGAACGCGGCCGGCAACCCGATCCCGAACTGGGCCCCCACCCGCTACGTGCCGTGGACGTCCTGGCGCGCGGCCTCGAACCACTGGCCGAACGCGGGCGGCGGCAGCTCGACACAGGCGGAGAGCTCGGGCCAGAGCGTGTTCGCGCACGAGTTCAGCCACCTGCGCGGCCTGCCGGACAACTACAACAACCCGTTCGGCGACACCGACCGCAACTACACCGGCTACTGGGAGATGATGAGCCGCGGCACCTTCAACGGCCCCGGTGGCACCCACAACCGGTGGCAGATCCCGAACGCGGGCGGCTCGGCCCTCGGGCCGCACCACATGCTCCACTTCAAGAACCGACTCAACACGGCCACGAGCACCATCCTCGCGCCGGACGAGCAGGTTTTCCTGGAGCGGAACACGCTCGCGACACAGGGCGTGGCCGTGATCGAGATGCAGGCCCGCTCATCCGTGCCGGAGGACGGCGAGCTGGTCGGGGTCACGGTCAACTTCGGAACCGGCGGCGACGCGGCCGGCACCTGTGCGAACCAGGGCTACACGGGCGACCAGCTCTTCTACTGCCCGAACCGGTCCGGCAGCTACACGGCCTACCGGCTCGAGGTGGTCGACCCGGTAGGGAACGACTCGTACACGCCCGGCCACGGTGTGCTGCTGTCGAAGAGCCGCACGAGCGGGACGCCGAACGTCTGGCTGATCGACCCGAATCCGCAGGACATCGGGATGATCGACTTCTACCGGCCGGACGGGACGCCCGTGGCGGTCGTGCGTGGCGACCCGCGCCAGCTCAACGACGCGACATTCCACGCGGGCACGAACTCCGAGAGCGAGTACGAGTACGTGGACACGTTCAACAAGCTCCACTTCTACGTGATCGACACGTGGCGCGACGAGGACAAGGTGCTCCGGTACCAGGTGGCCGTCCGGCGCTACGACAACGGCGACCCGTTCCTGCGCGGCGTCACGCTCGCCAAGCCCACCAAGGCAGGGCTCGCCGGCGCCGGCGACGGTGTGCTCAAGACGTGCACGTTCCCGCTCAGGAACACCGGGACTGCCGGAGCAGCGCCGTTCGACCAGGACGTCTACCGCGTCTCGGCGACGTCGAGCAGCGCCGACTGGACGCTGACGCTCCCGAACGCGCTCGCAGCCGCAAAGGCGGGCGAGCTCGTGAAGGTGCGCGTTCATGCGGGTCCGGCGCGACCGGCGCCGCCACGACGACGGTGACGCTGACGGCCACGTCGGAGAGCGACCCCTCGAAGACGGCCACGCGGACGTGCGACCTCCAGGCGTGAGCCCGGAGAGAACGTCGTAGGCACGTGGTAGGCACGGAGCGGGGCCCGAAAGGGCCCCGCTCTCCGTCTAGGCTGCGCTTTGTGCGCCGCTGCCTCGTTCTCCTGACGTTGCTCGCGCTCGCCGGCTGCGGCGGCGACGACGAGGTCGCGGGCGGCGTCGCCGATCTGCCCGGGCCGGTACCCGCGGGAGTCGAGTTCGCCGAGCCACCCGCGTCGGCGCTGCCGGCGCCCGAGTTCGAGGCCGAGCTCGTCGACGGCACGGCTGTCCGAGGCTCCGAGCTGTGGGCCGAGCGGCCGCTCCTCTTCGTCTTCACCGCGAGCTACTGCCAGCGCTGCCATGAGATCCACCGCGCCGCGGCGGAGGCGGTCGAGGGCTTCGACGGCGCTGCCGGCGTCGTGGGGATGCTCGGCGAGGACGACGCCTCCGCGGGCGCGGAGTACGCCGACGAGCTCGATCTCGGCCACCCGGTCGCCGTGGCGAGCGAACAGGTTTGGCGCAGCTACGCGGCGCGCGAGCCGGGGCTCGTCGTCCTCGTCGCGCGCGGTGGCAAGGTCGTCCGGGGCTGGCCGACGGGCGTGAGTGCGGCCGAGCTCGAGGCCGCGCTCGACGACCTGATCGTGCCGTGAGCCGCGTCGCCGTGCTTCTCGCCGCCCTTGCCGCCCTCGCCGGCTGCGGCGGCGGCTCCGACGTCGAGGCCAGGCTGACGATCGTCGTCCCGGACAACAACATCCGCGAGGAGGGCGCGGAGTGCGCGGGGGCGCGGCCGTTCCGGGCGATCCACCGCGGCACCGCCTTCACGGTCGAGGACGGAAGCGGCGCCGTCGTCGCCGAGGGCGAGCTGCCTGCCGGCGTGGCAACCAACGCCGATCCGACGATCGACTGGGAGGACGAGCTGATCCCACGGTCTGCACCTTCGACGTCGAGATCCGCCTGCCGGAGCGCGCCCGCTACCGGCTCGTTCTGCCGGAGGCGCTGCCGCTCGAGTTCGACCGCGCGCTGCTCGATCGCGACGAGCCGTTACAGCTCGTGCTCTCCGGCTAGAGGGTAAAGCCGCTGCCAGAGGTCGACCGCCGGGCCGAGCTCGCGGAAGCGGTCGAGAGCGTGCCGGTACATGAATGTCGCCCAGCCCTGGCCCGCGCGCCCGGCCGCGACCGCGTTAGCCGAAGACCGCCCTCGTCCAGCACCCACACCTGCTCGGGATGCTCCGCGTAGAGCCGCCTGTTCTGCGCGGCCTTCCGTTCCTCCCATGTCTGCCCGGGGTCCGCCTGCACCGTCTCGTAGAGATCCTCGCCGAGCACCGAGACGAAGCTCTCCTGGGTCGCGGAGTAGCCGGCGCTGGTGAGCGCGTCGATCGCGGGCAGATCGTCGTCGCGCGCTTCGCGGAGCACGACGCCGTCACGCCCTGCCACCGTCTTGGGGCCGGGTCACGCGCGGACGAGCGGCTTGTACTTGATCCGGTGCGGCTCCAGCGCTTCGGCGCCGCGGGTCTCCTTCACCCAGGCCGCGTACTCCTCGTAGCTGCCCTCGTACCACGTCACCTGGCTGTCGCCCTCGAACGCGAGGATGTGGGTCGCGATCCGGTCGAGGAACCAGCGATCATGGCTGATCACGACAGCGCAGCCGGCGAAGTCGAGCAGCGCGTCCTCGAGCGCCCGCAGCGTGTCGACGTCGAGGTCGTTGGTCGGCTCGTCGAGCAGGAGCACGTTGCCGCCGCTGCGGAGCAGCTTCGCGAGGTGGACGCGGTTCCGCTCGCCACCCGAGAGGTCGCTCACCCGCTTCTGCTGGTCGGAGCCCCTGAAGTTGAACCAGGAGACGTACTGGCGCGAGTTCACTTCCTTCTTGCCGAGCTCGATGATGTCGTGGTTGCCGGAGATCTCCTTCCAGACCGTGTTCTCCGGGGTCAGGTCGGCGCGGGCCTGGTCGACGTAGGCGAGCTCGACCGTCTCGCCGATCCGGAGCGCGCCCGAGTCGGGCTGCTCCTCGCCGGCGATCATCCGGAAGAGCGTCGTCTTGCCGGCGCCGTTCGGGCCGATCACGCCGACGATCCCGCCGGGCGGCAGCGAGAACGTCATGTCCTCGACGAGCAGCCGGTCGCCGAAGCCCTTCGCGACGTGGTCGGCGTCGACGACGATGTCGCCGAGGCGCGGTCCGGCCGGGATGTGGATCTCGACCTTGTCGAGCTTGACGTTCTGGTCGTCGGCGAGCAGCTTCTCGTAGGAGGTGACGCGCGCCTTTGCCTTGTCGTGTCGCGCCTTCGGGCTCATCCGCACCCACTCGAGCTCGCGCGCGAGCGTGCGGCGGCGCGCCGACTCGGTCTTCTCCTCGATCGCGAGCCGGACCTGCTTCTGCTCGAGCCAGGAGGAGTAGTTGCCCTGGAACGGGAGCCCCTTGCCGCGGTCGAGCTCGAGGATCCAGCCGGCGACGTTGTCCAGGAAGTACCGGTCATGGGTGACGGCGACGACGGTGCCCTTGTACTGCTCGAGGAAGCGCTCGAGCCAGGCGACCGACTCGGCGTCGAGGTGGTTCGTCGGCTCGTCGAGGAGCAGCAGGTCCGGCGACGAGAGCAGCACCCGCGCCAGCGCGACGCGGCGGCGCTCACCGCCGGAGAGCGAGGTGACGTCGCGGTCGCCCTCCGGGAGCCGGAGCGCGTCCATCGCGCGGTCGAGCGTCGCCTCGAGCGACCAGGCGTCGTGGCGGTCGACGAGCTCCTGCACCTTCGACTGCTCTTCGAGCAGCGCGTCGAAGTCCGCGTCCGGCTCGGCGAACCGGGCCGAGACGGCGTTGAAGCGGTCGAGCAGGTCGCGCAGCTCGCGCACGCCGTCCTCGACGTTCTCGCGCACGGTCTTCTCGGGATCGAGCTCGGGCTCCTGGGCGAGCATGCCGACCGTCGCGCCGGGAGCCAGCTCGGCGACGCCGCTCGACGGCTCCTCGAGCCCGGCCATGATCCGCAGCAGCGTCGACTTGCCGGCGCCGTTCGGGCCGAGCACGCCGATCTTCGCCCCGGGCAGGAACGACAGCGAGATGTTGGCCAGCACCTGGCGGTCGGAGCCGTAGAACTTGTCGGCCCGGTACATCGTGAACACGTAGTCGCTCATCGCTCCGGCAGGCGCACGATAGCCATAGGCTGCGCGGGATGCCCGAGCTGACCTTCGAGGACTTCGAGCCCGGCCAGGTGGTCGAGCTCGGCAGCGTGAGCGTGACCGAGGACGAGATCGTCGAGTTCGCGCGCCAGTACGACCCGCAGCCGTTCCACGTCGACCCGGAGGCCGCGAAGGAGTCCGTCTTCGGCGGGCTGATCGCGAGCGGCTGGCACACCGGCGCGATGTGGATGCGCCTCTACGTCGACTCGATGCTCGGCTCGCGTCGGCTCAGGGCTCGCCCGGGATCGAGGAGCTGCGCTGGCTCGCGCCCGTCCGGCCCGGCGACACGCTGCACGGGCGGCTGACCGTGCTGGAGACGACGCCCTCCGAGCGGCGGCCCGATCGCGGCACCGTCCGGATCCGGGGCGAGATGGTCAACCAGGACGGCGTCACCGTGCTCTCGATGGTCTCGCGCGGCCACTTCGCGTCCCGTAAGCTTTCGAGATGAGCGAGCTCGGCCTCTTTCCGCTCGGGATCGTGCTGCTCCCGTCGGAGCAGATCCCGCTGCACATCTTCGAGGAGCGCTACCAGGAGCTGATCGGCGAATGCCTCGCCGAGGAGCGCGAGTTCGGGCTGATCTACGCCGACGACGACGGCCTGCGCGAGATCGGCACGCTCGCGGCCGTCACCGAGGTGCTCGACCGCTTCGACGACGGCCGGCTCAACGTCGTCGTCGAGGGCAGGGAGCGGTTCCGCCTGCTCGAGCTGACGGAGGGCCGCTCCTTCCAGACCGGTCTCGTCGAGCCGATCGAGGACGAGAACGACGTCGCCGATCCGGAGGACTCCGAGCACGCGCTCGAGCTCTTCCACCGCCTCGTCGAGCTGACCGGAGCCGAGGTGGAGGAGCCGCGGCTCTCCGCCGAGCAGCTCTCGTTCGAGCTCGCCGGCCGGTTCGAGTTCGCGCCGGACCTGAAGCAGAAGCTGCTGCAGCTCACCTCCGAGCGCGCAGCGCATGCACCTGCTCGCGGAGCTGCTCGCCGGAGCGGCGACCGCCGTCGAGCGCGAGCGCGAGATCGCAGAGCGCGCACACGGCAACGGCAAGGTCGACCCCCGGCCCTGACACGTACCATGGCAGCGTGGCCGTAACCGCCCGTCCCAAGCTCGACGCCGAGCGCCTCCGCGCCGACTTCGCCTACCTCGAGGAGCTCGTCGAACGGGAAGCCGCTCGCGTACCTCGACTCGGCCTCGTCGACGCAGAAGCCGCGCCAGGTGCTCGACGCGATGCGCGAGTTCTACGAGCACTCGTACGCGAACGTCCACCGCGGCGTCTACCGGCTCGCCGAGCGGGCGACCGAGGGCTACGAGGGCGCCCGCGAGAAGGTGCGCGCGTTCCTCAACGCGCCGGCGGCGCGCGAGATCGTGTTCACGCGGAGCGCGACCGAGGCGCTCAACCTCGTCGCGTACGCCTGGGGGCACGACAACCTCGGCCCCGGCGACGTCGTCGTGATCACCGAGCTCGAGCACCACTCGAACTTCGTCCCGTGGCAGTTCATCGCCAACCGCACCGGCGCCAGCTTCAAGCACATCCCGATCGACGACCAGGGCGAGCTCCAGCTCGACGTGCTCGACGAGATCGCCGCGTCCGGAAACGTCAAGGTGGTCGCGAACAACCTCGTCTCCAACTCGCTCGGCACGATCAACCCGATCGAGAAGCTCGTCGGCGTGGGCGCACGAGCAGGGCGCGATCATGGTCGTCGACGCCGCCCAGGCCGCGCCGCACCGGGAGATCGACGTGCAGGCGCTCGGCTGCGACTTCCTCGCGCTCTCGTCGCACAAGCTCTGCGGGCCGAGCGGCATCGGCGCGCTCTGGGGCCGGCCGGAGCTGCTCGAGAAGATGTCCCCGTTCAACCTCGGCGGCGAGATGATCCGCTCGGTCGCGCTCGACCGGACGAGCTGGAACGAGCTGCCGTACAAGTTCGAGGCCGGCACGCCCGCGATCGCGGAGGCGTTCGGCTTCGGCGCCGCGATCGACTACCTGAACGAGATCGGCCTCGACGCGATCGAGGCGCACGAGCACGAGCTGACCGCGTACGCCCTCGGCCGGCTCGCCGAGCTCGACTGGATCCGCCTCTTCGGCCCGCCCGTCGGCCGGCGCGCCGGCATCGTCTCGTTCGAGGTCGAGGGCATCCACCCGCACGACGTGGCGCAGATCCTCGACTGGGAAGGCGTTGCCGTCCGCGCCGGGCACCACTGCACGCAGCCGCTGATGACGCGGCTCGGCGTCTCGGCGACGACCCGCGCGAGCTTCTACCTCTACACGATCCCCGAGGAGATCGACCGGCTCGTGGACGGGCTGCACAAGGTCAAGAAGAACCTCGGTTGAGATGATCGATGAGCGAGTTCGACCAGCTGTACCGCGAGGTCATCCTCGACCACTACAAGAACCCGCGCGGGCACGGGCTGCTCGACGCGCCCGACGGCGCTGGCCGAGGGCCAGAACCCGCTGTGCGGCGACGAGGTGACCGTCTCGGTGCGCTTCGACGGCGACACGATCGCCGACGTCGGCTTCGAGGGCCGCGGCTGCGCGATCTCGCAGGCGGCGACGTCGATGCTGACCGAGCTCGTCGTCGGCCGCAACGCGGACGAGATCGCGCGGATGCCGAAGGAGGAGCTGCTGGAGGAGATCGGGATCCCGCTCTCGCCGGTGCGGCTCAAGTGCGCGATCCTCGGCCTCGGCGTCCTCAAGGTCGCGCTGCACAAGTCGAAGGGCACGCCGCTGCCGGACGAGTGGACGCAGGGCGACGACCTGACGATCTCGTAGTGGCCGTCACGGTCGACGTCTGCCCGGTCGAGGAGCTGCCGCCGGGGCACGTGAAGATCGTCTGGTCGGGCCCGCTCGCGATCGGCGTCTACAACTGCGGCGGCAAGCTCTACGCGCTCGAGGACCGCTGCTCGCACGACGACGGCCCGCTCTGCGAGGGCGACTGGGACGAGGACGAGTGCATCGCGACCTGCCCCCGGCACGGCGCGCGCTTCGACATCACCACCGGCCGTCCGCTCAGCCTGCCGGCCTACGAGCCTGTCGAGACCTACCCGGTCCGGGTCGACGACGGCTGGGTTCGTGTCGACGTCTAGGCCGCCTGCTACATTCTGATTAACCGCGGAAAGGAGGTGGTCCGGCAGTGGAGATTTCCAGTACGGGCAGTGGAGGTGCTAGCCGGTAGGGACGTGCCCCTAGGACCTGCAAGGGGAATCGTCTAGCCAGCGTAGGGGGCTCGCGGCAGTGTCTTCGGACGACTGCAACCGCGCCGCTTCAGTAGCAGGAAGCGTCCCTCCCAATACAGGCTGGTACCGAAGGACTGAAGGGCTGCGAGAGCGGCCCTTCTTCTGTTCTCAGTCGCGCGCTAAACCCCGTCGAGGCCAGGGTCGCTTCGCTCCCGGACTCGTCACCCGAGGTCAGGACTCAGAAGCGCCGCGGCGCAGCTGCTCGTCGAGCGGGACGAGCGGGAGGCCGAACGTGTCGACCGCGTCGGAGTTCGTGACGGCGTTGTCGCCGGCCGCGAGCATCTCCACCTGGTCGCGGGTGATCGGCGCCTTCGGCAGCTTCTCGAGCAGCGACGCCTGGACGCGCATCAGGCCGAACGGCAGGTGGACCGTCGGCCGCCGCAACCCCAGCGACTGCTTCAGCAGCGGCCAGAACTCGTTCCACGTGACGACGTCCGGGCCGCCGAGCTCGAACGTCCGGTTCGCCGCCTCGGGCCGTTCGACGCCGGCGACGAAGTAGGCGGCGACGTCGTCGACCCAGATCGGCTGGATCCGCTGGGTGCCGGGGCCGATGATCGGCGTCACGGGCGCCTTCGCGATCTGCGAGAACTGGAGCAGCGCGCCGCGGCCGCGCCCGAAGACGAAGCTCGGACTGAAGATCACGTGCTCGAGGCCGGAGGCCTTGACGGCCTGCTCCATCTCCCACTTCGCGTGGAAGTACGGGACGAGCTCCTTCGTCCGCTCGTCCGTGCCGAGCGCCGACATCAGCACGAAGCGTCTGACGCCGGCGTCCTTCGCGGCCGCGACGAGATCGCGGGTGCCCTGCTCCATCACCCGCTCGAAGTCCTCGCGCTTGCCGGTCAGCATCGCGACGAGGTGGACGACGACCTCCTGGTCCTCGACCGCGCGGCGCAGGCTCTCCGGGTCGGTCATGTCGCCCTGAACCGCCTCCTGGCTCGGCAGCGCGGAGCTCTTCCCCGGCTCCCGCTCGAGCACGCGCACGTGTGGCCCGCGTCGACGAGCCCCTGGACGATGTGTGGGCCGATGAAGCCGGTCGCGCCGGTGACGAGGACCCTCATGTCTCGAAATTCTTCCAGTAGCGACTCGGCGTCGGCCCTTGCTGGCCCTGGTACTTGGAGCCGAGCGCGCCGGATCCGTACGGCGTCTCCGCCGGCTCCGTCATCTGCACGAACGAGATCTGGCCGATCTTCATCCCGAAGTAGATCGTGATCGGGAGGTTGGCGACGTTCGAGAGCTCGAGCGTCACATGGCCGTCCCAGCCCGGGATCGATGAAGCCGGCGGTCGAGTGGATCAGCAACCCGAGCCGGCCGAGCGAGCTCTTTCCCTCGAGCCGCGCGACGAGGTCGTCGGGAAGCTGGATCCGCTCGAGCGTCGAGCCGAGCACGAATTCGCCCGGGTGGAGGATGAACGCGCTTCTCGTCGTCGATCTCGACGAGCTCGGTCAGCTCCTCCTGCTCCTGCTTGACGTCGATGTACGGGTAGCGCGAGTTTCGGAAGACCCGGAAGAAGCGGTCGACGCGGACATCGACGCTGGACGGCTGCACGAGCGCCTCGTCGTACGGATCGATCTCCGATCCGGCCCTCGCCGAGCAAACGCCTGATCGTCCGGTCGGAGAGGACCACCGGCCCGATTCTACGGTCCTCTTGCGAAAGAGACGTTTTCCACATACCGTTCGCGCGCCCGTGTCGATGCTGTTCGAGCAAATGGAGCCGAACGAGCGCTTTCGTGCGCGGCGTGAGAACGCGCGCCGGAGACGCAGGCGCCGCCGTGCCATCGCCGTCGGCTTCCTGCTCGCGGTGACCGCGACCCTGGCGGCCGGAGCCAGGTTCGTGATCGACGACAACGGCGCCGCCGGCGCGGCGGCGAAGAGGTCGTCGTCCGCCACGAAGCCGGCCGTGCAGCCGTCCGCGCCCGTGAAAGCGCTCAGGAAGCTCCCGGAGGAGGTGCGCGGGATCCACGTGACGATGGCGCTCGCGTCGCTCGACGGGAAGCTCCAGGAGTACCTCCAGCTCGTCGACGACGGGATGAACACGATCGAGCTGGACGTCAAGGACGAGAACGGGGAGGTCGGCTTCGTCACCTCCGCGGTGCCGCTCGCGCGCGAGGTCGGCGCCGCGAAGCCGTACTACAGGCCGCGGGAGGCCGCCCGCCTGATCCACGCCAAGGGCGTCTATCTGATCGGTCGGGTCGTCGTCTTCGAGGACCCGCGCCTCTCGGCCGGCCGGCCCGAGCTCGCGGTCAAGAACCCGGACGGCTCCGTCTGGCGCAACCACGCCGGCCTCGGCTGGACGAACCCGTACGACAAGCGCGTCTGGGACTACAACGTCTCGCTCGCCGAGGTGGCGGCGCGGGCGGGCTTCGACGAGATCCAGTTCGACTACGTGCGCTTCCCCACCGACGGCGACGTCGAGGCGATCGTCTACCCGAACAAGACGTCGACGCCGCCGGGCTGGGTGATCGCCGAGTTCGTCCACTACGCCGCCAAGCGGCTGAAGCCGCTCGGCGTGCGCATCTCGACGGACGTCTTCGGCCTCTCCGCGACCCGCGACCTCGGCATCGGCCAGATCCCGAAGCGGATCTCGAAGTACGTCGACGCCGTCTACCCGATGGTCTACCCGTCGCACTTCGGCGCCGGCGAGTACGGGCTCGAGGATCCGAACGCCTCGCCCGGCCCGACCGTCGAGTGGTCGCTCTCCGACTTCCGCCGCGAGCTGAAGAAGAGCGACGCCCAGCTGATCCCGTGGCTGCAGGACTTCTCCTACGGCCGCACCTACGGGCTCGCCGACGTCCGGGCGCAGATCGAGGCCGCACGCCTGATGGGCGCGCGCGGCTATCTGCTCTGGAACCCGCTCGGGATCTACACGCCGGGCGCGCTCACGCCGGCCTAGCTTCGCGCGCCTAGCACCGTTTGTTACGATCGCTGCAATGGCGATCGGTGACGTCATGAGGACGCGAGTGGTCGCGGTCGACCAGGACGACTCGGTGCGGCTCGGCGTCCTGCGGATGCTCGAGGAAGGGGTCGGCGCCGTCGCGATCTGCGACGCCGGGAGGCTCGTCGGCATCTTCACCGAGCGCGATCTCCTCGCTCTGGCGGGCAACGGCACGGACCTCGACGCCGTCCGGATCGGCGACGTGATGACGCGCAACCCGTTCACCGTCGACGCCGGCGCCGCCGTCCTCGACGCCGCCAGGCTGATGGGCGACAAGAAGATCCGCCATCTCCCGGTCGTCGAGGGCGATCACCTGCTCGGGATGGTCGGCATCCGCGACGTGCTCGGCAGCCTGGTCGAGCGGCTCTGGCAGGCGCACGACACCGCCGCGCACGAGACGGCGCGAGCGCTCTTCAGGAACTAGGGAGCCAGGCGCTTCCGCCTCCAGGCGTCGCCGTCGCGCTCGTAGCGGATCCGGTCGTGCAGCCGGTCGTCGCCGTGCTGCCAGAACTCGTAGGCGTCCGGGACGAGGCGGTAGCCGCCCCAGTGCGGCGGCAGCGGCACCTCGTCGTCGGGGAAGCGGGCGGCGGCCTCGGCGTAGAGGCGCTCGAGCTCGGCGCGGTCGGTGAGCGGCCGGCTCTGCGGCGAGGCCCACGCGGCGAGGCGGCTCGGCAAGCGGCCGCGTGTCGAAGTAGGCGCTCGACTCCTCGTCCGAGATCGGCTCGACGCGGCCCTCGACGCGCACCTGGCGGCCGAGCGGCCGCCAGTGGAGCAGCAGCGCCGCCTGCGGGTTCGCTCGCAGCTCGCCGCCCTTGCGGCTCTCCCGGTTCGTGAAGAAGGTGAAGCCCCGCTCGTCCGCCTCCTTCAGCAGCACCATCCGCACGGACGGCCTGCCCGTCGGTCGTCGCGGTCGCGAGCGCCATCGTCTCGGGCACCTCGACCCCCGCGGCGCGAGCCTCCTCGAACCAGAGCCGGAACTGCCGCAGCGGGTCGGGATCGAGGTCGCGCTCGTCCATTGCATGAAGAGTATTCATGTATGCAATCCAGCCGGTTCGTGAGCTACTGTGGACGATATGGCGACGACGAAGACGATCGACATCCGCACCGCGATCCCCGGTCCTCGCTCGGCCGAGATTCTGGCGCGCAAGGAGCGAGTGATCGCGAACGCCAAGACGATCGTGCTGCCGATCGTCGCGCAGGAGGGCCGCGGCGCGACGCTCACCGACGTCGACGGGAACGTCTTCATCGACTTCACGGGCGGCGTCGGCTGCCTCAACGTCGGCCATGCGCACCCTCGCGTGCTCGAAGCCGCCGCCGAGCAGCTCGCGCGGTTCATCCACACGGACTTCACGGTCGTCCCCTACGAGCTCTACGTCGAGCTCGCCGAGCGGCTGCTCGAGCGCGCGCCGTTCACCGGCCCCGCCAAGGCGGCCTTCTTCAACGCCGGCACCGAGGCGGTCGAGAACGCAGTCAAGTTCGCCCGGCTCTACACCAAGCGGCCAGCCGTGATCGCCTTCGAGGGCGCCTTCCACGGCCGCACGCTGATGGCGATGACGCTCACGTCGCGGCCGCATCCGTACAAGGCCGGGATGGGGCCGCTCGCGCCCGAGGTCTACCGTGCCCCGTTCCCGCAGGACTATCGCGGCCCCGACGCCAAGACGGCCCTCGCCGAGCTGCGGCAGCTCTTCGTCACGCAGGTCGCGGCCGAGCAGGTCGCGGCGATCATCGTCGAGCCCGTCCAGGGCGAGGGCGGGTTCCTCCCGGCGGGGCAGGAGTTCATGGAGGGCCTGCGCTCGATCTGCGATGAGCACGGGATCTGCCTGATCGCCGACGAGGTGCAGACCGGCTTCGCGCGCACCGGCAAGCTGTTCGCGATCGAGCACTACGGCGTCGAGCCCGATCTGATCACGGTCGCGAAGTCGATTGCTGCCGGCCTCCCGCTCTCGGGCGTGCTCGGCAAGGCGGAGATCATGGACGCAGCGCACGACGGTGCCGTCGGCGGCACGTTCGTCGGCAATCCCGTCGCCCAGGCCGCGGCGCTCGCTGTCCTCGACGTGATCGACGAGGAAGGTCTCTGCGAGCGCGCCGTCGCGATCGGCGACGTCCTGCGCGCGCGGATGCTCGCCTGGCAGGAGCGCTTCCCGGCGATCGGGGACGTTCGGGGCCTCGGCGCGATGCTCGCGATCGAGCTCGTCGCCGACCGCGCGACCAAGCAGCCGGCGCCCGAGCGCGCCCAGGCCGTGATCGACGCGGCGATGCAGCGAGGCCTGCTGCTGCTGAAGGCCGGTGTGCACGGCAACGCGATCCGTGTCCTCTGTCCGCTCGTGCTCACCGACGCCGAGCTCGACGAGGCGCTTGGCGCCTGGGAAGACGCGCTCGAGCACGTCCTCGCGTAGTTCGATTTCTCGGGCGTAGGGAAACAGTAGGTTTCTGTGGCTGTGCAGCAACTCATCGCGGACCGGTACGAGCTCAAGGAGACCGTCGGCAGCGGCGGCATGTCGACGGTCTATTGCGCCTTCGACACGCTCCTGGAGCGCCACGTCGCGCTGAAGATCCTGCACGAGCAGTTCGGCGCCGAGGAGGAGCACGTCGAGCGCTTCCGGCGCGAGGCGCGTGCCGTCGCGCAGCTCTCGCACCCGAACATCGTCACGGTGATCGACCGCGGCGAGGAGGACGGGCGGCAGTTCATCGTCTTCGAGCTGATCGAGGGCGAAAACCTGAAAGAGCTCGTCGGCCGAGGCGGCCCGCTGCCGGTGCGGCGCGTGCTCGAACTCGGCCTCGAGGTCGGACGGGCGCTCGCCTTCGCGCATGCGCAGGGGCTCGTCCACCGCGACGTGAAGCCGCAGAACGTGCTCCTGAACGAGGACGGGCTGGCCAAGGTGACCGATTTCGGGATCGTCCGCTCGATGGACGCGGTCGGCGGCCAGACCGAGACCGGCACCGTGCTCGGGACGAGCCACTACATCGCCCCCGAGCAGGCTCGCGGCGAGCGCGTCGACGCGCAGACCGACGTCTACTCGTTCGGAGTCGTCCTCTACGAGCTCCTGGCCGGGGACGTCCCCTACCCCGGCGACAGCTTCCTCAGCGTCGCGATGAAGCACGTCAACGAGCCGATCCCGAATGTGCTCGAGCGGCGCCCCGACACCCCGCTCCGGCTCGCGTCGCTGATCGAGCGCTGCATGGCGAAGCTGCCCGCCGAGCGACCCGCCTCGATGGACGAGGTGGTCAGCGAGCTGGAGTCGGTGCGGGCCGAGCTGGCCGGCAGAGCCGACGGCGAGGCGACGATGATCGTCAAGCCCAAGGCCGCGCCCAAGCGGCAGCGGCAACGCGCTTCGCGCAGGCCGTTTCCGGTCTGGCCAGCCCTGCTCGGCGCGCTGCTGCTCGCTGCCGTGATCGGCGGGATCCTGCTCCTGAACAGGGACGACGGCACCGGCGGGGCGGCAACGGCAGAGACTGTCGAGCTCAGCGGCGTCGGGGCCTACGATCCCGACGGCGGCGACGGCGAGCACGACGACGAGGCTGGGCTCGCGACGGATGGTGATCCGGCAACCTTCTGGCGGACGTCGCGGTACCGCTCGCAGCTGAGCGCTTTCAAGTCAGGGGTTGGGGTCGTGCTCGAGGCCAAGGGCAAGCCGGAGCAGCTTGGGCTCACGACGGATACGCCGGGCTTCACCGCCGAGATTCAAGCCGGCGACTCGCCGGACGGGCCCTTCGAAACCGTGAGCGAGAGCAAGGTCGTCGGAGCGAGCACGACCTGGAAGCTGAATCGAACCGACGCGCGCTACTACGTCGTCTGGATCACGCAGCTCGTGGGAAGCGCGCACGTCAACGAAGCCGCGGCGAGCTAGTACTCCAGGCTGGCGCGCCGCTCGTGCCGCTCGAGCGCGAGCTGGATCAGGCGGTCGAGCAGGTCGGCATAGGGGATCCCCGAGGCCTCGAACAGGCGGGCATAGACGCTCGTCGAGGTGAAGCCGGGGATCGTGTTGATCTCGTTCACGACCACCTCACCGCCCTCGCGGACGAAGAAGTCGACGCGGGCCATCCCTTCGCACTCGGTCGCGATGAACGAGTCGACGGCGAGCTCCTGGACGCGGGCGGCGATCTCGTCCGGGATGCGGGCGGGGACGATGATGTCCGAGCCGCCCTCGTCGTACTTGGCCGCGTAGTCGTACCACTCGGCGTGCGGCACGATCTCGCCGACGACCGACGCGATCGGCGGCGGGCGGACGTTTCCGAGCACGCCGCACTCGACCTCGGTGCCGGCGACGAACTCCTCCACGAGCACCTTCTCGTCATGCCTGCGCGCCAGCGCGACGGCCGTCTCGAGCTCGGCGGCGTCGTGCGCCTTCGAGATCCCGACCGACGACCCGAGCCGGGCCGGCTTGACGAAGACGGGGTAGCCGAAGGGATTCTCGATCTCGTCGCCGAGCCGGAGCGTGGCGTTGCGCGCGACGGGGATGCCGCGGTCGCGCAGCACGGCCTTGAAGAGGTCCTTGTCCATGCAGAGCGCCGAGGCCGCGACGCCCGCGCCGACGTAGGGGATCCCCGCGAGCTCGAGCAGGCCCTGGACGGTGCCGTCCTCGCCGAACGGGCCGTGCAGGACGGGTAGCACGACGTCGACGGCTCCGAGCGCCTCGGCCGGCTTCGAGTCGGCGAGCACGGGCAGCGTCTCCGAGACCGTGCCTTGTAACAGACTGTTACTCGGCGTCGGCCCTTCGAGCGCCCAGCGGCCGTCGCGGCCGATCGCGATCTGCGTCACCTCGTAGCGCGCCGGGTCGAGCGCCTCCAGCACGGAGCGCGCCGACGCGAGCGAGATCTCGTGCTCGCTCGAGCGGCCGCCGGCGACGACGGCGACGCGGATCCGGCTCACGGCAGGGGTATGGTCGTGGTCGGCGGAGGCGGCTCGGGCGGCGGCGCCGCCTCGAAGCGGCCGACGACGATCACCACCGTCGTCCCCTCCTCCGCTTCCGTGCCGCCCTCCGGATCCTGCGAGAGCACCTGCCCGTCGCTGAGCTCGTCGTCGACGATCTCCTCGACCACCTGGGCCTCGAAGCCCGACGCCAGCAGCTGGGCGCGTGCATCGGCCTCGGTCAGGCTCGTCACGTCCGGGATCTGCGACGTCACCGGGCCCTTCGGAGACCTGGAGCGTGATCACGGAGCCCTTGCCCTGCTGCGTTCCGGCGGCAGGGTTCTGGCCGACGACGATTCCGGCCGCGGCGTCGTCGTCGACGTCCTCCCGGGCGACCGCGAAGCCGATGCCCTGCAGCTGCGACTCGGCGGTCTCGAACGCCGAGCCGACGACATTCGGCACCGTGACCGGCTTCGGGCCCTTCGAGACGTTGATCCGAACGGTCGAGTCTACGATCAGCTCCGTGCCCGCCTTCGGCGCCTGGCGCGAGCACCTCGTTCACGGGCTTCAGCGAGTTGACCGCGACGACGTTCGCCTTCAGCTTCGCGTTCACGAGGTCCGAGACGGCCTCGTCGCGGCTCTTGCCGACGACGTTCGGGACGATCGTCTTCGGCTTGCCCGTGCGAGACGCGGATCGTGACGAAGTTGCCCCGCTCGATCCGGTCGCCCGGTTGCGGGTCCTGCTGCGAAGACGTTGCCCGTTCTTCGCCTCCTCGTCCGCCTCGCGGATGATCAGCTCCTCCAGTCCCGCGTCGTGGATCTGCCTGACCGCCAGGCGCTCCGGCAAGCCCTTCACGTCGGGCACGGCGACCGGCTTCGTCTCGCTGAGCTGGTCCTGGAACTCCTGGTAGGCGAACCAGCCGCCGACGAGGACGGCGGCGATCGAGCAGCGAACCCGAGCAGCCACGGCCAGAACGACCGGCGGCGCGGCGGCTCGTCGTACTCGTAGTAGCGCCCGGGCGTATACGTCGTGCTCGGCGGCGGCGCGCCGGGCCGATCGTCGTCGCCGCCTCGCCGACGTCGGTGCGGGAGAGGACGGACGTCGCCGCCTCGGCCGTCTCGGCGGAGACGCCGATCCCGCGCGCGATCCGCTCGAGATCGGAGTCCATCTCCTCGGCCGAGTGGTAGCGGTCGGCCGGGTCCTTGGCGAGCGCGCGCAGGACGACGTAGTCGAGGTCGCGCGGCACCTCCGGCCGGTGCGTGGAGGGAGCGACCGGCGCCTGCGAGAGGTGCTTCATCGCGATCTCGACCGGGCGTCTCGCCGGTGAACGGCACCGAGCCGGTCAGCAGCTCGTAGAGGACGATCCCGGTCGAGTAGAGGTCGGACGTCTGGTCGACGGGGGCGCCGCGTGCCTGCTCGGGGGAGAGGTACTGCGCCGTGCCGATGATCGAGCCGGCCTCGGTCATCTGGCTCGCGGCGCCGGCGCGCGCGATCCCGAAGTCCATCACCTTGACCCGGCCCTCGCCGTCGACGATCACGTTGTGCGGCTTGATGTCGCGGTGCACGATCCCGTTCCGGTGCGCGAAGCGCAGCGCGGAGAGGATCTGGCGCGTGTAGTCGATCGCGATCCCGAGCGGCGACGGGCCGCGGGCGACGAGCAGCTCCTTCAGCGTCCGGCCCTCGACGTGCTCCATCGCGATGTAGTAGGTGCCCTCCGAGTCGCCGCGGTCGTAGATCGAGACGATGCTCGGGTGCGAGAGCCCGGCGGCGTTCTGCGCCTCGCGCCGGAAGCGCTCCACGAACTGCTCGTCGCTGGCGTGGCGGTCGTCGAGGATCTTGATCGCGACGCGCCGGCCGAGCTCCTGGTCCATGGCGAGGTAGACGTTCGCCATCCCTCCGGAGCCGAGCTTCCGGATGATCAGGTAGCGCCCGTCGAAGAGCGAGTCGATGAGGTGGTCGCCGGAGGCCATAAAGGGTACAGGTTAGGAGTTCGCCGCGCTCCCCCAGGAGCGCCTGCAAGACGTCGCGGGCGACGGGCGCGGCCGTTGCGCCGCCGGTGGAGTTCTGCTCCTCGACGACGACCGCGATCGCGACCTCCGGCTGCTCGCGCCCCGCGTAGCTGATGAACCAGGTCGTGTTCAGGCCCGCGATTCCCGTTTCGGCGGTTCCGGTCTTGCCGCCGACCGTCAGCCCGGAAATTCGCGCGGCGGTGCCGGTGCCGCCCTCGACCGCCTCCTTCATCATCTCCGCGACCGCCTGGGCCGTCTCCGGCTTGACCGCTCGGCCGAGACTCCTGCGGCTTCGTGCGGACGACGATCGAGCCGTCCGGCGCCACGATCCGGTCGACGACGTACGGGCCGCATGACGACGCCGTCGTTCGCGACCGTCGCCGCGAGCATCGCCATCTGCAGCGGCGTCACCAGCAGCCGCTCCTGGCCGAAGGCGAACCGGCCGGGATCGACGTCGGTGTCCTCCTTCGGGTCGAAGAGCTCGTTCTCCTGGTAGAGGCCGCTCGGCGCCCGCTCGTTCGACGGCGTCTCGAGCGGCGGGGTCGAGTAGAAGCCGAACCGCTTCATGTACTCGACGAGCTTCTTCGCGCCGAGCTCCTTGCCGATGTTGCAGAAGACGGAGTTGACCGAGTGCTTCAGCGCCGTCGCGCAGGTCGAGCCGGCCGAACGGCGACGAGGTGTCGTAGTTGTTGACGCGCTTGCCGTAGACCTCGCAGTAGCCGGGGTCGACGAAGCTCGAGTCGGCTTGAAGCGGCCGGAGTCGATCGCCGCCGAAGCGGTCAGGACCTTGAAGGTCGAGCCGGGCGCGTACAGGCCGGCGGTGCGCGCGGTTGAGGAGCGCGTCGGGGCGCTTGCAGTCGGCGCGCGTACCGGTGGCACGGTCGAAGTTGCCCTCGACGTCGTTCGGGTCGTAGGTGGGGGACGACGCCATCACGAGCACCTTCCCCGTGTCGACCTCGAGCGCGACGACGGCGCCGCAGCGGCTGCCGAGCGACTGCTGAGCGCCGCCCGCTGCGCGCGCGCGTTCGAGCGTCAGCTGCGAGGCCGTTCCCCTCGATCGTCGCTCCCTTGAGCCGGTCGAGCGTCGTGTCGAGCACGGTCGAGAGGTTCGCGTTCGAGCCCGTCAGATAGTCGTTCATCGAGCGCTCGAGCCCGGTGCGGAAGCGCGACTGCGTCGAGTAGCCGACGACGTGCGCGGCCAGCCCGTCGCGCCGGGTAGTCGCGGAAGTAGAGCGTGCGCCCGCCGACCTTCTTCGCGGTCGTTGCGGGCGAGCAGCGCTCCCTGCGTCTTGATCTCGCCACGCTTGATCGTGAACTGCGCCACGCGCTCGATCTGGTTGTCCTGCCGGTCGGCGAGGTCGCCCGCAGCCCAGGCCTGCCAGTAGGTGGTCGCGACCACGAGCGCGACGATCAGGCCGACGCCCGGCGAGCGCGAGCCGCGTGATCTGCCGGTTCACGCGAGCCCTCGGGCTTGCGCGTTCGCCCGGTTCGAGACGAGCAGGAGCAGCGCGAGCAGGACGAAGTTCGCGACGACGCTCGAGCCGCCGTAGGAGACGAAGGGCAGCGTGATCCCGGTCAGCGGGATCACGCGCAGGACGCCGCCGACGATGATGAAGGTCTGGAGCGCGAAGCCGAACGTCAGGCCCGCGGCGAGCAGCTTCGAGAAGCCGTCGTCGGCTGCGAGCGCCACGCGCATTCCCCGCGCGACGAAGAGCATGAAGACGAGCAGCAGGCCGGCGGCGCCGACGAGGCCGAGCTCCTGCGCGATCGCGGAGTAGATGAAGTCGGTGTTGAGGAACGGGATGATCGGGTCGCCCGCGGTCGTCGTGAACGTGCCCTTGCCGAGGCCCGGTGCCGCCGAAGCCGCCGTTCCCGATCGAGTAGAGGCTCTTGACGAGCTGGAACGAGCCGCAGTCCTGGCGGAGCGCGAGCTCGCCGGTCGAGGCGCAGAAGACCGGCTCCTCCGTCCACGGATGCAGCCAGATCGTGACGCGCTCGTGCACGTGCGACGACGAACTGGTAGACGAACGCGGCGCCGGCGACGAAGAGCACGAGGCCGGCCCAGGCGAACGCCGCGCGCCCGGTCGCCACGTAGAGCATCGCGAGGAAGATCCCGAACTGGAGCAGCGCGCTGCCGAGGTCGTTCGTCTGCACGAGCACGAGCATCGCGGCGCCCCAGATCAGGAGCAGCGGCCCGAAGTCCTTGATCCGCCCCTGCGCGAGCACCTCGCGCTTGTCGCGCAGGTAGCCGGCGAGGAAGACGATCAGGAAGATCTTCGCCAGCTCGCCGGGCTGGAACTGGAAGGAGCCGACCTTCACCCAGAGGCGCGCGCCGTTGATCGTCTGCCCGATCCCCGGCAGCGCGGGGAGCATCAGCAGCAGGATCGCCGAGATCCCGAACAGGTACTTGTAGGACTCGAGCGCGCCGGTAGTCGTGCCGGAGCGCGACGAGCGTCAGCGCGAACAGGCCGACGCCGATCACGACCCAGAGCCCCTGCCGGAGCGCGTCGTCGGGGTTGAGCCGGTAGATCGTCGTGACGCCGATCGCCGAGAGCAGCGCCGCCAGCGGCAGCAGCACCGGGTCGGCGAGCGGGACGGTGTAGCGGGCGACCAGGTGCGCGATCAGGTAGAGCGCGAAGAAGATGCCCGCGTAGGTGAGCGAGCCGGCGTCGACGAGCGAGGAGCGGGCGATGTAGACGCTTGCAAAGCCGATCGCCGTGAGGAGGCCCACGGCGATCAGGTTCAGCAGTTCGCGGTTGCGGAGGGTCAGCGGGTGAGCCCCCAGTAGACCAGCACGGCGATCGCGGCGAGCAGGAGGACGAGCAGGATCAGCGGCGCGAGCCGGCGGCGTGGCTTGGCAGGCGCAGGCTGCGGCTGAGACTCCGCCGGCGGGTCGAGCTGCTGCAGCTGCTCCTCGACGGTGGCTGCGGAGATCACCGCCGTGTCGACGGCGGGGACCGGGTCGAGCCCGGAGAGCGTGTCCTCGTCGTCAGCCTCGGGAGGCGGCTCCGCTGCGACGGCGACGGGCATCTGCTTCGTCTCGTCCGGATCGCGCGGCGCCGGCGATCTGGAAGAGGACGACGGTGATGTTGTCCTCGCCGCCGCCTGCGTTGGCGGCGTCGACGAGAGCGCGCGCGGCCGCGTCGAGGTCGGAGGCGTGCTGGACGAGCAGCGATTGGATCTCGCTCGGCGAGACCATGTCGGTCAGCCCGTCGGAGCAGATCAGGTAGAGGTCGTCCGGCTCGGCCTGGATCGTGAACGTGTCGACGTCGACGTCGGGCTCGGTGCCGAGCGCGCGGGTGATCACCGAGCGCTGCGGGTGCGACTCCGCCTCCTCGGGCGAGAGCCTGCCGCTGCGGACCAGCTCGCCGACGAGCGAGTGGTCGTCGGTCAGCTGCTCCAGCACGCCGCCCTGGACGCGGTACGCGCGCGAGTCGCCGACGTGGCCGAACGCGATCGTGTCGCCGTCCACGAGCGCGACGGTCATCGTCGTTCCCATCCCGGACGTCGACTCGTCCTCGCTCGAGCGCTGGAAGACGCGCCGGTTCGCCTCCTGGATCAGGGAGGCGACGCGCTCCTCGCCGCGCTCGTCGCCGGCTGCCTCGTTCAGCACGGCCGCAGCGAGGCCGGACGCGACCTCGCCCGCCTGCGCTCCGCCCATCCCGTCGGCGACGGCGAAGAGCGGCGGCACGCAGACGTACTGATCCTCGTTCCGGCGGCGCCGGCGGCCGGTATCCGAGACGACTGCCGAGCGGCCGAGCATCAGAGATCCACCCTGAAGTCGGTCTGGCCGACGCGGACGATGTCGCCCTTCGAGAGCCGCCGCGGAGTCGTCACGCGCGCGCCGTTGACGAACGTGCCGTTCGTCGAGCCGATGTCCTCGACCCAGAGCCCGTCGCGCTTCGACTCGAAGCGCGCGTGCTGTGCGGAGGCGAAGTCGTCGCCGTCGAGCGGTACCTCGTTCTGGCCGCCGCGGCCGATCGCCACGGGCAGCGAGTCGACCGGCACCTCCTCGCCGACGTCGAGCGCCGGGCTCTTCAGGACGACCAGCTTCGCGCGCCGCACGGGCGCGAGGCCCAGCGCGGCTGCGTCGGTCGGCGCCAGGATCACGCTCTCGGCGGAGTGGCCGCTGCGGAAGTCGCGGCTCGCGCTGCGAACGATCCGCCAGATGAAGAGGTAGAGCAGCACGATGAAGCCGACCTTGAGGATCAGCAGGGCCTCGTCGACCGCGATGTTCACTGCTGCGCCGCCTTTGCGAACACGAGGTCGGTGGCGCCGAGCGTGATCGTGTCGCCGTCCGAGAGCTTCACCCGCTGCACGCGCTTGCCGTTCAGCTCGGTGCCGTTCGTCGAGTCGAGGTCGACGAGCCACCAGGACGAGCCCTCCCGGCGCAGCTCGGCGTGCCGGCGCGACACGTTCGCGTCCTCGACCTGCACGTCGCAGTCCTTCGAGCGCCCGAGCACGACCTTGCCGCCTTCGACCGCGTGCTTGCGCCCGTTCATGGTCAAGCGAGTAGGCCTCCTCCTCGACCCCGAGCTCGACGGGGGAAGCGGCCTCGGTCGCCTGTGGCGCCTTCGCCTTGTAGATCATCGTCGCGCCGGGCTCGACCTGCGCAGCGGGCTCGTCGAGCGCCGGGCCGCGCTTGCCCTCGGGCTGCACCATCCGCGTCGCGATCCCGAACTCGCCGATCGAAAGATCCGCGTCCGTGAGCATCAGCACTTTCGGCGGCGTCAGCAGCGCATAGCTCTCGCGCCGGGCGTGCTCGATCAGGTAGTCCTGCAGCTCCCCGATCAGCGATCCCTCGTAGCCCGTGAACTGCTCGCGGTCGGTCTCCGAGAGGTAGACGGAGTACTCGTTCGGCACGTAGACGCGGGAGACGGAGATCGTGCGGTGCTCGTCCATCTCCTTCGCGAGCTTCCGTGCCAGCTCGACCGGCTGGACGTGTGTTCTGAAGGCACGGCCGAACATCCCCTCGAAGAGGCCTTCGATCTTCTGCTCGATGCTCCGGAGGACACTCATGCGGCAGGGGAGACGTTCCCCCAGCGACCGAGTCTAATGCTCGGACTTCAGCACGAGCCCGCCGCAGGTGAGCCAGACCGCGGCGACAAGCGGCAGCGCCGGCGCTGCCGGCGCCGCCAGGAGGACGGCCGCCATCGCCCCGGCGCCGAGACCGGCGATCCGCCACGGCGTTCGGGCATACGGGAGCGCAACGGCCACAGCGGCAAGGGCGAGTGCCTCGAGGGCGAGGCCGGCAGGAACCGCTTCGAGCAGGGTCGTGGCTGCGGTGACCGCGCTGTTCGTGCGTTCCAGGTCGAGCGGCGGCACCGCGCCCTGCCGGAACGGCAGGTCCCAGCCGCGCACGCCGGCGGTGACGGCGGCGACCGCCACGGCGGCCAGCGCCTGCGCCGCGCGCCGAGCGGCGCCGCGGCTCCCGGCGGCGGCCAACGGAACGAGCGCCAGCAGGCCGGCCGGCGCGAGCAGCGGGCCGGCGACGAAGGCGAGCCCGAAACGGGCATCGCGCCAGAAGAGCACGAGCCAGGCGAGCGCGATCGCACCGTAGACGAGCGCCAGTCCGAGCGCGACGTTGCCGAGCGGGAACACCGGCGCTGCGAGCGCCAGGGCGAGGCCGGCGCGAGGCGCCCTGAAGGCGGTCAGCGCAGCCACGACCGCGATCGCCGCCGCGCCGCCCGAAGGGTAGAACGGCAGCATCGCCGCGCCGACGCCGGCGGCGAGCCCGGTCGCGGCGGCGGGCGCGCCGCGCTGGAGGAGAGCTTGTGTTGAAACAACACTTTCGACGTTCGTCGAACGCCTCCCTCCGGTCAGGGCGGCTCGCAACTCCTTCGCGAGCGCGGCGGCAGGCGGGCGCTTGGCCGGGTCGCGTGCGAGCGCGTGGCCGATCGCCGAGAGCAGGCGCTTCGGCAGGTCCGGGCGCTCCAGGTGCAGAGGCGGCGCGCCCGCCTCGATCGTGCCGGCCATCTGCGACAGCGGGACGCCCCAGAACGGATGCTTGCCGGCGAGCGCCTCCCAGAGCAGGATCCCGACGCCCCAGACGTCGCTGGCGGCGCAGGCCTCCTGGCCGCAGAGGCGCTCGGGAGAGATGTACGCGAGCGTGCCGGGCACGTCGCCGACCGCGGTCAGCGTCTCCGCCTCGTCGAACTGGGCGAGCCCGAAGTCGAGCAGGCGTACCGAGATGCCCTCGTCGTCTGCGAGCAGGACGTTCGACGGCTTGACGTCGCGGTGGACGATGCCGCGGCTGTGCGCGTGTGCGAGGCCGTCGAGGATCTGCGCCGCCGCCTCGATCGCCTGGCCGTCGCGCAGCTCGCCGGCGCGCATCGCGTCCCGAAGCGTCCTGCCGCCGACGTACTCGTAGGCGATGTAGACGTGGCCGGCGTCGGAGCCGAAGCCGTAGGCGCGAAGACAGCGCTCGTGGCGCAGCCGTGCTGCGGCCTCGGCCTCGCGCTCGGCGCGATCTGCAGCCTTGCCCTCGCGCGGGACGATCTTGAGCGCCACGTCGAGGCCCGTCTGTTCGTCGCGCGCGAGCCAGACCGAGCCCGAGCCTCCACTGCCGAGCGGCCGCAACGGGCGGTAGCGGTCGAGGACGAGCTCCCGATGCGGGAGCGCATGTGCAGCGGTAGACACGGCTTCAGCTGGTTTGGCCGCCGCGGGACCGAATCCTTCCGTGCCTCGACGGCCGAACCAACGGTTACAGTGGCGCCGAGCGACCTGCTGAAGCCATGAGCGAGCGCGAGCCAGACTTCGAGTTCGATTTTTTCGAGGAGCCTGAGACCCGGGAGGCCGCGGGGCGCGACCGCACCAGCCGCCGCCCGCTCAGCAGTCGGCTGGGTGGTCCTCGAGGCCCGCGCGAGCCGCGTGGACCGATCCGGCCGCGCGGCGGCTTCACCCCGCTGCTGCGCCTCTCGTCCTGATCGCCTTCGCGATCCTGATCGTCGTCCTCCTCCTGCTGTGGGCGCAGAGCTGCCAGGAGAACAAGAAACGCGACGCGTACAGCGACTACATGGCGGGGATGTCGGCCGTCGGACGCGAGTCCGATCGGGTCGGCCGCGAGCTCAGCGACGCGCTGACGACGCAGGGCATCAAGCCGGCGGAGCTGCGGAAGCAGCTCACGAGCCTCGTCCGGCAGCAGGAGCTCGGCGTCACGAGCGCCAACAAGCTCGACCCGCCCGGGCCGCTGCGGGAAGCCCACGAGGCGGCGGTCGAGGCGCTCCAGTTCCGCGTCGACGGGCTGGCGGGCCTCGCCGAGGCGTTCCAGCGCACGCAGGGGTCGAAGGACGCCGCCGCCGCGGGCGCGCTGCTCGCGTCGCAGGCCGAGCGTCTCGTCGCGAGCGATGTCGTCTGGGACGACCTCTTCAGAAAACCCTCGGTCGCCCTGCTCCAGCGGGATGCGAAGCTCCGCGGGATCCAGGTGCCCGAGTCCAAGTTCGTCCAGACCGCCGACCTTGCGAGCACCCGCTCGATGGTGCCGATCTGGGAGCGGATCAACGGCTCGGCCGCCTCAGGAGGCACCGGCAGCACCGCGGGCGGCCTGCACGGCACCAACATCGAGTCGGTCCGGGTCGTGCCGGGCGGGCCGACGCTCTCGCAGAGCACGGACAACATCATCGAAGCGGGCACCGATCTCGCGTTCGGCGTCACGGTCGCGAACGGCGGCGACAGCCAGGAGGTCAAGATCGAGGTGACCTTGACGATCCAGCAGAGCCCGACGCCGATCGTGAAGAAGCGGACGATCGACATCATCAACCCGGACGAGACCAAGACGGTCGTCTTCGACAACTTCCCGTCGGTCGACTTCAGCGAGCGGCGGACGATGCGGATCGACGTCGACCCCGTTCCCGGCGAGGCGAAGACCGACAACAACTCGGCCGAGTACCCGGTCATCTTCTCGCTTCCCGCCTGAGCATGTCTCTCGCGCTTGCCGTTGCCAGCGCCGCTGCCGCGGCCGCCGCGATCGCCCTGGGCGCGTGCTTCTGGCTCTGGGTGCGCCTGCGGCGGCTTCGGGCCGCGCAGCGCGTCCTGCTCGGCGGCGGCCGCTCCGACCTCGTCGACTTCGCCGTCTCGCTCCAGGGCCGAATCGACGACCTGCACCGGGCGGTCGACGAGATCGCAGCCGGGCTCTCGCGGGTCGACCAGCGGGTCGACGGCTCGCTGACGAACACCGCGGTCGTCCGCTACGACGCCTACGCGGGCACCGGCGGCCACCAGTCGGCGTCGTTCGCGTTCCTCGACTCGAGCCGGACCGGCACGGTCGTGACGGCGATCCAGGGCCGCGACTACGCGCGGCTCTACGTGAAGGAGCTCGACCGCGGCCGCGCGCCGATCGCCCTGTCCCCGGAAGAGCTCGAGGCGGTAGAGCGCGCGATGGCTCGTTAGGGGCGGGCCGCGAAGCGGCCCCTTTAGGGGTCTTGCGCGGTGCGGAATCCGCTCGGCGGATTCCGCGCCTTGCGCTAATTTATGAAGAGTGGAGCAGGTTCTCGTCCTGAATGCGAGCTACGAGCCGCTGAACGTCTGTTCGGTGCGGCGTGCGCACGTGCTCGTCTGGAAGGGGAAGGCCGAGATCCTCGAGAGCCTGCCGAAGGGCCTGCGCTCCGCGACCGACACCTATGTCTGGCCGCACGTGATCCGGCTCGTCCAGTACGTCCGGGTTCCCCGCGCGATCCAGCGGAAGATCTCCCGGCGGGCGCTCTTCGCCCGCGACGGCTGGCGCTGCGTCTACTGCGGCACGTCCTCCGGGCGGCTGACGCTCGACCACGTCGTGCCGCGCTCGAAGGGCGGCGAGTCGATCTGGGAGAACGTCGTCACCGCGTGCGCGCCGTGCAACCTCCGCAAGGGCGACCGGCTGCTCGCGGACTCGGGCCTCCACCTGCGCCGCCAGCCGCGCCCGCCGGCGCCGGTGCTGTTCATCCACCTGGCGACGCCCACGATCCCGCAGGTCTGGCAGCAGTACTTGCCCGGCGCCGCGTAGTGGCCTTCACCTGTGACGTCTGTGGCGAGACGCACGCGGGCGAGACGCGCGACATCCGCATGGGCCTGCCGCAGCCGATCTTCCTGCTCGACGAGGACGAGCGCGAGCAGCGCGCGCGGGTCAGCGACGACCTGGCCGTCCTGGAGAGCGAGGCCGGCGAGCGCTTCTTCGTGCGGGCGCTGCTCGAGCTGCCGATCGCGGGCGAGGACGGCTATTTCGGCTACGGCGCCTGGATCGAGGTGAGCGAGCCCGACTTCGCGGCGCTCGGCGAGCTCTGGGACGACGAGGACGGCTGGCGCAGCGAGCCGGTTGCCGGAACGCTCGCGAACGAGCTCAGCCCGTACGCCTTCACGGAGGGCCTGCCGGTGCGCATCCGCCTGCGCGACGTGCAGCTGCTGCCGCTCGTCGAGCTCGACGACGGCGAGCACGAGCTCGTCCGGGCGCAGCGCAACGGGATCTCGCCGCACCGCGCACACCAGCTCGCCGCGACTGTGGCCTAGCCGCGTTTCGACCGGGCCGAGCGCGTACCACTCGCTGAACGAGCCCGGATAGAGGCGCGCGTCCTCGCGGCCGGCCAGGACGAGCTCGTGCAGAACGACGCACGCGGTCACGCCCGAGCCGCAGTAGACGACGAGCTCCTCGGCGTCGAGCAGGTCTCCGGGCAGCGGCGTCTCGTCCTGGTAGAACCGGTTCCGCGCTCCCGGGATCCGACCCGCGACCGGGTCGATCGGCTCGACCTCGCCGCGCCAGCGCTCCGGCGCGCGGGTGTCGACGAGCGTCAGGCTCGGATCGCCGAGCCGGCGCAGCAGCTCGTCCGCCTCCGCCGTGTCGTCGTCGCGCGGCCGCGGCACGAACTCGGCCGGCTCGAGCTGCTCTGCTCCGGAGCGCAAAGGCCCGTGCCAGGCATCGAATCGCAGCACCGCCGCGTCGTCGTGCCCGAAGTGGCGCAGCAGCCACCACAGCCGCGCAGCCCAGCCCGTGGTGCCCTCGTCGTAGCCGACGACGAGCGTGCCGGCGCCGATTCCCGCCGCCGAGGCCCAGGCAGAGAACGACTCCTCGGTCGGGAGCGGGTGGCGGCCGCCGCCGACCGTCCCCGTCAGGTCGCGCTCCCCGTCGGCGTGCGCCGCGCCCGGCACATGACCTGCGAGATACGCCTCGCGCGAACGGCAATCGACGAACCGGGTCTGCACGGCGTCAGCCTAACGTTTGCATGAAATGCGATCTGATATGCATACTATGCAGCATGAGCAGGATTGCTGTGGTCGCCTTCTCGGGCGGCCTCGATACGAGCTGCATCGTCAGCTGGCTGAAGGAGGACTGGTACGGCTACGACGAGGTCGTGGCCGTGCTCGTCGACGTCGGCCAGGAGTTCGACCTCGAGGCTTCGATCGAGCGCGCTCGCGCCGCCGGCGCCGACGACGTCGTCCTGATCGACCGGAAGGACGCCTTCGCCGAGGAGCAGTGCGCCCGCGCGATCAAGACGAACGCGCTCTACGAGGGCAAGTACCCGCTCGTCTCCGCGCTCTCGCGGCCCGTGATCGCCCAGGCCGTCGCCGAGCTGGCCGAGGAGCTCGGCGCCGAGGCGGTCGTGCACGGCTGCACCGGCAAGGGGAACGACCAGCTCCGCTTCGAGCTCTCGTTCAAGGCGCACAATCCCGACCTGCGCGTGATCGCGCCGCTCCGCGACCGGATCTGGACGCGCGACGAGGAGATCGAGTACGCGCTCGGCCAAGGGCATCCCCGTCCAGGCCACGCAGGCCTCGCCCTTCTCGATCGACGAGAACCTGTTCGGCCGGGCGATCGAGGCCGGCGTGCTCGAGGATCCGTGGGCGGCCCCGCCCGAGGAGCCGTACGCGCTCACCGGCGATCCCGCCTCGGCGCCCGCTCCGCAGGAGGTGACGATCGAGTTCGCGGCGGGAGTCCCGGTCGCGCTCGACGGCGAGGAGCTGCCGCTCGCGGCGCTGATCGCGAAGCTGAACGCGCTTGCAGGCCCGTACGGGATCGGGCGGATCGACATGATCGAGAACCGCGCCGTCGGGATCAAGAGCCGCGAGGTCTACGAGGCGCCTGCCGCGATCGTCCTGATCCAGGCCCACTCCGCGCTCGAGGACGTCGTGCTGACGAAGGACGAGGCGCGGATCAAGCGCGGCCTCGAGCAGCGCTGGACGGAGCTGGTCTACGAAGGCCTCTGGTTCAGCCCCGCCCGGGAGGCGATCGACGCGTTCGTCGACCGGACGCAGGAGCTCGTCGAAGGCGAGGTCCGGGTCGAGCTGCGCCCGAACGCCGCCGTCGTCACCGGCCGGCGCTCGCCGCACATGCTCTACGCGGAGCAGCTCGCCTCGTACGGCACGGGCGAGACGTTCCCTCACGCAGCAGCCGAGGGATTCATCAAGATCTCGTCCTTGGAAGTCGAGCTGGCAGCAGCCCGCAAGCGGGCGAAGACAAAAGCATGACCCTCTGGGCCGGGCGGGTCGGGCGCGCGCTCGATCCCGCCGTGGCGGCGTTTCTGCGGGCAGACGACGCCGAGCTGCTCCCGTACGACTGCGAGGCGACTGCGATTCACGCCGGCCGGCTGCACGCCGCCGGCCTGCTCGACGACGGTGAGCTCGAGGAGGCGGTGAGCCGGCTCGCCGAGATCGCTACCGGGGGCGGGATCGAGCCCGACGACGAGGACGTCCACACGGCGATCGAGCGCCTGCTCGGCGACGTCGGCCGCAAGATCCACGCCGGCCGCTCCCGCAACGACCAGGTGGCGGCTGCGTTCCGGCTCTACGTCGTCGACGCCTGCGCCGAGGCGCGAGCGTGCGATCGCTGCCTTCGCAGGCGTCGTGCTCGACCGCGCCGAGGCGGACGCTGAGACGCCGATGCCGGGCTACACCCATCTCCAGCGAGCCCAGCCCGTGACCGTCGGACACCATCTGCTCGCCTGGGTCGAGATGCTGGAGCGCGACCTCGGCCGGTTCGGTGCGGCTGCGGCCGCTGCGGGCGAGAGCCCACTCGGGGCGGGCGCGCTCGCCGGGTCGACGCTGCCGCTCCACGCTCCGGACGGCCAGATGCGGAACTCGCTCGACGCGGTCGCGGACCGGGACTTCGCGCTCGACTATCTCTACGCCGTCTCGGTGTGCTTCGTCCATCTCTCGCGGATCGGCGAGGAGGTCGTCCTCTGGACGACCACGGAGTTCGGCTTCGCCAGGCTCGGCGAGGACGCCGCAACCGGGTCGTCGATGATGCCGCAGAAGCTGAACCCGGACGTGGCCGAGCTCGTGCGCGGCAAGGCGGGCACCGCGATCGGCGGCTGACCGGGCTGCTCGCGACCGTGAAGAGCCTGCCGCTCTCCTACAACCGCGACCTGCAGGAGGACAAGACGCCGGTCTTCGCCGCGCGGGCCGACCTCGCCGGCGCCCTTGCCGCCCTGACGGCGCTGGTCCGGAGCCTCGACCTCGACCGCGAGCGGCTCGCGGTCGCAGCGGCCGACCCGCTGCTGCTCGCGACCGACGCCGCCGAGGCGCTCGTCCAGAGCGGGACGGCGTTTCGCGATGCGCACGAGCAGGTCGCGGCGTCGGTCCGTGACGGCAGCTTCGAGCCGCCCGAGCCCGCGCCGCGCTTCGCGCCCGGCCCGGGCGGCGTCCGCGAGGCTGTCGCGGCCGCCCGCGCCCGGCTCGAATCGCACTGACCTGAGAGACGCTGTGACGACGCCGCCTCCGGCGGCGTATCCACGGTATGAAAACACGACTCCTCCTCATTGCAGCACCTCTCGTCCTCGTCGCCGCCGTCGCCGCGGCGACCCTGCCCGGATCGGCGTCAGAGCGCCGCAGCCGAGGCACTGGACGGGGGCATCACCGTCATCGGAACCGCCGCGGTCACCTCCGTGCCCGACCGCGCCGAGCTGTCGTTCGGCGTCGAGAGCCAGGGTCAGACCGCGAAGGCGGCGCTCGCGGCGAACGCGGCCGAGATGCGAAAGGTGATCGCGGCAGTCAAGGCCGCCGGCGGCACCGACGTCAAGACGCAGTCCGTCTCGCTCTCCCCGCGCTACAACGAGCAGAACGAGGTGCAGGCGTTCGTCGCGTCCAACTCGGTCTCGGCGACGATCAAGACCATCGCCCGAGCGGGCGCGCTGATCGACGCAGCCGTGACGGCGGGCGCCAACCAGGTCTACGGGCCGTCGCTCTCGAGCGGCGACCAGACCGAGCAGTACCGCCAGGCCCTCAAGGCGGCGGTCGCGAACGCCCGCGCCAGCGCGCAGGTGCTCGCGGCAGCCGCGAACCTCTCGCTCGGCCGCGTCACGGCGATCGTCGAGAGTGGCGGCGCGCCGCAGCCGCTCGCCGAAGCAGCCAACAAGGCAGTGGCTCTCGACTCGACGCCGATCGAGCCGGGAACGCAGCAGACGACCGCGTCGGTGACCGTCACCTTCTCCGTGTCGTAGATTCGGAGGCCGGATGCGCCGGCTCCTGCTCCTAGGACTTACGGCGGCCGCCCTCGTGGCGGCCGCCGTGCTTCTGCTGCGCGACACATCGTCGAAGCTCGACGAGGCTGCGAGCGACCTCGTCGAGAGCGGCGTCCCGGGCGTGATCGTGCGACTGCGCGACGGCGAGGAGGTGCGAGAGCTGGCGAAGGGCGAGGCGTCCGTGGACGATCGCTTCCGAATCGGCAGCGTCACGAAGACGTTCGTCGCCGCGTTGACGCTCGACCTCGCCGACCTCGGCGTCCTCTCGCTCGACGACACCGTCGCCGACTTCGTGCCGGAGCTCGTCAAGGACGCGGACGCGATCACGATCCGCGAGCTCCTCTCGCACCGGGCCGGCCTCTTCGACTACACCTCCGAGCCGGCGCTCTTGCGCGGCGAGCTCGATCCTCGTGCACTCGTCGGGATCGCAGACGCGAAGCCGCGCGCTTCCGGGTACGCCTACTCGAGCACCAACTATCTCGCCCTCGGTCTCGTCCTCCAGCGTGCGGAGCTTGAAGGTCTCGACCAGCTGCTGCAGCGGCAGATCCTGAGGCCGTACGGCCTCGCCGACACGACTTTCGAGCCCGACGTGGTCGACGGGCCGCACCTCCACGGTCACGAGCGCCCGTTGCGTGACGGGATCGCGACGGGAAGCCTGACCGACACGAGCGAGCGCACGGCGAGGTCGGCCTGGGCGGCCGGCGCGATGGTCTCGACGGCGGCCGATCTCGACCGCTTCTTCACGCGGCTGCTCGGCAGCGACCTCGGCAGGCGGATGCGCCCGCGCGGCGACGACTCCTACGGCCTCGGCCTGGCCCGGTTCGAGACACCGTGCGGTCCGGTCGTCGGCCATACCGGCAACCTGCTCGGGATGCTGACGGTCGTCTGGGCCCGCGACGACCGTCTGTTGGTCGTCGCCGCGAACGTGTTCCCGCTGACGCCCGAGCAGGAGACCGAGTTGCGGCTCCTGCTCGGGCGTGCGTTCTGCTCCTAGAGGGTCGGCTCCAGCGCGGTCGCGGCGACCGCGGGGCCGGGCACCATGGGCCGCGCATGCGCGGGGCCGAGGTGCCCATGGCTGTCCGTGCCGTAGCCGCCAGGAACCGGGATGTAGAACTCGGGATAGCCCCACATGCCGTGCTCGGAGACGTCGAGGCCCGCCAGCTCGACATCCTCGTCGGTGCGGATCCCGATCGTGACCTTGAAGAGCCACAGGATCCCGAACGACGCGGAGAACGTGAAGGCACCGACGGCCAGCAGGCCGAGCGCCTGGATCCCGAGCTGGTGCAGCCCACCGCCGTAGAACAAGCCGCCGCCGCCGGTGTCCAGCTTCCCGGCGAGCGCCGGCACGGTGAAGAAGCCGAGCGAGAGAGTGCCCCACACGCCCGCCATCCCGTGCGCGGCCAGCGCGCCAACCGGATCGTCGATCCCGATCCGCTCGACGAGGAGGACGCCGAAGACGACGATCACGCCTGCCACCGCGCCGATGACGATCGCTGCCCACGGGGACACGAACGCACAGGCGGCGGTGATCGCGACGAGCGCCGCAATCGCGCCGTTCAGCATCATCGAGAGGTCGGGCTTCTTGATCACGATCCACGAGGTGAAGACCGCGCCGAGCACGCCGGCCGCCGCCGCGAGGTTCGTGTTCAGCGCCACGTAGGCGAAGAAGCCGACCTCCGGGAAGTCGACGGCGAGCGTCGAGCCCGGGTTGAAGCCGAACCAGCCGAACCAGAGGATGATCACGCCGAGCGTGGTGAACGCCATGTTGTGGCCGGGAATCGCGTTCGGCTTCCCGTCGTGCGCGAACTTGCCGATCCGCGGGCCCAGCAGCAGCGCCCCCGCGAGTCCCGCGAGCGCACCCTGGTAGTGGACGACGGTCGAGCCGGCGAAGTCCTGCATGCCCTTCGAGAACAGCCAGCCGTCCGGGCTCCAGATCCAGTGGGAGACGAGCGAGTAGATGAGCGTGTACGCGGCGCCGAACGCGAAGTAGACCCACAGCCGGGTCCGTTCGGCCATCGCGCCCCACACGATCGCCAGCGAGACGGCGCAGAAGACGACCTCGAAGAGGTAGCCAGCCGCGGCGGGAATCGCTCCGAACCAGCTGAACGGAGCCGCGCCGATCGTCAGCAGCTCGTCGACGGACGGCATGAAGCCGGAGCCGCCCCACAGGCCGTTGCCGCCGTCGCCGAAGGCGATCCCGAACCCGACCACGTAGTAGACGAGCGACGCGATCGCGAGCACGAGGACGTTCTTCGCGGCGATGTGGCCGACGTTCTTCATCCGCGTCAGCCCGGCTTCCAGGAAGGCGAAGCCCGCCTGCATGAACATCACGAGGATGGCCGCCAGGACGACCCAGATCGTGCTCGCGGCGAATGCCAGTTCCTTTGTCGTCATGCGACCTCGACCTCCTCGAGCTTCGAGCCTGTTCGGTGATGTGTGACGTCGAAGACCGGAGTCGTCCAGACGATCCCGTCACCCGACTCGTGACCGGTGCGTGCGGCGTCGACGATCGCCTCCACGACCCCCGCGGCGAGCCCGTCCTTCACGACGAAGAAGAGGTACGCCTTGGGCAGGAACCGCGACTCGAAGACGCGGCCGCGGTACTCGTGCGTGATCCCGCGCTGGCGGCCGTGCCCGACCGCTTCGATCACGGTGACGCCGACGTGTCCCGTGTGCTCCTCGACGGCGTCCATCACCGTCTCGACCCGGTCGCGCACGACGATTGCTTCCACTTTCGTCATGAAGCCTCCTAGCAGTCGTAATAGAGGCCGAACTCGGCCGGATGGGGGCGGAGCCGGACGACGTCGACCTCGTTCTCGCGCTTCCAGTCGATCCAGGTGCGGATCAGGTCCTCGGTGAAGACGCCGCCGCGGAGCAGGAACGCGTGGTCGGCCTCGAGCGCGTCGAGCGCCTCGCCCAGCGATCCCGGAACCTGGGGCACGTCATGGCCGGCCTCCTCGAAGAGGTCGTAGTCGGCCGGGGCGCCCGGGTCGAGCCCGCGCTCGATCCCGTCGATGCCGGCCATCAGCATCGCCGAGAAAGCGAGGTAGGGGTTCGCCGCCGCGTCGGGGCAGCGGAACTCGATCCGCTTCGCCTTCGGCGAGTCGGAGTACATCGGGATCCGGATGCAGGCCGAGCGGTTGCGCTGCGAGTAGACGAGGTTCACCGGCGCCTCGTAGCCGGGGACGAGCCGCCGGTACGAGTTCGTCGTCGGGGCGCAGAAGGCGAGCAGCGCCGGTGCGTGCTCGAGCAGTCCGCCGACGTAGGAGCGGGCGAGCGCGGAGAGGCCCGCGTAGCCCGACTTGTCCGCCATCAGCGGCGTGCCCTCCTTCCAGAGGGACTGGTGGCAGTGCATCCCGGAGCCGTTGTCGCCGAAGATCGGCTTCGGCATGAAGGTCACGGACTTGCCGTGCGCCCGCGCGACGTTCTTGACCACGTACTTGTAGGTCATGACCTGGTCGGCCATCTTCGTCAGCGAGTCGAAACGGAGGTCGATCTCGCACTGGCCGCCGGAGGCGACCTCGTGGTGGTGGAACTCGCACGCGATCCCGAGCCGCTCGAGCGTCAGCACCATCGCGGTGCGCAGGTCGTGGAGCGAGTCGTGCGGCGCGGTCGGGAAGTACCCCTCCTTCGGCCGCGAGGTGTAGCCGAGACCGGGCTTCCCCGAGTTCCAGTACCCCTCGGACGAGTCGACCGAGTAACGCGCGGTGTTCGGGCCGAGCTCGTAGCTGACCTCGTCGAAGACGAAGAACTCGCACTCGGGGCCGACGAAGCACGTGTCCGCGATCCCGGTGGAGCGCAGGTACTCCTCGGCGCGCTTGGCGACGAGGCGCGGGTCGCGCGAGTAGCCCTCCTTCGTGATCGGGTCGGCGATCTCGCAGATCAGCGAGAGGGTCGCGGCCTCGGTGCCGGGGTCGAGGATCGCCGAGGTCGGGTCGGGCATCAGCAGCATGTCCGACTCGGAGATGCCCTGCCAGCCTCGGATCGAGGAGCCGTCGAAGCCGAGCCCGTCCTCGAACGCGCCCGCGTCGAGGGCCCGCAGCGGCAGCGTCATGTGCTGCCACGTGCCGAGCAGGTCGCAGAACTTGAGGTCGACCATCGAGACGCGCGTCTCGGCGGCCCATTCCAGTGCCTCGCGCGCGTCCGGCAGCGCCTCGTTGCCATTCGCGAGGTAGTGCTTGCTCTCCGTTTCCGACATCTCCCGTCTCCTCCTGCGTTGGACCACAAAAAAAGCGCCCAGAGCTAGAAGCTCTGAGGCGCCATTGCCTCGGAACCGCCTTCGCCGGCGGAACCTGTCGAGACCGTAGCACGGGAATCGGTTGGACGGCAACCGCGCGCGCTGGTAGAGTCGCGGCTCGATGAGATTCCTCGCTCACATCTAGGTCACCCGTTGCCGCGGCCCGCCGTAGTGCGGGCGCCGCGTGCTTGTGGTCCTGGGGTTTCTTGTGAAGTGAAGGAGTTTCCGAGATGTCAGAGGTAGTCGAAATGCATCGCTCAATGCCAATCGACGGCGTGTCGAACAACGGCAAGGCCGTGCCGGCGGTCGAGGTTCATGACCTCCGCAAGGAGTTCTCGCGCCGCGACAAGAAGGCGGGCCGCTTCGCGCGCAAGAAGCGCGCGGCGCTGACGGGCGTCACGTTCACGATGGAGCGGGGCGAGTGCGTCGCGATCCTGGGCCAGAACGGCTCGGGCAAGTCGACGCTGGTCCGCCTGCTCTCGACGCTGCTCTTCCACGACGGCGGCAGCGCCCGCGTGTTCGGCCACGACGTCTTCACCGATCCGCGTCCGGTGCGGAGGCTCGTCAACCGGGTCTCCGTCGAGGCGAGCTTCTTCAAGAAGATGTCCGCCGGCGAGAACCTGCATTACGCCGCGCGGTACTACGGCATGGGCCCGCGGGAGACCCGCGTCAAGATCCCCGCGATCCTGACGAAGGTCGGCTTCCCGCTCGACCGGCGCACCGAGCCGATGGAGAACCTGTCGCGCGGGATGCAGCAGAAGGTCGCGCTCGCGCGGGCGCTGCTCACCTCGCCGGTGCTGCTGCTGCTCGACGAGCCGACGACCGGGCTCGATCCGCGCTCGAAGCTGGAGGTGCAGGACTTCGTCCGCGAGGTGCGGCAGACGCACGACGCGACGATCCTGCTGTGCACGCACGACCTCGCCGAGGCCGAGGCGCTCGCGGACCGCGTCGGCATCCTCGACCGCGGCGAGCTCCTCTTCCTCGAGACCGTGCCGGAGATCCTGAAGCGCTTCGGAGTCGAGACCCTGGAGCAGGCGTTCTTCGCCGCCACCGGCCGCGAGTTCGAGGCCGAGGTCGACGAGGACGACGAGGACCGGGAGGTGTTCGCATGACCGGCGTCGGCTCGACGGAGCCGGCCAATAGCGGAAGGGCCGGCTCTGCCGGCCCTGGAGCGAAGCCATGAGAGCTGCCGCTTCAACGCTCCGAGCAGAGCTGATCGGTCTCGGCGGCGTCGTCGAGCGCAACGTCTACCTGACGCGCCGCTACATCTGGTGGGACGTCGCGTTCATGGTCTGGACGATCGCGAACACGCTCACGATCGTCTTCATCGCGAAGGGGATCGAGGCGACCGGCGGCTCGATCGACGTCACCCGCACGACGACGACGCTGCTGATCGGCGCCGTCGTCTGGGCCTACCTCGGGATCCTGTTCGAGTTCATGACCGAGACGGTGGCGTGGGAGCGCTGGGAGGGAACCATCGAGTACACGTTCATGGCGCCCCTCTCGCGGGCGATGCACCTCGCCGGCGCGGGCTTCTTCGCCGTGCTCTACGGCCTGATCCGGGCGATCATCCTCTTCATCGTCGTCGCGTTCTTCTTCGACCTGTCGCTGCCGAACGCTGACTTCGTCGCGGCGTTCGTCGTGCTCGTCGCGGGCTCGCTCGCATTCATCGGCATCGGGGTCATGACCGCGGTGCTGCCGCTGATCTCGCCTGAGAAGGGCGCCCAGCTCGGCTTCGTCGCGCAAGGGATGCTGCTCGTGGTCTCTGGCGTCTACTACCCCACCGACGTGCTGCCGCGCTGGATGGAATGGCTCTCCGTGATCTCGCCGGCCACCTACGTGCTCGACGGGATCAGGGAGGCCATCCTCGACGGCGCGGGCGTCTCGACGATGTGGGACGAGATCTGGCCGCTGCTCCTGATCGGCGCCGTCGCGGCCCCGGTCGGGCTCTGGGTCTTCCGCCGCGGCGAGATCTATGCGAAGAAGCACGGGAAGCTGAAGCGGTCGGGTTAGGGTGTTAGACTCGCCGAGGTTTTGAGGCAACGGGGCCTCAGGCGGATCGCCGCCTGGGGCCCTTTTTTCTTTCATCAAGGAGGAAGACGGCATGGCGATGATCGAGAGCAAGCACCGGGCGACGTCCGAGCCCGGCTCGCGCAAGCGGGTCCTGAAGGAGATCGAGCAGCAGAAGGTCGCGTACGTGCTCTTCTGGTTCACCGACCTCGAGGGGCACCTGAAGAGCTTCGCGATCACTCCGGGCGAGGTCGAGGCGGCGCTCGACGACGGGATGGGCTTCGACGGGTCGTCGATCACGGGCTTCAACGCGATCGAGGAGTCGGACATGGTCGCGATCCCCGACCCGGAGACGTTCCGGATCATGCCGCAGCGCGCCGAGGGCGCCATCCACCCGCAGTCCGGCGTTCCGTTTCCCCCCGAAGCGGTCGTCGGCCGGATGATCTGCGACATCGTCAAGCCGGACGGGACGCCGTACGAGGGCGATCCGCGCTACATGCTCCGCAAGGCGCTCGAGCGGATGCAGGCCATGGGCTTCGACACCTTCAACATCGGGCCCGAGCTCGAGTACTTCCTCTTCGAGGACAACAAGGGCACGGTTGCGCTCGACGAGGGCGGCTACTTCGCGATGACCGCACTCGACGCCGCCACCGAGCTGCGGAACGAGACGATCCAGGCGCTCGAGGCGATGGGAATCCCGATCGAGTACCACCACCACGAGGTGGCGCCGTCGCAGCACGAGATCGACATGCGCTACTCACCCGCGCTCGAGATGGCTGACGCGACGATCACGTACCGGCTGATCGTGAAGGAGATCGCGGCGAAGAACGGCGTCTACGCGACGTTCATGCCGAAGCCGCTGTTCGGTGAGAACGGCTCGGGCATGCACACGCACATGTCGCTCTTCACCGACGGCCGCAACCAGTTCTTTGACGCCGACGACCCGCATCACCTCTCGCCGACTGCGAAGGCCTTCATCGCCGGCCTGCTCCGGCACGCGCGCGAGCTGTCGGCGGTGTTCGCGCAGTGGGTGAACTCGTACAAGCGGCTGGTGCCGGGCTACGAGGCGCCGGTGTACGTGGCGTGGTCGCAGCGGAACCGTTCGGCGCTCGTCCGGATCCCGCTCTACAAGCCGGGGTCGGAGCAGGGGACGCGCGCCGAGATCCGCTGCCCGGATCCGGCCTGCAACCCGTACCTGACGTTCGCGGCCCTGCTCCACGCAGGCCTGGAGGGGATCGAGCAAGGCTACGAGCTCGAGGAGCCGATGGACTCGAACCTCTACCACCTCTCAGCAGCGGAGCGGCAGGAGCGCGGCATCGTGGCGCTCCCCGGCACGCTTGGGGAGGCCGTCGAGGAGCTTGCGGGCTCGGAGCTGATGAAGAAGGCGCTCGGCGATCACATCCACGAGCGCTACGTCGAGATCAAGCGCAAGGAATGGGACGATTACCGGATTCAGCTGACGCAGTGGGAGCTCGACCGCTACCTGGCGGTGCTCTAGAAACTCGACTGGACTTCGAGCTCGGCGACGTTCAAAATCGACGGCAGGGCTGCGGTGCTAGGCGAGTGCCGCGACCTCAACTGACGGCCGATTGCGGGCTCTCCTCTGGGGAGCCCGCGGTCGTTTTGCACGGGGAAACCATTTTCCCCCGGTGAGCCCCGTTCTTCTTTGGGGCGCCGCGCGGCGCGTTTCCGGGGCTGCGCCGAGATGAACTCGGCTAGCCGAGCTGCACGCGAGCTCCGTGGCGCGTTCCCGGCTCCGAGACGATCAGGAGCGCGGGGCTGCCTCTGTGCCGAATCACGACCTCGAACCGGTGGCGCCGGCCACGCGGGCCGTCCAGGAGGGAAATCGGCCGCACGGCGAGCCGGCGCCCGTGGGCGTCCACCAGCTCAGCCCGCAGGCGTCCGGAGAGAGCGACCGCGGACCCGCTGACGCAGAGCGGTCTTCCCGCGCGTTGGCCGTACGCCGGCGATTCGATGAGGATCCGGCCGCCCGTGAGCCCGAAGTTGCGGCGCGGTACCGGCGAAGCTGGACGAGAGGGAGCGCCGCCGCGGGAGACCAAGGTCGGCTGCCCTGCGACCAGTAGTCGCAGCGCCTCCACTCCTGTCACCTGCGTGACGGTGTAGACGAGCTGCGCGTGGGCGAGGTGTGTGCGGGTGCTCGCGACGAGGGGAAATGTCCTCGAGACGTCGACCTCGGCCACACGCCCGACCTGCCGCCAGCCGAGGATCCGGGCCTTGCGCGGGATCGCCGTCGAGATGCCTGCTGCACGCTCGGCGCGGCTCGGGCCGCGGAAGAGCTGAGAGAGAGCGATCCCGAGATCGTCCGAGTAGCGATGCCGCACGACGGGCGCCAGCGTCCCGTTGCGGACGAAGTAGGCCTTCCCGCGCCGCGCGAGCCCACACGGTGTCCGCGCCTCCCGCAGCCGCCCCGCGACCTCGGTAAGACGGTACGAGCCATTCGAGTCATTCGTCGCGACGTCGCTGCGGGCACGGAACACGCCCTGGAAGTACCCCATCGGCGTCAGCCGCAGCGGCCCGCCCCAGAGCGGCCGCGGCTCCGCGAAGACGAGGTACCGCCGGCCGACCTCCACTCCGAGCTCAAGCTGCGGGATCGAAATCGACCAGAGAGTCGCCGTCCTCGCGCCCGCCCCCCGGTAGACACGCACGTCGCGGAAGCGAAGCCGATCGAGGCGGCCGTGCACCGCTTGCCGTTCGGACAGCACGCCGGTGAAGACCACTCGCGCGTCGCGCTCGAGCTGCTGACGGCCCACGCGGACGAGGCTCGTCGCGGTCGCGTCGCCCGCGAGTCCGCAGAGGCAGACACCCGCGGCGACCACCGCGATGAGGCGCACGCGGCTAGAGGAACTTTCGGATCGACTCGCGCAGGACGCTGAGGCCGATCACGCGCGTGCCTTCGTCGATCGCGCCGATCGCCTCAGCGGGAACGATCCGGCGTCCACGCATGAAGCCCGAACGGACGGCAAGCGCATCCGGCACGTCCGGCTTGCTGCCGTACATCGGGGACTCGACGCGGCCGATCACCCGTCCGCGCACATCTGCGACGAGAAAGCCTTTGACGCCGCGGAGGTCGAGTTCGAGGGTGCTCATCTGCGTAGAACCTATTCCCGCTCCGTGAAGTTTCTCCCACACGTTGCGTAAGAAGTTTGTAAGCGACTGCCCGAGCGTAAAGCGTCGACTGGACGACCTAGACTCCGTCGATGGACGCCACTGCGCGCCACCTCCGGCTGCTGACCGAGACGATCGCTGCGGTCAACTCGACCCTCGATCTCGAGGAGGTGCTCGAGCTCGTCGCCAGCAAGGTCGCCGAGGCGCTCCAGGCCGACGCCTGCTTCGTCTACCTCTACGACGAGCGCTCCGACGAGCTCGTGCTGCGCGCGACCCACGGCACGAGCGTCGAGGAGATGACGCGACGGCCGCGGATGCGGCCGGGCGAGGGGATCACTGGCGCCGCCGCGGCCGAGCGCGCGCCGATCGCGATCGCCTCTCGCGCCCACCTCGACCCGCGCTTCAAGCTCTTCCCGAACCTGCCCGAGGACGAGTACGAGTCGATCCTGGCAGTGCCGATCCTGGCGCGGGAGAAGCTCGAGGGCGCGCTCAACGTCCGCACGCGCGCCCCGCGCGAGCACACGCAGCCGGAGATCGACCTGCTCGTCGCGATCGCCTCGCAGGTCGCCCAGTCGATCGAGCACGCGAAGCTGTATGCCGACGCGCAGCGGCGTGTCCACGAGCTCGAGGCGCTCGCGAAGATCTCGGAGGCGGTCTCGGAGTCGCTCTACCTCGAAGAGTCGCTCGAGGCGATCGTGAAGACGACGATGGCGGCGGTTGAAGCCACCGGCGCGGCGCTCGTGCTCGAGGACGGGAAGGTCGCGTGGCCGGAAGGCAGGGCGGGCACGCACGCGCTGCGCTTGCCGCTGCGCTGGAAGCGGCGTCAGATCGGCGAGCTCGTCTGCGACCGGGACACGCCCTTCTCCGACGACGACCGGGCGCTGCTCGAGGCCATAGCCCATCACGCAGCCGTCGCGCTCGAGCACGGGCGTGCGGTCATGCGCGGGGTGCTCGCCCAGGAGATCCACCACCGCGTCAAGAACAACCTGCAGACCGTCGCCTCGCTGCTGCGGCTGCAGGCGCGATCGCCGAATGTGGATCCGCAGAAGGCGCTCGGCGACTCCGTCAACCGGATCCTCGCGATCGCCGCCGTGCACGAGGTGCTGACGGAGCACCGCGAGGACGATGTCGACCTCGCCGAGCTGATCGAGCGGCTCCGCGCGATGCTCGTCCAGGGACTCGTCGCGGGCAAGCAGGTCGAGGCGGAGCTCGAGTCGATCTCCCTGGCCGGCCAGCGTGCGACCGCGCTCGCGCTCGTCTTCAGCGAGCTGTTCCAGAACGCGCTGGAGCACGGTGGCGGCACCGTGCGGATCGAGCTGGCGCAGCGTGACGGCGACGTCGCGCTCTCGATCGCCGACGACGGCGCCGGCCTGAACGGCGGCGACCAGGGAACCGGGCTGTCGATCGTTCGCGCGCTCGTGCGCGACGAGCTTCAGGGCACGCTCGAGCTGACGAGCGAGCCGGGGCTTCGCGTCGAGGTGGTCTTCCCGGCATGAGGATCCTGATCGCCGAGGACGAGACGATCATCCGGATGGACCTGCGGGCGCTGCTCGAGGCCGCCGGCTTCGAGGTCTGCGCCGAGGCGCGGGACGGCGAGGAGGCGGTCGAGCTGGCCCGCTCCGAGCAGCCCGACCTCGCGGTGCTCGACGTCAAGATGCCGCACCTGGACGGGATCGAGGCGGCTCGGCGGATCCTCGACGAGCGGCCGATCCCGATCGTGATGGTGACGGCGTACGGCGAGCGAGAGCTCGTCGCCAGGGCGGTCGAGGCGGGCGTGTTCGGCTACCTCGTGAAGCCGTTCCGCGAGACCGACCTGCTGCCGGCGATCGAGACGGCACGGGCCCGGCACGACGAGTTGGCGGCTCTGCGCGAGGAGGCGGAGTCGCTCTCCGATGCGCTTGCGGCGCGGAAGGTGATCGAGCGCGCGAAGGGGTTGCTGATGGCGAAGGAGGGACTCTCCGAGCAGGATGCCTTCGCGCGCCTGCGCAAGGCGAGCCAGGTCTCAGGCCGGCCGCTCAAGGTCGTCGCCGAGGCGGTGGTCGGGACGCTGGAACCATGAGCGAGCATCCGAACGCGACACTCGTGCGCCGCGGGTTCGAGCGGTTCGTCGGCGGCGATCCGGCAGGCTTGCTCGAGCTCTTCGCGCCCGACGCGGTCTGGCACGTGCCCGGAGCCAGCGCCGTCGGCGGCGAGTACCGCGGGCTGGAGGAGATCATCGCGTTCCTGCGGCGTACGGCCGAGCTCACCGGCGGCACCTACCGGGTCGAGCTGCTCTGGGTGGTGGCGGACGACGAGCACGCTGTCGCGGTCTACCGCGCGCGGGGCGAGCGCGAGGGGAAGCAATCGCTCGACATCGAGCAGGCGCTGCTGATCGCCGTCGCGGACGGCCGCTGGATCGACATCCGCGCCCAGCCGCTCGACCAACAGGCGTTCGATGCCTTCTGGGTCTGACCAGCGGGAGCTGGACCTCCGCATGCTCGTCGAGGAGCAGGCGGCGCTGAATCGTGTCGCGGTGACCGTCGCCACCGAGACGGCGGCGGAGCGGGTCTTCGACGTCGTCACCGAGGAGGTGGCTCGCCTCCTCGGCGCCGATGCCGCGAACCTCGTGCGCTTCAGCTCGACGTCGGAAGGGGTGATCGTCGGCAAGTGGAGCGAGCCGGGCGTGCAGATCCCGGGCGCCGGCACGGTTGTCTCGATGGTGGGCGCGCTCGCCGAGGTCGCGCGGACGGGCGCGCCGGCGCGGCTGGCCACGGACGACCCCGGCGTGCCCGTGCCTCTCCACCGGCTGCTGACCTCGCTCGGCGTGACATCGCTCGTGGCGGCGCCGATCGTCGTGTCGGGGCACATCTGGGGCGCCGTCGTCGTCTCGGTCACGCGCGATCTGGAGCTCGCCGCGAACGCCGAGGAGCGACTGGGGAAGTTCGCCGGCCTCGTCGCGGTCGCGCTCGCGAACACTCAGGCCCGTGAGGAGCTCGCGACTCTGGCCGACGAGCAGGCCGCCCTCAGCCGGGTTGCGGTCGCCGTGGCGACCGAGGAGGACCCGGAGCGGCTCTTCAACGCCGTCACGGTGGAGATCGGCAGGCTGTTCGGCGCGCGAGCCGCTGCAACCGTGCGCTACGTCGGAGGAGCTGCCGGCGGGGCGGAGATAGTGGGCGGCTGGGAGCGAGACGGCCGGCTCGACGCCGCCCCGCTCGGCGCACTCGACCCGGTACCGGGCGGCGCGATCGCGCAGGTCGCGCAAACGGGCCGAACGGTCCGGATCGACCTGGAGAACGAGTCACCCGACCTCCAGGAGCACATGGTCGCGGCAGGGGTGAGCTCGGGCGTGGCGGCTCCGATCGTGGTCTCCGGGCGACTCTGGGGCTCGACCTCGATCACGGTCGACGGCTCCGAGCGATTTCCACGCGACGCCGAGGCCCGCCTCGAGAAGTTCACGAACCTCGTCGCCGTCGCGGTCGCAAACGCGGAGGCCCGCGAGCAGCTGACCGCATCGCGCGCGCGCATCGTCCAGGCCGGCGACGCCGAACGGCGGCGACTCGAGCGGAACCTCCACGACGGCGCGCAGCAGCGCCTGGTGACGCTCGCGCTCGTGCTACGCCTCGCCGAGTCGCGGCTTGCCGACGATCCGGCGGCGGCGGCGGAGTTGCTCGCGAAGGGAAGCGACGAGCTCGCGCTCAGTCTGGAGGAGCTTCGCGAGCTCGCTCGCGGGATCCATCCGGCGATCCTCACCGACCGCGGCCTCACACCGGCGCTGGAGGCGCTCGCCACCCGCGCAACGCTGCCGGTGGAGGTCAACGGCCTGCCGCCGGAGCGGCTGCCCGAGGCGATCGAGGCGGCCGCGTTCTACGTGGTCTCTGAATCGCTCACGAACATCGCCAAGTACGCCTCTGCGAGTCGAGCCCGGGTCGAGCTCGCTCGCGACGACGGGCTGCTCGTGGTCGAGGTCTCCGACGACGGCGTCGGCGGTGCAGACGTCGGCAAGGGGTCGGGCCTGCGAGGGCTGGCCGACCGGGTGGAGGCGCTCGGAGGCCGTCTACGCGTCTCGAGCGAGCCCGGTCAGGGGACGACCGTGCGGGCCGAGCTCCCCTTGTCCGACTAGTTCTGCTCGAGCAGCCGGGTCTCGACCTGCCGGCGCCGGACGCGGAGGGCGAGCCAGACCAGGATTCCGAGCAGGACGAACGGGCCGGCGACGACGAGGACGTAGAGCAGCGCGATCCCCTCCCACGCGAGCACGTCCTTGATGTCGTCGATGCGGCTGCCGCCCACTGCCTCGGGCTGGATCTCCTCGGTCGTCAGGCTGAGGTAGACCGTCGCCGTGCGCGCCTCCACGTTCGTGGCGCGCATGCTCTCGCGCAGGCCCGCCAGCTTCTGCTTGGAGGCGGCGAGGCGAGACTGGAGGACGACGCGGTCCACGCTGGAGATGGTCGTGCTCTCGAGTTGAGTCAGGATCTGCGCGATCCGCTTCTGGGTCTCCTCGATCTGCTTCTGGAGCGAGTCGGACTGCACCTGCAGGTCCTCGACTCCGTAGCGCTGCCCGAGGATCGTGCCGAGCTGAGAAAGCTGCGACATCGCGCTCTGGACCCTGGCGGTCGGGATGCGGAGCGTGATCTGGGCGCCGCCGACTCCCTCGGCGGGCGCGTCGTACTGGAGCGAGGCGACGCTGCCGTCGTGCTGGATCGCGATCTGCTGGGCACGCTTCGTCGCGGTCGAGAGCGCATCGACGTCGTCGACGCGCAGGCGCAGCTCGGCCTCGAAGCGCTGCTTCTGGCCGGGCACGGGCGCGATCGCGGCGTCGGTGTCGAGGGTCCGGCCCGCCGGTGGCGCCGCCACGCCCTTGAGCAGACCCTGGTCGGCCGGTGCAGGCTGCGCCTCGAACACCGGCGTCGTCGGCGTGCCGCGCACCGCTTCCTCGCCCGCGCCCGAGGCGGACTGCTGGTCGCGGTCGTAGACGTCGAGGCGGAGGCCGGCGTCGTCGCGCGTCAGCCCGATCACGCCTCCCGCGATCACCGCGACGACGAGCGCCGCCGGCGCGACGAGCACGAGCCGCTTCCAATCGGGGCGGCGCGACGCGAAACGAGAGAGAAAGGGCTCCCGGGCCGGCTGCTGCGCGGAGAGCGCGCGGACGCGCTCGCGCAGGTCGGTGGGCGCCGCGGGCTTCGTGGCGCGGATCTCGTCGAGCAGCGTGTCAGACATTCACACTCACCTTCTCCTCGAGCTTCTTCAGGGCACGCGACAGCCGAGTCGAAACGGCCGTCGGGCTGATGCCGAGCACACGCGCGGCCTCCTCGCCGTCGAGGTCGAGCAGGACGCGGAGCGCGATCACCTCGCGCTCGCCCGCCGAGAGCTCGGCCAGAGCGGCTTCGATGTACGGGGACAATCCTTCGGCGAACGCGGCGTCGACGTGCTCGGGCGGAGCAGCGCGCTCCTCGCGCTTCTGCCTCCGGTCCTCCGAGCGGAACCAGTCGAGCGCGGTCGTGCGGGCGATCTGGCAGAGCCAGGTGCGGGCGCTGGCCCGGCGCGGATCGAACCGCCGCCAGAGCCGGAGCGCCTTCTCGAACGTGTCCGCCGTCAGGTCCTCGGCGAGGGCAGCGATCACGGGTGAAATACACGAGATAGGCGTACACGTCGTCGAGGTGCTCCTCTGCGGTCGCAGCGAAAGACGCCGACCAGGCGGGTTGTCGTGCCGGAAGCGTCATCGCTTGCACACCGTGTCTACGCCGCCGGACGGCTCGATGTCACAGCGTCACACTTGCTGCGCAGACTCGAACAGCTGCTCCCAGCGCTCGAGCAGGCTCTGGAGGTCGTCGCGGGCGACCTTGTGCGCGGCGAGCGTCTCGACGTCGCCCCAATCCTCGGCGAGCCGCTGCTCGAGGTCGGCCAGCTCGAGCTCGCGTGCCTGGATCGACGTCTCGATCTGCTCGAGCTCGCTCGGCCGCTGCGGCGCCGGCCGCTCGGGCCGCTCCTTCTCCTTTCGGACCTTCGGCGCCGGCGCGGGGGCGTCCTCGTCGGCGCGGATCCGCACGTAGTCGGCCCAACCGCCGGGATACGAGCGCAGGGTGCCGTCCTCGACGGCGACGATCCGCTCCGCGACGGCGTCGAGCACGGCGCGGTCGTGCGAGACGAGCAGGACCGTGCCCGGAAAGGCCTCGAGCGCCGCCTCGAGCGCCTCGCGGCTCTCGAGGTCGAGGTGGTTCGTCGGCTCGTCGAGCACGAGGAAGTTCGCGCCGGAGGCGACGATCAGCGCCAGCGCGAGCCGGCGGCGCTCGCCGCCCGACAGCGCGACGACGGGCTTGTCGTGGTCGTCCCAGCCGGAGAAGAGGAAGCGCCCCAGCAGCTTCTGCGCCTGGCCGCGCTGCAGGCCGGTCGCGCCCATCGTGCATTCGAGCACGCTGCCGCGCTCGTCCAGCTCGACCTCGTGCTGGGAGAAGTACGCCAGTTCGACGCCGTGGCCGATTCGGCCGATCCGCTTGCCGACGATCGCTTCGAGCAGCGTCGACTTGCCCGAGCCGTTCGGGCCGATCAGCGCCACGTGCTCGCCGCGCTCGAGCACGAGCTCGGCGTCGTCGAGCAGAGGCTTCGTGCCGGCGGCGAGGTCGAATCCCTCGGCCTCGATCACCGTCCGGCCGCTCCGCGCCGGCTTCAGGAACTCGAAGCCGAGCGTGCGGCGCTCGCCGCGCGGAGCCTCGACCCGCACGGCCTCGATGCGCGCGATCTGCTTCAGCTTCGCCTGGGCCTGGCGCGACTTCGTCCCGAACCGGAAGCGGGCGACGAAGCGCTCGAGCCGCGCGATGTCCTCCGCCTGGCGCTCGGCCCACTTCGCCTGGTTGACGAGCCGCGCCGCCTTCTCCTGGCGCCAGACGTGCCACTTGCCGGGGAAGAAGGTCGAGCGGCCGTCCTCGAGCTCGAGCACGGAGGTCGCGACCGACTCCAGGAACCAGCGGTCATGTGCGACGAGGATGACCGCGGCGTCGATCGTCGAGAGCTCCTGCTCGAGCCATTCGATCGAGGCCATGTCGAGATGGTTCGTCGGCTCGTCGAGCAGCAGCAGGTCGGGGCTCCCGGCGAGCGCGCGAGCCAGCGACGCGCGCGTCAGCTCGCCGCCGGAGAAGGTGTCGAGGGCGCGGTCGAAGTCGGCGTCGGCGAAGCCGAGGCCGCGGAGGACGGCGGTTGCGCGGTCGCGCCAGTCATAGCCGCCGCCGTGCTCGAGGCGCGCCTGGGTCTCGCCGTAGCGCCGCAGGGTCTCAGGTGTGTGGTCGCCGGAGGCCATCGCCTCCTCGAGCCGGCGCAGCTCCCGCTCGGCCTCGGCGAGATCGGCTGCGCCCGAGAGCGCGTACTCGCGCAGGGAGAAGCCTGCGTCCCGCGGCGGCCGCTGGTCGTGCAGCGCCACGCGGGCGCCCTTCTCCCACGCCAGCTCGCCGCCGGCCAGTTCCGTCTCGCCGATCAGCGCGCGCAGCAGCGTCGTCTTCCCGGCTCCGTTCGGGCCGGCGAGCGCCAGCCGGTCACCGCGCTCGACCTTGAACGAGACGCTGTCGAAGAGCGGGTCGCCGGAGAGCTCCTTGCGGAGCGCGGATGCGATCAGGACTGCCACGCTCTAAGGGTAGTTGCCCGTAATGTTGAGTCGTGGGCGACGACGCGAAGCTCCAGAAGCTCTCGATCGACACGATCCGGGCGCTCGCGATGGACGCCGTGCAGAAGGCGAACGCCGGCCACCCGGGCACCGCGATGGCGCTCGCGCCGCTTGCGTACGTGCTCTATCGCAACGTCATGCGGCACAACCCGGCGAATCCGGACTGGCCGAACCGCGACCGCTTCGTCCTCTCGGCCGGCCACGCCTGCATCCTCCAGTACGCCGCGCTCCACCTCGCCGGCTACAACCTCTCGCTCGAGGAGCTGAAGCGCTTCCGCCAGTGGGAGTCGCGCACGCCGGGCCATCCGGAGCATTTCCTGACCGAGGGCGTCGAGACGACGACGGGCCCGCTCGGACAGGGCTTCGCGAACGGCGTCGGCTTCGCGATCGCCGACCGCTTCCTCGCCGAGCGCTACAACCGGCCTCACCACGAGATCGTCGACCGGCACGTCTACGCGATCTGCTCCGACGGCGACATGATGGAGGGCGTCACGATGGAGGCCGCGTCGATCGCCGGCCACCTCGGTCTCGGCCGCCTCGTCTGCTTCTACGACGACAACCACATCACGATCGACGGCACGACCGCGCTCAGCTTCACGACCGAGGACAAGGGCAAGCGCTTCGAGGCGCACGGCTGGCACGTCCAGTTCGTCGACGACGCCGAGGATCTCCGCGCCCTCGAGCGCGTCACGCGCGCAGCGCAGGACGAGGAGGAGCGTCCCTCGCTGGTGATCGTCCGCAGCCACATCGCGTACGGAGCGCCGCACGCGATCGACACCTCGAAGGCGCACGGCTCGCCGCTCGGGGAGGACGAGATCCGCGCCGCCAAGGAGGCGCTGGGCCTCGACCCGGACAAGCACTTCGACGTGCCCGACGAGGTCTACGAGCACATGGACGCACGGCCGGCGGGGATCGAGGCCGAGCAGGAGTGGAAAAACCGCTTCGAGCTCTGGGCGGAGACGTTCCCGAAGTTGCGCGAGGACTGGGAGGCGGATCGCACCGGCAAGCCGCGTCCCGGCTGGATCGAGGCGCTGCCGAGGTTCCCCGCGGGCGAGGAGGTCGCCACGCGCGATGCCGGCAGGAAGGTGATGCAGGCCTTCAAGCCGTTCACGCCGACGATGATCGGCGGCGCAGCCGATCTGGTCGAGTCGACGAAGACCGAGTTCGAGGGCGCCGGCGTCTTCTCCGCGACGCATGCCGGCCGCAACATCGCGTTCGGCATCCGCGAGCACGCGATGGGCTCGATCGTGAACGGGATCGCGCTGACGCAGGGGATGCTGAAGCCCTACGGCTCGACGTTCCTGATCTTCTCGGACTACATGCGTCCGGCGGTGCGGCTGTCGGCGCTCGGCCACCTGCAGTCGGTCTGGGCCTGGTCGCACGACTCGGTGGCCGTCGGTGAGGACGGCCCGACCCACCAGCCCGTCGAGCACCACATGGCGCTCCGGGCGATCCCGAACCTCTGGTACGTGCGCCCGGGTGACGCCAACGAGACGGCTCTGGCCTGGCGGATCGCGCTCGAGCGCGAAGGCGGGCCGGTGGCGCTCGCCCTCTCGCGCCAGAAGGTGCCCACGCTCGACCTGCCGACCGACGGTGCGCTCCGCGGCGCGTACGTCCTCTGGCAGTCCGGGGACGGGCTGCCCGATCTGATGCTGCTCGCGACCGGCTCCGAGGTGGGCGTCGCGCTCGCAGCCGCGAAGACCATGGACGCGAACGTCCGTGTCGTGTCCATGCCCTGCTGGGAGCTCTTCGCCGAGCAGACCCAGGACTACCGGGACGAGGTGCTGCCGCCCGACGTACGGGCGCGGCTCTCGGTCGAGGCCGGGATCTCGCTGGGCTGGGAGCGGTGGGTCGGTGACGCGGGTGCGTCGGTCGCGATCGACCGCTTCGGCGCGTCGGCTCCCGGCGACGAGGTGCTGGCGCGCCTCGGCTTCACGGCCGAGAACGTGGCCACGCGCGCGGCAGCGCTGCTCGAGCGGGTCGCATGAAGATCGCCGTCGCCTTCGACCATCGGGGCGTGAAGTTGCGCGAGCGCGTGCTCGAGGAGCTGGACGCGCTCCGGCACGAGGTACTCGACCTGGGAACGGACACGGACGCCGAGCGGGTCGACTACCCCGACAAGGCGCGCGAGTTGGGCGACGCGATTCAGCGCGGCGACGCCGAGCGGGGCGTGCTCGTCTGTGGGTCCGGAGTCGGCGCCTCCGTGGCCGCCTGCAAGATGATCGGGATTCGCGCCGCGATCTGCCACGACGTCTACTCGGCCCACCAGGGCGTCGAGCACGACGACATGAACGTGCTGTGCCTCGGCTCCGAGGTGATCGGAGGCGAGCTCGCCGTCGACCTCGTCCGCGCCTTCGTCGGCGCGCGATTCGACGGCGGCGAGCGCTACGTGGCGCGGTTGAAGAAGGTCGAAGCGATGGAAAAGGGGATGAGAGATGGCCAAGTCGCGTCTGCATGAGCTCTCCGAGCAGGGCGTCAGCGTCTGGATCGACTCGCTTTCGCGCGAGATGCTCGACACAGGCGAGCTCGCCCGTCTGATGAAGGAGGACGCCGTCGTCGGCGTCACCTCCAACCCGACGATCTTCCAGAAGGCGCTCTCGACGGGCGACTGGTACGACGAGCGGCTCGCCGAGGTGCTGAAGAGCGAGGACGACCCGACCGAGATCTTCCTCCAGCTCGCGATGCAGGACGTGCGGGACGCCTGCGACCTGCTGCGTCCCGTCTGGGACGACGGCGAGGGCAAGGACGGCTGGGTCTCACTCGAGGTCGACCCGACCCTCGCCTACGAGCGCGAGGCCACCTTCGAGCAGGCGATCCGGTTCCACGAGACGGTCGACCGGTCGAACCTGTTCGTGAAGATTCCGGCGACGATGCCCGGCCTCGGCGCGATCGAGGACTGCATCGCGAAGGGCAAGTCGATCAACGTGACGCTGATCTTCTCGCTCGACCGCTACGCCGCGGTCGCCGAGGCGTACGTCAAGGGCCTCGAGCGGCTCGTCGCGGCCGGCGGCGACCCGGCGAAGGTCGCCTCGGTGGCGAGCTTCTTCGTCTCGCGCGTCGACACCGAGGCCGACCGGCGACTGGACGAGATCGGCGGCCAGGCGACCCGGCTCCAGGGCAAGCTCGCGATCGCGAACGCAAAGCTCGCGTACCGGCACTGGCAGGAGACGTTCTCCGGGCCGCGCTGGGAGTTCCTCGCCGGCAAGGGCGCGACGACGCAACGCTGCCTCTGGGCCTCCACCTCGACGAAGAATCCCGAGTACCGGGACGTGATGTACGTCGAGGAGCTGATCGGGCCGGAGACGGTGAACACGATGCCGGCCGAGACGGTGGCGGCGTTCCAGGATCACGGCAAGGTCGTCGCCGACACGATCACCGAGGGGCTGCCCGAGGCGCGGAAGCTGCTCGAGCGGCTCGCCGAGGTGGGTGTCGACTACGACGACGTCGTCGCGACGCTCGAGGCGGAGGGCGTGCAGAAGTTCGCAGACTCGTTCGAGGAGCTGCTGGACGGGATCCGCGCCAAGCGCAGCGAGCTGACGCACGCGTGAGTCCGATCGTCGAGCGGATCTGGGGCTACGACGCGTCGCTCTGGACCGACTCGGGCGAGGATCGCTGGCTCGGCTGGCTCGACGTGGTCACGCGCGTCCGGCCGCACGTCGACGAGCTGAACGCGTTCGCGGAGGCGGCGACCGAGCAGTTCCACGACTGCGTGCTGCTCGGGCATGGGCGGCTCGTCGCTTGCGCCCGAGGTGCTCCGGCGGACGTTCAAGGTCGAGTCCTTCCACGTCCTCGACACCACGCACCCCGCGGCGATCCGGCGACTCGAGCGGGAGCGTCGATCTCGAGCAGACGCTGTTCATCGTCTCCTCGAAGTCGGGATCGACGATCGAGACGCGCTCGCACCTGGAGTACTTCTGGCGGCAGACGGGCGGCCGCGGAGCACAGTTCGCCGCGATCACCGATCCGGGCTCGGAGCTGGAGCAGCTGGCGAACGAGCGCGGCTTCCGGGCCACCTTCGCCGGCGAGCCGGAGATCGGCGGCCGCTACTCGGCGCTCTCGATGTTCGGGATCGTGCCGGCCGCTCTGATGGGCGTCGACGTCGAGCGCTTCCTGCAGGTGGCCGCCGCGATGGTGCTCGCCTGTCATGAGGAGGACGGCAACCCGGGGCTCGAGCTCGGGCTCCGGCTCGGCGAGGGTTGGCAGCAAGGTCGCGACAAGGTCTGCGTCGACGAGACTCCGACCGGCTTCGGTCTCTGGGCCGAGCAGCTGCTCGCGGAGTCGACCGGCAAGCAGGGGAAGGGGCTCGTGCCGGCTCCAGGCGAGCCGCCCGACGGGCCTGACCGCCAGCCCGGCGAGGTCGAGATCGTGGATCCCTACGACCTGGCCGGTGAGTTCTACCGCTGGGAGTTCGCGACCGCGGTCGCGGGCCACGTGCTCGGGATCAACCCGTTCGACCAGCCCGACGTGCAGGCGGCGAAGGACAAGACGAGCGAGGTGCTCGCAGGCGGCGAGCCCGACCTCGCACCGAGCGGCTCCCTCGACGAGCTCCTCGGCCGAGCGCGGCGAGGGCGACTATGTCTGCATCCAGGCGTTCATCGACCCGGCGCGCGAGCAGGAGCTGGAGCCGGTCGCTCGCGCGTGCGCACGAGACCGGCTGCGTCGTCACGCACGGCCTCGGCCCTCGCTACCTGCACTCGACCGGGCAGCTGCACAAGGGCGGGCCGAACACCGGCCTCTTCGTCCAGGTCGTGGACGACACCGGCGCCGAGCTCGCGATTCCGGGCCGCGACTTCGGGTTCGGCCGGCTGATCCGCTCGCAGGCGGCAGGCGACTTCGCGGCGCTCGAGGAGCGGGGCAGGCGCGCAATCCGGATCAGACTGGAGGATCTCTAATGCAGTTGGGCATGGTCGGCCTCGGCCGGATGGGCTCGGGAATGACGAAGCGGCTGCAGCAGGCCGGCCACGACGTGAAGACCTACGACCCGAACGTCACGTCGACCGCGAAGACGCTGGGTGCGCTCGCGAAGCAGCTCGACGCGCCGCGGCACGTCTGGATGATGGTCCCGTCCGGGAAGATCACGGAGGACACCTTCCAGAAGCTGCTGCGGCGTGCTCGAGCCCGGCGACACGATCATCGACGGCGGCAACTCGAACTTCCGCGACTCCCAGCGCCGCTACAAGGAGGCGCGGAAGCAGAAGGTCTCCTTCGTCGACATCGGCGTCTCCGGCGGCATCTGGGGGCTCGAGGTCGGGTTCTGCCTGATGGCGGGCGGCGACAAGGCGCCGCTGAAGCGGCTGCGGCCGATCTGCGAGGCGCTCGCGCCCGAGAACGGCTACGCGCACGTGGGCACCTCCGGCGCGGGCCACTTCACGAAGATGGTCCACAACGGGATCGAGTACGGGCTGATGCAGGCCTACGCCGAGGGCTTCGACCTGATGTACCACTCCGAGTTCGACCTCGACCTGAGCGAGATCGCCGGCATCTGGCGGTACGGCTCGGTCGTCCGGTCCTGGCTGCTCGAGCTCCTGCACGCGGCGATGGAGCAGCACGGCGACCACCTCGAGGAGATCGCAGGGTACGTCGAGGACTCCGGCGAGGGCCGCTGGACGATCAACGAGGCGATCAACGAGAACGTGCCGGTGCCGGTGATCAGCGCCGCGCTCTTCGCCCGCTTCGCCTCGCGGCAGGAGATCAACTTCTCGGCGAAGGTCGCGGCGGCGCTGCGGAACCAGTTCGGCGGGCACGCGGTGAAGGCCGTCAAGGACGCCAAGGCCGGGCCGGACCCGCGGTGAGCCCGGCACAGAACGAGAACCCGCTGCTCGAAGGGCTGCGGCTGCGCCGAAGCCCCGACCCGTGCGCGATCGTGATCTTCGGCGCGTCGGGCGACCTGACGCGGCGGAAGATCTTCCCGGCTCTCTATTCGCTGGCGCTGCGCGGCCTGCTGCCGGAGCGGTTCGGGATCGTCGGCGTCGCGCGCACCCAGCACACGACCAAGCAGTGGATCGCCGAGATGAAGGCGGCGGTCAAGGAGCACGGCCGCGACGACCTGCGCGCGGACGTCTGGCGCGAGATCGCCGACGGGATGCGCTACGTCTCGACCGACTTCGCCGACGACCGCGGCGAAGACGTCGTCGTCGAGGCGCTCCGCGATCTCGACGAGAACGCGCGGGACCGCCGGAAACCGCCTCTACTACCTCGCAGTCCCGCCCGCCGCCTTCGAGACGATCGTCACCGAGCTCGGTGAGCGCCGGGGAGCGGAGGGCTGGACGCGGCTGATCGTCGAGAAGCCGTTCGGGCACGACGGCGAGTCGGCTCGGCGCCTGAACGAGATCCTGCGCGCGCACTTCTCGGAGAGCGAGGTCTTCAGGATCGACCACTACCTGGGCAAGGAGACGGTCCAGAACATGCTCGCGCTGCGGTTCGCGAACGGGATCTTCGAGCCGATCTGGAACCGCCAGTTCATCGACCACGTGCAGATCACGGTCGCCGAGTCGATCGGGATCGAGGGCCGGGCGGCGTTCTACGAGCGAGCCGGCGTCGATCCGAGACGTCTTCCAGAACCACCTGCTCCAGCTCGTCGCGCTGACCGCGATGGAGCCGCCGATCGACTTCACCGCCGACTCGGTCCGCAACGAGAAGGTGAAGGTGCTGAAGTCGCTGCACACGCCCGGGCCGAAGTCGGTCGTGCGCGGCCAGTACGGTCGCGGCTTCGTCGAGGGCGAGGAGGTGCCCGGGTACCGCGAGGAGGAGGGCGTCGCGAGCGAGTCGACGACCGAGACGTACGTGGCCGCGAAGCTCTACGTCGACAACTGGCGCTGGGCCGACACGCCCTTCTACGTCCGCGCCGGCAAGCGGCTGGCCCGCCGCGAGACGACGATCGCGATCCAGTTCCAGCGGGCGCCGCACCCGCCGTTCGCCGAGATCGCCGGCGATGGGCTGCGCCCGAACGTGCTCCTGATCCACGTCCAGCCGGACGAGGGCGTCTCGCTCGCCGTCGGCGCGAAGGTTCCCGGCGCAGGCATGTCGATCCGGACCGTGCACATGGACTTTCTCTACGGCGGCGCCTTTCGCACCGAGCTGCCCGAGGCGTACGAGCGGCTGATCCTGGACGCGATGCTCGGCGACGCGACGCTGTTCACGCGGGCCGACGAGGTGGACGAGCAATGGGCGCTCGTCGACTCGATCGTCGCCGCCTGGAAGCGCGACCGGCCGTCGTTCCCGAACTACGAGGCCGGCACGTGGGGCCCGCGGGGCGGCCGACGAGCTGCTCCACCGCGACGGAAGAAGCTGGCGGCGGCATTGAGCGTCGTCGCCCAGGTCGAGCGGGAGCTCGGGGAGCTGCGCGTGCAGCGCGCGGAGGGGACGCGGACGAGCGTGATGACCCACGTGGCCTGGGCGCCGCCGCAGTGGGAGGCCGCCGCGCGGAAGACGCTGGCCGGGCTCGAGGAGCTGCACCCCTCGCGGACGATCCTGCTCTTTCCCGACCCGAAGCAGGCCGACGGCATCGACGTCAAGCGTCGACCTGAGGTGCTTCACGATCGAGGGCTCGGCACGCGAGGTGTGCTCGGACGTGATCGAGCTCCGCCTGGGCGGACGAGCGCACCCGCGTGCCCGGCTCGATCGTCCAGCCGCTGCTGATCACCGACCTGCCGACCTTCTGCCGCTGGCGCGGGCTGCCGCCCTGGGGCGAGCCGGAGCTGGAGCAGCTCGTCGACGTCTGCGACCGGCTCGTCGTCGACTCGTCGGAGTGGCGCGGGCTCCCCGGCGCCTACACGGAGCTCGCGACAGCTCTTCGACCGGATCGCCGTCTCCGACATCGCCTGGGGCCGGGCTGTCGGCTGGCGCGGGCGGCTCGCGGCCGAGTGGCCGGAGATCAAGAAGGTCGAGAAGCTCTCGGTCACCGGGCCGAAGGCTGACGCGCTCCTGCTCGCGGGCTGGCTGCGCTCGCGGCTGCGGAGGCAGGTGCAGCTGACGCATCGCTCGGCCGCGGAGCTCGAGCGCGTCGCGGTCGACGGGGATCCGGTCGCGCCGCCGCGCGGCGGCCGCTGACTCCGAGCGACCTGCTCTCGGCCGAGCTCGACCAGTTCGGCCGCGACCTGGTCTACGAGGCGGCGGTCAACGCAGCGCGCTGAGGTCGAGGCAGCCCGTTCGACGAGACGTGCTGCGTGAAGCTCCCGCCGGCCTCCTCGACGATCACGGCCACGCGCCGCGGTGTCCCAGATCGCGAGGCCGGGCGCGTCGACGGCCACCTCCGCCGCTCCCTCGGCGACGAGCATGTGCGCCCAGAAGTCGCCGAACCCGCGCAGGTGCCACGCGTCGAAGGCGCGCTCCGGGACCGGCCGGTTGAGCGCGTAGAGGAGCGTCGCGTCCTCGATCCGGTCGATCGCCGGAGACCTGGATCGGCACGCCGTCTGCGAACGCGCCGCCGCCGCGCACGGCCCACCAGCGCCGGCCGAGCGCCGGCGCCGAGACGACCCCGACGCGGTCGGCGAAGGCGATCAGCGTCGCCCAGATCGGGATCCCGCGCGTGTAGTTCCGCGTCCCGTCGATCGGATCGATGATCCAGCCGCTGCGATCGTCGCCGCCCTCCTCCTCTCCGAGCACGGCCTCGCCCGGGCGCTCGCAGTTCGAGCCGCGTCGCGCAGCGCCGCCTCGACGGCGCGGTCGGCCTCGGAGACGGGCGTCAGGTCGGGCTTGGTGTCGACGTGCAGATCGGCGGCGCGGAAGCGAGCCAGCGCGATCGAGTCGGCGTCGTCGGCGAGCGAGAGCGCGAAGGCGAGGTCGTCGTCGCGCCCACGAGGGGAGCCTAACGACCGGCCTTCACGACCGTGAACGTCGGCTTCGAGACCTTCAGCGCCGTCGGCGCCGACCACGCCATCTGCGGACGCTTGAGCAGCGCGTAGTTGTAGCCGCGGACGCGGTAGTACCAGGTGCCGGGTTCGAGCGGAAGCAGCGACGACGTGGCCGGAGTCTTCACCGAGCCGAGCGGGCGCCACGGGTTCCCGACTCTGCTCCACTGGATCTCGTACTCCTGGGCGCCGAGGACGGACTCCCAGGCGACGAGCGGGGTGCCCGTAGAACGTGGGCGTCGAATGCGTTGCCGAGATCAGGCGGCCCTTGGGGGAGAGTCCGGATGCGAAGGGGCGGCGGGAGGTGGTGATCACCGGCGGCGTCGCCTTGCCGAAGCGCATCACGCGCCCTGACTGGCAGACGTCCTGAGGCAGCTCCGTCTCGCGGTACTCGACGGGAACGCCTGCGCCCGGAAGAGGGACGACGTCGGAGAACTGCGGCACCGGCACCACGGGAACGACGGTCCAGTAGTAGCCGCCGGTCGGCCAGGCCGTGTCGGGCAGGTCGACCTTCGCAGCGGTCACATTGGTCGCAGCGGGCGGAGGCGTGCCTCCCGCGGGCGGAGGCGTGGCGGCTGCCGCTGCGGCGGCCGACTGTCTCGTTCGTCACCGAGATCGGTGCCGTCGACCATGATCACGGGCGGCTCGGCGCCCGGTCTCGAGAGACTTCGTTCGCGCCTTCTGGATCGCCAGCGTGTCCGGCGGCAGCTGTAGCGGCCCAGTCGTCCTGGGCGCGTACGCAGGGCTGCCGACGACGGCGCCTCGTGTAGACGATGTTGACGCAGTCGCGGTCCGTCGCGACGTAGACGCGGAACAGCTCTGTCGACGCGCCGTTGTAGTAGTCCATTGAGCCGCCGCTGGTCGCCGCCGAACACGAAGCCCGGCGTGAGTGCGTGCGGGCGATCTGTCGCGGCGTCCGACTGCACATCCGACACCGTTGCGACGTTCGAGAGCGTCTCCCAGCGAGAGCGGGGGCTGAGGGTCGCTGTAGGTTGGGCTCCACGGCCCCCACGAGGTCACGGGCAGCCCGGAGACCACCTCCCCGTAGAGCGTCCGCTGTGCGCGGACGCGGAACGAGATCGAGCTCGTGTAGAAGGGGTCGGTGCGCCGGAAGTTGTAGAGGTCGCGTGCGTCCGCGACGTTCGTCGTCGTCATGAACGTTCGCTTGGCACCGGACGATCCAGACCTGGTATGCCGTCGCACCCTCGACCGGCGACCAGCGAACCAGTCCCGCATGCTTGCTGTCGAGGTCGCGCGGGATGCTCGTCCAGCGAATGTTGAAGCCGAAAGGCGTGCTCCACGGCGTGGGGCCGTCGACCGTGTGCGCGCGCACATGCGCGTAGAGCGCGTAGGGCGAGCCGGTGATCCAGGGCAGGGCAACGTCGATCGACACGGCGGGCGACTTGAGGTTCGCGTAGAGCTTCTTCATCTTCTCGGCTGTCGTGCCGGTCACCGTCGCGGTCCCGCCGGCAGCGGTGGAAGTCGTCGTCTCTGCGAGCTCGTCGTTCGTGTTCGACCAGATGATCGAGCTCTCGCTGAACGAGCGGCTCGTCGCGAGCTCGAACTCGTAGCGGAGCGCGCCGCGGACGGGCAGCCACGCGAACGAAGGTGTGCGGTCGAACTCGTGCTTCGGCGCTTCGTCGGTCCGCAGCAGGAACGCCTGCAGGCCCTGCGGCGCCGCTACGGCCGGCCGGTCGATCCGCGCCTCGGCGCCGCCGGCGAGCGCGAGCGCAAGCAGGCCGAGCAGGGCGAGCGAAAGGGAACGTCGGACCGCAAGCATGACGGGGTCTTCATCGGCCCCTGGACTCGGAAGCTTTAGGCCAGGCTCGACTCCAGCAGGCGCGCGGCGGCGAGCACGAGCGCGTCGGTGCCCGGCGCGTCCCGCGATCTGGAGCGACGCCGGCAGGCCCTCCTCGGCGGCGCCGCACGGGAGCGCCAGCGCCGGCCAGCCGAGCGCCGAGAACGGATACGTGAAGCGGATCAGCTGCTCTCGGACGTCGAGATCGCCGCTGGCCGCCGCGTTGCAGCGGCGGCGCGACGATCGGCAGCGTCGGCGTCAGCACGAGGTCGAGCCCGTCGAGCGCGGCGTCCATCTGCTCCCGGTACTCGGCTCGCGCAGCCGCTCAGCGCGCTCGACCTCGGAGTCCTGCACTGCGAGGCAGCGCTCGACCTTGATCCTGACGTCCTCGCCGTAGGCGTCGCCGTTCTCGGCGAAGAGCTCGCGGTGGACGTCCGCGACCTCGCGCATGAAGACGGCGTAGGTCGCGTTGTCGATCACCGGCAGCTCGATCGCGCGGCGGCGCGGGAAGCGGGCCGCCGCCTCCTCGACACGCGCCCGCACGAGCGGGTCGGCCGAGCCCGTCCAGGCGACGCCGACCTCGAGCTCCTCGAGCGACTCGAGCTCGACCGGCTCGTAGGCGGGGGCGAGCGCCGCGAAGCATCTGCTCGCACCCGGCCACGTCGACGGCGAGCGGCCCTGCCGTGTCGAAGCTCGCCGCGAGCGGCCAGCAGCCCTCGAGCGAGACGAGCCCGTGGGTCGGCTTGTGGCCGACGACGCCGCAGCAGGCGGCGGGGATCCGGATCGAGCCGGCCGAGTCGGTGCCGAGCGCCGCGTCGGCGAGCCCGGCCGCGAGCGCCGCCGCCGAGCCGCCGCTCGAGCCGCCGGCGATCCGGCCGGGGAAGCGCGGGTTGGGGACGTCGCCGAAGTGCGGGTTCTCCGACGTCGTGCCGTAGGCGAACTCGTGCAGGTTCGTCTTGCCGACGTTCGCGTAGCCGGCGGCCTCGAGCAGCTGTACCGCCTCGGCGGTCCGCGCCGGCACGTGGCCGGCGAAGATCGGCCGAGCCGTAGGTCGTCTCGAGCCCGGCGGTGTCGAACAGGTCCTTGACGGCCAGCCGGATGCCCGGTTCGGGCGGCTCGGGCTGCGCAAGAAAGATGTTCTGAAGCTGCACGACACTCATCATCGCAACCGGCCGCGGAGCGGCCCTTCAGAGTTCGCGCCGACGGCAAATTCAGTCGAGGGCCAGGTAGAGGAGCGCGACGCCGACGGTCCCGGCGAAGAGGAGCAGGAAGATCCCGAACAGCGCCCAGCCCAGGAGCAGGTTCTTCCGCTCGAGCTCGGGGGTCAGCTCCTTCACAGCAGCACCGGATTCGCGGCCGCTGCGACGAAGAGCAGCGCCAGGTAGGCGAGGGAGTAGTGGAAGAGGATCGCCGCCCGGCGCGGGGTCGTCTCGCGCCGGAGCTGCCACGCGAGCGCCAGGAAGGCGCCGCCGAGGACGGCGGCGGCGACCGTGTAGACCGGCCCGAGCCAGAGGCCGACGACGAGCGTGAAGGCGACGAGGACGACCGAGTAGAGGACGATCTGGCGCGTCGTCTCCCGCTCGCCGCGCACGACCGGCAGCATCGGCACGCCCGCGTTCGCGTAGGCGTCCTTGATCAGGAGCGCGAGCGCCCAGAAGTGCGGCGGCGTCCAGAGGAAGACGATCAGGAAGAGCCAGAGCGCGGGCAGGCCCAGGTTCCCGGAGGCGGCCGCGTAGCCGACGAGCGGCGGCACCGCGCCGGCGGCGCCGCCGATGACGATGTTCTGCGGCGTCGAGCGCTTCAGCCAGCGGGTGTAGACGAGCACGTAGAAGAGGTTGCCGACGAGCGCGAGCGCCGCCGTCAGGACGTTGACCGTGCTCGCGAGCAGGACGAAGGAGAGCGCCGAGAGGACGAGCCCGAACTCGAGCGCGCGCGACGGCGGCACGCGGCCCGCTGCGACCGGACGCTTCTCGGTCCGCTTGCCCATCAGGCGGTCGATGTCCGCGTCGAGCACGTGGTTGAGCGCGCTGGCGCCGCCGCACGCGAGCGCGAGACCGACCATCGCGGCGGCGAAGAGCCCGAGCGTAGGGGCGCCCTCGGCGCCGACGAACATCCCGGCCGCGCCGGTGACGAGGAGCAGCGACATGATCCGCGGCTTCGTCAGCGTCACGTAGTCCCGCCACGGCCCGGACGGGACGGCATCGCCGCGGAAGCACTGCGCTGCGGCGAGCACGGCGGCGGCGAGCGCGCCGGAGGCCAGCGCCACGTGCAGCCCGTCGGCTGTCACCGCAGCGGCGGCGCCGAACAGCGTCAGCGCGAGCAGCGAGGGCCAGAGCAGCCGGCGGTGCGTCGTCCAGCCGGCGATCGCGAGGGCGGCGAGCGGCGGGACCGCGAGCGCGGAGATCTCCTCGTGGCGGATGCCGACCGTGCCGGAGACGACCGCGAGCAGCGTTGCGGCCACGCCCGCGAGCGCGGCGAGCTGCAGCCAGGGACCGGGCCTAGAGCGCACCGCGCTCCTTCAACGTGCGCCGCAGGTCGTACAGGGGTCGCGCGCTCGTCACGTAGGGGACGGTGTCGAAGTTGTGCGCCGGCGGCGGCGAGGTCGTGTACCACTCGAGCGTGTCGGCGAGCCATGGGTCGTTGCCCGCGCGGCGCCCGTGGCGCGACTTGATCGCGTTCCAGACGAAGACCAGGATGCCCGAGGCCCATCACGTAGGAGCCGATCGTCGAGATCAGGTTGTACTCCTGCAGCAGGCCGGTGTCCTCGTAGGTGTAGATCCGGCGCGGCATCCCGAGCAGGCCCAGCATGTGCTGCGGGAAGAACGTGAGGTTGAAGCCGATGAACACGAGCCAGAAGTTCCACTTGCCGAGCCGCTCGTCGAGCAGCCGCCCGAAGAACTTCGGCCACCAGTAGTAGAGGCCGCCGAGGATCCCGAGGATCGAGCCGCCGAAGAGCACGTAGTGGAGGTGCGCGACGACGTAGTAGGTGTCGTGCACCTGCCAGTCGATCGGGAACGCGGCCAGGAAGATCCCCGACAGGCCGCCGATCGTGAAGACGGAGACGAAGCCGAGCGCGTAGAGCATCGCCGTGTCGAAGTGCAGGTTCCCGCGCCAGAGCGTCGCCAGCCAGTTGAAGATCTTCACGCCCGTCGGGACGGCGATCACCATCGACGAGACCATGAAGAAGGCGTTCAGGAAGCTCGGCATCCCGACCGTGAACATGTGGTGCGCCCAGACGAGCATCGAGAAGAACCCGATCGCCACCGTCGAGAACGCGATCGCCTTGTAGCCGAAGATCGGCTTCCGCGAGAAGACCGGGATCACCTCGGAGATGATCCCCATCACCGGCAGGATCATGATGTAGACCTCGGGGTGGCCGAAGAACCAGAACGCGTGCTGGTAGAGGACCGCGCTGCCGCCCTCGCTCGGGACGAAGAAGTTCGTGTCGAGCCTGCCGGTCGAGCAGCAGCAGCGTCAGCCCCGCGGAGAGCGTCGGCAGGACGACGATCAGCAGCAGCGCGTAGATCTCGACCGACCAGACGAACAGCGGCAGCCGCGTCCAGCTCATCCCCTGCGTGCGCAGGTTGTGGATCGTGACGACGAAGTTGATCGCTCCCGCGAGCGACGCGATCGTGAGGACGTGCAGCGAGAGGATCCAGAGGTCCTGGCCGTTGCCTTCCGATGTAAACGGAGTTCGGCGGATAGCTCGTCCAGCCGCCCCGCGCAGCGCCGCCCTCGGCGAAGAACGAGAGCAGCAGGATGACGCCGCCGAAGAGGAAGAGCCAGTAGGAGAGCGCGTTCAGGCGCGGGAACGCCATGTCGCGGGCGCCGATCATCAGCGGCACGAGGTAGTTGGCGAAGCCGGCGAGGATCGGCACGACGACGAGGAAGATCATCGTCGTCCCGTGGATCGTGAAGAGCTCGTTGTAGCCGTCGCGCTCGATGAACGCCCGCGTCGGCCTGGGCGAGCTGCGTCCGGATCAGCAGCGCCATGATCCCGCCGGCGACGAAGAAGAGGCCGGAGGTCGCGAGGTAGAGGATCCCGATCCGCTTGTGGTCGGTGGTGACGAGCCAGCTCGCGACGCGGCCGCGCTGCCAGGCGGGGACCGGAGTCTGCTGGCGTCAACGGCCACCGGACAGCTCCTCCTGCAGGTAGCTCGATGCAGCGCCGCCATCTGGCGCAATCGTCCCAGTCCTTGCCGACCGGCGGCATCGCGCCGCGGCCGTTCCGGATCGACCCGCTCGAGCGCTTCCTCGTCTCGAGCAGCGCGTTGCCCACGAGGCGCGGCCCGATGTCGCCCTCGCCGGCCAGGCCGTGGCACTTCGCGCAGGCGCCCTGGTAGCGTCTCCTCGCCGAGGCCGCCCGCTACCAGCCTCCTGCGCCTCCGCCTCCTCGGCGAGCCACGTTTCGAACTCCGCCCTGCGGCATGCGCCTCGACCTCGGCTTTCATCGCGGCGTGCTGGATGCCGCAGAACTCGGCGCATTGGCCGCGGTAGACGCCGGGCGCGTTCGCGTTGAACCACGTCTCGTTCGTCTCGCCCGGGATCGCGTCGAACTTGCCGCCGAGCGCCGGGATCCACCAGGAGTGGATCACGTCGAAGTCGGGCGCGGTCACCTCGAGCCGCACGTTCTGCCCGACCGGGCGCGCGCAGCTTGTCGACCGCGATGACGCCGTTCGGATACGTGTAGTTCCAGTAGTAGCGGTAGCCCTTCACCTGCACGTCGACGCGGCCGCCCTGGGCGCTCGCGCTCGGGACGTCCTGGATCCCCGGCAGCTTCCAGAAGACGAAGGCGCCGATCGCGACGAGCACGAGCACGGGCGCCACCGTCCACGCGAGCTCGAGGTTCGTGTTGCCGTGCACCTGGGCGCCGTCCTCGGAGCGGTCGCGTCGGCGGCGGCGGTAGCGGAAGATGAACCAGAGCAGCGAGCCCTGGACGATCAGGAAGATCGCGCCGGTGAAGATCGAGACCCAGAAGTAGCTGTCGTTGATCAGCTCCGCGTTCGGGGAGGCCGGCTCGACCGGCGCGAGGCCGCCGTTGCCCGCGAACGCGACGCCGGAGAGCGCGAGGGCGCAGAGCGAGACAACTGCGAGAGACCGGCGCACGGGCTGCCATTCTATGAACGTGACCAAGGCGGTGCGCAGCGGAACCCGCGTCGAGCTGCCCGCCGCGGTGGCGCGGCCGTTCGAGGTGTACGTGAACGGCGTGCTGCAGCAGGAGGACGCCGACTTCCGCGTCGAGGATCGCGCGCTCGTCTTCTCCCGCGAGCTCCGCCAGGAGGGGAAGCTCGGCTTCTGGCGCTGGGCGTCGATCATGTTCGGCGCCGCCGGCACCTACCGGCAGAACGACGTCGTCGACGTGATCTACGGCGCGCCGGCGGGCAGCGCACGGTGGCGAGCGGCTTGCCGGTCGAGGCCGGTTAGCCCAGCCGGCTAGCCCAGCCGTCCGGTGGACTCGACGAGCGCACGCAGGCGTCTCGCGAGCGCGAGCTGTCAGCTGACCCGGCTCGAGCCGCCAGGCCCAGTTGCCGAGCGGCTCGCCGGGCGTGTTCATCCGGCCTTCGCTGCCGAGGTCGAGGACGTCCTGCGCCGGGATCATGCAGAGAGCCGGACGGGAGGCGAGGGCGAGCTCGATCAGCTCCCACGGCTCGCGAGTCGGGGAAGTGACCCCTGAGCGTGTCGGTGTCGTGGGTGGTCGTGTAGATCACCTGGTGCTCGCGGTGGTTCTCGAACCGGTGCGGGCTGTCGAGGTTCTCGGTCGGGCGGACGGCCCAGAGCATCACGACCATGCCAGGGAAGCCGAGCGCGTCACGGAGCTCCTCGACGTCCGGCGTGATCACCCCCAGATCCTCGGCGATCACGGGCAGCGGGCCGAGCTCCGCCTCGGCGGCGCGGAAGAGCGGCTCCCGTGGCCCCGGCAGCCAGTGGCCGGTGCGCGCGTCGAGCTCGCCCTCCGGGATCGCCCAGAAGTCGGCGAAGCCGCGGAAGTGGTCGATTCGCGTCAGGTCGAAGAGCGCGAGCGTCCGCCGCAGCCGCTCGATCCACCAGCGATAGCCGTCCTTCGCGACCGCGTCCCAGTCGAAGAGCGGGTTGCCCCAGTGCTGCCCGAGCGGGCCGAGCGGGTCCGGGGGAGCGCCGGCCACGACCCCGTCGAGGAACAGCTCCGGATGCGCCAGGTGGTCGACGCTTCCCTGGGCGACGTAGATCGGCACGTCGCCGATCAGCCCGATGCCCCGCTCGCGCGCGTACCCGCGCAGCGCCGTCCACTCGCGCTCGAACCGGACCTGGTCGGCGACGCTGCCGCCGGCCCGCTCCCAGTCCTCGATCCAGTAGCCGTTCGCCTCCCGGAACGCGGCCAGCTCTGCCGGCAGTGACGGGCGCCTCGGGATCGGCGAGCAGGCCGCTCCAGGCCGCGAACGCCGACGAGGACGCGTAGGGCGAGCCGACGTCGTCGGGCGGGCCGAGCGGCAGCATCTGCCACCAGCTCTGGCCGGCGGCCTGGAGCCAGTCGACGAACGCGTAGGCATCGGCGCCGAGCCGCCCGCCGGGCAGCGAGGTTGGATGCAGCACGATCCCGCTCGATCGTCGAAGGTTCATCTGTTTACGGACTGCCTCTCGCTGATACGACTCGGAAAACGTGCCTTCACCCTCCACCAGACAACTCCCGGCCCGCATCCAGATCCAGGACGTCCGGCCTCAGGTCGATTGCGGACGCTATCCCGTCAAGGTGACGCAGGGCGATCCTGTCGAGCTTACGGCGACGATCTTCAAGGACGGGCACGACATCCTGCGCGCAGTCGTCCGCTACCGGCCGGCGGGATCGCGGAAGTGGCTCGAGCGTCCGCTCGAGCCGGTCGGGAACGATCGCTGGCGGGGAAGCTTCGAGCCCGCCGAGCTCGGGCGCTGGCAGTACACGATCGAGGCGTGGGTCGACCGCTACGCGACGATGCTCGACGAGCTCGACCGGAAGCTCGCGGCCGGCCAGGTCGACCTCACCAGCGAGACGGCCGAGGCCGAGCTGCTCTTCGGCGCGGGCGGGCTCGAGGAGTGGCATGCGGCCGCGGCCGGCCTCGGCGCCAAGGACCGGCACGGCAAGGTGTCGTCCGCCGTGCTCGAGGCAGACGTCGAGCGGGAGCGGGCGCGCTTCGGCACCTGGTACGAGCTCTTCCCGCGATCGTGGGGAGGCTTCAAGGGCGTCGAGAAGGCCCTGCCGCAGTCTGGCGGAGCTCGGCTTCGACGTCCTCTACCTGCCGCCGATCCACCCGATCGGGACGACGAACCGCAAGGGCAAGAACAACGCGCTCGCCGCCAAGCCGGGCGACCCCGGGAGCCCGTGGGCGATCGGCGGTACCGAGGGTGGCCACGACGCGATCCATCCCGACCTCGGCACCGCCAAGGACTTCGACCGGCTCGTCGAGGCGGGGCGCAAGCACGGGCGTCGAGATCGCGCTCGACTTCGCGATCCAGTGCTCGCCCGATCACCCGTGGCTCGAGCAGCATCCGGAGTGGTTCAACCGGCGGCCGGACGGGACGCTCAAGTACGCGGAGAACCCGCCCAAGCGCTACCAGGACATCTACAACGTCAACTTCGACTCCGAGGACTGGCGAGGCCTCTGGGAGGCGCTGCGGGACGTCGTCCTGCACTGGTGCCGCCGCGGCGTCCGCGCCTACCGCGTCGACAACCCGCACACGAAGTCGGTGCCGTTCTGGGAGTGGCTGATCGCCGAGGTGCGCGCCGAGTTCCCCGACACGATCTTCTTCGCCGAGGCCTTCACGCGTCCGGCGATGATGACGACGCTGGCGAAGATCGGCTTCAGCCAGTCGTACACGTACTTCACCTGGAAGAACACGAAGGCCGAGCTGACCGAGTTCCTGGAGCTCCTGCTCGGCTGGGCGCCGTACTACCGCCCGAACTTCTTCGTCAACACGCCGGACATCCTGCACGAGTACCTGCAGGAAGGCGGCCCGCCGGCGTTCCAGGCGCGGCTCGTGCTGGCCGCGACGCTGTCGCCGTCGTACGGGATCTACTCGGGGTACGAGCACTTCGAGAACGTCCCGGTTGCGGCGGGCAGCGAGGAGTACCTCGACTCGGAGAAGTACGAGCTCAAGCAGCGGGCTCTCGACGGGCCGCTGCTGCCGCTCGTCCAGCAGCTGAACGAGATCCGCCGCGCCGAGCCGGCGCTGCAGCGCTTCGAGAACCTGCGTCTGCTCGGCACGCACGGCGAGCACGTCTTCGCCTACGCCAAGGGCAACTGAGATCGCGGTCGCCGTCAACCTCGATCCGCGCCTGCCGCGCGAGGACGTCGTCGTCGTGCCGCACGGGATCGGCCTGCCCGACGAGTTCCCGGTGCGCGACCTGCTGACGGGCGAGAACTACCGCTGGCGGACCGGCCGCAACTACGTCGGCCTGGCTCCGGGCGGCGCGCACGTGATGAAGATCGGCGCATGAGCGAGCCCGGCCACTGGTTCGAGTCGAATCCGCTCTGGTTCAAGACGGCGGTCTTCTACGAGATCCACACGCGGGCCTTCTTCGACGGCAACGACGACGGCTCCGGCGACTTCCGCGGCCTGCAGCAGAAGCTCGACTACCTGCAGTGGCTCGGAATCGACTGCATCTGGCTGCTCCCGTTCTACCCCTCGCCGCTGAAGCGACGGCGGCTACGACATCGCCGACTTCTACGGGATCAACCCCGACTACGGGACCGTCGAGGACTTCCGGACGTTCGTCGCCGCGGCGCACGAGCGTGGGATCCGCGTGATCGTCGACCTCGTCATGAACCACACCTCGTCGGACCATCCGTGGTTCCAGGAGTCCCGCTCCGACCCGAACGGCCCCAAGGCGGACTGGTACGTCTGGTCGGACACCGACGAGCCGTACAGCGAGGCTCGGATCATCTTCACCGACACCGAGACCTCGAACTGGACGCTCGACCCGGTGCGCGGCCAGTACTACTGGCACCGCTTCTTCAGCCACCAGCCGGACCTCAACTACGAGAGCCCCGAGGTGCAGGACGCGATGCTGGAGGTGCTGCGCTTCTGGCTCGACGTCGGGCTCGACGGCTTCCGCCTCGACGCGGTGCCGTACCTGTTCGAGGAGGAGGGCACGAACTGCGAGAACCTGCCGCGGACGCACGAGTACCTCCGCCGGGTGCGCAGGGAGGTGGACGAGAACTACCCCGACCGCGTGCTCCTGGCCGAGGCGAACCAGTGGCCCGAGGACGTCGTCGAGTACTTCGGCGACGGGGACGAGTGCCACATGGCCTTCCACTTCCCCGTGATGCCGCGGATGTTCATGTCGCTGCGGCGCGAGGAGGCCCTGCCGATGATCGAGATCCTCGACCGCACGCCGCCGATTCCGAGCAACGCCCAGTGGGGCCTCTTCCTGCGCAACCACGACGAGCTGACGCTCGAGATGGTCACCGACGACGAGCGCGACTACATGTACGGCGAGTACGCCAAGGACCCGCGGATGAAGATCAACGTCGGGATCCGGCGCCGTCTCGCCCCGCTGCTCGACGGCGGCCGCGACGAGATCGAGCTGATGCACGCGATCCTGTTTTCGCTCCCGGGCGCGCCCGTTCTCTACTACGGTGACGAGATCGCGATGGGCGACAACGTCTATCTCGGCGATCGCGACGGCGTGCGAACGCCGATGCAGTGGACCGGCGACCGAAACGGAGGCTTCTCTCGCGCGGACTTCGCCCAGCTGTACCTCCCGCCGCTGATGGATCCCGTCTACGGCTTCCAGGCGATCAACGTCGAGGCGCAGCTGCGCACGCCGACGTCGCTGCTGCGCTGGCTGCGCCGGTTCGTCGAGCTGCGCAAGCAGCACCCGGTCTTCGGGCTCGGCGACTACCACGTGCTCCGGCCCGAGAACCCGAAGATCTTCGCGCACATCCGGTCCTTCTCGGAGGACATCGTCCTCTGCGTCCACAATCTCGCACGCACCGCGCAGGCCGTCGAGCTCGACCTCTCGGCGTTCGCCGGGCGGATCCCGGTGGAGATGCTCGGCAACACCGAGTTCCCCAGGATCGGCGAGCTGCCGTACCTGCTCACGCTCGGCCCACGTGGCTTCTTCTGGTTCCAGCTCCAGGATCCCGCCGATGACGACTGAGCTCAAGAACCGGATCGAGAGCGGCGACCTCCACTTCCTCGACGGCCTCGTCCTGCTGGGGACGATCGCCTCGCAACGCTGGTTCGGCGGCAAGTCGCGCGACGTCCTCGACGCCCGCGTGCTCGATGCCGGCGTCGTCCCGGGGGGCCCGCCGATTCTTGCCTTCGCGATCGTCGAGGTCCGCTACGGGCTCCAGACGCACGACCTCTACCACATGCCGCTGGGCTTCCGGCCCAGCGACAGCGGCTGGGACAAGCAGGTCGATCGCGGAGACGGAGGGCTGGATCGCGTACGACGCGATCGCCGACAGCGAGCTGGTCTGCCGCGATCGTCGACCTGCTTCGCGCGGGCGAGCCGCTCGACGTCGGGCCTGCGACGATCGTCTTCAGCGGCTCCGCTGCGCTGCCCGACCAGATCGAGAGTGTCCGGCCGATGGGCGCCGAGCAGTCGAACAGCTCGCTCGTCCTCGACGAGCGGCTCGCGCTCAAGCTCTACCGGCGGATCGAGCCGGGGATGAATCCGGAGCTGGAGGTGCTTCGCTTCCTCACAGACCGGGGCTTCCCGCACATCGCCGCTCTGGAGGGCTACGTCTCCTACGAGGGCAGGCCGCTCGAGGCGACGCTGGCGATCCTGCAGCGGTTCGTGCCGTCGAACGGGGACGGCTGGGAGCTCGCGCTCGACACGCTCGGCTCCGACCCCGACTGGCTGCCACGGCACGCGCGCCGCCTCGGCGAGGTGACGGCGGCGCTGCACAACGCGCTCGCCTCCGATCCGACCGACCCGCATTTTGCGCCGGAGGAGCCCAGCACCGAAGCGCTCGCGCTGCTCTCGGCCTCGATCGACGAGGAGATCGAGCACGTGTTCGCGGCGTTGCCGGACAGCGAGGCGGTGGCTCCGGTCGCAGGCCGCGGCGAGGAGGTGCGCGACCGGCTCCGTACGCTCGCCTACATCGGGCAGGCGGGCCGGGTGATCCGCCACCACGGCGACTACCACCTCGGCCAGGCGCTCTGGACGAGCGAGGAGGACTGGCTGATCCTCGACTTCGAGGGCGAGCCGGCGCGCGCACTGGCGGAGCGGCGCCGAAAGCGCTCGCCGCTGCGCGACGTCGCCGGAATGCTGCGCTCGTTCGCGTACGCGGCGTCTGCTTCCGCGATCCAGCGCGGCATCGAGGCGCCGGAGCGCTGGGAGGACGCATGCCGATCCGAGTTCCTCGACGGCTACCTCGCCGAGATCGAGCCGGCGCTCCTGCCGTCGGGCGAGCAGGCGATCACGCGGCTGCTGATGATCTTCGAGCTCGAGAAGGCCGTCTACGAGCTGCGCTACGAGCTCGGGAACCGGCCCGACTGGGTCTCGATCCCGGTCGCCGGGATCGTGCGGATGCTGGAGGCGGACGCGTGAAGCTGGGCGAGCTCGACCTCCATCTCGCCGGCGAGGGACGGCACGAGCGGATCTACGAGCGCCTCGGCGCGCACGTCGTCGACGAGGGCGTCTCGTTCGCGGTCTGGGCACCGAATGCCCGCGCGGTCTCGGTGGTCGGCGACTGGAACCGCTGGGACGGCCGCGTCGACAAGCTGGAGCCGGTCGGCTCCTCTGGGATCTGGGCGGCGATCGTCCCCGAGGCGTCCGAGGGCGACGGCTACAAGTTCGAGGTCCACGGAGCCGACGGGCAGGCTGCGCCTGAAGGCCGATCCGTTCGCCTTCTACGCCGAGGTGCCGCCGAAGACCGCCTCGAGGATCTACCGGTCGGGCTACGAGTGGGGCGACGACGCATGGGTCGAGCGTCGTCGCGGTGCCGAAGCCGCTGAAGGAGCCGCTCTCGATCTACGAAGTGCACGCCGAGTCGTGGCGGCTCGGCTTGAAGCTGGAAGGAGCTCGCCGACCAGCTCGTCTCGTACGCCGACGACCTCGGCTTCACGCACGTCGAGCTGCTCCCGGTGCAGCACCATCCCTTCTCCGGCTCGTGGGGGTACCAGGCGACCGGCTTCTACGCGCCGGTCTCGACGCTCGGCGATCCGGACGACTTCCGTGCGTTCGTCGACGCGATGCACCAGGCCGGGATCGGCGTCATCCTCGACTGGGTGCCGGCGCACTTCCTGCGACAGACGACTTTGCGCTGGGGCGGTTCGACGGGACGGCGCTCTACGAGCACGAGGACCCGCGGCGCGGGTCGCATCCCGACTGGGGGACGCTGATCTTCAACCTCGGCCGGAACGAGGTGCGGAACTTCCTGCTCGCCAATGCGCTCTACTGGGTACGCGAGTTCCACGCCGACGGGCTGCGCGTGGACGCTGTCGCGTCGATGCTCTACCTCGACTACTCGCGCAAGGAGGGCGAGTGGGTGCCGAACGCCTTCGGCGGCCGCGAGGACCTCGAGGCCGTCTCCTTCTTGCGCGAGCTGAACGACGTCTTGCACGAACGCGAGCCGGGCGTGCTCTCGATCGCGGAGGAGTCGACGGCGTGGCCGGGTGTGTCGCGGCCCACCCATCTCGGGGGCCTCGGCTTCGACTTCAAGTGGAACATGGGCTGGATGCACGACACGCTCGAGTACTTCTCGAAGGAGGCGATCCACCGACGCTTCCACCACCACGAGCTCACCTTCTCGATGGTCTATGCCTGGAACGAGAACTTCGTGCTGCCCCTCTCGCACGACGAGGTCGTGCACGGCAAGGGCTCCCTGCTGACACGGATGCCCGGCGACCGCTGGCAGCGCTTCGCCAATCTGCGCTCCCTCTACGGCTACATGTGGGCGCACCCCGGCAAGCAGCTGCTCTTCATGGGCTGCGAGCTCGGCCAGCAGAAGGAGTGGAGCGAGCCGGCCGGGTCGCTCGACTGGCACCTGCTCGAGGAGCCCGACCACGCCGGCGTCCACGCGCTCGTTCGCGACCTCAACCGCGTCTACGTGGACGAGCCCGCGCTGTGGGAGCTCGACCACTCCCACGAGGGGTTCCGCTGGCTCGAGCCGAACGCGGCGAACGAGAACGTGCTCGCGTTCGTGCGCAGGTCCGAGGACGGGAAGCATACGCTCGTGTGCGCCGCAAACCTCTCGCCGGTCGTGCGCGAGGGCTGGCGGATCGGCCTCCCGTCCGGAGGCAAGTGGCGCGAGGCGCTCAACACCGACTCGCGCTTCTACGGCGGCTCGGATGCCGGGAACGGGCTCGGGCTCCAGGCCGAGAAGGTGCCATGGAACGAGCAGCAGTACTCTGCCGAGGTCACGCTGCCGCCGCTCGCGGTCGTGTGGCTCGTTCCCGACGACTCGACGTAGCGTTACCTTCTCGCGCCTCGTCCGAGAGAAGAGGTGATGAGCGAGCCCGCAGAGCAGGCCTTCCGCCGCCACTACCGTGACGTCTACGGGTTCATTCGCAGGCGCTCGTCGTCGCCGGCGGAGGCAGAGGACATCACCGCGGACGTCTTCGTCGCAGCGGTGGCCGGCCTCGACCGGTTCGAGCCCGGTGCGACGCCCGTGCTCGCCTGGCTCTATACCGTCGCGCGCCGCCGCCTCGTCGACGAGGCCAGGCGGCGCGACCGGTCCCCGCTCGTCCCGGTCGAGCCGCTCCCACCCGACTACGGCGCCGACGTGGCTGCCGCGTTGCGACGCGCTATCGACACGTTGCCCGACGGCCAGCGGACGGTCGTGCTGCTCAAGCTCGTCCGCGGCCTGAGCTTCCGCGAGATCGCCGACCGCCAGGGCTGGACGGAAGCCGCCTGCAAGATGCGCCTCTCCCGCGCGCTCGATCGCCTCCGCGTCGTCCTCGAGCAGGAAGGAGTCCGACCATGAACGCGCTCTCGGATCGAGAGCTCCTCGAGCTCGTCGGCCACGAGCCGCGCTTGCTCGCGATCGCCGACGCAGTTGCCGAGACGCAGCGGCCGGACGCCCGGCGCCTCCACCGCGGCCGCGTCCTTACGGTCGCCGTCGGCGTTGCGGCGGCGGTCGCGCTTGCGTTGGTGGCTCCGTGGCAGGAGCGCGGGCCGAACGTCGTCGATCGTGCTCTCGCCGCGGTCGGTGGCGGGCCGGTCGTGCACGCGGTGGTCGAGTACTCGTGGGATCGCGACGTCGTCGTCGAGATCGCCACCGGTGAGGAACGGCGCCGAGTGCACAGCACGGAGTACTGGTACGACGAGGAGCGCAAGACGCTGCGCACGAGGCTGCTGACCGACGGCGTCCAGCTGACGGAGATCGTGGAGACCCCGCAGCACGCGTGGTCGGATGTCGGTGACTTTCCGATGGGAGGCAACGTGCCCCAGCTCGATCCGGCCCTGGCCGGCTTCGTGGTCGGGTATCGCGACGCGCTGGCAGACGGTTCTGCCGAGGTCGTCGGCGAGACCACCGTCGACGGGCAGCCGGCCAAGCTGATCCGGTTCCGGACGAGGCCGTCCGGGTCCGTTCAAGAGGTCGCGGTCGATGCGGCGTCGTACCGGCCGTTGCGCTTCCACCACACGTATCCGGGTGGCCGGCGCTCTCCCGAGTGGCGCGTCGTCTCGATCGAGACGATCGCGCGCGACCCGTCGCTGTTTGCGCCACCGGAGCGCTCCGCGCCGCGGCCCACCTCCGGCTGGGGCAAGGAGGGGACGACGATCTCCCTCGGCGGGGTGGCGTCCATCCTCGGGAGGATCCCGTTGGGCCTCGCCGGCCAGAACGTCGAGCGGGTCGAGCTCCAGCAGGTCGGCGCCGAGCTGACCGACGGACGCAAGGTGGAGGGCGTCGTGGTGCGGATCGAGTACGCGGGGGGCATTCGCGTTTCCCAGGCAGTCGATCCCGCGGGCCTCTACGCCCTCGGCATCGACGACGGCGGCGACCCGACGGCTCCGCCCGGATCGATGAGCGTCTTCAGCGATCCCCGCCCGCACTGGCAAGGCGAGATCCTGGTCGGGAAGGTCGGCGTCGTCCTCGACGCGCCGAGCCGTGAGCTGCTCCTCGGCGCGGCCCGGAAGCTGCAGCCGCTGCCGTAGCCGCGACGAGCGGCGTGACTTTGTGTTTCAGAAACACAAAGTCGTCCCGCGCCACGGAATCGCGCTGCCGCCTCGGTCTCCGGGCGCAACTCGACTTTGTGTTTCTGAAACACAAGGCCTCGAACGGCGCGGGTAGTGTTGGACGGAGTGGAGCGGGACAACAGCATCGAGGTCGAGGGGCTCGTCCGCGAGTTCAAAAAGGGGCCGCGGGCGGTCGACGGAATCGACCTGCGCGTCGAGCCGGGCGAGATCTACGGCTTCCTGGGGCCGAACGGCGCCGGCAAGTCGACCACCGTCCTGATGCTGACGACGCTGCTGCCGCCGACCTCGGGAACTGCGCGCGTCGGCGGCTACGACGTCGTCAAGGAAGGCCCGAAGGTGCGCTCCGTGATCGGCGCGGCGCTCCAGGAGGCCGCACTCGATCCGATGCTGACCGGGCGCGACCACCTGCGCCTGCAGTCGACGCTGCAGGGGATCTCTCGGGCCGAGCGGAAGCCGCGCTCGCAGGAGCTCCTCGATCGCGTCGGCCTGAGCGAGGCGGCCGACCGCAAGGTCGGCGGCTACTCGGGCGGGATGAAGCGCAGGCTCGACCTGGCGCTGGCGCTCGTGCACCGGCCGCGAATCATCTTCCTCGACGAGCCGACGACCGGGCTCGACGTCCAGAGCCGCACGGCCCTCTGGGACGAGGTCTCGCGACTCGCCCGTGAGGACGGGGTCACCGTCTTCCTGACCACGCAGTACCTCGAGGAGGCGGACGTGCTCGCCGACCGGGTCGGGATCATCGACCACGGGCACATCGTCGCCGAGGGCACGCCCGCCGCCTTGAAGGCCGAGATCGGTCTGCCGAGCGTGCACGCCATCCCCGCCGACGAGGAGGACCAGGACCGGCTCGCCGCTGCGCTCGCCCCCTACGGCGAGGCGCTCGGCGGCAACGCGCGGGAGGTCGTCGTCCGATTGCGCGAGGGGCTCGCCGGCCTGCCTGCCGTCGTGCGCGCGGTGGACGACGCCGGCCTGACGCTCGCGAGCCTCGAGATCCAGGCGCCCTCGCTCGACGACGTCTTCCTCGCCAAGACGGGCCGCTCGCTGGAGGGCGCCGGCGAAGACGAGGCGGACGCAGCCGCCGCCGAACCTGCCGCATGACCAACTTCTGGGCGCAGGTCTGGCGCGCTCGCCCGGCGCTCGATCGTGCGGACGAGCCGGCAGCCGGCGGCGGTCGTCTTCCCGCTGATCTTCCCGATGATGCTCCTGCTCGTGAACTCGGGTGGGCTGAAGGCGTCGACGAAGCTGCCGGGCTTCCCCACCGACTCGTTCCTCGCGTTCGCGCTCGCGGTCCCGTTCATCCAGGGGGCGCTCTTCTCGACGATGAACGCGGGCACCGATCTCGCCAAGGACATCCAGACGGGCTTCCTCAACCGGCTCTCGCTGACCTCGATGCGCGGGGTGGCGCTGATCGCCGGCCAGCTCGCAGGCGTCGTCGTCCTCGGCCTGATCCAGGCGGCCTTCTACATCGTCGTGGGCCTGGTCGTCGGCGTCGACTTCGCGGCGGGGGCGCTCGGGATCCTCGACGCTGCTTCGCGTTCGCCGCCGTGATCTCGATCAGCTTCGGCGCCCTCGGCGTCTTCCTCGCGCTCCGCACCGGCTCGGGCGAGGCGATCCAGGGGCTCTTCCCGCTGCTCTTCGTCTTCCTCTTCCTCTCCTCGATGAACACGCCGCGGGACCTGATCGACGTCGACTGGTTCCGCTTCGTCGCGACCGTGAATCCGGTCTCGTACCTGATCGAGTGCGTCCGGAGCCTGATCATCACCGGCTGGAACGGGGACGCGCTCGCGCTCGGCTTCGGCTTCGCCGTCCTGATCGGGATCGTCGCGACGACGGCCGCGTCGCTGTCGCTGAAGCAGAGGCTGGCGCGGACATGAGGATCTGGCCGGTCGCTTCCGGGGTGGCGTGGCGGACGCTGAAGAACGTCTTCACGAACCCGGCGCTCTTCTTCCCGTCGCTGATCTTCCCGCTCTTCTTCTTCACCGCGTTCGCCGGCGGGCTCTCGCAGGTCGCGAAGGTGCCGGGCTTCGACTTCGAGCCGGGCTACACGGCGTTCCAGTTCTGCTTCGTGCTGGTCCAGTCGGCCGCCTTCGGCGGCGTCTTCACCGGCTTCGGGATCGCGCGCGACTTCGAGTCCGGCTTCGCCCGGCGACTGCTGCTCGCGGCGCCGAACCGGACCGGGATCGTGCTCGGCTACGCGCTGGCGGCGGTCCTGCGCTGGGCGGTGACGGCGACCGTGCTCACGGTGGTCGCGCTCATCGCCGGGATGAACGTCTTCGGCGGGCCGGTCGACGTGTTCGGGATGTACGCCCTCGCGCTCCTGCTCAACCTCGCCGGGCTGCTCTGGGCCTGCGGCGTCGCGATGCGCTTCCGCACGATGCAGGCCGGGCCGGTGATGCAGATGCCCGTCTTCCTGACCCTCTTCTTCGCGCCCGTCTACGTGCCCCTCGGGCTGCTGACGGGCTGGATCGAGGCGGTCGCGACGGTGAACCCGCTCACGTACGTGCTCGAGGCCGTGCGGAGCATGCTCGCGGGCGACGAGATCCACGTCGCGCTCGCCTTCGGGATCGCGGCGGCGCTGATCACCGGCTTCTCGCTCTGGGCCCTGCGCGGCCTGCGCTCGGCGGAGGCCGCGGGCTAGTTCCCTTCGGTTCGACGCGACGCCGGTCGGGTACCGTCGCGCCGTGCCTCTCGCAACGTCCACCCAGCTCGGCGCCGTGCCGCTCGAGCCCGGCCGCACGCGCTTCTGCGTCTGGGCGCCGCACGCGCGGTCCGTCGCAGTCCACGGGCGAGCAGCTCTGAGCGACGCGGGCGACGGGCTCTGGGCCGGCGACGCCGCCGCGAGCCCGGGCGACGACTATCGCTTCGTCCTCGACGGCGCCGAGGAGTGGCCTGACCCCTGCTCGCGCTGGCAGCCCGAGGGCGTGCGCGGGCCGTCGCGCATCCTCGACACGAGCGCGTTCGAGATCGCTCCCGGGCCGGGCCTCTCCCTCGACGAGCTCGTCCTCTACGAGCTGCACGTCGGCACGTTCTCCCCCGAGGGCACGTTCGACGGCGTCGTCCCGCGACTCGCCGGCCTGCGCGAGCTCGGCGTCACCGCGATCGAGCTGATGTCCGTCGCGACCTTTCCGGGCAACCGCGGCTGGGGCTACGACGGGCTCTACTCGCTTCGCGCCGCACCCGGTCTACGGCGGTCCCGAGGGCTTGGCGCGGCTCGTCGACGCCGCTCACCGTGCAGGGCTCGGCGTCGTGCTCGACGTCGTCTACAACCACATCGGCCCCGGCAACGAGGCGCTGCGCGCGTTCGGGCCGTACTTCACCGACCGGTTCGGCGAGACGCCGTGGGGCCAGGCGCTCGACTACTCGCAGGCCGGCGTGCGCGAGTGGGCGATCCAGAACGCCGAGCTCTGGGTGCGCGAGTACGGGATCGACGGCCTGCGCCTCGACGCGGTTCACGCCGTCGAGGACGACTCGGACCGGCACGTCCTCGCCGAGCTCGCCGACCGGGTGCGCGCCGCGAGCCCGGGGACGCTCGTGATCAGCGAGATGGGGCCGGCCGACTTCCGCCCGCTCCGCGAGTGGAACCACGACGCGATGTGGCTCGACAGCCTCCACCACGCGCTGCACGTCGCGCTGACCGGGGAGCAGGACGGCTACTACGCGGACTTCGACGGCTCGATGGAGAGCATCGCCCTGGAGCTGCGCCGGCCGGAGGGCGCTCGCATCGTCGCGTGCGCCCAGAACCACGACCAGGTCGGCAACCGTGCGGTCGGCGACCGGCTTGCCCGATGCGAAGCGGCGCGTCGCGGCGGCGGTGGTTCTCTTCAGCCCGTTCACGCCGTTGCTCTTCCAGGGCGAGGAGTACGGCGAGACCGCGCCGTTCCAGTTCTTCACCGACCACATCGACCCGTTCATCGCCGACGCCACCCGCCAGGGCCGGCGGCGCGAGTTCGCCCAGCTTCGCCGGCTTCTCCGGCGAGGTGCCCGACCCGCAGGACGAGGCGGCGTTCGAGCGCTCGAAGCTGACGCCGCGGAGAGCCGGAGGAGCTGTACGCGCGACTGCTGCGGCTGCGGCGCGAGCTGCCGCGCGAGCTCGAGATCGAGACCGACGAGAGCGCGCGCACGCTCACCCTCCGCCGGGCCGCGTCGACGCTGCGCGCCGACTTCGCCAACGAGACGTCGAGCTCGACGCGTGAGGGTCTGGCCGGGCAAGCCCTTCCCGCTCGGCCCGCGCTGGGACGGTGACGGCACCAACTTCTCCCTCTTCTCCGAGCACGCCGCGAAGGTCGAGCTCTGCCTCTTCGACGAGCACGACCGCGAGACGCGCTACGAGCTGACCGAGCGAACGGCCTACCACTGGCACGGCTACCTGGCCGGCATCGGCTCCCGGCCAGCGCTACGGCTATCGCGTCCACGGCCCGTGGGCGCCGGAGCAGGGTCACCGCTTCAATCCGGCGAAGCTCCTGATCGATCCGTACGCGAAGTCGATCGAGGGGCCGATCCTCTGGGAGCAGCGGCAACACGCTCCCGTACGTCCCGGGAGGCGACGACGCCGATCTCGAGCGCGACGACGAGGACGACGCGGAGGCGATTCCGAAGTCGGTCGTGATCGACGAGTCGTTCGACTGGCAGGACGACAAGCCGCCCGAGCGCCCGTGGAACGAGACGGTCATCTACGAGGTGCACACCAAGGGCTTCACGAAGCTGATGGCCGGGGTGCGCGAGGAGCTGCGCGGCACGTACGCCGGGCTGGCGTCCGAGCCGGCGCTCGCCTACTTCAGCTCGCTCGGCGTCACGGCGGTCGAGCTGCTGCCGATCCATCACATCGCCGACGAGATGCACCTCGCCGCCAAGGGCCTGACGAACTACTGGGGCTACAGCTCGATCGGCTACCTCGCGCCGCATGCGCTCTACGCGGCGACCGGCCGCCGCGGCGAGCAGGTGAAGGAGTTCAAGGGGATGGTCAAGGCCCTGCACGGAGCGGGGATCGAGGTGATCCTCGACGTCGTCTACAACCACACCGCCGAGGGCAACCACCTCGGGCCGATGCTCTCGTTCAAGGGGATCGACAACCTCTCCTACTACCGCACCGTCCCGGGCGACGCGCGCCACTACATGGACTACACCGGTACGGGCAACTCACTCAACCCGGTGCACCCGTCGGTGCTGCGGCTGATCATGGACTCGCTCCGCTACTTCGTGATCGAGTGCCACGTCGACGGCTTCCGCTTCGATCTCGCGTCGGCGCTCGCCCGCGAGTTCCACGAGGTCGACCGGCTCTCGGCCTTCTTCGACATCATCCACCAGGATCCGATCCTCTCCCAGGTGAAGCTGATCGCCGAGCCGTGGGACGTCGGTGAGGGCGGCTACCAGGTCGGCAACTTCCCCGTGCTCTGGACGGAGTGGAACGGGATCTACCGCGACACGATGCGCGACTTCTGGCGCGGCCAGGCGCCCGTGAGCGAGTTCGCATCGCGCTTCACCGGCTCGAGCGATCTCTACCAGCACGACGGCCGGCGGCCGTTCGCGTCGATCAACTTCATCACGGCGCACGACGGGTTCACGCTCCGCGACCTCGTCACCTACAACGAGAAGCACAACGAGGCGAACCTCGAGAACAACCAGGACGGCGACAACCACAACCGGAGCTGGAACCACGGCGTCGAGGGCGAGACCGACGACCCGGAGATCAATGCGCTGCGCGAGCGGCAGATGCGCAACTTCCTCGCGACGCTCTTCCTCTCGCAGGGCGTGCCGATGCTGCTCGGCGGCGACGAGATCGCTCGGACGCAGCGTGGCAACAACAACGCCTACTGCCAGGACAACGAGATCTCGTGGATCGACTGGGGGATCGACGAGCGCGGCGAGCGCCAGCTCGCGTTCACCAAGCGCCTGATCGAGCTGCGGTCGACCCATCCGGTCTTCCACAGAGCCGACTTCCTCACCGGCGAGGAGCGGCTCGGCTCGGGGGCGCCGGACGTGTGGTGGTTCCGGCCGGACGGGCGGAAGATGACGCTGCGCAACTGGCGCGACGACGATGCGCTCACGCTCGGCGTCTTCCTGAACGGCAGCGAGATCCCGACCCAGAGCCCGCAGGGCGCGCCCGTGATCGACGACACCTTCCTGATCCTCTTCAACGCCTGGCCGGACGAGATCGTCTTCACGCTGCCGGCCGTCTCGTTCGGCCGCCGCTGGACGCATGAGCTCTCGACGGCCGACCCCGACCTCGAGTCGGGCGCCGAGGTCTACCCGGCGCGCGGCGTCGTGCCCGGTCGAGGGGCGCTCCCTCGTCGTGCTCCGCCGAGTCGGGTGATGGACCTGAGGGCGACGTACCGGCTCCAGCTGGGGCCGGACCTCGGCTTTCGTGCCAGGCGCGCGAGCTCGTCCCGTACCTGCGCGACCTCGGCGTCTCGCACCTCTACCTGTCGCCCTCGCTCCAGGCCCGCTCGGGCTCCACGCACGGCTACGACGTCGTCGACCCGACGCACATCTCGGAGGAGCTCGGCGGCGAGGACGAGTTCCGCGCCCTCTGCTCGGCCGGACGGGACCTGGGAATGGGGGTCGTGCTCGACATCGTCCCCAACCACATGGCGACGAGCGACGAGAATCCCTTCTGGCACGACCCGCTCTGGCGCGCGAAGTTCTTCGACCTCGACTGGCGCACCGGCGCGCACAGACGCTTCTTCGACGTCGGCGAGCTCGCCGGCGTGCGCATGGAGGATCCCGAGGTGTGGGAGGTGACGCACGCGAAGGTCGTCAAGCTGGCGGAGTCGGGTCTCGTCGACGGCGTGCGGATCGACCACCCGGACGGCCTCGCGAACCCCCGGCGCTACCTCGAGCGGTTGCGAGAAGCGGGGATCGCGCGCCTCTGGGTCGAGAAGATCCTCGAGCCGGGCGAGCGGCTCCGGCCGGAGTGGCCGGTCGAGGGGACGACCGGCTACGAGTTCCTGAACGACGTCACGGCGCTCTTCGTCGATCCCGCCGGCGAGGAGCCGCTGTCCGCGGCTCTACGAAGACCTGACCGGCGAGCGGCGGCCCTTCGACGAGGTCGCCGCGGAGGCAAAGCTCGAGCAGGCGCGGACGACGTTCGCGGACGAGGTCGCTCAGCTCGCCGCGAAGCTGCCCTTCCACGCCGACCTCGGGTGGGCCGTCGCGTCCTTCCAGGTCTATCGCACGTACGTCGAGCCGGATGCCGGGCTCGTCACGGCCGAGGATCGAGCCGCGATCGAGGCCGCGCGTCTTCCGGACCACCTCGCGCGCATCCTCCTGCTCGAGGAGCGCGGGCACGACGCCTTCGTCGTTCGCTTCCAGCAGACGACACCGCCCGTGCACGCGAAGGGTGTCGAGGACACGGCGTTCTACCGTTGGAACCGCTTCGTGGCGTTGAACGAGGTCGGAGGAGATCCTGGTCGGTTCTCGCTCTCGGTCGCGGACTTCCACGCGGCCAACCTCGCGCGCCCGCCCGGCGGGCTGCTCGCGACGACCACGCACGACACCAAGCGCAGCGGCGACGTACGCGCGCACCTCGCCGCGATCGCCGGCGACCCGGCTGCGTGGGAGGCGCTGGTCCGGCCGCGGATCGCCGGCTGGCGCGACCCCAACGAGGCGTACCTGATCCTCCAGACCGTCGTCGGCGCCTGGCCGCTGACGCCGGAGCGGCTCGAGCAGTACCTGGAGAAGGCGCTCCGCGAGGCGAAGGTGCACACGAGCTGGATCGACCAGGATCACGAGTGGGAGGCTGGCGCCAAGGCGTTCGCCGTCTCGCTGCTCGAGGACGAGGAGGTCGCCGCGTACATCCAGTCGATCCGCGAGCGCGCTCAGCAGAACGTGCTCGGCACCACGTTGCTCAAACTGACAACGCCGGGCGTTCCGGACATCTACCAGGGCGACGAGGTCTCCTTCCTCGCGCTCGTCGACCCGGACAACCGGCGGCCGGTGAACTGGGAGGATCGGCGGCGTCAGCTCTCATCCAGCGAGCCACCGCCGAAGCTCGACCTGATCCGCCGGACGCTGGCGCTGCGCGCGCGTCGTGCCGCCGCCTTCGAGGGGGCCTACGAGCCGCTCGACGCGGGCGAGGACGTCTGCGTCTTCACTCGCGGCGGCGAGGTGCTGGTCGCCGCCGCCGTCCGCGGCGGGCTCCAAGGCTTCCGAATGCCTGCCGGCGAGTGGAGCGACGTCTACCGGACGCCGCAGCTCCTGCTCGCCGAGCGTGTGTGAAAGCGACTGCTTGACTCGCGCTGCGCAACTGCCCTAGGTTGGTAGCGACGCCAACAGCTCAGCGGGCCGCAGCGGCAGCGGGACCGGGGATCAAGGGAGAAGGGAGTTTCAGAATGTCCAAGGGGGCTGCAAGGCTCACGGCTTCGCGCTTTCCCAGAACACATACGCGGGCGCTGCTGTTCGGCGTCGCTGCGCTCATCGTGCTCGCGGTGTCACAGCTCGCGATTGCGAGCGCCCAGGCGATGATCGGAGCCGAACCAGGTCGTCGGGCTGACCGCCACCCAGAACGAGGGCTTCGCGACGCTCGCGTGGGAGCCGGTCGCCGGCGCCACCGACTACCAGATCGAGCGGACGCCGGTCGACGCCGCCAACGTGCCGACCGGTGCTTCGGTGATCGTCGGCGTCTGGCAGCCGATCCGCACGGTCACGCCGGCGTCGCCGCGGTTCGCGGAAGCGGGCTTCGCGCTCGGCGGGCGCTACCAGTGGCGCGTCCGCGCCCGCTTCGGCACGACGGCACAGCCGTACTCCGAGCCCGTCTTCGGCACGACGCGGCCCCAATGGGGTACCGGGTCCGGGCGCCGGATCTGCGGACGCGTGGGAGACGAGCGGGAACGCGACCTACACGACGCGACGTGCAGGAGTGCGCGTACACGGCGGCGCTCGACGCGGCCAGCGACCGCGTCCGCGTCGTCGAGCTCGGGCCGCACCAACCCGATCCTCAGCGGCACCGGCAGCACCGGGCAACCGGCCGATCAACATGTTGATCCTCGGCTATCCGAGCCCGCCGGCGACGGCCGCGGCGATCTCGAACCGGCCGACGATCCGTACAACTGCAACGTCCACGGCGACGAGCCGCAGGGCCGCGAGTCATGCCTGATCTTCGCGCGCATGCTCGCGTTCACCGAGGACCCGCATCTGCTCGAGATCCTGGCGAACACGACCGTCCTGATCGTTCCGTCGATCAACGGCGAACGGCCGCGCCAGGAACACCCGCGGCAACGAGACGGGCGCCGACCTGAACCGCGACCACGCCGAGCTGCTGCCAGCCGGAGACGAGTGGCGTTCGCGACGGATGCTGCGCGACTACACGCCGGAGGTCGGCGTCGACCTGCACGAGGGCGACAGCGAGGACCTGCCGATCCTCTCCTCGCGGCACCTGAACGTCTACGAGGGGCTCGTTCCGCGAGGGCAAGGACGGCCTCGTCGAGGGCTGGATGTACGACAACGCGGCGCTCTCGGGCTGGTGGCACGGCCCGTACCAGCACGGGCGGCGACAGCCACGAGGGCATCCTCCGGAACACGATCGGGCTCAAGAACATGATCGGCATGCTGGCCGAGAACCGGGCATCCGGTGGCAACACGCGACCGGCCGAGGGCACGCAGCTCGCCAACCGCAACCGCAAGTCGTACGGGTCGCCTGTGCGAGGAGTTCCAGACGCTCGAGTACTACTGGGCGCGCCGGGCGAGGATCCACGAAGCGGTCGAGCAGTCGATCGCGCTACCAGAGGCGAACGTCGGCCGTGTCGTCCGTTCGCGGGTCGTACCCGTGGGGGCGCTTCCCGCGCGCTTCCCGGTGCACGAGCTGTCCGGACCGCGACGACGACCCCGCCGACAACCCGGCGGTCGAGCCGAACCAGTCGACGCAACCGGAACCGACGGCCACGGACTACGTCAATCCGGCGCGGATCATCGAAGCGCCGCCGTGCGGCTACTTCATCACCGAGGCGCAGTACTCCGGGCCGGCGATCCGGTCGGCCCGACGATGGCGGTGCGGCTCGACGCGCACGGCGTCGCGCAGGAGACGCGGCCGCGCGGGCACATCATCCGGCTCGCGCAGCCGCTGCGTGGGTCTGATCCCGATGATGTTCGACACGTCGTCGGTGACCGCCGTCGCCGATCGTGTCGGGGCTCGCGGCTGATCGAGTGCCCGCACATCACGGCGGCGGAGCGGAGCTACTCGAAGACGCTGCTCGAGGGGAAGACGACCTCGGACACGCTCGACGATCGGGAACATCGCTCCCGAGGTCGACGAGCCGCTGAACTGGACGATCACCGAGGCAGTCTCGGACTGCGCGACCCCGAGCGACTTGCCGTGGGTCGAGCACGTCGGCGACGTCAGGCTCCGTGGCCTCTGCCGGCGGCAGCCAGAACGTGTCGCTGGACTTCAACACCGCCGGCATCAGCGGTAACACGACGGTCACCGGGGTGCTCTGCCTCGCCAGCAACGACGCAGGCGAGGCGCTGATCACGATCCCGGTGTCGCTGTCGATCCGCAGCCTGCGGGCCGACATCGCAGCTGTCCGCGCGGCAGTCGCATCGCACTCGCCGCTCGCCTCGACGCACGCGAACAGGGCGCTCATCGCCGCGCTCGCTGCGCTCGACCGGGCCCTCGAAGCCGGCAACTGGGACGACGGCGTCCGGCCCGACGAGGCCGGCGGCCGCACCGTCTTCGACGCGCTCGTTCGCGCGACCAGGGAGCTGAACAAGATCGGTGAGCCCTGGTCGCAGTCCGCGATCGACTCGCTCGTCGCAGCCGGCCGGGAGATCGCGGTCGTCGCGATCGAAGAGGCACCCGCAGGGCCGAACAAGGTGAAGGCGCTCCAGGAGCTGCACCACGGCGACGTGAGGGTGAACGCCGAGCCCAAGCTCGAGTCGTATCGCCGTGCCTGGGCTCTCGTCCGCGAGGGCTCGAGCACGGACGTGTCGTAGGGCACCAGTCGTAGGGGACCAGGAGGAGGGCGGCGCGAGCCGCCCTCCTCCGTTTGTTCCGCTAAGCCGGGGCAGGAGCGGTCTCGAGGACGCGCAGGCAGACGTCGATGACCTGGGGATCGAACTGCGTGCCGGCTGCGTCCTCGAGCCGGCGAAGCGCCTCCTCCGAGGGCAGCGCGCGGCGGTACGGCCGGTCGGTGGTCATCGCGTGGTACGCGTCGCAGGCGAAGATGATCCGCGCCTCGAGCGGGATCTCCTCGCCCGCCTTGCGGTCGGGATAGCCCTCGCCGTCCCAGCGCTCGTGGCACGAGCGCACGATGCCGCACACGTCCTGCAGCTGGTCGATCGGGGCGATGATCCTCTCGCCGAGCTCCGGGTGCGTCTCGATCAGCGTGCCGCTCCTCATCGGTCAGCGGCCCAGGCTTCAGCAGCACCGAGTTCGGGATCCCGATCTTGCCGATGTCGTGGAAGAGCGCGCCGAGCTCGAGCCGCTTCAGCGTGTCGCCGTCGAGGCCGAGCTCCCGGCCGACGCGCAGGGCCGTGTCGGTGATCCAGCGAGCGTGGGAGGACGTGTACTCGTCGCGCGCCTCGAGCGCGTTGGCGAGCGCCTCGACGGTCGAGAGGAAGGTGCGCTCGAGCCCCGCGAAGCTGGAAGCGTTCGCGATCGCGAGCTTCGCCTGGTGGGCGAGGCCCCCGACGAGCTCGAGCTCGCGGTCGCCGAACTCGACGTCCGCCGGAGCTGCGACGGCGATCGCGCCCCAGCGTCCCTCGATCGTGAAGGGGGCGATCATGTACGAGCCGGAGCCGCCGGCCGGCGGATCGCTGAACGCGGCGTACTGCTCCGGGGTGACCTCGTACGGCTCGGTCCGCTCGACGAACGGCGCGATCAGCTGCGGCGGCGAAGCGTTTGCCGACGATCACGCGCCCGTCCTCGTACCCCACCGATGCCCGTCCGACGAGGTCGCCGCCCGGCTCCTGCAGCCAGAGCGACGCGTTCGGCGCGCCGATCAGCTGCGCTGCACCTTCGACGACGCGCGTGAGCACGTGGTCGAGACCCTCGGCTGCCGCGAGGTCGCGGCCGAACTCGAGCAGGGCCTTCGCGCTCTCGGCCTCGCGCCGCTGCGCCTCGTAAAGGCTCGCGTTCTCGAGTGCGACGGCCGCGTGGCCGGCGAGCACCTCGAGCAGGCGCAGGTCGTCCTCGTCGAACTGGTCGAGGCCGAGCTTGGAGACGACGATCGCGCCGATCACGCGCGCGCCGTACTTGAGCGGTACCGCGATGATCGACTCGTCGATCTGCGTCGTGCCCTCGATCGTGATCGCGAACTCGCACTTCGACGCGTCCGCGAGCAGGAGCGGCTCGCCGGTCTCGACGACGCGGCCGGTGAAGCCCTCGTCGACTCGCTGGCGGAAGACCTCGGCCGCGGTGCGGTCCGGCGCGGTCAGCTCGCCCTGGAAGGCGATCGGCGCGAGCTCGTCGCCGTCGCGGATGAAGACGCGACAGTTGTGGTAGTCGATCAGCTGGCGAAGCTCGTTGGCGATCGCCATGCCGATCTCGCGCACGTCGTTCGAGCGATTGAGCTTGCCGCCGAGCGACTGGAGCATCTTCAGGTGGGCGATCGAGCGAATGTCCTCGCCGCGGCTGTCTCGCGGAGCCGGTCGCTCGGTGGCCGAGTCGTCGAAGAAGACGACCTGGTTCTTGCCGCGCGCCTTCGCGGTCATCATCGCGGCCTCGGCGCAGGCGACGAGCTCGCGCGGGTTCGCGGCATGCTCGGGGCCCTGGGCGATCCCGATCGAGACGGCGATCCGGCCGGCGAGATCGAGCTCGACCTCGTCCAGCCGCTTTCCGAGCCGGGTCGCGAGTGCGACCACGTGCTCCTCGTGACTCGACGGGACGATCACCGCGAACTCCTCGCCGCCGATCCGGCAGACGACGTCGCTGGAGCGGACGGTCGCCCGCAGGTGGTCGGCGAGATCGGCGAGCACCTGGTCGCCGACGGCGTGGCCGAAGACGTCGTTCACCTTCTTGAAGTCGTCGATGTCGATCATCACCACGGCGACGTTCTCGTGCGCGCTGGACGCATGGGTCAGCTCGCGCCGGAGGCGCTCGTGGAAGTGGCGGTGGTTGTAGAGGCCGGTGAGGGAGTCGGTCTGCGCCTCGCGCTCGAGCCGCGCCCGGATGTGCGCGTTGTCGAGCGCCAGTGCGGCCGCGTCGCCGAGCCGCTTGGCGAGCTCGAACTCCTCGTCGGTGAAGGATGCGTCCTCGCCGATCCGGTAGACGTTGAGCGTTCCCTTCAGCGCGCCGCGCGCGACGAGCGGGACGACGATCAGCGCCTCCGGCTCGAGCGGGGTGCCGGGGACGAAGCGCACACGCGGGTCGAGGTGAGCCTGGTTGGCGAGCACGGGCTCGCGATGGTCGACGGCCCAGCCGGTGATCCCCTCGCCGAACGGGAAGCGCTCGCTGAGGATCTCGTTCGCGTACTCGCTGCGCACGAGCGCCGGCACGAGCTCGCGCTTCGGCTCGTCCGCCTCGTAGATGTGCAGCGCTTCGTACGGGACGATCTCGTCGAGCGTGTCGGCGATCCGAACGAGCAGCGAGTCGAGGCTCTGCTCGGAGAGCAGGTCGTGGAAGACGTCCGCGAGCCGGCGGTAGGAGTCGACGGACGGGTCGCCGCCGGGCGTCAGGGCACCCGGAATCAGCCGCATCCGCGGAGCGCCGGTGAGAGGGGAGGAGCGAGCGGGTTCGTCCATGGCCACGTGGCACCAGGTGCCGGTACAGCAAGGGGCCGCGGGTGGCCGCGGCACCTGCATCAATCATGCGGGCGATACCCGGTCTCCGCCCTCCCTCGTTCGGGGGACTCGGTCGCGGCGGTGAGTCCCTCGATCGAGGGACTGGCGGCATCCAGAAAACCCTGGGTTTCCCTGCGAATGCGATGTAGTGTGTCCCCTGGTGAGGGTCGAGACCGAGGGGGCAGTTTCCGAGGGCAATGGTGCGCCGGCGAAAGCCGGGCCCGTCGTCGAGCTGGTCGGCGTGCACAAGAGCTTCGGCGACAACGAGGTCCTGAACGGGATCGATCTCACCGTCGCGAGCGGCGAGGTGCTGACGATCATCGGCCCGAGCGGCAGCGGCAAGAGCACCCTGCTGCGGTGCGTCAACCTGCTCGAGCCGCTGAACGCCGGCCGGATCTTCTTCGAGGGCGAGGAGATCACGCGCAAGGGCGTCGACGTCTCGGCGGTGCGGACGCGGATCGGGATGGTCTTCCAGCAGTTCAACCTCTTCCCGCACCTGACCGTGATGGACAACCTGACGCTGGCCACGCGCCGGATCCGCAAGCGTCCGAAGGCGGAAGCGGAGGAGCGCGGTCGCGAGCTGCTCGCGCGCGTCGGGCTCTCCGAGAAGGCGGATCAGCACCCGCATCAGCTCTCCGGCGGCCAGCAGCAGCGCGTTGCAATTGCGCGCGCGCTGATGATGGAGCCGCACGTGATGCTGTTCGACGAGGTCACCTCGGCGCTCGATCCCGAGCTCGTCGGCGAGGTGCTGATCGTGATGCGCGATCTGGCCCGCGACGGGATGACCATGCTCGTCGTCACCCACGAGATGCAGTTCGCCCGTGAGGTCGGCGACCGCGTCGTGTTCATGGACGAGGGCCGGATCATCGAGGAGGGAATTCCCGCGGACGTGCTGGACCGTCCCCGCGAGGAGCGGACGCGGAGGTTCCTCCGCCGCTCGCTGCAGCTTGCCGGCTCACTAGAAGAGATGTCAGTCACCGACGAGGAAGGAGCACGTGCATGAAGAGGATTCTCCTGGCCACGGTGGGGGTCGCCCTCGTTGCGGTTTTCGCCGCCGACGATCGGCTTCGCCCAACCCACCGCCGCGACGGGGCCCGCACAGGCGGAAGCGCCAGCACAGGCGGAGGCGCCTGCACCGCTGCCGAAGCTGCCGGCCGACATCGCCAACCGGAAGCGGTTCATCGTCGGCGTCAAGTGCGACACGCCGCCGTTCGGCTACCTGGACGTTCGCGGCAAGAACGCCGGCGTCGACGTCGAGATCGCGAAGTGGTTCGCTCGCTACGCCTTCGGCCGCGAGCAGCGCCTGTCGTTCGTCTGTGCGCCGACCGCTGTGCGGGAGCCGCTGCTGACGGGCGGTCGCGTCGACCTCGTCATCTCGACGTTCACGTACACGGCCGACCGGGACACGCGGATCGACTTCTCCCGGGCGTACTACAAGGCGACCGGGCGGCTGCTCGTGAAGAACGGCTCGCCGATCCAGTCGCTGAACGACATCCGTGGCCGGAAGATCGCCACGACTCCGGGCTCGATCTATGACCGCTGGATGAGGCGCTGCTTCCCGACCGCCGAGGTGCTGGCCGTCGAGAGCGTCACGGCCGCGGTGATCGCGTTCAACCAGGGCCGGGCCGACGCGGTCATGTTCGACGACACGTCGCTCGCTCTCCAGGCGGCGACCGACCCGAACGCGAAGCTGACGGACGACCTGTTCCTCGAGGCGCCGTACGGGATCGGGATCAGGCAGGGCAACGTCGCCCTGAAGCGCTGGGTCGATGCTCGACTCAACCTGATGAAGCAGAAGGACATCTTCCAGGGGATCATCAGGAACAACGTGGCGCCTCGGTTCGTGGCCGCGTTCTCCAGGAACATCCTGCGGCCGAACAACACGTTCACGTATCGGGCGGCATCACTGCCCAGCGTCGACACCGTTTGTCCGTAGGTCTCACTCGCTCGACTGCAAGGGGAAGTGGCCGCCGCGGGCGGCCACTTCCCTAGCCTGCCATGCTGCTCGCCGTCACCTACGACCTCTGGGCGTTCGTCTCCGAGAACTGGGAGGAGCTCCTCGACGGTCTGCTCAACACGCTCAAGGTGTCGGCGGTCGCGGTCGCGGGCGCGCTGATCATCGGAGCCGTGCTCGGCGCGGCCCGCGCGCACCGCATCCCCGTCGTCAGCCAGCTGACGGCGGTCTACGTCGAGATCGTCCGGAACACGCCGATCCTCGTCCAGATCTTCATGATCTTCTTCGCGCTGCCGCAGTTCGGGGTGACGCTGAATCAGTTCACCGTTGCCTGGCTGTCGGTGATGATCTGGGGCGGGGCATTCAACAGCGAGAACTTCCGCGCCGGCTTCCAGGCGGTGCCCTACCGCTACCGCGAGGCCGGCGCTGCGCTTGGCTTCAGCCCACGCGAGACCTTCCTCAACGTGACGCTGCCGATCGGCGGCCGGATCGCGCTCCCGTCGTCGATCAACACCTACATCTCCGTCGTCAAGAACACCTCGCTGATGTACGTGATCGCCTACTCCGAGCTGACGACGGCGGCGCAAAACATCAGCGCCCAGTCGCTGGAGACGCTCGAGGCGCTCACCGTTCTCGGCGTCGTCTACCTGACGCTCGTGTGGACGCTCTCGGCCGCGATTCGCCTGCTCGAGTCACACCTGGCGCTCCCGGAGGGGAGGTGATCGTCTGATGCCCGACTGGGTCGAGCCTGTCTTTCGCTACATCCTCGAGGTGGGGCTGCCGGCCACCTTGCGCGTGTCGGCGATCGCGGTCGTCGGCAGCGCGGTGATCGGCGTCCTCCTCGGAACGCTGATCACGATCAACCTCGCGCCCCTCCGGTGGCTGATCCGCTTCTACATCGAGGTCTTCCGCGGCCTGCCGATCCTCGTCACCGTGTTCATGGTCTACTTCGGGCTCCCCGAGATCTCCAGCACATTGAAGTTCGCCCCCCTGACTGGCGCTGCGATCGCGCTCGTCCTCTGGGGCAGCGCCCAGGTCGCCGAGGCCACGCGCGGCGCTGTCCAGTCGATCCCGCGCGAGCAGCACGAGGCGGCGGCGGCCCTCGGCTTCGGGTGGACCGGCCGTCACCGCTCGGTGATCCTGCCGCAGGCGCTGCGCCGGCTGCTGCCGCCCTTCGTCAGCCTGCTCGTCAACATCATCCAGAACTCGACGCTGGCGCAGACGATCGGCGGCGTCGAGATCTTGCAGACGGCCAAGTCGCAGAGCGAGCGGCTGTCGTTTCCGGAGCCGATCGGGATCGGCGAGATCCACGCCTTCGAGATCTTCGCCGGCGTGATGATTCTCTTCTTCGTGATCTCGTTCCCGCTGACACGCCTCGCGGCGGTGCTCGAGAAGCGTCTCGCCCGCGCCGGCTTCGGCTAAGAGTCCTAGAGGCCGGCGGCGATCGAGAGCCGCACGACCAGGGTGAAGCTCCTGGTCGAGCCGCTCGTGCTCGTGAGCGTGGCGGTGCAGTCGGCCGGGCCGAGGTCGCGCTGGTCGATCGCGAACGCGGTCTTGCCGTGCCGGAGCGTCTTCAGCGCGACGCGCTTGCCGGCACAGCGAACCTCGAGGGTCGCACGGGCGCCCTTCTCGGCGGCGCCCGCGAACGTCGCGGTTGCGGTGACGCGTCGGTTCGGCCCGAGCAGGTTGAACGGAATCGCGGTCTTCCGTCGCGGCGCGAGGTTGCCGTCGCGGCTGAGCCTCACCGGCTTGATCACCGGCGGGTGGATCGTCTCCGGCGGCGGGCCGAGCCCGAGGTCGGCGCGCAGTCCGGCCAGCACCGTCTCGTCCGGCCCGTCGAGCCACATGATGTTGAAGCTCGAGCCGGGAAGCGCGAGCTGCGCGTAGTCCTCGGCGAAGATCTCGGCGATGCTCCGGTCCCAGCCGAGGATGTAGCTGGTCGCGACGGTGCGCAGGCGGACGAGCTCGGCGACCCCGCGCGCCCGCCACCACTCGGGCATGCCGTTGGGCTCGCCGACGCCGGTCACCGGCGTCGAGCGGTCGAGGTGATGGCCGAACTCGTGGACCAGCGTGTGCGCGTTCTCGTCGCTCTGCTCCGCCGGCACGACCATCTTGTTGCGTGAGTAGCAGCCGCTCGCGTTGCGTCCGCAGGTCGTGTGCATCTCGTCCCACGAGACGATGTCGATCTCCACCGTCGAGATCTCGTTCCCGTGCGGAGCCGCTCGCAACACGGCGGCGTACCACTCGGCGTCGACGCCGTCGACGCGGACGTCGAAGTGGATCGTCCGGCCCTGGTCGTCCGGTAGGAGCACTTCGCCCGCCAATCCCTCGCCGCTGAAGATGAGCGACGCGAAGACGGACAACAGCAGGAGCAGCCGGCGCACGCCGAGGATGGTAGTGGTCTGCTGGTGGAGGTGGTGGGATCCGGCGGCGAGCGTGTCGCCGCCGGATCCCACCCGTCGTTCACTGCAGCGTCTCTACCTGAAGCCGTCCGCCCAGCTCCTGAGCTCCTGGGCCTTGGCCGCGAGCTTGCCGAGCGCGGCGCCCGCGTCGGGGCAGGTGCCGGTCGCGGCTGACCTGCAGTTGACCGGCTTCTTCGTCTGGGCGATGAACCCGTCGAGGTAGCCGATCGCCTTGCCGTAGTTGCCCGCGTCGAACTCGGTCTTCGCGCTGGCCAGCTTCGAGCTGAGCACCGCGTTGCCGGCGTCGTTGACGTTGCCGGCTGCGACCGCGGCCGCGAGCAGCTCAGCCACCTCGTTGTAGGTGACGCAGTTGAGGTAGCCGACGCCCGCAGTCCACTTGACCGCGGCCAGCATCTGCTGCTGGAACCAGGCCGCGGTGTTGAACTGCCAGCTGTGGTTCAGCGTCGTCGTGAACGAGCGGCCGCCGTCGAAGTTCCGGCACCACACCATCGCGTGCTTGTCGGTGTTCATCAACGCGCCGGTCCCGTAGCCGAGCTGGCCGACGAGCGAGTCCTCGTTCTCGTACACGAGCGGGTGCGCGATCCCGGTCGACACCGGGTCGCGGTTCGTGTTGTACAGCTCGTCCACCGTGTAGAACCTGTCGGGCATCGCCGCTGTCGCCGTGCTGCTCGGGTCGGCGTTGACGAGCTCGACGTGGCCCCCCGACTCGGTGTCGATCAGGATCCCGCCCTGGTTGCTGCCGTGGTTGGTGAAGCCGGCCCCGACGAGGTCCATGTACCAGGGCACGTTCTGCATCGAGTCGGTTCCGCCGTGGATCGCGATGACGCCGCCGCCGGCGCGGACGAACGCCTGCAGATTCGTGAACTCGGTGAAGTTCAGGCCGGCCGCGTTGAGGCCAACCGTCGAGTTCAAGACGATCGTCTTGTACTGGCTCAGCGTCGCCAGATCGAGGAACGGATTCGTCGTCAGTGAGACGCCGGCGGGCGTCTGCCGTCCCGGAGACGTCGCGAGCGGCGGATCCCAGATGTCGACGTCGAAGCCGTTCTCGGAGCCGAGCTTCTGGAACATCGCATGCGCGTCGACGATCGCCTGGTGGCGGAAGCCCCCGGCACTGCCGTCGACGAGGATCTTGTACGTCGCCCCCGGGGTGGCCACGAACGGGGTCGGGTTCCAGAACACGCGGATCGCCTGGTCGCCCGGGTCCGCCGCGCCGACGGTCACACCGGTGCCGGCTGTATTCACCGACTCGCCCTTCACCTGCTCGATCAGCGCCTTGCCCGCGCTGATCAGCGCGGCCTTCTCGACGCCCTTGACGTTGTCGTGCACGGCTGCGTTGAACTGCTGCAGCGCGTCGATCGTGCCCGCGGTGTTGCCGGCCGTGTTCGCCGCAGCCGCGCTCGCCAGCAGCGCCTTCAGGTTCGCGACCACCGCCGGATCGACGAACGGACGCGGGTTCGAGGCCGCGGATCCGGAGGCGTGCGCCTTCGTCAGCGGAGCGCTCAGGATCACGTTCGCAAGCGACGTCGCCGTCCCGGCGGCGTGCGCCTTCGTCAGCGGAGCGGTCAGGATCACGTTCGGCTCCGGCGCGGGCGGCACCGGGACTATGTGGCTCTTGACCGCGATGACCTCGAGATTCGCACCCGTGTCGAGCACGATCGGCTGGAGCGCGATCGGGCCGTTCACCGTCGGCGCATTCGGGCCGCTGGTCGCGGTTGTGTAGCTCGCCAGCCGGACTGCAGTCGCGCCGGCGGCAGCGGCGGCCGACAGCGTCGTGTTGTGCGTCGCCGGTGGGATCAGCTGCCGCGCGATCGTGCCCGTCTCCTGGTTGTCGCCCGTGTCGAGCACTAGCGTCTGGCCGGCCCGGAAGCCGAACGGGGTTTGCAGCCGCACGGCGGTTGCGCCCACCGCCGTCGCACCGTTCAGCGTCGTCGACAGCGCATTGCTCGCGTACTGCGTCAGCACCGTGTCGAGGTCGGCGAACGAGGTCGTGACCACGAACGTGTTCGTGTGCTTGGCCACGCTCCCGGCCGTGTCCTGTAGCGCCACCGTCTGCACGTGCTTGCCGACCGTCAGCCGGTTCAGGGGAAGGGTCCTCGGGATCATGAACTGGCCGTCCAGCGTCATTCGCCGAGGCGCGGCGCCGCCGGCGCCGTTCGAGACCGTGTCGGTTGCGTCGCGCAGGCGAGGATCCGTGCGAAGCGGGGTCAGCGTCTGCGACTGCAGGATCATCCCGCCCACGATCGACGGCAGGTAGACCGCCGAGCCGGACAGGTGCGTCTTCGCCACCGGCGCCGCGAGTACGACGTTCGCGCCCGGCGCGGGAGGCGTGGGCGTCACGATGCTCGCGATCGTCACCAGCTCGGCGTTCACACCCTGGTCGAGCTGGAGCAGGTCGCCGACGGCCCGGCCCGTCGTGCTCGCCAACCGGAGCTGTGTGTCGCCCGGCGCAGCAGCGGGCGCGCCCGCGGTCGCCGAGTTCGGCTGCAGCGTCGTCGCCTGAATCGCCCACGTCGCCATCGGGCCATTCGTGTCGATCAGCAGTGCGATCGTCAGGTAGGTCGCGATCCCCTGCACTGCGGCGGCTGCCGCGTGCGCGTTCGCCAGCGGTGCCGTCAGCGTGACGTTGGGAGCCGGCGAGGCCGGAGCAGGTGTGACGATCGTCGCGATCGTCACGGTCTCCTGAGCCGCGCCGGTGTCGATCACCAGCAGGTCACCGGCGCTGCGGCCCGTCGTGCTCGTCAAGCGGACCTCCGTTGCGCCGGCTGCAGCCGGCTGGTTCAAAGTGGTGTTCGCGATCGCGCCGCGGGAGAAGTTGCCGGAGCTGTCGACCGCGCGGTAGCGCACGGTCGTGTTGCCCTCCTGCGACAGCGCCACGGCGGCGGTTGCCGACGGGCCTTCCGTGACCGGCACGTCGACGTAGGTGACGCCGCCGTCGAGCGAGTACTGGAACTTCGAGACGGCAACGTCGTCCGTCGCCGACAGATTCAGCGTCTGCGGCGTGGTGATCCGCCAGTTGTTGTTGCCGTTCGGCGCCGCCGAGAACGTTCCGGCTGCCAGCACCGGCGCTGCCGAGTCGGCTGCTCCTGCCGGAGCCACACTGACGACCATCGTCAGGAGGGCGCCGACGACGGCGACCCATCCGACCGCGCGCCGTCCACCAATCCTGTTTCGCACGTGCAACATCACCCTGCTCCCCTCGCTCGCTGGAGGCCGTCGGCTCACCCATCAACAGCGGCGGAGCGCCGCGGCACTTTGCTGTAGAACGCACGATCTCACCGACTTCTGCAAATGTCAAGCAAAAGTGTGTTCGGTGCGCGCATAAGCTAGATTTGGCCTGATGACTTCTGCTGCCGTCGTCGGAACGGGGTTCATCGGCGCCGTCCACGTCGAGGCGCTGCGCCGCCTCGGCGTGCCGGTCCTCGGCGTCGTGGGCTCGTCGCCGGGACGGGCGCGGCAGAAGACTGGGCTGCCGGAGCCGTACGAGAGCTTCGAGGCGATGCTCGAGGACGACCGGGTGCGTGTCGTCCATCTGACGACTCCCAACCACCTCCACTACGCACAGGCGAAGGCCGTCCTCGCGGCCCGCAAGCATGTCGTCTGCGAGAAGCCGCTCGCGCTCACGTCGACGGAGTCGGCTGAGCTGCTCCACCTCGCCGAGGAGAGCGGTCTCGTCCACTGTACGAACTACAACGTCCGCTTCTATCCGCACCTGCACGAGGCGCGCCAGCGTGTGCTCGACGGGGAGCTCGGCCAGGTGTGGAACGTCCACGGCACCTACCTGCAGGACTGGCTCCACCAGGTCACCGACTGGAACTGGCGCCTCGATCCGGAGCTGGGCGGCTCGCTCCGCGCCGTCGCCGACATCGGCACTCACTGGCTCGATCTGACCAGCTGGATCACCGGTCGCCGGGTCGCTGCGGTCTTCGCCGACCTGTACACCGTGCATCCGGTGCGGCACGTGCCGACCGGACCGGTCGAGACCTACGCCGACGCGGGCGCAGTCGAGCGCGTCGACCGGCCAATGGCGACCGAGGACGTCGCGCACGTGCTCCTGCGCTACGAGGACGGCACGCGCGGCCAGGTGACGATCTCGCAGGTCAGCGCAGGGCGGAAGAACCACCTCTCCTTCGAGCTCGACGGCTCGAAGGGTGCGCTTGCCTGGAGCTCGGAGCGGCACGAGGAGCTCTGGCTCGGCCATCGCGACCGCCCCAACGAGATCCTGCTCCGCGACCCGGCGCTGATGAGCGGTCCGCTCCGCGGCGACTATCCCGGCGGTCACGCGGAGGGCTTCACCGACACGTTCAAGCAGCTCTACAGAACCGTCTACGCAGCCGTAGAGGAGGGACGCGTGCCGGCAGAACCGGACTTCCCGACCTTCGCGGACGGGCACGAGGAGATCGTGCTCGGCGAGGCGATCGCCCGCTCGGCGGCCGAGGAGCGCTGGATCGAGGTGGAGCGGTGACGCGCTCCGGCGCGCAGGCTCTACGGAGCGCCGGCGGGCGTCCGCGCGCCGAGCCAGCGCGGTAGGTACTCGCGCGCGAAGAGCTCGTTCGCGACCATCGTCGCCGCGCCGATCACACCGGCGTGACCGTCGAGCTCAGACCGCCTGACGATCAGATCGCGTGTGGCGAGCGGAAGCGAGCGGCGGTAGATCGTCTGGCGAATCGTGGCGAGCAGCAGGTCGCCGGCGCCGGAGACGCCGCCGCCGATCACGAGGAGCGACGGATTGAAGAAGTTGACGATGCCCGTGAGCATCTGTCCGATCAACCGGCCCGCCTCCGTGATCAGCTCGACGCTGACCTGGTCGCCGTGCTTCGAGGCGAGCGCCACGTCGGCCGCGTCGACGAAGCCCTTCTCGTCGAGGATCCCACGCAGGATCGCGCTGCGGCCAGCTCGGGCCGCTGCCTCGCCATCCCGAGCGAGCGCGGCGCCTCCCGCGAAGGCCTCGAGGCAGCCGCTCATGCCGCAGCGGCAGATCACGTCGCGGTCCGGCCGGCACGTAGATGTGACCGACGTCGCCCGCTGAGCCCTGGGCGCCGCGATGGATCCGTCCGTCCACGACGATGCCCGCGCCGATCCCGGTGCCGATCTTGACGAACACGAAGTTCTTGACGCCGCGGCCGCAACCGGCGGTCAGCTCACCAAGCGCCATCACGTTCACGTCGTTGTCGAGCCACACGGGCACACCGCGGCCGGCGAACCGCTTGCGCACGTCGTACCCGTCCCAGCCGGGCATGATCGGCGGCGAGATCGGGAGCGCGGACTCGAATTCGACCGGGCCCGGGACGCCGATCCCGATCCCCCAGAGGCTCCCCGTCAGGGCGCCGGCCTGAGCCTCGCATTCGTCGAAGAGCTCCTCGACGCGGGCGAGCACCGCGTCCGGACCGGCCGCGATGTCGGCAGCCTCCGCTCGATGGACGAGGACCTCGCCCGAGAGATCGGCGAGTGCGACGTCCATGCTCGTTGCGCCGAGGTCCGCGACGAGCAGGTAGCCGGCGTCGGCGCGGAAGCGGAGCAGCCGGGGCGCGCGTCCTCCCGTCGACGGCCCGAGCCCGTCCTCGGTGAGGAGGCCGTAGTCGAGGAGCGATCGACGCGCTGCGTGACAACTGACCGGCCGAGCCCGGTCGCCTCGACGAGACGCGCGCGGGACGACTCGCCCTGCGTGCGGACGTGGTCGAGGACTGCGACGAGCCCATCCGGCGGCACCTGGACGTCCGTGGAAGCTTCCGTCGTAGACTTCTGGGGCTTCGGACTGCGTGTAGCCACTTCCGCGGTCATTGTAGGGCACATCTGCCTACAGCGACAAGACTTCGCCTGAGAATCGGCAAAAGAAGTGCCGAAAATTCTTCCAGAGTCCGCTCCCCGGCCTAGAATCGGCCGATGAGCCTCCTGCCCGCGGCGTGATCCTCGCGATCGACCAGGGAACGACAGGCACCACCTGCCTCGTCGTGGACGGCGAGCTCCGCCCCAGCGGTCGCGGGTATCGAGAGTTGCCGCAGCACTACCCGCGCCCGGGTTGGGTCGAGCACGACCCCGAGGAGCTCTGGGCCTCCGTGCTCGGCGCCGCCGACGACGCCGTCAGGTCGTCGGGCGTCCGCCCGTCCGAGCTGAAGGCGATCGGAATCACGAACCAGCGCGAGACCACGGTTCTCTGGGAGCGAGCCACCGGCAGAGCGGTCGCGCCGGCGATCGTCTGGCAGGACCGGCGAACCGCTGAGCGTTGCAGCGAGCTGCCGGCCGAGCTGCTGCGCGCGCGCACGGGGCTCGTGCCCGATCCGTACTTCTCCGCCACCAAGCTCGAATGGCTGCTCGCGCGCACCGACGTGCCACGCTCCGAGCTCGCCTTCGGCACGGTCGACTCGTGGCTCGTCTGGAAGCTGACCGGCGGTCGCGCCCACGTCACCGACCTGACCAACGCGTCTCGGACGATGCTGCTCGACCTCGACTCGCTCGACTGGAGCGACGAGCTGCTCGAGCTCTTCGGCGTCGGCCGGGAGCTGCTGCCACGGCTCGTGCGCTCGTCGGAGGTGGTCGACGAGGCGGAGCTGCTCGGGGTCAAGCTGCCGATCGCCGGGATCGCCGGGGATCAGCAGGCGGCGCTCTTCGGCCATGGCTGCTTCGACCGTGGCGAGGCGAAGGCGACCTACGGCACGGGCAGCTTCGTGCTCGTGAACGCGGGCGCAGAGCGTGGGCCGGCACCGCCGGGCCTGCTCGAGACGGTCGCTGCGTCCGGCGGATACGCGCTCGAGGGAGCGATTCTCGCGAGCGGCGCCGCGATCCAGTGGCTGCGCGACGGGCTCGGCATCCTCACCGATGCGGCGGAGAGCGATCAGCTCGCACGGTCTGTCGAGTCGACCGGTGGCGTCCACTTCGTCCCCGCGCTTGCCGGCCTCGGCTCGCCGCACTGGGATGCGCAGGCGCGTGGGCTGATCAGCGGGATCACTCGCGGGACGACCCGCGCGCACCTCGTCCGCGCCGCGCTCGAGGCGATCGCGTTCCAGGTCGCGGACGTGCTCGACGGCCTCCCGGGCGGCGCCGAGCTGCTGCGCGCGGATGGCGGCGCCAGCGCGAACGGGTTCCTGATGCAGTTCCAGGCCGACCTGCTCGGCTGCCCTGTCGAGGTGGCCGCGGAGCGTGAGATGACGGCGCTCGGAGCCGCCGCGCTCGCTGGCCGGGCGATCGGCCTCTGGCCGGACGACGAGGCGATCCGGGCGAGGCGTCGGCCCGGAGCGGTCTACGAGCCGGCCGCCGACCGCGACAACGTCGCGGCCCGACGGGCCGAATGGCGCGCGGCGCTCGACCGGGCGCTGCTCTGACAGCAGGGGCGGCGCCGAGGTCCGGCACCGCCCCTGCTTGGTGTCTCGCTAGTCCTCCTCGGACACAGGTGGGTTGCCGAGCGGCTGGCCTCCCGGTCCGTCCTTGAACGTCGTCCAGCCGTCCGCCCGGTCCTGCTCGGCGCCCCGCTTGGCCCAGTTGCAGACGCCAGTTGGGAAGACGGCCTCGAGCCGTGCCTGCTGCTCGGCGGTGAACGTGACGCCGGCGTAGTCGGCGTTCTCGAAGTCCAGACGCTTCGTCTGGCACTTGAAGACGTTCTCCGACAGCGGCCCGCCCGCCGCCTGCCGCGGCGAGCTCTGGTACTTGACCGGGCACTCGGCGGCGTCGAGCGGGATGTTCGCCGCGATCTGCGCGTCGGTCGCACCGTTCGTGGTCAGGCAGCGGTCGATCGCGGTCAGCGGCTTGCCCGCCCGGATCTTGTCCTCGACCTTGAAGTGGGTGGTGTCGGCCTCCACGTTCGCGAGCCACTGGTCGAGCGTCGTGAACGAGAGCAACCCGAGTGCGGCGCCGGGCTGAGCTGCCCCGCCGCCGGGCCCGACGAACGCCCAGATCACCTGGTTGTCGTGGTTGCCGTTCGCCTTGTCGAGCCGCTCACGGACCGACCAGGCACGCCAGTTCATGTGGATCTCGACCGCCGCCTGGTTGCCGCGGAGGTCGATGATCGCGGTCTTGGCGAGCTGCTTGCCGTCGCTGACGATGCCAGCCGTGTACGCGGTCTTCAGAGCGAGCGGCGACGCCGTCGCCCGTTTGGGCGGCACCCACTCGAAGTCCTGGTTGAAGCTGCCGACGCCCTCGTTCAGCTGGGTGAACTGCTCGGCGTTGATCACGCCCGCCTGCAGCGCCTTCAGCCCGTACTGGATGCCGGAGTTGTCGAGCGGTGTGTTGCCGCGCGTGATCCCGTCCGGGACCGGTCGTCTTCCCGAACATCGCCGCGTCGTGATCCGCGGCCGTGCAGCGGATCCCTCCCGGCCGGAGCAGCTTGTCGAACGTGAGCGCCGCCGGCCAGCCGGAGCCGCAGTTGCCGCTGTTCGAGGGGTTGAAGGACGGCAGGAACGCCCCGTTCCACGCGGCGCAGAAGCCCTGCCCGGCGTGGCCGTTGATCGCGTTCCGCTGCTCGGTCGTGAGCAACGCGCCGTTCGGCGTCGTGTAGTACCGCGCGCCGAGCAGGCCGCACTCCATGACCTCGATCGCGGTCGTGAACGTGTCCGGATAGGTGCAATTCGGCTGGATCCCGTTCAGGAGACCCGGGTACGCGGCCGCGATGTTCAGCTGCATGATCGAGCCGCCGGAGCAGCCGGCGCCCATCGTGTAGCGGATCGGGCCGTAGCTCTCGGCGACTCGCTCCTTGACCATCATCATCGTCTCGGCCGCGAGCGTGTCGTTCGCGTTCGTGCCGTGGTCGGTCAGCGACGAGGTCGCGACCATGAAGCCGCGGCGCAGCGCCGTGTTGTTCCAGGCGGTCGTCCCGCCGGGCGGCGTCTGGAACCGGCTGACGCCGCTCGAGGCGCCGAAGATCCAGTACAGCTTCCCGTTCCAGCCCTTCTGAGCCGCCCAGGGCGCGCTCGGCTGCGTCGGGTCGTGGAACGTCACGAGCTCGTAGATGCCGCGGTTCATCGTGCCGCGCTCGACGCGGACGATGCTCTTGACCGTGTCGCCGCGGTCGTTCGTGAAGCTCGCGATGTCGGCCGGAGCGGGCGGGGTCGCGAGGCTGTACGGCTCGAAGCACCGCGTGGCGCCCGTGTTCGTGAACGTGCACGTTGCCGGATCGCGCGTCGCCGGCTGGTACCAGTAGGTGTATCGCGACGCCGCGTTGCAGCTCGCGTCCGAGGCTCCCTCCAGCCCGCTGACCCGGGAGTTGACCGTCGCGGTCAGGCTCGTGCCGGGGATCGTGACCACGGTCGGCGTCGCCGCCGGCTGGGCGCAGACCCACGGCTGCAGCTGCTCGCCCGAGAAGACAGGCCCACTCGCAGGGTGGTTCGTGATCGTCAGGCGGGCCGTCTTGGGCGCCTTGGTCTTCGACTTCGGGCCCGTCGGCACCGAGTGGGCGACGACCTCGTTGTCGCCGAGCGCAAGCCCGCTGACGATGCCGCTGAACGTGTCGTCCTCACGGAGCGCGAACGCACTCGTGACGTCGGTGCCGTTCACCGTGACGGTGACGTTGTCGTCCGTGAACCGGTGCGGGAAGACGACCTCGACGAGCGCTTGGCCGTCGGAGACCAGGTCGGCCCGGTTGGAGAGCACGCGAAGCCCGAGCTCACCGTGTTGCGGCCCCTTCGCCTTCGCGGGACGCGCGGCGCGGAGCGCCGTGGCTTCCTCGGCGGAGACCGTGAAGCGGTCCGCTGCCGTTGCGTCTGCTGCTGCGTCAGCCGCCGGGTCGTCGCCCGAGTCGCCGTAGGCCGACATCGGCGCGAGCGCGAGCAGCGCCGCGAGCAACGCGAGCATGCTGAGTAGGCCGCGCTTTCGCGCGGAACGCCCCGAAGCTGGTGCAGACACCTGATCCTCCCCTGACAGAGTGATGCGGGCGCATGCATCCCCCGCCGCCCGCGGACTCCACGAACCTAACGCAGTTCATTGCGAAGGTAAAGCCGGTCGGGCGGCGAGATGCGTGTGTGAAGATCACCCGATGCAGCACAGCCCGGAGCTGGAGCGCTGGATCCTCGCTGAGCTGCCGGCGGACACGGAGTCCGTCCTCGATCTCGGCTGCGGCGTCGGCAGAACGGGCTTCCTCCTCTGGGAGCAGGGGATCGGGGCGGAGCGTGTCGGTGTCGAGCTCAGTCCGGAGTACGCCGAGCGGGCGCGCGGGCTCGGCGTCTACGACCGCGTCGAGGAGGCAGACCTCTCGCAAGGCTTGTCCCAGTTCGGGGACGGCAACTTCGACGTCGTGCTCTGCATCGACGTCCTGGCGCAGCTGGAGAAGGCGGCGGGGCTTCGGCTCGTGCAGGAGTGCGAGCGCGTCGCGCGGCGGCGCGTGGTGCTGCTCGTCCCGCTCCTGAAGCAGCCCCGTGCGCGCTCCGCGCCGACGGAGTCGGACCGCTCCACGTGGACGATCGGCGATCTGCGCGAGCTCGGCTACGAGACGAAGCCGTTCGGCTCGAAGCGCGCCGCCGGTGTCTACGGCGGCCGGAGGTTCCTGCTCGCGTTCTACGTCGGCACGCTCCTCTCGCAGCTGTTCCCACGCTTCGCCGGCGAGGCGATCGCGGCGAAGGACGTCGGCGTTTAGCAGCTACGACTGAACCGCCGGAGCACCTCGCAGGTCGGGCCATATCCAGCGGCTGGGGTACGCCGTTATCACTTTCGAGTCATCCGACTCTCACATCGATCGACGACCAAAGGGGGAGCTGTGGACGACGAGCGCGCGCGCGTAGCGATGGACGAGATCGAGGCGGAGGACGCCGTCTCGCTGCCGAACAAGGAGGTTCTGTCTCTGCTCGACGTCAATGCAGACGTCGACTTGGGGCTCGACCTCGCGGCGCCGATCGACCTGGCCGCCGCGGCGAATCTGAACGTCGCCGCACCGATCGAGGCCGCAGCTTCCGCGAACCTCCTCAGCCCGGATTCGCAGGCGGTTGCGGTCGCGCAGCAGTCGGGCTCGCTCTCGCAGTCGCTGACCGGCGTCAGCGCCGACGCTGTCGCCACTCAGGACGCATCGATCACGCAGAGCGCCGATGCCGGCGAGGGCGGTCCGGACGCCACCTCGGCAGAGGCCGGTGCGGCCGCCACTCCCGGCGCAGCTTCGACCGAGCCGGTCTCCCCGGTTGCGGCGGGCGAGGAGACGGGCCCGGCTGTGGCCGACGCACCCGCAGCGGCGCCTGCGCCGGCCGGCGCAGTCGGCGACCCGACCGCCGCGGCGGACGATGCGGGCGACGTGGTCGGCGGGGTCAGCTCCTTCCTCGACGGCGGCAGCCTGCTGTCGGCGAACGTGAACGTCGACGCGGATGCGAACCTCACGGCGCCGGTCGCCGGAGCCGTCGCGGCGAACGCGAACGTCGCGGCGCCGATCGACGCGGCAGTCGCCGCGAACATCGCCTCGCCCGGCGCGATCGCGCAGGCCCAGGCCGTCCAGAACCTGGACATCTCGCAGACCATGGAGGACGTCGAGGCGAACGCCACGGCCGACCAGGACGCGGACGTCGACCAGTAAGCAGTCCGAGCTCGAGCGGATGGGAGTCACATGACCACTACCGCCGAGCCTCGCGCAGAGCTCGAGGGCGCCGCGGGTCGCGGCGCTCTCGACCGTGCGCGCGGCGTCGAGCTGCTCGGCGACTTCGACGGCTCCGGCTACGAGGAGGGGTCGGCGCTGGTGCGTCGCGCCGATGGTCAGATGGTCCAGCTCGGGCCGCTGATGTACGCGCTCCTCGACTGCGTCGACGGACAGCGCGACGTCTCGGCGCTCGCCGGCTGCCTCTCCGAACGGCTGGGCCGTGAGCTCGACGAGCAGCACGTCGTCCGCCTGGCCGAGAAGCTGGCCGAGCAGGGGCTGCTCGCAGGCACGGAGGCGAACGCGCCCGATCGGCCGAACCCACTCCTGGGGCTCCGCGCCAGGGTGCTCGTCACCAACCCGGCGATCACGCGCCGCCTCACCGCCCCGTTTACGTTCCTGTTTCGGCCCTGGCTCGTGTGGCCGATTCTCGCCCTCTTCGCGGCCGTGCTGTGGTTCGTGCTCGTGCACAAGGGCGTCGCGTCGGCCACGAGCGAGGCGTTCGCGAACCCCGAGCTCCTGCTGCTCGTGTTCGTCCTCGCGGTGGGCTCCGCCGCGTTCCACGAGATCGGCCACGCAGCCGCGTGCCGGTACAGCGGCGGGAAGCCCGGTGGGATGGGCGCCGGCCTGTACATGGTCTGGCCCGCCTTCTACACAGACGTCACGGACGCGTACCGCCTCGCGCGCCGCGACCGGCTGCGCGTGGACCTCGGGGGCCTGTACTTCAACGTGCTTGTCGCGGTCGCGACGGTCGGAGCATGGCTCGTGTGGCGCGCGGACGCACTACTGCTCCTCGTCGCGCTCCAGCTGATCCAGATGGTCAAGCAGCTCTCGCCGGTGATCCGGGCCGACGGTTACCACATCCTCTCCGACCTCACGGGGGTGCCCGACCTCTACGCGCACATCGGCCCGACGCTGCGCCGGCTGCTGCCGTGGAACCGCAACGAGCCGTCGGCCCTGACGGGCCGGGCGCGGCTGATCGTCACGCTGTGGGTGCTCGTGGTCGTGCCGGCGCTCCTGGCCATGGCACTCGGCGCCGTCCTGCTTCTGCCGCGCCTGATCGCGACGGCCTGGGCGAGCGGGAGCGAGATCGCTTCTGGTGTCCCGGACGCAGCCGGGGAGGGACGGATCCTCGATGTGCTGACCGCGGCGGTTCAGCTGCTCGGCCTCACCCTCCCGATGCTCGGAGCGGTTGTCCTGACGCACGGCATCGTGCGTGCCGCGTGGCGCTCGGCCAAGACGTGGAGCAGCGGCCGGCCCGTGCGCCAGGGTGTGCTCTCCGCCGCCGCGGCCGCGGCCGCTTGCACCGCCGCCTGGGCCTGGTGGCCGGCTGGTCAGTACCAGCCGATTCAACCGACCGCGAACGGGACACTGGTCTCGCTCGCGAGCGCGGTCGCTTCGCCGCAGACCGTCGCTCGGCCCGGCCCGGCCGCCGTCGCCGCCGAGCCGCAGCTCGAGCCGGGGACGCACCTTGCCATGGCGATGATTCCGGTCGACGGGGCGAGCGAGGAGCGGCCGGCGCTCTTCGTGATCGAGGACGACGACGGCCAGACGGTCGCGCTCTTCGCCGACGAGCTCACGGAGGAGGTGGAGTCGGCCGAAGGCACGCCGGGGGCCGAGACCTCTTCGGCGCCGGCCGTCAGGGCGGTCGCGCTTCCGTTCAGGCTGCCCGGCGCGCCAGGCCCGGGCGGGACGCAGGCTCTCGCGGTCGGGACCGAGGACGGCGCGATCACCTACAAGGTCGCCTACGCCCTCATCACGGTCAGGGACGGGCAGCCGGTGACGAACACGAACAGCGCCTTCGCCTTCGCGAGCTGCAACGCGTGCACGACCATCGCCGTGTCGGTGCAGATCGTGCTCGTGATCGGCCGCAGCAACGTCATCGCACCCATCAACGCCGCCGGAGCGCTCAACGTCAACTGCCCAGCCTGCTTGACGACGGCGATCGCCAGGCAGTTCGTCGTGACGCTCACGGGCGAGCCGTCCGAGGAGCTTCAGCAGCGGCTCGTCGCCGCCTTGCAGGAGCTCGACGCGCTGACGGCGCTCGGTGGAAACGTGGCGGCTGCGGTGGCGGAGATCGCCGAGGTGGAGAGAGAGATCCAGAAGGAGCTGGAAGACAGCGGCCTGCTCGTCCCCCCGTCGACCACGGCCACGACGACTGCGCCGACCACGACCACCTCCCCCGCGACGACCACCGCGACGGTGCCGACCACGACGGAGGACTCGGCGAGGCCGGCGCCGCCCCCACCACCGTCCGACACGCCGACCACCGACACCTCGTCGTCGACGACGAGTACGACGACGACGACGACCACACACGACGACGACGACCACGACAACCCCCACGACGACCGAGGCCCCGCCGCCCCCGACGACAACTACACCCGGCTGAGCCTGGGTGCGATCGGCGAGGCGATCGCGGCGAAGGATGTCGTCGGCGAGCCGACGATCTGGTGTAGTAGCCCGATGACCAGGTTCGTCGTCGACGCGGAGGCCGTCATCCACCTGGCACGCGCAGGGGTCGAAGTCTCAGGCGAGCATGAGCTCCTCGCACCCACTCTGCTCCGTTCCCAGACGCTGTCGGCGCTGCACGAGGCCGTCCAGCGGGGCGAGATCCCGGCCGACGACGCGCGCGACCTCCTCGCCCGCATCGGACGGATGCAGATCAGGCTCCTCGGCGACGCCGTGCTCCGGCGCCGAGCCTGGGAGGTGGCCGATCAGCTCGGGTGGGCCTCGACCTACGACGCCGAGTACGTCGCGCTCACGCAGCTGCAGGCGGACGCGTTCGTGACGCTGGACCAGGAGCTGGCACGCAGCGTCGAAGGGATCGTCGCGACCGCATCGGTCGACGCGCTGCGCTAGCCGGAGCCGAGTCGTCGGCCGTTCGTGTCCACGCGGCCTTGCGCCGCGCACCACGGCTGGTGGAATGCCCCCGACAAGAATCGAACTTGTGCACGTGGTTTAGGAAACCACTGCTCTATCCACTGAGCTACGGGGGCGGATGGCTCAACCAAGCCGTTTCCGCGCAAGGTTGATCTGTTCACTGTATCCCGTGGTGCGAAGCGAACAGCTGCCGTCTGCGCCGGCGCTTACCGGTCGGCGGCGATCGTGATCTTCCCGGCGGCGAGGCGGCCGTCGCCGGTCAACGCGTTGCCTGCCACGACGAGGCGCATGCGGTCGTCCTGCGGGCGCGGGCCGCCGTCCTCCAGTTCGGCGCGGAATGGACGCCCGTCGGTGAGGATGCCGGTGAGGACTGCCGTGTGGCCGTCGGCCGAGATCTCCAGCTTGAGGAAGCCGGCTGCGACGTACCGGATGCCATCGTGCTTCCACTCCAGATAGCCGTTGAGCACGCGGCGCTTGTTGTAATGGGCGCTGAGCTTGCCGGTGCCTCCGCTCGCGGCTTGGAGTTGGTAGCCCGTGACCGAGCCGGTGGGCGCTGCCACGCCGACGACGACGCTTGCCGCCCCCTGCGAGGAAAGGTAGTCGTCGTCACCTGCGAAGCGGACCGCGACGGCGTGCGTGCCTTCGGAGAGCTGGATGTTGACAGCGGCGAGACCGGTGGAGTCGGTGCTCGCCGCCAACGTCTGGCCGGCGATGTCGAAGACGAGCGCGCGTCCGGCGAGGCGGGCCGTCGCCGGGTCTATGACGTCCTCTAGCGCGGCTGAGAGGCGCCCGGCGCTGTAGCCAACGACGGTGATCTGCGTGGTGCGGCGAGTGATCTCGAGCGCCCGTGTGTCGGAAGCCTCGCCCCCGTCGCGGTCGCGTGCGGACAACCTGCCGGTGTACGAGCCGGCACGTTGGTAGGCGTGGCTCGCCAGTGCGCCCGCTGCTTCGGCACCGTCGCCGAACGCCCAGCGCGGCGCGAGCCCGGCGGCCGTGTCGGCGGTGCTCGGGTCGGTGATGCTGCCGGCGAAGGCGACCGCGATACCCCACGGCGATGTCGTGTCGGCGCCGGCGTCGACCGACGGCGCGACATTGCGCACCTCGACAATGCGTGTGGCGGTCGCGTGCAGCCCGCTTGCGTCGGTGATCGTCACGCTCACGGTGACCTCGGCGGGCCCATCGGCTGCCGCCAGCGTCGCTGCGGCACCATTGCCGACGAGGCCGCCGGCACTCGCCTGCCACGAGTAGGCGAGTTCGCCGCCGTCGCCGTCGGCGCCACTCGCGCTCAGCGCCAGCGACGCGCCCTCGTCGACCGGACCCGCCGGAGCCAGCTCCACCGTCGGTGCGTCGTTCACCGGCCGGACGTCGATCGCAACCGTGGCTTCGTCCATCAGCGTGCCGTCCGACACGCGGAACGTAACGCTGTCGGGCCCGTGGTAGTTCGCCGCGGGCATGTAGCTCGTGCCGTCGAGCGTTCCGTGGGCGGGGCCGGCGACGATCGTGCGAATGAGGGTGTCACCGTCGGGGTCGGTGGCGCCGAACGTGAGCGTGACCGCGGTGTCCTCGTCGGTGGTCGCCGTTGAGTCGGCGGCGACCGGCGGCTGGTTCGCGCTGCGGACGGTGATGTCGACCGAGACCACCGGCGATACCGCGACGCCGTCCGTGACTCGGAAGGTGAACGTGTCCGGGCCTGCGTAGCCCGCGGCGGGCGCGTAGGTCAGCGCGGGGGCTACATCCGTCAGCGTGCCATGCTCGGGCTGGCTGATCACGACAAACTGGAGTGCGTCGCCGTCCGGGTCGGTCCCGGCGAGTTGGATCGCGACGCTCTCGCCCGTGCGTGTCGCGACGGTCAGCGGCGTCGCCGTCGGCGCCACGTTGGCGGCTAGGACGAAGTCCGCGCGCACCTCCTCGTTCGCCTTCGCGACGACCGTCTTCGACTGCGGCTGGAAGCCCGTCGGCGCGATGCTGACGGACCACTCGCGGTCGGCGTTCAGATCGCCGAGTGGCACGCCCGTGATCCGGTAGCTCCCGTCGGCGCCGGTGGTGGCGCTACCGCCGAATTCAGAGCCGACGAAGACGCCGTCGAGCGGCTGTCCGCCGGCGGTGACCGTGCCGACGATGGTGCCGAGCTGCGTCTCGCGCCGCCCGAAGTCGACGACGATCGTCGCGCCGCAGAAGATCGTCACGCGCTTCGTCTGCGAGAAGAAGCCGCTGGCCGATGCGGTCAGGTCGACCTCGAGCGGCGTGTTGCCGGCCCCCGGCTGGATGTTGATGAGCTCGAAGCGCCCGGCTGGGTTCGTGTGTGCAGCCTGGGAACCGGACGAGACAACCGCGTTCTCGATCGGCTGTTGTGTCTCGGCGTTCACGACGATGCCGACGATCCGCGCCGGGGCGCACTTCTTGAGCAGTTCGAAGTCGAGCTGCGTCGTCTCGTCAGCCTCGAGTATCCCGACGCGCGACTGTGGCCAGTAACCCGCCGCGGTCGCTGTCGGCCCGATGTTGACCGGGTCGTTGCCTGGGCCGAGCGGAAGCCCGGACTGCGCGTAGGAGCCGTCCGGGCCTGTCGTCGCGCAGATCGAGCCGGGGAAGCACGAGCCGACGGACGCGCCGGCGATCGGCGCTCCGGTCACGAGGTCTCGCACCGTCCCTGCGACTGCCCCGTACCGTCGCTTGAGCGCGACCAGCTCCACGTGCGCAGTAGCGTTCGCGTTCAACTCGAAGCTCTTCGACGTACTCCAGTACCCGTCGGGGCTGCTCTGGGCGCTCCGCGTGACGGTCGTTTCGTTGCCGAAGCCGACGAAGACGTGGTCGAACCGCCAGATGCCGTTCGCGTCCGTGAGCACGCTCCCTGCCCCGTCGACGCTGACGAACGCGTTCGCGAGCGGCGCGCCGGTCTCCTCGTCGGTGAGCGTGCCTTCGACGTCGCCGAAATTCGCGCTCGGCCGGTTGAGCCACAGGTCGGCGCCCCGTTCGTCGCCGCAGTCCTCGAGGTAGACGTCGCTCCTTTCGCCGGTCGCGCCGAACGGCGCGCCGTCCGGCACGGACGACGTGAGCGGGAAGGTGCGTGCCGAGTTGTTGTACCCGAGCAGCACGTCGAGGTCGAACCGGTAGACGCCGTTCGCGTCGGCAACGGCCGTGTTCCACGTGATGCCGTGGTCGAGGCGGACGCTCGCGCCGGCCGCCGGCTCGCCGGTGTCGCGCCAGCGCACGACCCCACCGGTCACCCTCGCCGTGCAGGTGCGGACTAGCTCGAAGTCGACCGTCTTCGGAACGCCGAGCTCGACGGTCACGTGCTTCGTCTGGTCCCAGTAGCCGGGGGCGTGGGCCAGGAGGGTGTAGTCCGCGGGCGTATTGCCGGTCGAGAGCGCCAGATCCATCGCGTAGCGGCCGTCGGCGTCGGCGTCGGTGTCGCCGACGCCGACCGTGTGCACGGTTGCCTGCGGGACGGGGTCGTTCGTCGGCTGGACGTGACGGCCGGGGGTGTGGTCGTTGGGGTCGGCGAGACCGACGACGACGCGGCCAGAGACGCGGCCGGTCTGGCGCGCGAGCAGAGTCAGGTTGGCGGTCGACGTCGCGCCGCACACGGCGAGGGTAGTCGTCGTCTTCGTGAACCACCCGGCCTTGCCCGACGAGACGATGTGCGTCCGAGGAGCGTTGTTGAGCCCGAGCGGGACGTTGTTCAACGTGTAGCGCCCGCTGTCGGAGGTCGTGGTTTGCAGAGAACCGATCCTGACCGTGGCGCCCTCGATCGGGTCACCCGTCGTCTCGTCCCGCACCGTGCCGGTGACGGACGTGGTGCAGATCGGGATCAGGCCGAACGCGACCTCGATACTGTCGTCGACGGTGTGCGTGATCCCGCCGCCCGTGCCGGTGACGACGATGGGGAAGCTGCCGTTCGCCGCGTTCTGGCTTGCCGTCAGCTTGAGGATCGCGATGCCCGTCGGCGTGACCGGGTTGTTCGTCCACGTCGCGGTGATGCCGGGCGGCAGGCCCTCGACCGTCAGCGCCACGGGATGTGTGAACCCGCCGGAGCCGATGACGCTCACCGAGAAGCTGTTCGACGCGCCGGGGACGAGCGTCTTGCCCGCGTCTCCGCTTGCGAGCAGGATCGCGAAATCGCTCGTGAACGAGACCGTCGTCGCGTCGTCGCCGGTCACGCCGAAGCCATCGACGACGCGCAGCGCCACCGGGTACGCGTGGTTCGGCACGCATGTGCCTCCGCAGACCGTCGACTGCAGCTCATCCCAGGGAACCGGGCGCGGCGTCGAGCCGGCGAGGTCGTCGAATGCGCCGTCGCCGTCGAGATCCCAGTTCCACGAGACGACGTGATCGAGGTCGTCCTGATCGTCGGAACGGCTGCCGTCGAGGAGCAGATCAGCGCCGAGACCGAGCACGTACGGTCCACCGGCATCCGCGATCGGCGGGGTGTTGGCGACGATCTGGAAGGTGATGTGCGCCTCGGCCGCGCCCCATTCCTCGTTGCCCGCGAACGTGACGCGTGCGACGTAGTCGCCGCCGGCGAGCCCGGCGAGCGAGAGCTGCGTCGTCGCGCGGCCGTCCGGGCCGGTGACGGCGGAGGCGGTCGCCGAGCCGATCCTGAACGTCAACGTCAGTCCGGCGATCGGCGCGTCCGTGCCAGGATCCGTGGCGAGTCCGCCGACGGTCGCGGTGCCGTCGACGACGCCCTGGAGGTCGCCGATCCACTCGAGCTCGGGCGCGGGTGGGCCCAAGACGTAGAGCTGACGGTTCAGCACGAGGTGCACGCCTGCGGCGTCCACCGCGTCCAGGGTCGCGTTGAGACTCCCCTCGTTCGTCGTGTAGGCGTGCTCGACGCTCTCGCCTGGCGCGAGCTCGACCGAGGCCGTTCCGTCGCCGAACGAGAGCGTTGCGCCGATCGGTGTGCCGGCAGAGTCGCGTGAGCGATTGACGAACGTCATCGGCCGCCCTGCGGTCGGGTACTCCGTCGACACGGTCAGCGCCGGGACCGGCGGGTACGCGAGCTCGGGCTCGTCCTCGGCGAAGGAGGCGGTCGCCTCGATCTTGGCCGCGAAGGACGCAAGCGCCTGCGCCTGCTCGCCGCAGTCGAGCTCGTTGCCGTACGTCGTCGCCCAGAACCACTCGCCGTCCCCAGACTGCGCCCGCGCGATGCCGACCGCGCGCCACGCCGGCTCGAGCATCGCCTCGTTGTGACCGGTCACCGACGACTGCCAGCCGAAGAGGACCTCGACGCCGGTGTCGAGGCCGCGCGCCACGTTCTCGCTCGTCGACGAACCCGTGTATCCCGCGTCCTCCGCGCGCTCGTGTGGCGTCGATCCGTCGCTGCCCTCGTGTGCCAGGAACTCGTTCTCCGCCATGTCGTCAGCGTGCCGCCGCGCGGCGATCGTGAGCGTCGGCGAAGCGCCTACGGCCACGAGCCCGTTCTGCAGGCGGTATGCGTTCACCTCGTCGAGGAAGATCTGAGCCTCCCCGTCGAGCGAGACGTTCGGGTCGCAGGTTGGGCCGCCGGGCGGCGTGGGCGGGGGCGGCGGAGCCGGCGCCGCCGTGACGACGACAAGCGCCTTCGCCGTCGCCGTCGCGCCATCCTTGTCCGTCACGGTGAGCGTGAGCGGATACGACCCGACCAGCAGGTTGAGCACCTCGATCCCGTGGATCGCCTGCGCGTTCGCGATCTCGACCAGGGCGAAGTCCGGGTTCGTCGACGTCAGCCGCAGGCCGAGGCTCTGCTTGTCCAGCTTCCCCGGGTCGACCGAGCGCGCCCGCAGCCGCAGCGGCGACCCGACCTGGATCACGGCGTCGTCGAGACCTGCGACCGGAGGCAGGTTGCGTACTTCGACCTGCTTCGTGACCGACGCCGAATGGCCCTGCGAGTCCGCGATGGTGAGCTGGATCGTGTAGGTGCCGTTGTCGTCGTACAGGTGGTGCGGCGTCTCGCCTTCACCGGTCGTCCCGTCGCCGAAGTCCCAGTGCCAGCTCTCGAGGTCGTTCTCCGCATCCTTCGACAGGTCGGTGAACTGCACGACGCGCCCCTCGCCCGGCTCGCCCGGCGTGAACGAGAAGTCCGCCTCGGGCTCGGTGCTCGCCGTGCAGTCCGGGAGCTCCAGCGTCGGCGCGTCATCGTCGCTGTAGTACGCGACAGCCGCGAACGACCATCGGTACTTGACGCTGCCGGGGCCGTAAGGCATCGGCAGGAGCCCGTCCTGGTAGGTCTTCGTGCGGTCGCCGATGAGGCCGTTCCCCACCCAGTCGTCGTCGTCGATGAGCAGGTATCCCGGCTCGGTCGTCAGGTCTTCGGTCGCAGCGCCGCAGTACGCGTACGTGCCGAGCTCACCGCCCTGCTGGCGCGGGAAGAACACTGCGCGATCCACGTCGGCGTGGAACTTCAGCGCCGACCCGTCGCCACGGGGGCCGAGCATGAACCGGTGGTAGAAGTCCCAGAGCTCCGGCGGGAAGTTCTGCTGGCTGCCCGTGCGCCGGTGCGTGTAGGGGAGCTCGGCGATCTCCTTCAGGCCGCGCAGGCGAACGCCGTCGGCGTCGTCGTCCGCGCGCAGCTTGCCACCGAGGTCGTAGTCGGTGTACGCGGTCGGGTTCTCGACGCGATAGGTGATGGTGTCGCTGCCTGTGGAGGTCTGGCCTTCGTGCTCGACTTTCGTCCACCTGGCCGCGGCGTAGCCGTCGTAGTCGAGTACCTGCTCGGTCAGGCGCAGATCCGACCCGCCGCCGCTGATCGTCCCCGCACGGGTCATGCTGAAGCCATCTGAGTCGCCGTCGCTGAGGCCGAGGAAGAACCCGTCGATGCAGTAGCTCCGCACCTGCGCGCAGTCGGGCATTCCAGGCGTGGGCGCCCAGCGGTTCGTGAGCCCGGGCACACCGCCCTCGTGCCAGTCGTAGACCTGCTGGCGCCAGATGTAGGCGATCTTCATCGCCGCGCCGACGCGGATCGTCGTCGTCGCCGTCAGCTCGTGGTTCTCACTGACCTCGAAGCTGGCGGTGAGCTCGTACTCGCCGGTTTCCTCGCCCGTTGTGAAGGTGGTCGACGCCTGGCCGGCGACGTCCGTGAATGCCGCGTTCGGCGCCAGTGTCGCGTGGCCCGCGCCGGCGGGCGAGATCGCGAACCCGATGATGCGGCCCTCGACGTCGAGCGCGCCGTCGCAGCCGCTGAGTGTCGCGGTGACGGCGACGGTCGCGCCGCTTCCGGCGGTCAAGAGCCGCCCACTGGCGGTTAGCTCCAGCGCCGTCGCGCACAGGTCGACGCGCACGTCCTCGCCGAAGCCGAGAGTGACGTCGACCGGCGCGGTATGAACAGTCTCGCCGCCGATCTCCGCGGACGCGTTGACGGTGTAGGTCGTTCCACCGGTCTCCACGGGCGCCGTCACGACGGCGGCGTCGTCCGCATCGAACTCGAGCTCCGGCACCGCCTCACCGCCCGACAGCGGCTCCACGCTGACCTCGACGCGCTTCGCGCCGAGCTTGTGCAGTGCCTCGGCGTGCACCTCGATGTCGCCGCTCCACATCAGGTCGTCGAGGTCGTCGCTGCCCCATCCGTCGGTCTCCGCCGTGTTGCTCGGCCACTGGCTCTGGAGGACGCCCAGGTCGCTCATCGGCGTCATTTCGAACCAGTTGCTCGCGGGCGAGCCGTCCGGTTTGAGGGGGACGCGGGCGAAGTTACCCTGCGCGCCGTCCAGTGACCCGTCGCCGTTGTAGTCGTGGCGCGGGAAGATGGACTCAGGGGTCGGTTCGGTGCACGGCGCCACGGGGTTGATCACCACGACGCAGCCGTCGCCGTTGAGGTCGAAGCCGATGTTGTCCGGAAGCTCGTTCAACGAGATCGTCACCGAATCCGGTGGACATCCCTCGCCGCCGCGGTCGAGCAGGCAGGTCGTCATCCAGGCGTCACGGAACGCGCGGAAGTCGCGCATATCGATGACGCCGTCAGGCACGACCTTGCGCTTGTCCGCCACCTGGGTGCCGTCCTTCTTCAGGACCGCCCGCCGGCTTCCGTCCGGGGACAGGTCGTTGACGTCGACGAGGTCGCGCGCCGCGCCCGGGATGCTGACAAGCGAGGAGTACGCGTCGATTCGCGCCTTCGCACCGCCGCTGGTGTCCGGACGCGCGAAATCGAGCACGTGCTGCTTCACCTCCTTCGGCGTCATGCTCGGGTCGTACGCGAGCAGGTACGAGACGAGCGCGGTCACGTGGGGCGCCGCCATCGACGTCCCCGTCTTCAGCTCATGACCCCCGGCGACCGTCGAGAGGATGTCCGTGCCGGGTGCCGAGACCTCTCCATTGAGGTTGGAGCTCTCGGCGCGGGAGCGGTCGCGTTGGATGTTCTCGACGATGATCACGGCCTCGTCGGAACCGTCCTCCGGCTCGAGGATCGAGTGCGTGTAGACGGCGATATTCTTGGCGTCCAGGGGTTCGAGATGCCCTTTGGCCGGGTCGCACGGCAGGTCGGCTGCCGGGAACAGCTCGTCTCCATTCGGAACGCAGACCTTGTTGCCCTCGTTGCCCGCCGACTGGACGATCGTGACGTTGGCCTCGCGCGCCTTCTTGGCGACCTCGCGGCCGATCTCGCCCGTCGCGCGGACCGAGGCGAGCCAGGTGTCGTCGTTGTTGGGCGTACACCAGTCGCCGCCGGGCAAGACGTCGTCGTGCGCGCCGGGACCGCAGTCGCGGGCCGGATGGCCGTCCCACCACTTCAATCGCTCGCCGACCGGGTTGTCGTTGGCGTCGAGCTTGTCGTAGCGCTGGAGCGGGTCGAAGCCCATCGAATAGTTGATCACGCGAACATTCGGAATCGTTCCGGCGGCGATGTTGTCGAGGAAGAGCGACATCGCTTGAACCGCCAAAGGGAGGTCTGTCTTCGCAGCGAACGACGCCGACACGGCCTCGATCTCGACTGACGGATTCGCGCCGCTTACCCCGCTGCTCCGGCCAGGCTCGGCTGATGCGTCGTCGTTCCAGGCAGCCCCGATCGTGCCGGCGACGTGCGTCCCGTGATCGTGGGCGGTCATCAGCGTGCAATTCGTCGGCGTCGCGCAGAGGGAGCGGTAGGTGAGCGTCGGCAGGTCGGGGTGGCTCGAAAACCCGACGTCGACGACGCCCGCGCGCACGCGGTGCGCAGGGTCGGCCTTCGCCTTCTCGGCGATCGCATCCTTCAGGTTCCATGCCTGCGGGAACCTCGACGCCTCCAGGCCCCAGTTGCCGCCGGTGCCCAGCGGGGAGCCGTCGACCCACCGTCGCTCCCACGTCCATGCGCACTTGATGAAATCGGCGCATTTCGGCTTGGTCGCTTCCGCGATCCCCTTCTCCGCGCGGCGTGGAACGACGTCCCCGATCATCTCCGGCGACATGCTCGCGGTCTCGACCGCCGGGTTGGCGCCCAGCGACTGGAGCGCGCCCGTCAGACCGAAGAACTCGATCCCCGGAATCGGGAACGGGAGCACGAAGCTCGGCGCGCCCACGAGCACGACGCCGAGGTCCGGAATCGCGCCGAGGATCTTGACGTTCGCCGCCTGGATCGCGGCGTTCGCCTGCGCGACGGTCGCGTCGTCGGCGAACCGCAGGAGGATGCGAGTCTTCGACACCGACAGCCCGAACTTCGGATGAACGCCCAGGTCGCCTGCCGGGAGCGGTGGGAAGGGGAGGTTCGGGAGGTGATCGTTCACGCGGGCGGACGAGGGTCCCGGGAGGCTCGTGAAGCGGACGCGCAGGCCGGCGGCTTCCGAGTGGCCGGCCGAGGAGACCGTGTAGGCGTGGTCGCCCGGGACAGGCATCCGCACGGAGAAGGCGCCCCCGGACGGGATCGGGCCGGAGTCGAAGAGGCCGCTGCCGGCGGCGACGGTGACGGGCGTCCCGCCGTCGTTCGACCAATGGACGGTCTCGCCGGCGCCGAGTTCGACCTGATCGACGTTGACGCCGTTCTCGTCGACCAACAGCCAGACGTCGGCGGCCGCGGACGGGACGAGTGCGAGCGCGACCAGGATCGCGACGAGAACGACGCGATGGCCGACTTTGACGCGTTGTGCTCCCGAGGTCAGCGTATGCCTCCGGCCATCAGCTCGCGGTTGCCGCGCCATCAACAGGGTGTGCTTATCACGGCACCCCGCGGCGCACCCTATGCGGACGACCAGTCTTGTCTCGCGCCGCAACCGAACGCCGCGGCGCGTGTGCGACGATCGGAAGGCCGATGCAGCTGGCCAGCCTGATGTTTTTTATGCTCGGCCCGCTCGAGCTGCGATGCCAGGGGAACGTCGTGGCTGTGGGTGGCCGCCGGCAGCGGGCGCTCCTCGCGTTGCTGCTGTTGGGGGCGAACGACGTCGTGTCGGTGGATGCGCTCGTGGAGGGCCTGTGGGGGGAGAGCCAGCCGAAGACGGCCGCTCATTCGCTGCAGGTGTTCGTCTCCGACCTGCGGAAGGCGCTGCGGGCGGTCGGCGAGGACGGGCGGATCGTCACGCAGTCTCCGGGCTACAAGATCGAGGTGCGGCCGGGCGAGCTCGACCTGGAGCGGTTCGAGCAGCTGGCGGGCGACGGCCGCGCCGCGCTCGCCGGCGGGGAGCCGGCCGCTGCGGCGGAGATGCTTCGCGAGGGATTGGCGCTCTGGCGGGGCGAACCGCTGGCCGACTTCGCGTACGAGCCGTTCGCGCAGGCGACCGTGGCGCGGCTGGAGGAGCTGCGCCTGTCCGTGCTCGAGGACCGGGTGGCGGCCGATCTCGCGCTGGGCAGGCACGCTGAGCTCGTCGGTGAGCTCGAGCAGCTCGTGGCGGAGCATCCGTTCCGGGAGGGTCTGTCCGCCCATCTGATCCTGGCGCTCTACCGGGCGGGCCGGCAGTCGGAGGCGCTCGCGGCCTATCAGGCGACGAGAAAGCTGCTGCTCGACGAGCTCGGGATCGATCCGATGCCGGAGCTGCAGGAGCTGGAGCGCGCGATCCTGGTCCAGGACCCGCGTCTCGAGCTGGAGGTGCTCGAGGATCCGGAGTGGCGCGAGGGCAGCGGCCTGCCTCGCCCACCGACGCCGCTCGTCGGCAGGGATCGGGAGCTGGCGGAGCTGGTGCAGCTCCTGGGCTCGGAGCGGCTCGTGACCGTCACCGGTCCCGGAGGGATCGGCAAGACGCGCCTCGCCCTTGCCGTCAGCGTCCGGCTCGAGGCGAGCTTCCCGGACGGAGCGACGTTCGTCCAGCTCGCCTCGCTCGCCGACCCGGCGCTCGTGCCCGCAACGATCGCGCTCGCGCTCCAGGTGGAGGACACGGCTGCCGCCGAGCCCGGAGAGGCGGTGATCGAGGCGATCGGGCAGAAGGAGCTGCTGCTTTGCCTGGACAACCTGGAGCAGCTGCTGGAGGCGGCTCCCTTCATCGGAGAGCTGCTCGCGCGGTGCCCCGGCGTGCGGGTGCTCGTCACGAGCCGGTCGCCGCTCAAGCTGTCGGGCGAGCGGGAGTACCCGCTGCCGCCCTTGCAGGCCGACGAGGCGCTCGAGCTGTTCGTCGCCCGCGCCCGCGCCATCTCGCCCGGCCTCTCCGCTGCGGAGCACGAGGAGACGATTCGCGCGATCTGCGAGCGCCTCGACCGGCTGCCGCTCGCTCTCGAGCTCGCCGCCGGCCGCATCCGCCTGCTCTCGCCGCCAGGGGTCCTTGCGCGGCTCGAGCAGACGCTCCCGCTGCTCACCGGCGGACCGCGTGACCTTCCCGAGCGCCAGCAGACCCTGCGCGCCGCGATCGACTGGAGCTATCAGCTGCTCGACCCGGCCGAGCAGCGTCTGTTCCGCGAGGTCGCGGTCTTTCTCGGCGGTTTCGATCTCGACGCGGTCGTGGGCGTGTCGGAGCAGGACGAGCTCGAGCTTCTCGACCCGCTGTCGGCGCTGATCGAGCACAGCCTGGTCCGTCGCAGGGAGCAGAACGGAGAGCCGCGCTTCTTCCTGCTCGAGACGATTCGGGAGTTCGCCGCAGAGCAGCTCGAAGCGTCGGAGGAGGCGGACGGGACACGGCGTCGCCACGCCGAGTACTACCTCGCGTTCGCCGAGCCAGGATCACTGGCGTTCGACAGCGACGAGCTCACCGCCTGGCTGTCGCGGGCCGAGCGCGATCGCGCGAACCTCCGGGCAGCCCTCGGCTGGCTGATCGAGCAGGGCACGGCCGACCAGGCGCTTCAGCTCGGGCGCCGCCTGTCCTCGCTGTGGATCCATCGGGGGCCGCTCTCGGAAGGCAGCCAGTGGCTGGAGCGTGTGCTCGCCCGGTCCGGCGGCGACGGGTCGCTGCGCGCTGCTGCGCTCGGACGAGCCGGGCTGATCGCGAGCCAGCGTGGCCTCTACGAGGACGCGAAGCGACTGCTGTCCGGCAGTCTCGGGTTCTGGCGGCGGGCCGACGCGCCGCGCGAGCTCGCGAGCGACCTGATCAGGCTTGGCGTCGTCACGAGCGCCGCGGGCGACTTCGACGGCGCGCGCGCAGCCTTCGAGGAGGCCGGCGAGCTCGGCCGGCAGCTCGACGACAAGCGGCTCACGAGTTCGGCGCTGAACAATCTCGGGGAGATCGCGAGGCTCGCAGGCGACCTCGCCGCGGCCCGGGCGTTCTACGAGGAGAGCCTCGAGCTCGAGCTCGAGCGCAACAGCGGCTACGCGATCGCCCTCAGGCGGTTGAATCTCGGCGGCCTCGCGCTCGAAGAGGGGGACGACGTGCAGGCGGAGCGTCACGTCCTGGCTGCACTCGAGTCGTCGCTCGCGATCGCAGCCGACGACACGACGATCACGTGCATCGAGGTGATGGCGGCGGTCGCCGCGCGCCGTGGCGATGCGGTCCGTGCCGCCCAGTTGCTCGGCGCGGCCGAGGAGCAGCGCGAGCAGCTCGGGTTCGTCATTCCGGCGAGCGAACGGCCGCTGCTCGATACCACGGCGGCGCTGATCGACGCCCGGCTCGATCCTGGCGGCCGCGCCGCCGCGCACGCGCAGGGACGGGCGCTGACGCTGGAAGAGGCGGTCGAGTCCGCGCGGGCACTGAGCGGCCACTGAGCATTTACTGAGCGCCCTCCTCGATCCTCGTCTCATCGGCCGCGTCGGGTGGCCCGGAGCTAGGGGAGGAAGACATGAAGCGCACCATGATTCTCGGACTGATCGCCCTCGTTGCCGCAACGGTCTCGCTGACGGCAGCCGGCACCGCGTCGGCGGCGGCGAGCTGGAAGCTCTGGCAGACCGACGGTGACCGTTGCTGGGACAGCACCACGCTGGACGCGAACTACAACGGCAACTACGAGGTGGCGCTGTTCGACCTGGACAACGACTGCCGCTGGGACACGAAGATCTGGAACTCGGCCTACGGCGACGACTTCGCCGAGTCGCTGATCTACGACATGAACGAGGACGGCCGCTGGGAGATCTGGCTGGCCGACAACAACCAGCGGGTCGGCTTCGACGTCGTGTACTTCGACGACAACGCCGACGGGTATTACGACCGCTGGACGCCGATGCCGAGTGCTGCCGTGGGCCGGTCGATGTCGCTCGCCGAAGTGCTCGGACAGGGCTCGTTCGGTGGCACGATCCGGCAGAGCGGCGCGATGGGCCTGGTCACGATGCTGGCCGGCTACTCGCGGACGGCGGCCTGGTCGCCCGCCGATTACGACAAGGACGGCTGCCCCGACGGTCAGGACACCAACAACTATCGGAACGGCTGCTGAGCTTCGACCCGACTCCCCCGGCTCACCCGAATCGACGAGGGCCCGCTCCGGCGGGCCCTTGCCATGCGTCGGAACGTTGAGATCTCGCGCGTCCGGTCGTACACTCGCCCGAATAGCCGAACTGAACGCGGCCAACCGCGTACTACTTGCGTCGCGGTCGCAGAAGCGAGGGCAACGATGAGCACGAAGATCGGCAGGAATCTCCGGTGGCGGTTCTCGATCGCCGCGGTGATGGCTCTCGGCGCGGCGGCGACACTCGCCCCGTCCACGGCCGCCACGCATGGCCAGCCGGGGAAGCAACACTCGTTCCGAGGGTTCGTGCAGGGCTTCGTCACGGTGGAATTCGCGCCGGGCTTCCCGTTCGTCCGCAGCACGTTCGGCGGTCGGTGCTCGACGCCGTCGGACTGGGTCGCCCACTGGAGCGGCACCGGGACGTCGAGTCACACCGGCAAGATCACGGCATTCGGCAGCGACTGCGACCGCGTCGATCTTGCGACCGGGAATCTCGTGTACGACGACGGCATCATCACGGAGTACGGCGCGAACGGCGATTACATCTTCGCCACGTACACCAACGGCCGCGGGACGCTCGGCGGCAGAATCACCGACGACTGGACGATCACCGGCGGCACGGGTCGATTCGCGGGTGCGACAGGGCAGGGCACCGAGGACTTCATCCTTCTCGCACCGCCGTCGTTCGACGGCAAGCCGCTGCCGTTCATCAACCCGTGGGAGGGCTGGATCTCGTACGACGCCTCGAAGAAGGGGCAGAAGTAACGACGTCGGCCTAGATCAGCGTCTCCGCGTAGGCCTTGAGCGCGAGCAGGGTGCGTTCGCTCTCGCGCCGAAATGTGCGGACCAGCAGCGGTTGGAAGAGCTTCAGCGACCGGGGGATCCCGAGCGTCACGACGCGCTTGACGTGCGTGGACTCCGACCCTGTCGGCGTGAGCGTGTAGCGCAACGTTGCGTCGACGGTTCCGACGTGCAGCGGCATGGTCAGGGGCTGGTGGCAGGTGAGCTTCGTCGGGCGCTCGAGCTCGGTGACCGTTCCGTTTCGAACGCCGGCCGGCCCGGGCTCGCGATAGGTGGTTCCGAGCGTGACCGGGTCCGAGGAGATCTCGCCGGTGCCGCGGAACACCGAAGACTTCGTCAGCCAGCGATCCTGGCCGCGGAAGTCGATGATCACGTCGAAGATCGTCTCTGCCGAGCGCTGGACGTCCGCTTCCGACGCGATGTCGATCATGGCGCGGCGGCGTCCTGCGGCTCCCAGCCGAGCAGCTCGCGCGCGTGGGTCAGATCCCAGAACCGGCGCTCGTTCCCGGAGACGCCGTAAACGACGGCCCAGTCGACGTCCTCGGCGTCGAGGCACGCGGCGATCAGCTCGGCGCAGTCGCGCCGGCTCAGCCAGACAGCGCGCAGCCGGTTCCGCTGCCCTTCGGCGTCGAGGTCGATCAGCGGCGAGGTGGCCGGTACGGTCGGGTCGTCGTTCTCCCGGACGGCGCCGATCCGCAGGCAGAAGACGCGGAGGCCGTAGCGCTCCATGTACATGCGTCCGAGCGCCTCTCCGTACGCCTTCGAGACGCCGTACAGCGAGTCGGGCCGGATCTCCGCCGTGTGGTCGTAGCTCCGCTCGTCGACGGGGTCGTAGAGCGCGGGCGCTCCGTCGAGCTCGTACATGCCGATCGTGTGGTTCGAGGAGGCGAAGACGATGCGGGACAGCCCGGCCCGGTGCGCGGCCTCGAAGACGTTGTAGGTGCCGACGATGTTGTTGTGGAGGACGTCCTCCCAGGGCGCCTCGAGGTCCGCCGACGCCGCCAGGTGAACGACCGCGTCGACGTTCTCGAACGCCGGCTGGATCGCCTCGAGGTCGGCGATGTCGGCGACGTGGCTCGGAAACTCCTGCGGCGTCAGCGTCAGCGACGCCAGCTCGTACCGGTCGCCGAGATGCTCCCTCACCGCGGTGCCGATCGTCCCCTCGGCGCCCGTGACGAGGACGCGGCGTGCTCCCATGCCTTACGAGCCGGGCTTCTGCATCGCCGCATCGAACGCGATCTCCGACGGCGAGAAGTCGGTCTTGCGCACGAACGCGAGCGCGTCCGGCGCGCCCCAGTCGCGATCCATGCCGCTGTCCTCCCACTCGATCGAGAGCGGGCCCTGGTAACCGATCCGGTTCAACGCGCGGAAGAAGTCCTCGAAGTCGACATCGCCGTGGCCCGGCGAGACGAAGTCCCAGCCACGCGCTTCCTCGCCGAAGTTCAGGTGCGAGGAGAGAATCGATCGGCGCCCGTCGAGACGCCTCTTCGAGTCCTTGACGTGGACGTGGTAGATCCGGTCGGCGAAGTCGAGCGCGAACTGCGCCGTGTCGAGGAACTGGTGCGCGAAGTGGCTGGGGTCGAGATTGATCCCGAACGCCTCGCGGTTGTCGATCGCGTCCAGCGTCTTCCGCGTCGTGACGAAGTCGTACGCGATCTCCGTCGGGTGCACCTCGAGGCCGAACTTGACGCCCTCCTGGTCGAAGACGTCCATGATCGGGCTCCAGCGCTCCGCGAACTCCTCGTACGCACGCTCGACCTCGTCGAAGTCGTTCGGCGGGAACGAGTAGATCAGGTGCCAGATCGACGATCCGGTGAAGCCGTTCACCTGCCGCACGCCGAGCCGCGCGGCTGCACGCGCCGTGTCCTTCATCCGCTCGGCCGCACGGGTGCGTACGCCTTCCTGCTCGCCGTCGCCATAGATCTCGGGCGGGAGGATCGCCCGGTGGCGCTCGTCGATGCGGTCGCAGACCGCCTGTCCGACGAGGTGCGCGCCAATAGCGAGCACGTTGAGGTGGTTGCGCTCCAGGATCTCCTGCTGCGAACGGCAGTAGCCGTCGTCCGCGAGCGCCTTGTCGACCTCGAAGTGATCGCCCCAGCACGCGAGCTCGAGGCCGTCGAATCCCCAGCCACCGGCCTTCGCCGCGAGATCCTCGAGCGGCAGGTCGGCCCACTGGCCGGTGAAGAGCGTGACGGGACGTGGCATCGAAGCGCGAGTCTAGATGGGTGATCGGTAATGCGCGTGAATTGCCGATCACCCATCTAGTACGGGTCTAGACTCATCTTCCAATGGGGCCCGACGTCCTCGACCGGTTCGCCGCCGTCACCGACACGATCCGCGAGCCGGAGCAGTTGCGGACGTACGAGTGCGACGGCCTGACGGGAGCCCGCGTCGTGCCGGCGCTCGTCGCGCTTCCCGGCAGCGTCGACGAGGTGCAGGCGGTCGTCCGGGTGTGTAACGAGGAGCGGATTCCGTTCGTCGCGCGCGGCGCCGGGACAGGCCTCTCCGGCGGCGCGCTCCCGGTTGCGGACGGGATCGTCATCTCGCTCGCGCGGCTGACCCGCATCCTCGAGATCGACATCGAGCGCGCGCAGGTCGTCGTCGAGCCCGGCGTCGCGAACCTCGACGTGACGCGAGCCGTGGCGGACGCAGGCTTCTACTACGCGCCCGATCCGTCGTCCCAACAGGTCTGCACGATCGGCGGCAACGTCGCCGAGAACTCGGGTGGCGCCCACTGCCTCAAGTACGGATTCACCGTCAACCACGTCCTCGCGGCCGAGGTCGTCCTGCCGGACGGGGAGCTGGTCGAGCTGTCCGTCTGGGACGACGGGCCGGACCTGCTGGGTGCCTTCGTCGGCTCGGAAGGGACGCTCGGGATCGCGACGAAGCTGACGCTGCGGATCCTCCGCGCCCCCGAGGTCGTCGTGACACTGCTCGCCGGCTTCGGCCACACCGACGAGGCGGGGGGTGCGGTCTCGGGCGTGATCGCGTCCGGGATCCTGCCTGCGGCGATCGAGATGATGGACGCGGTGACGATCGAGGCCGCCGAGGCCGCCGTCGGCGCGAACTATCCGGAGAACTGCGGCGCCGTGCTGATCGTCGAGCTCGACGGGGCAGCGGCACAGGTCGAGGACGACCTCGCGCGCGTCGAGGCGATCTGCCGCGAGCACGACGCCCGCGAGATCCGCATCGCGTCCGACCCGGCGGACCGGTACGCCGTCTGGCGCGGGCGGAAGGCCGCGTTCGCGGCGATGGGCCGGATCAGCCCCGATTACTACGTCCAGGACGGCGTCGTGCCACGGACGAAGCTGCCGAGCGTCCTGCGCGCGATCGACGAGCTCTCGCGCACGCACGGGCTGCGCGTCGGCAACGTCTTCCACGCCGGTGACGGCAACCTGCACCCGCTGGTGCTGTACGACGGGCGCGTCGAGGGCGAGGCCGGGCGCGCGGAGGCGCTCTCCAAGCAGATCCTGGAGATCTGCGTCGACGCTGGCGGCTCGATCACGGGCGAGCATGGTGTCGGCACCGACAAGGCGTGCGCGATGCCCTTGATGTTCAGCGAGGACGACCTCGCCGCGATGCAGCGGCTGCGGCGGGCGTTCGACCCGCTCGGGCTCGCGAACCCCGGCAAGCTCTTCCCGACGCCACGCCTGTGCGGCGAGGTGCCCGGGCCGTATCGGATGCACCCGTTGGAGAAGGCTGGGCTTGCAGACCGCTTCTAGCCCGCGCGTCCTCGAGCACGAGCCCGGCGACCTGACCTGCATCGTCGAGGCGGGGCTCCGGCTGTCCACGCTCAGCAAGACGCTCGCGGCGCACGGGCAGAGGCTCTCGCTCGATCCGCCCGGCGACCCGACGCTCGCCGAGTGCCTGCTCGACGACCTCTTCGGGCCGCTCAGCCACCGGTTCGGGACGATGCGCGATCTCGTCATCGGCGTCTCCGTCGTGCTGCCGGACGGGCTGCGGGCCAGCTCGGGCGGCAAGGTCGTGAAGAACGTGGCGGGCTACGACCTGGCCAAGCTCTTCTGCGGCTCGCGCGGGCGGCTCGGATCCGTCGAGCGGCTCGCCCTGCGCCTGCATCCGCTGCCGGCGGCCGCGCGGACGGTGGTGCTCGACGCGGACTGGCCGGCGCTGCACCACTCGCAGCTCGTGCCGAGCGCCGTGGACGTCGCGAACGGCCTCATGCATGTGCTCTTCGAGGGCCTGCCGCGTGCCGTCGACGCGCAGGTGCAAGCGCTCGGCGGCGAGGAGGCGGAGCCGTGGGCGGAGCTGCGCGCGCTGCAGGCAAGCCTGTCCGGCCGCGTGCGCTGGGACGGGCAGGAGGCGCCGCTCGTGCGTCCCGGCCCGCGCGTCGCCTACGTCGAACAGGCGCGCGAGCCGGCCTGGAGCCCGCTGGCCGAGCGCGTGCTGGAGGCGATGTGCAGCCCGAGCTGATCTCCGACTGCGTCCACTGCGGCTTCTGCCTGCCGACCTGTCCGACGTACTCGCTCTGGCACGAGGAGATGGACTCGCCGCGCGGCCGGATCTACCTGATGCAGGGCCTCGTCGACGGCAGCATCTCGCTGACCGACACCGTGGTCGAGCACTTCGACCGCTGCCTCGGCTGCATGGCGTGCGTCAGCTCCTGCCCGTCCGGGGTGCAGTACGACCGGCTGATCGAGCAGACGCGCGACTACGTCGAGCGCAACCACCGGCGCGGCCCGGTCGACCGGCTCGTGCGCGCCGGCATCTTCGCGGTCTTTCCCCATCGACGGCGCCTGCGCGCGGCGCTGCTCTTCCGCAGGCTGCCGGCGCCCGGCCCGCTGCGGCCGTTGAAGCAGATTGCGCCACCCTGGGCCGCGCCGGAGTGGCCGCCGGAGCGGCTCCCGAACGACGGGCCGCGGGTCGCCCTGCTCGCCGGCTGCGTCGCGAGCGTCGTCTTCGGCGACGTCAACTCCGCGACGGCGCGGGTCCTGCACGCCGAGGGCTTCGACGTCCACGTCCCGCGCGCTCAGGGCTGCTGCGGCGCGCTGCACGCGCACGCGGGCCGGCTCGAACAGGGCGTCGCGCGAGCCCGCAGGCTCGAGCAGGACCTGGCCGGCTTCGACCACATCGTCACGAACGCAGCCGGGTGCGGCTCGCATCTCAAGGATCACGGCGTCGCGAACGTCGTCGACGTCTCGGAGCTGCTCGTCGAACCGCGAGCGGAGCGCCGGCCGCTGCCGCTGCGCGTCGCGTTCCAGGACTCGTGCCACCTCCGCCACGCGCAGGGCGTCATGTCGGCGCCGCGCGCCATGCTCGAGGCGATCCCCGAGCTCGAGCGGCTCGAGCCGGCCGAGCAGGAGATCTGCTGTGGCAGCGCCGGCATCTACAACATCGTCGAGGCCGGGACCGCCGCCGAGCTCGGCGATCGGAAGGCCGTGCAGGTGCTCGCCACCGCACCGGATGCGTACGCGAGCGGCAACCCCGGCTGTCTCGTGCAGGTCACGGCCGCGATGCGCCGCGCCGGTCGGCCGACGCCGGCTTTTCATCCGATCGAGCTCGTCGACGCGTCGATCCGCGGCATCGACGCCGCCGAGCTGCTCCGGACCGCCCGCCGCTAGCTTGCGCAGCGAGGCCCAGGGCTCCTCGGCCGAGACGTCCTCCAGCCCGTAGCCCGTCTCGCCGCCGAGCGAGGGGCCGATCACGACCTGCAGCAGCGCGGTCTCGTCGCCGTCGTTGAACGACGCGTGGATCACGCCCTCGTCCAGGTAGACGGAGTCGCCGGGCCCGAGCGATCGTCGACTCCTGCTCGATGTACTGGGTGATCCGGCCCTGCTTGACGATGATCATCTCCTCCTGGCCGGGGTGCCGGTGGAAGTCGTGGCCGCCGCCGGGCTCGAGCGTCACGTCCATGATCACGAGCTGCTTCGACCCGCTGTCGGGCGTCAGCCGCCAGCCGATCACGCCCCAGTCGAAGCTCTCCTGCCGCACGTCGGGCTGCTTGACGAAGCTGCTCATCCCGTTCCTCCTTGTTCCGGTTTCCAGGTCGGGCTCGAGTCGTTGTTCGCGGGGTCGGTCAGCGTCCGCTCCTCGCCGGTCTCGACGGTCGATCGCGACGATGGCTCCTGCTTCCGAGAAGACGATCGTCTTCCCGTCGGGGGACCAGGCAGGCTCGAACGAGTCCTCGCCCGATGTCACCTGCTGCACGTCCTTCCCGTCGGCGCCGATCGTGTAGATGTCGTAGCCGCCGTTGTCGACGTTCCCGGAGAAGGCGACGCGCCGCCCGTCCGGCGACCACGCCGGCGCCTGGGCGATGCCGTTCTAGCCTCGTCAACCGGCGGCGCTGCGAGCCGTCGGGCCGCGCGAGCCAGAGCTCGCGGATGCGCGAGCCGGGATCTCTTCTCGAGTAGGCGATCCAGCGGCCGTCCGGCGACCAGGCGGGCTCGGTCTCGTCGCACGTCCTCGTCGGTGACGCGGCGAGCTCGCGGCCCGTCGGCGCTCATGACGAAGAGCCGGGTGGACGGGCCTCGGGAGAAGACGATCTGCTGGCCGTCGGGAGACCAGTCCGGCTGGCGCGTCGTCCTCCCTGGTCGAGGTCAGTTGCCGCGTCCCGCTTCCGTCTGCGCCCATCGCGTAGAGATCGGAGTTCCCGCTCCGCTTGCTCACGAACGCGATCGTGCTGCCGTCCGGCGACCACGCCGGCTCGATCTGGAACAGGAGGCCCTGCGGCGTCGAGGCGTCGACTCGGCGTCGGTCAGCCGCTTCTGATCGTCGCCGCTCGCGCTCATGGCGTAGATCGCGTAGTCGCCGTCGCGCGTGCTGACGAAGAGGAGATCCGGATCGGATCCGTCGGAGCCGCCGCACGAGCGAGCAGGAGGGGCAAGGAGCGCCGTACCGAGGGCGAGCGAGCGCCGAGGCGCGCCTCACGCGTGAGCCACAGGCTCGACGCCGAGATATCTCCGCTGCATTTCGGTGTCGCGCTCGAGCTCGGCGCTCGTCGTCTCGAGCGCGATCTCGCCGCCGACCATCACGAGCTGCCGTTCGGCGAGCGACGTCGCGACGTCGAGCTTCTGCTCGATCAGCAGAATCGCGAGACCTTCTTCCTCCAGCTTCTTGAACACGTCGACCATCATGTCGACGATCGCCGGTGCGAGCCCTTCGGAGGGCTCGTCCATGATCAGGAGCCGCGGATTGCCGAGCAGCGCCCGGCCGATCGCCAGCATCTGCTGCTCGCCGCCGGAGAGCTCGGCGCCGCCGTTTCGCTTCCGCTCGGCCAGCCGAGGAAAGAACTCGTAGACGCGGTCTGCGGTCCAGGCGCCCCCCTTCTGGGCTGCGATCACCAGGTGCTCGTGGACCGTGAGCGACGGGAAGAGACGTCTGCCCTGCGGGACGTAGCCCAGTCCCGCGCGGGCGATCTTGTGCGACGGCCTGCCGATCAGCTCCTTCCCCTCGAACTTCAGGGAGCCGCTCGCCCGCGGGGGCGTGAACCCCATGATCGCGTTGCACAGAGTCGTCTTGCCCATGCCGTTGCGACCGACGATCGCCACCGACTCCTGGCCCATCGAGAAGGTGACGTCGTGGAGGACCTGCGCGCTCGAGTAGTGGGCCTGAAGCCCCTCGATGCTGAGAAGGACGTCAGCCATCCTGTTGGTGGTGCCTGCCCAGATAGAGGTCGTGGACCAGCGTGTTGCTCCGGATCTCGTCAGGGGTGCCTTCGACGATGACCTTGCCGTTGTGCATCATCGTCACGTGCTCGGCGACGGTGAGTGCGACGTCCATGTCGTGCTCGATCAGCACGAGGGTGATGTCCGGGTCGAGCGCCAGCAGCAGCTCGGTCAGGAGCTGCCGCTCGCCACGGGAGAGGCCGGATGCCGGCTCGTCGAGCATCAGGAGCTTCGGCTCGGATGCGAGCGCCATCGCGATCGCGATCTGCCGGTGCTCGCCGTGCGAGAGGTTGCCGACGAGCTCGGAAAGCTTGTGGTCGATTGCCGCACGCTTGGCGGCCGAGCGCGCGCGTTCGCGAAGCGCGTCGTCCGTTCGGGGCAGCGTCACGGGACGGAGGTGGCCGGCGCCCACCCCGAGCGCCGAGAGATAGATGCTGTCCTCGACGCTGACGCCGAGGAGCATGCGGGACTGCTGATAGGTGCGCGCCAGCCCTCGCTTGGTCCGCTTTCTGGACGGCTCCGTCGTCACGTCCTCGTCGAAGAGCTCGACGGTGCCGGACGACGCCGCCAGGTCGCCCGAGATGACGTTGAAGAGGGTGGTCTTGCCGGCCCCGTTCGGGCCGAGGATGGCCCGACGCTCGCCGTGAGCGACATCGAGATCGACGTCGCTCACGGCGAGCAGCCCGCCGAAGCGCCGGCCGACTCCCCGCAAGCGGAGAGCCGGCGCAGCGCTCGGAACGGTGTTCGGGGCTTCTGTCACGTGCTACTTGATGATCGTCTTCGTGATGATGCCGTTCCGCACTTCGCGGATCTTGCCCTGCCACGGCAGCTTCTTCTTCACGCACTTGGGCTGTGAGCGGCCGGGCGCAGGGCTCGTCGGCTTGAACAGGCCGCCGAACGATCTGATCGACGTTCGGCACGAAGCCGATGACCTTGGTGCCGATCGAGCCGTCCGAGTTCTTGACGACCTGCAGGGGGTACTGGTCCTGGATCGCCTGGCGGCGGGAGTCGAGCTTGACGATGCCGCCGTCGGAGACCTCGTAGGCCGACCGGTTGTTCCTCGGCATCGAACGCTGCAATGCCGCACCCACGTTGCCGCCGGAGGCCTGCAGGCCGCGGACGAGCGCCCAGGCGGCGTTGTAGTAGTTGTAGACGAAGCCGTCGGCTGCGGGCAGCTTCGGGTACCACCTCTTCATCACGGCCTCGTACGCCAGCGCCTGCCGGGTCTTGAGACCGCCACCGGTGCCGAAGCCGCCGACGTAGGCGCCGACGACCTTCGGGGCGACGACCTTGTCCGCGCCGAGGAATGCGAAGAACAGGTTCCCCGCGTGCTGCTTCGGGTCGATCGCACCGTAGGCCTGCTCGAACGCCTTCAGGCTCGAAGCAGTTCCGGTTCCGCCGACGACCCACATGTAGCCGTCGACCGTGCCGGGACGCGGCAGCTGCCGCACGAACGGCGCGTAGTCCGTCGTGTTGAGCGGCGGGAACACGCGCTTCGTGATCTGCCCGCCGATCGCGCAGAAGTCCGCGATCATCCCGGCGCCGGACGTCCAGCCGAAGCTGTAGTCGTCCATGATGATGGCGGCCTTACGCCAACCGAGCTTCTTGTAGAGGATCTCGCCGAGGCCGGCGTTCCACTGGGCACCGTCGCCGTGGTAGCGGAACACGTTCCTCGGCGCGATCTGAAGGGTCGGATCCTGCGAGCCCGCCGTCCCGATGATGAACGTCTTCGTCGGGTGGGTCTTGGCGTAGTTCGCCACCGACACGGCCTCGTCACCGGAGAGCGGTCCGAGCATCACGTCTGCCCGCAGCTGCTCCATCAGCCGCCGCGTCTCCTTCAACGCCGTCGGTACCGTGTCGTCGCCGCAGCCGTAGCCGACGATCTGGATGTTGTGGTTCTGAACCTTGATGCCCGTCATGCCTGCCGACGGCTTGTTCTTGTTCTTGACCTTGCCGTTCGCGTACTGGGCGAAGCCGGCCTGAGCGCCGCCGATGTCGAGCTCGTAACCGAACGCAAAGGCGCCTTTGCAGTCGGTCATGATCGCGACCCGGATCGTGTGCGACTGAGGCGACGCGAAGGCGCCGGAAGCCCAGACGGTTGCGACGGTCGCGAGCACCGCGAGCGGAAGCAGAAGCCTCCAGCTACGCACGTTCTTCATGTGTTCCTCCCTCTAGCTGGTCGTGGAGCTTTGATGGTTGAGACGGCGTGAGCGAACACTTCGTTGGAAACCCTGACCCCCTTTCACGGAGAACTCGCCTCCGGAGCAGCCTGGCGAGTCACGGAGGCGGGTTCCGGTGTGCCGCCGCCGCGCCTCCCCCGGGAACGCCAGAGGCGGTCCCAGAGACCCATGAGCCCGTCAGGAGAGACGATGACGATGGTGAGGAAGATCAAGCCGATGATCGTGTTGAAGCTGCCGCCGATCACGGGCAGCTCGACGTCGCGAACGTAGTTGTTGATGACGATGAAGGCGAACGCGCCGAGCCAGGCGCCCTCGATCCGGGCGAGGCCGCCGATCACCGCGATCACCAGCAGCTCGATCGTGGCCGCAAGCCCGAGGTTGCCCGGCGCGATCTGGCCGTCCCACCAGACCAGGAGCACTCCCGAGAGGGCGGCGACGAATGCGGCGAACCCGAACGCAAGCGCGCGGTGCAACGGGACGTTGTAGCCGAGCGAGCTCATGCGGACGGGATCGTCGCGCACACCCTGCAACGAGAGCCCGAACGGCGTCCGGATCAGGTAGCGGATCGCCGCGTAGACGGCAAGCGACGTCCCGAACCCGATGTAGTAGAGCTTGTTCGGGTGGTCGACGATCTCGCCGACGAACCCGGGCGTGTACTGGTTGATGCCGGCGATCGGCGAGAACCCGCCGAACTCGGTCACCTGGCCGAAGAAGTAGTTGGCGATGACTCCGTAGGTCAGCGTCAGCATCAGGAAGTAGATGCCGAAGCTGCGTGCGGCGACGGCGCCGAAGACGACGCCGATCAACGTCGTGATCACGATCGCGACGACGAGCGCGACCGTCGGATCCCAGCCGAGCGTCAAGCCCTTGGTCTCGCCGCCCGCGCCACCTCGAGTGACCATGTTCCCGATCAGGTAGGCGCAGATGCCCATCAGGGCCGTCTGCGCGAGCGAGGTCATTGCGCCGTAGGCGGAGAGGAAGATGAGGCTCGCCGCGGCGATCCCGAAGATGAACATCTGCGTCAGGATCGTGTTCACCCAGTACTCGTTGAAGATCGCCGGTCCGAGCGCGAGCAGCACGAGCAGGGCGAGACCGATCGCCCGCTCGACATTCGCCTTCGAGTCGAGCCTCAGCTTCATCCGGCTCTCCCGAACAGGCCCTGCGGGCGGAATGCGAGCACGAGCGCGATCAGCACGAACGTGAGCACGATCGAGTACTGCGAGCAGCAGTTGTTGCTCGTGATCGGCAGGTACGCGGCGGAGAACGTGAGCACGAGCGCGTAGAGCAGAGCCCCGGCCGCGGCGCCGAGTAGCGACCCCATCCCGCCGACGATCACGACGACGAGCGCGTTCAGCAGCCACTGCGCGTCCTGCCCCGAGGCGATGTTCCCCTGGGAGCTCCCGACGGCCGCGCCGAGTGCGGCCAACGCTGCGCCGATGGCGAAGGCGATCGCGAACGTCTTCTGGATGTTGAGCCCGAGCGCGGAGGTCATCTGCGGGTCGTCGACGCCGGCGCGGATCACCTTCCCGGTCCTCGTGCGGTAGAGCCACAGGTAGAGGCCGATCCCGACGGCAACGCCGAGCGCGAGCATGACGAGGCGAGCGAGCGAGTAGTCGATGTTCCAGACCTGCAGGTCTATCCGGCGCTCGGTCCAGCCGGGCCAGGTGAGGCTGACGGCGTTGCCGCCGCCGACCTGGTCGGTGCCCTGCCTCGGAAAGTGTGCGATCACCTGGTCGGCGACGATCACGGAGACCGCGATCGTGAGCAGCGCCTGCCGGAGATCCTGGCCCTGGTTCCAGCGAAGCAGCGTCTGCTGGACGACGACCCCGACCACCGAGACGATCGCTGCGGCGATGAGCACCGGCAGCACCCACTCCCAGGTGGAAACGTCGACTCCGGCGAGCGCGAAGCCCCCTTCGCCCGTCATCCGCTGCTGAACCTCGTACGCGATGTAGCCGGCCAGGAGGTAGAACGACCCGTGGGCCATGTTCACGACGCGCATCAGGCCGAAGATCAGCGAGAAGCCGCTCGCGACGATGAAGAGGAGCCCGGCGAACGTGAGCGCGTCGAGCAGGATCAGGGAGAACGAGCCCGGGTCGTCGACCGCGGACCCGTACGTCGTCGTCCGCCAGTCCCCGAAGCTGCCGTCGTCCGGCGGCGGGTTCGAGAGGACGAGCACGTACAGGATCGCGAAGAGCACCAGCGCCGCGGCGACGAGCCGGGGCGCCAGTCGACGAAAGTCCCCGTTACGGAGCATCTCTACCACCGGTCAAGCGAACGTACCAGCCCTTTGAACCGCTTTCAAGAGCCTTTCGCTGATTGGCGTCAGAAGTTGGCTAGTTTCCGCTAAAACTCGATCGCCTTGAAACGGCGCATGTTCTCGGTCATCGCAACTTCGGTCGGCAGGCGCTCCATCGAGGAGGCGCCGAAGAAGCCGACGACGCCCTCGGTGCGCTCGAGCACGTAGGCGGCGTCCTCCGGCTCGGCGATCGGCCCGCCGTGGCAGAGCACGAGCACGTCCGGGTTGACGCGTTTCGCCGCGTCGTGCAGCGCCTGCACGCGCCCGACCGCGTCGTCGAGCGTGAGTGCCGTGTCGGCGCCGATCGAGCCACCGGTGGTGAGTCCCATGTGCGGCACGAGCACGTCCGCGCCGGCCTGCGCCATCGCCTCCGCCTCGCCCTCCTCGAAAACGTACGGGGCGGTCAGCAGGTCGCGCTCACGTGCCAAGCGGATCATGTCGACCTCGAGCCCGTAGCTCATCCCGGTCTCCTCCAGGTTCCGTCGGAAGGTGCCGTCGAAGAGGCCGACGGTCGGGAAGTTCTGCACGCCGGAGAAGCCGATCCGCTTCAGCTCGTCCAGGAAGACGGGCATCAGCCGGAACGGATCCGTGCCGCAGACACCGGCCAGGACCGGCGTCTCGCGCACGACGGGGAGCACCTCGCGGGCCATGTCGACGACGATCGCGTTCGCGTCGCCGTACGGGAGCAGCCCCGCCAGCGACCCCCGGCCGGCCATCCGGTAGCGGCCGGAGTTGTAGATGATGATCAGGTCGGCGCCGCCCGCCTCCGCGCACTTCGCCGAGAGGCCGGTGCCCGCGCCGGCGCCGATGATCGGGTTCCCCGCGTCGACCTGCGCGCGCAGCCGCGCGAGCGCCTGGGAGCGCGTCACGCCTGTTCCTTGATCAGCTCGTGCAGCCGGTCGGCCATTGCGACGGCGAACGCGTCGTCGTTCACGTCCAGCTCGAGCCAGTGCGTCTCGACGTCGCCGACGGTCTCGCGGAGGCCGCCGAACAGGGCCTCGTCCGCCTCGGCATCGTGGAAGACGCCGCCCTCGGTCGCGATCATCGAGACGCCCTGCAGCGGCACGAAGAGCGCCGTCGGCCCCTTCGCCGCCGCGAGCTTGCTCCCGATCCGGCGTCCCAGCTCAGCGCACTCGTCCGGCGTCGTCCGCATCAGCGTCACCGTCGGGTTGTGCACGTACAGGTTCCGGTCGCGGAACTCCGGCGGCACGCTCTCGAGCGGCCCGAAGTTGACCATGTCGAGCGCGCCGACCGAGACGACCTGCGGCAAGCCGAGCTCGCCCGCCGCCTCGAGCCGGTCCGGCCCTGCCGAGAGCACGCCGCCGACGAGATCGTCGGCGAGCTCCGTCGTCGTCGCGTCGAGCACGCCGGCGAGGAAGCCGCCGCGTGCGAGCGCCTCCATCGACTGGCCTCCCGTCCCGGTCGCATGGAAGACGAGCACCTCGTAGCCGAGCTCCTCGAGCCGCTCGCGCGCACGCGTCACGCAAGGCGTCGTGACGCCGAACATCGTCGCTCCGATCAGCGGCCGGTCGCCGTCCGCCGCCGGCACGGTCGCCTTGGCCATGCCGGCGATCGCGCCGGCCGCGTTGGCGATGATCTGCGCCGAGATCCGGTTGACGCCGGAGATGTCGACGACCGAGTAGGTCATCGTGACGTCGGTCGCGCCGACGTACGGCCTGGTGTCACCGGAGGCAACAGTCGAGACCATCAGCTTCGGCACGCCGACCGGCAGCGCGCGCATCGCCTGCGTGACGAGAGCCGAGCCGCCCGAGCCGCCCAGCCCGGCGATTCCGTCGAGCCGTCCCTCGGCGTGCAGGCGCTGAACGATCTCGGCCGCGCCCCGCGCCATCGTCTCGATCGCGGCCCCGCGATCGCCTGCGGCAGCGAGCGCGCCCACGTCCGCGCCCGCCGCGGCCGCGACCTCCTCGCGACCGATGTCCGGCTCGGCGAGCGGCTCGCCCATGATCCCCGCGTCCACGAGCACGACGTCGACCCCATGCTCCCGCACCCGGTCGCGCAGGAACGCGTACTCGAGCCCTTTCGTGTCGAGGGTGCCGAGGAGGACGACCGTCGCCAACGCTCAGGCCCTCGCTGTGAACAGGGACGCTTGCTCGGCGCCCGCCGCCTGGGGCTGCTGGTCGGCAAGCTTGCCCAGGTCGGTGACGATCGAGCGGTCGAGGGTGCTGGCATCCGGCCAGTCGATCTCGACGAGGTTGCCGCCGGGGTCGCGCAGGTACATCTGCACCTCGCCGCTCGGCAGCTCGCGGATCGGCCCCAGCGAGACCGAATCGCGGAGCCCGAGCTCGGTGAGCCGGACGTAGAACGCCTCGAAGTCGTCGACCTCCATGCCGAGGTGGTGGAACTGCGGTGGGTCGGCCTCACTCCGCTCGAAGAGGTGGAGCTGGCCGTCGCCGAGGCGGAACCAGACGACGGGGTTGCCGAACGTGGGCGTCGGCAGGCGCTCGAGACCGAAGACCTCCTCGTAGAAGCGAGCGGATTCCTCGAGGTCCCGCGCCGAGATGCTCACGTGATTGATCTTCGTGGCGCGCACGCGAGGAGTCTTTCCGAACTGCGCGGCTCGTGCAAACGCCTACGTTTCGCGCTCCCACGCGAGGCCGGCGGCGAGCACGACCTCGTCGCGCGGTGCGACGAGCTGGAGATCGCCGATCGCGAGCGCGGCCCAGCCGAGCACGTTGAACGGGCGCAGGAAGGCGGTCAGCGGGATCCGCACCTCGAGCTCGTCGCAGTCGACCGGCGGCAGCTCGACGCCGACCACAGGCGCGACGTAGAGATCGACGGGCGGGCGGTAACGGCGCCAGGTGCGGATGGCGTCACGTGCGCGAGCGACCTCGGCGGGAGCGACGGTCTGCGCGTGCTCCAGCTTCGCGCGAACGTTCTCGCCGTAGTCGCCGGCCCGCTCGGGGAACGTCGCCCGGTGCGCCTCCGCGGCCTCGTGGAAGAAGAGCGGCCACGTGTCGTCGGCCGGCTCCGGGATCTCCGCGGCGACGACGCGGGCGCCGAGCTGCTCGAGCCGCTCGACGTGCTGCTCGGCGGCGCGGTTCTCCGGCAGCGCCGCGCCGCCGACCGACGGCGGCTTGGTGAGCAGGCCGATCGTGAGCCCGCGCAGCTGCGGTTCTGGCACCGGCGCTTCGGCGAGCACCGACCACGCGAGCGCGACGTCCTCGACGGTGTTGGCCATCGGGCCGACCGTGTCGAAGGTCGGAACCAGTGGGAACACGCCCTCCGTCGGGATGCGACCCCAGCTCGGCTTCAGGCCAACCAGCCTGCAGCAGGCGGCTGGAAGGCGGATCGAGCAGCCCGTGTCGGTGGCGAGGCCGAGGTCGCAGAGTCCGGTGACGAGCGCTGCTGCGTTCCCGCCGGAGGAGCCCCCCGCGGTCCTGCCGGGATGCGCCGGATTCTGGACCGTCCCGTACCACGGGTTCTGGCTCGTCACGCCCCAGGCGAACTCGTGCAGGTTCGCCTTGCCAACGACGACGGCGCCCGCGGCCACGAGGCGCTCGACCGCAGGCGCGGTCCGCGTCGGCACGTGATCCGCGTAGATCTTCGAGCCGTAGGTCGTGCGGATCCCGGCCGTGTCGATCAAGTCCTTGACGAGCAGTCGCTTGCCGTGGAGCGGCCCGGGCTTGGCCGGTTGCGGCTCGACCTCCGTGACGATCGCGTTCCAGTCGTCGGTCACTGGTTGCGCGTCACTTGCCGCGCTGGGCGTCGGCGCGGATCTTGCTCAGCGTCGAGCGCGGCGTGATCGCCTCGGGGTCGACGCGCAGCTCGATCACCGCCGGCCGGCCCGACGCGACTGCCCGCTCGAACGCGGGCGCGAACTCCTCCGTCCGCTCGACCACCTCGCCGTGGCCGCCGAAGGCCTCGGCGTAGCGCGCGAAGTCCGGGTTGACGAGGTCGGTGCCGAAGGGGCGGCCGGGATAGTGCCGCTCCTGGTGCATCCGGATCGTCCCGTACATGCCGTTGTTGACGACCAGCACGACGAGCGGCAGCTCGTACTGGACGGCGGTCGCGAGCTCCTGCCCGCTCATCAGGAAGTCGCCGTCGCCCGCGAAGCACACCACCAGACGGTCGGGATGGACCAGCTTTGCCGTGACAGCGGCAGGGACGCCGTAGCCCATGGCGCCACTCGTCGGCGCGAGCTGCGTCGGGAAGCGGCGGAACTCGTAGAAGCGGTGCGCCCAGACCGAGAAGTTGCCGGCGCCGTTCGTGAGGATCGTGTCCTCCGGCAGCCGCTCGCGCAGCCAGGCCATCACCTCGCCCATCTGGACGTCGCCGGGGCCGGGCGTGGACGCCAGGCTCGCCACGTGGTCGGCGTGCGCCTGCTCCGTCTCGGCCCGCCAGGCCGAAGAGTCGACGGGCTCGAGCGTCCGTGCCGCCGCCGCGAACTGCGGCGAGCCGGAGACGATCCCGAGCGCCGGCTGGTACACGCGACCGAGTTCCTCCGCGGCGGCGTGGACGTGGACGAGCTTCTGGTGCGGCCGGCCGGGGGCGACGAGCGTGTAGCCGCCCGTCGTCGACTCGCCGAGCCGAGCGCCGACCACGAGCAGCAGGTCGGCGTCGCGCACGCGAGCCGCGAGCTTCGGGTCGGGGCCGATGCCGACGTGGCCGGCGTAGACCCGCGAGGCGTTGTCGACGTAGTCCTGGCGGCGGAACCCGGCTCCGACAGGAAGCTCGTTCGCCTCCGCGAAGGCGAGGAAGTCCGCGGCCGCCTGCTCGGTCCACCCACCGCCGCCCACGACCGCGAACGGCCGCTTCGCGCCGGCGAGCAGCTCGCGCAGGCGTGCGAGGTCTTCGGCTCCCGGGTGGGACTGGAGCGGCGTGTACGGCTGGGCGTCGTCTGCCTCCACGTCCTCCGCGAGCATGTCCTCCGGCAGCGCGAGCACGACCGGCCCCGGGCGCCCGGACGTGGCGGTCGTGAAGGCGCGGTAGAGGTACTCCGGCACGCGCTCGGCGCTCTCGATCTGCGCCACCCACTTCGCGATCCCGCCGAACATCGTGGAGTAGTCGATCTCCTGGAACGCCTCTCGGCCGGACATGTCCCGCCCGACCTGGCCGACGAGCAGGATCAGCGGCGTCGAGTCCTGGAAGGCGGTGTGCACCCCGACCGAGGCGTGCGTCGCTCCCGGGCCGCGCGTGACGATCGCGATCCCCGGGCGGCCGGTGAGCTTCCCGTACGCGTCGGCCATGTTCGCCGCGCCCGCCTCGTGGCGGCAGATCACGTAGCGCAGGTCGGAGTCGCGCAGCGCATCGAGCACCGGCAGGTAGCTCTCGCCCGGGACGCCGAAGAGGAGATCGGCGCCGTGGATCCGGAGCTGGTCGACGAGGATCTGCCCACCGCTGCGGCTCACAGCGGCTCTTCCAGGTAGATCCGCGCTCGCTGCAGCTTCGGCTTCTCCTCGTCGGCCGGGTCGACGTAGGTGATCGTCCGCTTCCCGGCCCAGTCGGCCGGCAGGACGAGGACGCGCACGAAGGCGGTTTCCTCCGTGTCCGAGGCGGCTGCGTAGACGGGGTCGGGGCCGGTCTCGTACCACCACTCGAGCGGCCCGTACTCGTGCGACTCGCCCTGGGTCTCGATCCGAATCCGCCCCTCGAGCAGGACGCGCAGGCCCGGGCCGGGATGCGTGTGGAGGTACGCGACGCCGCCCGGCGGGAAGTCGACGCGGTCGCAGCGCATGACCCAGTCCCCCTCAGGCCGTTCCGTCAACTCCCAGACGAGCGCGTGCCCTTCGACCTCTGCGGCGCCGTAGTGCGCCTCGTCGCGCTCGACGTCGTAGACGACGCGGTCGCCGGGCTCGGTCGTGACTCCGTCCGGATGCTGGGTCAGCCGCAGGATCAATGGAAGTACTGGCCGCCGTCGATCACGATCGTCTGGCCGGTGACGAAGTCGGAGTGCGGCCCGGCGAGATAGACGACGGCGCCGACCACGTCCTCGGGCTCCTGGTCGCGCTGGAGCGTGCGGGCCGCGACCGAGACCGCCCGCAGCTTCTCCACGACCTCGGGGTTCTGCTTCACGCCCTCGCTCATCGTGAACCCCGGTGCGACGCAGTTGACGAGCACGTTGTCCTTGCCCAGCTCCTTCGCGAGCGCGCGCGTGAAGGCGACGATCGCGCCCTTGCTCGTCACGTAGTGGAGCAGGAACGGCACGCCGCGGAAGGGGGTGCCGGAGGAGATGTTCACGATCTTGCCGCCGCCGTGCTCCCGCATCACCGGCACGATCGCCTTCGCCGTCAGGAACATCGAGGCGACGTTCACGTCCATCACCTGACGCCACTCCTCGAGCGGGATCTGGTCGAACGGACGCATCTGCAGCGAGGCGTAGAGGCCGGCGTTGTTGACGAGCACGTCGATCCGGCCGCAGCGCTCGTACACCTCGTCCGCGAGCCGTTGCGTGTCCGCCTCCGAGGCGACGTCGACAGTCAGGCCGACGCCGTCGTCGTACTCTGCCGCCGCTTCCTCGGCGCGGGCGAGATCGGCGATCACGATGCGTGCTCCCTCGCCCGCGAGCCCCTGCGCGATCGCCTGCCCGATCCCCTGCGAGCCGCCCGTGACGATCGCGACCTTGCCTTCGAGCGCCCCCATCAGCGCAGCGGTGAGAACGCCGTCGGCACGAGGATCCTGTTCACCTGCGTGTGGATCAGCGGCTGGATCTTCCCGAGGAAGACGACCCACCGCTCGTCGGCCTGGAGTCGGTCGCGGCGCTGCTCGCGCTCCGCGTGGCTGTCGTAGGCCCACATGCTCGTGTAGGTCGAGAGCGCTCCGATGTCGGTCGTGAAGGCGGCGACGAGCCGGCCCAGGTGCTCCTGCTGGAGCGCGATCCCCTCGGTCTCGTAGAGCGTCACGAGCTCGCGCAGCTTCCCGGTGAAGACGTGGTAGTCGCGCTGCTCGACGATCATGCCTCGAACCTACCCGCTCAGCCTCCGAAGGCGCTCGAGATCTCCGCGCACGTGCCCACTGACGCGACGTTCTGCATCGCATAGTTCAGCGCCGCGTTCTGCCACTCCTCGCCGGTCGTCGAGGTGCCGTCCGAGGCGACGACCGCGCGGTAGCCGGCATCGGCGGCGTGCCGGGCGGTGTGCTCGATCGACATGTTCGTCCAGGCGCCGGTGATGATCAGCGTCTCGACGCCGAGCCCCCGCAGCAGGATGTCGAGCCTCGTGTTGTAGAAGGCATTCATCCGCATCTTCTCGACGATGTGGTCGCCGTCCTGGGGCTCGAGGCCGTCAGCGGGAGCCGCGCCCCAGCTGCCTCGGACGAGCGCGTTCGCCTCCTTGACGCCCTGGAAGAGCGGCGCGTTCTGCTTCAGGCCCGGCGCGCCCTGCTCGACGATGTACCAGACGTGGATCACCGGCACTCCCGCCTTGCGGGCGGCCGCGGCGAGCCCCTTGACGTTCTCGACGACGTTCTGGCTGGTCGCGTGCGCCGGCGCGCCCGAGTCGGCGAAGGCGCCGCCCTCGATGATGACGTCGTTCTGCAGGTCCTGGATGATCATGGCCGCAGCCTTCGGGTCGATCGGGTCCATCGAAACCTCCTAGGGCATGTAGGGCTCGTGACGCGGCCCGACCTTGGTGCGGATCGCGTACAGGGACGTCGAGCTCGGGATGAACACGGTGCGCCAGTCGTCGCCGCCCCACGTCAGGTTGCCGGTGTTCTCGGGGATGTTGATCACGCCGAGGTGCTCGGCTTCCGCCGAGATGATCCAGACCCCGCCCGGCCCCGTCACCCAGATGTTGCCGCGCTCGTCGCACTTCATCCCGTCCGGGATCCCCTCCTCGATCACGCCCGTGCCGATCCCCTCGAAGAACATGCGGCCGTTCGAGAACGTGCCGTCCGCGTTCACGTCGTAGACCTTGATGTGAGCCCGCGGGGTGTCGTTGATGTAGACGAGCGACTCGTCGGGCGAGAAGCAGACGCCGTTCGGCATCTCGAACTCGTTCTCGTCGACGACGAGCTGGATGTCGTCGGGGCCGCCGCCGGGTGGGATCCGGAACACGCCCTGCCAGCCGAGCTCTCGCTCGCGCTCGATGCCGAAGCCGGGGAAGCGCCCGTACCAGGGATCGGAGAAGTAGATCGATCCGTCGGAGCGGACGCAGACGTCATTGGGGCTGTTCAGGTACTTGCCCTCGTAGTGATAGGCGAGCACCTCCCGCGAGCCGTCGCGCCGCTCGCGCCAGAGCGCGCTCGTCACGTGCTCGCACACGATCAGGTCGAGGTTGGCGTCGAGCGTCATCCCGTTGCACTTGAAGCTCGGTCGCATCACCTCCTCGACTCCCTCGCCGGGGGTGTACTTCCGCCGGACGTCGCCCGGCATGTCGGAGAAGAGCAGGTACCCGTCCGGATGCCAGATCGGCCCCTCGGTGAACGTGAAGCCCGTCGCGACCTGCTCGACCTCCGCGTTCTCGTCGACGAGCTCGCGCAGCTTCTCGGAATGCACTGCGATCGCCATGCGCCCTCCTTCGGAAAAGTGCGCCGAACCTAACAGGTGGCCGACGTCACGGTGCCGCTTCGTAGTCGATCTCGAGGAAGTCGCTCACCTCCGGAATCCACCGGTCCTGCACGAAGCGAACGTGATCCGGATGGTCGTTGTAGGCGGCGTACGCCTCGGGGCCTGCGAACTCCATCGAGATGCCGAACCGGTAGCCGTTCTTCGGGCTCGTCTCGCGGAGGATCTCGAACGCCTCGACGCCCGGGATCGCGGCCAGGCGCGCGGCCGCGGCGAGGAAGTCCGCCTCCTCGGGCGACCCGGCGTCGTGCTTCGGCGTGAAGACGACCGTATGGCGGATGTGGTCATGAGCGAGCGTCATGCTGCGTGCCTCCGTTCGATGCCGCCGAGGACGGTGCCGAGGCTCTCGAGGCTGGCGACGTCGTGGCCCGAGAGAAAGCGGTCGACGTGCGGGAGCACGGCGCGCATGCCGCCCGTGAGCGGCTCGTACTCGGCGTGCCCCTTGAGCGGGTTCACCCAGACGACGGCGTAGGCCTGGCGTGCGAGCCGCTCCATCTCCCGGCCGGCGAGCTCCGCGTCGCCGCGCTCGCAGCCGTCCGAGAGGATGACGACGACCGCGCCACGCGTCAGCGCGCGGCGGCCCCACTCGTCGTTGTAGGCCTTCAGCGACGCGCCGATGCGCGTGCCGCCGGACCAGTCCTGCACGCGCGCGGCTGCGGCCTCGAACGCCGTCTCCGGATTGCGGGCGCCGAGCTCCGGTGTCAGCCTGGTCAGCCGCGTGCCGAACGCGAACGTCTCGACGCCACGCCCCGATCCACGCGCCGCGTGCAGGTAGAGCAACAGCGCTCGCGCGTACGCCTCCATCGATCCCGAGACGTCGAGGATCAGCACCAGCTTGCGCGGCGCCGCCTTGCGGCTGCGGAAGGCGCGCTCGACCGGATCGCCGCCGGTCGCGAGCGACGCTCGCACGAGTCCCCGCACATCGAGTGCGCGACCCTTCGAGTCGGGTCGGAGCCGGCGCGTGCGCCGCTGCGGCCGGGCGACGGCGATCGCCTGGATCAGCTTCCGGGCTCGAGCGAACTCCTCGGGCGTCATCGCGGCGAAGTCCTTCGTCCGCAGAAGCTCGTCCTCGCTCCACGTGCCGAGCCGCGTCTCGCCGCCGTCGAGCTCCGGCCCGGGTCCCGGCGGCGCGCCCTTTCGGCGCTCGCCGCGCGACCGCGGCGGCTCCGCTGCGGGCGGCGGTTGCACGGCGGCGCCGAGGAACCAGGCGTGGAACGCGCGATCGAACGCCTCCACGTCCTCGTGCCTCGAGACGAGCGTCTGCCGCAGCGTCCAGTAGACGTCGTCCTGCCGTGCGAGCTCGACGGCATCGAGGCCCTTCAGCGCGTCCGAGACGCGTCCCGGCCCGACCTCGAGCCCGGCCTCGCGCAGCACGCGGCCGAAGGTGACGATGTGCTTGACGACCGCGCCCGAACCCGTTTCAGGACGAAGCGCTATGTCGCCGGAACGCACTCGGCGGCGCGATCCTTCGTCCTCAGTCGCCCCCGTGCTACCAGCACGCGGGCTCCCTGCGTCCTCGGCTCGCACTCGCCCAGTGCGCCCCGACGACGAGCGATCATCCTGAAACGGGTTCACCGGGCACGGGCGTTGGCGACCAGCCCGGCGAGCGTCTCGTCGCGGACCGAGAGCAAGTCCTCGTGGTACTTGAGCACCGAGCCGAGCGTCGTCCCCACGTTCTCGACATCGAGCTCCTGCTGGCCGAGAGCCGTCAGCGCCTGCGCCCAGTCGATCGTCTCGGCGAGCCCCGGCGGCTTCTGCAGGTCGAGCAGGCGCAGCTCCGCGACGAAGGCGGCCGCCTCGGCTGCGAGCCGCTCCGGCACTCCCGGCACGCGCAGCTTCACGATCTCGATCTCCCGCTCGAGCGACGGGTGCCCGATCCAGTGGAAGAGGCAGCGGCGCTTGAGCGCGTCGTGCAGCTCGCGCGTCCGGTTCGAGGTGAGGATCACGTAGGGACGCTGCTTCGCCTCGATCGTCCCGAGCTCGGGGATCGTGATCTGGAAGTCCGACAGCACCTCGAGCAGGAACGCCTCGAACTCCTCGTCCGCGCGGTCGATCTCGTCGATCAGCAGCACGACCGGCTCCTCGGCCTCGACCGCCTCGAGCAGCGGCCGCCGGATCAGGAACTCCGGTCCGAACAGCTCCGACTCGTCGACTGTTCCCTCCTGGGCGGCCCGGATGTGCAGCAGCTGCCGCGTGTAGTTCCACTCGTACACGGCGTTCGCGACGTCGAGGCCCTCGTAGCACTGGAGGCGAATCACGCGCGCGCCGAGCGCCTGCGCGATCGCCTTCGCCGCCTCGGTCTTGCCGACGCCCGCCTCGCCCTCCAGCAGCAGCGGCTTCTCGAGCTTCAGGGAGAGGTAGAGCGCCGTCGAGAGCCCGCGGTCCGGGAGATAGGAGGCTCCGGCGAGAGCCGACTCGAGCTCGTCGATCGAGGCAAACGGCACGCCCGGAGCGTACCGCGCAGCGCACCGGGCGTTTGACGCGGGCTGCCGCGCCGGACATAGAATCGAACATGGCTGCGGAAACGCTCGTTCCGAGCTCGGCCGACGAAGCGGCGGAGCTCTTCGGAGATGGCACGGCATCACCGTGTTCGCGGGCGGCACGATCCTCATGCCCGAGATCGCGGCGGGCCGGCTGAAGCCGGCGCGCGCGCTGATGCTCCATCGCAGCGGCATGGACGAGCTCAGCGCCGACGGCGACGTCGTCCGGATCGGCGCGATGGTGCCCGTCTCGGCGCTCGCCGACGGCCAGGAAGGGCTGCTCGCACGGTTCGCAGCCGAGCTCGGCGACCTCGAGGTTCGCGCAGCCGCGACGGTCGGCGGCAACCTCTGCGCGGCTCCCGGCCCCGCCTCCCAGCGCGGCGACCTCGGCGCGCCGCTGATCGCCCTCGGCGCCCGCGTTCGCTCGACCGGCAAGGGCGGCGAGCGCACGGAGCCGGTCGAGGACTTCCTCGCCGGCGAGCGCACCGGCCGGCTCGTGCTCGAGGTCGAGTACGACACGCCGTCGGGCGCCTGGTCGGCGCAGACGCTGCGCCGCCGGCACGCGCACTCCTATTCGGTCGCGAACGTTGCGATCTGCTCCACCGGCGATGGTCTCCGCATCGGCGTGTCGGGCGTCGGTCCCGTGGCGTTGCGCGCCCGCACCGTCGAGCAGAGCCGCAACGCCGAGGACGTGCTGAAGGACGTCGATCCAGTCGACGACGCCGTCGCCACAGCCGCGTACCGAAGCAAGATGCTGACCGTGCTCGTCCGCAGGGCACTCGACGAAGTGGAGAGCTGATGAGGCTGACCGTCAACGGGATCGAAGAGGAGATCTCGAGCCCGCCGCTCACCGCGCTGCTGCACGTGCTGCGCGAGGAGCTCGAGATCACGAGCCCGAAGGCCGGCTGCCAGCAGGGTGGCTGCGGCACGTGCACCGTGCTCGTCGACGGCGAGCCGCGCCGGTCGTGCCTGACCGCCGTCGCGACGGTCGAGGGCGCGTCGATCACGACGCTCGAGGGGCTCGGCGAGGCCGAGAGCCTCTCGCCGGTGCAGGCGGCGTTCCACAATCGTTACGCCGCGCAGTGCGGCTTCTGCACGCCGGGCATGGTCGTGGCCGCGACGGCGCTGATCGAGCGCAAGGGCGGCGCGGTCGACCGCGACGAGGTGCTCGAGGCGCTCGGCGGCCACTACTGCCGCTGCACCGGCTACGTGAAGATCGTCGACGCCGTCATGGCCGCGTCGCGCGGTGACGTCGAGCCGGTCGAGGACGTGCCGTCCGCCGAGGGCGAGCCGGACGTGCTCGTCAAGGGGAGCCCGGCGTGAAGGCCGTCGGCGCGCGGCTTCCCCGCTACGACGGCGTCGGCCACGTCACCGGCCGGACGCAGTACGTCGACGACGTCCGCGTCGGCCGCACGCTCTGGGTGAAGGCGCTCCGCTCGCCGCACCACCACGCCGCGATCACCAAGTTCGACACGTCCAAGGCCGAGGCGATGAAGGGCGTGCACGCGATCATCACCGCCGCCGACGTGCCGAAGAACGTCTACGGGCACCTGGAAGGGCTCGGCGTACCCGGCGACGAGCCGCTGCTCGCGGACGGCGAGGTTCGCTACAAGGGCCAGCCGATCGCAGCGGTCGCAGCCGAGTCGGAGGAGGCGGCGCAGGCGGCGGTGGAGGCGATCGAGATCGCCTTCGACGAGAAGCCGGCGCTCTTCGACATCCGGCTCGCCCTCGACCCCGACGCGCCGCAGATCCACCACTGGGGCAACGTCTATCCGCACTACGGCCCGTACAACCACCGCCGCGTGCGCAAGGGCGACATCGACTGGGCCTTCGACCAGGCGGACGCGATCGTCGAGGGCGTCTACCGCCCGCAGGCGATCGAGCAGATGCCGCTGGAGACGCAGGTCGCGCTCGCGGTCCCGGAGGCGAGCGGCCGTCTGACGATCTACTCCTGCACGCAGGCGATGTACTTCTCGATGGGCGTCGTCGCGGCGCACCTCCAGGTGCCGCTGAACAAGCTGAAGTTCGTCGGCGGCACTGTCGGCGGCGGCTTCGGCGGCAAGGTCGACACCGCCTCCGACACGATCTGCGCGCTGCTCGCGCTCAAGTCGCGCCGCGCGGTCAAGTGGCGCTGGACGCGCGAGGAGGAGTTCCTCGCCTCGTCCACCCGCGCTCCCTGGCACATCGAGATCGCCGATGCGGTCACGAGCGACGGCTGGATCCTCGGCCGGCGGATGGTGACGCTGCACGACTCCGGCGCCTACGCCCGCTTCTCGCCCTACGGCGTCACCAAGCACGCGTTCCACCACTCGGGCGCCTACTCGATTCCGAACCTGCGCTTCGACGGCTTCGTCTGCTTCACCAACCGCGTGCCGACCACGGCCATGCGCGGCTTCGGCGTCACGTCGGTGTCGTTCGCGGTCGAGACGCATCTGACTCGTGTGGCGCAGGTGATCGGCGTCGACCCGTGGCAGCTGCGCCTGAAGAACGCGAACCGGATCGGCGACACGAGCGGCAATGGCGTCGTGCTGAAGGACCCGTCCACGGTGCCGGTGACGCTGGCCGCCGCGGAGCGCGTCGGCGTCGAGCTGCCCGCCGAGTACCGGCAGATGACGGCCGACCCCCGCTCCGGCGACATGCTGCCGGAGCATCTCGTCGCGCAGCAGCGGCTGAACGGAGAGGGGGCCTGATGGCGAAGCACCGCGGCCGCGGGTTCGCGACGATCGAGTACCCGACCGGGATGAACCAGAACGGCGATCCGAGCCAGGCCTGGATCAAGCTGAAGCCGGACGGGCGGGTCGACGTCTTCTCCGGCACGGTCGACATCGGCCAGGGCTCGAGGACCGTGCACACGCAGATCGTCGCCGACGCGCTCGGCGTGCCGTACGACTGGGTCACGATGGACAACACGAACACCGACTCGTCCGCCGTCTGCACGGGCACCTTCGCGTCGCGCGGCACGTTCATCGGCGGCAACGCCGTGCGCCTCGCCGCCGAGCGCGTGCGCGAGCGGATCCTCGACATCGCCTCGAAGGAGCTCGAGATCGACGCCAGCGACCTCGAGATCGCGAACGGCGAGGTGACCGCCAAGGGAGCGCCGCAGAAGACGATCAACGTCGCCGACGTGGCGGGCGCCGCGACCTACAACTACGGCGAGCTGATCAGCGGCTCGTCCACCGCCCTGAAGCCGTTCGCCGACGTCGACGACGCGACGGGCCAGGTCGAGATCGACCCGCACTCCGCGATCTCCTACGCGGCGTGCGTCGCCGACGTCGAGGTCGACGACGAGACGGGTGAGGTCGTCGTGCTGAAGATGGTTCAGGTGTACGACGTCGGCCGCGCGATCAACCCGACGCTCGTCGAGGGCCAGATCGAAGGTGGGGCGATCATGGGTCTCGGTCTCGGTCTGACCGAGGCCAGCTACCCGCACTACCCGTCGCCCGAGCACCGCGGCGGAGAGTTCGGCGCGTATCTCGGGCCGGCGATGCGGGACCTGCCCGAACTGGACAACGTCATCCTCGAGAACCCGTCCGAGGACGGGCCGTTCGGCGCCAAGGCGATCGGCGAGATGGCGAACAACGCGCAGCCGCCCGCGATCACGAACGCAATCTTCGACGCGGTCGGCGTCTGGGTGACGGAGATGCCCGCAACCCCGGACCGCGTGCTCGAGGCGCTCGAGGCACGACGCGAGGCGCGGCGCGACGGGAAGCGCGTGATCTTCGACGAGCACATCTCGGTGAAGGCGCTCTCCTCGAACGAGGGCGCGGGCTTCTTCGGCGTCGATGCCTGACGCGAGCCCGTTTCGCACCTGGAACGGGCGGGACTCCTGGGAGTTCGTCGACGGCGTCCGGATCCACGCGATCGGCGGCGAGCAGGTGCTGCTCTGCCGCGTCCAGTACGAGCCGGGCAAGCAGGTGCCCTGGCACGCGCACGAGGACACGGAGCAGGTGATGTACATCCTCGACGGCGGCATCGAGATGACGATCGAGCAGGAGACGAAGACGCTCGGCCCGGGCGACGTCGTCGTCGTCAACCGCGGCCAGAACCACAAGGTCTACTCGGCGAACGGCGTCACCTTCATGGAGGCGCTCGCGCCCGTCCCGCTCGACCACGTTCCCGACAAGGGGCTCGACCTCGTCCTCGGCGAGGACGGCGGCTCCGGCCACGTGGAGAGGTAGTGCCTCTCGTCCGCGTCGAGCTGTTCGAGCGCCGGCTGACGCCGGAGCTCGAGTCGAAGCTGATCGAGCGGCTGACCGAGGCGCTGCTCGAGGTGCTCGAAGCGCCCGAGCTGAAGGAGCACACGTGGGTGATCGTCGAGGGGCACGACGCCCACCGCTGGGGCCGAAACGCGAAGCCCTGGGACGAGTCGTAGACCCTCGCGCGGCTCTGCCGCGTCGCGAAGAATGCGGCTCGATGCAAAAGAAGGCTTGACATGCGCCTCGATTTCTCCGAGAGTCAACGGTTGACTCCGGGCGTGGGGAGCCCGAAGCACTCTGCATCTGAATTGGGAGAGGGGATACCGAATGCCAGTGCGAAAGCACCTGCTCGCGGCGGGCGTGGCAACAGCCGCCGCCTGCCTACTCGTAGCCTCGGCCGCTAGCGGCTCGAGTGCCAGATCTGCGGCGGCAACGCCGGACAAGCTCGGCAAGGCGGACCGTGCGCTGCTCGCTCAGGCGCGCTTGAACGGTGACGCCACCGTCACCCTGCTGCTCTCGGCCAAGGAGGGCCAGAACGCAGCTTCAGTTGCCGCGCTCGAAGCGGCGGGTGCCACGGTTCAGTACCGAAACGACGACTTGGGCTACCTCCGCGTCGAGATCGCGGTCGACAGCGCCGCAGCGGTCAACTCGATCGACTCCGTGCAGTCCGCGGAGGTCGACCAGATCATTCCGCTGCCGTCGCCCGAGCCCGACGCGAGCCAGCCGGCACAGCCGCAGGTTCCGCCGAGTGCGGCAACGCCGAAGGACAACCCGTACATGCCGATCGGCGAGACGGGCTCCGCAGCGTGGCTTGCAGCGCACCCGACCTGGGACGGCCGCGGGATCACGATCGGCATCGTCGACACCGGTATCGACCTGCTCCATCCCGCGCTCGCGACGACGAGCACGGGCGAGCGGAAGATCATCGACTGGGTCGCCGGTACGGACCCCGTCACGGACAACGACCCGTCGTGGCTGGAGAGCACGCTCGACGTCAACGCAAAGAACGGGACGTTCACGGTCGGCGCGGTCACCTACACGGCGCCCACGAACCGCGGGCACTTCTTCTTCAGTCAGCTCAACGAGCGTGACTCGCGCTTCATCGGAGGCACGAGCGAGTACGGCGGCGACATCAACCGCGACGGCAACCCCGTCGGCTCGAGCGGTCTCTTCGGCGTCATCCGCGACGGCGACAAGATCTGGGTCGACACCGACCAGGACCTGAGCTTCGCGGATGAGGCTGGAATCCGGCCGTACGCGAAGAACTTCGACATCGACACGTTCGGCACCGACAATCCCGCCACCGCGGTGAAGGAAGTCGTGCCGTTCGTCGTTCAGACCGCCAAGCGGTCGGTTGGCACTCCCCCCGTCGACAAGGTGTACGTCAACATCGGCATCGTCGGCGGCGCCCACGGCTCGCACGTCGCGGGCATCGCAGCCGGTAACAAGCTGTTCGGCGGCGAGATGAGCGGCCAGGCGCCGGGAGCGAAGATCCTCTCGAGCCGCGCTTGCCTGTACAACACCGGCTGCACGACGCACGCCCTCACCGAGGGCATGATCCAGATCGTTCGCGACGGCGCCGACATCGTCAACATGAGCATCGGCGGCCTGCCGGCGCTCAACGACGGTTTCAGCACGCGTTGCGACATCTACAACCGCCTGATCAACAAGAAGAACGTCCAGATCGTCCTCTCGAACGGCAACAGCGGCCCCGGCCTGAACACCGCCGGAGATCCCGCTGTCTGCTCCGACGCGGTGGGGATGGGCGCGTACCTCTCGAAGGCGTCGATGCGCGCGAACTACGGCGCTGACACGCCCTTCGACGACAACCTGAACTACTTCTCGTCGGTCGGTCCCGCCGAGGACGGCGGCTTCAAGCCCGAGGCGATCGCGCCGGGCTCGGCTGTCTCCTCGACGCCCGAGTGGCAGGCCGGCGGCCCGGTGCCGGGAACGTACGCGCTCCCGCCCGGTTACTCGATGTTCAACGGCACGTCGATGGCGTCGCCGCAGGGTGCGGGCGCGGGTGCGCTCCTGCTCTCGGCCGCCAAGGCGAGCGGCTTCAAGCCGAAGGCGGATCAGCTCCGCAAGGCGATGCTCTCGTCGGCCCGCTACATCGACCCGGCCCGCTTCACGGCCGCGGCCCAGGGCAACGGCATCCTGAACGTGCCGGCGGCCTGGGACATCCTCAAGACGGAGCCCGAGGCGCTCGACATCACGGCGACCGTCCCGGTCAACACCGTCCTGAGCGGCTTCCTGCAGACGCCGGGCGTCGGCACGGGCATCTACGACCGTGAGGGCGTGACCGTCGGAACGCCGTACACGCGCACCTACACGATCACGCGCACGAACGGCGGCAGCAACCCGCGCTCGTTCAACCTCAACTGGGTCGGCAACGACGGCACGTTCAGCACGCCGGCGTCGATCACGCTGGCGAAGAACGTCGCGACGCCGCTCGTGGTCAACATCAACCCGTCTGCGCCGGGGCTGCACTCGGCGATCCTGAACTTCGACGATCCGGCGAGCCCGGGCGTCGAGTTCCAGACGATGAACACGGTTGTCGCCCCGTACGCGTTCAACGCGGGGAACAACTACTCGAACTCGATCACCAGCACAGTCGGCCGTGGACAGCAGCAGCACTACTTCTTCAAGGTCCCGGCCGGCACGCCGGCGCTCAAGGTCGATCTGGCCACGTCCGCGTCGACGACGCCGGGCACCGGCCAGATCCGGTTCCTGCGCTGGCATCCGTACGGACTCGGGGTCGATTCGAATGCGGTCTCCGAGTGCTACATCCCTGCACAGACGATCTGCAGCACCGGTAGTGCGACGAGCCGCACGGTCGCCAATCCGCTGGCCGGCGTGTGGGAGGTGACGGTCGACGCCCGCAGGACGTCGGACGCAGACTTCACTCCGTACACCCTGACGGCGACGCTGATCGGCGCGACCGTCTCGCCGAACCCGGATGTGATCGCGTCGGCGACGATCGGGACCCCGATCGCGCGTTCGTACACGCTGACGAACATCTTCGGCGCGTTCACGGGCCGGGCAGTCGGAACGGCGCTCGGCAGCGCACGCGTCGGGCCGTTCACGATCGCGCACCTGCAACAGCAGCAGTACCCGACCACGATCCCGGCCGGAACGACATCGTTCCGGGCGACGATCGGCAGCCCGTCCGATCCGGCAGCCGACCTCGACCTGTTCGTCTTCCGATGCAACGGGCCGTGCGTGCAGGTCGGCTCGAATGCTGACGGTGACTCGGAGGAGTCGGTCACGCTGAACAACCCGGTAGCGGGGTCGTACATCGTCCTCGTGGACGGGTTCGACGTGCCGGCGGGGACGACGTCCTACAAGTACGTGGACGTCTTCTTCAAGACGCCGTCGTTCGGCTCGGTCGCCGTCACGGACGCGAATGCGCTCCGGCCGGCGGGCGCGTCGTGGACGGTGCCAGGTTCCGTCACGGCCAACGAGGCCCCGGCCGCCGGCCGCGTCCTCTTCGGCAACGTCGAGGTCAGGACCGACACGAACCTGCTCGTCGGCTCCGGCGACGTGATCGTCCAGAGCGTCACGCCCTAGCCTGCGGCCAGGTAACGGGTAACGACAGAGGGCCCCGCTTCGGCGGGGCCCTCTTGTTGTCTAGGCCCTGACTTCGACGAGCGCCAGCTCGACCGGCGGCGCGGTGCGATCGACCTCCGCCGTCTCGCGGGCGTGCAGCAGCGTCGTGTGCACGATCAGCTTCGCGCGCGCGAAGTTGTCGAGCACCGTCGGCACCGGCGCGACTGCGCGGCCCAGCGCGTAGCCGGCCGCGTTGCGGCCGATCTGGCGGTACGACTCCAGCGTCAGCGACGGCGCCATCCCGAACAGCTCCAGGTTGTCGAGCCGCTCGAGGCCGGCCTGGTGGATCAGCGCGGTGCCCTTCGACTGGATTCCGACGGCGATGCCGGAGCCGGAGAGGCGGGCGCCGTCGTGGCCGATGAAGGCGACGTCGCTCGACCGCCGGACGCGCACGATTCTGGGCTCCGCACCCTCCTCGCGGACGCCGGCGACGAGCTCGGCGAGCACGTCTCGGTGCGCGAGGCCGCCGATCGTCTCGGACAGCGCGCCCGCGAAAGCCGGCCCCACCGCAATCACGACTTCGTCAGGGTTGTTGCCGAGAGTGGCAACAGAGAGCTCTTCCACCGCGCTCTCGGTTCCCTGGGCGGCGCCGACCAGGCGTGCGTCGATCGCATAGGGCAGCGCTTGCAGCCGCTGCCAGCGTTCACCCTCCAGCCGGTAGCCGGTGCCCGGACCCGTGTAGTCGTTGCCGTCGTTGACGGCCGAGACGACGGCGCCGTCGGCCGCGACGATCGCCGAGGTCTGGAGGTAGTCCGCAGCGACGCGCTGGCGCTGCAGCTCGAAGACCGCCGCTGCGACCTCCGGGAACCCGCGCTCGTCCAGCACCCGCGCGATGTCGAGCGCGCTCAGTCCTTCCGCCAGCACGCGGTCGGCGGCGACGACGTCGGCGGCGCGGTCGCGGTCGGGCAGGTCGCGCGAGTCGAGGCACGTCGTCGCGAGCCGAACCTCGTCGTCGCCGATCGGCGGGAAGCCGAACGCGTCGAAGACGGCCTGGACGGCCCGCGCGCCTCGCTCCCGCACCGCGAGCGCCTCCGCCTCGGCGAGCGGCTCGATGCCGGCGTCGACCTGCCAGTCGCGCTGGATCGTCAGCCACTCGTCCAGGTCGTCGGAGTCGTAGTTGCCGCCGCCGAACATGTTGTCGTAGCGCGGCATCGCCGAGTAGCCGGAGGTGACGAAGTCGGTTCCGGGCAGGAACTGCCCCATCAGCTTCGCCGTCTTCCGGATCGCCGAGTGGCTCGAGATCGCGTCGTTGCCGGAGGCCACCTCGAGGTCGAGCCACGCCGCGAGCACGTTCTCGGCCAGGATCTCGCGCGTGCCGCCCGGGACGGCGAGCGCGAGCGCGACGCACGAGATCGAGCCGTTCTGCACGCCCTGCGAGCCCGCCGCCCGGACGAGAGCGAGGCAGCGAGCCTCCAGGTAGAGCATCGACTTCCCCTCCGACTCGCCCATCAGCGCCTCGGAGCCGCCGCCGGACGTGAAGCGGACCTTGACGCCCCGCGATGCGTAGGCGGAGGCGAGGAACGCCTTCGACCACGGCGTGTCGTCGCCGTCGACGAACACCGGCTCGGTCCCGTAGACCGAGAGCGTCTCCGCGTAGGTGACGAGGCCCTGGATCGCGAGGCGCAGGTTCAGGCGCTCCTCGACCGCGCACTGCGTCAGCACTCCGGGCCGCCCGGTCTGCGAGCCGACGAGGATCGCGATCGCGTTCAGCGGCGCGTAGCGGGAGACGCCGACGGTCGTCTCGACCTCGGCGAAGCCGCGTGCGGCGGCCTCGGCGGCGTCGGCCGCGAGCAGCGCCGGGTTCTCCTTCAGGTTCGTCACGTGCGCCTGGTTCGCAGGGACGCGCCGTGCGCGCAGCTTCTTCAGAGCGAACATCAGCTCGACCGGATCGAGCATTGCGATCACGCGCGCGAGCCGCGCCGGCGTCAGGCCTCGTGAGAGCCGCACGAGCTCGGCGCGTCCGACGTCGACGTCGACGAGCATCCGCGCGATCTCGGCGTCTTCGAGCGCGGCCGCCTCGGCCGCGACGTCGAGGTCGAGGCCGTAGCGGACGACGAAGTGGTCGAGCGCGTCCCAGTCGCTCTCGCGACGGCCGTCGAGCTCGACGACGCGGCCGTCCTCGACCACGAGGGACGGCTCCGGGTCGTTCGGACCGTTCATCGCCACGAGGCCGAGCTCCGCGAGCGGCTCGATCAGCAGCTCTCGACGGAGCTCACGCAGCTCGCGCGCGGCGAAGCGCTCTGATCGTCCCTCAGCCGGCAAGCAGGCCTCGTTCCTCGTAGACCTGCGCCGCTTCGCGCACGAACGCGGCGGTGCCGGGCGCGTCCCAGCCCTGGAGCTGCTCCGCCCACGCGTCGAGCTCGGCCGCGGTCGAGCGGCGCGGGCGGAGGGCGGTATAGATCGCCAGGATCGTCTCGTCCGGCAACTGCGCCAGCTCCGCCGCGCGCAGCAGGTTGTCGGCGAGCTGGGTCCGTCCAGCGGCGCGGGCGACGTCGGCCTGCAGGCGAAGCGTCTCGGGCGTCGCGCGCAGCTCGGCCGCGGTGACGCGCTCGCCGTGCAGCGTCAGCTCGTCGAGCGGAATCCCACCGGGCGTTCGAACCAGGTCGGGCCGGCTCGTCCCGAGCGGATAGTCGCGGCTCGGATCGAAGCCCACCGGCAAAACGGTATAGAAATAGCGGGTGGCCAACCACTACGACTTCGAGGGTCGCGTCGCCCTCGTCACCGGCGGCGCGAGCGGCATCGGCGCGGCCGCCGTCGAGCGTCTCCGCGCCGGCGGCGCCGACGTGCACCTCTTCGATCTCGCGCAGGGCGACGACGTCCGCGACTCGGCGCAGCTGAACGCGGCGGTCGAGCGGCTGCCGCGGCTGGACGTGCTCGTCTGCTGCGCAGGGATCGGCGGCGACTCGCTGCACACCGAGGACGTCAGCGACGAGGAGTGGGAGCGGGTGCACGCGATCAACCTGAACGGCGTCTTCTTCGCGAACCGCGCTGCGCTGCCGAAGATGAAGGCGAACGGCTACGGACGGATCGTCAACGTCGCCTCGATCGCCGGCAAGGAGGGCAATCCGATGGCGGCGGCGTACTCGTCGTCGAAGGCCGCCGTGATCGGCGTCACGAAGTCGATCGGCAAGGACGTGACGGGCTCCGGCATCCTCGTCAACTGCATCGCGCCGGCCGTGATCAACACGCCGATCCTGGAGCAGCTCTCGCAGGAGCACATCGACTTCATGACGTCGCGGATCCCGCTCGCCCGCGTCGGCGAGCCGAGCGAGGTCGCAGCGTTGATCTGCTGGCTCGCGAGCGAGGAGATGACCTTCTCGACCGGAGCCTGCTTCGACATCTCCGGCGGCCGGGCGACATATTGAGACGCTTCGTCCGCGCGGAGGCCGGTGGGAACGGGCCGCGTGTGGGCCGGCTCGAGGGCGAGGTCGTCGCGCTGCTCGACCACGACGATCCGCTCGCCGCTCTGGCGGGCAGGGGCGAGGTCACCGGCCACTGGGATCTCGACGGTCTGAGCCTGCTCGCGCCGATCGACGCACCGGAGATCTGGTGCGCCGGCGTCACCTACGAGCGCAGCCGCGACGCCCGGCTGGAGGAGGCGCAGACCGAGGCGCGCGACGTCTACGCCCTCGTCTACGAAGCCGACCGTCCCGAGCTGTTCCTGAAGGACGCGCAGATGCGGCGCACGGTCGGGCCGGGCGGGTCGATCCGCGTCCGCAGCGACTCGAGCTGGATGGTGCCGGAGCCGGAGCTCGGGGTCGTACTCGGCGAGGGCGGCGAGCCAGTCGCGGTCACGATCGGCAACGACGTCTCGAGCCGCGACATCGAGGGCGCGAACCCGCTCTACATCCCGCAGGCCAAGGTCTTCGCCGGAGCGTGCGCGATCGGGCCTGCGCTCGCGGTGCCGGAGGATTGGGAGGCTCCGTTCCCGATCCGGCTGAGGATCACCGATACCGACGGGTCCGAGCTGTTCGCCGGCGAGACGTCGACGGCGCGGATGAAGCGCTCGCCCCACGAGCTCGCGGAGTGGGTGATGCGCGACAACCCGGTCCCGCCGGGCTCCGTCCTGCTGACGGGCACCGGGCTCGTGCCGCCCGACGAGTACACGCTCGCTCCCGGCCACACCGTCGAGATCGAGATCGAGGGCATCGGCGTGCTCGTCAACACGGTCGCCGTCTGATCGTTACCGTGCCCGTATGACCGAGACCGTCGACGCGCCGACCCGGCCCAGCGGCCGCAACTACGTCGGCGGAGCCTGGGTTCCCGCCTCCTCCGGCGAGACGTACACGAAGCTGAACCCGATGCGGCCCTCGGAGGCCGTCGGCGAGTTCTCGTCCTCGAGCGAGGCCGACGCGGACGCTGCGGTCGCCGCGGCCGAGGCCGCCTTCGCGGATTGGGCGGCGCTGCCGATGGCGCGCCGCGCCGCGTATCTCAACGCCGCCGCGGCGATTCTCGAGGCGCGTACGGAGGAGGTTGCGCGCGACATGACGACCGAGATGGGCAAGCCGCTGCGCGAGGCGCGTGGCGAGGCCGGGCGCGCGGCGCAGATCCTGCGCTTCGCGGCGAGCGAGGCCTTCCGCTCCGTCGGCGAGCACTTCGAGCAGGCCGCGACCGGAGCGCAGGTCTCGACACGGCGGCGGCCGATCGGCGTCGTCGGCCTGATCACGCCGTGGAACTTCCCGATGGCGATTCCGATCTGGAAGCTCGCGCCGGCGCTGATCTACGGCAACACCGTCGTCCTCAAGCTCGCCTACGAGGCGCCGCGCACGGGCCTGCACATCGCCGAGGCGTTCGCGGAGGCCGAGCTGCCGGCGGGGGTGCTCAACGTCCTCACCGGCCGCGGCTCGACGGCCGGCGCCGCGCTCGTCTCCGACCCGCGTGTACGCGCGATCTCGTTCACCGGCTCGGTCGCGACGGGCCACTCGGTGCGCGACGAGGCGACGAAGGCGGGAAAGCGCGTCCAGCTCGAGCTCGGCGGCCACAACCCGCTGATCGTCACCGCCGACGCCGATCTCGGCCGCGCCGTCGAGGCGGCCTACGCGGGGGCGTTCTGGTCGGCGGGCCAGAAGTGCACGGCGACGCGCCGGATCTACGTCCAGGACGCCGTCTACGACGCGTTCAGGGAGCAGCTGCTGGCGCGGATCGAGCGCGGCAAGGTCGGCGACCCGCTCGATCCTGACGTCGAGGTGGGGCCGATCGTCAACGAGACGCAGTTCGACGAGATCATCGCGGCGATCGCGCGCGGCAAGCAGCAGGGCGGGATAGTGCTCACGGGCGGCGAGCGAGCCGACGACGAGGGCTATCTGGTCGCGCCGACCGTCTTCGAAGACGTGGCCGACGACGCGTTCCTCTCGTGCGAGGAGGTCTTCGGGCCGGTGACGTCGCTGTACCGCTACGCGACGCTCGACGAGGCGATGCGCCGTGCGAACGCGACCGAGTTCGGTCTCTCGGCGGCGATCTTCACCTCGAGCCTGGCCGACGCGACGCGCTTCCAGAACGAGGCTCAGGCGGGCCTGCTCCACGTCAACTCGCAGACCGCAGGCGCCGACGTGCACGTTCCGTTCGGCGGGATCAAGTCGAGCGGCTTCGGCCCGCACGAGCAGGGCCGCGCCGCGATCGAGTTCTACACCGAGACCGTCACGGTCTACGTCGATCCTTGAGCAGCGAGAGGTTCCTCGTCACGGGTGCGCTCGGCTGCATCGGCGCGTGGACGTGCGCGCTGCTCGCCGCGGAGGGCGTCGACGTCGTCGGCTTCGACTTCGGCACCGACGACCGCCGCCTGCGTCTCGTCACCGACGCCGAGATCCCGCTCGTGCAGGGCGACATCGTCGATGGCAAGGCGTTCGCCGCCCTGCTCGACGAGCACCGCATCACGCACGTGATCCATCTCGCGGCGCTGCTGCTGCCGCAGATCAAGCCCGACCCGCCCTACGGCACCGCCGTCAACATCGGCGGGACCGTCAACGTCCTCGACGCGGCGAAGACGCGCGGGATCCAGGTCGCATACGCGAGCTCGGCGGCGGTGTACTCGACGGCCGACGACGTCGGCGGCGCCGTCTCGAACGACGCGATCGGCCACCCGACCACGTTCTACGGCGTCCACAAGCAGGCGTGCGAGGGGATGGCGCGGATCTTCTGGCAGGAGGAGCAGGTGCCGTCGATCGGGATCCGGCCCTGGATCGTCTACGGGCCCGGCCGCGACAACGGACTCACGGCCTCGCCGACGCTCGCGATGGCCGCGGCGGCGGCGGGCGATGACTACCGGATCACGCTTCGGCGGCCGGACGCAGCTCCAGTACGCACCCGACACGGCGCGCGTCTTCATCGCAGCGGCACGGGCCGCGAGGGAGGGGGCGCAGGTCTTCCATCTCGGCGGGCCGGTGGTGTCGCTGACGGAGGTCGCAGCCGCGATCGAGGCCGTCGCGCCGGGCGTCTCGATCACCGTCGACGAGGAGACGATCCTCCCGTTCCCGGAGGAGTTCGACGGCGGCGCCGCTCGACAGGTCACTGGGTGGGATCGAATGGACGCCGCTGCAGGAGGGCGTCAGCGCAACGGTCGAGCGCCTGCGAGCCGTGCCGGCGTGAGCGACCGGTCGACGGCGAAGAGCACGGCCGTGAAGCCGACCAGCACCCAGAGCACGACGTCGTAGCCGCTGCTCGCGTCGCGGATCGCGCCGAGCACGAACGGGGACATCGCCGACAGCGAGTAGCCGGCGCCCAGCATCAGGCCCGTGTACGCCGCCACCTCCGCCGGCCCGTGGCCGATGTCGAGCGGCAGCGCCATCGTCAGCGAGAAGAGCGGCCCGATCGTGGCGCCGAGCAGGAACGCCCAGAGGAAGCCCGCGCCCGGCGCCAGCACGACGCCGAGCATCGAGAGGAAGCCGAGCCCGGCGCAGCCCGCCATCCAGGTCCGGCGCGACCACATCCGGTCGGCGAGCCAGGCGACGGCGAGGCCGGCGGCGATCTGGGTCGCGTTCAACACCGCGAGCAACGCGCCCGCCTTCCCCTCGCTCCAGCCGCGCTCGACGTAGACGTCGGGGAGCCAGGCGTTGAGCCCGTAGTACGTGGCCGACATGAAGAAGAACGCGGCGACGAGCCGCCAGCCGAGCGCACTCCGCCACGGGAGCGCCAGCGGGCGTGGCACCGAGACGGACGCACGGCCGCGCTCCACCCGCGTCAGCACGAGCCAGAGCACGAACAGCCCCAGCGTCACCGCCGAGAACACGAGCAGCGGGTCGCGCCAGTCGCCGAGCGCGTGCTCGAGCGGGACCGCCGTCGCCGAGGACACCGTGGCGCCGACGTTGATCCCGGCCGCGTAAACGCCGGTGGCGAACACCGGCCGGTCGGCGAACCGCTCCTTGACGGCGACGGGCAGCAGCGCGTTGCCGAGCCCCATGCCGATCCCGACCGGGATCGTGAGCAGGATCAGCAGCGCCACGCCTGGAGCGAACGCCCGCGCGAGCCCGAAGGCGCCGACGAGCGCGAGCGCTGCGGCCAGCGCGTGCCGCGAGCCGAGCCGCCGCGAGAGGAACGCCGCCGGCGGGGCGAACAGGCCCATGCACAGCACGGGGATCGTCGAGAGCATGCCGACGACGGCGTGCGAGGTATTGAGGTCGAGCTGGATCGACGGGATCAGCGGGCCGAGGCCGACCAGCTGCGGCCGCAGCGCCAGCGCTCCGAGGAAGAGCGCCGCGAGAAGTGCGCCCCGCCGCAAGGACGGCCCTTAGTCCACGACGGTCTCGTAGAACGTCCGCTCGCGCGACTCCATCAGGCCGAACAGCTCGCCGGCGCCGAGGCGCTGGAAGTGCTCGCTCGCGCCGTGCTCCTCGAAGGCGGCCTTGTCGCGGTACTGCTCGTAGAAGAGGTACGAGCGCGGGTCCTCGGGATCGCGGCAGGGGATGTAGAGCTCGCAGCCCGGCTCCTCCCGGCTCGCCTTCGCAAGCTCGGGGATCACCTCCGCCGCCCGCTCCTCGTTCCCCTCGGCGACCTTCATGCGCACCACGAGCACGAACGACATGCGGCTCCTTTCGACGGGATTACGCGGCGGTGACGGGGTTCGTGATCGAGCCGAGGCCGTCGATCTCGATCGTGATCTCGTCGCCCGGTTGCAGCCACACCGGCGGCGTTGCGGAACGCGCCGACTCCCGCAGGCGTGCCGGTGATGATCAGGTCGCCGGGCTCGAGCGTGATCGCCTGGGAGACGAACGAGATCACCTCGGCGACGCCGAAGATCTGATTCGACGTGCTCGAGTCCTGCATCGTCTCGCCGTTCAGGATCGCGCGGATCGGCAGCGCCTGCGGGTCGGGCACCTCGCTCGCAGGAACGAGATCGCCGACCGGCAGGAAGGTGTCGAGCGACTTCCCGCGCACCCACTGGCCGTCCGCGAACTGGAGGTTGCGCCCCGAGACGTCGTTCGCCACGACGTAGCCCCGCACGAACTCGAGCGCGTCGTCCTCCGACACGCCGCTCGCACGGCGGCCGATCACGACACCGAGCTCGGCCTCGTAGTCGGGCTGGGTGCAGATCGCGGGAATGCGGATCGGCTCGCCGGCGCCGATCAGCGTGTTCGGCCACTTCGCGAAGAGGAGCGGCCGCTCCGGCAGCTCGACGCCCTGCTCCTCCGCGTGGTCACGGTAGTTGAGGCCGACGCAGACGATCTTCTGGGGGAGGTCGATCATCGCTCGACTCTACGCGAATAGGATCGGCGGGTGGATTGGAAGCTCGCGAACGAGGATCTCGCCACGAGCCCGCGGCGCGCCGGAGCCCGCGCCCACCTCCGCGCGATGGGTCTCGACGAGAGCGACCTGAGCCGTCCGCTCGTCGGGATCGCGACGACGTGGACGGGCACGATGCCGTGCAACCTCGGCCAGCGCGCGCTCGCCGAGCACGTCGCCACCGGCGTACGCGCGGCCGGCGGCACGCCGCTCGAGTTCAACACGATCGCCGTCTCCGACAACCTGACGCAGGGCACGCCCGGCATGCGGGCCTCGCTCGTCAGCCGCGAGGTGATCGCGGATTCGATCGAGCTGGTCGGCCGCAGCCAGCCCTTCGACGGCCTGGTCTGCCTCGTCGGCTGCGACAAGACGGCGCCGGGCGCCGTGATGGCGATGCTGCGCCTCGACGTGCCGGGCCTCGTCCTCTACTCCGGGGCGATGACGCCGGGCGTGCACCGCGGCGCGCCGGTGACGATCCAGGACGTCTGGGAGGCCGTCGGCGCGCACGAGGGCGGTGCGATCTCGGACGAGGAGCTCGACGCGCTCGAGCGGAGCGCCTGCCCGGGCTTCGGCGCCTGCACGGGGCACTTCACGGCGAACACGATGGCGGTCGCCGTCGACTTCCTCGGGCTCGGCCCGATCGGGCTCGGCAGCATCACCGCCATGGATCCCGCGAAAGCCGACGCGGCCGAGGCGGCCGGCCGGCTCGTGCTCGACGTGATCGCCCGCGACGTCCGCCCGAGGAGCATCGTCACGCGCGCCGCGCTCGAGAACGCGATCGTCGGCGTCACGGGCACCGGCGGCTCGACGAACGGCGTCCTGCACCTGCTCGCCATCGCCGACGAGGCGGGCGTCGAGCTGCAGCTCGAGGACTTCGACCGGCTCTCGGCTGCGACGCCGGTCGTGACGAGCCTGACGCCGGGCGGGCGCTACGTCGCCGGCGACCTCCACCGCGCCGGCGGCAACGCGGCCGTGATGAAGCAGCTCCTCGGCCATCTGCACGGCGACGCGCCGACCGTCGACGGCCGCACGCTGGCACAGCACGCGGCGGCGGCCCCCGACCCGGACGGCGAAGTGGTCGCTCCGATCGAGCGGCCGTTCAAGCCGGGCGGCGCGCTTCGCGTGCTGCGCGGCAACCTCGCTCCCGACGGCGCGGTCGTGAAGCTCGCCGGCACCGAGCGGCCGGTCCACACCGGTCCCGCCCGCGTCTTCGACTCGGAGGCCGCCTGCAAGACGGCGGTGTACGACGGGGTCGTCCAGCCGGGCGAGGTCGTCGTGCTGCGAAACGAGGGCCCCGCGGGTGCGCCGGGCATGCCGGAGATGCTCTCGATCACGTCGGCGATCGTCGGCCGCGGGCTCGGCGACTCGGTCGTGCTCGTCACCGACGGCCGCTTCAGCGGCGCGACGCGCGGCCTGATGGTCGGGCACGTCGCGCCCGAGGCCGTGCGCGGCGGCCCGATCGCGGTGGTACGAGACGGTGACGTGATCACGGTCGACGTCGATGCGCGCACGCTCGAGGTTGCGCTTGACGAGCGAGGAGATCGCGTCGCGCCTCGCCGACTGGCGCCCGCCGACGCCTCGTGTCACGCGCGGTGTGCTGGCGAAGTACGCCAGCAGCGTCTCGTCGGCAGCCCGCGGAGCGGTGACGCAGTGAGCGGACGGCTCGACGGGAAGGTCGCGCTCGTCACCGGTGCGGCGCAAGGGATTGGCCGCGCGCTCGCGCTCGGCCTCGCCGCCGAAGGCGCGGTCGTGCACGTGAACGACCTCCAGGAGCCGACGGAAGTCCACACGGAGCTGCCTGCCGAGCGCCGCGGCCTCTCGCTCGCCTGCGACGTCTCCGACGTGGCGGCTCTCGGAGAGATGTTCTCGCGCCTCGACCGGCTCGACGTGCTCGTCAACTGCGCCGGGGTCGTCGGCTGGACGAACGTGCTCGAGCCCAGCGAGGAGACCTGGGACCGCGTCGTCGACACGAACCTCAAGGGGACGTTCTTCTGCTCGGTGGAGGCGGCACGGCTGATGCGGAGCGCCGGCGGCGGCTCGATCGTCAACGTGTCGACGGTCGTCGCCGCGCGCGGGATGCGGAACATGACGCCCTACGCCGCGAGCAAGGGCGGGATCAACGCGCTGACGATCCAGCTCGCCGTCGAGCTGGCTCCGGACGGGATCCGGGTCAACGCGTTCGCGCCCGGGCCGACGAACGTGGAGCGCAACCTCGCCGACGATCCGGAGTACGCCGAGAAGTGGGCGCCGCTCGATCCCGCTCGGCCGCATCGCCGAGCCGGAGGACATGGTCGGGCCGACGGTCTTCTTCGCCTCGGACGACTCGGCGCACGTGACCGGCCAGCTGCTCTACGTCGACGGCGGCTGGACGACCGCAGGCAGCTTCCCGGACTCCTACGTCGATGCTGCCGCGCGCCGCGAGGAAGGCCCGTGAGTGGCACACCTCCATCCCCGCCGACGCGGCCCCTCGGGGAGACGTACGACCCCGGCGCGTTCTACGACGAGATGTTCGAGGCGACCGGCACGCCGCGGCCGCACTACCGCGCGCTCGCGGAGGAGCTCGGCCGGCTCAGCTTCGAGGAGTTCGAGGAGCGGCGGCACGCGGTCGAGCTGTCGTTCGTGAACCAGGGGATCGGCTTCACCGTCTACGGCCAGGAGGAAGGGCTCGAGCGGATCTTCCCGTTCGACCTGATCCCGCGCGTGATTCCGAGCGCCGAGTGGGACCGGCTCTCGCGCGGCGTGATCCAGCGGGTGCGCGCGCTCAACCTCTTCCTCCACGACGTCTACGGCGAGCAGCGCATCGTCCGCGACGGGAAGATCCCGGGCGAGCTGCTCTTCGGGGCGCGCCACTTCATGCGCGAGATGGTCGGCGTCGAGCCGCCCGGCGGCGTCTACGCGCACGTGACGGGCGTCGACGTGATCCGCGACGACAAGGGCGAGTACCTCGTGCTCGAGGACAACCTGCGCACTCCGTCGGGCGCGAGCTACATGCTCGAGAACCGGGCGGCGATGAAGCGCACCTTCTCCCAGCTCTTCGAGCGGCACGGCGTCGCCGGGATCGACCACTACCCGCAGGAGCTGCTCGCCGTCCTGAACGCGGTCGCGCCCGCCTCGGCGCGCGGCGACCTCACCGTCGTCCTGCTCACGCCGGGCGTGCACAACTCCGCCTACTACGAGCACTCGTTCCTCGCGCGCCAGATGGGGATCGAGCTCGTGGAGGGGAGCGACCTCGTCTGCCACGAGGACGTCGTCTTCATGCGCACGACGCGCGGGCTGCAGCGCGTGGACGTGATCTACCGCCGGATCGACGACGACTTCCTCGACCCGCTGATCTTCCGGCGCGAGTCGATGCTCGGCGCCGCCGGCCTCTTCAACGCCTATCGCGCCGGCAACCTCGCGATCGCGAACGCCCCGGGGACGGGCGTCGCCGACGACAAGGCGGTCTACGCCTACGTGCCGGAGATGATCCGCTACTACCTGGACGAGGAGCCGCGTGCTGCCGCAGGTGAAGACCTTCCTCGGCTCCGACGAGGCCGACCTCGCCTACATCCTCGGCCACCTGGAGGAGCTCGTCGTCAAGACGGTGGACGGCAGCGGCGGCTACGGGATGCTGATCGGCCCGGCCTCGACGGCGAAGCAGCGCACGGCGTTCAAGCGCCGGATCAAGGCGACGCCGCGCGAGTTCATCGCCCAGCCGACGATCGCGCTCAGCCGCCTGCCGATCTTCGCGGACGAGCTGCGGCCCGCGCACATCGACCTGCGGCCGTTCGTCCTCTCCGGGCGGATCACCACCGTCGTCCCCGGCGGGCTCACCCGCGCGGCGATGGAGGCCGGGCTCGCTCGTCGTCAACTCCTCGCAGGGCGGCGGCAGCAAGGACACCTGGGTGCTCCGTGATTGAGCGTGGGCGACCGATGCTGAGCCGCGTCGCCGAGTCGCTCTACTGGACCGCGAGGTCGATCGAGCGCGCCGAGAACACGAGCCGGCTGGTCGACGTCACCTTCCACGGCCTGCTCGACGCCCGCGTCAGCGATCCGGAGCAGGCGTGGCGCGACCTGCTGCGCGCGGTCGGCCGCGACGACCTCTTCGGCGAGCACTTCACCGAGTACACGCCCAGGGCGGTGACCGAGTTCCTGCTCTGGCACCCGGAGAATCCGGACAGCGTCACGGCCTGCGTCGCCCGCGCCCGCGAGAACCTGCGCGGCGTCCGGGAGCAGATCTCGAGCGAGATGTGGGAGCACCTGAACCGGCTCCACCTGCTCGTCGCGCGCGCTCGGCCGGCGCGCGTGCTCGAGGCGCCGCACGAGTTCCTCGTCCGCGTCCGGGAGGGCTCGCACGCCTTCCAGGGCGTGACCAAGCTGACGCTCTCGCGGGGCGAGGCGTACGCGTTTCTCTCGCTCGGCGCGCATCTCGAGCGCGCCGACACGACGGCTCGCGTCCTGCTGACGAGCGTGCCGACGCTGGTGGACGGGTCGGTCGACCGGCTCTCGTCGCTGCTTCGGTCGTGCGGAGCCTTCGAGGCCTTCCGCCGGCACGAGTCGGAGGAGGTGCAGGGGGAGCGCGTCGCCGACTTCCTCCTGCTCGACCGGAGCTTCCCGCGCTCGGTGCTCTTCTGCGCCGAGCGCTGCCTCGAGGCGATCCGGTTCGTCTCCGGCAACTCGCAGCAGCCGGAACGCTCGCTGGGGATGCTCGTCGCCAGGCTCGCGTTCGCGGACGTGCCTCAGCTCGAGCCGCCCTCGCTCGCGGCGCTGCTCGGCGAGGTGGTCACGGGCCTCCACGTCGGTCGGCAGCGAGCTCGGCGGCGCGTACTTCGCGACGCAGGTCCTGCTTCCCGGCCCCTACGCCCAGCAGCAGCAGCAACAGCAGAGGGGCCGAGGATGCTGATCCGGGTCGAGCACGCGACCACGTTCACGTACGCGGAGCGGATCACCGAGGCGTACACCGAGCTGCGGGTCCGGCCGCTCTCGAGCGGCGGCCAGCACTGCACGTCGTTCCGGCTCGTCACCGATCCGCCCGGCATTCGCGTCCGGGCGTACCTCGACCGGCTCGGCAACCACGTGCAGCACCTCGAGGTGCTCGAGGACCACGACCGGATCTCGATCACCGCGATCAGCGAGGTCACGCACGGCCGCGGTGTTCTCCGACCGGCGCGCGCGACTCGTCTCCGCTCGAGCGGCACGACTACCTCGCGCCGACCGAGTACGCGCCGTTCGCCGACGGCGCTCCGCGAGCTCGCGGCGACCGCGGCGGGCGACGGGACGGAGGCCGAGCGCGCGACCGAGGTGATGCGCGCCCTGCGAAGCCGGCTCGTCTACGAGCGTGGGGCGACCGACGTGATGACCCGCGCCGACGCCGCGCTCGCGCTCGGCCGCGGCGTCTGCCAGGACTTCGCGCACGTGATGCTCGCCGCCTGCCGCCGCGCCGGGATCCCGTCTCGCTACGTGAGCGGCTACCTCTACGACCCGCTCGAGGAGCGCGAGGCCGAGAGCCACGCGTGGGTGGACGTGCTCGACTCGCAGCGCGGCTGGGTCTCGATCGACCCGACGCACGACCGCGAGCAGACCGAGGCGTACGTTCGCGTCGCCGTGGGCCGCGACTACGCCGACGTGCCGCCGACGCGAGGCGTCTTCAAGGGCGGCTCGGAGGAGACGCTCGACGTCGCCGTGCGGATGGTCGCTCTCTGAGCGGCCGGCTCGGGCAGCGAGCTCGACGGCTGGCGCGTCGAGGAGTACGGCCGCTCGCGTGACGGGGTGCCGCTGCGCGTCTTCCTGCCGGCGGCCGACGGGCCCGTCGCGGGCCTCCTGACGGCCGCCCAGCACGGCGAGGAAGCCGACACGGCGCTGCTCGTGCGGCGGCTGCTCGAGCGCGTCCCGGCCGCCGAGACGCGCTGGGCGGTGATCCCCGTCCTCAACCCGGACGGACTGCTCGCCGGAACGAGGCAGAACGCCGGCCGGCGTCGACCTCAACCGCAACTTCCCGGCCGCGACCTGGGAGCCGGGCGCGACCTTCACCTATCCGCCCGGGATCGACCCCGAGCTGCGGATCCTCGTCAACCGGACGAACCGCTCCTCGCCCGGAGCCCACGCAGGCTCCGAGCCGGAGACCCAGGCGCTGACCGCGCTGATCGAGCGCCTGGAGCCGCCGCTCGTCGTCGACCTGCACAGCCCGCTCGAGCTGATCTTCGTGCGCGGCGACGTCCCGCCGGAGGTGACCGCGGAGCTCGCCCGCTCGGCGGAGCTGCCCGCGCAGGAGGAGTTCGAGGGCCATTGCCCCGGCGCGTTCGACGACTGGCTGTTCGAGCGCGGCACGCCCGGTCCTCGTCTACGAGATCGAGCACGCCGGCCTGCCCGCGCTCTGCAAGCGGCATCTGCCCGGGCTCGAGGCCCTGCTTCGAGAGCTAGGCCGTCGGGAGCGGTCCGACGCGGCGGCGACGGCGCGGCCGCAGGTACTCGACGTTCGTGACGGCGGCGCGCTTGCTCGTCGTCAGCAGGCTCTCGGCCGGTCCCTCGTAGGTGCCGGAGGTCGGGGCGACGTCGCCGTAGTCGCGGCCCACGGCGACGGTGACGTAGCGGAGCCCGGCGCGGCGGGCGTGGGTGGGGTCGAACGCGACGGCGGCGACGCACTCGGGCTCACGCGCGTGCGGGACGAGGATCTCGACCCAGGCGTGGGTGCCGCCCTCGCCGAGCAGGTGCCCCGAGACGTAGCGGGCCGAGAGGCCGCAGAGCCGCGCCAGCGCCGAGCATGCAGTGGGCGTAGTCCTGGCAGACGCCGGCGCCGCCGGCCCACGCCTGGGCGGCCGTGGTCGCGACCGACGTGACCTCCCACTCGTAGCGGAGGTGATCGTGGACGCGCTGGTTGACGAGGTCGGCCAGCTCGAGCCCGGTCGCGCCCGTCGCCTTCGAGCTCCGCCGCAACCGCGGTCAGCGCCTCGTCCGGGCGCGTCAGCCGCGAGGGCTCCGAGAAGCGCGCGTCGGGCGGCAGCGGCTCGGTGTGGAGCGAGCCGTCCGCGCCTGCCTCGCGCTCGACGACGATCCAGCTCGTGAACTCGACCTCGCGCTCGACGCGCTGCAGCGTCAGGTCGAGCACGACGTTTCCGAAGGTGTCGTACGAGCGCTCGGTGTCCACGTCGCAGCCCGAGACGCGGAGCTTGTGCGTCAGCAGCCGCTGGTCGTCGTGGTAGTCCGGAGGCACGACGATCAGCCGCTGGCGCAGCGAGGCGATCGGGCTCGGGTACTCGTAGCGGAACGTCTGGTGGATCAGGACCGTCGTTCGCGCGACGTTCTGCCAGTCGATCTCGTCGTCGTCGATCGAGCCGAGCGTGGCGATCAGGTCGCCCAGCTCGCCGGGGTTCAGGGCGTCATCGACCATCGGGCAGCACCGCCTCGGCCGACTCGTCTGCCCACACCGCCATCTGCGTGAGCGTAGCGTCGCCGTAGGTCGTGATCATCGCGACGTCGGCCGCGTCCCGGCCGCGGCCGATCGCCACGCGGCCGATCCGAGGCATGTTGTAGCGGCCGTCGAGCGTCCACCAGCGCTCGCCGAGCCAGACCTCGAACCAGGCGTGGAAGTCCATCGGCGGGAACGGGCCCTCGATCCCGACGTCGGGCATGTAGCCGCTCGCGTAGCGGGCGGGGATGCCGAGCGCGCGGCAGAACGTGACCCCGAGGTGGGCCATGTCACGGCAGATCCCGCCTCGCCGCTCGAAGATCTCGACGGTCGAGGTCGTCGGGAGGCTGGCGACGCCGTACTCGATGTTCTCGTGGATCCAGCGCGTGACCGCGAGCACGCGCTCGGCGCCGCGCTCGGTCTTGCCGAAGAGCTCCCAGGCCGTGTCGTAGAGCAGGTCGGACTCGGCGTAGCGGCTCGGCAGCAGCCAGTGCAGGAGCTCGTCGGGGAGATCCTCGATCCGGTGCTGCGGCGTCGTCCGGGCCGGGCGTCGGCTCCGGCTCCGGGTCGATCTCGACGAGGGCGTCGTAGCTGACCGTCGAGGTTCCTTCCGGGAGCTCGAGCCGGCGGCAGCGGTTGCCGTAGATGTCGGTGTACGTCGACGAGAAGAGATCGGGCTCGCTCGTCCAGCGTTCCTCGACGACGTCTGTGGAGCTCACTGTGAGGCTCGGCCAGCACCACGGCCGGCGTCGGCGAGACGTGGCGTCGTGCACGAAGCTGCAGCCGATCCGGATCCTCATCGGAGCATGGTACTGAGCCGTGTTCCGTATCTCCCCAGCCCGCCGAGTAGGCTTCCGCCGCTGTGTGCTTCGACAGCGACTCACTGCCGCCGATCCCGGTGATCTCCGGCGCCGCCGTCTCGCACGACGACCTCGTCCTCGAGGCGCGCGACGGGAACCGGCTCGCCGCCTTCGCAGCCACGCCCGACGAGCCCGCCGGCGCCGGAATCGTGATCCTGCCGGACATCCGCGGGCTCTACCGCTTCTACGAGGAGCTGGCCCTCCGCTTCGCCGAGCGTGGCCACACCGCGGTCGCGATCGACTACTTCGGCCGGACCGCCGGCGTCGAGAAGCGGGGCGACGACTTCGAGTGGCAGCCGCACCTCCAGCAGACGACGGCTGACGGCGTGCAGGCCGACACGAGCGCCGCGGTCGCCTGGCTCCGCGACGCCGGCTGCTCGTCGGTGTTCACCGTCGGCTTCTGCTTCGGCGGCCGCCACTCGTGGCTCGCCGCCGCGGCGGGGCACGGCCTTCGCGGCGCGATCGGCTTCTACGGCCGGCCCGGCCCGGGACAGGACGGCTCCCGCGGGCCCGACTCAGCGTGCCGGCGAGTTCGAGGCGCCGATCCTCGGCTTGATGGGCGGCGCCGACCCCGGCATCCCTGTCGAGGACGTTCGCGAGCTCGAGCGGGCGCTCCAGGAGGCCGGCGTCGAGCACGAGCTCGTGATCTACGACGGCGCTCCGCACAGCTTCTTCGACCGCAAGTTCGAGGAGTTCGCCGACGCCTCGGCGGACGCCTGGCGCCGCGTCCTCGAGTTCGTCGCCCGCTAGCCCGCGGCCTCGGGCCGGCGCCGGCTCGTCGGCGGCGACGAATCCTTACAGAACCTTGGAATTACTGTCACAAGGTGCTATGAACGGGCGTAGACGAGTCTCAGTCGATGGGCATCGCCGTGAGCGGATCTCCGCCGCCGGCGCCAGGAGAGGATCGAAATGACAGTGTCCGGCATTCGGCGGCAGCCCCGCAGCCTCATCTTTCGTGCGGCGGCGATCGCGCTCATGGGGTTGGCCCTTCTGCTCGTCGTCCGCGCTGGCGACTACGCGCTGGCGACCTCGGGCGGCAGCCCGTACGAGGTCCCGCTCGTGGTCGACACGAACCCGGCGCCGAACATCGTCGAGACGACGATCGTCGCCGACGAGGCCGATGTCGACATCGGCACCGGCGGCACCGTGCACGCCCAGGCGTTCAACGGCACGATCCCAGGGCCGGAGTTCCGGCTCAACGTCGGCGACCACGTGATCGTCCACTTCGAGAACCAGCTGGCCGCCGGCGGCACCGGCATCCACTGGCACGGGATCGAGCTGCCGAACTCCGAAGACGGCACGCCACTGACCCAGAACCTGGTGCCCCCGGGCGGCACGTTTACGTACGAGTTCACGGTCACCCGGCCGGGGATCTACTGGTACCACCCGCACCACCACTCCTCGATCAACCAGGTCTTCAAGGGCCTGTACGGCTCGATCATCGTCACCGACCCGAACGACACCGCGCTCCGCGGCACCGTCCTGCCGACGACCGCGCAGACGAGGACGCTCGCGCTCAGCGACACCATCGTCTGCAAGAGCTCCTACGCGGCCGACGAGCCACCGTACGACGCGTCGCTTCCCTGGCTGGACGGGTTTCAGGGGCCGCTGCCGTTGCAGGGAGGCCACACGCCGCGCCAGCTGTGCCAGACCGCTCCGATCGACGAGAGCGGGATGCCGCGCGGGCCCTTCGCGGCGGGCGACATTCCGAACATCCAGCAAGCGGCGTCCGGGATCGCGATCCTCGAAGGCAACACCGTTCTGACGAACGGAAAGAACGTCGGCGGCCGCGCCGGCTCGCCGTCCGCCCCCGGTGCGCTGGCAGCCGGCGCCTCGACGCTCGACGTGCGCCCCGGCCAGGGTCTACGGCTGCAGATCGGCGACACCGCGACGACGCGGTTCTTCCGGCTACTGATGACTGACGCCGCGGGCAACACGCTCCCGCTGGTCCGGGTCGGCGGCCAGGGCGGACTGCTCGACAACGCCGTCGTCGAAGGGGGGCTGCCGGACGGTCCCGGCGGCTTCGACTTCAAGTACGACGAGGGCGAGATCATGCTCGGTCCCGGCGCGCGCGAGGACGTCGTCGTCGCGATTCCGGACACGCTCGCCGAGGGGACGAAACTGACGCTCTGGACCAAGGACTTCAAGCGGACGGGCGGCGGGCTGTTCTTCTCGAACATCCCCACGGTTCCCGTGATGCACCTGAACGTCACGGGGCCGGACGTCAGCCCCGCGTACACGATCACCGACGGGACTCCGATCCTCGCCTCGCTCGGAGAGTCCGTGGAAACGCTCCCCGCCGCGGACGCGGTGCTGCTCGATCCGACCACGTTGACACCGGGGCAGCTCGGAACGCCCAACCAGGACATCCGCCTGACGAACCTGCACGCCGGTCACCTGGGGATCAACGGCACCCCGGGCGAGCACGACTTCGAGGGCGACTTCACCGATGTCCCGCATATCGACTCGTCGCGCTGGGCGAGAGTCGGCGACACGCTGGAGCTGACGGTCACGAACACGACGGGTGCGCACCACCCGTTCCATCTGCACGGGTTCTCACACCAGCCGATCGACCTGACCGACGGCGACCCGGCGGCGAATCCGGTCCTGCCGCCGTACACGTTCCCGGAGCAGGAGTTCAAGGACAACACCGACGTGCCCGCTGGATACAAGCTCCGCTTCCGGATCCGGCTCGACGACCGCCCGCTCGTGGACGGCACGCCCGAGGGCGGAGGCCTGGGGCGGTGGGTCTTCCACTGCCACATCTTCTTCCACGCAACCTTCGGGATGATCTCCGAGCTCGTCGTCGTGCCCAGTGACGCGCCCGTGATCGACGCGAACGCGCCATCCGTTACGGTCAACGAAGGCCAGACGGCCACGATGACGGGCACCTACTCCGACCCGGACGGAGACCCGGTGACGTTGTCGGCGTCACTCGGGACGATCCTCGACACGGGCGGCGGCACCTGGTCGTGGAGCTATCCGACCACGGACGGGCCGGACGAGAACCAGACGATCACCGTCACGGCGACCGACCCGGACGGCGACGACGACTCGGCCACCTTCGAGCTGGTCGTCAACAATCTGGACCCGAACGTGACGATCAGCAGTCCCACCAACGGGCAGCTGTTCCAGCTCGCGGACTCGATACCCGTAACGGCTCCGTTCACCGACCCCGGCACGGGCGACACGCACACGTGCTCGATCGCGTGGGGCGACGGGAACACGACGGTTGGCGCGGTCGCGCAGGGCTCCGGCACTGGCACCTGCACGGGCTCGCACACCTACGCGCTCGGCGGCATGAAGACGATCACCGTCACCGTCACCGACGACGATGGCGGCAGCGACGCGGCCTCGGTCACGATCGACGTCAACACGCCGCCGGACTGCACGCCCGTGCAACCGACCCCGAAGAGTCTGTGGCCCGCGAACCACTCGTACAGGACGGTCACGATCTTCGGAGCGACCGATGCGGACGGAGACGTCGTCACGCTGACGGTCGACACCGTCAGGCAGGACGAGGTGGTGAACGGCAACGGCGACGGCAACACCTCGCCCGACGCCGCACTCGTCGCGGGCCACTCCGACCAGGTGAACATCCGCTCCGAGCGGAGCGGCAAGGGCGACGGCCGCGTCTACAAGCTCGGCTTCGGCGGCGACGACGGCCGCGGCGGCACCTGCACGGGGCTCGTCCAGGTGACGGTCGTGCACGACCAGGGCGACGCCACAGCGATCGACTCCGGCCTCAGCTTCAACTCGTTCGGGCCGTAGGCACTGCGGTCGAGCCGGGAGCCCGTTCGCGGGCTCCCGGCAGGCCGTTGGCTCAGCCGCCTGGCACGGCGATGACGGTGGAGGCACGTAGGCGCGTGCCGTCTGTCGTCCGCGCGACGCCGGCCAGTGTGTTCTTGCCCTCGGCCAGCTCGATGTCCGCGACGAACCGCCCAGCGTCGAGCCGGCGCACCGGCCATGTTCGGGTCTCGCCCTTTCCCGCCCTCGTCGTGACGACGAGCCGGGTCAACGGCTGCTCGTCGCCGATCGCGTCGTAGGCGGAGACGTAGAGCCGGTTCTCGCCGGGCCGCTCCGGGATCGGCGAGAACCGGATCAGATGCCGGATGTCCGCCTCGACGGTGTAGAGCACAGGCTCGCCGGGGATCCGCTGGATCGAGACGGTCTGTGCCGGGCCACGAGCCTCCAGCCGGAGTGGGATCTCGACCGATCCGCCCGGGCGCTCGAGCTCGACGGTGACGCGCCAGCGTCCATCGAAGACGAGGTTGTCGCCAGTTCCCGCCCAACCGCCGGCCGGCAGCCGCGAGAGGCGGAGAGCCGTCGCGTCGACGTCGGGATCGTCGAGCGGCGTGAAGCGCAGGCGGACCCGGCCCGCCCCGATCGGGTCTCCGGTCCTGATCTCCGTGAGCCGGACGACGAACCTGTTCGGGCCGGGCTCCGGCGAATCCGCCGTCAGCCGCGCCCGAACGGTCGAGCCTGCGTCGACGCCGCTCACCGCAATCCCAGGCGGGGCGGCTGACTGACCTGCGGCCGGCGGCGGGATCGCTCCGAGGATTGCGGCCACCGCCAACGCTCCGGCGGCGAGCAGGAGCTCCCCCTGCGAGATCCGCCGCAGCGGGCCGAGGTCGGTCGCGGCGGCCGGCACGCTGCGCCGGCGGTGCAGCGCCCCGAAACCGGCGAGCGCGAGGATCAGCAGCGCCTTCAGCAGCACCGCGCGCCCGTAGCTCGTCGAGAAGATCTCGCGCCAGGAGGAGAGCTCATCGACGGCGCGCGCGATCCCAGTCGCGGCGACGACCACGAGCGCCACGAGCGCCAGGCGCGAGAAGCGGCGGATCGCGACCGCCTTCTCCTCGGACGGGGCGCCGCGAACGCCGACCAGCAACGCCGCCAATCCGCCCAGCCAGATCCCGGCGGCCGCGAAGTGCGCCCACTGGCTGGCGACGCTGGCCCCGTTCGGCCAGCCGCCGGCGGCAGCATGCCCGGCGGCCACGTGGACGCCGATCGCGGCGAAGGCCGCGAGGCCGGCAGCTGCCATCCAGTCGGACCGAAAACGGGGTGATGCGCGCCGGACGGCGAGGAGCGCGACGCCTGCCGCTCCGATCGCGACCGCCCGCCACGCGAGCGCCCTTCCGACCGAGGTGTCCAGGAGCTCGCCGACCGAGACCGCTGCGTACCGCCGCTGGGCTTCCGCAAGTAGGCCGAGGCCGGCCGCGGCGAGGAGCCAGCCGCCGGCGGCGAGCCGGTCGTCGCTGGGCCGTCCGCCGAACCCCCCGACCGCTGCTGCGGCCGCTCCCAGCAGCACGGCGAGCCCCGTCAGCAGGATCCACCGGGCGACGATCTCGAGCGTCGACGACGGCTCCTCGGCGCTCGCCACCGCGAGCGCGGCTCCCTGCGGCGAGACGCCGACTCCGAAGGCATACGCGCCGGCAGTTGCGTGCCCGTCGATCGCGGAGACGACCCGCCAGCTGACCGTGTAGACGCCTCGCTGGAGGATCCGCACCCGCACGTCGAGGGCGCGGGGGTCGCCCGGGACGGCCGTCGGCGGGCCTAGCTGGAAGGCGGTCCCATCCGCGCCGAGCACGCGAATGGACGACAGCGACGGCTCGGGCTCTTCCGAGAAGGACAGCTGCACCGCCGTCGGCGAGGCCCCGAGCGTCGCTCGATCGCCTGGGTTCGAGAGCCTCAGGCCCCCGTGTGCCCACGCGTTGCCCTGGGCGCACGCGAGCGCAAGTGCGACGACGCAGAGGACGACGCCGCCGCGGCGCATCGCGGTCGGGGCTAGGCCGCGGGCTGGTCGGCCGGCTCTACCTCTTGCAGGTAGTGCGTCTTGGCCGATTCGAGGATCCGCTCAGCGGAGCGCGGCATCTGCGAGCTGACCCACATCAGCGCGAGCTGGGCCGGAGGCACCTGCCTCCTTCGCAGCTGGTCGCCGAGCACCGCGTAGACCTGGCCCGCCTGCGCTCCGAGCGTCTCCTCGAGCGCCGCGTCGACGGCACGCTCGAGCCGCTCAGGATCGTCGGCGGGCAGCATGTGGGAATGGGCGCGGCAGATCTCAGGCAGCACCGAGGTCTGGGCGTCACGGTCGAAGACGTCGATGCGGTAGCCACAGAGGAGCGAGAACGACCGGCGGCGGGCGAGGCGGTTCCAGAGCTCCTCCAACTGGGCCGCCGCGGCGGTGTTCTCGCGTTCGCAGAGCAGGTCGACCATCTCACCGAAGGCGCGGATCCGGCGTTTGGGGAACCGCGCGGCAACGCGGTCCAGCAATCCGCCGACCACAGCGTCGAAGCGGTCGGCCGATGGGCGGTTTCCATCCATGATCGCCGCCAGCGTCGTGGCGGCGTCGGCGCAGAAGAGGAGGCCGCTCTGCTCGATCCTGGCGGCGGTCCAGCCGCTCTCCGCGAGCCGCTCCCCGAAGCAGGACCAGTGCTCGGGAGTCGCGATCATGACGGCGGGCTCGCCGAGGTCGAAGCCGATGGACAGATACCTGCTGACGGAGTCGGCGAGCTCGTCGACGTCGCGGTACACCTGCACGGCGTGAGCCGCCGGGCCGGCGCCGTGCAAGAACCCAGTCCAGGCAGCCTCCATCAGACGGCGATCGTAGCGCACAGACCCGACGGTCGCCCGGGCGCCACCTGCGCAGCGTGCGGCGCGGCGCGTGTAGCTTTGCGCGGCCCGATTCGACTCCATGCAGACGACCTCTGACGCAACGACCTGGTGGCAGCGCGCGCACGGAAACGACGAGCGCGAGCTCCTCGTCGCCTACTTCAGCATGGAGTTCGGGCTGCACGAGCGGCTGCCGATCTACTCCGGCGGCCTCGGCGTCCTCGCCGGCGACCACCTCAAGGCGGCGGCGGAGCTCGGGGTGCCGCTCGTCGGCGTCGGACTGCTCTACCGCGGCGGCTACTTCCGCCAGGGGATCGACGCTGAAGGACGGCAGACCGAGGACTACCAGCCGGTCGATCCGGAGGCGGTCGGCGTCACCCGAGAGCCGGTCTCGGTGTCGGTCGACCTCGCGGGGGAGACGATCGAAGCCGCGGTCTGGCGCAAGGAAGTCGGCTCCGTCACGCTCTATCTGCTCGAGGTCGACTGGCTGACCGACTCGCTCTACGGCGGCGACCGCGAGCACCGGATCAGGCAGGAGCTGCTGCTCGGGGTCGGCGGCGTTCGCGCCCTGGCGGCGCTCGGGATCGACGCGACCGTGTTCCACCTGAACGAAGGACACTCCGCCTTCCTGCAGATCGAGCGCGTCCGCGCCCTCGTCGAGCAGGGCCTCGAGACCGACGAGGCGCTCGAGCAGGTCCGGATGTCGTCGGTCTTCACCACGCACACGCCCGTGCCGGCCGGCAACGAGGTGTTCGACGAGGAGCTCGTCTTCCGCTACGTCGGCTCGCTCGCGGCCGAGGCCGGTCTCGACCGCGAACGGTTCCTCGAGCTCGGTCGCTTCGGCGACGAGGCCGGCTTCGGCCTGACGCCACTGGCGCTGCGGCTCTCCGCCTCTGCAAACGGAGTCTCCGCGCTGCACGGGGATGTCGCGCGCGAGATGTGGAGCGGGCTCGAGGGGCGGACGCCGATCGGCCACGTCACGAACGGCGTCCACATCGGCACCTGGCTCGACCCCGCGCTCGGCGAGCTGCTCCGCTATTCGGGCGTCCGTCCGGAGGCGCCTCCGGACGAGGCGAACTGGCACGCCGCCCGCGAGATCCCGAACGATGCGCTCTGGCGCGTTCACTCAGCCGCGAAGGCGCGGCTCGCCGAGCGCGCGGGCTTCGACCGGAACATGCTGACGATCGGCTTCGCTCGCCGGTTCGCCACCTACAAGCGCGCCGGCCTCGTCTTCTCGGACCTCGAGCGACTCCTGGCGCTCCCGCTGCAGATCGTCGTCGCCGGCAAGGCGCACCCGGCTGACGTGCCCGGGAAGGACGTGATGCAGGGCATCATCGAGCTCTCCCGCGATCCACAGACTCGAGCGCAGATCGTCTTCATGGAGAACTACGACATGCTGCTCGCCAGGGCGCTCGTGCGCGGTTGCGACGTGTGGCTGAACACGCCGCGGCGTCCGCTCGAGGCCTCCGGAACGAGCGGGATGAAAGCGGCCGTGAACGGCGTGCTCAACCTCTCGGTGCTCGACGGCTGGTGGGCCGAGGGCTACTCGTCCGACGTCGGCTGGGCGATCGACGGCACCGACGACGACGCCGACCGCGAGCAGCTCTACCGGCTGCTGGAGGAGCAGGTCGTGCCGACCTGGACCGACGATCGCGACCGCTGGATCGAGATGATGAAGGAGTCGATCGCGCAGCTGGCGCCGCGCTTCTCGATGCACCGCGCCGTGATCGAGTACACCGAGCGCTACTACCTGCCGGCTCACTCAGCAGCCCGGCACTAGCACTCGAGCCCTCCGCTCGGCAACTCGTCGGTGTCCGCAGGGCAGCCGCTTGAACAAGCGCGCCCGCGCGGGTCCCGCAGTTTCCTTACAGGATCCTTACCCCGCCCTGGGTGGGTTTTCAGCGCTGAATACATCTCCTCCGTAGACGCTCGAGTCGAAGAGCCGCTAGGAGAGGAACGATCATGAAGCTCAAAGCACTTCTCGCAGCGCTGGCCGTCGCAGCGATCCTGCCCGTCGCAGCGTTCGCTGACCCGGCATCGCCGTCGGACAAGGCCAACGGCGCTCGCGCGTGTCAGGCTCTGAAGACCACGCTCGGCGAGGCAATGTTCAAGTCGACCTACGGGACCAACGCCGACAAGTCGAACGCCGTCGGCAAGTGCGTCTCGGCGTGGACGCAGAAGGAGCACCAGAATCGTCACGTCGCCCAGGCCGCGTGCAAGGCCGAGCAGGCCGACGCGGGCTTCGCCGCAGCGCACGGAGGCAAGACCTTCGCGCAGTTCTACGGAACCGGCAAGAAGGGCGCCAACGCGCTCAACCGTTGCGTCCAGTCGAAGCGGGCCGCAGAGTCGGCCGAGGACAAGGCGGCAGTCGTCAACGCCGCCCGCACCTGCAGGGCCGAGCGGAAGACCATCGGCGAGACGGCCTTCAAGGCCAAGTACGGCACCAATGCCGACAAGTCGAACGCGTTCGGCAAGTGCGTCTCCAAGCTTGCCGCTGCGAAGAGCTAGCGGGAGAACCGGCGGGCGGGGCCTTGCGGCGCTCCGCCCGCCGGTGTGAGCCGGTTCAGGAGCCGGCGGTGGCGAGCGCGCGAGCCTTCTTGCTCTGGCTCGACTGGCGCTTCGACGCTTCGAGCACGACCTTGCGCAGGCGCACGCTCGCCGGCGTCACCTCGACGCACTCGTCCTCGCGGATGAACTCGAGCGCCTGCTCGAGCGACATCGGGCGAGGCGGGATCAGGCGCACGGTCTCGTCCGACGAGGCGGCGCGCATGTTCGTCAGCTTCTTCTCCTTCGTCGCGTTCACGTCGAGATCCTCGGCGCGCGCGTTCTCGCCGACGATCATCCCCTCGTAGACCTCGATCGTCGGCGCGATGAACATCTGGCCGCGCTCCTGCAGGTTCATCAGGGCGAAGGCGGTCGCGGGGCCGCGGCGGTCGGAGACGAGGCTGCCCGTCGGGCGCGTGCGCAGCTCGCCGTGCCAGGGCTCGTAGCGGTCGAAGACGTGGTGGAGGATGCCGGTGCCGCGCGTCTCGGTCAGGAACTCGGTCCGGAAGCCGATCAGCGCCCGCGCCGGGACGAGGTACTCGAGCCGCACCCAGCCGGTGCCGTGGTTGACCATCTGCTCGAGACGGCCCTTGCGCAGCGCGAGCAGCTGCGTCAGCACGCCGACGTAGTCCTCCGGCGCGTCGATCGCGAGCCGCTCGACGGGCTCGTGCACCTTGCCGTCGACGATCTGCGTCACGACCTGCGGCTTCCCGACGGTCAGCTCGAAGCCCTCCCGCCGCATCAGCTCGACGAGGACCGCCAGCTGGAGCTCGCCGCGGCCCTGCACCTCCCAGGTGTCCGGCCGCTCGGTGGTGAGGACGCGGAGCGAGACGTTGCCGACCAGCTCCTGATCGAGGCGGCTCTTCACCATGCTCGCGGTCAGCCTGTCGCCCTCGCGTCCCGAGAGCGGCGAGGTGTTGATCCCGACGGTCATCGAGAGGCTCGGCTCGTCCACGGTCGAGACCGGCAGCGGGCGCGGATCCTCCGGATCGGCGAGCGTCTCGCCGATCGTCACCTCGGGGAGGCCGGCCACGGCGACGATCTCGCCCGGCCCCGCCTCGTCGGCGTCGACGCGGTCGAGCGCCTCCGTGACGTACAGCTCGGTGATCTTCACGCGCTCGATGCGGCCGTCGGCGCGGCACCAGGCGACCTGCTGCCCCTTCTTGAGCGTCCCATGCTGGATCCGGGCGAGCGCGAGCCGGCCGACGTACGGCGACGCGTCGAGGTTCGTCACGAGCGCCTGGAGCGGATGCTCGGGGTCGTACTCGGGAGCCGGAATGTGCTCGAGCAGGAGCTCGAAGAGCGGAGCCAGGTCGTCGGCGAGCGCTTCCGGCTCGACGCCGGCGCGGCCCTCCCGCGCGTTCGTGTAGACGATCGGGAACTCGACCTGCTCCTCGTCGGCGTCGAGGTCGAGGAAGAGCTCGTACACCTCGTCGACGACCTCCTTGATCCGCGCGTCCGGCCGGTCGACCTTGTTGACGACGAGGATCACCGGCAGCCGCGCCTCGAGCGCCTTGCGCAGCACGAAGCGGGTCTGCGGCAGCGGCCCCTCGCTCGCGTCGACGAGCAGGAGCACGCCGTCGACCATCGTCAGGCCGCGCTCGACCTCACCGCCGAAGTCGGCATGGCCCGGCGTGTCGACGATGTTGATCTTCGTCTCGCCCCCATCCAAATTAGCCCAGCGGACAGCCGTGTTCTTGGCGAGGATCGTGATCCCCTTCTCGCGCTCGAGGTCGGTCGAGTCGAGCACGCGCTCGCCCACGTCCTGGTTCTCCCGGAAGGCGCCCGACTGCCAGAGCATCGCGTCGACGAGCGTCGTCTTGCCGTGATCGACGTGCGCGACGATCGCGACGTTGCGGAGATCCGAGCGGAAAGCCATGTTCAGCAGGGTAGCGGCGTGGACGCATTGCGAGCCTTGGGTCATCCGCTGTAGCTTGCGGATGCCCATCCTGCGCAAACAGAATCAGGCTTCGGTGATCTCGGCGTGCCGCTCGGCGACGCAGGCCTTCGCCCAGCGCTCCGCGATCTCGAGCGGCCGCTGCGGGTCCTCGTCGTCCAGCTCGATCCGGATCTGATGGATCGAGGCTTCCATGTCACGGTCTGCGACGGTGCGCTGCTCGGCGACGATCGTGATCGCCTCGACCTCGACGAGGAGGTCGTGGGCGAGATCGTCGATCTCCGCCTGTGTCGCCTCGCGGCCCGCGAACATGCCGAAGTTGACGCGGATGTCTCCGTCGTGGTCGAGAAAGGCGATTTGCGCGAGATCCTGCATCGAAATGTGTAGTACCCCAATTTGAAAGCCCTCTAACGCTCGCGCGGCTCCCAGCCGAAGCGCCGCCGCGCGACGACGTAGCCCACGGCGCCCCAGGCGGCCAGGACGGCGATTGCGGTGGGGCGCTCCCAGACGGCGTCGCCGTGGACGTAGCCGCCGAGCACGAGCTGGAGCAGATAGTGCAGCGGCAGGACGTCGCGGAGCAGCTTCAGGGCTCCGGGCAGGTCGTTCGCAGGCCCGAACGACCCGGAGAGGAACGACATCGGCAGGATGAGCACGTTCACCGCCGCGGCGATCGCCTCCCCCGACCGGACGAGCGCCGCGATCGCCAGCCCCAGGCCGGCAAAGGCGGCGGCGCCGAGGAGGAGCGCGAGCACGAAGGCGAGCCAGTTCTCGGGCAGCTTCGCGTCGAAGAGCCAGAGCCCGAGGACGACCACGACGGCGGACTGCAGCACGACGACGATCAGGTTCGACAGCAGCGCCACGGCCAGGTAGAGCGAGGCGGGGAGCGGCGTCGACCGGAGGCGTTTCAGGATGCCGAACTCACGCCGGATCACGAGCACGATCGCGAGGCCGCCGAGGGCGGTGTTCGCGACGGCGTACGCGATCAGGCCCGCCACGAGGTACGTCGCCTGCAGGGATACCGTCGCGCGTGCCGTCCCCGAAGACCGAGGCGAGCAGGACGAAGAGGAGCGGCGGGAAGAGGAAGACGAAGATCGCCGCCTCGCGGCTGCGCCAGAACGTCAGCTGCTCGGCCAGCAACTGGTGCCAGAACAGCCTCACGGGCGCTCCTCCGCGACGAGATCGAGGTAGATGTCCTCGAGCGTCGCCCGCCGGACCTCGAGTCCTTCGAGCTCGACGCCGTCCGCGAGCGCCTGCGCCGTCAGCTCGTGAAGCGTGCGGGTGGGCTCGTTCGTCTCGACGACGATCTCCTCACCGCCGGCGCGGTAGCGGATCTGGGCGCGCGTGCCGGCGATCAGCTCGGACGGCTTCCCCTGGCGGACGATCTCGCCCGCGACGATCACGGCCACGCGGTCGGCGAGCTGCTGCGCCTCGTCGAGGTAGTGCGTCGTCAGCAGCACCGTCTTCCCGAGCCCACGCAGAGAGCGCACGAGCTCCCAGGCGTTGCGGCGCGCGGCAGGGTCGAAGCCGGTCGTCGGCTCGTCGAGGAAGACGAGCTCCGGATCGCCGACGAGCGCGATCCCGAGATCGAGCCGCCGCTTCTGCCCGCCCGAGAGCGTCTTCACCTTGGCGTCCCGCTTCTCGTCGAGGCCGACGAGGTCGATCACCTCGTCGACGTCCCGCGGACGCTGGTAGTAGCCGGCGAAGATCCGGTGGATCTCACGCACCGTCAGCACCGGCCAGAGCTCCGACTCCTGCAGCACGACGCCGATCCGCTCGCGGAAGGCGCGCTCGGCCCTGCCGGGGTCGAAGCCCAGCACGCTGACGTCCCCCGCGTCCCGCTGCCGGTAGCCCTCGAGGATCTCGACCGTCGTCGTCTTGCCGGCGCCGTTCGGGCCGAGCAGGCCGAACACCTCGCCCGCGGCGACCTCGAAGTCGATTCCGCGGACCGCCTCGACGCCGTCGTAGGACTTGCGCAGGCCGCTGACGGAGATCGCCGTTGTCATATCTGGCAGATAGGTTATTATGCCTCTGCCAGATATGTCAAGCCTCAGCCCGACCGCGCGTGTGATCCTCGGCCTGATCTGGTTCGCGCCGCGGACCGGTTATGACATCAAGCAGGCAACGGACCGCTCCACGCGCTTCTTCTGGGGAGCGAGCTACGGCCAGATCTACCCGGAGCTCCGGCGCCTCGAGGCCGCCGGGCTCGTCGAGTCGCGTGAGGAGCCTCGAGGGCAGCTGCCGCGGCGTGTCTACCGGCTGACCGACGCGGGGCGGGCCGCTTTCGAGTCGTGGCTGTCGGAACCGGACCTGCAGTACGAGGTGCGCGACGAGGGCTTGCTGAAGCTCTTCTTCGGTGAAGCCATGCCGAGCGAGCAGCTCGAGGAGCTCGTGCGGCGGCAGCAGGACTGGTACCGAGGCGCCGCGGCGCTCTTCCGTCAGATCGGCTCGGAGCTCGGGCCGATCGACGCCAAGGATCCGAGCGGGCACGTGCTCCGCTACGGCATCGAGCTGATGGAGTGGAACGCGAACTGGTGGTCGCGGCTCGAAGCCGAGCTCAGCTGAGCTCGACCTCGAGCACGCCGGCGGTCGGGAAGCCCGGGTCGTGTCCGGCGAGCGCCAGCGCGATCTCGGAGCAGTCCGGTTGGTGGCCGACGGTGACGACTGTGCCGCCGGCGCCCTCGATCGCCGCGAGCACGTCTTCGGCGGTCGCGCCAGGCGCCAGGCGCTCGTCGACGCGCACCTCGATGTCGGCTGCCTTCGCGATCGCGGCAGCCGTTTCACGCGCCCGGAGCAGCGGGCTCGCGAGCACGAGCTCCGGCTCGGCCGGCGCAAGCCGCTCTCCCAGCTCGCGGGCCTGCTCACGCCCGCGGGTACTCAGAGGACGCAGCTCGTCCGGCTGGCCGGGATCCGAGTGGGCGTGTCTGACCAGGAACAGACGCACGCCGTGAGGATAGATTCACTGCCATGCGCTCGTTTCGCTACGTGCTCGCCGACGTCTTCACGGACCGGCCGCTGGCAGGGAACCAGCTCGCGGTCTTCACCGACGCTCGCGACCTCGACGAGGTGACGATGCAGGAGCTGGCGCTCGAGCTCGGTCTCAGCGAGAGCGTCTTCGTCCTGCCGCCCCGTGAGGGCGGCACCGTGCGGATCCGGATCTTCACGCCTCGCAACGAGATCCCGTTCGCCGGGCACCCGTGTCTCGGTACCGCCTTCGTGCTCGGGGCGCCGCTACAGCTCGGCGTGATCGCGCTCGAGACGGGCTCCGGGATCGTCCCCGTCGAGCTCGAGCGGGACGAGTCCGGACGGATCGTCTACGGGAAGATGACGCAGCCGGTGCCGACGGTCGCACCCTACGACCAGGCGGACGAGATGCTTGCCGCGCTCGGCGTCGCCGCCTCCGAGCTCCCCGTCGAGGTCTACGACAACGGCGTCCGGCACGCGTACGTGACGCTGCCGGCGAAAGCGGATGTCGCCGGGCTGAAGCCGGACCTGGGCGCGCTCGCGGAGCTCGACCTCGTCGGCGCGCTGGCCTGCGCCGGCTCGGGAACGAGCTGGAAGGTGCGCATGTTCTCGCCCCTCGACGGCGTCGGCGAGGACGCCGCCACCGGCTCGGCCGCGGGCCCGCTGGCCTGCCACCTGGCGCGGCACGGGCTCGTCCCGTGGGGGGAGCAGATCGAGATCGAGCAGGGCACGGAGATCGGCCGGCCCTCGACGCTCTACGCGCTTGCGACGGGCTCCGGTGACGCGATCGAGTCGGTCGAGGTCGGCGGCTCGGCCGTCACGGTGGCGCGCGGCGAGTTCAAGGTTCCGTAGCTAGAGCCTCTGACGCGACAGAGCGCTGAGTCGCCGGCGCGCGCTGGGCGGCGCGATGCGGCGTCCTCAGTCGCGCCGATATGCGTGCATATCGACGCTCCCTGCGTCCTTGCCTCGCATCCACCCAGCACACGCCGGCGACGAGGACACCATCACGTCAGAGGCTCGGACCAGGCCAGCGCCTCGATATCGGGCAGCTCGGGCGCGAGCGAGCGCCAGAAGATGCCGCCGTCGGTGGAGAGGTGGAGCCGGTTCCGGGCGGCGTAGAGCACGCGGTCGGGATCATTCGGGTCGACCGCGACGTCGAAGCCGGGAGGGAGGCCGCCGCCGGCCTCGCGCCAGGTTGCGCCGCCGTCGCCCGAGATCAGGAGCGGCGGCCGCCGCTCGACGAGCGCGACGACGGTCGCGCCGTTCGCAGCCGCCGCGACGAGCCGCGGCAGCCCGAGCTCCAGCAGCTCGCGCTCGACGGGGACGTCGACCGCCCCGAGCACGTCCTCGCTCTCGACGTCGAGCTCGAAGACGCCCTCGACCGTGCGCACGAGCGCGATCACGAAGCCAGCTCGAGCACTCGCGCAGCTGTGGTGGCTGCATGGCGCGCGGCCGACGCGGGCCGGTGGCCGGCGGCGCGGGCCCAGACGTAGCCGGCGAGGAAGGCGTCTCCCGCGCCCGTCGGATTCGAAGTGAGGACCGCCCGGACCGGGACACGCTCTCGCACGCCGCGCGCGAGCACCACGCCACCTGTCGATCCGTGCGTGAGCAGCAGCTCCGGGAACGCCGAGCTCGGCCACGCGCTCTTCACCGCCGAGCGCAGCGACCTCCTCCTCGTTCAGCTTCAGCGCCGTCACATGCTCGAGGACCGCGGGATCGAAGTCGGCGTCGAGCACGAGGGGCCCGGTCCGGGCAGGACGGACCAGCGCCTGCCCGTCGAGCGCGACCCGGCGATCGCGGGCGAGCACGGCGAGCACGTCGGCCGGGAAGTCCGCTCGCGTGAGCGCACCCACCTGCACCCAGTCGGCCCGCCCGACGGCTCGAGCGTCCGCGATCGTCCACGGCGCGCCCGTGTCGGCGATCGCCATCTCCCGCTCCTCGCCCATGTAGTGGAACTCGAACGCGGTCGTGCTCGGCGCGGGAAGCCAGTCGAACAGGACGCCGAGCGCGGCCAGCGGCCCGACGAGCGCTCGCCGGTCGGATTCCGCGCAGCGGGCGAGGATCCGAGAGCTGCCGCCGAGCAGCCGGAGCGCACGGGCGGCGTGGTAGGGCGCACCACCGACTCGCGGCGCGCCGCCGTCGATCGTGTCGCGCGAGAGATTCCCGATCACCGCGATGCCGCGCACCGACCGAGTCTAGAAGCGGGGCGTCTAGAAGCGGCGCCTGCCCAGTGCCGCGATCGCCAGCCCGAGCGCAAGCGAAGCCACGAAGCTCGGCAGCGTCGCGCCGATCCCGTAGTCCGGCGGCTCCCCGAGCGCATCCGTCCACCACGACGGGCCGACCGGGTGGAGCCACTGGTAGAGCGCGAAGCCGGCGATCCAGGCCGCGAGCATCCCCCAGCGCACGGCGGGCCCCTCGAAGACGTCGCCGGCGCGGTAGTGGCGGCCGGCGGCGAGCCAGTCGGCGAGGAGGATGCCGAAGAGCGGCACGAAGAACGACCCGAGCATGAGCAGGAAGCTCTCGTACGAGAGCAGGTCGATCGTCAGCGCGCCGAGCGTCGCCACCGCCGCGACGACCACGAGCAGCGCGCGCTGCGGCACGCGCGGCGCGAGGTTCTGGATCGAGACGGCCGTCGAGTAGACGTTCGCGAACGCCTCGTCCGTCTCGTCCACCGTGACGGCGAGCAGCGCGAGCACGGCGCCGATCCCGCCGGCGGCGACCGCTACCGGCAGCGCCGCCGGGTCGGTCACGTCGCGCGAGAAGAAGAGGACGGCGCCGAGCCCCCAGAGCCAGACGCTCGCCAGGAAGTAGCCGGCGCCCGTGCCCCAGAAGGCCGCGACGCGAGTGCGGCTGAAGCGCGTGTAGTCGGCGACGAGCGGGATCCAGGAGACCGTGATCGCGACGACGAGATCGACTCCCTCGAGCACCGACGAGCCGCCCTCGCCACCGCGGTCCCAGAGGCCGCCGAAGCCGGACCCGTCGAGCGCCCACCACGTCAGGTAGAGAAGCGAGGCGAGCACGGCCCAGACCGCGACCTTGCGCACGAGCTTGCGGACGAAGTCGATCGGGCCCAGCAGCGCCAGCGCGAGCGCGACGCCGCCGAAGACGAGCGTCCAGAGCCACTGGGCGCGGAAGCCGAGCAGCTCGTCCGAGAGCGCAGCCACGGCCGTCGCGATGATCAGGAGCTCGAAGATCGACCAGCCGATGCACTGGGCGGCGTTGAGGACGGTCGGGGCCCACGAGCCGCGCTGCCCGAGCGGCGCCCGCATCAGCACCATCGCCGGCACGCGCCCGTCGGCGCCGATCATCGCGGCGAGCCCGAGCATCGCGTTGCCGATCAGGCTGCCGACGAGGATCGCGAGAAACGCCTCCCGCAGGGACAGCGCCGGCACCAGGTAGGTCCCGGCCACGAGCACGAGCAGCGAGACGCCGAGATTGCCCCAGAGGAGGCCCGTGTCGAGCAGCCCGAGCACGCGCAGGCGCTCGGGGACAGGCTCGATTCCCCAGGCGGGAGTCTCTTCCATCGCTGCCGCTCCTCCCTTCGCCGGCATTACCCGGATCAGGTCTTACGGGTGTGTTCTCAGCCTCGTCGAGGCACCCCGGTCGCGGAACTCTAACGAGAACGGGACGCCTGACGGCGTCCCGCTTTCGTCCCCTCCCCCTTGCTGCGCGTGACCCCCGTCGCAGCAGCGCGGGCAGAGTACTCGCGTCCCTTCGAATGTCAATTGCAAATCAGGTAAAGGTTTTTTGAACTAGCTTGCGAGCAGGCGGCGCAGGACGAACGGGAGGATGCCGCCGTGGCGGAGGTACTCGCGCTCGCGCGGGGTGTCGAGCCGCACTCTCGCGGTGAACGACTTGTCGTCGGCGCGCACCGTCACCTCCTCCGCCTCGCCGTTCTCGATCCCCTCGATCGCGAAGAGCTCGCGGCCGGTGAGGCCCAGCGTCTCCGGTGTCTCGCCGGCGCGGAACTGGAGCGGGACGATGCCCATCATCAGCAGGTTCGAGCGGTGAATCCGCTCGTAGCTCTCGGCGATCGCGGCGCGGACGCCGAGCAGGTTCGGGCCCTTCGCGGCCCAGTCGCGTGACGAGCCCGACCCGTACTCCTTGCCGGCGATCACGATCGTCGGCGTGCCGTCGGCGAGGTAGCGCTGCGACGCGTCGAAGATCGTCATCTCCTCGCCGTCCGGCAGGTGCACCGTCCAGGTTCCCTCGGAGCCGGGAACGAGCAGGTTCTTCAGCCGCACGTTCGCGAAGGTGCCCCGGACCATCACCTCGTGGTTGCCGCGGCGCGAGCCGTAGGAGTTGAAGTCCTTCCGCTGCACGCCGTGCTCGACCAGATACTGGCCCGCAGGCCCGTCGGGCCGGATCGAGCCGGCCGGGGAGATGTGGTCGGTGGTGACCGAGTCGCCGAGCATGACGAGGCAGCGTGCTCCGGCGATGTCCTGGAACGGCTGCGGCGTCGGCGGCATGTCGTCGAAGTACGGCGGCCGGCGGACGTAGGTCGAATCGGGCTCCCACTCGAAGAGCTCACCTTCGGGGACCGGTAGGTCGCGCCACTGCTCGTCGCCGGTGAAGACGTCGGCGTAGGTGGACTGGAACATCTCGCCGCGAACGGAGGCCGTGATCGTCTCCTGGATCTCGGCCGCGCTGGGCCAGAGGTCGCGCAGGTAGACGTCGTTGCCGTCCCCGTCCTCGCCGAGCGGCTCCTCGAGCAGGTCGAGGTCCATCCGGCCCGCCAGCGCGTAGGCGACGACGAGCGGCGGCGAGGCGAGGTAGTTCGCCTTCACCTCCGGGTGGATGCGGGCCTCGAAGTTGCGGTTTCCGGAGAGCACCGAGCAGACGACCAGGTCGCCCTTCTCGACCGCGACCGAGATCTCTTCGGGCAGTGGCCCCGAGTTGCCGATGCAGGTCGTGCAGCCGTAGCCGACGGTGTGGAAGCCGAGCTCCTCGAGGTACTGCGTCAGGCCGGCCTTGTCGTAGTACTCGGTCACGACCTTCGAGCCCGGCGCGAGGCTCGTCTTCACCCACGGCTTGCTGCGCAGGCCGCGCTCGACCGCCTTCTTCGCCAACAGGCCGGCGCCGACCATCACCTGCGGGTTCGACGTGTTCGTGCAGGAGGTGATCGCGGCGATCACGACGCTGCCGTGCTCGAGCTCGTAGTCGGTGCCGGCGACCGGCACGCGGGTGCGGCCGGGCCCGGCCACGGCGACCGGCGTCGCGTCGGGCTCGGGCTCGGCGGCGCCGCCTGGGGCCTGCTCGGTCGTCGGGTCGCTGGCGGGGAACGTGTCGGCGAGCGCCTTGTCGGCGCTGCCGTTCGTGAGAGCGTTCTCGACACCGAACGTGCCGAGGCAGTCGAGGAACGCGATCTTTGCGTGCGAGAGCGGCACGCGGTCCTGGGGCCGGCGTGGCCCGGCGAGCGAAGGCACGACCGTCGAGAGATCGAGCTCGAGCACCTGCGAGTACGTCGGCTCCTCCGTCGGGTCGTGCCAGAGCATGTTCTCCTTGCAGTAGGCCTCGACGAGGGCGATTCGCTCGGCGCTGCGGCCGGTCAGGCGCAGGTACTCGAGCGTCAGCTCGTCGACGGGGAAGAAGCCGCACGTCGCGCCGTACTCCGGCGACATGTTCCCGATCGTCGCGCGGTCCGCCAGTGGCAGGGACGAGAGGCCGTGGCCGAAGTACTCGACGAACTTCCCGACGACGCCCGCCTGGCGGAGGAGCTCGGTGACGGTCAGCACGAGGTCGGTGGCGGTCGCGCCCTCGGGCAGCGCACCGGACAGCTTGAAGCCGACGACCTGCGGCACGAGCATCGAGAGCGGCTCGCCGAGCATCGCGGCCTCCGCCTCGATCCCGCCGACGCCCCAGCCGAGCACGCCGAGGCCGTTCACCATCGTCGTGTGCGAGTCGGTGCCGACGAGCGTGTCGGGGAACGCCTGGCCGTCGCGCTCCTCGACGACGCGGGCGAGGAACTCGAGGTTCACCTGGTGGACGATGCCGGTCCCGGGCGGCACGACCTTGAAGTCGCGGAAGCCCTTCTGGCCCCAGCGGAGGAAGGCGTAGCGCTCGCGGTTCCGCTCGAACTCGAGCTCGACGTTCCGCGCGAAGGCGCCGCTCGTGCCGAACACGTCGACCTGCACCGAGTGGTCGATCACGAGCTCGACCGGGATCAGCGGGTTGATCTGCTCCGGGTCGCCGCCGAGGTCGGCCATCGCGTTCCGCATCGCCGCGAGATCGACGACGGCCGGAACGCCGGTGAAGTCCTGGAGCAGCACGCGGGCGGGCGCGAAGGAGATCTCGCGGCTCGGCTCGTCGGTGGCGACCCACCCCGCGACCGCTTCGACGTCGTCCGCATCGCCGTTCCGGAGCACGTTCTCGAGCAGGATCCGCAGCGTGTAGGGCAGGCGCGCGACGTCCCAGCGCTCCTGCAGCGAGTCGAGGCGGTGGATCTCGAGCTTGCGATCGCCGACGGTGAGCGTGGAGCGGGCGGAAACGTCGTCGGCCATGCCTCGAATCTATCGAACGGCAACCGTTGCGGCCCGCTTCGGGCCGTTCCGGACACGTCCCAGGGACAGTCCCTGGGACAGGTCCGTTTCGGGCGGCGAGAGCCAAATCGAGTGCTACGGGGCGCGAATCCCGGCAGCGACCCACGCAGCTTCAGTGGTCTTGGCGCGAACCGGGATCTGCTTTCGCAGATTCCGGTTCTGGTTGCGCCCGCAGTTGAGTCAGCGCAGACGGCGGAGGGGCACGGTCGTCGTCGGGCCGACGTTGCCGGCCCGGTCGACTGCCGCCACCGAGACGGCCGTGCGGAGTGTCTTGCGCGAGATCGTCACCGCGGGCTTCGCGACGAAGAACGTCCGCGCGCCGATCTTGATCCGGTAGTTGCGGAGGCCACCGGGGTCGCGGACGGCCGGCCATGAGATCACGACTGTCTTCGGCGTCCGGCGAATCGAAACGGGGCGGAGAGCCGGAGGCCGGACCGTGTCCCGCAGCAACCGTCCCTGCTCGTCCACGATCCCCAATCCGGGCTTGAAGCGGATCGTCGCCGGCGGGCTCAGATGCCCGACCGCGTCGGCGGCGCGCACGGAGTAGGTGACGGCGTTGCCCACGGGGGCATCGAACAGTGCGGATGGTCGCAGCACGTCGTCGGTCAGTCGCCCGTCCTCGTACACCCAGTAGGTGACCGGCCCGACGTCGTCGCTCGAAGCACGCCACGAGAGTGAGACGACGGCCCCGCCGGGGTCGTCTCGGACGACGAGCCCGGCCGGGACCGTCGGCGCGCTCCGGTCGGGCGAGTCCAGCCGCTCGAGGAAGAGCGAGTCCTGCACGTCGGTCCAAGCGCCCGCGTGACCGTAGTAGTCGTCACGTCCGTTGTCCAGCACGTGCGTCTCGAGCCCCTCCTCCGAGAGCGAGGCGGTCATCAGGTCGGTTTCGACGTCGCAAACGTGTCCACGCCGGCGGCTGTCCTTGCACTCGTTGGGGGCGGCGGTCGTTGACGGCGCCGAAGACGTGGAGGAGCTCGTGGACGCCGACGATCGGGCGCCGCACGTCGCTGACGGAGGAGTCGCACGCGTCGAGGTAGACGATCGCCATGTCGGACCGGCCTCCGCGCGCCCTGGCCGCAGATCTGCTCGTTGCCGGTCTGGCTCGTCGGACCGTCGTAGTAGACGAGGTAGACCTTCTCGGGCTGGTTGAAGCCGAGCGCGTCGAGCGCAGCTGGATCCCGTTGAAGGCGCCGCCGACACCACTCACCGGGCGCGACATCTCGACGTTCGTGATGTCGAGGGCGCCGAAGGCCGTCGCGCAGGTCGATCGTGATCAGGTCGAACCGGGGTGAGCGGGCAGCGTCCTGCGAGCGCCACCAGGCTTCGATCGCGGCGGCGTCGCCGACGATCCTCGGGCGCGAACTCCGCCGAACCGGTCCGGCTGACGCCGGGCGCGCGGACGTAGAGCACATGAACCGCGTAGCCGAGCGTGGCGTCGGGCAGCCGGTCGACCGCCGACGAGTCGGTGCCGCACCATGGCATCGGCATCGATGCCTGTGCGGGCGCCGCCGCGCCGAGCGCGGCGAGCGCTGCCAGACCGATGAGCAGCCGCTTCACGTCGCACAAGGTACTCGCAGATCCCCGGCGAAGTGTGAGAATTTTCAGCGGCGGAGTCGTGAGAGCGCCCGCTCGGTCCAGGATGCGCGCTCGGGGTCGAAGTGACCCGCTATCGCGTCCCGGTACGGGACCGAGATCCGCCGGGCGTACGCCGCGAAGCCCTCCTCGCGCAACGGCTTCCAGTCCTCCCGGTACGGCGTGACCACGTGCTCGCGCCCGAGCTGCCGTGCGGAGAGCAGGAAGGCGAGTCCCATGCCGGTCGAGACCTCGAGCAGCGGCCGCCGCTCGCGCGCAGCTGTGCCGCCGGAGGCCCTCGTAGAGCCCGGCGAGCTCCTGGGGCGACGGCAGGTCGCCCGCGCTCGAGCGCAGCTCCGCGAGCGAGGCGCGCAGCTCCGCCAGCTCGAACGGCGGCAGGTCGACGAGCCTCGCGCTCGTTCCCGACGCTCCCTCGAGCGCGCCGAGCAGGTCGTCGACGGTGCCGAGCTGCGCGTCGTCCGCGAGCACGCCGGCACGCTTCAGCTCCGCGACGAGCGAGTCGAGATAGACCCGGGAGCCGTGCGAGATGTCCGACGCCGCAGCCAGCAGCCAGAGCGGCGAGAAGCCGAAGGCGGCGATCGAGCCGAGCTCGACGACGTTGCCCGCCGTCTTGCGCTTCAGCAGCTCGCCCGGCATCGGGCTCGTCGGCAGGCGCGTCGCGCTCGACGCTTCCGATCAGCTCGATCGCGATCCGGAGCAGCGTTCTTGGCGGTCGCCTCGTACAGCCGCGAGCGGCGTGCGAACCGCGGCAGCACGACCTCGGCGGTCTCGTGCACCGCGCCGCCGAGCGCCGCGACGAGCGCCCGCAGCGCCCGTTCCGGCAGCGAAACGAGAAAGGTTCGGTCGCGCGCCACGGCTACGATGATTCCATGGTCGTGACCGGCACGCTCGAAACGCTCCTCCGCAACTCGTTCCCCGACGCGAGCGAGCTCGCGGTCGAGGACCGTACCGGCGGCGGCGACCACTTCCAGGTCACGATCGCCAGCGGCCGCTTCGACGGGCTCTCGCTCGTCGAGCAGCACCGGCTGGTCTACGAGGCGCTCGCCGAGCCCCTCGCCGACGGGTCGATCCACGAGCTTCGAATCAAGACGAGAGGAATCGCATGAGCCAGCAGGCGACACAGTTGAGCCAGCAGATCAAGGAGATCATCGAGAACGAGCCGGTGAGCGTGTTCATGAAGGGCACGCCCCAGCTGATCATGTGCGGCAACTCCGACCGGGCGCTACGGGCGCTCCGCGGCGCCGGAGCCCCGGTCACCGCCGTCGACGTGCTGCCCGATCCGCAGATTCGCCACGAGCTGTCGGCTCTGTCCGGCTGGCCGACGATCCCGCAGGTCTTCATCAAGGGCGAGCTGATCGGCGGCGCCGACATCGTCGAGGAGCTCTACGCGAGCGGCGAGCTGCAGGCAAAGCTCGACGAGGCGCTCGGAACAGAGCGTGAGCCGTCCGAGAAGACAGCGTCCGTCGTGGCGACGGTATGAGCGGCGTGCTGCCCGAGCCGACGCCGCCGCCGGTGCCGCCGGACCCGTCCGATCCGCTGCCGGAGCCGATTCCGCACCCGCCGGATCCGGATCCGGGCGGTCCCAGGCCCAACTAGACCGCAGCCGGACGCGCAACCGAGGCTTAACGCGGCTCTTAATCCGCGTTAAGACCGGCTGGATACAACGATGAGCGTGAACCGAGCCAACGTCGCTCGCACAGCCGGACTGGCCGCCGCATCCCTCCTCGGCGGGTTGGTCGCGCTGGGCGGAGCGGCACTCACCGGTGACCTGGGCGGTGGCACGACCACCGTGGTGCGGACATCCCCTGTCCCCGCCGCCGCCGCCCAGGTCGCAGGCCGCAAGGCGCTCACCGTCGGCGAGATCTACTCGCGGGCAGCCCCCGGGGTCGTCCAGATCACCTCGACGGACACCAGCGTCGAGGACACGCCGAGCCTCGCTCCCGGCTTCGACCTGCCGCAGGGCCGCTCCCCGCAGGCGCTCGGCTCCGGCTTCGTGATCGACAAGGCCGGCCACATCGTCACGAACTACCACGTGATCGAGGGAGCCGACCAGATCGAGGTCAGCTTCTCCAACCAGGACACTCTGCGAGCCACGCTCGTCGGCAGCGACCCCTCCACCGACATCGCCGTCCTCCGGGTCGAGGCGAGCTCGCGCAGCCTGACGCCGCTCGTGCTCGGTGACTCGGACGCGGTTCGAGTCGGCGACCCGGTCGTCGCGATCGGCAACCCGTTCGGGCTGGCGAGGACGGCGACCGCAGGAATCGTCAGCGCCGTCCAGGAGCGAACGATCACGGCCCCGAACGGCTATCCGATCGACCACGTGATCCAGACCGACGCTCCGATCAACCCGCGGCAACTCGGGCGGGCCGCTGCTGAACGACACGCGCCGAGGTGATCGGCGTCAACTCGCAGATCGCGCCGGCACAGGGCTCGTCCGGGAACGTCGGCATCGGCTTCGCGGTCCCGTCGAACACGGTCAAGGAGGTCGTCGCCCAGCTCGTCGCGACCGGCCGCGTCGATCGCGCGTTTCTCGGCATCGGCGGCGCCACCGTCACCGAGGAGCTCGCGCGCGTCTTCCGGCTCCCGGTCGACTCGGGCGTGCTCGTCGAAGAGGTCGGGGACGGCACCGCGGCCGCACGCGCGGGCATGAAGGAGGGCAAGACATCCAGCGTCGTCGCGGGGGAGAGCTACACGCTCGGAGGCGATCTGATCGTCGCGCTCGCGGGCAAGCGCGTCGCGTCGCTCGAGGAGCTGCGCGATGTGCTCGCGGACCACAAGCCCGGCGAGACCGTGAAGCTCCAGATCTACCGCGGCACCCGGCAGCTGACGCTCGACGTCACGCTCGGCCGGCAGCCGCCGCGCTAGCCGGTCAGGAGGCCTGCTCGAGCAGGTCGAGCGCCGTGCGCCTTCAGCTCGGCATCCGCGGCCGCATAGCCGCGCGCGATCAGTGCCCGCTTCGCTCGGTCGGTCCACTCCGAATTCCCGCGAAAGCCCTGTTCGAGGCTCTCGGCGCCACCAGATCCGCGCACGGTGATCCGCTTGACGTTCCGTGGCAGCGCCGTGCGCGCGAACCGCTCCTCCACTTCGCGCGCCGCCCGCGCCCGCCGTCCCGGCCGGGCATGCTCGCCTGCGATCTTCATCAGGTCGGCGCGCAGCGCCTCGAGCTCCCGTGCTGCGTCCTCGCGCTCCTCCACGCGCCGCTCCTCCACGGCTGTGTTGTGCTGAATCGCCACCCGCATCAGCCGAATCATCATGTCGCCGAGATGGATGGGCTCGCCGCGCTGCTCGCGAGCCTCCGCCTCGTCGAGCTCGGCGATGAACGCGCGCACCGGCGGGACGGCGCGGAAACGATTCAGGCGCCGGCGCAGTCGCGCCAGCGACTCGCCGCCGAGATGCGGGTAGCTCGGGACGTAGCGGAACGCGACGACCAGTGTCCACGCCGGGCCGGTCGAGCGCGCAGGCGAGCGGGAAGTTCCGCACCCAGCCGCCGTCGGTCACGATCCGGTCTCCGACGGGCAGCGGCAGGACGACCGCGCTGACCGCTGCGGAGGCGAGCACGGCCTGCGCCATCGTCTCCGGCGGTGTCTCGTGTCGACGAGTAGGAGAGCGCGTACGTTGCGGACTCCCGCTCGGAGACGTCGGTCGCGAAGACGACGACCTCGATCGACGCGTCGACGAGCGCGCGCGCGAGGTCGACCGGTTCGAGCAAGCGCTCGGCGATCGTCGCGGGCAGCGCGTACTCGTGCAGCCCGTTCAGCGGCAGTCGCCAGAGCCGCTGCGGGCAGAAGATGTCGCGGGGCTGGAGGCCGAGCGCGAACTCCTCCATCTCGTCGAGCCGGTCGAGTGCCGCCATCGCCCCGGTGAGGGCTCCGGCCGACGTGCCGTAGATCGCGCCGACTTGCGGCCAGAGCGAGCTTTCGCGCAACCGTTTCAGGAAGCCGAGCTCGAGCAGGACGCCGTTCATACCGCCGCCCGAGAGCACAATTGCGACATCGCGGTCGCTCATACCGCTCATCCTGCTCCGGAAGTCCGGACGGCGACACCCCCCATAGGTCTAACCTTTCGCCGTGGAGCCGCACGAGCCGCAGCGAGAGTCACACCGAGAGCACCAGCGCGGGTCGCTGATCTTCGACGACGAGCTGCTCGAGGAAGACGAGCAGCTCTGGACCGACGACGCGGACGACGATCACACCGGCTGGTTCTGCGTCCGCACCGATCCCTTCCCGTGCCCTGCGGCGTCGTGCACGTTCGTCGCGGTCTTCATGACCGCGGCGCACCTCGTGCTCGTGTGGGAGGAACGGGACGACCCGAATCTCCTCTGGCACGCGCAGCGGGCGATGGAGGTCGGCCGCAATCCGCGCGTGGTGCCGTTCGAGCGCAGCTTCGGGCCGAGCGCTTCGTACTACGCCTGGGAGGCGGCCGGGCGCCCCGTGCACGCTGTGCGTGGAAAGTAAGTTCGGTCGTCATCTGACGCTCGGGGTCGAGGAGGAGCTGATGCTCGCTCGACCCGGAGACACTCGAGCTCGCGCCGGGCGTCGAGCGGCTGCTGGGGCCCGAGCGCCTGAAGACGGAGCTCTTCTCCTGTCTGGTCGAGACGAACACGCCCGTCTGCGAGACGGCTTTCGAGGCGCAGGCCGAGCTCGATCCGCCTCCGCGGCGTCGTGCGAGAGGCCGCTGCCCGAGAGGGGCTCGTCGTCGCAGCCGCCGGCACGCATCCGTTCTCTCGTCCGGAGGAGCAGGAGATCGTCCAGGAGCCGCGTTACCTGAAGATGCTCGAAGAGATGGGACCCGGAGCTCGAAGGCAGCTCGTCTGCGGACTGCACATCCACGTCGGCATGGAGAGCTTCGAGACCTGCCTGCGGACGCTCGCGGCGATCCGCCCCTGGCTGCCGTGGCTGCTCGCGCTCTCGCTCAACTCGCCGTATCTCGAAGGCGAGGAGGCCGGGGCGCTCTCGGCGCGCGCGCAGCGCTTGCTCGAGCTGCCGCGTGGCGGGCCGCCACCCGACTTCGGGTCGCCGGAGGACTGGGAGGCGGAGATCGCCGCGACCGGCAAGGACTACACGCGGAGCTGGTGGGACGCGCGGCCGCATCCACGGCTCGGCACGCTGGAGATCCGGATCCCGACCAGCCGACCGAGCGTCGACCGCACGGCGGCGCTCGCGGCGCTCGTCGCAGGCGCTGTGCGCCGCCCCGCCGCCGGCGAGACCCGGTCGGACGAGCGGCGTATCTCGAGCGACGGGCCGCGGCCGCCCGGGGCCGATGCCGCAACGGCGAGAGCTGGTCGAGCTGGTCGAGCCGGCCGCGCGGGAGCTCGGCACGTGGGAGCTCGTCGAGACGCTGCGCGGGCCGCCGGAGGCGCTCCGCCAGCTGGAGGTGGGGCGCCGCGACGGGCGTGAACGCGGTTGCCGGCCGACCTGGTGGCGCGCTCGTGAACGTCGCTCCGCTCTGCGCTCTATCCGCTCCGGCTCGTCGTCGCGCGCCTCGGCCGGCGCAGCGCACCGGTCGTCCTCGTCGTGCTCGGGATCGCCGCCGGCGCGTCGGTCGTCCTCGGGGGCCGCGCGGGCACGCTCGTGGCGCAGGATCGCGCCGTCGCGCAGGCGGTCGAGCGGATCCCGGAGGGGAACCGCTCGGTGCGGGCGGTCTGGTTCGGCATCCCGGCGCAGAGCAACGAGCCCCAGCCGGTGCTCGAGCGCCGCGCGCGCGCTGCGCTCGCCGCAAGCCGGCGCCGGCGACGCGACGTCGCTCGTCCTCTTCCGGGAGACCACGATCGCCGGCACGTTCGCCGGCCTGGGCGGCGTCGAGGGCCTGCGGAACTGGGTGACGCTGCGGTCGGGCAGGCTGCCGCCGTCGCCGTGCGCGCCCGAGCGCTGCGAGGTGCTGCGCCTGCGCGGCGAGGGCCGGCTGCCGCAGTCCCGCAGGCCTCGGCATCGTCGAGGTCGGCGAGGCGGTCCTGAACGACCGCGATCCTCTTCGGTGACTTCCTGCCGCCGACCGACAACGCGCTCGCGGACGCCGAGGTGAGCCCGTCCCTGGCGCGTGCCGCCGGCTACCACCGTCCCGCGCCGCCGCCGCTCTTCCTCGCCGAAGGGGTCGGAGACGCTCGCCGGAGCTTCCGGCGCTGGACACGATCTTTCGCAGCTACGCCTGGGTCGCGCCGCTCGCGGCCGGGCGAGCCTCGGCTCTGGGAGGTCGACGACCTCGCGGCCGGCGTGGCGCAGGCGCGCTCGGAGCTGCAGTCGGTGACGTCGAGCTTCGACCTCATCGCGCCCGTCGAGGAGCTGCGCGAGGCGCAGGCGACGAGCCGCGCGGCGGGCCGCCGGCTCGGGATCGTCGGCGGCGAGGCCGCCGCGCTGCTGTTCGCGTTCGCGCTGCTGGCGGCGATGACGCTGCGCACCGACCTCGCGGCGGCCCGCAGGCGGCTCGCCTGGTACGGCGCCCGCGGCTGGCAGCTCGCGCTCGTGACGGTCGGCCGAGTCGGGCGCGCTCGCGGTGGCGGGGACGGCGATCGGGCTCGCGGTCGCGGCGGCCGGAGGCGCGCTCGTCGCCGAGCGGGCAGGCGCGCCCGTCGGCGACGGTGCTCGCCCGCAGCGTCCTCTCCGCCGAAGGGCTCGGGCTGGCACTGCTCGTCGCGGCCGCCGCGACCGGTGTCCTCGTCGGCGCCGTCGCCGCGCGAGCCGCGCGACCCGGCTTCGGGTTCCTGGACGCGGCGGCGCTCGCGGCGATCGGCCTCGTCGCCCTCGAGCTCGTGCGAGGGGAAGGAGACGGCGACCTGACCCTGCTGCTGCCCGCGCTCGTCACCTTCGCTGCGGCGGTGCTCGTCGCGCGCCTGCTGCGGCCGGCGTTGCGCGCCGTCGAGCGGCTTGCGCGCGGCCGCTCGCTGGGCCTGCGGCTCGCCTCGCTCTCGCTCGCCCGCAACCCCGGCTACGCCGTGGTCGCGACCGCGTTCCTCGTCGTCAGCTTCGGCCTCGCGCTCTTCGCCGAGAGCTACCGGGCGACCCTCGCGCGCGGCGAGCGCGACCAGGCCGCGCACCGCGTCCCGCTCGACTACGTCGTCCGCGAGGATCTGCGGCGGCTGATCCCCGTCCAGGACGCGGCCTCGCTCGAGCGGTTCGCGAAGCTCCCGGCAGTCGACGCGTCGCCGGTGCTCCGGCTCACAGGCGGCGTCGGCCGGCTCGAGGGGGAGAGCGGGATCACGCTGCTCGGCTTGCCGCCCTCGTCGCTCGCTGAAGCTGAACGGCTGGCGCGGCCGACGAGCGTCCTGGCTCGCCCAAGCAGCTGGCGGCGAGGATCGAGGCGGTGCCGGCGCGCGAACGGGCCACGGCTCGGGGACTGCGCCTGCGGGCGCGGGTCGAGGGCGGGCCTGTTCGCCTCTTCGCGGAGATCGAGGGGGCGTCCGGGCGGTTCCTGCGCGTTCCGCTCGGCGACCCGATGCCGCCCGAGGCTCGCGGCGGCCGGCTCGCCGGCATCGCGATCGAGCCCGCCACGCGGCTGCAGGAGCGCGGCGCCGACGCCGGCCGGGCGCTGCGAGGGTCGGTCACGATCGAGCTCCCGGACCTCCCGCATGCGCCCGGAGGCTGGGTCGGCGTCGGCGGCGCCCAGATCGACGGCTCGACCGTCCACTACACGCTCACCAACGCGGTCGCCACGAGGATCCGGCCGCGGCAGCCCGACGACAAGCCGCTGCCGGTGCTCGCGACGCCGCGCCTCGCCGCCGCCGCAGACGACGGGGGCCTGCTCCCGCTGCAGATCGCAGGCGAGCGGATCACGGTCAGCGTAGTCGCGACCGTGCGGCGCTTCCCAGGCGTCGACGGCCAGGCCGTCGTCGGGGACGGCGACGCGCTCGCCGCGGCCGTCAATCTCGCGCGGCCGGGTGGCGCGCGCATGAACGAGGTCTGGCTGCGGCTGCGCGACCGAGGTCGCGCCGACGACGTCGACCGCGCCCTCGCGGCGAAGCCGTTCAACGTGCTCGCGATCGAGTCGCGGCACGCGCTCGAAGCCGACGCGCGTCGCGACCCGATCGCGCACGGAACGCTGCTCGCGCTCGCCGTCGCGGCCGCCGTCGCGCTCGGGCTCGCGCTGGCCGGGATCCTGCTGACGGTGCTCGGCGACCTGCGGGACGAGCGCGGCGAGCTGTTCGACCTCGAGGCGCAGGGCGCCACGCCGTCGCTGCTGCGCCGGATCGTCCGCGCTGCGCGCGCTCACGGTCGCTGCGGCCGGGCTCGTCGCCGGCGCGCTCACCGGTGTCGCGCTGGCGGCCGTCGTCACCGATCTCGTCGGCCTGACGGCGCGGGCGACCGCGGCCGAGCCGCCGCTCGTGCTCGATCTGGACGTGCTCGTCGTCGTCGGCGCGGCGGCCCTGTACGTCCTCGCCGCGGCGGCGCTCGTGCTCTTCGCGACCCGGCGCGCGTTCTCGGCACCGGTGCCCGGCCGGGCGGAGGTCCCGGAATGACCGCGCTCGTCGAGCTGCGCGACCTCTTCCGGGTCTACCCGTCCGCCGAAGGCGGGGTCGCGGCGCTGCAGGGCCTGACGCTCAGCGTGCAGCGCGGCGAGCTCTGCGTCGTCCTCGGGCCGAGCGGCTCGGGGAAGTCGACGCTGCTGCGGATCGTCGCCGGATTCGACAGGCCCTCGGCGGGGTCGGTCAGTGTCGCCGGCGTCGACGTCGCCCGGCTCGGCGCGTGGGAGGCCGGCCGCTTCCGCTCGCGCGCGATCGGCTACGCCGACCAGCACTACTGGCGGGCGCTCGCCGGCGAGCTGACGGCACGCGAGCTCGTCGGCGTGCAGCTCGGCCTTGCCGGCGAAGGCCGCGGGACAGCGCGACGCGCGGGCAGGCGAGCTGCTCGAGCGTGTCGGCCTGGGAGCGCGGCGCGACGCCCATCCGCGCGAGCTCTCGGGCGGCGAGCAGCAGCGGGTGGCGCTCTGCGCGGCGCTCGCCCGCCGCCCGCAGCTCCTGATCGCCGACGAGCCGACCGGCGAGCTCGACGCGGCGACGGCACGCGAGGTGATCGACCTGATCGCCGAGCTGTCGCGCGAGGAGGGCGGGACGGCGCTCGTCGTCAGCCACGACCCGGCCTCGGCCGAGCGGGCCGACCGCGTCGTCCACGTGCGCGACGGCCGCATCAGCGACGAGCGCGTCGCGGGCGGCGCCGACGGCGCGATCGTCGTCGGCCGCGGCGGCTGGCTGCGGCTTCCGGAGGAGCTCCTCCGCTCGGCCGGGATCGACCGCCACGCGACCGCGCGGCTGCAGCGACGAGTCGCTCGTCGTCGAGCCGGCGGAGGGACTTAGTGTTTCTGAAACACAAACGTCATCCCGCGCTCAACCAAGCCGTTCCGAGCGAGCTTGTGTTTCAGAAACACAAGCGATCGAGGCGCGCGGGCTGACGAAGCGGTACGGGTCGGCGACGCCGTTCGAGCGGCTCGACGCGGCGTTCGCGTCCGGGCAAGCTCACCGTCGTCACCGGGCCGTCGGGCTCGGGCAAGACGACGCTGCTGCACCTGCTCGCGGGGCTCGAGGTACCGGACGAGGGCGACGTGCTCGTCGACGGTGTGTCGCTGGCGACGCTCGACCGCGCCGGCACGCGCCGAGCTGCGGCGGCGCGCGATCGCCTTCGTCGGGCAGACGCGTCGGGCTCGTTCCCTTCCTCGGCGCACGAGAGAACGCGGAGCTCGACGCTCTCGCTCCGCGGCATCGCACCGGGCGAGGCCGCCGAGCTGGTCGCCGAGGCGCTCGCCGCGGTCGGCCTGGAAGAGCACGCCGAGCGCCCGGTCGGCGAGCTCTCGGCCGGTCAGCGCGAGCGTGCGGCGCTGGCGCGCGCGCTCGCCGCGCGCCCGCTCGCGATCGATCGCGGACGAGCCGACCGCCCGGCTCGACGGCGCCAACGCGCTCGCGCTCGGCGCGCTGCTCGCCGACGTCGCGCGCACGTCCGGCACGACCGTCATCTGCGCCACGCACGACCCGCTCCTGATCGAGCAGGCGGACGCGGAGCTCTCGCTAGGATCGGCGTAGATGGCCACGGTCAGCGACACGATCCAGGTCAGCGGCGTCCGCTGCGAGCGCTGCGTCGGCCGGCTGGCGGGCACGCTCCGCCAGGTGGAGGGGATCGAGGCGGCGAACGCGAACCTGATGGGACAGGTCACGCTCTCCTGGGACGACGAGCAGACGACGCGCGAAGCGATCGTCGAGACGCTCTCCCGGGGCGGCTTTCCGGAGCTCCAGCAGGTCTAGCGGGGGAATAGCCGGGCGCTCGCCGGGCGTTCTCAGCGCCCGTACGACCGATTGTTAGGGTGGCCCGGTGAGTGAGTCCGGAGCAGCCGAGCCCGAAGCGGAAGCAGGACGGCGGATCGCGAGCGAGGCTCGCGAGCGCGTCCGCTTCGAGGAGGAGGCGCTCGAGCTCGCCGACCAGGTCTACCGGGTCGCGCGCCGAATGGTCGGAACGCGAGAGGAGGCCGAGGAGCTGGTACAGGACACCTATGCCCGTGCGTTTCGAAGCTGGCGGTCGTTCACGCCGGGGACGAACATGCGCGCCTGGCTGCTGCGGATCCTGACCAACCTGAACACCGACCGCGGCCGCAAGATCCAGCGCACGCCCGACCTGCAGCCGCTCGAGGAGAGCGACTACTACCTCGCGAACAAGCTGGCGGCCGTCGAGGGAGAGCAGGTGCTCGACCAGGAGCGCGTCGTCGAGAAGCTCTCGCAGGGAGGCGTCGTCGACGCGCTCGCCGCGCTCCCGCACGACTTCCGCGACGTCGTCGTCCTGGTCGACCTCGGTGAGTTCAGCTACGCCGACGCCGCACAGATCCTCGACGTTCCGATCGGTACGGTGATGTCGCGCCTCCACCGAGGTCGGCGTATCCTGAAGCAGACGCTGGCGGAGGAGAGCCTCACATGACGCAGCACGACCCCGACTGCGAGAAATGCGAGGAGCTGCTGCAGGGCTACCTCGACCGTGATCTGACGGTCGCGGAGGTCGTGGTCGCCGAGGGTCATCTCGACCGGTGCGACTACTGCCGCAGGCGCTACCGGTTCGAGGAGCGACTGCGCCGCTACATCCGCGTCTCCGCGAGCGAGCGGATGCCGGCCGGGCTGCTGGCGAAGCTGGCGGAGCTCCGCGGCCCGACCGCCGACGGCCTGTAGGTCCTAGCCCGGCCCGCGCTTGGGGCCGACGATCACGATCAACCGGTTCGGGTCCTTGCCACCGGGGAGCGGACGCGTGACGAACCCGATCTGGCGGGCGAGCCGCACGGCGATCAGGCGGCCGCCGGGCGCGTAGTAGACAGCGCTGCGCGGATAGTCGAAGCGATCGGCACGACCGACCTTCTTGACCGTGTACGCAAGCGACTGGATCCTGCTCGCCGTCAGCCGGGTCCAGTTGATGTCGCCGGCGCCGTTGAGGACGTCGACCTGGATCGTCCACGGCTTCGGCAGCGTCGCCGCCTGAGCGATCGACCGGATCGACGGCCGGAGCGGGCCGCCCCGCAATCGCCGGCACGAGCACGAAGGCGAGGAGCCCCATCAGAGCTGCGGAGAGCGCGGCGACGCCGACGAGACGCGCGGCGGGATTGACGTCGAGCGGCCGCGGCGGGACGCGGAGGCCGGCGAGCTTGCGTGCCTCGTAACCGCCGATCTTCAGCGCGGCGCCGAGCAGCAGCGTGGCCTGGATCGCGGCGTCGGCCGAGGGGAAGCGGTAGACACGCCCTTCCTCGAGCCACTGCACCTGGTCGGGAGTGAGACCGGCCCGCTTGGCAGCCTCCTCGACCGTCAGCTGGCGTTGCAGCCGCGCGGCCGCCAGCGCACTGCGGTCGTGCGCGGCCTCCTGCTCGAGCGGGATCGGTTTGACGAGCTGCATCCGTGTCTACATCGGTTCGTCGGGAGTTCTTCTGAACCTCTCTGGGAGATCGTCGGGGAGGTCGACGTCGCCGGGCGCACCGAGGTCGTCGCACGGCACGAGCACGGGGTCGTGCGCTCGCAGGCCCTCATCCGGGATGTCGTCCCAGGCCGAGCGGGCGACCACGAGCGGATGCCCGCGCACGCCACGGTAGCTGGCCGCCACGATCGGCGCACCACTTTCACGCCACGCTCCGAGCACGCGCTCGATCGCGGCGGTGGCGAGCTCCGGGCCGTCAGCGAGGACGACCACCGCTGCTTCGACGTGCGCGTCGAGCGCCGCGAGCCCACAGCGGAGTGAGGCGCCGGGCCCGCGCTCCCAGTCCGGGCAGTGGACGGCGTTCTCGAGCGGGTACGCCCCTGCGACGACGACGACCTGGTCGATGCCGGTGAGGCGCTCGAGGACGGCCGGGAGTAGCAGGCGCTGCTTCGGCGCGCCGAATCGCGTCGCCGCGCCGGCGGCGAGGACGACCGCGCCGATCAGGACTTCTCGACCGTGACCTTCTCGATTACGACCGGTTCCGACGGCGGCCCGTCGCCGACGCCGAGTGCCTCGATCAACATGACCGACTCGATTCCCTCGGTCACCTCACCGACGACCGCGTATTCGAGCGGAAGCCCGGCATCCTCTGCGGTCACGATGAAGAACTGGCTGCCCGAGGTCCCGGCAGCCTCGAAGCCCGCTTTCGCCATCGCCACGACGCCCTTCGTGTAGACCGCGTCTGGCGGCGGCACGTCGACCGTCTTGTAGCCCGGGCCGCCCGTCCCGGTGCCGGTCGGGTCGCCGCCCTGGATCACAAAGCCGGGGACGACGCGATGGAAGGTCGTGCCGTCGAAGAAACCGCTCTCGGCGAGCGAGACGAGCGACGCTGCCGTCTTCGGCGCTTGCTCCTGGTCGAGTTCGATCGTGAACGAGCCGCAGTTCGTCTCCACGACCAGCGCATAGGTCTCCACGGGGTCGAGCGTGTCGGTCGGAGGCTTCTGGCCGCCGTCGGGCTTGGGCTCGGGGGCGTCGACGGCCCGGCATTCGCCGGCGGTCGCAGGCGCTGTCGTCGCAGCAGCCGCCGTGGTCGCCGCGTCGGTTGCCTCGGGCTCGTCGTCGCCCCCGCCGCATGCGGACAGCGCGAGCACGAGCACGAGCAGAAACAGGCGGGCTAGGTGCACCCGACGAGCTTACGCCACTGCGTCGTCACGTTCGCGACGTAGGCGACGGTCTCGTCGTTCGGCCGCGCGCCGCTGCGCTCGACCGCGGTCGGCCCCGCGTTGTAGGCCGCGAACGCGAGCTCGGTCGATTTGAAGCGGTCGAGCATCTGGCGCAGGTAGCGCGCGCCGGCGAGCACGTTCTCGCCGACGTGGTAGGTGTCGAGCTCGAACTCGGCGGCGGTCGATGGCAGTACCTGCAGCAGCCCGTGCGCGCCGGCCGACGAGCGCGCATCCGTGTCGAGGTTCGACTCGACCTTGGCGACGGCGACGATCATCGCGAGCGGCAGATCGGTATCGGTCGCAGCCGCCCGGAACTCGTCGCGGAGATCCCGCGGCACCGGGCATGGATTCGGCGGCGTGTCGAGTGGCAGCAGCGGCGGCGCCGGGAGGACGGCGGCGCGTGGCTTGCCCGCGCGCGCGTTCTCGGCCAGCCCGACGACGGTGCCCGAAACCGTCGCCACGAGCAGGAGGAAGATCATTCTCAGCCGCATGAGGACCGCGGATCGTAGCGCGGATTTACAGTGCTGCGAGGGCTCGCGGGATCAGCGCGCGGGCGATCTCGACCTTGTACGCCGTTCCCGGAAGCGGTGTTGCGGACTCGAGCGCCTCGGGAGAATCGAGCAGCCAGGGGACGGGCGCGGCTCCCGAGAGCGCGATCCGAGTCTCGCCGCCGACGCGGGCTGCCGCGACCCCGACGAGCGCGAACGCCCACCGCTTCCGGTCCATCGCCTTCAGGTAGACGCTCGCGTCGGCGGCGGGCACGTCCAGCTCGAGGATCAGCTCACCGGGCTCGAGCGTCGTCGTCGTGCGGTCGTCGTCCGTCGGCAGCCGGTAGAGCTCGGCGAGCCCGAGCTCACGGCGATCGGTACGGATTCGCGCTCCGAGTGCGAGCAGGGCGGCGGCGGGGTCGGAGGGATGCGCCGAGGCGCAGCGCTCGTTCCCGAAGAACGCGTGCTCGCGATGCTGCCCCGCCTTCGCGTGGCAGCGGTCGCCGCCGTGCAGGTAGCAGGGGAAGTCGAGCCGCCAGTACCAGCACCGAGTCGCCTGGAGCAGGTTGCCGCCGATCGTCCCCATGTTGCGGAGCTGCGGCGAGGCGGCGAGCCGGCAGGCCTCGCGGAGCGCGGCCGGGATCTGCGGATCGGCCTCGAGCTCGGCGAGCTTCGTGCCGGCGCCGATCGTCTGTCCGTCGATGCCGCGCGGCACGACACCGGAGACATCCACCAGCAGGTCCGACTCGATCAGCCCTTCGCGCAGCAGCGGCACGAGCTCCGTGCCGCCCGACAGCGCGACCGCGCCGTTCTGCAGCGCCGCGACGGCAGCCTCGACGGACTCAGGATGCGCCAGCTGCAACGGGCTCCTTCCTCCGGGCCGCTTCGGCTTCGCGCAGCGCGCGCAGGATCTCCTCGCGCGTGATCGGCAGCGAGGTGCACGTCAGCCCCGGTCGCGTCGCGGATCGCGTTCGCGATCGCGGCTGCGGTGGGGACGATCGGCGGCTCTCCGAGCCCCTTGGAGCCGAGGTTCGTCAGGTGCTCGTCGGGCTCGTCGACGAGGTCGCAGACGATCTCCGGCACGTCCGCGATCGTCGGGATCTTGTAGGAGTCGAGCGTCCGCGTCAGGATCGTCCCCGTCTGCGGGTCGTCCAGCCGCACCTCCGAGAAGGTGTGGCCGAGCGCCTGGATGATCCCGCCCTCGATCTGGCTTCGCGCTCCGAGCGGGTTGATCACGCGGCCGACGTCGTGGATCGCGACGACCTTCTCCACCACCACCTCGCCGGTGCCGACGTCGACCGCGACCTCGGCGAGCTGGATCCCGAACGTGAGCACGCGCATGCCGGTCGGGTTGGGGCCGCGGGCGCCCTTGCCGAGGATCTGGCCCGATTCGAGCAGGCCGGTGATCTCCGAGAGCGGCCACGAGCCTCCGTCCGACGAGACGATCTGGCCGCCCTTCAGCGAGAGCAGCCGCTCCTCGCGCTCGAACCGCTGCGCGGCGATCTCGATCACCTGGCGGGCGGCGTCGGCTGCCGCCGAGCGGACGGCCGGTCCCATCGACGGCAGCGTCGAGGAGCCGCCGGAGATCGAGGCGAACGGCCCGCGCGCCGAGTCGCCGACCTGCACCTCGACCTGGTCGATCGTCAGGCCGAGCTCCTCGGCCGCGATCATCGCCATCGCCGTCCGCGTGCCCGTGCCGATGTCCTGCATCGCGGTGACGACGTTCGCGCGTCCGTCCGAGCCGAGCCGGACCCAGGCGTAGCTCGGCGGGCCGCCGCCGCCGTACCAGATCTGGCTCGCCATCCCCATGCCGCGCTTCCAGATCTCGTCCGAGCGCGCACGCACCTCGTGGCGGCGCTCCCAGTGCGGCTCCGCTCGCCGGTAGCACTCCATCAGGCCCTTCGACGAGTACGGACGCCCGTCCATCGCATCGGCGTGCGCGTAGTTGAGCTTCCGCAGCTCGAGTGGGTCGACTCCGACCTGCGCCGCGAGCTTGTCGAGCACGCACTCGAGCGACCACGTTCCCTCGACGAAGCCCGGCGCCCGGAACGCGGCCATCGGGGGCAGGTTCAGCTTGGCGCCGTGCTCGACGGTGCGGACGTTGTCGCAGGCATAGAGCAACTGCGCCGGGCCGGCGGTCGGCGGCAGCCAGCCGCTCCAGCCGAGCGCGCACGTGTACTCGCCGCCGAGCGCGGTGAGCGTGCCGTCGGCCCGTGCGCCCGCCGTGACGCGCTGGATCGTCGCATTGCGGTTCCCGGAGATCATGTTCTCGGCCCGCCGCGTCAGGGCGCAGCGAACGGGACGTCCGGTCCGGCGGGCGAGCTCGGCCGCGAGCAGGAGGTAGCTGGCGACGCTGGTCTTCGAGCCGAAGCCGCCGCCCATGAACTCGCAGATCACCCGCACCTTGTCCTCGGGGATCCCGAGCGCGGCCGCCAGGTCGCGCCTGATCCCCCAGATGTACTGGGTCGAGATGTGGACGTCGATCGAGTCGCCGCGCCACGCGCAGACGCACTGGTGCGTCTCCATCGAGTTGTGGTTCAGCGTCTGCGTCCAGTAGTCGGCCTCGACGACCGCGTCGGCCTCGGCGAGCCCGCGTTCGTAGTCGCCGCGCTCGTACGTGGTGGACTCGGAGACGAGCGAGCCGCGGCGGACGGCCTCCTGCGCGTCGAGGAGCGGCTCGAGCTCCTCCCACTCGATCTCGATCAGCTTCACGGCCGCCTCGGCCTGGTCGAGCGTCTCCGCGGCGACGGCGGCGACGGCATAGCCCTCGAAGTGGGCCTCCTCGCCGACGCCCATCGATCTCGCCCGGGCCGATCGCCGCCAGGACACCCGGTGCCGCCGAGGCCGCGGCGAGGTCGATCCGGCGCACCTTCGCGCGTGCGTGCGGGCTGTGGAGGAGCGCCGTGTGGAGCATCCCCGGCAGCTGAACGTCTGCGGTGTAGCGCGCCTCGCCGCGGGCCTTCTCGAGCCCGTCGAGGCGTGGCGCGTCGCGGCCGATGACGTCGCCCGGCCCGGCCGGCCACTGGACGAGCGCGTCCTCGTCGACGAGCGTCCAGACCTCCTCGTAGCGGCCCTCGACCTCCTTCTCGGACTTGATCAGCCTTGCCACGTCGAGATCGCCTCCTCGATGCGCGGGTAGGTGCCGCAGCGGCAGAGGTTGCCGGCCATCCCGTGCCGGATCTCCTCGTGCGTCGGGTCGGGGTTCGCCGCGACGAGCGCCGCGGCCGAGACGATCTGGCCCGGCGTGCAGAAGCCGCACTGGAGCGCGTCGGTGCGGACGAACGCGGCGACGAGCGGGTGGTCGCGCAGGCCCTCGATCGTCGTCACCTCGCGGTCGCCGACCGTGTGCACGAGCGTGATGCACGAGAGCACCGGCACGCCGTCGAGCTGGACCGTGCAGGCGCCGCAGTGGCCCTCGCCGCAGGCGATCTTCGTTCCGGTCAGGCCGAGGTCGTCGCGGAGGACGTCCGCCAGCGAGCGCCCGACCGCGGCATCGAACGCGTAGGCGTGGCCGTTGACGCGCAGCTCAGGCATCGGCCGTCACCGCGAGGATGTTCGCCAGGTGCACCATCCGGAAGGCGGCGCGGCCGGCGCGCGCGCGCTCGTCCTCGTCGACGTCGGGCAGCGCGAGCCAGAGGTCGCGCGCGGCGAGCAGGAGCTCCCGGATCTGCTCGGTCTGCTCGCGGCGCCCGTTCGCGCGCTCGTCGCAGGCGTTCAGCGCCAGCCCGAGCACGCCGATCGTGTCGGCCTGCCGCATCCAGAGCAGCGGCGTCGCCATCGAGAGGTACGCGTGGATGCGGGCGAACGTCAGCGGCTGCGAGATCGACTCCGGGCCCTGCGGCGGCGAGAGCGGCAGCGGCTCCTCGCCGTTGCGGATCCGTCGCGCGCTGCCCGCGAGCATCGCGCGCAGCTGGCCGTCGTCGAGGCCGGCCATCTTCGCCGTGCGCACCGCGAGCAGGAGCGAGCCCGGCTGCTGGCCGTAGGGGTAGTCGGAGGCGTAGAGCACCTGCTCGGGGGCGACGAGCCGGTAGAGGTCGAGCAGGTCGAGCGCGCTCCAGACCGAGGTGTCGAAGAAGACGCCGGGGCGGCCGGAGAAGCAGTCGGCGAGCGCGGCGAGGTCGGCGATGCCGCAGTGGGCGATGATCAGCTGGGTGTCGTAGCGCTCGACGAGGTCGGCCAGGCCGGCGGCGATCGGCGGCAGGCCGCGCCCGCCGTGGATCAGGATCGGCACGCCGCGATCGGCAGCGAGCTCGAAGACGGGCGCGAGCCGCTCGTCGGTCAGCTGGAACTTCTGTGCGCGCGGGTGCAGCTTGATGCCGCGTGCGCCGGCGTCGAGGCAGCGTGTCGGCCTCGCCGATCGGATCCTCGGTCAGGTCGAGCCGCACGAACGGCACGAAGCGACCGCCCGAGCGCTCCGCAAAGGCCAGCGTGCGGTCGTTCGCGGCGCTGAACGACGGATGCCGGTCGGGCTCGTCGAGGCAGAACATGAACGCGCCCGAGATCCCGTACCGCTCCTGCCCCGCGACCAGCTCGTCGAAGTCGCCGGTCCTGCCGTCGATGTCGTTGCCGAGATGGACGTGTGCGTCGAAGATCTCGGCGCCCTCGGGCAGCTCGGCGCGCACGACCGCCTCGAAGCTCTCGACGAGCGCCTGGGCGCGCAGCAGGACGTCCTCCACGAGCCTGAGTCTACGGACTGGAAACGGGCTGCCTGTGCAGTTCTCGCGGTCGTCAGGCGGACTGCAGGCTGCCGACCTTCGCGCGCAGGTACTCGAGGTACGGCTGCGGGTCGATCGCGTCGGCGCCGATCGCGCGCTCGAGCGTCTCCATCGGCGTGAACTTGCGCCCGTGTCGGTAGAGCCGCTCGCGGAGCGACTCGTACAGCGGCCCGAACTCGCCCGCCTCCAGCTGCGCGTCGAGGTCGGGCAGCTCCTGCTCGACGACGCGCCAGATCTGGACGGAGAGCGCATTCCCGAGGGCGTAGGTGGGGAAGTAGCCGTACGACGCACGCGTCCAGTGGACGTCCTGGAGCACGCCGCGGGCATCGTCGGGCACCTCGATGCCGAGGAGCTCCTGCATCCGCGCGCGCCACACCTCCGGCAGATCGGCGAGCGCGAGCTCGCCCGCGACGAGCTGCTGCTCCAGCTCGAAGCGGAGGATGATGTGCAGCGAGTACGTGACCTCGTCGGCATCGACCCGGATCAGCCCGGGCGCGACGCGGTTGATCCCGCGGTACCAGGTCTCCAGGTCGACACGCGCCAGCTGCGGGAAGAGGCGCTGCAGCTCGGGGTAGCGGCCGCGCCAGAACGGGAGCGAGCGGCCGACGAGGTTCTCCCACGAGCGGCTCTGCGACTCGCCCAGTCCAAGCGACGCGTTCCCGTACAGCGGTGACCGCCCCAGCGCAGGATCGACGCCCTGGTAGGTCAGCCCATGGCCGGCCTCGTGCATGGCCGCCCAGAGCGCGCGCAGGTTCGTCGGCTTGTAGCGCGTCGTCATCCGGATGTCCGTGCGCGAGAACGAGGTCGCGAAGGGGTGGACGGTCGGGTCGAGCCGGTACGCGCCCTCCTCGAAGCCGAAGTCCCGCAGGATCCCGGCGAGGAACTCCTGCTGCGTCTCGATCGGGAAGTCGCCCTCGAGGAACGAATCGTCGGCCGGCTCGCCTGCGTTGCGCACGATCGCCGCCAGCTCGGGCCCGAGCACGTCGAAGACCGCTTTCACCTCGGCCGTCTTCATCCCGGGCTCGTACTCGTCGAGGAACGCGTCGTAGGGCGAGTCACCCGGCTCCATGTACTCGGCCCAGCTGAGCGCGACGTCGTGCACGCGCTGAAGCGCCGGGAGGAAGACGGAGAAGTCGTTCGCCTCGCGCGCCTCGAGCCAGGCGACGTGGGCCTTCCCGCCCTCGCGTGCCCAGGCAGCCTCGAGCTCGGCCGGCACTCGCCGTGCCTTCTCCCAGTCGCGCCGCGTCACGCGGATCAGGCTCGCGTCGTCGGAGTCGTGGCCGAGCTCCTCCTCGAGCGGCGCCACCTCGTCGAGCAGCCGTCCGATCTCGTCCGAGATGAAGCGCTCGTGGACGAGCCCGGAGAGCGTCGCCGCGGCCTCGGACCGGGCGGCAGCCCCTTTTGGCGGCATCATCGTCCGCTGATCCCAGCCGAGCACGCCGAGTGCGCGCTGGAGATCGTGGATCTCGGCCAGCCGCAGCTTCAGGTCCGCGAGAGCGTCCCGCATGCCCGGAACCTACCGATAGGATCGCGCCCGATGCCGGACGTCCTGATCGTCGCCGACACCATTCGCTCGCCCGAGCTGCGTCACGAGGTTCCGCTCGCGGTGCCCGACCCGTTCCTCTACGCGGAGGTCGGTGGGAAGCGCTCCGTGGTCGTCGGAACGCTGGAGTCCGGTCGGATCGAGGACCTCGGCACCGGCCTGGAGGTGCTCACCTACGAGGACGTCGGCAACGACGCGCTGCTCAAGCGGCGGCTCGACTCATACGCCCACGAGCAGGAGCTCCACCTCATCGCCTGTCGCCGGCTTGGACTCGAGCGAGCCGTGACTCCGACGACGTTTCCGCTCGGGATCGCCGACCACCTGCGCGCGAACGGGATCGAGCTGGCCGCCGACCAGCGCTTCTTCGACGACCGGCGCCGCGTCAAGAACGAGCACGAGCTCGCCGGGATCCGACGAGCTTGCCGCGCCGTCGAGGCCGGGATCGCAGTCGGCGTCGAGATGCTGCGCGGCGCCTCACCTGCGAACGGCGTGCTCACGCTCGACGGCGAGCCGCTCACGTGCGAGCGGATCAAGCTCGAGGTCGAGCGCGCGTTCGGGGAGCACGGCGCCGCCGCGGAGGAGTTCGTCGTCTCGCACGGCGCCCAGACTGCAACCGGGCACGAGGGCGGCTCCGGCCAGATTGCCTCCGACGACGTCGTCCTCTTCGATCTCTTCCCCCGCGATCGCGAGTCGGCCTGCTACTCCGACTTCACGCGCACGTTCGCGATCGGGTCTCCGTCCGACGAGCTGCGCGAGTTCCACCGGCTCGCGACGGAGGCACTCGACCTCGCGGTCGCCGCTGTCAAGCCGGGCGTGAAGGGGAGCGACATCCACCGCCTGGTCTGCGACTTCTTCCACGAGCACGGGCACAAGACGCAGCTGCACAAGGAGGAGGGCGAGGCGCTCGTCGACGGCTTCTTCCACGCCACCGGTCACGGCGTCGGCCTCGAGGTGCACGAGCAGCCCGGCGTCGGCCGGATCGAGAGCGAGCCGCTCGTCGAGGGCGACGTGATCGCGCTCGAGCCCGGGCTCTACCGCAGCGGCTACGGCGGCGTCCGGGTCGAAGATCTGATTCTCGTCACCGCGGGCGGTGCCGAGGTGCTGACGAGCTTCCCGTACGACTTCGAGCTCGAAGCGCTCTAGCCCGCCTCCCCGCCGCAGCCAGGTTTATCGCGGTACCGCTTGCGGTAGTGGCACGCATTACTTTCAAGTGAGGAGGCTCGGTATGTCTGTGACGACCGATCGGGCTCGCGTCTATGCCCGGCCCGCGCCGGACGAGGCGGACCTCGGAGCGCTCGAGCAACTCGCCTCGAAGCGACTCCGCGTGTCGCTCGGCCTGACCGCCGCGATGCTCGTCGTCTACTTCGGCTTCATCCTGCTGATCGCATTCGCTCCGGGGTTCCTCGGGAGGCGGATCACCGACGGGCTGAGCGTCGGCATGGCGCTCGGCGTGGCCGTGATCCTCTCGACCTGGGTTGTCACGTGGACGTACGTCCGCTGGGCGAACCGCGTCTACGAGCCCGCGATCCGTGAGCTGGAGGGTTCGCCATGGTCCTAGCCGCCTTCAAGCCGGGCGAGCCGAACACGATCGCCATCGTCTTCTTCGTCCTCTTCGTGCTGCTCGCGCTCGGGATCACCTGGTGGGCGGCGCGGCGCACGCGGACGACCGACCAGTTCTACGCCGCCGGCCACAGCGTCACCGGCTTCCAGAACGGGCTGGCGCTGTCGGGCGACTACATGAGCGCAGCGAGCTTCCTCGGCATCGCCGGCCTCGTCGCGCTGACCGGCTTCGACGGCCTGATCTACTCGATCGGCTTCCTCGTCGGCTGGCCGATCGTGCTCTTCCTGATCGCGGAGCCGCTCCGCAATCTCGGCCGCTACACGTTCGCGGACGTGGTCGCCTACCGCCTCCGCCAGAAGCCCGTACGCGTCGCAACCGCGTTCGGCACGCTCTCCGTGGTCATCTTCTATCTGATCGCCCAGATGGTCGGCGCCGGCACGCTGATCCATCTGATCTTCGGCCTGTCGTACTGGCTCTCGGTCGTGATCGTCGGTGCGGTGATGCTCACGTTCCTGCTCCTCGGCGGCATGATCGCGACCACCTGGGTGCAGATCGTCAAGGCGACGCTGCTGATCGGCGGCGCGACCGTGATGGCCTTCCTCGTCCTGCTCGAGTTCGGCATGAACCCGATCAATCTCTTCCAGGACGCGTCGAGGCAGTTCGGGGCGAGCGTGCTCGAGCCCGGCAGCCTCGTCTCCAACCACTGGAACGCGCTCTCGCTCGGGCTCGCCCTCATGTTCGGCACGGCGGGGCTGCCGCACATTCTGATGCGCTTCTACACCGTCCCCGACCGCAAGGCTGCGCGCACGTCGGTCAACTGGGCCACCTTCTTCATCGGCTTCTTCTACCTGCTGACCTTCGTGCTCGGCTTCGGGGCGATGGCGCTCGTCGGGCAAGCGCCGATCAAGGCGGTCGACAAGGGCGGGAACGCCGCCGCGCTCCTGTTGGCCGAGAACGTCGCCGGCACGCCGTTCTTCGGCTTCATCGCGGCGGTCGCGTTCGCGACCATCCTCGCGGTCGTCGCCGGGCTGACTCTCTCCGGCGCGGCGGCGCTCTCGCACGACCTCTGGGTGAACGTCGTCCGCGACGGCCAGGCGCCCGAGCACGAGCAGTTTCGAGTTGCCCGGGCGGCGACGTTCCTCATGGGCGGTCTCGCGATCCTGCTCGGGATCGTCCTCGAGGGCCAGAACATCGCCTTCATGGTCGGGCTCGCGTTCGCGATCGCGGCGAGTGCGAACTTCCCGGCGCTGCTGATGTCGATCTACTGGCGCGGCTACACGACCTGGGGCGCCGTGACGAGCATCGTCGTCGGCGCCGTGTCGTCTCTGGTCCTGATCTCGATCTCGCCGACGATCATGGTCGACGTGCTCGAGCGGGACTCGGCGCTGATCGGGCTGACGAACCCGGCGCTGATCTCGATGCCGCTCGCGTTCGTGTCCGGGATCCTCGTCTCGCTGCTCCGGCCCGAGCCGGACGCCGCGGCCCGCTTCGCGGAGGCGGAGCGGCGGATCCACCTCGGCGACACCGTGCCCGTGCGGGGCGCAGGCGCACCCGCACGCGCGCGCTGAGCCGCATCCGGGGCGCCCGCACCTGCGGGCGCCCCGACCTCACGGGACGCGGCGTGGTAAGAAACGGCTCATGAGCGACCAGACGATCGAGACGATCTTCGTCGAGGACCGGCGCTACCCGCCGCCACCGGAGTTCGCCGCGCTCGCGGTGGCGCAGCCGGACATCTACGAGCGCGGCTTCGACGAGTTCTGGGAGAGCGAGGGACGCGAGCGCGTCACCTGGTTCGAGCCCTTCACCAAGCTCTACGAGTGGGAGCTTCCGTACGCGAAGTGGTACCTCGGCGGGAAGCTCAACGTCTCGTACAACTGCGTCGACCGCCACGTCGAGGCGGGCCTCGGCGACCGCGTCGCCTACTTCTGGGAGGGCGAGCCGGAGGGCGATCGCCGCGAGCTCACGTACGCGCAGCTCCAGGCCGAGGTCGTCCGCTTCGCCAACGCGCTCAAGGAGCTCGGAGTCGGGAAGGGGACGAAGGTCGCGATCTACATGGGCATGGTCCCGGAGCTGCCGGTCGCGATGCTCGCCTGCACGCGCCTGGGCGCGCCGCACACCGTGGTCTTCGGCGGCTTCTCGGCCGACTCGCTCTCGGACCGCGCCAACGACATGGGCTGCGAGGTGCTGATCACCCAGGACGAGGCCTGGCGCCGTGGCACGACCGTCCCGTTGAAGCAGACCGCGGACGCTGCGATGGCCGACGCGCCTGGGATCCGGAAGGCGCTGGTCGTCCGTCGCACGGGAAACGACGTCCCCATGCAGGAGGGGCGCGACCACTGGCTGCACGACTTCGACGTCTCCGACGACCCCTCGACCTGCCCGCCCGAGCCGATGGACGCCGAAGACCTGCTCTTCCTCATGTACACGTCCGGGACGACCGCGAAGCCGAAGGGGATCGCGCACACGACAGGTGGCTATCTCGTCGGCGTCGCGTCGACCCACGCGCTGATCTTCGACCTGAAGCCGGAGGAGGACGTCTACTGGTGCGCGGCCGACATCGGCTGGATCACCGGCCACAGCTACATCGTCTACGCGCCGCTGACGAACGGCGCCACCTCGGTGCTCTACGAAGGGACGCCCGACTTCCCGGACAAGGACCGCTGGTGGGACGTCGTCGAGCGCTACGGCGTCACGATCCTCTACACGGCGCCGACGGCGATCCGGGCGCACATGAAGTGGGGGCCGGAGCATGCTGCGAAGCACGAGCTCTCGACGCTGCGGCTGCTCGGGTCGGTCGGCGAGCCGATCAACCCCGAGGCGTGGATGTGGTACCGCGAGCACGTCGGCGGCGACCGCTGCCCGGTCGTCGACACGTGGTGGCAGACCGAGACCGGGATGATCATGATCACGCCGTTGCCTGGTGTGACAACGACGAAGCCGGGCTCGGCGACGAAGCCGTTCCCAGGCGTCGAGGCCGGGGTCTTCAACGAGGCCGGTGAGGAGGTCGGCCCCGGCGGGGGCGGCTATCTCGTGCTGAAGCGCCCCTGGCCGGCGATGACGCGTGGGATCTACGGCGACGACGCCCGCTTCCGCGAGACGTACTGGGAGAAGTACCCCGGGTTCTACTTCGCCGGCGACGGTGCCCGGATCGACTCGGACGGCGACTTCTGGCTGCTCGGCCGCGTCGACGACGTGATGAACGTCTCCGGCCACCGGATCTCGACGATCGAGGTCGAATCGGCGCTCGTCGACCATCCGCGCGTCGCCGAGGCTGCGGTCTGCGGGCGCGCCGACGACCTGACGGGCCAGGCGATCGTCGCCTACGTGACGCTGAAGGGCGGCGACGAGGGCTCGCTCGAGATGCTCGAGGAGCTGCGCAACCACGTCGCCGCGAAGATCGGCCCGATCGCGAAGCCGGCCAACGTCGTCTTCACGCCCGAGCTCCCGAAGACGCGCTCGGGGAAGATCATGCGCCGCCTGCTTCGCGACGTGGCCGAGAACCGGCCGCTCGGCGACACGACGACGCTCGCCGACCCGACCGTCGTCAGCGAGATCGCCGACCGCGCAGCCGCCGACGCCTCGGATGAGTGAGCGGAGATCCCTGTGGGCCTCGCTAGCTCGCGTGCCCGTCGAACCGCGGTAGCTCGTCGGTGATCTCGAACCACGGTGCCTTGGAGCCGACGAAGATGTGCTCGGTCGGGCGGATCGTGGGCGCGTCCACCAGCGACCCCATCGCGACGTGCACGAAGGCGCCGTCCCGCACCACGGAGAAGAGGAACGAGCCGCATGACCCGCAACGCGTGTCGTTTGCGTCTGCCTCTCCGATGACGAAGACGTTCTCTAGCCCCTGTGTGATCTCGAGCTGCTCCCGCTCGATCCCGGCGAACGCCTTGAAGGCCGAGCCGGTCGCTGCGCGGCACCCGGAGCAGTGACAGTTCGCCGCGTACCGGAACGCATCCGAGACCTCGTAGCGAACCGTCCCGCACCGGCACTCCCCCGCGAGCTTCGCGACCACAACCGCCTCCTTGGTGGGAACGCTCCAGACTAGAGACTGTCGACGACCGGTCAGGGGTAGCGGACCCGATAGCGCAGGTGGGTGACGTCGATGTCCTCGGCGACCGAGATCGGCCCTTCGAGCTCGATCGGCGCGTTCTTCAGCTCGTCGAAGAACGGCGTTCCGTCGCCGAGCAGGACCGGGACGAGATCGACCCAGATCTCGTCGAGCAAGCGCGCATCCAGGCACTGGGAGGCGATCGTGCCGCCGTTGACGACGACGAACTTGTCGCCGGCGAGAGCTTTCGCCTGCTCGATCGCGCTCTCGATCCCGTCCGTCACGAACGTGAAGGGTGCCCCGTCGTGCGGCCAGTCGTCCGGCACGCTGTGCGTGACCACGACCACGGGCTTGTCCAGGGGATGCGTCCCTCCCCAGCCTTTCGTGAAGTCGAACAAGTGGCGGCCGCAGACCAGCGCTCCCGTCATGTCGATGATCTCGCGGAAGTACTTGGCGCCGACCTCGGACATGTGGAACGTCAGCTCCGGATTCGCGGTCGTCACCTCGACGTCGCCGTTTTCGTACCACTTGAAGAGGTGCTCGAACCCCGTCTCGCCCGGGCCGGAGATGTAGCCGTCGAGGGACATGCTCGCTCCGGTGTAGACCTTGCTCATCGCTGCGCTCCTCTCGGTCTCGTCGCCTTGCCTACTCCTGCTCTGACTCGTCCGGAAGCCGAAACTCATTGGTGCCGGCGCCGGCTGGGAGGATGAGCGGCTTTCCGTCCGTGGTGCCGGTGGTCGTCCTGCTCACGTCCACCTCTCGGTCACCAACTTGGTCGCCGGAGCCCTCCCGGTTGCGGCGCCGGTCGATGAGCCGTCTCAGCGAGAACATGGTCCCCTAGCGGTCGATCGAGCGGTACTTCCGGACGGCGAGCGGCGCGAAGACGACGAGCAGCGCGAGCGTCCAGAGGATCGAGAGCAGGAACGGATGGTCGCCCGGGAAGCCCGACGTGAACGGGTTCGGGTTGCCGAAGAGGTCGCGCGTCGCGGCGACCAGAGCGCTGAACGGGTTCCAGTTCGCCACCGGCTGCAGCCAGCCGGGCAGCGACTCCGTCGGGACGAACGCATTCGAGACGAACGTGAGCGGGAAGACGATCAGGAAGCCGAGTTGCTGGCCGACCTCGACCGACGGCACGAGCAGCCCGATCAGGACGCCGATCCAAGCCATCGCGAAGGTGAAGAAGAGCATCAGCGCGACGGCGAGGAAGAAGTCGCCGATGCTCCCGTGGACGCGCCAGCCGACCACGAGGCCGGACGCCATCAGCACGACCAGGATCCCCGCGTTGTAGATCACGTCGGAGACCGTGCGGCCGCTGAGCACCGCCGAGCGCGCCATCGGCAGCGAGCGGAAGCGGTCGATCAGTCCTTTTGCCATGTCGTCGGTGACCGCGATCGCGGTCGTGATCGAGGCGAAGCCGAGTGTCTGGATATAGATGCCGGGCATCAGATACTCGCGGTAGGAGCCGCCGCCCGGGAGCGGGATCGCGCCGCCGAACACGTACGCGAAGAGCAGCACGAACATGATCGACTGGAGGATCGCGAAGATCGCGAGCTCCGGGATCCGCGGCACGCGCTTCAGGTTCCGCCACGTCATGATCAGACCGTCGTTGACGGCCGCCTGCAACTCGCTCACGCAGCCTCCCTCGCCTGCGGCTCGGTCGCGTGGGGGAAACCCGGTTTCCCCCACGAGCCCCCTGCGCGCCCTTTCGGGGGAACCCGCCGGTTCCCCCGCGCCCCCTCCTGGCCGCACGACTGCGTCATGCGGCGTCCTCCTCGACCGGCAGCTCCTCGGCGACGTGGCCCGTGAGCGCGAGGAAGACGTCGTCGAGCGTCGGGCGGCGGAGCGCGATGTCGTCGATCCTGATCCCGGCCTCGCCGAGCCGCCGGACGACGTCGACGAGCTGCTCCGCACCGCCGTCCGCGCTGATCGTAATTCGCCGCGTGTGGTCTTCGGTCGTCGCGCTCCCGTCTGGGGCGAGCAGTTGTGCAGCGCGACCGAGGTCGGTGGCCTCGTGCGCGACCACCTCGATTCGCTCGCCGCCGACTTGCGACTTGAGCTCGTCGGCGGTGCCGCGCGCGATGATCTTTCCCTTGTCGACGACCGCGATCTCGTTCGCGAGCTCGTCGGCCTCCTCGAGGTACTGGGTCGTGAGCAGCAGCGTCGCACCCTCGCGTACCTGCGTCCGGATCACGTCCCACATGCCGAGCCGGCCGCGCGGGTCTAGGCCGGTCGTCGGCTCGTCGAGAAAGAGGACGCGCGGCCGGCCGGTCAGCGCCGCGGCCAGGTCGAGCCTCCGGCGCATCCCGCCCGAGTAGGTCTTGGCGACGCGGTCGGCGGCCTCCTCCAGCTGGAAGCGCTCGAGGAGCTCGTCAGCGCGAGTGCGGGCTTCCGTGCTCGAGAGGTGGTAGAGCCGCCCGAACATCCAGAGGTTCTCGCGGCCGGTCAGGTTCTCGTCGACGGCCGCGTACTGTCCGGAGAGGCCGATCGCCTTCCGCACCAGGTGCCCCTCTCGGCGGACGTCGAAGCCGGCGACACGAGCGGTGCCGGCGTTCGGCTTCAGCAGCGTCGCCAGGATGCGGACGGTCGTCGTCTTGCCTGCCCCGTTCGGCCCCAGGAGGCCGAGCACCGTGCCTTCCCGCACCTCGAGGTCGACCCCGTCGAGGGCGCGCACCTCGCTCTTTCGCGAGCGGTAGATCTTGACGAGTCCCTCAGCTTCGACGGCGGCCATGCGCGTTCAGCCTACGTAGTCGACCTCGAACCGCGATGCAGCAGGCTCGAGCACGGCGAGCGCGAGCTCGGCCTCGCGCTCCAGGTCGGCCCGCGCCGACGTGGTCAGCTTCACGAACGGCGTCGCCTCGAGCGTCGCGACCTCCTGCGTGCGTCGCCACCACCACTTCCCGGCGACGACGCCGTCGAGCAGGATCGTCGGGAGCACGTCGCCGTTCTTGCGGATCACCTGCCTGCGCGTTTCGTCGTCGAACATCCGCGTCCGGTCGGCGTGGGCGAGGAGGACGTTGTCCCACTCGCCGAGCAGGCGCAGCGGCGCGGGTGTGTCGGCCGGCGGCCGCGGCGCGCCGCGGAGGTCGTAGAGCTCGCGGCCGCTCTCGTCGGTGAGCCGCTCGAGCTCCGGCTCGAGCGCCTCGAGCGCGGGAGCGATCGCGGCGACGGCGAGCCCTGTGAACGCCGCCAGATCGGCGCGGCTGGACGGCCCGAAGGAGGCGAGTGTGCGCCGGACCAGGCGCCTCGTCCCGTCGGCCTCCTCCACCTCGCGGCTGCCGAGCCAGGCAGCCGCCGCGACGAAGCGGTTGCGCTGTCCGAAGGCGTGCGCCTCGTCGCCGGGAACGTGGAGGATCAACGCGTTCGTGCGCACGCGTCGCCAGACGCGGTCGTCGTCCAGCCGCGCCTCGAGCTCGGCGAGGATCGGCCGCAGCGCGGTCGCCTCGAGCGGCTCGGCCAGCGCCGCCTCGGCCTGGGACGCGAGCTCGACGACGCGTGCCATGTCGACCCCCTCGGGAAGGTTCTTCTCGCGCAGCCGGTTGAAGTACCGCGCCATCGCCACCGCGTCGTGCGGATAGTCCTCGGCGGTGACGAGATGCAGCGTCTCGCGCATCAGGGTCGCGCGAACGACGGTGCGGTCGTGCAGCGCGCGGTTGAGGCCCTCCCGCTCGAAGCCCTCGATCCGCGCAGCGAGCGCGACGTACGGAGCGCGGGGCCGCTGGGCCTGGAGCGCACCAAGCCGGTGCACTGCCGTCGGGATGTCGAGCGGGACGCGTCCGAGCAGCAGTTGCCGCGCGAGCGTGGCGCGATTCAGCTCGCGCAAGGTCAGCGGCTTCACGGCTCGGACGGTACAACGTGCGCATGGCGCGATTCGCGATCCTGCTCGCGCTGCTCGTACCCGCCGGTGCGGCGGCGAGCGACGGTGCGCTGCTCGCAGCGAAGGAGCGCTTTCTACCCGCCGCGCAGTCCGACTACGCGAACACCCCCGACGGCGCTCAGGCCCGCTACGAAGCCGGGCGTGATCTCGTCGAAGCTGTGCTCGCCGCAGGGCCGGTCACCGCCGGAAGGCGGGCGCTGCGCGCCGATCTGCTCGCGCGCGGCCGGGTCCAGGTCGCGCGAGCCGAAGCGCTCGATCGCGACGACGGCTTTCGCAGCGCCGCGCCGCTCGCACCCCTGCCCGGTGCGTCCGTCGGCTATGGCCCGCGCCGGCCCGATCCGACGCTCGCGCGCCGGCTCGCCGCGGCCGCCGCCCGGGTGAACGGCGCCGCCGGCATCTGGGTGCACGATCTCTCCACCGGTCGCTACGCCGGCTACGAGGCGGACGCACGTTTCGCGGCGGCGTCCACCGTCAAGCTCGGCGCGCTGGCGGCCGCGCTGCGCCGGTCGCCGCAACCGGAGCGGGGCGTGTGGTGGTACGACGTGCGCCAGATCGGCTTCTGGTCGTCGAACCTCGGCGCGAACCGGATCTCGACCGAGCTCGGCCTGGCTGCGGTCACCGACGGACTGCGCCGGCTCGGCATGACCTCGAGCACATACCCCGGCCCGTATCGGGCGACGACCGCCTGGCGACCGCCCGGCCCGCATAACCGCGTCACGACCGCGCACGATCTCGGCCGGGCGCTCTACCGGCTCCACGCGGGGGCGCACGGCGACGACCGGGCGCTGCGCCTGCTCGGATTCTCGCGCCGGCAGGCGGTCGCCGCCCTGCGCGTGCTCGCCTCGGCGCAGCCGGTCGGAGACAACGCCGGACTGCTCGTCCCCTGGCTCGGCGGGGCGACGGTCGTCCAGAAGAACGGCTGGCTGTCCGACACGCGCACAACCGCGGCGATCGTCTACCGGGGCGGCCGCGCGACCATCGTCGTCGTGGAGCTCTACCGCCCGGACGTCACTTACGGTGAGGCGACCCAGCTGGGACGTCGCGTCTTGCAGGCCGCGGGCCTGCTGAGCTAGCGCCCGACGCCTTCGCCGCGACGCCGTCGAGCGTCTGCTTCAGCTCCTGGTACAGCGCGCTTGCCTCCGACGGCGTGTCGCCGATCGCAGTCAGCCCGATCCGCCCGGCGACGGCGAGCGCGCTGACCATGTGTAGCGCCACACCGGTCTCCCGCTCCGCATCCCAACCCAGCGAGCGCTCGGCGACGACGTCGAGCAGGTCGTCGGGCGTCAGCGCCTGATACGCCGGGGCATCGAGGTGGTCGGTCGCGACGTAGTGCTTGATGTCGCCGAGTCGCGTTCGGAACTCGCCGGCAAGCGGGTCGTAGATCCCGTCCGTCAGCGTCGAGATGGCCATGAAGGGATGCGTCGTCCCGCCACAGCGGAGGTTGATCTCGATCGCGTACGGATCCCACCCGCCGTTCCGCCGGACGGCCACGAAGTCGACCGCACAGCGCCCGATCGCCCCTTCACGCGCGAGCCGGCGTCCGACCTTCAGCGCTTCGACCGCGATCCGCGGCGCGTACTCCGGGTCGGAGGGGAAGCGGCAGCCGAAGTACGTCTGGCCGTTCGGCCCGCCGAGAACCTGGTCGTGGGTGGAGAGGATGTCGACCTGGCCGGAAGGGCTGATGCGGAGCTGTGCGCTCGGGCTGCGAAAGTCGTCGCCCTCGATCCGCTCCTCGACGATCCCGCCCTGGTCGGCCAACGCGGCCAGGTAGTCGCCGACGTCTGCTTCGGTGTCCTCCAGCGAGAGCGCTCCGGCGAGCGCGTCGTCTGCCAATGCGCGGCGGACGTCGATCAGGGCGTTGCCGAGGCCACTGACGCCGCGGTCGAGCTTGACGATGCTCGTTGGGCTTCGCAGCTCGCGCAAGGCGTCGAGCACGTCTCGTTCCCCGCCGACGTCGAAGCCACGGGCGTGCGGCACCGCTTCCTCGGCGAAGACACGCCGGCTGCCCGTCTTCGTCCCGAGCCACTCGAGCGCCGGGTCGGCGCCGTAGAGCGGGATGCCCAGGCGCACGGCCAGCTCGACCTCGTCGCGCGAGGTGGCGAACGGCAGCAGGAAGGCGAGTTCCGGCTCGGCGACGAGAGCGCGAATCCGTTCGATCGCGCCGGGGCGGGCGAGCAGCTTCTTCGTCAGCGGCAGGTTGCGCGAGTCGACGAGAGAGACGACGGAGAAGCGGCTACGCGCCTCCGGAGTGTCCAGCTCGGGAACGAGGCCGAAGTAGTAGTCGACGAGTCGCGGCAGGATCGGCTGCGACGTGACGTAGATGACGCGGGAGTTGCGCGAGCGGAGCAGGCTCAGGACGAGACAGAGGAAGCGCTCCTCGTAGGCGGGGAAGACCGGGATCAGCTGGTCGGGGACGTCCATGCTGATCGAGTGCACGACGACTACCGTCCGCTCGACGTCGCCGATCGACCGCAACGTGACCGACGGCCACATTGCGCGCAGCCGCTGCTGGAGCTCGGCGAACTCCCGATTGGCCATGGCCGGACCGTAGCGCTCGAGGCTCCGCTCGTCTAGCTCGCCGACCAGGGCTTGCGCCGGGGCCACCAGCCGGGCACCGCCCGCCGGTACTCCTCGTACTGCTCGCCGAATTGCCGGCGCAGCGTGGGCTCCTCGTACACGCGTACGAAGGAGTAGACGGTGACGGCGAATACCGCGGCGTAGACGAGCAGTGCGAGCTGGCCGAATACGAGCGCCTCTCCCACGATCGTCGCCGCGACCGCGAGGTACATCGGGTTGCGAACGTAGCGGTAGAGGCCGCCGACGACGAGGTGCTTCGTGGGCGCGACCGGAGCCGGCGTGCCGACGCCTTCGACGACGAACCGGAGGAACGCGTGGAGGAGGACTGCCACGCCCGCGGCGAGCAGCAGGACACCCACGAGGCGGATCGGCGGCCAGAGCGTGTCCCGGACCTCCCAGCCCGTGAACAACCACGGGATCAGGCCGGCGACGGTGCCCGGCACGAGCACGAGGAAGAGGAGCGTTCCCGCTGCGGCTTTGACGTTCAGCCGCGTAGCTGTTCGCTCGTCCCGATCGCGATCACGGGTGCGTCAGCCGGGCGGAGCCAGCGCAGCACCGCTCGCAGCTGGCCTTTCTGCAGGCTGATGCAGCCGATCGTCGGGCCGCCCGTCTGGGCGTGGAGGAAGATCCCGGAGCCGCGCCCGGGCACGACGGGGCGCGTGTTGAACTCGATCACCGCCAGGAACGGATAGGGCCGCGGCTGCTGCCACATGCCTTCGCTGGCGCCCGCGAAGGGAGGCTTCGTGCCGCAGCGGACGTGCTGGAACGTGTTGTAGGTCGGCGAGGAGGGATCCTCGTCCCACCAGTCGCCGCAGCGGAGCCGCCGATACGCGAACCGGACACCGGGATTCGCCTCGTTGCCGTACATCGTGCGGCCGATCCGGTAGGTGCCGGTCGGGGTCGTGCCGTCGCCCTCGCGCCGGTTCGAGGAGAGCCCGTTGCGCCCCAGTCGCGCCGTGTACGGCCCTGCGGCCGCGACCCAGCACCCGTCGACCCGTTTCCAGGTCCGGAGCGCCGCGTACGTCGTCCGCGCCACCTTCGCCTCGACGGTGACCAGCTGCTTCGCGGTGGCGGGCGTTTCGATGCCGTTGGCCAGGTTCTGAGGGCACGCTGCGGTCGCCGCGGCCACGAGCAGGGTCAGAGCGAGCACGAGGTGCAGGGTACGCTGGATCGATGCGAATCGGCGCGTTCGTGCTTGCCGCGGCCCTCCTCGGCGGTGCCTCGGCGGCCGGCGCGGCGCCGCCCGAGTTCGCCGCCAAGGTGGAGCCCGTCCGCTGGTCGGACCTCCGCCACTCCTACCGGGCCGGTTGCCCCGTCGGCCCGCCGCAGCTCCGGACACTCGAGGTCTCCTACTGGGACTTCGCCGGGAAGCCGCAGCTCGGGAGAATCGTCGTCGCCCGCCGGGTGGCCGACAACGTGGTCGGCGTCTTCCGCCGGCTGTGGGCCGCTCGCTTCCCGATCCGGCGCCTGCAGCCCGTGTCCGCCTACCGCGGCGACGACCAGGCTTCGATGGCGGCCGACAACACGTCCGGCTTCAACTGCCGCTTCGTCGGTGGGACGACCCGCTGGTCGATGCACGCCTACGGCGAGGCGATCGACGTCAACACGATCGAGAATCCCTACGTCCGCGGCTCGACGGTCTCGCCGCCGGCCGGCCGCGCCTATCTCGACCGAAGCAGGTACCGCAAGGGCATGGCGGTGCCCGGCGGGGTGCTCGTGCAAGCATTCGCCCAGGCCGGGTGGAAGTGGGGGGCTTCGTTCGGCGACTACCAGCACTTCTCCACGACAGGCCGATGAGCGACCCGCTCCGCCCGTACTGGGACTTCGACGACCTCGATGCGACCGAGGCGCGCTTCCGCGCCCTGCGAGCGGAGGCGCTCACCCAGCTGGCCCGCGTCGAGGGCCTGCGCGGGAGCTTCGAGGCAGGTGATGCGCTGCTCGATCAGGTCGAGGACGACGACCCGCGCGTCCGGATCCGTGTCGATCTGGAGCGCGGCCGGCTACGCCGGTCCGGGGGAGACAAGGAGTCGGCGCTACCGCTGTTCGAGTCCGCCTTCGCAGCGGCGGTCGAGTCCGGCGAGGACTGGCTCGCCGGGGACGCCGCGCACATGTGCGCGCTCGCGGCGCCCGATCGCGACGGGTTCGTCGAGTGGACGAACCGTGGGCTCGAGCTCGCCGGCTCCTCGGAGGCGGCCTCCTACTGGCTCGGCCCGCTGCTCAACAACCTCGGCTGGGAGCACTTCGACGCCGGCGAGCACCAGCCGGCGCTCGACGCTTTCGAGCAGGCCCTCGAAGTGCGCCTGCGCGAGCCTGGGAACCAGGCCGCGATCGAGCACGCGCGCGAGGCTGTCGCCGAGGCGCGCCGCGCTCTCGGCCAGGACGCGTAGGAGGGTCTAGGCGAGCAGCTTCTCGAACCGCGCGGCGTCGTCGAACGGGCCGATCACGGCGAGATGGAAGCCGGAGTCGAGAATCTCCTTGGCGACGCGCTGCACGTCCTGGGCAGTGACGGCGTCGAGCGCTTCGAGGACTGCCTGCGGCTCCTCGGCGCGGCCCTCGAGCACCTCGCGGCGCAGCCCGAACATGATCGTCCCGTGCGGGCTCTCGAGCTGGAGCACGAACCGTCCCTTGGCGAAGTTCCGTGCCTTCTCGAGCTCGTCGGAAGGGACGATCTCGTCGGCGAGCAGCCGGAACTGCTCGACGATCGTCGTCACCGCATCGTCGATCCGGTTGATGTCGACGCCCGACTGCGCGTAGAGCGAGCCCGCGTCCGTGTACGCATGGTTCGTGCCGAAGACGTAGTAGGCGAGCCCGCGGCGCTCGCGCACCTCGGTGAAGAGGCGCGACGACATGCCGCCCCCGAGCACGGTCGCGAGGATCTGGAGCACATAGCGGTCCGGGTCGACGATCGGGCGGCTGCGGACGCCGATGACGAGATGCGCCTGGTCGGACTGCTTCGTGTGCACCTTCACGCGGGAGCCGTTGCCATTCAAGGCAACGGGGGCGGGCGAGCCCGTCTCGTGCGATTCCAGGTCCCCGAGCAGGTGTTCGAGCCGCTCCTGCAACCCTTCGCCGAGCTGGCCGCCGACGCCGACGACCATGCGATTCGGCCGGTACCACTTGTCGGTGTACTCCGTGAACGACTCGCGCGTCGCGCCACGGACGGTTTCCTTGCGCCCGATGATGTCCCAGCCGAGCGGCTGGTCGCCGTAGAGGAGCGACTCGTAGACGCCGCCGATGAAGTCGCGCGGCGTGTCGAAGTACATGTTCATCTCCTCGATGATCACGCCCTTCTCGCGCTCGATCTCCTCGGGGTCGAAGCTCGAGTTGCGGAGCATGTCGACGAGCACGTCGAGCGCGGTGTCGCGCGTCTCGGCGGCGCAGCGGACGTAGTAGCCCGTGTACTCCTTGCCGGTGAAGGCGTTGAACTCGCCTCCGATCGCGTCGATCTCGCCGGCGATGTCGCGCGCGGTCGGCCGCCGCTCGGTGCCCTTGAAGAACATGTGCTCGGCGAAGTGCGCGATCCCGTTGGTGTCGGCCGTCTCGTAGCGCGACCCGGCGGCGAGCATGACGAAGCACGAGACCGACTGCGCGTGCGGCATCGGCGCCGTCAAGACGCGCAGGCCGTTCTGCAGCGAGAAGCGTTCGTAAACCCCCACGGACCCGCATGCTATAGAGCCTCCTGTGAGCGGCGAAAAAATGAGCGCGGCCGTGGCCGCCCAGCCGGAATGGCTGGCGCAGGTCCCTGCCGACCGCCGCCTGCCGGAGGGCCGCGTCGCCGTCGTCGGTTGCGGCACCTCGTTCCACGCCGCGCAGACCTCGGGCAACGGGATCGACGCGCTCGAGTTCCTCCTCCAGCCACCCGAAGCCGATCTGCTCGTGCTCGTCAGCCACGAGGGTGGGACGCCTTTGACGGCCGAGGCGGCGCAGGCGTTCGCCGGGCCGAAGTGGCTGATCACCGCGAAGCCGGAGAGCCCGATCGCCACGCTGTGCGAGGAGGTCGTCGTCGCGACGCCCGAGGTCGAGGAGAGCTACTGCCACACCGCGAGCTACACCTGCGCGGTGGCGGCGCTCGCGGCCCTGCGGGGCGAGGACGTCTCGTGGCTGCCCGACGCGGTCGCCGAGCGGCTCGCCGGCGCTCGCCTGCCCGTGTCCGACCACCAGCGCTTCCTGATCGCAGGCGCCGGCCGCGACTGGCCGACCGCTCAGGAGGCGGCGCTGAAGCTGCGCGAGGGCGTGTACGTCGCTGCCGAGGCGCACCAGCTCGAGGAGCTCCTGCACGGCCATCTCGCCGCTGTGGACGAGAACGTCCGCTGCTTCGTCCTCGAGGGAGAGGGCCGCGCGGCCGCGCGCGCCGCCGACGCGGCCGGCGCCCTGGGGGAGCTCGGCTGTGACGTCACGCTCGTACCCACGCGTCATCCGGTCGTCGACATCGTCCCGTTCCAGCTGCTCACGCTCGACCTCGCCGCGGAGCGGGGCGTCGACCCCGACCTGATCCGCTGGGACGACCCGCGCTGGAAGCGCGCGCGCGACTCGTACAGCTGAGCTAGCTCAACTGCTGCCTCGCGCGGCCGATCACCGCGCCGATGAAGCGAACGCTCAAGCTCAGCGCGCTGCTCGTCGCGAGCGCGCGTTGAAATCCCTCAAGCTCATTCTGCTGATCACGGCGATCGCGCTCGTGCCGCTCGGCCTCGGCGTGATGGTGCTCAAGCAGAGCGCGCACGCGCAGGTCGAGCAGGATGCCGCGCTGGAGAGCGAAATGGGCGCCGCCGCCGCACGGCTGCGCGACAGCATCGCCGAGACGCGCGCAACCGTCCTGATCACCGCCCACAATCCGGCCTTTCGCGACTTCTACCGCAGCGGCGGCACGCGCTACGCGAGAATCGTCGGCGGAGGCCCGACAATGGACCGCGTCAACGGCGCGCTCCTCTACCTCGCCGGCCTCTACCCGGAGAGCATCGTCGAGGCGTCCTTCGTCGACGGCAGCGGCGCCGAGAACGCGCGCATCGTCCGCGGCAGCCGCGAGGCGCCTCACGCGCTCGCCGACGACGTCTCCCGCGACGCCTTCTTCCGCCCTGCCTTGGCACTACCGGACGGACATGTGCACCAGTCGCGTCCGCACGTCTCGCGTCACGCCGGCGAGTGGGTCGTCTCCTACTCGACGCAGATTCCGCGGCGCTTCGGTTCCGCGCTCGTCCATGTCGAGCAACGGGTCGAGAGCCTCCGCCTCGCGCTCGCGGCGTCCGACAACCGCTTCGAGATCGCCGTGCTCGACGCACGCACGGGCGACGTCCTGCTCGACGGCCGCACTCCGCAGCAGACAGGCACGAAGCTCGGGGTGCCCGGCGACGTGCGCTTCCGCGAGCTCGCCGGCGCGACCGCAGACGGCGTTCGCAAGCTTGACAACCTCCGTGCCGTCTACCGGCCGCTGGGCGTGGTCAAGGACTCCGAGAACGACTGGATCATCGTCGCCTCCGCTCCGCGCGTCCGCGCGGCCAGCCTGGTCGGCGTCAACTCACTTCCGATTGCGATTGCGCTACTCGGGGTTCTGCTGATCGGTGCTGCGATGGCCCGACGGTGGGTGCGCACGAGCAAGGATGCACTCACCGACGCGCTCACCGGGCTCGGGAACCGCCGCAAGCTGGTCGCCGATCTCGAGCACGCGCTCACTCTCGCGACACCGGCGCGCCCGCTTGGCGTCCTGCTCTGCGACCTCGACGGCTTCAAGCTGTACAACGACGCGTTCGGGCACCCGGCCGGGGACGCGCTGCTCGCGCGGCTCGGCCACTGTCTGCTCCACGAGATCGGGTCGGACGGGTCGGTCTACCGGCTCGGCGGCGACGAGTTCTGCGTCCTCGCCCCGCTCGGCAACGAAGGGATCCATGCGATCGCGGCTCGGATGGTCGACGCGCTCTCCGAGCGAGGCGACGGCTTCGACGTGGGCGCTTCGTACGGCGTCGTCGTCACGACGGGCGAGCTGAGGACGGTCGAGACCGCTCTGCGTGCCGCCGACCAGCGCCTCTACGCGAGCAAGTCGACCGGCCGCCGCTCCGCCGCTCGCCAGGCATCCGACGCGCTTCTGCAGGCGCTCCACGAGCGCCAGCCCGAGCTCTACGACCATCTGCACGGGGTCGGCGACCTCGTCGCCGCAGTCGGCGAGCGCATGGGACTCGCCGGGGACGAGCTCGACATGCTCCGGCAAGCGGGCGAGCTGCACGACCTCGGCAAGGTGGCGATTCCGGATTCGATCCTGTCCAAGCCAGGGCCGCTCGACGAGAAGGAGTGGGTGTTCGTCCGCCAGCATCCGCTCGTCGGAGAGCGGATCATCGCCGCCGCGCCGGCGCTCGCCCAGGTGGGCAAGCTCGTCCGGGCGAGCCATGAACGCTTCGACGGCAGCGGCTATCCCGACGGACGTGCCGGCGAGGAGATCCCGCTCGGCGCCAGGATCATCGCCGTGTGCGACGCGTACGACGCGATGATCGGCCCCAGGCCGTACCGGCTCGGGATGAGTGACGAGGTCGCGCTCGCAGAGCTTCGGCGCTGCGCCGGCGAGCAGTTCGATCCGGCGATCGTCGACGTCTTCTGCGAGTGGCGCGAGCAGAGTGGCGACCGTGGATCAGCTGTCGATCGCGAAGCTCTTGCCGTCGACCAGGCCCGCGCCGATGCCCGTCTGCTGGACGACATCGAACGTCAGATTCGTTCAATTCCTGGCGCCTGACCCACGCGTCATCCGGCCACGCCGGAAGCAGGCCCGCGACGCACGCGCGTAGCGGGCCCGCTCTCGGTTCGGCCTAGGCGTTCCGGGCGATCAGGTCCGCCGCGAAGGCGATGAAGCGGTTCGCGGTCGTGAGGTCGACCTTCTTCCCGCGCTGCGCCTCGAGCTGGTTGATCCAGGCGCCGAGCACGTTCTGCTCGACCTCGTGGTCTCCCTGGGCGTGCTCGCGGGCCGCGTGCTCGACCTTGCCGAGCAGCGCGTTGCAGAGGCCGGCGCCCTCGATCAGGCTCTCGGTACAGGCCCGATGTACGTTGGAGACGAGGCTGGCAGCCGTCGCCTGCACCTTGAAGGTGCGCGTGAGCGACGCTGCGTTCCCGAGCTTGTCCGCGGCGTGCACGACGATCGTGTGCGTCCCGGGATCGAGCAGGAACATGTCGAGCGGTTCTTGTTCCCGTCGTAGCCGGGCACGGCGTCGCCGATGTAACCCTCGACAACGAGGTGGCCGATCGCGATCACGGCCTCCTCGATCCCGGTGAGGATCTCGGTCACGCTCGGAAAGACGCCGAGCGCAAAGTCGTTCACGAGCGTGTGTGCCTACATGTCGCCGGCGGCTGCAGCGCCGCCACGATGCGGCTGTCCACCGCGTACTCGCGGCCGTTGATCGTCACCTCTCCGTCCGCGGTGACGTCCTGCCAGGCGCGGTCGCCGGTGAAGTTGTGCATGAAGGGCTTCCAGGCGAGCGCACCTGGAGCCGTTGCGGCCATGATCCCGCACACGGCGACGAGCGCGAAGATGAAGCGTTTCGCGATGCTCGCCCAACCTCGGCATTTGACAATTGACTCGGTTGAAACTAGATCCCTTCGGCGCCGCAATCAACCGAAATGTCAGTCAATCCCGCGACGATCCTCGAGCCGGTAGACGAACCGCAGCGCCTGCCAGCGCTCGTCGATCGCGCAGCTCTTGTTGTCGACCAGGCCCGCGCCGATGCCCGTCTGCTGGACGACGTCGAACGTTAGATCCGTCTCGATTCCTGACGCCTTCTTCGGCCAGGCGATCCACAACCCGTCGGCGGGCGCAAGCGTTGCCTTCAGCGCGGCGAACCGTCGCTCCAGCTCGTCCCGGCTCGTCGTGAAGTAGACGAGGACGTCGGCGCCGGTCTTCGCGCCGAGCTTCTGGGAGAGCTGAGTCACGCCGGATACGAGCCGAAGACGGTGAAGCGCTGGGCCTGCTCCCGGACCTCGGCCAGGGTCGTGCGGACGACGTCGTCGAGCGGATGCCCGGCGACCACGGCGTCGAAGCGGTAGCGCCACGGCGTCTGCGGGATCGGCCGCGAGGTCAGCTGGACGAGATCGAGCGCATGCCGCGCGAACGGCTCGATCGCGCGATGGAGCGCTCCCGGCCGGTGGTCGGTCTGGAACGAGAACGCGATCCGCCACGTCTCGCCGCCGCCGAGCTCGGTCCGGTTCGAGACTGCGACGAAGCGGGTGTACGCCTCGGGATGGTCGCCGACGTCCGCCGCGAGCACGACGAGCCCGTTCAGCGCCGCCGCCCGTTCGCTGGCGATCGCCGTCTCCGTCGGGTCGGCGTGCAGCGCGACGTGCGCTGCCGCGTCCGCGGTCGTGCCCGCCGCGATCGCAGTTGCATCGGGGAGCGACGCGAGCAGGCGCCGGCACTGGTCGAGTGCGACCGGATGCGAGCGGACGACGCGGATCTCGTTCAGCGGGACCTCGGCGACACCGACGAGGAAGTGGCGGATCGGGAGGATCGCCTGCGCATTGATCGACACGCCGGAGTCGACAAGCAGGTCGTGGGTCTCTGCGACCGGGCCGGAGACGGAGCTCTCGATCGGCAGCACTCCTCCCTCGAACCGCCCGGACGCGACCGCCTCGACCACGTCGCTGAACGAGGGCAGCGGTGCCGCCTCCGTCTCCGGGAAGAGGAGCGCGCAGGCTGCGGCGCTGTGAGCGCCCTCGCGTCCTGGGTACGCGACTCTCATCGCTCGCGCCACGCCTTCAGGAGCCCGGCTTCGCGCTCGGGGGTCAGGCCCACGCCTTCGGCCGCAGGCGCACCGGCGGCGCCCGCGATCGTCTCTGCAAGCGGCCGGAACCTCAGTCCGGCGCCGACGGCCTTGCTCACGTCCACCTCGACTCGGCCGCCCGCGATCCAGAGCGGCAGCTCCATCCATTCGCCCACGTCGTGCTCCTGCAAGAACTCGTCCGTCACCCACGTCACGTCGGCTCCTGCGAGGAGCTCGGCCCACGGCACCCCGTCGTTCGTCGCGTTGTACGTGCCGCTGAGCTCGCGCTCGACCGCCTCGACCATCCACTCGGCGAGGTCGCGCACGTCGATGAACTGCGTGTCGCGATCGGGGCCGGGCGCCAGGATCTCTCCACCGCGGCCGAGCCGCTGCGCCCAGTACGTGAAGCGGCCCGTCGGGTCGTACGGCCCGCCGATCAGGCCGGGCCGGACGATCAGAGCGCGGTCGCCGAACACGGCGTCGACCTCGGCCTCGCACAGCGCCTTCAGCGCCCCGTAGTTGGAGAAGTCGGGCGCCAGCTCGTCGATCGGCAGGTCGCCGAGCTCCGCAATCGGGCCGGCCTCGTCCCAGGCCTCGTCGAAGTTCGCGTAGACGGAGATGCTCGAGACGAAGACGTAGCGACCCGAATCGCGGAGCTGCTCGGCGGCGGCGCGGACGACCGCGGGCGTGTAGCCCGACGGGTCGACGACAGCGTCCCAGCTGCGCCCCTCGACCGCCGACAGGTCGACGGTTCGGTCGCCGCGCAGCTTCTCCACCTCCGGAAAGAGGCCCGCGTTCGTCTGGCCGCGGTTGAAGAGGGTCAGCTCGTGCCCGCGTGCCAGCGCAGCCTCGACGAATGCCCTCCCGAGGAACTTCGTGCCGCCGAGGACGAGGATCCTCAATGGAACCTCTGGACCGCGCGCCAGACGGCCTCGGCGCCGAACTCGAGTGCATCGACCGGGATCCGCTCGTCGGCCGCGTGGATCAACTTGGTGAAGTCGAAGCTCTCGGGCAGGCGCATCGGCAGGAACCCGTACGTCTGCACGCCGACCTGGGAGAAGAACCGCCCGTCGGTGACCCCGATCTGGAGCAGCGGCACCGGGATCCCCTCCGGGTCGAGCTCTCTGATCACGCCCGCGAGCGTCTCGAACAGGCCGAGGTCCGGAACCGCCGCGCCGGCGTCGTTGCGAACGAGCTCGACTTCGATGTCGTCGCCGGCGAGGTCGTGCAGCTCGGCGATCAGCTGGTCGGGCGTGAAGCCCGGGAGCGCTCGGCCGTCCAGCTCGAGCTCGATCTCGCTCGGGACGACGTTGATCTTCGCGCCGCCGCGGACGATCGTCGCGTTGACGGTGTTGCGGAGCATCGGCTCGAACTGCGCCGAGCGGGGGCCGAGCAGGCGCAACGCCGTGTCGGTCAGGCGCGGCTTCAGCAGCGAGCGCATGATCAGCGCCTGGCGCCTGGGCAGCTCGGAGGCGATCGCCTCGACCGTGTCCCGCACGACCGGCGTCACGTGCACCGGCATCCGCTTGCGGTCGAGGTCGGTCAGGAATTGGGCGAGCCGCGCGACCGTCCCGCCGCGGTTCACCATCGCGCCGTGCCCGCCCGGGCCGCGCACCGTCGCCTTCAGCCAGCAGATCTGCTTCTCGGCCACCTGGATCGGGTAGAAGCGCTTGCCGCCGACGTGGAGCGTGAAGCCGCCGAACTCGCCCAGCGCATAACGCATCCCCTCGAACAGCTCCGGGTGCTCCTGCACGAGGAAGCGCGCGCCGAGGTTGCCTCCGGCCTCCTCGTCGGAGAGGACGAGCAGGACGACATCCCCGGGGAGCGGCACCTGCTCCCGCTTCGCCCGCACGAACGCGTTGACGAGCATCGCGACGCCCGCCTTCATGTCGAGCGCACCGCGGCCCCACACGTAGCCGTCCTCGAGCACGGCTCCGAACGGCGGGTGCGCCCAGTTCTGGAGCGCGGTCGTGACGACGTCGACGTGGCCCTGGAGCAGAAGCGGCGGCGCGTCGCCGCCGGGCAGCCGGCAGACGAGGTTCGGCCGGCCGGGCTCCTGCTCGTACGTCTGCGTCTCGCAGCCGAGCTCCTCGAGCTGCGACCGGATGAACCCGATGCACGCCGCCTCGTTCCCGGGCGGGTTCGTCGTGTCGAACCGGATCAGCTCCTGCAGGAGCTCGGTGACCGTCAGCACAGCTCGTCGAGCGCGGTGAGCAGCCGGTCGACCTCGTCCGCGGTGTTGTAGTGGACGAAGCCCGCGCGGACGGCGCCGGTTCCCTCCAGCCCGAGCTGCTTCATGATCTCGATCGCGTAGTAGTCGCCCCACCAGACCGCGATCTCGCGGGCGGCGAGCTCGACGGCGACCTCCTCGGCGGTGCGCCCCGGGAGGTTGAAGGCGAACGTCGGTACGCGGCCCTCCATCGTGCGGAGCCCGTACAACTGCACCGGCTCCGGGAGGCCGTCGAGGAACTGCTGCCCGAGCCGGCGCTCGTGCGCGGTCATCGCCTCCCAGCCGAGCGACTCCACGTACTCGACCGCCGCAACGAAGCCGGCGAGCAGCTCGTGCTGCGACGTGCCGTGCTCGAAGCGGCGTCCGACCGGATCGTCCGCCGCCGGCCGCACCTTGTACGGCTTCAGGCTCTCGAGGAAGTCGCGCTTGCCGAACAGCATCCCCATGTGCGGCCCGAAGAACTTGTACGGCGAGCAGAGGAGCACGTCGACGTCCCAGCCGCTGACGTCGATCGGGCCGTGCGGCCCGTAGTGGACGGCGTCCGCCCACGCGAGAGCGCCGGCGCCGCGCGCGAGCTCGACGACCCGCGCCACATCGGGCGTGGTGCCGACGGCGTTGGACGCGATCGGGAAGGCGACGACACGCGTTCGCTCCGAGAGCTGCGACTCGAGGTCGTCGAGGTCGAGCGAGAGGTCGTCGTGCACGCCCGCGAACCGGACGACGACGCCGATGTCCTCCGCGAGCGCGAGCCACGGGGCGACGTTGGCGTCGTGGTCGAGCCGCGTGCAGAGGATCTCGTCCCCGGGCTGCAGCGTCCGCCCGAGCGCGCGCGTGAGCAGGAAGTTGAGCGAGGTCATGCTCGGCCCGAACGCCACCTCGTCCGGGTGGCACTGCATGAAGCGACCGGCGGCTGCGTGCGCGCGCTCGACCAGCTCGACGGTGCGCACGCTCGTCTCGTACGGCGCGCCGATGTTCGCGTTGTCCTCCCGGAGGTAGTTCGAGATCGCGTCGATCACCTCGTCGGGGCACTGGGTGCCGCCGGGGCCGTCGAAGAACGCCAGCCTGCGGTCGAGGGCGGAGTAGCGCGCCCGAACGGCCTCGATGTCGAGCATGGTCGCGCTCATGCGAGTTCCTCTCCGTTGACGGTCCAGCGGTAGCGGGGCTTCGCGGTCAGCGAGGCGCCGACGAAGCAGTCGCGCTCGGCTTTGGCGACGAGCTCGCGCACCGACGACGGTGTGGGCTCGAGCGTGACGTCGAGCGCGACCTTGATCCGGACGAAGGCGAAGCGGCCGTCCGTGTCGCGCGGCGCCACCTCACCCGCCGCGTCGGCGCCGCCGCTGACGTGGATCCCGTCGCGCCTGGCGTGGTAGCGGAGGCTCGTCAGCGTGCAGCGGGCGAGCCCCGCGAGGACGAGGTGCTCGGGTGCCCAGGCGTCGTCGGCCGGGATCGGCCCGCCGCCTCTCTCGCTCGTGGCAGCTCCGTCGCGGGCGACCGAGACCGCATAGGAGAACGTCTTCGGGCGGGTGGTCATCAGGGCAACCTACACTCGCGCCATGGCACTCGCGATCCTCGGCGTGACCGGCTACACGGGCCGGCTCGTGCTGGCCGAGGCGCGCCGCGCGGGGCTCGATGTCAGGCTCGTCGGCCGGCGGCGAGAGGCGCTGGAGGAGCTGGCCGCGGCCGGGGAGGAGGTACGCGTCGCCGACGGCCGCTACTTCCACGAGGTCATCGCGGCTTGCGAGGGCTGCGAGGTCATCGCCTCCTGCGCAGGACCGTTCCTGAAGATCGGCTCCGGCCCGGTCCTCGCGGCGCTCGCGATCGGCGCTCACTATCTCGACACGAGTGGCGAGCAGGCCTGGGTCCGCCAGCTTCACAGCGGCTTGGAGGATCCCGACATCGCCGTCCTGCCCGCCTTCGGATTCGACTACGTGCCCGGCGACCTGGCCGCGCGGCTCGCGGCGGAGCAGGTCGACGGTCCGCTCGACGAGGTGATGGTCGCCTACTCGACGAGCGGCGTCGGGACGAGCCGTGGCACACGGCGCACGATCGGGGAGGTGATGACGCAGAAGCAGGTGGCGTGGGAGGACGGCATGCTCGTCGACTCCCGCTTCGGCGCGACGACGCGCAGCGTCCGGTTCCCGTTCGGCGAGCGCACCGTCGTCGAGTGGGGCGGCACCGAGCCGCTCACGGTGCCGCGGCACACCGACGTCCGCAACGTGCGCTCCTACCTCCGTGCTCCGGCGATGGCGGCGCAGGCCGGTCGGTTCGGCGCCGTGACCGCGCCGTTGCTGCGGCTCGGCTCCCGCTTCGGCCCTTCCGGGCCCTCGGACGAGTCGCGCCGCAAGAGCCGCTTCGCGGTCGTCGCGGAGGCGCGCGGTCCCGGCGGCGAGGGCCGCGCCGTCCTCACCGGTAGCGACGTCTACGGCCTCACGGCGCTCCTGATCGTCCGCGGAGCGCAGGCGCTCATTGCCGGTGAGGCCCGCGGAACGGGCGTGCTCGCTCCGGCGGAGGCGTTCGACGCTCGCACGCTCGCCGGCAGGCTCGAGCCGTTCCTCACGATCGCCGAGTGATGAGCCCGCGATGCCGTCCGGTCAGCGTCGTACGGTGAGAGTCGTGCAACGGCTCAGAGTGTTGAGTGAGGCCGAGTGCTACGCCCGGTGTTACGGGTGGCGGGGAGAGGACGGCGTGAAGGTCCTGAGCGTCGCCCGACGTCAAGCCCGGTACGAGACGCCCGTGTCCGGCGAGCTGCTCCGGTCCTTGTTCGAAGACAAGCTCGACTCGCGCGAACCTGAAGCCGCCTAGCGACGTCCCAGACGTCCTGGCGCCAGGCTTGACCGCAGTCTTCTGCGGGATCAACCCCGGTCGCTTCTCCGCCGCCGCGAACGCGCACTTCGCGAATCCCCGCAACGACTTCTGGCGGCTTCTGCACGCGGCCGGCTTCACGCCGCGGCTCTACGACCCGAGCGAGCAGTTCGAGCTGCTGCAGCTCGGGCTCGGCGTCACGAACGCGGCCTACCGGACCACTCCCGGGTCGGGCGACCTGCGCCGCGGCGACTTTGCCGGCTCGGCGGAGCGGCTGGAGCGGATCGCAGTCGAGCTGAAGCCGGGCGCGATCGGCTTCGTCGGCAAGGAGGCGTACCGCGGTGCGTTCGGCGAGCGCGCAGACCTCGGCGCGCAGGAGCGCCGCCTGGGTGAGACGGCGCTCTGGGTGCTCCCGTCGACCTCGCCCGCGAACGCCGCGGTGCCGTGGAACGAGCGGCTGCGCTGGTTCCGGGCGTTCCGGGAGTCGCTGTGAGGCTGCGTGACGCGGCGCGCGCTGTCGTCCTCGACCCGGCCGACCGGATCCTGCTCGTCCGCTTCCAGTTCCCGCAAACGGTGGTGTGGGGGACGCCGGGCGGCGGTCTCGATCCCGGCGAGACGCACGAGCAGGCGATCGTGCGCGAGCTCGTCGAGGAAGCGGGCCTCGACGACGTCGAGCTGGGGCCGTGGATCTGGACCCGGGAGCACGTGATCCCGTTCCTCGACGGGAACTGGGACGGGCAGGTCGAGCGCTTCGTGCTCGTGCGGACGCACAGCTTCGAGCCGGCGCCTCGCTTCACGCCCGAGCAGCTCGCGGCGGAGTACGTGACCGGGATCCGGTGGTGGACGCAGGAGGAGCTGGCGGTGTCCGACGAGCTCTTCGCGCCGAGGCGGCTCCCCGAGCTGGTGGCCGCGCTGCTGCGCGACGGCCCGCCCGGGGAGCCGGTCGACGTCGGCGTCTAGCGGGAGCCCGCCTCGCTGTACGGCGCCAGCACGACGTCCCAGCCGTGGGAGTAGCCCTGATACTCGGCGGTCGCCTCCGGGACGCGCTCCCACCCTCGATGTTCGAGCACCACTCGCGAGCCCGGCCCCTCCGGGGAGAAGCGCACCTCGATCTCGGTGCCGGAGACCTTGCCGATCAGCCACTCCATCGCGAGCCGGTATGGCGGCTCCCAGGCCGTGATCCGGGCCCACTCCGCGGTGCCCTCGTCGGTCACCTCGTAGAGCAGCCCGCCGACCTTGGGCTCGAAGATGACGTCGGTGACCTTGTCGTGCGCGTAGGAGTGCGTCTGGGTTGGCCACCACGACGAGACGCGCGTCGTGAAGAGCTCGAACGCCTCCGCGGGTGCGAAGTCCACGAGCACGGTCTTGCGAATCGCCTCCGTCGTTGTCACGGTCTCCGCTCCGGCACCGGCAAAGCCGGTACCTCCGCTACTGCGCGACTCCGTCAAGCCTACGTCGCGTGTGCTCATCCTGTCTCCTTTCGTGCTGCGTCGCGGAAGCGCTCCAGCGCCTCCGACCAGAACCCGTCGAAGTAATCCCGCACCCGCGCTACCCCGTCCGGCTCGATCCGGTACAGCCGGCGCGTGCCGTCCTTGACGTCGCTGACGAGGCCCGCCTCCTTCAGAACCCGAAGATGCTGCGAGACGGCGGGTCGACTCACCGGAAGACCCTCGGCGAGCTCGCCCACCGAGCGGGGGCCGGACTTCAACGACTCGAAGATGCTGCGCCGAGTCGCGTCGCCGAGTGCATCGAGAACCACTCCGTTAGTCGCCACTTACCGTAAGTATGCACTTACGGAGTCGTGGTTGTCAACCCGTCCAGCGATTCGTGATCGGTGTCCGCCGGTCGCGGCCGAAGGCCTTCGGCCGCAGCTTCACGCCAGGCGGCGCTTGACGGCGCTTGTACTCGGCCCGGTCGATCAAGGCGAGCGCCCGGTCGACGACGGTCGCCTCGAACCCTTCCGCGAGCAGCTCCTCGCGCGAGCGGTCGAGCTCGACATACGCCTCGAGCACCTGATCGAGCTGGTCGTAGGGCGGCAGCGAGTCCTCGTCCTTCTGGTCGGCGCGCAGCTCCGCGGAGGGAGGACGCTCGATGATCGAGACCGGAATCAGCTCGCGCCCGGCCCGCTCGTTGAGGTAGCGCGCAAGCCGGAAGACGTCGGTCTTGTAGATGTCCTTGATCAGCGCAAAACCGCCGGCGAGGTCGCCGTACAGCGTCGAGTAGCCGACCGAGAGCTCGGACTTGTTCCCCGTCGCGAGCACGAGCCAGCCGTGCTCGTTCGAGAGCGACATCAGCGTCATCCCGCGGACACGCGGGCCTGCAGGTTCTCGGCCGCGAGCCCGTCCGTGCCGACGCCGGCCTCGTGGAAGGCGGCAATCATCTGCTCGATCGGCAGCTCCCGGAAGTCGCAGCCGAGGCTCTCCGCGACGCGCCGGGCGTCGCTCTGGGTGTGCTCGGAGGAGAAGCGCGACGGCATCGAGACGCAGTGCACGCGCTCCGGCCCGAGCGCATCGACCGCGAGGGTCGCGACGAGCGCGGAGTCGATCCCGCCCGAGAGGCCGAGCACGATGTCGCCGAAGCCGTTCTTGCCGACGTAGTCGCGGAGGGCGAGCACGAGTGCCCGGCGCATCTGCTCGAGCTCCGGCTCGAACGGAACGATCTCGCCGCCGAGACTTTGTGTTGAATCAACACTTTCTCCGAGCTCGAGCACGGTTGGCTCGCGCTCGTCCTCGCGCTCGCGCGCCAGGGCGCGGCGGCGGACGTCGCGCAGCCGGCGGCCGATCGCCTCGCTCGGGTCGAGGTCGACGACGAGAAGCGCCTCCTCGAATCCCGGCGCCCGCGCCAGGACCTCGCCCTCGTCGTCGAGGACGACGGAGTGACCGTCGAAGAGCAGCTCGTCCTGGCCGCCGACGAGGTTGCAGAACGCCAGGTACGCGGAGTTGTCGCGCGCGCGCGTCACGAGCATCTCCTCACGATCCTCCGCCTTGCCGACGTGGTACGGCGACGCGGACAGATTGACGAGCAGCTCGGCGCCGGCCAGGGCGAGATCGGTCGCGGGCGGCCCTGGCTGCCAGATGTCCTCGCAGATCGTCGGCCCGATCAGGGTGCCGCCGAGCCGCAGGAGCAGCAACTCGCGTCCGGGCGCGAAGTAGCGGTCCTCGTCGAAGACGCCGTAGTTCGGCAGGTAGCGCTTGCGGTAGAGCCCCTTCACCTCGCCGTCGGCGCAGACGGCGCAGGCGTTGAAGAGATCGCGGTCGAACCACGGCGTGCCGACGAGCGCCGTCAGCCCGGTGCACGACTTCGCGATCTCGCGCAGCGACTCCTCCGCCGCGCGGACGAAAGCGGGTCTGAGCAGCAGGTCCTCGGGCGGATAGCCGGTGACGGCGAGCTCGGGGAAGAGGACGAGCTGCGCACCTGCCGCACGCGCGTCGGCCAGACCGGAGAGAATGCGCTCGCGGTTGCCGTCCAGGTCGCCGACGACAGCGTTGATCTGGGCGAGAGCAAGCCGCATCAGGAGGATTCTAGCGGTTTGCGACTCTCAGGCGAAAACACGGCGGGCATGAACATCACGATCGACCGGCGCTACCGCGGGCCGACGCAGTCGGCGAACGGCGGCTACGCGGCGGGGAGGCTCGCGGCGTTCGTGATCGGGCCGGCGGAGGTGACCCTACGGCTGCCGCCCCCGCTCGACCGGCCGCTCGAGGTCGCGGCCGACGATGGGCGGGTGCTCCTGCTCGACGGGGAGGCCGTCGTCGCGGAGGCGCAGGCGCGGGCGCCCGAGCTCGAGCCGCCTCCTGTCTCGCTCGCGGAGGCCGAGGACGCGGCGACCCGGCACGTCCGGATGGGCGCGGAGGAGTTCTCCGAGTGCTTCACCTGCGGCGTGCGACCGGACGACGGCCTCTGCATCCATGTCGGACCGGTCGCCGGGAGAGACGTCCACGCAGCACCGTGGACGGCGCGAGAGGTGTCGCAGGAGGTCGTCTGGGCGGCGATCGACTGTCCCGGCGCCTGGGCGGTCGGCGGTCCCGGCCGCGGCGAGATCGTGCTCGGCCGGATGAACGCGGAGATCCGGCGGCTGCCCGGGGAGGGCGAGCTCTGTGTCGTCGCCGCCTGGCCGCTCGGCGAGGACGGGCGCAAGCTCCACGCCGGCACGGCGCTCCTCTCGGCGGAGGGCGAGGTGCTCGCGCTCGCCCGCCAGACCTGGATCGCCCCAAAGTAACCGCTGCGGCAGCCAGAAGCTCGGGCCGCGAGAGCGGCCTGTCTTTAGGAGCTCGCTGCGCGGATGCTCATCTGGCGCAAAAATCAGGATTCGCGCCGGAGCCTGAGCGCGTTCAGGTCGTCGGCCAGGATCGCGTCGATCCGCGATTCGAGCACGTCGGGCGGGTCGTGCTCGGCGTGGATGTAGCGGCCCGAGAGCTTGTCGAACCGCCCCGAGGCGAGCTCGCGGACGAGTTGCGGCGCCAGCTCGGGCGGCGTCCACGGCATGTCGTCCCCGAAGGGCGCGGTCATGTCGGTCTTGACGAGCCCGGGGCTGATCACGAAGACCTGCACGTTCTGCTCCTTCACCTGCTGCGCGAGCACCTCGCCGAAGCGGCCCACCGCGGCCTTGCTCGCGCCGTAGGCGCCCGAGCTCGCGCCGGGCAGGTACGACGAGCCGCTGCCGGTGATCACGATCCGGCCGCCGCCGCGCTCGATCATCCCCGGGAGCGCCAGGCGGACGGTCAGGTAGGCGCCGAGCACGTTCACCTCGAACACGTGCCACCACTCGTCGGGATCCGTCTCCCACGATTCCTCCCAGAGGGCGATGCCGGCATTCGCGACGAGGAGGTCGATCGCCCCCGCCTCCGCGAGCATCCGCTCGACGTCCTCCCGCTTGGCGACGTCGCCGACCACCGCGGCCCCGCCGATCTCTGCGGCGACCGCCTCGACCTCCCCGCTCGTGCGGCCGGTCACCGTCACGTGCCAACCCGCTTCCGCGAGCTCGCGTGCGATCCCGGCGCCGATCCCGCGGCCACCACCTGTGACAAGTGCTCTAGACGGCATCGGGAACCTCCGGAGTCGAGGGGGGTGCCTCCACGGTGTCGGCCGCAGCACGCTCGCGGCGGCTGAGGAGCAGGAACGGTACTGCGAGCGCCTGGAAGCCGGCGCCGATCACGTACGAGGTGCCGTAGCTCCAGACGTCGGCCGACTTGCCGAGCACGGGCTGGATGACGACGCCGCCGGTGTTGCCCATCAGGGAGTCGAACGACAGGACCGTCGCTCGCTGCTGGGACGGGATCAGCCCGTTCAGATACGCCTGCCGGATCGGCATCACGGCGGCGAAGACCATGCCCCAGAGCACGAGCATGGCGAGCGCCAGCACGAAGCTGGTCGTCACTCCGAGGATCGTCAGCAGCAGGACGCTCGCCGCCGTGCCGAGGATCAGCGCCGTCGTGCGGCGGTGGAACAGGCCGCGAATCCTGGGCGCCAGGTAGCCGCCGACGATCTGCGAGCCGGCGACGATCGCCGCGGCCAGTCCTGCGATCCCGTATGCCTTCTCGTTGCCGTAGAGGTCGAGCAGGAACGGCTGCAGCGCGTAGAAGGTGTAGATGCCGACGCCCGCGCCGAAGGGCGCCGCCAGCATCACCCACCGCACCGGCGGGTTCCTCAGCCCATGGTCGATCGACGCGGTGAAGATTCGCTTCATGTCACCCAGCGGGCGGCGGCTGCGCTCGGGCGTGAAGCCGAGGTCCTTCATGACGACGAACGCGACCGCGAACATCCCGCAGAGGACGCCGACGCGCAGGAGGAACGGCACGCCGAGCGAGGTCACCTGCGCGATCACACCGCCGGCGACCGACCCGCCCAGCATTGCCGCGCCGCCGACCATCTGGCCGCGGCCGAACACGGTCTCCAGCTCTCCTTCGTATCCGGTGAAGGTGAGCGCGTCGACCAGCCACGCCTCGACCGCGCCCGAGAAGAACGTAAAGCCGAGCCCGATCAGCACGGAGACGATCGCCCACGCCCAGAACGGAGCCGACGTCTGCCACATGAAGTAGTAGAGGAGCGTCGAGCCGGCCAGCGCGAGCGTGCCGAGCAGGTACGACATGCGCCGCCCCCACGTGTCGGCGACGACCCCTGTCGGAACCTCGAAGAGCACCATGCCGGCCGTGAAGAACGCGTTGGCGGCGAACGCCTCCAGATTGCTGAGGCCGGCGTCGAGCAGGAAGAGCGTGTTGATGCCCCAGATGAACGAGGCGGCGAGCGTGTTCCCGAGCGTCAGCAGCAGAAAGATCCGCTGGATCTTCCGGGACTCGTCGTTCACGGCTTGCTCACTTGCGCGATCTCCTCCAGCACCTCGGGGTTCTCGAGCGTCGAGAGGTCGCCCGGATCCTCTCCGAGCGCCTTCGCCCGCACCGCGCGCCGGACGATCTTGGCCGACCTCGTCTTCGGCAGCGCCGTGACGTAGAGAACGCGCTCGGGCGCGAACGCCTTCCCGAGCACGGCTGCCACCGCCGCCTTGACCCCGTCCGCGTCCTCCTCGGCGCCCGGTTTGAGCCCGCAGAAGATCCACGCCGTCTCGCCCTTCACCGCGTGCGGGACGCCGATCGCCGCCGCCTCTGCGACCGAGGGATGGTCGAGCGCCGCCGACTCGAGCTCGGCCGGGCCGATCCGCTTGCCGGCGATGTTCAGCGTGTCGTCGGAGCGGCCGTGCAGGAACCAGTAGCCATCCTCGTCGATCGACGCCCAGTCGCCGTGCGTCCAGACACCCGGGAAGCGTCTCCAGTACGTCTCGAGGTAGCGCTCGTCGTCACCCCAGATCCCGCGGGTCATCCCGGGCCACGCCCGCGTGCAGACGAGCTCGCCGACCTCGCCGCGCAGCGGCGTCCCCTCCGGCGAGTAGACGTCCATCGCCTGCCCCAGCGCCGGAAAGCCGAGCGAGACCGGCTTGGCCGGGTCGAGCAGCCCGACCGACAGGAAGCAGGCGCCGACCTCGGTGCCACCCGAGCAGTTCACGATCGGGATCCGCCCGCCGCCGGCGACGTGCTCGTTCAGCCAGTCGTAAGGCCCGGCGTTCCAGGGCTCGCCCGTCGTCGTGAGCGCGCGCAGCGAGGACAGGTCGGCGTTCGGCTCGCCCTTCGGGATCAGCGCGCGGACGAGGGTCGGCGAGACGCCGAGCATGGTCACGCGCTCCTCCTCGACGAGGCGCCAGAGCCGGTCGTGCGGCCAGTCGGGCGCTCCCTCCATGTAGATCACGCACGCGCCCGCCGCTCCGCCGCCGACCACGGTCCAGGGGCCCATGATCCAGCCCATGTCGGTGGAGAAGAGCACGCGGTCGCCGGCGCGGACGTCGGCCTGGTAGGACACCTCGCGGGCGATCGAGAGCAGGAAGCTGCCCTGCACGTGCAGCGCCCCCTTGGGCCTCCCGGTCGTGCCGGACGTGTACGCGAGCAAGTACGGGTGCTCGGCGTTCACCTCGAGCGGCGCCAGATACCCGGAGCCGAGCTCCGCGTCCCAGCTCATCGTCTCGCGCCGCCAGAGCAGAATGTGCTCGACGGAGGGCGACTGCCTGCACGCCTCTTCGATCGTCTCGACCATCGGCACCCGGGTCCCGCGTCGGAGCGACCAGTCGGCGGTGATCACGACCTTCGCCTGCGAGTCCTGCAGCCGCTGGACGATCGCCGGCGCGGCGAAGCCGGAGAAGATCGGCACCTGGACGGCCCCGATGTGGGCGCAGGCGTGCGAGGCGATCGCCGCCTCCGGCGACATCGGCATGTAGATCGCGACCCGGTCGCCCTCGCCGACACCCAGCCGCTCGAGCTCGATCGCGACGCGCACGGTCTCGCGGGAGAGCTCGGCGAACGTCCATTCGCGCCGCGTGCCGTCCTCGCCGCGGAAGACGGCAGCCGGAGCGTCGGGCGTCCGCTCCGCCCAGACGTGCAGGCAGGCGGTCGCCACGTTCAGCCGCGCTCCCTCGAACCACGTCGTCCACTCGATGCCGCGCGAGTCGTCGAGGACGCGGTCCCAGGGACGTGCGAGCTCGAGGTCGAGATCCTCGGCCACTGCGCGCCAGAAGCGATCGGGCTCCTCGATCGAGACTCGGTGCAGCTCGGCATAGCCCTCGCAGCCGAGCGTGCGGGCGAGCCGGGCGATATTGGCTGCCTCGAGCTGCTCGGCGGAAGGCGTCCAGGCGTATTTGACAGAGGGGTTAGCGGCCACTAACCTAGTGTCCACTAACTTTCTTGGAAGGGATTCTCATGGCTCTCGCAATCTTCTCAGAGGAACGCCGGAAGTGGTGGACGCTCGCGGCCGTCTCGTTCGGCCTCTTCATGATCATGCTCGACAACACCGTCGTGAACGTCGCGCTGCCGTCGATCCAGGAGGACCTCGGGGTGGGCCTCTCCGAGCTCCAGTGGATCGTCACGGGCTATGCGCTCAGCTTCGCGGCGCTGATGCTGATCGGCGGCAAGCTCGCCGACGCCTACGGGCGCCGGCTGCTCTTCGTGCTCGGCATTCTCCTCTTCACCGCCGCGTCGCTCTGGTGCGGCCTGGCCGACAGCGGCACCATGCTGATCGCGGCGCGCGTCGTGCAGGGAGTCGGGGCAGCGCTGATGAACCCGGCGACGCTGTCGATCATCGCCGCGACCTTTCCTCCGAAGGAGCGCGGCATGGCGATCGGGATCTGGGCCGGCGTCTCGGCGCTCGCGCTCGCGATCGGTCCGCTCGTCGGTGGCCTGCTCACCCAGCATCTCAGCTGGCACTGGATCTTCTTCGTCAACATTCCGGTCGGTGTCGTCGCGATCGCGGCCAGCTATTTGCTGATCACGGAGTCGAAGGACGACACGCACGAGAGCCTCGACCTACCGGGTCTCGGCACGTCGGCGCTCGGCCTGTTCGCGCTCACCTACGGGCTGATCGAGGCGAACACGTACGGCTGGACGTCGGGCCGCATCCTTGGCTCGTTCGTCGTCGCGGTCGTGTCCCTGGCCGCGTTCGTCGTGATCGAGCGACGCCGGCGCTCGCCGATGCTCGATCTGAGCCTCTTCCGCAGCGGCACCTATACGGGCGCCAACGTCGCGATGCTGCTCGTCGCGCTCTCGATGTTCGGCGTCTTCTTCTTCGTCTCGCTCTACATGCAGAACGTGCTCGGCTACTCCGCCGTCCAGGCGGGCGCAGCGTTCCTGCCGATGACGATCCTGATCATCCTGGTCGCGCCGGTGGCGGGGAAGCTCTCGGACAAGTACGGCTCGCGCTGGCTGATGACGATCGGGATGGTGCTGCTCGGCGTGCAGCTGCTCTACCTCTCGCAGCTCGGCATCGACTCGAGCTTCTGGAGCCTCCTGCCCGGCTTCCTCGTCGGCGGCCTCGGCATGGCGATCACGATGACGCCGACCGCGGCGGCCGCCACGCGCGCCGTCCCGGTCGAGAAGTCGGGCGTCGGCTCGGCCGTGTTGAACGCGATGCGCCAGGTCGGCGGCTCGGTCGGGATCGCGCTGATGGGTGCGATCGTCGCCGCCGAGGCAAGCGGCCGTCCCGGTCTCGAGGGCTTCATGGCCGGCTTCGAGCGGGCGCTCCTCGTTGCGGCCGTGATCGCCTTCGCCGGCGCGATCGTCGCCTTCGTGCTCGTTCGCCAGGAGGCGGGCCCCGAAGCCGAAGCCGTTCCGGTCGAGGTCGCAGCCTGAGCGCGTCGCCGAAACCGCGCCTGCCGGCCGCCGAGCGCCGGCAGGCGATCGTCGAGGCTGCGATGACGGTCTTCTCGACCGGGAGCTACAGCGGCGCGACGACCGCCCAGATCGCCCGTGAGGCCGGGATCTCGGAGCCGATTCTCTACCGCCACTTCGGCTCGAAGCGGGAGCTCTACTTCGCGGCGCTCGACGAGGCGTGGCTGCGGCTGCGGCGCGTGTTCGCCGAGAAGCTGCAGCCGCTCGCGGAGGGCGGCCCGATGCCTGCGCCGCGCGAGATGGCGCTCCGCATTCGCCGGACGGCGAGCGTGCTGCCGCCGAACCTGTGGATCCAGGCCCTGACGGAGGCCGGTGAGGATCCCGAGATCAAGCGGTACCTGCGCAAGCACATGCGCGCCGTGCACGACTTCATGGCCGACGGCGTGCGGCAGGCGCAGGCCGCGGGAGCGATCGCCGCCGACCGCGATCCCGATGCGGAAGCGTGGATCTTCCTGGCCGGCATCCTGCTGGTCTCGGTCGGCGACCGCCTCGGCGGCCTGCTCGACGACGACGACTTCGCCGCGATCGCCGCCCAGCGCATCCGCTGGCTCTCCGGCAGCGGCTAGATCAACGGCGGGCCAACGATCCCTCCGCTCGCCACTGAACCAGGCGGGCGAGCGACTGTCAAGGAGCCCCGAATCCGACGCACGCAGCTTCAGGGGTCTTCGCGCGGGCACGGGCTCTGCCCGTGCCCTTGCGCAGACAGGACCGTGGAACGTCCCCGGCTGCGGCTCCGGGGACGATCCGGGTGAGGCAAGCTGCCACGAAAGCGACGCTCCGAGGCTCGTGATCCTGCGGCTCGATCACGCTCCTGCGGTTGCGGCGGTCGCCTTCTAGGTGGCGCGCCCTTGCACTCGAGCCTGGCGTCCGGCGCGGTGCAAGTTGGCCTCACTGTAGGAGCCATGTTCAAAAAAGTCAAGTAGCTTGGTCAAGTGATTTCGTGATACGGTCGCTTCACCGCTTGCGCAAGCGGATCGAGTCTTAAAAAATCCCCGCAAAGGGGTATGCGCGAGACTCCACTAGCCGCTTCACTCAGTGGACCGAGGTTCTTCGCCGCCATGACCGAGATCACCGCCGCCACCGACACCGCCGCCGCTGCCGCCACCGCCGTTTCTTCACGGGGCGCCCGGCTTGGCGATCGCCTTCGCCTTTTGCGTGTCGCCGCCGGCCTGACGCAGACGGAGCTCGCAGGCGAGCGCTTCTCGAAGGAGTACGTCAGCCAGATCGAGCGCGGCAAGACGCGCCCGACTGCCGAGACCGTGGAGTGGCTCGCGCAGCGGCTGGACGTCGACCCGGCATTTCTCAACAGCGGCGTCTCGACGGACGAGCGCGGACGCGTCGAAGCAGTGCTCGCGCGCGCCGAGGCGCTCTCGAAGAGCTACCGCTACAAGGAGGCGATCGAGGTCTTCGAGGAGGCACGCGCCGCCGTCTCCGCCACGAATTCGGTCGAGCTCGATGTCCGCACCCGCTCGGGCGAGGCCTGGGCGCGGATGCAGGAGGGCGACCTCCGGACCGCGATCGGGCTGCTGAACAGCGCCCGCGCCGTCGCCGAAGGCTCTGTCTTCTCGGACGTCGACCGCGCGGAGATCGCCTTCCGCCTCGGTGTCTGCCGCTACAAGCTCTCGAGCGTTTCCACCGCCATCGCGCTTCTCGGCGAGGCGCTGACGCTCGCGGAGCGCTCCAACATGCCGGCGGACGGGCTCCGTTCCGACATCTACCACTGGCGCTCCCGCTGTCACCGCCGCCAGCGCGACTTCGAGGCCGCGCGCGAGGACGTCGAGCACGCGCTCGAGCTCGCCCAGGGTGTCGATGACCGCCGCAAGATGGCCGACGCGTACTTCCAGGCATCGCTCGTCGCCGAGCGCACGGGGCACTGGGTGCTCTCGCGCAACTACGCCGAGCGGGCCAAGAACCTCTTCCAGGAGCTCGACGACGAGCGCACGGTCGGCAGGCTGCTGAACAACCTTGGTGGCCTCAGCCTCCTGCTCGGCAAGCCCGAGCAGGCGATCGAGCAGCTGAAGGCGTCGTTCGCGGTCGCAGTCGAGGTCGACGCGAAGGGCGATGCCGCCGTGGCCATGGGTGGTCTCGGCACCGTTTATCTCAGGCTCGGCGACTGGGAAGCCGCCGACGAGCACGCGCGGCAGGCGCTGCAGCTGCTCGAGGGCCGTGAGGACTTCCTCGACGAGATCGGCCAGTCCCAGCTCGTGCTCGGTCGCGCCCTACTCGAGCGCGACCGCCTGGACGAGGCGGAGGAGTCCTTCCGGGCTGCCGACGCGACATTCGAACAATTCTCCTCGGTCAGCCATCGCGCCAACGTGTGGGTCGCCCTCGGCGATCTCGCGACGCGCCGTGGGGAGGACGCCGAGGCAGCACGGCTCTACCGGAACGCTGCCGAAGCCCTTCAGGACATCCGGTTCTAAGGAAAGGAGGAGGCACATGAAGACTCGTCTGCTGTTCATCGTTCTGTCTGCGTCAGTCGTCTTTGCCTCGTGGGGCGGACAGCTGTCCGGCCTGCTCAGCTGGCACGACGGAAGCTAGGGTTCACCGGCGTGGCTAGACTCGCCCGGTGTTCCGTACCGCGGCACTCGGTCTAGTCGCCTGCTTTATTGCGGCAGGCTGCGGCGGCTCCTCCACAGCGAAGGAGGAGCCGGAAACCCCTACGCTCGAATCCCTCTGGCGCGCGCCCGGCGAGGACGTCGCGATCACACCTGGGGGAGCCGACTTCGGCCCCGGGCGGGTGCGGCTCACATTTCTGATCGTCGACGGCCAGGGCGGCGTCGTCTCGCGCCCGACGGCCCGGATCTGGATCGCGCGAGGGTTGAAGCAGCCGCCATACGCGCGCGCGACCGCCCGCTCGGAGAAGATCGGCGTCGAGGGCAGTGACCCCGCCGGCACCGAGGCGATCTTCGTCGCGAACCTCCAGCTGTCGAAGCCGGGCACGTACTGGGTGCTGGCCGAGCCGGTCGGCGGCCGGAAGATCCAGGCGGTGGGAACGGTCGTCGTCAAGAAGCAGACGGCCGCGCCCGACATCGGCGCGCCCGCGATCGCCTCGCAGACGCCGACCCTCGCTACGGCGACGCTCGACGAGCTGACGACGTCGAAGGTGCCGGACCGGGAGCTCTACGGCAGCTCGGTCGCCGACGCGCTCGCCGACCACGCGCCGTTCGTCGTCGCCTTCGCGACGCCGAAGTACTGCGCGAGCCGCACGTGCGGCCCGACGGTGGACGTCGTCAGCACGGTGCGCCGCGACCTCGCCAATCCGAGCATCCGCTTCATCCACGTCGAGATCTACAAGGACAACGATCCCGCCAAGGGCGTGAACCAGTGGGTGAGCCAGTGGAAGCTGCCCTCCGAGCCGTGGGTCTTCGTGGTCGGCCCCGACGGCAAGATCCGTGACCGGTTCGAGGGCACCGTGTCCGTGCGTGAGCTCGACGCGTCCGTCCGCAAGCATCTGCTCGGCTAGTTTCCAGCGTTTTCGGGCCGGGCAATAGCAGCGCGATGGGGTTGAAGATCAGGCGCGCGCTCGAGGTCGGCCGTGTCGCGCGCCGCGGCAGGCTGCTGCGCGTCCTCGGCGAGGTCGGTGTCGTCGGCAGCAAGCCGGCGACGCGCGAGGGCGCCAAGGCGTTCAGGCTGGGCCTCGAGGAGCTCGGCACCACCTACGTGAAGCTCGGCCAGCTGCTCTCCTCGCGGCCGGACCTTCTCCCCGACGTCTACATCGAGGAGCTCGGCGAGCTCGTCGACGACGTGCCGCCGTTCCCGTTCGCGGAGGCGCGCAGGATCATCGACGAGGACATCGGCCTGGACGTCTTCGCTCGGCTCGACGAGAAGCCGCTCGCATGTGCGTCGATCGCGCAGGTCCACGGAGCGCTGCTGCGCACGGGCCGCGAGGTCGTCGTCAAGGTGCGACGGCCGGGGATCGAGGAGCAGGTCTCGCTCGACCTGGAGCTGCTCGGCACTCTGACCTCCTTCGCCGAGGGCCACTCCGAGACGGCCCGGCTCGTTCAGATGCAGGCGCTCGCAGATGAGCTCGAGGCCCATCTCAGCGGCGAGCTCGACTTCGTCGAGGAGGCGCACGGCTCCGAGCTGATCGCCAGGCTCGCTGCCGAGCACGAGCACCTGGTCGTGCCGGACGTGATCCACCCCCATGTCACCGAGCGCGTGCTCGTCCAGGAGCGGATCGACGGCGTGAAGGTGACGGAAGAGCACGGCCTCGACCGCGAGCTCGCACAGACGCTTGCGCGGGAGCTCTTTCGCACCTACGTGCAGCAGATCACGGTGCACGGCATCTACCACGCCGATCCGCACCGCGGCAACATCCTGCTCACTCCCGACGGACGGCTCTGTCTGCTCGACTTCGGGCTACTCGGCCGGCTGGACGACGACACGCGCCGTGCGCTCGGCCTGCTCCTGCTCGCGCTGGCGCAGAACCGCGCCGACGACGTCGCGGATCTGATCCTCGGCCTGTCGCTGACGACGCTCGAGTCCGACGAGGCGGGCTTCGTGCACGAATTGCGGCGCAAGCTCCCGCGCTACCACTGGCGGCCGCTGTCCGGGATCCGGGCCGGCGAGGCTCTCGCCGACCTGCAGCGGATCGCGCTCGCGCACGGGATCAGCCTGCCGACGAGCTTCGCGCTCGTCGGCAAGACGCTCTCACAGGCCGACGAGGTCGCCCGCCTGCTCGACCCCGAGCTCGATCCGATCGAGCTGCTGGAGGAGGACGGCCTCGAGGTGATGCTGCAGGAGACGGAGCGCCGGCTCGAGCCCGGAAATCTCCTCGCGCTCGCCTACACGCAGCTCGAGCCGCTCGTCCGCATGCCAAGGCGCGTCGGCCAGCTGGTCGGCCGGCTCGAGCACGGGACGCTCAAGATCGGGATCCAGCCCACCGGCCTCGACGAGCTCGAGCACATCGCTCGCTCGACCGCCAACCGGCTCGGTGCGGCGCTGATCATCTCGGCGCTCCTGATCTCGTCGGCTCTGATGGCGCGGGTGAACGACACCGTCGCGATCGTCGGATTCGTGCTGTCCGTGGGGCTCGGCCTCTTCGAGCTCTGGCGGATTCTGCGCACGCCCGGCGATCTGTAGTCTCTCGCGCCATGACCGAGAGTTCCGGCAGAAGACCGGTGCTCGTCACGACCGACTGGCTGGCCAAGCGCCTCGAAGACGACGGTGTCGTCGTCGCTGAGGTGGACGAGAACACGGATCTCTACGAGGAGGGGCACATTCCCGGCGCGGTCAAGCTGCACTGGCGCGACGACCTCCAGGACCCGGTCGAGCGCGACATCGTCGAGAAGGCCGAGTTCGAGCACCTCATGTCGTCGCGCGGGATCGGCAACGACACGACCGTCGTCCTCTACGGGGACAAGAACAACTGGTTCGCCGCCTACGCGTACTGGTATCTGAAGATCTACGGCCACGAGGACGTGCGGATCGTCGACGGCGGCCGACAGAAGTGGATCGACGAGGAGCGCGAGCTGACGACCGACGCGCCGGCTCCTGCCCCGGTGAGGTACTCGGCGAAAGACGCCGACGAGTCGATCCGCGTCCGCCGCGACGTCGTGCTGGCCGGCCTCGGCCAGAAGGGCCGCGCGCTCGTCGATGTCCGCAGCCCGCAGGAGTTCAGCGGCGAGCTGATGGCGCCGCCCGGCTACGAGCAGGAGGGCGCCTCGCGCACCGGGCACATCCCGACGGCGAAGTCGATCCCCTGGGCGCAGGCCGTTCGCGACGACGGAACCTTCAAGTCCCCCGACGAGCTCCGCGAGCTCTACGCGGGCAAGGGCGTCACGCCGGACAAGGAAGTGCTCGCCTACTGCCGGATCGGCGAGCGGAGCGCGCACACCTGGTTCGTCCTGCGAGAGCTGCTCGGCTACCCCGACGTGAAGAACTACGACGGCTCGTGGACCGAGTGGGGAAACCTGGTCGACGTGCCGATCGAGCGCTGACGCGGCGCGCTAGGCGATCTTGCCGCTCGAGCCGACGCGCTCGATCACGACCTGCGGGACGCGTGCGCGCGGACTGAGGCGGAGGCACATGCGCACGACCTCGGCGCAGTCCTCGGGCTGGATCATCTCGTCGCTCGGCAGGCCGGCGAACTCGGCCATCGGCGTGTCGACGAAGCCGGGGCAGATCGCGATCGAGCGCACACCGTCGTCGTCGAGGTCGGCGTTCAGCGAGTGGGTGAGCGAGATCACCGCCGCCTTCGTCGCGGCGTAGACGGGCAGGATCGGCACCGGCTGCGTGCCGGCGATCGACGCGAGGTTGACGACCCAGCCCTTCGTCTTGCGCAGGTGCGGGATCGCCGCCTGCGTCACCAGCAGCAGGCCGCGCACGTTGATCGCGAGCTGGCGGTCGAGATGCTTCAGCTGCGCGTCCTCGACCCGGCCGGCGATACCGATCCCGGCCGAGTTGACGAGCATGTCGAGCCCGCCCTCGCGCTCGACGTGCTCCGCGACCACGCGTGCGCAGTCGTCCGGGTTGGAGACGTCGGCCGCGATCGCGTGCGCACCGAGCTCGGCGGCCGCCGCTTCGACCTTCTCGGCCGTCCGGGACGCGAGCGTCACGGCGAATCCCTCCTCGCGAAGCATGCGCCCGATCGCGAGCCCGATGCCCGAGGAACCGCCGGTGACGAGTGCCGATGCCAACGTTTCGACTATCTCAGAATCGCGCAAAGGAGAGGGTGACAGGATGGCGAACCTGGGGCGCAAGATCCCCAGGCTCCTCCTCTCCCCTGAGTGCAGCGGCGGCTCCCCGGCCGCCGTTGCGTATTTTGCAGGCATGCCGGTGAAGCTCACCTCGCTCGCGCCGAGTGGCGGCTGTGCCGCGAAGTACTCCGCGGCGCGGCTCGACGAGCTGCTGCGAGGCTTCGTGCCCGCGGAGGCCGAGAACCTGCTCGTCGGGCTGACACCCGCCGACGACGCGATCGTCTACAAGCTGGACGACGAGCGCGCGCTCGTCTTCACGGTCGACTTCTTCCCGCCGCTCGTCGACGACCCGGCGCTCTTCGGCCGGATCGCGGCCACGAATGCGCTCAACGACGTCTTCGCGATGGGCGGGCTGCCGCTGCTCGCGCTCTCGATCGCAGCCTTTCCGGAGAGCCTGCCCAACGAGACGCTGGCGGCGATCTTCGGCGCGGCCGACGAGCAGGTGCGTGCCGCCGGCGGGATCCTCGCCGGCGGTCACACGCTCCGCGACGAGGAGCCGAAGTACGGCCTCGCCGTCGTCGGCACGGTGCACCCGAACGGCTACTGGCCGAAGAGCGGCGCGCGACCCGGCGACGCGCTCTTCCTGACGAAGCCGCTCGGGACGGGGATGCTGCTCCATGCCGCGCGCGAAGGGCTGCGGCACGAGGAAGGTCTCGCCGCGGCAACGATTGCGATGACGACGCTCAGCCGCGAGGCTGCGGACGTGCTGCGCCCGTTCTCTCCGAACGCCGTCACCGACGTGACCGGCTTCGGCCTGCTCGGCCACGCGCACGAGATGGCCGACCGGAGCGGGGTCCGGCTCGAGCTCGACGCCGCGGCGCTGCCACTCTTCCCGGGCGCGCTCGAGTGCGCGGCCTCCGGCGTGCGCACCGGCGGCGACTCCCGCAACCGCGACTTCGCCGGCCCGCACGTCGAAGCGGACGGTGTCGAGGAGGACCTGCTCGCGCTCGCGTACGACCCACAGACCTCCGGCGGTCTCCTGATCTCGCTGCCTGCCGACAAGGGCGCCGTCCTCGGCGCCGCGTTCGCCGCGCAGGATCTGTTCCTGGCTCGTGTCGGCCGCGTCGTCGAGGGCGCCGGCGTGGCGCTTGCCTAGCCTCGTTCGTGCAGCGCGCGGATCGGTGACGCCGGCGGGATTCGCGCGGCTGGCACTCGCCTCAGCGGTCTCGCTCTACCTGATCGTGCTCACGGGCGCGGCCGTCCGGCTGACCGGATCCGGGCTTGCGTGCCAGTCGTGGCCGGGCTGCAGCGAGGGCGCCTTCTTCCCCGCCGTCGGGGAGCACTCGACAATCGAGTTCGGAAATCGCGTCATGGCTCTCTTTCCGATCGCGCTCTCCCTGGCCGGGTGGATCGCGGCGAGGAAGACGCCCGGCCTCGGCCGCTGGGTGACGTGGACCGCGGCATTCACGTTCCTCGGCACGATCGCGCAGGCGCCGCTCGGCCTGCTGACGATCCGGCTCGACTTGCACCCGCTGATGGTCGCGACCCACTTCCTGCTCGCGCTCGTCGTGCTCGCGACCGCGGCAGTGGTGGCGGTCGAGGCCTGGGGCAACGCCCACGGGCGTGCCGAGCCGGCGCCGAGATGGCTCCGGCTGGTCGGGCTCGTGCTCGTGCTCGCGTGCGGGACCCTCGTCGTCACCGGCACGCTCTCGACCGCCGCCGGCCCTCATCCCGGAGACAGCGCGGACATCGACCGCTTCTGGAACCTGCTCGACGCGGTCTACCTGCACGTCCGTGCGACCGCCGCGTTCGGGATCTGCTTCCTGCTCCTCCTCGTCTGGCTCGCACGCAACCGTGAGCGCGCGGGCGTGCTCGTTCCCGCCGCCGTGGGGCTGCTCGTGCTCCTGCTCGTGCAGATGAGCGTCGGCGAGCTGCAGTGGCGCAACGAGCTGCCGTGGTGGCTCGTCCTGATCCACGTCGGACTGGCCGCTGCGGTCTGGGCCTGGACGGTCGGGCTCGTGACCGCCCTCTGGCGGACCCCACGTAGAATGACCCCATGAGCGAGTTGCGGATGGTGGGGCGTCCCGCACTCGAGCGGCCCGTCCTGATCGCAGCCTTTCGGGGCTGGAACGACGGCGGCCAGGGCGCGACCCTCGCCGCGGGCTATCTCGCGCGCGTCTGGAACGCCGAGCGGTTCGCGGACATCGATCCGGAGGGATTCGTCGATTTCCAGGCGAATCGGCCGCACGTTTCGCTCGACGAAGGCATGACGCGGAAGATCGAATGGCCGGAGAACGCGTTCTACCACGCCCGCATCCCCGGGTCCGACCGCGACGTCGTGCTGCTGCTCGGCGTCGAGCCGAGCCTCCGCTGGAAGACCTTCTCGAAGCTCGTGCTCGGCCTCGCACACGATCTCGACGTGGAGCTCGTCGTCACGCTCGGCTCGCTGCTCGCGGACGTGCCGCACACGCGCGCCGCTCCCGTCACCGGTGCGGCGAGCGACCCCGACCTCGTCGAGAGCCTTGGTCTTCAGCACTCGCGCTACGAAGGGCCGACCGGGATCGTCGGCGTGCTCCAGGACGCCTGCCGCAACGAAGGCGTTCCCGCCGCGAGCCTCTGGGCGGCGGTGCCGCACTACGTCTCACTCGCGCCGAGTCCCCGCGCGGCACGTGCTCTCTGCGACCGGCTCGCGCAGCTGCTCTCGGTTCCGATCGACACGACCGAGCTGGTGGAGGCGGAGGAGACCTACGCCGAGCAGGTCACGGAAGCGGTGTCCACCGACGAGGAGACCGCGGCCTACGTCGCCGAGCTCGAGCGGCGCACCGACGAGCTCGACCTCGAGGAGCACGAGAACCTTCCGTCAGGCGACACGCTCGCTGCCGAGCTGACGCGCTTCCTGCGCGAGCGGGACGCCGAGAACGGCGACGACGCTCCGCGTCGGCAGTAGCTCAGCGCGCCAGCGTAACCTTCGTCAGCCTGTCGGGCCGGTCGGCGTCGAGGCCCTTCGCGCGCGCGAGCGCGGCCGCGAAGAGCTGGCCCGGGACGACCGACAGCAGCGGGGCGAAGAGGCGGTCGCCAGCGGCCGGGACGGGCAGTGAGTAGGCGGCGCCGGCGATCTCGTGCGCCGCGCTCCCGCTCGCGACGATCGCCGCACCCGCCTCACGGACGCGCGCCGCCGCCTCGACGACCGCGCGCAGGCTCTCGTCCGGCGATGCGATCGCCCAGACGGGAAAGAACGGATCGAGAGCGGCGAGTGGCCCGTGCACGAGGTCCGTTGCGGTGAGCGGCTCGGCGGCCACGCGGCAGGTCTCGGTGAGCTTGAGCGCGATCTCGCGCGCGGTCGCGAACTCGACGCCTCGGCCGATCACGAACATCCGTCCCACGAAAGCGAACGCGGCCGCGACCTGCGCGGCGGCGGGCTCGAGGGCGGGCAGGCACTCCTCGACGAGCCCGGCGACGCGGCGAAGCCCGTCGGCGATGTCTCGGCCGCGCCCGGCTGCCCCGCCTGCGAGGAGCACGAGCGCCGCGAGCTCGTTCAGGTACGTCTTCGTCGCCGCGACCGCCTGCTCCGGCCCGGCCATCAGCGGCAGCACGAGCTCGGCCGCCTGCCCCAGCTCTGAGGCCGGGTCGTTGGTCAGCGCGATCGTGAGCGCTCCGTCGGCGCGGGCGCGCTGCACGTACTCGACGACGTCGGGAGTCCGGCCGGACTGCGAGAGCGCGACGACCGCCGAGCTCGCGAAGTCGATCGCGGCGTCGTAGTAGACGGTCAGCGAGATCGAGTCGCGCAGCGCGGTCCAGCCGGGAAGCAGGCCGAAGGCGTAGACGCCGTACGACGCCGCGTTGTCAGACGTGCCGTGACCGACCAGCCGCACGACGGTCGGCGCGCGCCGGGCAAGTGCTGCCGCGATCGCTGCGATCTCCTGCTCTTGCGCGAGCAGCCGCAGCAGCGCCGCCGGTTGCTCCCGGATCTCGCCGAGAAAGACCTCGCCGCTCAGTCCGCGAGCCTCTCGCCGGTCTCCGGATTGAAGACGTGCGCCTCGTGCGCTCGCGGCCGCAGGTGGACGCGTGCGTCCCGTTCGGGACACAGCCTCGTCTCGCAGCGGGCGACGAGCTTGACCTCCTGGCCCGCGACCTCGGCGACGCAGAAGACGTAGGAGTCGGCGCCGATCTCCTCGACCACCTCGACGCGCGCAGGCACGCCCTCGCTCGCGACCTCCACGGACTCCGGCCGCAGGCCGAGCACGATCTCGCTCCAGCCGGCGGCGGCGACGGGCAGCGCGACGGACTCGCCCCCGAAGGGCACGGAGCCGTTCGTTCCGAGCGGGAGCATGCAGAGGTTCATCGCCGGCGAGCCGATGAAGCCGGCGACGAAGGTGTTCGCCGGGCGCTCGTACAGCGTCCGCGGCGCGTCGCACTGCTGCAGCCGCCCGTCCTTCAGCACGGCCACGCGGTGCCCGAGCGTCATCGCCTCGGACTGGTCGTGGGTGACGTAGACCGTGGTGACGCCGAGTCGCGACTGGAGCGCGGCGATGTCGGCCCGCATCTGGACGCGCAGCTTCGCGTCGAGGTTGGAGAGCGGCTCGTCCATCAGGAAGACGCTCGGCTCGCGGACGATCGCGCGGCCCATCGCGACACGCTGCCGCTGGCCGCCGGAGAGCTGGCCGGGCTTGCGCTGCAGGTACTCGGTCAAGCCGAGGAGCTCGGCGACCTCGCGGACACGGCGTGCGCGCTCCGACTTCTTCACCTTCGCGATCCGGAGCGGGAAGGCGATGTTCGCCTCGACGGTGAGATACGGATAGAGCGCGTAGTTCTGGAACACCATCGCGACGTCGCGGCGCTTGGGCGCCACGTCGGTGACGTCCTTGCCGCCAATCAGGACCGCACCTGCGTCGACCTCCTCGAGGCCCGCGAGCATGCGCAGAGCGGTTGTCTTCCCCGAGCCGGAGGGCCCGACGAGCACGACGAGCTCGCCGTCCTGGATGTGCAGGTCGAGCGCATCGACGGCGGGGGCGTCCGTGCCCGGGTAGACGCGCGACGCCTGCGCGAACCGCACATCAGCCATCGTTCGCACTCCTGTTCGTCGGCGAGGCGGCGAGTTGCTCGCGCACGAGGTCGTGCGCCGCAGCGTCCGCTCCGATCTGGTCGAGCCCGTACAGCGCTGCTCCGATCACCGGCGGCGCTGCGGTCGGGCGGAGCTCGACCCCCGGTGCCACCGCGCGGAGCTCGTCGAGGATCAGGTCGAGCACGCGGCCGTCCATGCTCCGGATCAAGCCGCCCCCGAGCGCGACCTCGACCCGGTCGCCCTGTAGCTCGAGCCGGGTGATCGCGGCGCGTGCGAGGTCGACGATCTCCGCTGCGATGCGCTCGACGATCCCCGCCGCTACCTCGTCGCGCTCGGCCTCGGCGAACACGATCGGCGGCAGCTCGAGCACGCGGCGGCGCTCGATCTTGCCGGTGTGGATCGCCTCCGTCAGCTCCTGCGGCGCGGCCAGTCCGAAGTGAGCCGGCACGGCGCGCTCGAGGGAAGTCTCGGGCCCGCGTCCGTCCTCGCTGCGTGCCGCTGCCGAGACCGCGGCCATGCCGACGTCGTAGCCGCCGCCCCAGTCGCCGCTGAGCTCGCCGAGCGCCGCGAACCGCACCTGGCGCCCGTCCGGCCCGACGCCGACGCAGTTGATGCCGGCGCCGCAGACGATCGCGACGCCCCAGCCGCTCTCGGTGCCGGCCCGCAGGACGGCGAACGTGTCGTTGGCGACCGAGGTCGCTTCCGCCCACCCGAGCTCCGCGATCCGTCCCTGGAGCACTTCCTCCTCGGCGGGGAAGTCGACGCCGGCCATGCAGAGGCGTGCGACGGCGGCGACGGGCGCGCCGTTCGAGTTGGCGACTCCCGCCTCCTGCACCGCTTGCCGGAAGAGCCGCTCGAGCACGTCGACGCTGCCGTCGACGCCGAGGTGGTGCGGTGAGCTCAACGGCCCGCGCACGAGCGAGAGCACACGGCCGTCGGCCGCGACGAGCGCGAGGTCGGTCTTCGAGTTGCCGCCGTCGACGGCGAGCACGATCGGCGTCGTCATGCCAGCGCGTTCCGTTCCGAGGCCTCTGCCTCGAGCAGGCGCTCGACGAGGTCCTCGTTCAACGGGTGCTGGCCGATCAACGGGTGCGCGAGCAGCGCCTTCCGCGCCACCGCCGGATCGGCGGTGACCGCTGCCTGCGCGGCGAGCCGCTCGTACGCGGCGACGTGCTGGGCGAGCCCAAGGAGCTCCGGCGCGAGGGGCGCCTGAGGCAGGGGGGAGAGGCGCCCGTTCTCCACCCGCGCCGGAACCTCGACGACGTCATCGTCCGCCAGCCCGGCGAGCGTGCCGTCATTCCTGATGTCGACTTCGTGCACGACGCCGTCGTTGCTGACGAGCGACGCGACGAGCCCGGTCGCGGCCTCGCTGTAGAACGCGCCGCCGCGCTGCTCGAGCAGCGCCGGCTTCTCGTTCAGCGTCGGGTCGCGGTAGAGCTCGAGCAGGCCGCGTTCGATCTCGGCCACCACCTCGGCGCGCGGGACGCCGCCGAGTTGCTCGCCGAGGATTGCGTCATGGCGGTAGAAGTACTGAAGGTACGACGAGGGGACGACGCCGAGCTCCTCGAGCAGCTGCAGCGGCAGGGCGGCCTGCTCCGCAACCGCCTCGCCGTGCGAGGCCATCAGCTTCGGGAGGACGTCGCGACCGTCGACGTGGACGGCGCGGATCCAGGTGAGGTGGTTGAGGCCGACCTGGTCGACGACGACCTCTTCCGGCTCGAGCCCGAGGTGCTTCGCGAACGAGCGCTGGAAGCCGATCGCCACGTTGCAGAGACCGACCGCCCGGTGGCCTGCATCGAGCAGCGAGCGCGTGACGATCCCGACCGGATTCGTGAAGTCGACGATCCATGCGTCCGGCGAGGAGAGCTCCCGCACCCGCTCCGCGATCTCGAGCACGACGGGCACGGTGCGCAGCGCCTTCGCGAAGCCGCCGGCGCCGGTGGTCTCCTGGCCGATGCAGCCGCACGCGAGCGGCACCGTCTCGTCCGAGAGCCGCGCCGCCTGGCCGCCGACCCGGATCTGGACGAGGACGAAGTCGGCGCCGTCGAGGGCGCGGTCGAGCTCGCCGGTGACCTCGAGCGTGCCGTCGAAGCCCTGGCGCTCGAGCATCCGCGCCGCGAGGCCACCGACGACGTCACGCCGCTCGGAGTCGATGTCGTGCAGGACGAGCTCCCGGACGCCGATCCGCTCGTTCTCGCGCGAGAGCCCCGAGACGAGCTCCGGCGTGTACGTCGAGCCGCCGCCGACGACCGCGATCTTCATCCCTTCACGCCCGTCAAGGTGACGCCTTCCACGAACGCGCGCTGCGCGAGGAAGAAGAGGATGATCACCGGCAGCATCACGAGGATCGTCGCGGCCATGACGAGGTTCCACTGCACCTGGTGCAGCGAGCGGAACTGAGAGAGGCCGATCTGGACGACCCAGTTGTCGGGGTTCTCGCCGACGTAGAGCAGCGGCAGGAAGAAGTCGTTGAAGCAGTAGAGAACGGAGAAGAGCGCCACCGCGGCGATCGCCGGCTTCGCGAGGCGGACGACGACGGTCGTCAGGATCCGGAACTCGCCGCAGCCGTCGACCCGCGCCGCGTCGAGGTACTCCTCGGGGATCGTGAGGAAGAACTGGCGCAGGAGGAAGATCGCGAATGCGTCGCCGAGCCAGACGGGGATGATCAGCGGCCAGAGCGTGCCGACGAGGCCGAGCTTCGCCCACATCACGTAGAGCGGCACGACCGCGACCTGCGGCGGCAGCATCAGCGCGACGAGCACGACCATGAACACCGCGTCGCGGCCTTTCCAGCGCAGGCGCGAGAGCGCGTAGGCGACCGGGATGCTCGAGAGCACGACGCCAAGCGTTGCCAGACCTGCATACAGCATGGTGTTCAGCGTCCACTTCAGCAGCGGCGACTTGTGGAAGACCTCGGCGAAGTTGCCCCACTCGAACGTCTTCGGCCAGAGCTCCGGCGAGAGCGCCTGGTTCGTCGTCATCAGCGCCGTCAGCGTGATGAAGATCACGGGTGCGAGGAACGCGAGCCCCGCCGCGATCAGCAGGCTGTGCTCGGCGACGGAGACGAGGAAGCGCTGACGCCGAACCGCGCGCGGCAGCTTGCGGCGCTCGAAGGGAGCAGCCACGGCGCTCATCGAACCGCCCCGGAGTAGTGCACCCAGCGGCGCGAGTTGCGGACGATCAGGAGCGTCACCGCGAACGCGACCGCGAGCAGCAGCATCGCCATCGCCGAGGCGTAGCCCATGTTGAAGAAGCGGAAGCCGTGGTAGTAGAGGAGGACGGGATAGAAGAGCGTCGAGCCTTCGGGATACCCCTGCTCGAGCGTGCTCACCGTCCCGGCCTGCGAAGCCTGGCCGGCGGCGATCGACGCGGCGACGTACGCCTGCGTGAAGTACTGGAGCGCCTGGATCACACCCAGGACGACGGCGAAGAGGATCACCGGGCTGATCGTCGGCAGCGTCACCCAGCGCAGCCGCTGGAACGCATTCGCGCCGTCGAGCCCGGCCGACTCGTGCAGGTGCTTCGGGACGTCGAGGATCGCCGCCAGGAAGATGACCATGATGTTGCCGACGCCCCACATCGCGAGCAGGGTCAGCGACGGCTTCGACCACTCGGGGGCGTTGAACCAGAGCGGGCCTTCGATGCCGAGCTTCTCGAGGCCGATGTTGACCGGGCCGGTCGCCGGGTTCAGGAGGTAGACGAAGCCGAGGGTCGCGGCGACCGGCGGGGCGAGGGCGGGGAGGTAGAAGATCGTGCGGAAGATGCTGGCCCCGGTGCGGGCACGGGTCAGCATGAGCGCGATCCCGAACGCGAACAGCACCTGCAGCGGCACCGCAATCCCGATCAGCCAGAGCGTGTTCTTGACCGCGGTCCAGACCTCCGGGTCGTCCCGGAAGAGGTAGCGGTAGTTCGCGAGCCCCACGTACCGCGGCGGGTTGAGCAGGTCGTAGGCGTGGAGTGAGAGGTAGGCGCTGTACACGAGCGGATAGCCGATGAAGAGGCAGAAGCCGGCGAGCCAGGGGCTCATGAAGGCGAGGACGAGACCGCGGCGGCGCCAGGCTGCCCGCCGCTTGGCTCGCCGGCGGTCGAGCGCCGGGGACGCCGGGGCGGCGGATTCCGCCCCGGCTGCCGGCGTTTCGATCACGGCCCGGTTCCCGGGCCGTGATCGGGGGAGGGGGCGTGGGGGAACCGGGAGGTTCCCCCACACGGGCAGAAGAAGGGGGCTCGTCGGGGGAAACATGGTTTCCCCCACGGGAGCGAGCCGAAGGCGAGCGACGATCAAGGCGTCCCGCCGCCCGGAGGTCCGCCGCCCGACTGCTTCAGCTTGGCGTCGATCTGCTTGTCGACCTCCTGGAGGCCTTGCTGCAGGTTGCCGACCTTCCCGGACTGCCACTTCGCGAGGAAGTTCGCGAACGTGTCGAGGTACGCCGACCCGGCCGACGTGATCGGCGTGGTCTGCGACTTCGGGTGCGCGAAGAGCTTGGTGAAGGTGTTGAAGTTGGGATCCGGCTTCAGCTCCTTCGACTTGGCGGCGCTCTTCGTCGAAGGCACGTTGCGAATGCCGTTCGAGAACTGGGCGAGGGCGTGGTCGTTCGTCGTCAGGTACTTGACGAGTGCCCAGGACGCGTCCTTGTTCTTCGCGTTCTTGGGGATGCCGATGATCGTCCCGTTGATGTAGCCGGAACCGTAGGCCGAGCTGTTCGAGGCGTCGACGGGCATCGGCGCGGTGCCGTATTGCAGGTCGGGATGCTCGGCCGCGATGAACGAGACGCGCCACTCGCCGTCGATCATCATCGCGAGCTTGCCGGTCTCGAAGGCGTGCGAGGCCGAGAACTCGTCGCCCGCGCCCGCATTCCATTTGACGAGGTTCTTGTGCCCGTAGTAGTCGACGAGGCTCTTCTGCCAGCGCAGGAGCTTCGCCCAGGCCGGGTCCTTGCCGAGCGACGACTTGCCGCTCGAGTCGAACCACTTGCCGTTCACGGTCGGCTGATAGGCGCCGGACGTGTTCTGGTAGAAGCCGAAGAACGGGTTGTAGCCGACGACCTTCAGCGACCCGTCCGCGTTCTTCGTCGTCAGCTTCTTCGCGTACTGCGTCAGCTGCGTGAGCGTCTTCGGCGGCCCCTTCAGCCCGGCGGCCTTGAAGAGCGCCTTGTTGTAGTAGAAGCCGTAGACGTCGGCGAGGAGCGGCAGCGCGCAGCGCTTGCCCTTGTACTGGGTGTAGTACATCGTCGCCGCCGGGAAGATGCTCGTCTTGATCCCGTCCTTCTTCATGTACGGAGCCAGGTCGATCCAGCCGCCGGACGGACAGTAGATGCCGACGTTCGACGACGTGAACGAGCTGACGACGTCGGGCGAGTTGCCGCCGCGGAGCGACGCGATGATCTTGTCGTCGTTGATGCCGCCGACCACCTCGACCTCGACGGCCGCGTTCTTGCGGTCGTACTCGGCCACAACCTTCTTGAACTCGCTCAGCTCGCGGGCGCTCCAGCCCACCCACACCGTCAGCTTCGTGGCGGACGTGGCTGCCGGGGCATCGACTCGTGCGGAAGCGGTCGCGCCGAGCACGAGCGAGGCGAGCAGGATGACTGCCGTCGCTGCGCGTTTCATCTGACCTCCCCTGGCCGCCGGCGGAGGAGACTCGGCGACCTGTTAGTTAAGTTTACTGACGCGACTCTGCACTTCTACGCGGCGGAAGTCAAGCCTCCGGCAGAAAGTTCCCGTTCGACCGCCGAGACGAGTAAGGTTCGTTACCACGATGGTCCGAAGTGCCGCGATCCCGCCCCTGCTCAAGGATCTGAACGAGCGCACCGTCCTCGATGCGATCCGCTCCGGCGCGCCGATCTCGCGGGCCGAGATCTCGCGTCGCGCCGGCATCTCGAAGCCGACGGTCTCGCTCGCGCTCCAGTCGCTGCTCGACGCCGGGCTCGTGCGCGAGACGACGCCCGACCCGGGGCGACCGACCTACGGCGCCACCTTCTTCGAGGTCGTGCCCGAGGCCGGGCTCGTGCTCGGGCTCGACCTCGGTGCACGCTTCCTCCGCGGCGCCATCTGCGACCTGCGCGGCGAGATCAGGGCGCGCCAGGACGTGGAGCTCGACGGCGCCGACGCCGAGGGGGCGATCGACGCGATCGCCGGCCTGCGCGTCTCGCTCGCGGAGGCGAGCGGCCTGCCCGCCGACCGGATCGACGGAGCCGTCGTCGGGGTGCCCGGCGTCGTCGACGCCGACACCGGCCGCCTGACGCTCGCGACCAACGTTCCCGGCCTCGAGGGTCGCGACTGGTCGGAGGACCTCCGCGCCCGGCTCGAGCTGACGGTGACGGTCGAGAACGACATCAACCTCGCGGCCGTCGGCGAACGGTGGCGCGGGATGGCGCGGGGCGTCGAGGACTTCGTCTTCCTCTCCGTCGGCACCGGCCTCGGCGCGGGCCTCGTCCTGCGCGGCGAGCTGCACCGCGGACGGCACGGCGCCGCCGGCGAGGTCGACCTCGTGGCGGCCGGGCGCGAGGAGGAGATCGATCCGTGCGCGTCCGCGATCTCCGCGCTCGCCGAGCGGCTCGTCGCCGAGGACGGTGCGACGACGGTGCTGACGCCGCCCTACGACGCGCGCGGGATCTTCGCCGCGGCGCGCACCGGCGACGTGATCGCGCGCAAGGTCGTGCAGGAGGAGGCCCGCCGGATCGCGCTCCACGTCGCGCCGATCTCGGCCGTGACGGACATCGCGCTCGTCGTCCTCGGCGGCGGCATCGGCGTCAACGCGGACCTGCTCCTCGACCCGATCCGCGACCTGCTCACCGAGTGGCTGCCGTATCCCCCGCGCGTCGAGGTGTCGAGCCTCGGCGACGCGGCTGTGCTGACCGGCGCGCTCGCCGTCGGCCTCCGCTCGGCCGTCGACAACGTCTTCGCGAACCGCGTCCGAGTTACTCGCTAGAGGACGTGGCCCAGAGGTTGATGTCGGCCTCCGTCGCGTACTGGTCGATCTCGTCCAGCTCCTCGGGCGTGAAGTCGAGCTTGTCGAGCGCCGCGACGTTCGCCTCCAGCTGCTCGACGCTGCTCGCGCCGACCAGCGCCGACGTGATGCGCGCGTCGCGCAGGATCCAGGCGACCGCCAGCTGCGCGAGCGACTGGCCCCGCCGCTGGGCGATCTCGTTCAGGGCGCGCACCTTGCCCAGCGTCTGCTCGTTCAACTGGTCGGGCGAGAGCGAGAGGTTGCGGCTGGCACGCGAGCCCTCGGGGATGCCGTCGAGGTAACGGTCGGTGAGGAGGCCCTGGGCGAGCGGCGAGAAGGCGATGCAGCCGATCCCCTCGTCCTCGATCGCGTCGAGGAGCTCGGGCTCGATCCAGCGGTTCAGCATCGAGTACGAGGGCTGGTGGATCACGACCGGCGTGCCGAGGCCGCGCATGATCGCCGCCGCCTCGCGGGTCTTCTCCGCCGAGTAGGACGAGATCCCCGCGTAGAGCGCCTTTCCCTGCCGCACAGCGGTGTCGAGCGCGCCCATCGTTTCCTCGAGCGGCGTCTCGGGGTCGAAGCGGTGCGAGTAGAAGACGTCGACGTACTCGAGGCCCATGCGCTGCAGCGACTGGTCGAGGCTCGCCAGCACGTACTTGCGCGAGCCCCACTCGCCGTACGGGCCGGGCCACATGTCGTAGCCGGCCTTGGTCGAGATGACGAGCTCGTCGCGGTAGGGCCGGAAGTCCTCGCGGAAGAGGCGGCCGAAGTTGGTCTCCGCCGACCCGTACGGCGGTCCGTAGTTGTTCGCGAGGTCGAAGTGCAGGATCCCGAGGTCGAAGGCGCGCCGCAGGATCGCGCGGCTGGTCTCGATCGGCCGGTCGTCGCCGAAGTTGTTCCAGAGCCCGAGCGAGATCGCCGGGAGCTGCAGGCCGCTGCGGCCGCTGCGGCGAATCTGCATCCGGTCGTACCGATCGGGTGCCGCTTCGTACACGAATCGAGCCTAACCGAACGTGAATGCGTAGCCGGCAACACCCGGCGTGAAGCGGAGCTCGAGCAGGTGGTCGCGGATCTCCTCGCGCTCGACGAGCGTGTAGAGCCGGTCGCCGGAGACGCGCACCGTCCGCTCGGGCTTGCCGTCGACGAGCACCTGCACCGATCCTTTGCCGGTCAGGACGAGGAAGACGTCGCGCGCGCGGTACTGCAACCTCAGGCTCGCACTCCTGCCTGCGACTGCCCGCTCGTCCTCCACCGTCCAGATGCCGCCGAAGGCGAGCTCGTTCGCGAGCAGGCCCCGGGGCAGCGTGTAGGCGTGCGGCTCGTCCGGGACGATCTCGTCGCCGCCGTTGCGGGCGAGGCGCTTGAAGCCGAGGTAGCTCTCTGGAGTGACCAACCCGTGCGGGCTCTCGTCGGCGAGGCCGGAGGCCGCAGGAGCGCTGTCGCCGAGCAGCGTCCGGATCGCCTCCTCCGTCTTGCCGTACTCGCCCTCGCCGAAGTGGTAGAAGCGGACGTGGCCCTTGCGGTCGATCAGGTACTTGGCGGGCCAGTACTGGTTGCTCCAGGCCTGCCAGGTGCCGAAGTCGTTGTCCATCGCGACCGGGTAGCGAAGCTTCAGGTCCTTGACGTTCTCGCGCACGTTCGACTCGACCCGCTCGAATGCGAACTCGGGCGTGTGCACGCCGACGATCGTCAGCCCGGCGGCGCGGTAGCGGTCGTCCCACTCGCGGATATAGGGGAGCGTCCGCAGGCAGTTGATGCACGAGTACGTCCAGAAGTCGATCAGGACGACGCGGCCGCGCAGCCCCGCGAGGGTCAGCGGCTCGGAGTTGATCCAGGCGCCGACGCCGCGGAACTCGGGCGCCGCGCCGTAGTCGGTCAGCTCTCCCGCCGTGCCGCCGGCCTGCGCCTCGGGCGCCTTCGAGCCGGTCAGCTCCCGGAGCTCGCGTTGCGCGGCCGCCGAGCGCTCGAAGCGCTCCTGCAGCGACTCGGTGTAGCCGGGCAGCCACGTCTGGAGCTCGCGGTCGGCGCCGAAGGCGATCGCGAGCGCCGCAGCGCCGACCAGGACGCCCGAAACGCGGCGGACCGTCTCTGCGTTCGCGCGCAGGCCACGCGCGACCCGCTGGCCCGCCAGCGCGATCGCGAGCATCGGCAGCGCCGCCCCGAGCGCATAGGCGAGGGTGAGCGCGATCGTCCGGATGCCGAACTCGCGCTGCGCGGCGAGCACCGTCACCGCGGCGAGCACCGGCCCCGCGCAGGGGACGAAGACGAGCCCAAGGCTCGCCCCGAGCAGGAAGCCACCGCCGTAGTCACCGGAGCCGCGACGGGTCAGTCTCTGCAGTGGGCGGGCGAGCAGCTCGCCGACCTGGGGGACGAGCAGCGTCAGCGCCACCACGATCAGCAGGGCGATCGCGAGGTTGCGGAGCACGTCCTGCGGCAGGCCGAGCAGGTCGAGCAGCCAGGCGGCGAAGAGCGTGAAGACGGTGAAGCTGACGACGATCCCCGTCACGATCGCCAGCGGCCGGCGGCCCGTCGCGCCACCGGCGAGGACGATCGGCAGCACGGGCAGCACGCAGGGTGAGAGCGCGGTCACGATCCCGGCCACGAATCCGATCGCGATCAGGATCAACATGTAGGGACCTTCGCTACTCCGAGGGAGTCGGTTCGGGCGCGGCTGCGGGTGGCGACCCGTCGGTACTTGCGGCCGGACGGCGGCGGCGCCTGCGTCGTTTCGGCTTCGCCTCCCCGCCCTCGGCGGGCGCGGCGCCGTTGTCGGCGGGCGCACCGCCCGGTCCCTGTGACGCGGACTGCCCCTGTGCCTGTGGCTGCGCCGGGGCCTGGCCGCTGGCCGGCTTCTTCTTCCGCTTGCGGCGACGGGACTTGCGGGTCGGCGCCTTCGGGGCGGGCAGGTTGTCGGCCAGGGCGTTCGCGATCGCCATCGTCTCGCCGAGCTCCTCGCGTGCGCGGTCGAGCGCGTTGTTGGCGCGCGGCGTGTAGCCCTCCGACGACGCGAGCAGCGCCGCGCCGACGTCGAGCGGCAGAGCCTTCGCCACCTGGACGAGCTTGTTCACGTTCTCTTCGTGCCGGTGCCCGCGCGAGTTCGCGACGGCGCCGAGCAGCCGCTTGGCCTCCGGGAACTCGGCGCTGGCGCGGCGGTCCTGGATCTTCCGGGTCGCCTTCGCGAGCTTCCACGTCCAGCGCTGGAGGATCTGGTCGGGCGCGTTCGCCTTCCCTTCGCCGATCGCGCGCAGCAGGATCCTGATCCCGGCGGCGCGGTCCTTCTCCCACGGCGGCGCCTGGCTGACGAGCGTGACGAGGTCGTCGAAGTCGGCGCGCTCGATCGTCATCGAGACGCGGTCCTGCAGCGCGGTCATCCGCAGCCGCCGGTTCGGGTTCTCGGCGGCGCAGACGGAGAGGAACGTCTCGAGCGCGACCTTGGACGCGTGGCTCTCGGCGAACTTCTTCGCGAACTCCGCCCGCTGGTCGAAGCGGAGCTGCCGGCCGGCGATCGTCGCCCAGTAGCGCTGCTCGTCCTCGTCGAGGAACTTCGGGTCGATCCGCTGCCACTCGCGCTGGATCACTGCGAGCCGGCGCGAGACGTCCGCGGTGACCGGGACGAGCCACGTCGCCGGCGAGAGCCTGCGGCGGGCACGGCGCTGGACACGGCGGCGCGGCGCCGGCGTCACGCGCGCTCCCTCACGGTAGAAGTCGGCTTCGAGCAGGGAGTGGAGCGAGACGACGCGATCGTTGTGGGTGGCCGACTTCGGCGTGAAGTCGACGACGATGCCCGCCTCCTTGCGCGGGTGCGTCCGCATGATCCGGCCGATCCGCTGCTGGTAGACGCGCTTCGACGCGGTCGGCGCAAGGTGCATGCACACGGTCGCGCGCGGCGAGTTCCAGCCTTCGGCGAGCAGCATCGCGTTGATCAGGACGTTGATCTCGCCGAGCTCGTACGAGGCAAGCGTCTCGGCCAGCTTGACCGGCGGTGTCCGGCCCGAGACCGCCTCCGCCTTCAGCCCGGCGGCGCGGAACTCCTGGGCGAGGTTGTACGCATGGTCGACACCGGCGGCGTAGACGATCCCGGGCGTCGAGTCGAACCGCTCGCGGTAGAGACTGGCGGCGGCCTGGTTCAGAGCCTGGTGGTCGAGCGCGGCGGCGAGGGCGCGCTCCTCGAAGTCGCCGCCGACGATCGGCACCGAGTTGATCGCCGCGGCCGGCGGGACGCGGAGGCAGCGGAGCGGCGCGATCAGGCCGCGCCGGGCGGCATCGGCGAGCGGGAGGTCGTCGACCGAGGCGGGGAAGACGTCCGAGACCTGCTTTGCGATCAGCTGCTCGGTCGCCGTCATGCCGATGTAGATCGGCTCCGGGAAGCTGCGGATCGCCGCGCTCGTCTTCTCGCCGAGCGCCGTGTGCGCCTCGTCGCAGATCACGAGCTGATAGGCCTCTCGCGAGAGCGAGCCGGCGTGCCGCGCGAACCAGGCGTAGGTCTGGATCGTGATCGGGTCGCCGTGCAGTGGCTCCTTGCCGGGCTCGATGAAGTCCGTGAACCGGCCGCCGTAGCCCTCGGTCGTCAGGTCGCGCTGGAACTGGGAGACGAGCAGGCGCCGGTGGGTGAGGATCAGGATCCCCAGCGATCGCGCGGCCTCGACGAACCCGGCGGCGGCGATCGTCTTGCCGGACGCGGTCGGATGCCGGAAGCGGTAGCGGCGGATGGCGCCGGGATCCTCGCCGACGAAGCCCTCCGGCTCGTCGTCGTCGACCTCGCTGCCGGCGTCGTCCTCGGCGACCTCGTCCTCGTCCTCGGCGTCGTCGGGCTCGAGCTCGGCGTCGGCGTGCCCGTTGCCGTTCTCCTCGTCCTCGACGTGGCGCTGGTTGGCGGCGATCAGCTCGGTCAGCATGCCGGCGAGCGCGTCGATCTGGTGCTTCCGCAGCTCGGTGCCGGCGGCGGTCGTGGGCGGCTTCGAGGAGAGGACCCGCTCGAGCCCGAGCAGGAAGCCGAACCGGACCTTCCAGCGCGACGTGGGAGTCGCACGGCCGGCCTGGATCTCGGCGAGCGCCTCGTCGAGCGCGGCGCGACGGGCGGTGCCGGGTGCCAGAACTTCGGCGCTGTCCTCGCCGTCGTGGAGGAAAGGCTCGCCGGCCCAGTCCTGTGCGCGGAGCGCGTCGACCCTCAAGCCGTCCGGCGCGTCCGACGTGTGTGTCGGTTGAAGTATCGCTTCTGACATATGGGCGGCACGGTGTCGATCAACTGCCGTGTCGTGCCGCTTTCCTCAGGAGTGCGCGCCCGTGCTGTTCTCACAAGCGGACGAGCAGCGCTTTCAGAAGCATAACGGAATCTGATGAGGCTTGTAAGCCCTATTCTCAGGATATGGCGGACTGGGGCGCGCTCCGGCAACGGGCGCAAGAGCGCTACGAGGACGGCGAGTCCAGGTTGCCGGACGATCCGGACGCGCGCCAGAAGCAGCTGACGCGGATGGGAAACGCTGCCGGCGCAGCTGGGTTGTCGGCTCTGATGGCGGGAGCCGACGGCCGCGAGTGGTTCGCGCGCGCCGCTGAGCGCTATCGCGAGAGCTGGGAGGACGCGCCGCCCGGAAGCTGGGGTCGCCCGATCGGCGCGATCAAGTCGCGGCTCCTCGCGGGCGACTGGGACGGCGCCGCCGAGGACGCGCGCTGGGCGCTCGAGGCCGGCGCTGCCGAGTCCGAGTCGCCGATCGGCCGCTACGCCGCTGGGCTCGCGTTCGCCGTCCTCGGCGAGTGGGACGACGTCCGTGTGCACGCCGACTACGCCCGCACCCACGAGGCGTTCCCGCACGCGGTCGCCGACGCGCTCGCCTACATCGCCGCCGAGGACGTGGTCGGGTACATCGAGGCTGTCGAGGCCGTGCTGGAGTCGTTCGAGACTCGCGACGAGTACCTCGAGGACATCCCAGTGGCGGACACGGTGCTCGTGCTCCAGGCGCTCGCAGGCCGCCGCGAGATGGCGACCGAGCTCGAGTCGGCGCTGCTGCCGTGAAGCGGCCGGTGCTGCTCTACGACGGCGGCTGTCGCTTCTGCCGGTTCTCGGCGCGGGTCGTCGACCGGCTCGACTTCGGGCGGCTCGCGTTCTTGCCCTTCGACGATCCGGCCGCCGAGCCGCTGCTGGCGCGCCTCCCCGAGGCGGCACGCTTCGAGAGCGTGCATCTGTTCCGCCCCGACGGCTCCGTGTGGAGCCCGAGCAGCGCCCCCTACCGCCTCGTCGCCCGCAACCGCCGACGGCTGGGCCGCCTCGTGCCGTCCGCCCCCGGGCCGCGGCGTTATCCCTGAGGAAGCTGCGACGCGGCGGCCGCGTCGAGGATCGCCACCGTCTTCTGGCCGCGGATCAGGCTCGCCGGGGTGGCCGGGCTGGGGTCGTCGCCGAACGCTGCCTTCACGGCCTCGGCCTTCGCCTCGCCCGTGGCGAGGTAGACGAGCGACGGCGGTGTCGGCGAACACCGTCGGCGTCATCGTCACCCTGGGGACGAGCGGCTCGAGCCCGGCCTCGACCGCGACGGCGCGGAGAGTGTCCTCGTCCAGCGCGGGCGAGCCGGGGAAGAGCGACGCCGTGTGCCCGTCCGGGCCGATCCCGTTCAGGGCCAGGTCGAGGGTGACGCCGTCGAGCTCCTCGTGGTAGAGCGCGGCCGCCTCCTCGGGGGGACGCTCGCCGCGCACCCGATGTACCTCCGGCGAGCGCGAGAGCTGGTCGAGGAGGGTCATTCGGACGAGCCGGTAGTTCGAGCGGCTGTCGCCGGGCGGCACCGCCCGCTCGTCGCCGAACCAGATGTGTGCCCGGCCCCAGTCCGGATGCAGCTGGGCCGCCAGCTCGTAGACCGGGCCGACCGAGGAGCCACCCGACAGGGCGACGTGGCCGCCTAGGGCCGCTTGCTCGATCAGCAGGACGGCAGCCTGGCGCGCGGGATCCTCGACGACGCGGATCTCGACGTCGCTCAAGAGCTCAGGCGTCGCCGCGGGCGAGCTCGCGCGAGCGGTCCATCGCCGCCTGGATCGCGTTCAGGAACGCGGCGCGCACACCCGCCTGCTCGAGCTCGCGGATCGCCGCGATCGTCGTCCCGCCCGGCGAGGTGACCATCTCGCGCAGCTCGACCGGGTGCATCTTCAGGTCGCGCAGCTGCTTCGCCGTCCCGAGCATCGTCTGGACGACGAGCTGCGTCGACACCTCCCGCGAGAGCCCGAGCAGGATCCCGGCCTCGATCATCGCTTCGGCGAGGAGGGCGAAGTAGGCAGGCCCGGAGCCCGAGACGGCCGTGACGGCGTCCATGTACGGCTCCGAAACGCGGACGACAGCGCCCACATGGCGCAGCGCCTCTTCGGCGAGCGTCAAGTGCTCCTCGTCGGCGTGGGCGCCGGCGCAGATCCCCGCCATCCCTTCGTGGACGACGGCAGGCGTGTTCGGCATCGCCCGGACGACCGGCACGCCGGGGGCGAGGTGACGCTCGATGTCCGCGGTCGGGATCGCGGCCGCGATCGACAGCACCGTCTGCTCGGGCTGGATCAGCGGCCCGATCTCGCCGAGCAGCGCCTCGATGTCCTGCGGCTTGACGGCGACGACGACGAGCGCGGCGCCGGCTGCGGCCTCGGCATTGGAGAGCGTGACCTCGATGCCGTGACGCTCGTGCAGCTCGTCGGCGCGCTCCTCGCGCCGGGTCGACGCCGAGAGCTCGGCCTTCGTGCGCCAGCCGGACGAGAGCAACCCGCTGATCAGCGCCTCGCCGATCTGGCCCGCGCCGAGGATCGCGATCTTTCGCTCGTCGATTGCCATCGGCGAAGTGTAGGCGCGGCGGGTTAGAACGAGTCCGGCGCGAGCCGCTCGGCCAGCGCCGTCAGCACGGTGACCGCGATCGTCGACGACTGGTCGAGCAGCTGCCTGAACGCGCGATCGGTGATCACGAGCGCGCGCACCGGAGTGGTGGTGGTGATCGTGGCCGTGCGCGGCGCTTTCGAGACCAACGCGATCTCGCCGAAGAAGTCGCCGGGGCCCATCATCCTCCCGATCTTCTGGCCGCCCTGCGTCACATCGGCCTCGCCGTCGATCAGGATGAAGAACTCCCGGCCCGACTCGCCTTCCTGGATCAGCGTCTTTCCTGCCGGCAGGTCGACCTGGTCCGCGATCGCCGCGACCTGGGCGAGCTCGCCCTTCGACGCGTCTGCGAACAGGGGCACACGCTTGATCAGATCCATCTTCGAGTCGTCGCCGAGCTTCACGACGACGATCTTATTACGCCGCGCGTGAGCGAATGAAATGGGCGCGGTCTGCGCTGGCGCCCGGGACGAGCCCGCGGCTCCATCCAGCCAGCAAATACGCGCCCGCCAGGCCGGCCCATTCGCCGTACGGCTCGAGCAATTCGGCGGTTTCGTGGAGCTCGACCCACCGGCCGCGGAGGGCGGAGCACAGCTTGACGAGGCCGAGATCGCCGACCAGTCCGTGCCGCCAGCTGCCAAGGCCGTCGAGCGCGATCACACCCAGCGACCACGGCCCGAGACCGCGTTCGCGTAGGAGCCTCGCCTCGACGGCCTCGATCGGCTGGGCGCGCAGGCCCTCGAGATCGATCGTGCGGCAGATGCGAACGAGCGTCGAGGCGCGGTGCGTCGCGAGGCCGTGCCGGCGGAGCTGAGCCGGCGACAGCGCGCCGATCGACTCCCGCGTCGGAGCGGGCTCGCCGCAGGCGCGGATGATCGCCAGCTCGATCGAGCGCGCGCGCCTTGCCTCGATCAGCTGACCGCACACGGCGCGGAGGAGCGCGCGGGCCACCGTCGGTGTCCGCAGCGGCCGCAGTCCGTGCAGATGCCGAATCGAGGGACCGAGCAGCGGGTCCTGGCGGAAGCGACGGGTGAACTCGGTCGTGTCGGCGTCGAGCGCCAGGCAGAAGCGCAGGAGCTCGAGCCGCTCCTCGTCCGGGGCACGCAGCAGCACGTGCCCGTCGGTGCGCTGCCATGCCTGGCCACGCCCGCCGCCCGGCAGCGGCGTCTCGTACGGCCGGCCGTAGGTCATCAGGTGGAGGCGATAGGGCCCGCTCGGTCTGACGACGTCCTCGATCACCGCTTCGCACCTTACTGTTCCCCTCAGATGCGCCTCACCGACGCCATCTCGCTGCGCTCGCGGCGGCGGAAGTTCGCGCTCTTCATGGAGACGATGGCGCCGACCTCGGAGACGAGCGTGCTCGACATCGGCGTCGACGACTTCGCCTTCGGCGAGCAGCAGGGTTGCGGGACGCTCAACTTCTTCGAGGAGCTGTACCCGTGGCCGGAGCTGGTCACAGCGGTCGGCCAGCACGAAGGAACGCGGTTCCGGGAGCGGTATCCACGTGTCCGCTATGTCCAGGCCGACGCGCTCGAGCTGCCGTTCGCCGACGCTGAGTTCGACGTCGTCTTCTCGAACGCGGTGATCGAGCACGTCGGCCGCCGCGAGCAGCAGCGCAGGTTCGTCGAGGAGTCGCTCCGCGTCGCTCGCCGGGCGTTCATCACGACCCCGAACCGCTGGTTTCCGGTCGAGGTGCACACGCTCCTGCCGCTCGTCCACTGGCTTCCCGACTCGCTCTCGCACCGCGCCTACGACGTCGCGCGCAAGCCGTGGGCGAAGAACAACTGCCTGCTCGGCCCGGGCGCGCTGCGCGACCTCTTCCCGCCCGAGGCTCGGATCGTCAACCTCGGCCTCACGTTGGTAGCCGTCGTTGATTGACCGAATTCCCAAGTGGGCGCTCTATGCCTTCGTCGTCGCGCTGCCGTTCCACAACATCGCGATGGCCGAGCTCTGGGATCTCGGCATCCGCGACCTCGCGCTCGACGCAGTCTCGGCCTGGAAGGAGGTTCTGCTCGCAGTCGCGCTCGGCGCGATCGTCTGGCGCCGCCGCGGGATTCCCTTCAAGTCGACGTCGACCGACTGGCTCGCGCTCGCGTATGCGGCGTTCGTCCTCGTCTACGCCGTCATCCCGCAGGACTGGCTCGGCGGCGACGCGACCGCGCGTGGCGTCCTCTACGGTCTCCGCCACGACCTGACGCCCGTCGCCGCGTATTTCCTCGGCCGCGGGATCACGCTCAGCCACGCCGACCGGAGCCGGCTCGGTTGGGCGATCCTCGGCGTGGCTGGAGTCGTGGCCGCCTGGGGGCTCGTCGACATCTACGCCGTCTCGCTGCAGACCTGGCGAGACTCCGGCGTGCCCGGCTGGTTCGGGGAGCAGCTCGGGCTGAACTACAGCAAGGGCCTCTCGGGCCTGCCGGAGAACTGGGTCTACAACCTCGGCGACGAGCGGCCGCTGCGCCGGCTCGTCTCGACCTTCCTCAGCCCGCTCGCGACCGCGTACCTGCTGCTGGTCGCGATCCTGCTCGCCGCCACCTGGCAGCGCTCGCGCTGGCTGTCGGCGCTGACGGGCCTGCTCGCGGTCGGGCTCCTCTTCACGTATTCGCGCACGTCGATCGCCGCGCTCGCGGTCGGGCTCGTAGCGCTCGCCTACGCGCTGCGCAGCTGGTGGCCGGTCGCCGCCGCCTTCGTCTTTCTCGCGGCAGCGTTCTTCTTCATCCGCGCCTACCCGGACATCGCGCCGGAGACGCGCTACACGCCGGCCGAGGTGGAGATCCAGCGGGCGGGAGGCCAGGAGGAGTCGACGAGCGGCAATCCGCTCGACCCCGGCGAGGCGTCGTTCGACAGCCACCTCGACAGCCTCCGGGACGGGATCGAGACCGTCGTCACCCATCCGCAGGGGCACGGGCTGGGCAACGCCGGTGTCACCGCGAAGCGCACCGACACGGACATCAAGGCCGGCGAGTCGACCTACACGGAGCTGGGTGCGGAGCTGGGAATCCTCGGGATGCTGGCGTTCGTCGCCTGGAGCATCGCGCTCCTCCTCGTCGTGCTCCGGCGGGCCCCGTGGCTGGGCGCGTCCTTCGCCGCAGTCCTCGCTCTGGCGATCCAGACCGACGTGATCGGCGTGCACTGGCTGGCATTCGTTCTCTGGGCGCTGGCCGGAGAGCGCGCCTGAGCAAGAATCCTTCAGCACGAGCCGCTTTGAGCCGATATACCCCAGGTGGAAGCGGCCCACGATAATCGGCGTCAACTAGGCCAGCTCATGGTCGACGAGGGTTTCCTGACCCTCGACCAGCTGTCGGTCGCGCTCGCCGAGCAGGATCGCACCGGGAGCCCGCTCGGGAAGCTGCTCGTGGACCTCGGCTTCGTCTCCGAGGGCGCGGTCGCCAACGCGCTCGCCGAGCAGCACGGCGGCCTCCTGAAGACCGAGTTCGGCGTCAGCGCCGGCCTCAAGCCCGTTCCCGCCGAGACACCCTTCGTCGCGACCACTACCGCCGCGGAGCCGCCCGACCGCGCAACACGGATCCTCCAGCTCGAGACCGCGTTGAACACCGTCGTCAGGGAGCGGGATGCTTTTGCCGAACGGATCAACGACCTCCAGGCCAAGCTCAAGGCGGCACCGCAGCCGAACGGAGCCGACACCGCGCGCGTGAATGCGGCGGCGGCGGCCCGGATCGCCGAGCTCGAAGCCGAGGTGCAGGCTCGGTCGAGCGAGTCGAAGAAGCACGAGGCCGAGGTCGCTCGCGTCACCGCCGCGGCGGTCGCGCACATCAACGGGCTGGAAGCCAAGCTGCTCGCCGCTCAGTCGAACGGGACGGAGCAACCAGGGCGGATCGCCGAGCTCGAAGCCGAGCTCACGCGGGTGACCCAGGCCGCTTCGGCTCGGATCAATGAGCTCGCGGCCGAACTGCAGGTCCTCGCGAGCAAGCCGGCGGAGCCGGACGGCGACGCGCTCGCGCGTGCTACCGCAGCAGAGTCTCGGATCGCCGAGCTCGAAGCCGAGGTCGCGCGCGCAGCCACGGCTGCCGCGGGGCGAATCGCCGAGCTCGAGGCCGCGCTCCAGGCGCGTCCGAGTGCGCCGGTGCCCGACGAAGCTGAGCTCGCGCGTGCCGCCGCCGCGGAGGTTCGGATCGCCGAGCTCGAGGCCGCGCTCCAGGCGCGCGGTGAGGTCGCCCAACCGACCGAGGCCGCGACGGCCCGGATCGCCGAGCTCGAGGCCGAGCTGGAGAAGGCGCACACTGCCCGCAACGAGCTCGCGAACGCTGTCGCAGCCGGGGGAGCCCGAATCTCCGAGCTGGAGCGCGACGTGGGAGAGCTGCGCAGGCAGAGGATGCAGCACGGGGACGTCGCGCCGGCCCCCCAAGCTCCGGCTCCCGTCGGTGACGCCCACCTACGCCTGATGCCGTCCGCGACCGGCTACAACGTTGTCGAATGGGCCGGACCGGCGCCGGAGTCAGGAACGGTGCTCGACGTCGACGGCGTCCGCTTCGTCGTCCTCCGGGTCGCCGCCTCGCCCTTCCCCGGCAGCACCCTCCGTTGCGCCTACCTCGACCGCATCTGATTCCTCAGGCCTGATCACCTCGGTCGCGACCACCGCGGCCCGTTGCTTGCGGAAGCGCCTGCGGGCGCCGGCGATCGTCCGCTTCAGCTCGCGCTCGTTGGCCTCGATCTGCTCGTCGAGCTCCTTCGCCGCCGCCTTCAGCTCGTCCGCCCGGCCGTCCTCCTCGAACACCGACCGACCCAGCTCGCGAATCTTCGCCTCCCGCTCGCGGCGGAGCCGAAACTGCTCCCTGCGGAGCCGCACCGAGTCGCGGCCGGCCCGCGACCACGTCGAGATCGACGAGACGGCGACGTCGGCCTCGTCGCGCACGCGGTCGGCGGTGCTGATGCCCGCGCGGGCAATCGGCGTGTCGGGCCAGCGGCGCGCACCCGCCAGGAACGTGGGGATCAGGCAGATCGCGACGAGGATCGCGAGCACGCCCGGCCCGACCGAGCCCAGGACGAGCAGGACGATGCCGAGGACGAGCAGCCCCGCGCCGAGCGTGAAGACGAAGACCGGCGGACCGAGGCCGAAGTAGTGCGGCTCGGCGTGCTGCACGTCGACCGGCTCGGGGTCCGGCGCATCGGTGCGCCGGCCGCACGAGGGACAGAAGACGGCGCTCGGCGGGAGGTCGCCGCCGCAATGCGCACATGCGTCCACCCCGGCGTTGTCTCCGCACCGCGCCGGTGCCTAAACCGAAGAGCTACTTCTCGTCGTCCTGCTCGTCCTCCGAGCCGTTGTCCTCGTCCGCCTGCGTGCCGACGGGCTCGAACGCCGCGTTCAGGTGGACTTCGACCGTCGATCCGTCCGCGCGTCGAACCTCGACCTCGTAGACGCCCGCCCGGTCGCCGTCCTGGCCCTCGACCTCGAGCACCTCGCCGCCGCCCGCAGCCTTCAGCGCCGCGGCCTTCGCCTGCTCGGCGGCCGGCCCTTTCACCTGCTCGCCGCCACCGACGCCGACCGCCTTCGCGATCCCGGCTCCGGCTGCGGCCAGCACTGCCACCGCCGCCACGATCACAGCTATCCGTCGATTGAGCTTCACGTGTTGTCCTTTCGTCGCTTGCCGGTGTGTTCTAGACGGCGGAGATGAAGCGACCATGAGAGGTCGAGCTCTCACCTGGCTCTCATCTTTCCGGCGACAATGGCAGCGCGATGCGGATCCTCGTCGTCGAAGACGAGCTGAAGATGGCGAGCCTGCTCCAGCGCGGGCTCGTCGAGGAGGCCCACGCCGCGGACGTTGCCCGAACGGGCAACGATGCTCTCTGGATGGCGCGTGCGGTCGAGTACGACGCGATCGTGCTCGACGTGATGCTGCCCGGGGGGGACGGCTTCGAGGTCTGCAAGCAGCTTCGCGAGGCCGGCGTCTGGTCGCCGGTGCTGATGCTGACGGCCCGCACCGCGGTCGAGGACCGGGTTGCCGGGCTCGACGCCGGCGCCGACGATTACCTGCCGAAGCCGTTCGCGTTCGCCGAACTGCTCGCGCGCCTCCGCGCGCTCGCCCGCCGCGGCGCCGACGAGCGCCCCGCGGTCGTCGAGGTCGGCGATCTCCGGCTCGACCCGGCGACGCGCCAGGTCTGGCGCGGCGAAGCCGAGATCCAGCTCTCCGCGAAGGAGTTCGCGCTGCTGGAGACGTTCATGCGCCGCCCGGGGCAGGTGCTGTCGCGCTACCAGCTGCTCGAGCACGCGTGGGACTACGCGTACGAGAACCGCTCGAACGTCGTCGACGTCTACGTGCGCTACCTCCGGGACAAGGTCGACCGGCCCTTCGGCCGCCGGTCGCTCGAGACGGTGCGCGGCGCGGGCTACCGGCTCCGCAAGGACGGCGGCTCGTGAGCCGGCTGCCGATCCGGCTGCGTCTCTCCCTCGTCTTCGCGCTGACGATGGCGGTCGTGCTCACGGCGGTCGGAACTGTGGTCTACGTCAGCGTCCGGGAGGTGCTCGACGAGCAGATCGCCGAGCACACGACGAACCGGGCCGATGCGCAGGGTGACCGCGACGAGGTGCTGGCAACGCTGCTGGCGCTGATGCTGGTCGTCGGGCCGCTGGCGCTCGTCGTGGCCACCTACGCCGGGTACCGGCTCGCGGGCGCGACCTTGCGCCCGGTCGAGTCGATGCGGCGCGAGGCGGCCGAGATCTCGTCCGCGACGTCCGGCAAGCGCTTGCCCCTCCCGGCGACGACGGATGAGATCCACAGGCTCGGCCAGACGCTCAACGAGATGCTCGAGCGACTCGATGCCGGCCTGCAGCGCGAGCGGCGCTTCGTCGGGGACGCGAGCCACGAGCTGCGCACGCCGCTCGCGCTGCTGCGGACCGAGCTCGAGCTCGCGCTGCGCCGCCCGCGGACACCCGAGGAGCTGGAGCAGGCGATCCGCTCGGCGACCGAGGAGGTGGAGCGGCTGATCAGGCTCGCCGAGGATCTGCTCGTGCTCGACCGCTCGGGCGAGGCGGCGCTCCTGCCCGCGGAGCTCGATGCCCGCGCGCTGCTCGACGCCGTCGCCCGAAGGTTCGCGACGCGTGCCGCCGAGGCGGGGCGTGCGGTCGAGGTTCACGGCAGCGGCACGTTCCACGGCGATCGCGACCGGCTCGAGCAGGCGATCGGCAGCCTCGTCGACAACGCGCTCACGCACGGCGCCGGCGTCGTCAGGCTGGAGGCGGCGCGCGAGGGTGACTCGCTGATGCTCCGCGTCGCCGATGAGGGAGACGGCTTCCCGCCCGATTTTCTTCCGCGCGCTTTCGAGCGCTTCAGCCGCGCGGACGCGGCGCGGACCGACGGCGGCGCCGGCCTCGGCCTCGCGATCGTCGACGCCGTCGCTCGTGCTCATGGCGGCGAGGCATCGGCGGCGGGTGCGACCGTGACGCTCGTCCTGCCGGCTCATCCGCCTCTCATCGGCGGCGACTAGCGTCGGATGCATGAAAGCCGTCCTGCTCCTGGCGTGCGTGGCGCTCACCGCCGGGTGCGGCGCGGACGAGCGGCAGGCGCTTCCGCAGGGCAGCGATCCCGTCCAGATCGACCCGGCCGACTTCAGCAGCGAGATCGACAATCCCTACTGGCCGATGAAGCCGGGCAGCAAGTGGGTGTATCGCGAAGGAGAGCAGCGCGTCGAGGTCACCGTCACCAGCCGGACGAGGTTGGTAATGGGTGTCGAGACACGCGTCGTCCACGATCTCGTGACCGAGAACGGCGTGCCGGTCGAGGACACGTTCGACTGGTACGCGCAGGACGCGGACGGGAACATCTGGTACTTCGGCGAGGACACGACCGAGTTCGAGGACGGGAAGCCGGTCGGCCACGAGGGCGCCTGGGAGGCGGGAGTCGACGGCGCGCTGCCCGGCATCCTGTTGCCAGCCGATCCCGAGGCCGGGCTGACGTATCGGCAGGAGTACTACGCCGGCGAGGCCGAGGACCGGGCGAAGGTCCTGAGCGTCGACGAGCGGGTCGAGGTTCCTGCGGGCACGTTCGAGGGAGCTCTGCAGACGGAGGACACGACGCCCCTCGATCCGGCGTTGGTCGAGCACAAGTTCTACGCCCGCGACGTGGGGCCCGTCCTCGCGCTGAAGGTGAAGGGGGAGACCGGACGCGAGGAGCTGATCAGCTTCACGCGACCCTGACGCGGTACGGTCTCCGCATGGCGAAGCCGATCGATCCGGGCACCCAGATCGGTCACGTGCACCTGAAGGTGGCCGACATCGAGCGCGCGCTCGAGTTCTACGTCGGCGTGCTCGGCTTCGAGCTGCAGCAGCGGATGGGTGACGAAGCGGCGTTCGTCTCCGCCGGCGACTATCACCACCACATCGGCCTGAACACGTGGCAGAGCCGCGGCGGCACGCCGCCTCCGCCCGGCCACACGGGGCTCTTCCACTTCGCGATCCTCTATCCCGACCGGCCCGCGCTCGCCGACGCGCTGCGCCGGCTCGTCGAAGCGGCTCATCCCGTCACCGGCGCCTCCGACCACGGCGTCAGCGAGGCGATCTACCTGAACGACCCGGACGGCAACGGGATCGAGCTCTACCGCGACAGGCCGGAGAGCGAGTGGCCTCGCGCCGCCGACGGCAGCGTGGCGATGGTCAGCGAGCCGCTCGACCTGAATGCGCTCCTCGCCGAGGCTTCCGATGCCTAGGGGCTACATGGAAGGGCCTGCCGCCGACGAGGCCGAGCGCCGGCTGGACGAGCTCGAGCGCGCCGTCGAGAAGCCGCCCGAGGAGCGGCTGGCCGTCTTCGGCTCGACGGCCGCCGATCCCGAGAGGCACTTCATCGGTTGGCGGGACGATGTCGATCCGGACGAGCTGTTCGCGTCGGGCGAGGCCTGGGGCCTGACGGTTGCTCGTCGCCCGGTCGAATAGCCGTCTCCAGTGCCGGCCGGGGCGTCGACTCGGGCCGCACGCCATGGTCGTCGCGCAGGCGTTCGTCGGCGAAGCTCGAATGTAGGTCGGGCTGCATGGGGTCCTCTCTTTCCTTGCTTGCAACTAGGATTCACCGTAGAGATTTCCGCCAAGTCAACGATCGTTCCTTGCGATACAACTAGGACATGGCGAAAGCCGTCGAGCAGCTCGACCAGGTGATCATCCGCTTCGCGGGCGACTCCGGCGACGGCATGCAGCTGACCGGCGACCGGTTCACGAGCGAGACGGCCGTGATGGGGAACGACCTCTCGACGCTGCCGGACTTCCCGGCCGAGATCCGCGCCCCGGCCGGCTCGCTCCCGGGCGTCTCGGGCTTCCAGCTCCACTTCGCCGACCACGACATCCTCACGCCCGGCGACGCGCCGAACGTCCTCGTCGCGATGAACCCGGCGGCGCTGAAGACGAACGTCGGCGACCTGCCGAAGGGCGGCACGCTGATCGTCGACACCGACACGTTCAAGGAGCGCAACCTCCAGAAGGCGGGCTACGAGTCGAGCCCGCTCGAGGACGGCTCGCTCGCCGACTACCACGTCCACGAGGTCGCGCTGACGTCGATGACGGTCGGCGCGCTGAAGGGGATCGAGGGGATCACGTCGCGTGAGGCCGAGCGCTCGAAGAACTTCTTCGCGCTCGGGCTGATGAGCTGGCTCTACAACCGCCCCACCGAGGGGACGCTCGAGTACGTCGAGAAGAAGTTCGGCAAGCGGCCCGAGATCGCGCAGGCGAACGCGACCGCCTTCAAGGCGGGCTACGCCTACGGCGAGACCTCGGAGGACTTCGCGGTCAGCTACGAGATCGCGCCGGCCAAGATGGCGCCGGGCATCTACCGGCAGATCAGCGGCAACACGGCGCTCTCCTACGGGCTGATCGCCGCCTCGAAGCTCTCCGGCCTCGACCTGTTCCTGGGGGCGTACCCGATCACCCCCGCGAGCTCGATCCTCGAGGAGCTCGCGCAGCACAAGTCGTTCGGGATCCGGACGTTCCAGGCCGAGGACGAGATCTCCGCGGTCGGCGCGGCGCTCGGCGCGGCCTTCGGCGGCTCGCTCGGCGTCACGACCTCGGCCGGGCCGGGGATCGTGCTCAAGCAGGAGACGATCGGCCTCGGGATCATGCTCGAGCTGCCGCTGCTGATCCTCGACATCCAGCGCGCCGGCCCCTCGACCGGGATGCCGACGAAGCCGGAGCAGGCCGACCTGCTGATGGTGATGTTCGGGCGCAACTCCGAGAGCCCGGTGCCTGTGCTCGCGGCCTCGACGCCGTCGCAGTGCTTCCACGCCGCGATCGAGGCGGCGCGGATCGCGCTTGAAGTACCGGACGCCCGTCTATCTGCTCAGCGACGCGTACCTCGCCAACGGCTCCGAGCCGTGGTTGATCCCGAGCGTCGACGACCTGCCGGACATCTCGACGCAGTTCGCGACGGTCAGCGACGGCGAGTTCATGCCGTACGCGCGCGATCCTGCGACGCTCGCCCGCCCGTGGGCGGTTCCCGGCACGCCCGGGCTCGAGCACCGGATCGGCGGGCTCGAGAAGGCCGACGTCACCGGCTCGATCTCGTACGACCCCGAGAACCACGACCTGATGACACGTCTCCGCGCCGCCAAGGTGGCCGGGATCGCGAACGACATCCCGCCGCTCGCGGTGGACGATCCCGACGGTGCCGACACGTTGGTCCTGGGGTGGGGCTCGACGTACGGCCCGATCGGCGCGGCGGTGAAGCGCGTGCGGCGCGCCGGGCACTCGATCGCGCAGGCGCACCTGCACTACCTGAACCCGTTCCCGCTCAACACGGGCGAGGTGCTGGGCAGCTACGACAAGATCCTGATCCCGGAGATGAACCTCGGCCAGCTGCTGAAGCTCGTCCGAGCCGAGTTCCTCGTCGACGCGATCGGCTACAACCGCGTGCGCGGCACTCCCTTCCGGGCGTCCGAGCTCGCCGAGGCGATCACGGCGCTGGTGGAGTCATGAGGCCGAAGAAGAAGACGCCCGACCAGCGCGGTTTGCTGCTGAAGGAGCGGCCGTTCTCCTACCGAGCCCGCAGGGACGGCACGGTCGAGATCCTCTGGAAGGGCCGGCGCGCGACGACGCTTGCCGGGAAGATCGCCGAGAAGTTCCTCGAGGTGGCGCCGACCGAGGACGAGCACGGCCAGCAGCTGCTGATGGCGAAGGCGACCGGGAACTTCAAGCGCGGGAACGAGAGGCGGACATGACCGAAGGGAATGGCAACCCGCTGACGCTGACCGCGAAGGACTTCAAGTCCGACCAGGAGGTGCGCTGGTGCCCGGGCTGCGGTGACTACGCGATCCTCGCTGCCGTCCAGTCGTTCATGCCCGAGCTGGAGCTGAAGCGGGAGAACATCGTCTTCGTCTCCGGGATCGGCTGCGCCGCCCGCTTCCCGTACTACATGCAGACCTACGGGATGCATTCGATCCACGGCCGTGCGCCAGCGATCGCGACGGGTTTGTCCGTGTCCCGTCCGGACCTATCCGTGTGGGTCGTGACGGGCGACGGCGACTCGATGTCGATCGGCGGCAACCACCTGATCCACGCGCTGCGCCGGAACGTGAACCTGAAGATCCTGATGTTCAACAACCAGATCTACGGGCTGACGAAGGGCCAGTACTCGCCGACGTCGGAGCTGGGGAAGGTGACGAAGTCGACCCCGATGGGCTCGCTCGACCACCCGTTCAACCCGCTCTCGCTAGCGATCGGTGCCGAGGCGACCTTCGTCGCGCGCGCGATCGACACCGACAAGAAGGAGCTGACCGAGGTACTGCGGGCGGCCGCGCACCACAAGGGGAGCGCCTTCGTCGAGATCTACCAGAACTGCAACATCTACAACGACAACGCGTTCGACTTCGTCCGGGAGCACAAGGAGAACCGGCTCTACCTCCGGCACGGCGAGCCGATCGTGTGGGGCGACAAGGGTGTTCGGCTGCTGCCGGATGGCTCACCGGAGGTCGTGGCGGCGTCCGAGCCGGGCCTGCTGGTGCACGACGCGCACCTGAAGGAGCCAGCGCATGCGTTCGCCCTCTCACGGATGACGCAGGAAGTGATCGGCGCCACCCCGATGGGCGTCTTCCGAGCCGTCGACCGCCCGGTCTACGACGAGCTGATGGCCGAGCAGATCACCGTCGCGAAAGGGAAGGGCGAAGGCGAGCTCGCGGGGCTGCTGGGCAGCGGCGACACCTGGACGATCTAGCCTGCGCAGTGGCAGGGCTTTGGCTGAAGGCCTTACTGCTGCGTCGCCGACTGACTGCTTTTCACGGCGGGAATATTCGCTCCTCCCAGTACTCGGTGCCGCCCATTCTCTGCATCGCGGCATAGAGCGCGAGCTGCCCCGCCCGGTCGAAGTCCCGATGTGTGGGCCAGTGACCGACTGAACTGGCGAGCGTTCGAAGTTCGCGCTCGACGCGTTCTTCGGTCCAGGTTCGCGGGCGGCCGCCGGTAGATGGATCACTGGCCGCCAGTCGGAACGTTCGATTTCGGGTGGTGCCGGACGCTCGCATTACCCCGACGTCCACAAGCTCGTTGAGATCGCGAGACGCCGTTCGCGAGCTCACGCCTGCGGCATCCATCAACTCCCGGATCGTGACGTTTTGGCGTTTCTCAGTCGTGAGCAACGCGATTGCCCGTTCCTGTGTCGTGCTGAGCTGAACTGGGAGCGGAAGAGATCGTGTGACTGCCGCTAATTCCTTGACCTTCTCTGCCACCCTCTCGAACTCGACTGCCAGTCCATTCACGTAATAGCCGAGCCAGTCGTTCAGGGTACGCGTGGTCTTGATCGCCCGAAGCGCTGCATAGTAGGAGTCCTTGTCCTCGGCGTAGTACCGCTCCGGTGAGAACAGCGAGCGGCTCAGGAATCGCTCGCGGTAGAAAACTGCGGTGGCGAACAGGCGTGCGGCTCGACCGTTGTAGTCGGCGAATGGATGCACCTCCGCGATCTCGAAGTGCGCCAGTGCCGCGAGAATCGGCGTGGGGTAGTCTGCGCTCTCGCGCTTTTTCTCTAGCCACTCCAGCCGCGCGTCCATCAGTTCAGCTACCTTCGCCTGCTCCGGAGCACGGTGGAAGATCTGTATCGCGTCCTTGACGACCACTTCGCCGTCCCTCCACTCGCCTTCGTGATGCGGCTTGAATCGCGAGTCATCGCGCCCTAGCCCTTTCGTCAGGACGCCATGCAGACGCTTCAGAAACTCGGACGAGTAAACGACCTGACCTTCCGCATGAGCCGCGACGATGAAGTCAAGCGCCGCGACGTAGTTGACGAGTTCCAGCTTGGCCTTGTCGTCTACTTCAAGCTCATGTTCGGCCGCGCGAAGGGCTTCTAAGCGAGATAGCTCATTACCCTCCATTACATTGGAGTAGTGGACAGATCCCACACGTGCGTCGAGTCGTAGGATCTCTTCTTGCGCAGGAAGGATCGCCGCCGACTCAATAGCACCTCGTGCACGTTCTATGCGCCCGAACGCTCCCATCACTTCAGGGGAATAGCGATTGAACGCAGGGATGTAGTCCATTCGAGCCATCCTACGGTGGGAGTATATGCCTAGATTATGCGCTATGAGCCCTAATTTAGGCCAAGATCAAACGAGTTTCGTAGGGAATCTAGCAGTTATGTCCTACGAAACTTTTGTATCTCGCCTGATGGCTCCAGAGAGCCCTGGCTAAGCGGTGTAGAGCCTAGCTAATGCGAAACCAACGGAACCATTCACGCCATAGTGATGTATCTAACGTCACTACGTAACCTTCACCTAGCTGCTTTAGGTGTTCCAGCGCAGCTATTAAACTAGGTTCGACTAGAGCGAAGGTGACCTACGGAATGTTTCACGCCAAACGTGACCCACAACCGTTAGGCTGTGGCGGACGTTCCAATGCAGGCCAAAGCCGCGCGCGCAGGTCGGGCTACGCTCGGCCGCTTCCCTCAAGACATGCGCGGTGGAGCCGCGCGCGGCCGCGACTGCGACCGATCACGCGACATCCGTAGGGTTGGCGCATGGCCGACCACTCCGTCTGGCGCCTCGACCTAGCCGGCGCCTACATCACTCCGTACGCCGAACGCGCCCAGATCGCCGTCCTCGGCGGCTCGGTCGCTCAGGGTGTCGCCGACCGCTGGTCGGACATCGACACGATCGTCTACTGGGACAGCATCGACCATGACTGGCTCGAGACCCCGCGCGCGGCGGGCGACGGCCAAAGGTTCACCTGGACAGAGCACTTCCCCGGCAACGCCTGCCTCGAGCAGTACCGCTTCGGCACGGTGAAGGCCGACGTCGCGCACGTGCGGCTCGGCTGGCTCGACGAGCTGATCGACGGTGTTCTCTCCGGCGAGAACACGGACACGACGAGCCTCGACGTTCTCCGCGGCGTCCAGGAGTCGATCGTCCTCTTCGGCGAGGAGCGCTACGAGCCGATCCGCGCGCGTGTGCTCGAGTACCCCGAGGCGCTCCGCCGCACGATGGTCGAGGCGCACCTGAAGTTCACGCCGAGCTGGATCTACGACGGGATGGGCCGCGACCGCGGCGACCTCGTCGTCTTCTACGAGTACGTGCTCGCGACGATGCGCAACGTCGTCGGCATGCTGGCGGGGCTGAACCGCGTCTACATCGCGCCGGAGAAGCTGAAGCGCGCCGGCGCGGTCGTCTCCCGCATGGAGCTGACGCCGCCGGACGCAGCGAGAAGGCTCGACGCGCTGCTCGACCTCCCGCGCGACCAGGTGAAACCGGAGCTCGACGACCTCGTCGCGCGGACGCTCGATCTCGTCGAGACGCACCTGCCCGACGTCGATACGACGCGCGCCCGCCAGCGCTGGTCGCTCAGGGCCGAGCCGAGCGACCGCCCGGACTAGGGGCAGCCGCCCGGCTTCGACCTACGCCCTACGAGCGATCGGCGCTGTTCTCGACCTCGCCGCGCCAGGCACCAGTCTCGGCGCTCCGGCTCTCGATCAGCTCCTTGAACCGCTTCAGGTCGCCCTGCACGCGCCGGCTGTCGGCGCCCACGGCCGACCCCGCCGCTTCGAGGAGGCCGTCCGGCTCCCAGTCCATCTGCACGGCGATGCGGGTCGTGTTCTCGTCGATCTGGTGGAACGTGACGACGCCGGCGTTCTCGCGGCCTTCCGTGGCCTTCCACGCCACGCGGTGATCCGGGTGCTGCTCGGTGATCTCCGCCCGCCACTCCTCCTTCTTGCCGCCGATCTCGGCCGACCAGACGAGGTGCGTGTCGTCCACCTGCTGGACGTTCTCCACGCCCTCCATGAACTGCGGGAACTCCTCGAACTGCGTCCACTGGTTGTAGGCCGTCCGCACGGGCACATCGACTTCGATGGTCTCCTCGATACGAGCCATGAATCCTCCTTCGTCCTCGGTTGTAAGTCACATGCCCACGGCTCGCGAGACGAAACGGCGCTGCCCTTACGATCTCGAGCGTGGACGAGCTCTGCAAGCTGCTGCCGACCCGTCGCGTCGCGCGCGTTGCCGTGATCGGCCCCCCAGGACGTCGTCTCGAAGTACATCGGCGAGACGGAGAAGTACCTCGGCCGAGCGTTAGACGACGCCGAGCGCTCCGGCGCGATCCTCTGCTTCGACGAGGCGGACCTCCAAACGCGGCAGCACGGCTCGACGCTCTGCTCGACCAGGTGAAACCGGAGCTCGACGACCTCGTCGCGCGGACGCTCGATCTCGTCGACGAGCACCTTCCCGACGTCGACACGATGCACGCGCGAGAGCGCTGGTCGCTTCGGGCCGAACCGAGTGACGGACAGCTATGAGAAAATCGATCCTTGGCCTACGCGAAACGGGACGACCTCAGCCTGTACTACGAGCAGGGGGGTAGCGGGGATCCGCCGCTCGTCTTCGTCCACGGCTGGTGTTGCGACCACACGTTCTTCCAACCGCAGTTCGACCATTTCAAGGCTTCCCACACGGTCGTCACGCTCGACCTGCGCGGCTGTGGGGCGAGCGACCGTCCGGAGGACGGCTACGACGTGCCGACGCTCGCCGACGACGTGGCCTGGCTCTGCTCCGAGGCGGGGATCTCGAGGCCGGTCGTGGTGGGCCACAGCCTCGGCGGGATGATCGGGATCGAGCTCGCCGCCAGGCACCCGTCGCTGGCGCTTGCGATCGTCGCGGTGGATCCCGGCCCAATCCACCCGACCGCGGAGGCGCGCCAGGTCTATGCGGCGCTGGCGGCTCAGCTCGCCGGCCCCGATGGCGAAAGTGTCCGGCGAGCGTGGGTCGAGGAGACTGCCGCGGGCGCCGCCCCGGAGTGGGAGCGCACCATCGTCGAGACCATGTGCGCGGTGCCCCTCAGCGTGGCGGCGGCCGCGATCCGCGGCGTCGTCGACTGGAACGGCGTCGGCGCGCTGGCGATGTGCTCGGCGCCGCTGCTCGTCCTCCGCTCGCAGCCGGGTGGAAGCAACGAGCCCGCGCGCCTGCTCTCGCTCAAGCCCGACACGCACATCGGCGTGACCGTCGGGGGAGGGCACTTCAACCAGCTCGACGTGCCCGAGCAGGTGAACTCGATGATCGAGCGCTTCCTCGACTCGGCAGATCGGTAACGGGGGAGGGGCGGTGGCCGCCCCTCCCCCGTCAACTACTAATCCGCCTGCGGAACGACCTGTTCCTCGACGGCCGGCTCGTCCTCCTGCGGAGGCAGCGGGCCCTTGTGAGACGGCTGCTTCAGCGAGGGCTTGGCCGGTACGTGCTTCGGCTTGTGCGGCGCCGACGCATCCGACAGGGCGCGGATCGCCGAGCGGAGCGTCGCGTACTGCTCACCGTCGAGCTGGTTCGCCAGTGCGTGCAGCTGCGCCTGAGCAGCACTCGTCTGGTGCCCCTGCGAGAACCGCTCGGCCTTGTCGACGAACTTGTCGATCTTCGCCAGCGTCGCGGCGTCGATCGCACCGCCTCGGACGCCCTGGTCGCGGTATGCCCGCACGAGCGCGTAGCTCGGCGCCCACGTGATCCGCGGCTGCAGCTGCGCGTTGAACTGCGTGAGCTGCGGCTCAGACGCGGCGGCGATCTCGTTCTCGGAGAGCGCGGCCGTCGGCGTCAGCCCGAAGGCGTCGAAGCCACGTGCGATCTCCGTCCCGTAGATGAAGCCGTTGTACCAGTAGCCGGACCAGAAGCCCCCGGTGACGAGCGAGGTGGCACTGATCGGGCCGCGGTCGAAGAACGCGATCTCCTGCGGGTTCGCCGAGTCGGTGAAGTCGAACACCGAGACACCGCCCTGATACCAGGCCTGGGTCATGACGTCGCGGCCGGGCACCGGGACGAGCGAGCCGTTGTGCGCGACGCAGTTCTCCTGGCTCGTCTGCACGACGGGCAGCTTGTAGTAGCTGCGGAACACCATCTTGCGGTCGACGATGTCGAAGATCGCATTCGCGCCCCAGTTGGGCCGGTCGGTCGCGCGGCAGCGCGCGCCGGTGCCGCCGCCCCACTCGTCGGTGAAGATCACCTTCGTGCCGTCGTTGTTGAACGTCGCCGAGTGCCAGTAGGCGAAGTTGAAGTCGGTGACGTTGTCGATCCGGACCGGGTGCACCGGGTCGGAGATGTCGATCAGGATTCCGTCGCCCTGGCAGGCGCCTGCTGCCAGCCCGATCTCCGGGTAGGCGGTGATGTCGTGGCAGGCAACGCTCTGCGAGACGCTCTGGCCGCCGGGCGCCCGTGGGTCGCCCGCGGGATACGTCGGCTGCGTGCCCGACGTGTTCAGCCAGTTGAGCGCGCCCCGGATGCCATAGCGCGGATCGGGATGCGGCTCCTGCGTCGCGAAGTCGCCCTCGCACGCGCTCGAGCCGCACTTGCTCATCAGGCGCGGGTTGCTGACGATCGCGGCGGTCTGCGGCGCCGCGACCGGCACCTTGATCACGTCGATGCGGAAGTTCGCCGTCGTCGGATCGGTGAGCGAGCTGTTGCCGTTGCAGCCGGCGAGCTCCGTGCCGGCGCGGATGCCGGCGGTGCCGGAGACGTAGACGTAGACGTTGGCGTTGTCGCTCGGGCTCGTGACGACCGTGTGCGTGTGCGAGCCGCGGCAGGTCTGCACCGCGGCGACCTGCACGGGCGCCGCGATGTTGCTGACGTCGAAGATGCGAACGCCGCGGAACCGTGTCGTCGGGGTAGCGGCGGGGGTCAGTGTGCAGTCCATCTTCCCGCGGGTCTCCTCGACCGACATGAAGAGCAGGTTGCCCCACACCGACATGTCTCCCTGGCCGCCCGGGCACACGACTGACGTCTTGAGCGTCGGGGCGGCGGGATTCGTGAGGTCGTAGATGTTGAACCCGTGGAAGCTGCCGGCGAACGCGTACTTGCCGCTGAAGGCGATGTCCGAGTTGGCGAAGCTGAGCGAGCCGATGCTGGCGGGGTTGAAGAAGCCCGGCGGGCGGTCGTTGTGCGCGAGCAGCTCCATGCCGCTGTTCGCAGAGCCGGCGTCCAGCCAGCCGGCGGTGAGACCGAGCCGCGGATCCACGTCCGCGCGTGCCGCCGCAGGCACGAGAGCGACCAGGACGAGCGCGACCCCGAGCGCGATCCCGATCAGAGAACGATTGCGACGGCGTGAGCCGCGTGAAGCGGTCATTGACTCCTCCTGTTTTCCCCCGACGGACGACCGGATCAGGCGATCCTATACTGAGGTTCGATGGTGCTCAAGGCCCAGTCCGGACGCCTTCCTGCCTGGCGCCGCGGCCCGGTAGTGCTCGGCATCGTGCTGCTCCTCGCAGGCTGCGGGGACAAGTCCGCGGATCCTGCGACCGAGACGGCGCCGAACATCGTCCAGCCGGGCGCACCCGGTCAGGGAAGCAAGACCCTCTCGGCAGAGGAGCTTTCGGAGCTCGAGGTGCCGACCTTCGTCGACGCCGACGTCCTCTTCATGCAGGGCATGATCCTGCACCACGCGCAGGCGCTGCGGATGACCGCGCTGGTGCCGAAGCGCGCCGCCGGCGGTGAGATCCCACTGCTCGCCGAGCGGATGGACATCTCACAGAAGAGCGAGATCGAGCAGATGCAGCGCTGGCTGAGGCAGCGCGGGCAGTCCGTGCCCGCCCTCACCGGCGGGCACCAGCACGCCCACGGCTCGGGCGGGAAGCTGATGCCGGGCATGCTCACCGAGCAGCAGTTGACCAGGCTGGGCGATGCCCGCGGGAAGGCGTTCAACAAGCTCTTCCTGACGTCCATGATCCACCACCACCAGGGCGCGCTGGTCATGGTGCAGAACCTCTACGCCGCGAACGGCGGCGCCGAGCCGGAGAGCGACGCCTTCGCACGGCACGTCGACGCCGACCAGCAGATCGAGATTGCCCGGATGCAGCAACTCCTCGCGGAGTTGCGTTAGATCTAGGTGTTGCGCGCCGCGAGCGCCGCGAGCAGCTCCTGATGCCGGCGCTCCTCGTCGGGCATGCCCTCCTCGATCGGCTCCTTGCGCCGCCGCTCCAGCATCGCCTGCACCGGCTTGACGACGAAGAAGAACACCGCGGCGCCGATCGCGACGAACTGGATCACGTCGGTGATGAACGCGCCGTAACGGAACACCGCGTCGTTGATCGTGAAGGTGAGCCCGCTGAAGTCCGGCTTCCCGATGATCATCGCCACGATCGGCATGACGAGGTTGTCGACCAGCGAGTTGATCACCGCCGCGAACGCGACTCCCATGACGAACGCGACCGCGAGCTCGATGATGTTGCCCCGAAACAGGAAGTTCTTGAGTTCCTCGAGCATTGCTCCTCCCTTGGACGACTGCGCTTTGTGCGAACCCTCTCATTCGGCGTCAGGGGAAGTAGCCGCGCCCGTCGAGATTCGATCGCGGTGCGTGCGGCATACGATCTGAGCGTGAACGAGCTCGTCAAGCTGCTGGCCACACGTCGCGACGCACGCGTCGCCGTCATCGGCCCGCAGGACGTCGTCTCGAAGTACATCGGCGAGACGGAGAAGAACCTCAGCCGGGTGTTCGACTCGGCTGAGCGCGCCGGCGCGATCCTCTTCTTCGACGAGAGCGACGACCTCTTCGGCAAGCGCGCGGAGATCGAGCAGCACGACGGTCCGGTCGTGCTCGGCGTCCGCTCGATCGACTCCATCCCGCCGGAGCTGCGGGCGAACCTCGTCGTCGTCCGCGCGCCGCGAGGCGTTTGGTGGCAGCGCCTGCTGCGCGTCGGTTCTCCTGTTTCGAAATGACCTCGCCGGGGATCCCGGGTTATCTGAGGGCGCGTCCTCCGGGCATTCCACAACGTAAGGAGGACACTCGTGAGCACCACCTGGATCGTCGTATTGATCGTCGTCGGGCTCCTCGTCGTCGCAGGAGTGGTTATCGCTGCTCGCAAGCGGCGCGAGGCCCAGCTCGACGAGCGGCGCGCCGAGGCGCGCGACCACCGAGAAGACGCAGAAGCGACCGCCCGCAAGGCGGAGCAGGCTCGCCTCCAGGCGGAGGAGCAGGCCGATCGCGCACGCAAGCAGCAGGAGGCCGCGGAGGATCTTCGCCGCCGCGCGGACGAGGTCGACCCCGACGTCGACGTCGACGACACCGCCGACGAGACCGTCGACGAGCCCGAGGAAGCGCGTCGCCGGTGAGCGACGCGATCCTCTTCGACCGCGACAAAGTCCAGCGTCTGGACGACATCGCCGACCGCCCGCGCCGCCTCAGCGGCTCGAAGCTGCTCTGGGTCGACATCGATCGCGAGTCGGAGGAGAGTGCCGACCGTGTCGCAGAGGCGTTCGGCCTCGACACCAACACGCGCGATTGCCTGGCGGACTCGAAGGAACGCGCGACCTTCTGCGACCACGGCCGCTACATCCACGTCACCACGTACGCGCCGAATTCGGAGGAGGAAGGAAAGCTGATCGGGCTCGAGTGCGTGGTCGGCGAGAACTGGGTCGTGACAGCGCACGACGAGCCGATACCCGTGCTCGAAGAGTTCGCCGAGCGAGTGTCCGGCTCGGGCGACACCGGCTCGCTCGACGGGCCCGGGTTCCTGGCGGCGCTGCTCGAGTGGGTGCTCGGCTCATACTCAGCGGCGTTCGAGCGGATCGAGCAGCGGCTGGAGGAGTTCGACATCCAGGCGATGCGCGGCGAGGGCGACGCCGGCGAGGAGAAGGACATCGAACGCCTGATCGAAATGCGGCAGCAGGTCGGGAACCTTCGTCGCGCCCTCGCAGCTCACCGTTCCGCACTCGTCGCGCTCACCCACCCGGAGCTGGAAGCCCTGGGCGACCACAAGTCCGGCCGGCAGTTTCAGTCGCTGCTGGAGCGCTTCGAGTCGACCGTGCAGGAGGCGCGCGACGCGCGCGAGGCGATCGTCGGCTCCTTCGACGTCCTGATCGCCCGCGGCGGGCATCGGACGAACGAGATCATGAAGGTGCTGACGCTCACCTCCGTGATCCTGCTGCCGGGCGCGCTGATCGCCGGCGTGATGGGCATGAACTTCAAGGTCGGGCTGTTCGACGAGCCGGTGCTGTTCTGGGTCGTGCTCGGCCTGATCGCTCTGATCGCACCGATCACGATCGGCTTCGCCAAGCGCTGGGACTGGATCTGAGGCCTAGACGTCGTTCTGCGGCGTCGGAGCCTGTCGGCTGCGCGGGTCGAGGTGCTCGACGTACTCGCCGGCCTCGCCCGTCTTGACGACGACCCAGTAGGTCTCTTCCTGGACGACCAGCTTCTCGACCTCCGGGGTGTAGTGGAGCGGCAGCACGACGAACTTCCTCGGATCCGCGCGGATCGACTCGTAGGTCGCGATCGAGAGGCTGACGCGGAAGGTGCAGTCCGGATTCGCGCACTCGCAGAGGAACTCGTACGGGACCTCCGGGCCGAGGTGGTGCGCCATCGCCTCGATCCGCTCGTTCACGTCCCGGAAGAGCGACTCGTTCTGTGCCAACCGCTGCTCGCGTGCATCCATGTTGGACCTTCAACGATCCTGCGGCGGGATTCGTTTCAGCAGAGCTGCTCGAGCCGACCGGTATCGACGTCGTACAGGAACCCACCCACCCGCAGCCGCGAGAGGTACGGCCACGAGCGCACGCGCTGGACGTCGGCGCGGACCGTCGCCTCCTGGTCGTCGGTGACGAGGAAGGCGAGACTGCGGGTGTCGGGGCCGCCGGCCTCGTCCAGGGCCGCGTGGATGTCGTCCTCGTCGCCCGATCCCATCCGGCACTTCGTGTGGGCGACGACCATCGCGCGGTCGACGCCGAGCAGGTACGACGCGAGCACGAGCGTGCGGAGCACGTCGTCGGTGACGCGGGCCCCGGCGTTGCGCAGGATCTTCGCGTCGCCTGGCGCGAGGCCGAGCATCTGCAGCGGCTCGATCCGCGAGTCCATGCACGTCAGCACGGCGAGGCCCTTGGCGGCGCGTGGCTCGAGCCCCGTCAGCCGGAACTCGTCCGCGTACGCCGCGTTGGCGTCGAGCACGTCGGCGAAGGTCTGGTCGGCGGCCATCGACGCATCGTAGAGACCGCGCCTGCGAGACCGTCTAGCGTGGCTTCTTGGGCATCGGTTCGCCGACGTCCTTCAGCTGTCCGGGCGGGGTCGCGGCCTGTCCGGGCGGGGTCGCGGCTTGTCCGGGTGGAGCCACGGCCTGTCCCGGCGGAGTCGCGGCTTGTCCAGGTGGAGTCGCGGCCTGTCCCGGTGCAGTTGCGCTCTTGCCGCGGACCGGCTCTGCCTTGGCGACGCGGGTCGGCTTCGGCGTCGCCTTTCGCGTCGGCGCCGCTTTCGCCTGGCCTGGCGCAGCGGCGGTCTTGCCGGCGCTATTGCCCTTCTGCGGCACCACGGTCTTCGTACGGCCGGGCGCCGTGGCGCTGTTGCCTCTCGACGATGTCGCATTCGTCGTGGTCTTCGTCTGTCCGGGCGCCGTTGCGCTGCGGCCTCTCAGCGGAGCCTTGGCGCGCACCGGCGCCGCCTTGACGCGAGCGGGCATGTCGCCGGTCGGCGGCGTCAGGTTCGCGACCACGAGGTCGTCGCGCACGATCGCCGGCTGCGCGACCGGAACGGCCGCAGCGGGCGCTGCCTTTGCGGGGCGCTCGGGAGTCGCGGGACCGCGGACGACCTTCACGCCCTCGTAGCCGGCGCCGCCGGCCACGGCAACCGCAGCGAGGCCGACTGCGATCTTCGCGGCAACAGCACCCCCGCCGACGCCGGCGGCCGTGCCTGCCGCGGTTCCTGCGCCAATCGTCGGCAGGCCGACCGCAGCGGACGCGCTCGGCGCGCCCTTGAACAAGGTCAGCGAGAATGGCAGCGGCAGGAGTGCGAGCCCCTTGAACGCCCGGCGGCGCTTCATCCCGATCGAGGCGACGCGGGCGCAGTTCGGGCACTCCTCCAGGTGCGCGATCAGACGCCTGCGCTCCTTGCGGCCGAGGCGGCCGTCCGAGTGCTGGGAGAGCGCGAGCTCGGCGCGGTCGCAGGTGACGAGGTTCTCGAGCTCCTCGGCGAGCGACCGGCGGGCGCGGAAGACCAGCGTCTCGAGCGCCGTCACCGACGTGCCGAGGATCGACGCGATCTCCTTGTACGAACGACCCTCCAGCTCGCGCAGGACGAGGGCCTCGCGCTGCGTCTCCGGGATCCGCTGCAGCGCTCGGACGAGATCCTCGATCGATGGCCCGTCGTCGTCGGCCTCGAGCGTGGGGACATCGCGATCGAGTGCGACCTGGTGCGGCCGCGCCTGTTGCTGGCGGAAGCGTTGGCGGATCAGGTTGTGCGCGATCGTGATCAGCCAGTTCGCGGGCTTGCGCGGCCGCTCGCCGCGCTCGAGCGCCCGCAGGGCGTTTACGAACGTCGTCTGGGTCACGTCCTCGGCATCCGCGCGGTTGCCCAGGACGGCGTAGACGTAGCGATAGATCTCGGCTGCGTGCGCGCGGTACAGCTCGTCAAGCTCGCGCGCCGCCTGAGCGCCGGGTTCGGTCGTGGCCATCACTCTCTAGATACCCCAACCCACCCCGCTCTCACTGAATCGCACAAAGTCCTTACATCTGAGCGCGCAAGGTGAGGGCCGGCGCGCATCTACTCGGTCACGGCCAAGCGCGGTGAGCTGGCGGCACGCGCTGGTCGACGGGGCCGGGCGCGAGCCCGGCCTCAATTCGTCAGCTCCCTTCGATCAGGTGATGCTCGACCATCAGCGTCGTCATCTCCGTCGCCTCCGTCCAGAGGCGGTGCATCGCGCCGGTGGGCCAGCGAACCGACTCCCCCGCACTGAACGGAAACCGCTCGTCGCCGACGCTGACGAAGCCCTGTCCCTCGAGACAGACGACGTCGATGTCCATCGGCGCAGCGTGCTCGTGAATCGTCCCGTCGGGCGCGAACCGGAGCAGCGCGAGAATGAGCGTCGGCGAGCGGAGCAGCACTTTGCCCTCGACGCCGACGCAGCCCTCGTAGGGCAGCGGCGACCAGTCGGGTCGCGGGATCGGAGCCGGACCGCTCAGCGCGGCCGCTCGTACCGGACGCGCACGCCGTTCTTCCCGAACTGCTCCGACGCCACGAGCTCGAAGGCGCGCAGCGGGAATGCGCCGTCCGCGAGTGTGGGCCCTGCGCCGACGAGGGCGGGGGCAATCGTCAGGATCAGCTCGTCGAGCACGTCGGCTGCGAGGAACTGCGCGGCGAGGTCGCCGCCGCCGACGAGCCACGTTCGCTCGAGACCGCGAGAGCCGATCAGCTCCACGAGATCCGTGACGTCGCCGCCGAACCGCTCGATCGGCTCTGCTCCCGGGATCTCGGCGAGCTCCTCCGCATGCGTGACGATCCAGGTGGGCTTGCCGATGTACGGCCACGACCCGTGCTGCACCATGAAGTCCCACGTCCGCGCGCCCATGATCAGCGAGTCGACGTCGGCGTAGAAGACCTCGTAGTCGTTTCCGCCGTCCAGCGTCTGCAGGAACGAGAGATCGTGGTCCGGGCCGGAAATGCGCCCGTCCAGGCTCATCGCTGCGTAGTAGACGATTCGCGGCGGCATGGTCAGGCCTCCGCGCCGGAGATCGAGCCGGCCGAGAGCGGCGTCGAGTGCCGGCGCCAGACGCGCCAGGCTTCGCCGTCGTCGACCCAGAGGTCGACGAGGACGAAGATGCCGCTGCGGTCTGCGCCGTTGACGACTGCGTTCATGTCGACGCGCTGCACGACGACCCCCATGTCGCCGCGGACATCGACGTTTCGGTGCTCGATCTCGTAGGCGCGGACGTCGTAGTCCGGCAACACGCGAAGCCACACCTCCCTCGGCATGACGAGCACCTCCGGGTGCGTCACGACGAGGGCGTAGTCACTCGTGAGGATGTCTGCGGCTGCTTCCTGATCGCGCGCCTCGATCGCGCGCTGCCACGCGTCCGCGCGCGCGACGATGTCCTCCTCGGCGGCCATGGCCACCGAATTCTAAGGTCAGGCGGCGTTGTCGAGCGTCTCGCGAACCTTGGCTGCGAGATCGGTGGCGCTGAACGGCTTCTCGAGGAAGGCGGCTCCCGGCGCGAGGTTGCCGTTCCGGACGACGATGTTGTCGGCGTAGCCCGACATGAAGAGCACCTTCACCCCCGGCACGAGCTCGGTCACTCGCTCGGCGACGGCCGCGCCGCTGAGCCCGGGCATGATCAGATCGGTGAGCAGGAGGTCGATCCGGCGGGAGTTCTCCTCGGCGATGATCAGCGCCTCGTTCGCCGACTCGGCTGCGATCACGACGTAGCCGTGGCGCTCGAGCAGAGTCGCGGTCAGCCGGCGGAGAGGCTCCTCGTCCTCAGCCAACAGGATCGTCTCCGAGCCGGTCGGGCCGGGCAGGCGGGCATCGCGTGGGGCCTCGAGCGGCAGCGCCGACTCCGTCACGGGCAGGTAGACCTTGAACGTCGTGCCCTTGCCGACTTCGCTGTAGACCCAGATGCTGCCGCCGCTCTGCTTGACGATCCCGTAGACGGTCGCGAGCCCGAGCCCGGTCCCAGTGCCGACCGACTTCGTCGTGAAGAACGGCTCGAACACGTGCGAGAGCGTGTCTGCGTCCATGCCGGTGCCCGTGTCGCTGATCGACAGCATCACGTGTGGGCCGGGATTCGACTCGCCGTGATGGGCGACGTACTCGTCGTCCAGCTCCACGTTGGCGGTCCTGATCGTCAGCACGCCGCCTGCAGGCATCGCGTCGCGCGCGTTGACCGCCAGGTTGAGCAGCACCTGCTCGACCTGATTCGGATCCGCGAGCACGCGGTCGACCGTTGGGTCGAGCGAGGCGACGAGCTCGAGGTCCTCGCCGATCAGGCGGGAGAGCATCGGCGTGATGCCCTCGACGACTCCGTTCAGCTCGAGGACGCGCGGCTGGAGCACCTGGCGGCGGCTGAAGGCGAGTAGCTGCCTCGTCAGGATCGCCGCGCGGTCGGCGGCGGCCGCGATCTGGGTCAGCTCGGGCTCCGAGCTCCGGTCGCTCTCTTCGAGCAAGGTCTCCGTGTATCCGCTGATCACGGTGAGCAGGTTGTTGAAGTCGTGTGCGACGCCGCCCGCGAGCCGGCCGATCGCCTCGAGGCGCTGCGCCTGGCGGAGCTGCTCCTCGAGCTGGAGTCGATCGGAGATGTCGCGGCAGATCGCCTCGGTCCCGACCGGCCGGCCGTCGTCGAAGATCAGGCGGCTCGAGACCTCGATCCGGATCAAGCGTCCGTCGCGCGCGAGCAATTCGCTGTCGTACACCGTCGACTCGGCGCCGTCGAGCTTCTCGCGGCGCGCGGTGGAGACAGCTGACCTGCCCTCCTCCGGCACGAGCTCCGCGAGCGGCTTGCCGATCAGCTCCTCGCGGCTGTAGCCGGTCGCCTGGACGAAGGCCTCGTTGACGGCGGTGAGCCGGCCATCGAGGTCGACGGCGGTGATCAGGTCGTTCGCGTTCTCGAACAGGTCGCGGTACCGCGCTTCGCTCAGGCGCAGCGCCTGCTCCGCCCGGACACGCTCCGTCACGTCCAGCGACATGACGACCCGGGCCGGCCGCGCTTCGAAGAGATGGTCGTGCGAGTGGATCTCCGCGTCAAGCTCGGATCCGTCCTTGCGGCGGTGCCTCCAGACGCCGGCCTTGCGGAGGCCGCGGTCGGGGTCGGAGCCGGCGAGCTCCGAGTGAAGCCGGTCGACCTCGGCGGGCGGGCGAATGTCCTCGATCACCATCGCGAGGAACTCTTCGCGGGCGAAGCCGTATTCGGCCACAGCGGCGTCGTTGACGGCCAGGAAGCACCGCGTCTCGGCGTCGAACACCCACATCGGGCTGGGATTGCTCTCGAACAGAAGGCGATAGCTCTCCTCCGCACGGCGGCGCTCCCGCAGCTCCCTGTGCACCGACTCCGTCAGCGTGTTCACGTCTTCCGCGAGCGCTCGCACCTCGGCAGGCCCCGAGACGGGCATCGGGTCCGGTGCGGCCGACCGGCTCGCCGTGCGGACCGAGCTGCTCAGCCGCCGGATCGGCGTCACGACCTTGCGGTAGATCAGCGCGATCAGCAGCAGGAGCGCCCCCAGGCTGATGCCGATCGCCTGGAGCTGGCGTGTGCGCAGCCGCTCGACGGAGGCGAGCACCGTCGCCTTGTTCTCGCCGACGTAGATCTTCCAGCCGGCGCCTGCGACAGGCGTACCGGCGTACAACCGGGTCACGCCCTCGAGGTCGCGTCGCTCGGCGCCGGCGCGGCCGTCGAACCGGCCGGCCTCGAGCTTGGTGCCGATCCAGCGCTCGGGCTGATGCGAGCGGGAGATGACCGTCCGTCCGTCGGCGGTCGTGATCAGGAAGACCGTCGCACGGCCGCCGCCGTACTGGTGGGCCAGGTGGGGGCCGAGCGCCCCGAGATCGGCGAACGCGACCACGGCGCCCTTCCGTCCCGGAATCGGAGCCGTGGCGATGGCGACCGGTGCTCCACCGAGCGCGTCGCGCTCGGGCGCGAGGAAGAGCGGCTTCACGAGCGCATCGGCGAGCCAGCTGCTCCCTGCATAGCCGGTACGCGTCGCCGCCGGCGTCAGCTTGCGTGAGGAGCAGGCGACGGTCCCGTCGGCGCGGATGAGATCCAGATGGCCTCGGTCCTGGCCGCCGAGTCCCTGGAATGTGAGCGTGCATCCCGCCGGCTGGGCGAGGATGGCCGAGATCTGGGGGTTCGCCGCCAGCTGAGCAGATGTGGCCTTGAGCAGGGCGGCGTGATTGCTGAGCTGTTCGCCCGCGGTTCGAGCCGAGTGGAGCGCGCTCCGCGTCGCTGCGGCGCGCGCGTCCCGTTCGAGCGCCCCGTCGACATAGAACGCTCCGGCGATCGCGGCCAGCAGGCAGAGGACGAAGAGGGCGGCGAAATACGCCCTGAGTGGTAGCGCGCGTCGCGCCCAGCCTGGTACCAGCGATTGTCGCGTCGGGGTCACGAGTGCACGAGTATTCGACCGCTCGCGGCCAAAGTTGAGCCAGCGGCCGTGCTGCGGCTCGATCGAGGGTGGGCCGGACGGCGGGCGGCTCCGTCCGGCCCACGCTTGTGTGCTGGACGCCGGCCGGCACCAGGGAGCTTAACTGTTGTCAGCGCGAGTTACGACCAGCGCAGAACGTCGACCGAGACGATTGCGTCCGGGTTGATGAAGCGGTCGCCGAGCATCGGCCACTCGCCGTTCTTCGCCTCGCCGAAGCCGGTGATCGTCTTCTGCGCGAGCACGAGCGCGCGCTCGTAGTCCGGCGCACCGCCGACGAGGATTGTCTCGCCGTCCCGCAGGCGGATCACGACGCGGCGCTGATCCAACTGGGGCGCGGGCGACCCACCGACAGTGGTCGGGCTCACAGGTGGTTCGGTCAGAGCGTGGGCGGCGTGCACGGCGTCTCCTTCAGTAGGCGGTGGCGGAGTGACGCCACTCCGCCACACTGATAGTCGGCCGAAAACGCGTACGGGCCGTCCCCCGGAAGCGTGATTTCAGCGTAGGCTCGGCGCATGTCCGAGTCGTGGCGCGTCGTCGTGGTGTGCACGATCAGACCGATCGCCGACGTGCTCGCACGGACGCTGCGGGAGCTCGGTCACGAACCGGTCGCGATCCTCGCCGCGCGCCGGGAGGCCGGCGACGAGCAGCCGGACTTCCTGCGCCTGAGCCCTGCGACCGCGCCCCCGGGCGTCGACTTGCTCTTCGCGCACGACAAATACGCGATCGAGCGGCTCGTCCGCGCCTACGAGCCCGATCTGCTGACGTGCTGGGGCTTTCCGTGGAAGATCCCGCAGGCGGCGCTCGACGTGGCGCGGCTCGGCTCGATCAACCTGCATCCGGCGCGACTGCCACGGCATCGCGGGCCGATCCCGCTCGCCTGGGCGCTCCGCGAGGGTGACGCCGAGTGGGGCTCGACGTGGCACCGAATGGACGCGGAGCTCGACACCGGCAACGTGCTCGTCCAGACCATGATCCCGATCGAGGACGACGACGTCGACATCGGCGAGTTCGGGCCGCGCCTCCTCGCCGCCGGCGCGGGCATGCTGCCTCAGGCGCTCGAGCGGGTCGCGGCCGGCGAGCCCGGCGATCCGCAACCGGCCGAGGGCGTGAGCTGGGCGGGGCACTTCACCGACGACGACTACGTCCGCGTCGACTGGTCGCACACGGCGCGCCAGATCCACAACCAGGTGCGCGCCTGGCACCTCACCTTCGGCATGTCCGGCCTGCGCGCGCCGGTCGCCGAGCTCGACGGCGAGCAGGTCGTGCTGCTCCAGACGCGGCTCACCGACCCCGGCGGGGACGCTCGTCGCGTCGAGTGCGGCGACGGGCCGATCTGGGTCGTCAAGCACGAGCCGGTGTAGCCGTGTGGCGCTTCCTCGTCGCTCTGGCTGCCGCGATCACCCTGCTTGCCCCAGTGCCCTCCGCCGGCAGCGCTGCCGCACAGGAGCTCGCGTTCGCGCGGGCTGGGAACATCTGGACGATCGGCGCCGACGGCAAGCGAGCCCGGCTCCTCCTCAGGCGCGCGTACTCCCCGGCCTGGTCGCCGGACGGGTCGCGGCTGGCGTTCGTCTCACGCCGCTCGGGTGACGAGGAGATCTACGTCGCGAACGCCGACGGAACCGGCGTCACGCGTCTGACGCGGGCCGCCGGCCCGGATCTCGGCCCAGCCTGGTCGACGGACGGGCGCCGGCTCGCGTTCAGCCGCAACGCGGAGATCTGGACGATGAACGCCGACGGCACCGCGCAGCGCAGGCTCGTTCGAAAAGCCGCGATCTGGCACGAGCACTACTCGCCGACGTGGCATCGCACCGGGATCGTCTACTCCTCGAACCGCGTCTCGAACTTCAACGCCGAGCTCTTCCGGGTGCCCGCCAAGCGGCTCACGTTCACCAAGGGCGCCGACGGCGTCCTCGGGGACGACGGGATGCCCGACTACTCACCGGACGGCAGGCGGATCGTCTTCACCTCGAACCGCGACCGGCAGGCGGAGATCTACCTGATGAATCCGGACGGCTCGGGCCAGAAGCGCGTGACCCGCAGAGCGGGCGACGACTGGGCGCCGGACTTCTCGCCGGACGGCTCCGAGATCGCCTTCACGCAGCTGCCCGGCACCATCTGGTTGATGAAGGCCGACGGAACGAAGCTGAGGGAGCTGACTGCGGGCATCGACGCTGACTGGCGCCCCTAGTCCGTGACCAGGACGTCGATCGAGGCAACCGCGCCGGGACGCAGGAAGCGTCCGTCGACCTCGGGCCACTCGCCCGCTGCCTCGGCTGAGCTGAAGCGCGTGACGAGCTCCTGAGCTGCAGCCATCGCGTCGTCGCGGTCGTCGAAGCTGCCGAGCTCGATGACCTCGTCACCGCCGAGCAGCCGCACGACGAGCCGGCGCACCTCCGCCATGCTGGGCACGTCATCGGTGTCGACCTCCTGCTCGGCCACCGCCTGCGCGGTCACGACGGTCGCCGCCGTAAGCACGGACGTCGGGAAGGGCCGCAGTGGAATCGGGGGAGCTTCGTAGTTCGACGGCGGGCGGCCGATCGTCTCGGGCCCTACCGGTGGTCCTGAAGAGTCGCCTCCAAGGAGGCTGACAGCCGCACTGGAGCCGCTCGCAAACTGGTGCATGTCATCTCGCCCTCTCCGGCGCCGCAAAAGGCCGGGGGTATACGCCGCAATGCCCCACTATCGACCCTATTTCGCGTAAGCGGCTTCCCCCTTACGAGTGAATCATCCGCGGCCGGGGACTGACCCCCCGGCCGCGGACGTGTCGGGGTGGTGTTACGAGTCCGAGCCGTCGTCGTACGAGCGGGTCTTCACCGTCTCGCAGTTGACGTGGACGTCAGTGGTCTCATGGGCGTTCAGCACGACGATGTCGTTGCCGGCGCCGCAGTCGATCGTGTCGACCTTGTGGTCGCGCGCGAGGGCGTGGAGGACGTCGTCGCCGTCGCCACCGAACTGGGTGTCGGCGCCGCGTCCCGGCCACATGATGTCGTTGCCGGGTCCACCGTCGAGGTTGTCGTCGCCCGGGCGGCCGCGCAGGATGTCGTTGCCGTCGCCGCCGACGAGCCGGTCGTTGCCGTACCCGCCCCAGACGCGGTCGTTGCCGGTGCCCGCGTCGATCGTGTCGTTGTCCTGGTTACCGTGGATCCGGTCGTTGCCGCCGAGACCGGAGACCGTGTCGTTGCCTCTCTTGGCGACGATGAGGTCGTTCCGCTCGGTACCGGTGAGCACGTCGTCGCGATTCGTTCCCTTGATCACGACCGCAGCCACCGCAGTGGTTGCGAGCGCGAGCGTCGCGAGGAGCGCGAGCCCTCCGAGCATGACCTTGGCGTTCTTCATGAATTTCCCTCCTACTAGCGAAGCTGACGTGCTCATCCTTCCCCGGTGCTGTCAGCCGACCGTTCGCCGAACGTAAAACCGGCGTAAAACGTTCAGACCGAGGCGGCCGCTGCGCGAGCGGGTGTGGGCGCGACGCCGTGCGGCAGCCGCAGCGTGAAAACGGTGAGCTCGCCCGGGGCGCTCTCGACCGAGACGCTGCCTCCCATCCCGCGCGCGAGCTCCTTGACGATCGCAAGCCCGAGCCCCGTCCCGACGGCGCGCTCGCGCCCGTAGCGTGAGTAGAGGTAGAAGCGGTCGAAAGCCTGCTCCAGCTCCTCGGGCAGAAGCCCGGGGCCCGTGTCCTCGACCCGGATCGATCCCGGCGCCGTCACGATCCGGACCGAGCCACCGGTGGGTGTCATGCGGAGAGCGTTCTCGACGAGGTTCGAGACGATCTGCAGCGTCCGGTCGGTGTCGCCGATCGCCGGCGCGGCCGCTCCCTCGGCCTCGAGCGTGACGCCGAAGTCCCGCGCCTGGCTCTCGTACCGGCGCAGCGCCTCCTGCGCGATTGCCTCCAGGTCGATCGGCTCCCTGCGAACGCTGAACTCGGCCTTGTTCATGCGCCCGAGGTCGAGCAGGTCGCCGACCAGGCGCTCGAGACGCTTCGACTCTCGCAGGATGATCTCAGCCGTCTCCTCGGGCGGCAGGACGCCCTCGCCCAGTCCTTCCGCGTAACCGCGGATCGCGGTCAGCGGCGTCTTCAGCTCGTGGCTGACGGAGAGCAGGAACGCGCGCTCCGCCTCGCGTGCCTTGGCGAGCGCGACGGCGACCTCGTTGAAGCTCTCCGCGAGCAGCGCCAGCTCGCGTGCGCCCTCGACCGGGACGAGCGCCGTCTCCGACGTCGACGTCGCCAGGCCGCGCGTCGCCTCGGCAACGCGGCGAACCGGACGGGCGATCGCGCGTGCGAGCAGGAATGCGATCAACGCGGCGAGGGCGGCCGTGGCCGCGGCGGCGACGACGAGCCCCTCGAGGTGCGGCCGCCAGGCCGAGTTCGTCGAGCTGGCGGGCCGGAGCAGGATGTAGCCCTTCCCCTTGACCAGCCGCGCTGCGTAGAGATAACGCGTCCCATCCGTCTCGAGCGTGCCCTCGAGCGGGACGCCACGGCGCAGCTGAGCGGCGCGATCGGGAGGCAGGAGCGGGGAGGACCCGTCGATCGGCACCGGCAGCAGCCGCTCGTCCTGTCGGTTGAGAATCGTCTCGTGCAGCGAGCGCAGGCGCGCGAAGGGCAAGACCGCGTCCCGCTCGCGCACGACGAGGATGTCGAGCTGCGCCGCGACGTCGCGCAGCGTGTTCCGCTCGACCGCGCGACGGGTGACGAAGGCGCCGAGGGCGAGCGCGAGGGCGAGCGAGAGCAGCGCGACGAGCACGATCGCGGCGAACAGCCGCGACCGCAGCGACGCAAACCTATGAGCCTTCACGGCTTGATTGCCTTGTAGCCCGAGCCGCGGAAGGTCCGGATCGAGTCCGGGCGGCCGAGCTTCCGCCGCAGCTGCGCGACGTGGACGTCGACGGTGCGCGTCCCACCGGCGTAGCTCATCCCCCAGACGCGGTCGAGCAGCTGGTCGCGCGAGACGACGATGCCTGCGTTCTCGAGCAGGTACGCGAGCAGGTCGAACTCCTTGCCGGTCAGCTCGACCGGCTCGCCCGCGACCCGCACCTCGCGCGCCTGCGGGTCGAGCGCGACGTCGCCGACCTCGATCCGCTGTGTGGTCGCGACCGCGGGCTCGCTGCGGCGAAGCACCGCCTTCACCCGGGCTGCCAGCTCCCGGGGCGAGAACGGCTTCGAGACGTAGTCGTCGGCGCCGACCTCGAGCCCGGCGACGCGGTCAGCCTCCTCGTCGCGTGCGGTCAGCATCACGATCGGCACGGTCGAGCGGCTGCGGATGTCGCGGCAGACGTCGAATCCGTCCGCGCCGGGCAGGCCGATGTCCAGGATGACCATTCGCGGCGCGAGCTCGTCGAGGGTCAGCAGGGCCTCCTCGCCCGAGCGCACCCAGGCGACCCTGTAGCCCTTCTGCTCGAGATAGGCGCTGACGAGCGAGCCGATCGACTCCTCGTCCTCGACGAGCAGGAGCTGCGGTCCCGGCGTGCCCGCTGGCTGGAGCTCCGCCCCGTCCGCCGCGGTCACCGACGGGTGGCGCGAACCTCGGTCGCCGGGGCGTCGCCGTCCCGGATGACCGTCGCCAACATGCCGCGGCGAAGAGCGGAGAACGAAGCCGGCTGCCCGTTGATCTTGATCGTCGCCGTCGGCGCGACCGGGATCGGGACGAGGCTGCCGTCACGCTCGAGCAGGGTCAGCGACCCGTTGGACTTCGCTCGGATCGCGCCGGCGTCGACGCGATAGTCGTGCAGGACGCCGCCGTCCTTGACGAGCACTTCTGCGCGCACGAGCTTCGGCCCGAAGAAGTAGTTGCCCAGCGGGCCGGGCAACGCGTGCCCCGCTCCCTCGGCGAGCAACACCCCGTTCAGCGCGAGCAGCGCGGCGACGGTCCAGACTGCGATTCCCTTCCTTGGCATACGCGCATTGTTCACGGGAACCATCATCGTGACATGTCCTCAACGTTCGGGGTGTGTAAAACCTTGCCTCGAACGGGGGAAGCACGTTTCCCAGACCATATTTCCGAGCAATGACAGAAGTGTGATCTCGAGGGCGCGCGGCGGAATCGTCTGGTTAGGGATGCTCCTGGCGGGTTTTGCGCTTGGTGCATACGTGTTTGCCTCCTGGCCGGACACGTCGACTCGCATCGTCCGGCTGCCGTACGGCGAGGCGATGCCCAAGACGCCGAAGCCGCAAGAGGTCCGCACCACCGCCTCGGTAGGTTCGACGACTGCGAGCCCCGAGCCCGAGCTCTCAGCTGTTCTGGGTGACCTCTACCCGCTGGAGCTGTTCTTCTACGAGGTGAGCCCGGCGCCGCTGCTCGACGCGCTCATCGCAGTACCGCAAGCGGCCGACGCAAACTGACGACGCGCCGGGAGGCGAGCGCAGTCATCAGGAGGCCGGTGGCGCCTGCGACCGTGAAGCTGAGCTGGGTGCCGCCGACCTCGCAGAGCCAGCCGGCGAGCAGGCCGCCGATCGGAGCGAGGCCCGCGAACGCCCACAGGTAGAGGCTGACGACGCGTCCGCGCAGGTGATCGGGAGCGCCGAGTTGCAGGATCGAGTTCGCATTCGACGTCCAGAGCGTGAAGCAGACGCCTGTGATGAAGAGCAGCACTCCGCACGCCCAGACCGAGGCCAGAGGGGCGAGCGTGAGCAGCGAGACGCTGAAGCCGCCGGTGCCGAGCATGAGCACCTTCCAGCTGGCGCGGCCGAAAGCGGCCGAGAGGAGGGCGCCGAGCAGCGCGCCGCCACCGAACGTGGCCGAGAGGATCCCGAACACCTCCGGGCCGGCGTTCAGCGTGTCCGAGGCGAGCAGCGGCAGGATCACGTGGAAGTTGAAGCCGACCGTGCTCACGACCGTCACGATCGCGAGCACGAGCCTCATCTGCGGGTGCGACAGCACCCAGGAGAAGCCTTCGCGAATGCCGCGCATCATCGTCGGCGGCTCGCCGCTTCGCTGCAGCGGCACCAGCTCGTCCTTCCTCATCATCAGCAGCCCGATCAGCACCGCGAGGAAGCTGACCGTGTTGATCGCAAAGCAGGTGCCGACGCCGAAGGCAGCGATCACGACGCCCGCGACCGCCGGCCCGACGACGCGCGAGGCGTTGAAGAGGCTCGCGTTGAGCGCGACCGCGTTCGACAGCTCTTCGCGGCCGACCATCTGGAAGGTGAGCGCGTGCCGGCCGGGCGCGTCGAAGACCATCGCCGTGCTGGAGAGGACCGCGAGCACGTAGATGACCCAGAGCGTCTCGAGCCCGCTGAGCACGAGCACGGCAAAGAGCGCCGAGAAGATCATCGAGATCGCCTGCGTCGTGATCACGAGCTTGCGGTTGTCGAACCGGTCGGCGACGACCCCCGCAACGAGCCCGAAGACGGTGAACGGGATGAAGCGGCAGAAGGCGAGGATGCCGACGGCGAGCGGGGAGTGCGTCAGCTCGACGACGAGCCAGGCCAGAGCGACGTTCTGCATCCAGGTGCCGCTGACCGAGATCACCTGGCCGGTGAAGAAGAGCCGGTAGTTGCGGTGTCGCTTGAGGCTGGCGAACGTGCGCGCGTTGAGCGCGAGTAGGGCTGCCGTCACAGGAGCTTCCCCAGCAGGCGGCCCAGCGGCTCGATCGCGGCCTCGATCGCGGCGGTCTCGTCGTCCTCGAGGTCGCGGAGCCGCTCCGCGAGCCAGGTCGTGCGGCGGGCGCGAACGCGCTTGAGCAAACGCTCACCGTCATCCGTCAACGACAGGCCGACGCGGCGGCGGTCGTCCGTGTCCCGCGCGCGCTCGATCAGGTTCGCCTTCTCGAGCCGGTCGACGTGACCGGAGAGCGCCGGCGCCGAGATGCCCTCCTCGGCGGCCAGCTCCCGCAGGCTCAGCCCGGGCTTGCCTCGGATCAGCCAGAGGAGCGTCACCTGCCGGCTCGTGACGCCGAGCTGCTCGGTCTCCTTGCGCAACTCGCGGGCGAGGCGCAGCAGGACGGGCCGAAGCTCGTTGGCGACTGTGAGAGGATCCGAGATAACGTCGTTAACCATTAACTTGGTTATGAGTTTACCAGTTCGGTCGAATTGCGCATCCCCCGGCGGGGTGACTAGCCTCGAGGCATGACCGAACGGCTCGCGCGGCACGCGGCGCTGCACCCGAAGCGGATGCTCGCGATCTGGGGCGCGATCTTCGCCGGCTCGGTCGCGGCGATTGTGCTGTTGCTGCCGTCCGCCATCACCACTGACGCCACGGTGACCAACGACCCCGAGTCGGAACAGGGGTACGAGGCGATGTTCACGCGCCTGCCGCGGTCCGACGACTTCGTCAACGAGGTCGTCCTTTTTCGCGCCCCGGGCAAGGACGTGACGTCGAATTCGGAGGTGCGCGGCGAGGTCGAGCGGCTGGCGGCGGCGCTGGAGGCGACCCGGCGTACGTCCAAGGTCACGACCTATTACGGCTCGAAGGACGAGAGCCTCGTCTCTCCCGACAAGGACGCGACCGTGCTCACGATCGCGATGGGCCCGGATGCGGAGGACGGGATCGAGGACGTGCTCGAGGTGGTCCAGCAAGCCGACCGCAGCCCGTACGAGGTCTCGATCACGGGCGAGTTCACCGCCGACAACGATTTCCTCGATCTCTCGAGCAAGGATCTGAAGGAGGGCGAGCTCTACTTCGGGATGCCGGCGGCGCTGCTCGTGCTCCTCGTCGTCTTCGGCGCGGTCGTCGCGGCGCTGCTGCCGATCCTGCTGGCCGTCGTCTCGATCGTCTTCGCGCTGGCGCTGGTCGCGATCGTCGGCCAGGCCTGGGAGGTCTCGTTCTTCGTCGTCAACATGCTCTCGGGCATGGGTCTCGCGCTCGGGGTCGACTACGCGCTCTTCGTCGTCAGCCGTTTTCGCGAGGAGCGCGCCCGCGGCGTCGACAAGATCGAGGCGATCGCGGCGACCGGACGGAGCGCGAGCCGCGCCGTCTTCTTCAGCGGGACGGCGTTCGTGATCGCGCTGACCGGGATGCTGCTCGTGCCCGACACGATCCTGCGCAGCCTGGCGGCGGGTGCGGTGCTGGTCGGGATCACGGCCGTAGCGGCAGCCACGACGCTGCTGCCGGCGGTGCTGTCGCTGCTCGGCGACAGGGTGGACGCGTTGCGGCTCCCGTTCGTCGGCGGCGGCCGAGGGAAGGAGGGCCGGTTTTGGGGAGCCGTGGTCTCGCGGGTGCAACGCCGGCCGGTGGCCAGCCTCGTCGTCTCGGCCGCGATCCTCCTGGCGCTCGCCGCGCCTGCGCTCGATCTTCGCACCGGCACGGCGGGCGTCCGCACGATCCCCGACGGCTACGCGTCGAAGGACGGCTTCAACGCGCTCGAGCGGGAGATCGGCGTCGGCACGGTCGACTCGGTCGAGATCGTCGTGGTCGGCGACACCGACGCGGCCCCGGTCCGGGCGGGGGTCGAGATGCTCCGCGCCGCGCTCGCGAGCGATCCTGCCTTCCGCTCGCCGGAGGTGACGATCGGCCCGAACGACGACGTGGCCGTCTTGGAGGCGCTCGTCGCCGGAGACAGTCGTGACGAGGCGGCGGTGCAGGCCGTCGAGCGGCTGCGGGCGGAGACCGTCCCGGCCGCGCTCGGCGATACGGACACCGAGACGTTCGTCACCGGCGAGACCGCCGAGATCCTCGACTACAACGAGCTGATGAGCACCTGGCTGCCGATCGTCTTCGTCTTCGTGCTCGGACTCAGCTTCGTCCTGCTCACGGTCGCGTTCCGGTCGCTCGTCGTGCCGGCGAAGGCGATCGTCCTGAACCTGCTCTCCGTCGGCGCCGCGTACGGGCTGATCGTGCTCGTCTTCCAGAAGGGCGTCGGCAACGAGCTCTTCGGCTTCAGACAGGTGGACGCGATCGAGGCGTGGCTACCGCTGTTCCTCTTCTCCGTCCTCTTCGGGCTCTCGATGGACTACCACGTGTTCCTGCTCAGCCGGATCCGCGAGCGGTTCACGCAGACCGGCGACTCGAGCGAGGCCGTCGCATTCGGCGTGCGCACCACGGCGCGGCTGATCACCGGCGCGGCGCTGATCATCGTCGTCGTCTTCGCCGGCTTCGCGTCGGGCGAGCTCGTGATGTTCCAGCAGATGGGCTTCGGCATCGCCGTCTCGCTGCTGATCGACGCGACCCTGGTTCGCTCGGTGCTCGTGCCCGCCGCGATGGAGCTGCTCGGCGAGCGCAACTGGTACCTGCCGGGCTGGCTCGGCTGGCTGCCTCACTACGAGGTGGAGGCGGACTCTAGGAGCTGACGAACTCAGCGATCCGCCGGCCGATCAGCTCGCCCCGGTCCTCCTGCAGGAAGTGCCCCGCGCCCTCGACGATCTCCGGGTCGAGCGCGCCGGGGATGTGCTCGGCGATCCGCTCAGCGGCGTGCGGCGAGAAGATCGGGTCGGAGTCCGAGAAGAGGACGAGCGCGGGCTTCTCCCAGCGCCCGAGCTGCTCCCGTACCGCCACGTGCGCGGCGAGATCCGGATGCTCGGGGGAGATCGGGACGAGATCGGGGAACGCGAGGATGCCGGCCTTCGACTCCGGCACGGGCCACGGCGCGCTGTACGCGGCCTCGACCTCATCGCTCATCGGCTGCACGGCCGAGATGCGCACGAGCTTGCCGGGGATCAGGTCCGCGCCGACGCGTCGGAGGAAGTCACGGAAGCGGAGCCACTCGTCAGACGGAGGACGGCCGCCACCGAGACCGGTGTTCATGATCACGAGCCGCTCGACGCGGTCCGGCTGCTCGACGGCGAGGCGGAGGCCGATCGGCCCGCCCCAGTCCTGGACGACGACCGTGAGGCCTCGCAGGTCGAGCTCCTCGACGAGCCGCGCGATCGAGCCGGCGTGGAAGTCGTAGGTGTAGCCGTCCCGGCGGAGCGGCTTGTCCGAGCGGCCGAAGCCGAAGTAGTCGGGCGCGACCGCGCGGGCGGACGGGACGAGCTCGGGGATGACCTTGCGGTAGAGGTACGACCAGGTCGGCTCGCCGTGCAGCAGCAGGACGGGCGTTCCGGCGCCCTCGTCCAGGTAGTGCATGCGCAGGCCGTCCTGCTCGAGATAGTGGGGCGCAAAGCCGTAGCCGGGCAGGTTCTCGAAACGGTCGTCCGGCGTGCGGTAGGCATCCACCGGGCCGACTCTACGCCGGTCGGCGTGAAAACTGGAGCAACCGGGGATACCGGCACGATGTCCGAGACCCCGCCACCCCGCGACCCGCCGGAGCCCGTCGAGGACGAGACGGTCGTCGCCGGCGACTGGCCCGTCCGCCCCGAGGGCCAGGTCGTCGTCGAGCAGACCGAGGCGGAGACCGTGCCGCGGCGGCGGATGCCCGTGATCTGGCCCGCGCTGCTCGCGCTGCTGCTGCTCGTGCTCGGCGGTCTCGGCGCCTACTACTTCGCCACCCGGGACGACGACGACGACTCCCCTGCCACGACGGCCACGACGCCGACGACCACGGCGGCGACGACAGGGACGACGACAGGGACGACCACGCAGGCGGCCGCGCCCGTGTCCGTGCCCGATGTCGTCGGCACGACGTCGTCCGAGGCGACGTCGGCCCTCCGTGAGGTGGGTCTCGAGGCGAATCTCGTCGCCGTGCCCTCCGACCGCCCGGCCGGCACCGTGTTGGCGCAGAACCCTGCGGCCGGCAAGGAAGCGCCGGAGGGCTCGACGGTGCGACTGAACGTTGCGCAGCCGGCGACGGAGACCACGCCTCCGCCCGCAACGACCGGTCCGGTCGCGACCGCGCCCACGGTCGAGCCCTCTGTCGTTCCGGATGTCGTCGGCAAGGAGCTCGCCGATGCGGCGCGTGAGTTCGGCGACCAGGGCCTGAAGGTGTCCGTCCAGTACGTCCCCGCCACGGTGCCGCAGGGGCAAGTCGTCGCGCAGGCGCAGCCCGCGGGCACGGAGCGGAGGCGTGGAGACACGGTGCAGGTGAACATCTCGATCGGGCCGGAGCCGTCGGAGCCGGCACCGCGCGCAGCCGTTCCGGATGTCGTCGGGCAGACGAACGACCAGGCCCGCCAGGCGCTCGAGGGCGCGGAGTTCGAGGTGCTGGCGCTCAACCTGGAGACGAACCGTGTGCGCCGGGAGGATCGCGTGGTTTCGCAGACGCCAGCGGCGGGCGCGTCGATCCCGCGCGGCTCGCTGGTGCTGCTCTACGTCGGCACGTAGCTACTTCGGAGCGGGGTCGAGCTTGTAGCCGACGCCGTAGCGTGTCTGGATGAACGTGTGCGCCGAGGAGCGCGCGTCGATCTTCTCGCGCAGCTTGCGGACGAAGACGTCGACGGTGCGGTCGCGGTGCGAAGCGCGCCGGCCCCAGACGCGCTGGAGCAACTCGTCGCGGGTGAGGACCCGGCCCTGGTCGAGCGCGAGCGCGTAGATGAGGCGGAACTCGGTCGGAGTCAGCTCCGCGCTCGCGCCGTCCACGTACGCCTGGACGTTGCGCGGGTCGAGCCTCAGCTCCTCGACGACGATCTCGTCGCCGCGGCGGGGCTCCTGGGCGCGCGTGCCCCGGCGCGCGGCGGCCGCCACGCGAGCCGAGAGCTCCTTCATCGAAAACGGCTTGACGAGGTAGTCGTCGGCGCCCAGCTCGAGCGCGTTGATCCGGTCGTGCTCGGTGCCGCGCGCGCTGACGACGACGATCGGCGTGCCGATCCCCTCTCCGCGCGCCTGCTCGATCACCCGCCATCCGTCGACGCCCGGGAGCATCAGGTCGAGCACGCAGACGTCCGGCTGCTCGAAGCGCAGCCGCGCGAGCCCCGTCTCGCCGTTCGCAACGGCGACCGCGTCGAAGCCGGCGGCGGTCAGGTGACGAGCCATGCCCTGGGCGATGACGTCGTCGTCCTCGATGATCAGGACTTTCGCCACCTGTGCATCATGCGTGCTGAACCGGCAGTCGAGGGGTAAAGGAGTGGTAACGAAGTGGTCAACCCGGACGCCGTGCGCGGCCAGGTGCTGCTCGAGGAGAGCCGCGAGGCGGTCGTCGTACTCGATGGGGACGGCATCGTCGTCACGGCCAGCCGGCGCGCGCGGCAGTCTCTCGGCATCCGTGAGGGCGACGAGCTGAGCCCGGAGCTGCTGCAGGGCGAGCGTGCGCTCGTCGTCCCTTACAGCATCGAAGGACGGCAGGAACGCCTCGTCTACCTGTCCGAGGCCGGCGACCTCGCTGCCTACGAGGAGCTGCGCTCGGGATTCACGGCAGCGGTGTCACACGAGCTGCGGACGCCGCTCGCCCGCCTGCTCGCGCTGCTCGAGCTCGCCGGCCTGCCGGGAGAGAACGTGACCGCGCTGGTCGAGCAGGCGCGAGGGGAGGTCGACCAGATCCGCGAGCTGATCGACGAGGTGCTCTTCCTGGCGGAGCTCGAGTCGGGGACGAGAGTGGTCTCCCTCGGAGCCGAGCCCGTCCTGCCCGTGCTCGAGGCGGTGATGGCCGAGCTGGAGGAGCAGGCCGCGCGGGCCGGCGTAGCCCTGCACGTCGAGGGCGACTCCGAGGCGAGCGCCGAGGTGCGCCCGCGGATGATGCACGTCGTCGTGCGCAACCTCGCCGAGAACGCAATCCGGTACGCCGGCCCCGGCGCGAACGCGACGCTCTCGGTGCAGCGCGAGGAGCCGGGCGTCGTGATTCGCGTCGTCGACGACGGTGCCGGAGTCGACCAGTCCGACCTGCCGCGTCTCTTCGAGCGCTTCTACCGCGCCGACCGCGCCCGGGCCTCGCGCGGCACCGGGCTCGGACTGGCGATCGTGAAGCACGTTGTCGCCTCGGCGGGCGGGACCGTCGAGGCCCGCGGCCAGCGCGGCCGGGGCCTCGAGATCCGCTGTGTCTTCCCTACGAGCTCTGTGCGTTGACGTAGCTGACGCAGTCGCCCTGGTTCTTGAACGCAGGGTCGTTGAACGTCTGCCAGCCACCGTTCTTGCAGTCGTCCTTCGAAGCCGGCCTGCGGCCGAGCTCGAAGTCGTAGGTGGTGTCGTTGAACTGCACGCCGTCGGTGGCGACGGTGTAGCCGGGGTTGAAGGTGCCGATGTTGACCCCGATCCCGAGCACGACCGCGTTCGGGCAGAGGGTCTTCACGACCGCGAGGCTGTAGAGCGGCGGGCCGCCGGCACCTGCGACGAGACCGCAGGCGGTGGTCCGGCTCGACCAGAACTGGCCGGCGTCGACGTCCCAGGACTGCCAGGTCGCCGGTAGCACGACACCGTTCCAGTACGGCTCGTACACCAGCGTCGTGAAGCCGGCGCCGTCGCCGACGACGCCGTCCGTGTCCAGCTGGACCTGGTACGACGCGGCCGCGATCGGCGGCTGCGGCGTCGCCGCCTGGTACGTCCAGTAGGCGAGATCCGTCACGGACGCGAGCGGCGTGCCGGCGTGTGCGAGCGTCATGTAGTCCGCCTTGGCCGCCGTCGTTGCGTCGGTCGTCAGCTCGAGCGACCCGGAGCCGAGGCCGGCCGGCGCGCCGTAGTCCTCCGTGAAGCGGTGTGCTCCGCCGGGGCGCGTGTCCAGCGGCGCCCAGCCGGCCGAGTTCTGTGTGATGACGACCGTTGCCGCAGCGGCCGTCGCGGCCAGCACCAGCGCTGACGTTGCCAGGATCGCGAGCGCAGCCACGCCGCGCAGGCTCGTTCTCTTCCGCATCGATTCCCCCGTCCTCGGGCGCCGCCACCGTAGGCGACGCGTTCGCCCGGGACTATGCCAGACGCGGCGTTCACCACCCCGTAACCGGATGTTCACCAGTCGGCGCCCCACTGCGCGGACGCGCGTCGGAAGACTCGCCACATGCACACAAAGCGAGAAGCGACCACGAAGTTCGGGCTGCTGCTGGGACTGATCGCGCTGCTTGCGGGCTGCGGCGGTGGGCGCGGCGGCGAGGACGCGTCCGCAACGACGACGACTGCGAGCGGCGCGGCCAGCGACCTCTCCGGCCGGATCCAGGCGGACGGCTCCAGCACGGTCGGCCCGTTCACGACCGCCGCCGCCGAGCGCTTCCAGCAGCAGAACCCCGACGTCCAGGTGACGGTGGGCGTCTCCGGAACCGGCGGCGGCTTCGAGCGCTTCTGCCGCGACGAGACCGATCTCTCGAACGCCTCGCGACCGATCAAGGACGAGGAGAAGACGCTCTGCACGGACGGCGGAGTCGAGTACGTCGAGTTCCAGGTCGCGAACGACGCTCTCACGGTCGTTGTCAACAAAGACAACGACTGGATCACCTGCCTGACGACCGAGCAGCTCGCAAAGATCTGGGGCCCCGATTCGAAGGTGGAGAACTGGAACGAGGTCGATCCCTCGTTCCCGGACGAGAAGCTCTCGCTCTTCGGGCCGGGCACCGACTCGGGCACGTTCGACTACTTCACCGGCGAAATCAACGGTGAGGAGGGCGCGAGCCGCTCCGACTTCTCCGCGAGCGAGGACGACAACAACACGGTCACCGGCGTCGCGGGCGAGAAAGGCGGGCTCGGCTACTTCGGCTTCTCGTACTTCGAGGAGAACCAGGACTCGCTGAATCCGGTCGAGATCGACGGCGGCGACGGCTGCGTCGCGCCCAGCGTCGAGACCGCCCAGAACGGGACCTACACGCCATTGGCGCGCCCGCTTTTCATCTACGTGAAGAAGGAAGCGTTCGAGCGCCCCGAGGTGGCGGCGTTCACGCGCTACATCCTCGACAACGGGATCGAGATCGCCGAGGCGTCGAAGTTCGTGCCGCTCACGGACGAGCAGCTGGCGAAAGCGCATGCCGACCTCGAGTCGGCGCTCGGTAGCCGTTGACGACGCCGGAACTGACCGCGGGTGCGGCGCCACGGCTTCGTGCCCAGCGTCGCCGCATCGGCGAGGACCTGGTCAAGGTCGTCCTCGGCCTCTGCGCCTTGATCTCGGTTGCGACGACCATTGGCATCGTGGTCGCGCTGTTCGTGCCGGCCTTCGAGTTCTTCCAGGAGGTCTCGATCGTCGACTTCCTCACCGGCAAGGACTGGTCTCCGCTCTTCGAGCCGGCGCACTTCGGCGTCCTGCCCCTGATCGGCGGCACGCTGCTCGTCACGGCGATCGCGAGCGCGGTCGCGATGCCCTTCGGGCTCGGCGCCGCCATCTACCTGAGCGAGTACGCGTCGCCCAGGACGCGCGGGATCCTCAAGCCGGCGTTCGAGCTGCTCGCCGGCATTCCGACGATCGTGTTCGGCTACTTCGCGCTCACCTTCGTGACGCCGCTGCTGCGCGACCTCGGGATCCAGGTCGACGTCTTCAACACGCTCTCCGCCGGGCTCGTGATGGGCGTGATGCTGATGCCGACCGTCGCCTCGCTCTCGGAGGACGCGATGGGCGCGGTGCCCCGCGACCTTCGTGACGGGGCCTACGCGCTCGGGTCGACGAAGGTGCAGGTGGCGACCCGAATCGTCGTGCCGGCAGCGGTCTCCGGCATCGTCGCCTCGTTCGTGCTCGCGATCTCCCGTGCGGTCGGCGAGACGATGATCGTCCTGATCGCGATGGGCCAGCAGCCGAACCTGACCCTCGACCCGAAGGCGGCTGCCGAGGCGATGACCGCCTTCATCGCGGCGACCGGCGCCGGGGACGTACCGACGGGCTCGATCGAGTACAAGACGATCTTCGCCGTCGGCGCGCTGCTCTTCGTGATGACGCTCGTGATGAACGTCGTCGCGATCCGCCTGGTCCGCAAGTACCGGGAGGTCTACGAATGAGTCGCGCACTCAAGGGCGGCCTCTTCAAGGCGCTCCTCTTCCTCTCGCTGGTGGTCGGCTTCCTGATGCTCGTGACGCTGCTCGTGGACGTGTTCAAGGACGGCCTCCCGTACCTCGACTGGACGCTGCTGTCGAGCCCGCCGTCCTCGGACCCGGAGATCGCGGGCGCGCGACCCGCGATCCTGGCGACGATCTACATCGGCATCCTGCTGCTCCTCTTCGTCGTTCCGATCGGGGTCGGCACGGCCGTCTACCTGGAGGAGTACGCCGACAAGACGCGCTGGTACAACAAGCTGCTCGAGATCAACATCCAGAACCTGGCAGCGGTGCCGTCGATCGTCTACGGCATCCTCGGGCTCGCGTTCCTCGTGCGCGGGATCGGGCTGGGCCGGGTGCTGCTCGCGGGGGCGATGATCCTGACCCTGCTCGTGCTGCCGACGGTGATCATCGCTGCGCGCGAGGCGATCCGCTCGGTCCCGGATTCGATTCGCCAGGGCGCGTATGCGCTCGGCGCGACGCAGTGGCAGGTGGTGTCGCGGCAGGTGCTGCCGGCGGCGGTGCCCGGAATCGCGACCGGCTCGATCCTCGCGCTCTCGCGTGCGATCGGCGAGACAGCGCCGCTGATCATGATCGGCGCCGTCACGTACATCTCCTTCAATCCGACCCTCCTCGGGCAGTTCACGGCGCTGCCGATCCAGATCTACAGCTTCCTGAGGCTGCCGCAGGCGGAGTTCAAGCTGCTCGCCGCCGCCTCGATCATCGTCCTGCTCGCGATCCTGCTGACGCTGAACGCGTTCGCGATCGTCATCCGCAACCGCTACCGCAGAAGTTGGTGACAACCATGACCAAGATCGGTCTCGATGCCGCAGTGCTGGATTCGGGTCGCGCGGAGGAGTTCGTCCCGCGCGAGCCGGTGTTCCGAGTCCGCGACCTCTCGGTCTCGTACAGCGGCAACGTCGCGATCCGCGACGTCACGCTCGACGTCTACGAGAAGGCCGTCACGGCGTTCATCGGCCCCTCCGGCTGCGGTAAGAGCACGCTGATCCGCTGCTTCGACCGGATGAACGACCTCGTCCCCGGCGCGAAGGTCGAGGGCGACGTCCTCTACCACGGCAGCGACCTGTACGCGGCCGACGTCGACCCGGTCGAGGTGCGCCGCCGGATCGGGATGGTCTTCCAGAAGCCGAACCCGTTCCCGAAGTCGATCTACGACAACGTCGCCTTCGGGCCGCGCGTCCTCGGCCTGAAGGGCGACCTCGACGGGCGTGTCGAGCAGGCGCTCCAGCGGGCGGCGCTCTGGGACGAGGTCAAGGACCGGTTGAAGGAGTCGGCACTCGGCCTCTCCGGCGGCCAGCAGCAGCGGCTCTGCATCGCCCGCTGCCTCGCCGTCGAGCCGGACGTGATCCTGATGGACGAGCCGGCCTCCGCGCTCGACCCGATCTCGACGACGCGGATCGAGGACCTGATGCACGAGCTCAAGCGCGAGTACACGATCGTGATCGTCACCCACAACATGCAGCAGGCCGCCCGGGTCGCCGACATGACGGCGTTCTTCTCGGTCGACGTCGCTCCCGACGGCGGCAAGCGAACCGGCATCCTCGTCGAGTACGACCGGACGGCCAAGATCTTCACCACCCCGGCCGACCAGCGAACCGAGGACTACGTGACCGGGAGGTTCGGATGAGGATCTCGTTCCAGGAGGAGTTGGACGAGCTCGAGCGGCTGCTGCACGCGGAGAGCGAGCTCGTGCTGCGCTCCCTGCGCGGGGCCGTCGAGGCGGTCTGCGCGCAGGACGTCGAGCTCGCAGACGAGGTGATCGCGTTCGACGACGACGTCGACGCGCAGTACTTCGAGGTCGAGCAGAAGATCGAGCTGCTGCTCGCTCGCCAGACGCCCGTGGCGACGGATCTCCGGCTCGTGCTCGCGATGCTGAAGGACAATCTTCACCTCGAGCGGATGGGCGATCTCTGCGTCACGATCGCGAAGCTGACGAAGCTGACGAAGGGCTTGCCGCCCGACGAGACACTGCTCGACGGGTTCCGCGAGATGGGGGAGCGGGCCGAGCAGATGATCCGCGTCGCGCTCCGATCGCTCGAACAAAGGGATCGGATCGCCGCCGAGTCGCTGCTGGAGCTGGACGAGCTGATCGACCGGGCCAACCGTCGCATCGTCAACAAGCTGCTCGAGATCGGGCACGAGATCGAGCAGCGGGAGTGGGGACTGCGGATGATCCTCGTCTCGCGCTGCCTCGAGCGGATCGGCGACCACGCCGTCGACATCGGCGAGCAGACCGCCTACCTCGTCACCGGCGAGTTCCGCGAGTTCACCGACGCGTCTCATTGAATTTGCAGCGTATTTCCGTCTCGTAAAGAAGCGGGACCGAGTACCGGATCGACCGCGATCCGTTCGTCGCGGCTGCATCGGAGCTGGTTCGCCTCGCCTGCGCGTCTGAGCCGGCCCTGGCCGAAGGCGCCGCGTAGCCGGCTCGTCGCGCCTTCACCACATCGCACCGTGATCTTCACCTTCTGACAGCCCACGTGAGCGCTCGTCGAGTCGACACTCGTGTCCGACAGCGTGGAAACGAATTTGACAGGGGAGAGACACTGATGAAGAAGGCAATCGTCGTCGCGGTCCTCGCGACCGCCGTGCTCGCCGCCGCCGCGACGGCGGGTGTGAGCGCGCTCAGCGGCTCGGTCACTGCGGACGGCTCCAGCACGGTCGGTCCGTACGCGATCGCCGCTGCGGAGGGGTTCCAGAAGAAGAATCCGAAGGCCCGCGTGACGGTAGGCATCTCCGGCACGGGTGGCGGGTTCGAGCGCTTCTGCCGCAATGAGATCGACCTCGCGAATGCGTCGCGCCCGATGAAGAACTCGGAGGCGATCCTCTGCCGCGACGCCGGCGTCAAGTGGGTCGCGTTCACGGTCGCGAACGACGGCATCTCGGTCGTCGTCAACAAGCAGAACACCTGGGTCGACTGCCTCACGACCGCCGAGCTGAAGACGATGTGGAACACGGGCTCGAAAGTGAAGAGCTGGAACGACGTCCGCTCGAGCTTCCCGGATGTGCCGCTGAAGCTCTTCGGCCCCGGTACCGACTCGGGCACGTTCGACTTCTTCACCGAGATGATCAACGGCAAGGCGAAGGCGAGCCGCTCCGACTACCTCGCGACCGAGGACGACAACGTGATCGTCCAGGGCGTCGAGGGCGAACGTGGGGCGCTCGGCTACTTCGGCTTCTCCTACTACGAGGAGAACGCGGCCAAGCTCAAGCTCGTGAAGGTCGACAGCGGAGCCGGCTGCGTCGCCCCGAGCGTCGCCGCCGTGCAGAAGAGCACATACAAGCCGCTCTCGCGGGCGCTCTTCATCTACGCGAAGCGCGCCTCGTTCAAGCGCCCCGTCGTGGCCGGCTACATCGGCTACATCTTCAACAACGAGAAGGCGATCGCGAAGAAGTCGGGCTACATCGCGCTCACCGACCGCCAGCTGAAGAAGGCGCGCTACCAGTACCTGCAGGCACTGAAGTCGAATAACACCTAGCAGGCCTGAACGCTCTTGGGCCGCGGAGCGGCCCCTTCAGGGATCTTCGCGCGCTGGGCATCCGCTTCTGCGGATGCCCAGCCTGCGCTATGAGGCAGCGCGCTTCGTCGTTCGTCGATCCGGCCGGCGCGCCGGGTGTACGTTTGCGCTGACGTCCGAAAGAGGTAGCCCGCTGGCAACGACCGCCGTTTTCGCCGAGATCCTCATCGTCGGCCTCGAGGTCGAGGCGTGGCTCGCGTTCGTCCTGCTCTCCGTTTTCGGGCACGAGTGGCTGTTCGAAATCGACGGCATCAAGGACTTCGCGGCGCTCCTGACCCTCGTCGTGCTGGCGCTCGCCTACGTGCTCGGGATCATCGTCGACCGGCTTTCCGACACGGTGCTCGGTGCCTTCGAGCGCACCGGCCTTGGAGAGAGTGTCAAGAGGCGCATGAGCAAGCGGCACGGGAAGGAAAAGGGGCTTTCGAAGAAGCGGATGACGGTGATGGCGAAAAGCGATGGAATGACGTCCTTTCTCGACTACCAGCGCAGCCGCTGGCGGATCGCACGCGCGACCGTCCTCAACCTCGTGTTCGCAGGCCCGGCCGCCGCGCTCTACCTGGTCGTCGGGACCGAGGTGGACTGGCTGTGGGCGCTGGTTCCAGCCGTGTCCGCAATCGTCCTGATCCCGATCACCTACTTCGCCGGCGTGCGGATCCAGGACGCGTGGGTCGCACGGCTCGAGGAGGCGTACGAGATCGTCCAGGCCGCACCCCGGACGTGAAGCGTCGGGCCGAACGCCGGCCGGAGGTCGTCGCGGCCGTGTGTCACCGGCGTGAAGAAGGCGCTGTCGAGCTGCTGCTCGTGCGGACGAAGGGCGGTAACCGCTGGACGTTTCCCAAGGGGCATGTCGAGCCGGGCGAGCGACCCCTCGGAGGCCGCGGCGCGCGAGGCACGGGAAGAGGCCGGTGTGGACGGCGACGTCGCGGCGACGCCTTTCACTCGCTATCGCTACCCGGCCACCCGCAAAGCAGAGGGCGAGACGCTCGTCCCCGCGTACCTCCTCGCGGTCACGCGGCAGGGTCCACCGGCGCGTGGGGAGGGTCACCGGAACCCGACATGGATCGCACCCGAGGACGCAACGCGCCTACTCGCCGCGGGAGGCCGTGAGCCGGAGTACGCCGAGGAGCACGCGCGGGTCGTCCGCGAGGCGGTCGCGATCCTCTCGCAGCAGGCGTAGAGCGCGGTCAGGCGGGCGCAGTCGCGAGCCGCCGCGTCTGCCAGCGGCGCGCCGAGAACGCCGTGCCGGCGATCGCAGCCGCCAGCACGAAGACGACCGCGTCGCCCTTCGGGAGGCGGGTTACGAGCTCCATCAGCGCCCCGACCGCGGCCGCGCAGGGGATCGTCATGATCCAGGCGATCACGATGTTCCCGGCGACGCCCCAGCGGACCGCCGAGAGCCGTCGTGAGGCGCCGGCGCCCATGACGCAGCCGGAGATCGTGTGCGTCGTCGAGACCGGGAAGCCGAAGTGCGCGGTCGTCCAGAGAATCGAAGCGCACGCCGTCTGCGCGGCGAAGCCCTGTGGCGGATCGAGCTTGGCGATCCTCGTGCCGAGCGTCTTGATGATCCGCCAGCCGCCTGCGTAGGTTCCGGCGCCCATCGCCAGGGCGGCGCTGACGATCACCCAGAGCGGCGGGTCCGCGTCCGGTGCGAGATGCCCGCCGGCGACGAGTGCGAGCGCGATGATCCCCATCGTCTTCTGCGCGTCGTTCGTGCCGTGCGTGAACGCGACGAAGCCGCCGGACACGAGCTGCAGCCGGCGGAAGACGCGGTTGATGTTGCCCGGTGAGCGGCGCCGGATCAACCAGGTGATCGAGAGCATCAGCACCGCCGCGAGAAAGAGCCCTGCGAACGGCGCGATCAGCGAGGGGATCAGGACCTTCTCCTTGAGCCCACCCCACTTGACCACGTCGAAGCCGGCGGCCGCGGTGGCGGAGCCGAGGACGCCGCCGATCAGGGCATGGCTCGAGCTCGACGGCAGCCCGAGATACCAGGTGACGAGGTTCCACGTGATCGCGCCGACGAGCCCGGCCAGGACGACGTCGAGCGTGATCGCGTCGGCGTTGACGATCCCCTTCGCGATCGTGGCGGCGACCTCGAGCGAGACGAAGGCGCCGATGACGTTGAGCACCGCGGCGCTGAGCACGGCAGCCCGCGGCGACAGCGCCCGGGTCGAGACGCTCGTCGCGATCGAGTTGGCCGTGTCGTGGAACCCGTTCGTGAAGTCGAAGAAGAGCGCGACCGCGACCACCGCGACCAGCGTCAGTTCGTTCACGCGTTCTTGACTGCGATGTTCGCGATCACGTTCGCCGCCGTCTCGCACGAATCGATGGCCCGCTCGAGGCCCTCGTACACGTCCTTCCAGCGAATCACGATCAGCGGGTCGATCCGGTCGTCGCGGAAGAGGGCGGCGATGGCGTCGTGGACGATCCGGTCGCCCTCGTCCTCGAGCCGCTTCAGCTCGACGAGCGGCTGCTGGATCCCGCGGAGCCCCTTCAGCCGCGTCAGCGCGACCGAGAGCTGCTCGACGGCAAGGACGAGGATGTTGCACTGCTCGACGGCGTGCTTCGTCGTCGACTCGATCCCGTAGAGCTCGAGCAGGTCGCTGACCTCCTCGATGTAGTCGACGACGTCGTCGAGCTTCGTCGCGAGCTCGTAGATGTCCTCGCGGTCGAACGGCGTCACGTACTGCGTGTTCAGCAGCGTGATCAGCTCGCGCGTGATCTCGTCGCCTGCGGTCTCGATCGACTTCACGTCCGCCTGCGTGACCTGGGAGTTGGGGTAGTCCCGGAAGCGGATCTCCGCCTGCCGCGCGGCTTCGAGCGCGTTCGCGCCGGCACGGGCGAAGAGGTCGTAGAACTCGGTCGGGCGGGGGACGAGGCTGAGGCGCACGAGGCCGCTGTTTACCAGATGTTCACGACGCCCTGTTCGGGCAGCCGTCAGGCGAGCGCGTCGAGCAGCATGCTCTGGAAGTTCGCGATCAGGTGCTCGGACTCGCCCATCAACCGGCCGTGCTCGAGGCCGCCGCCGCGCAGGCCCTTCTGGACGCGCTCGACCAGGACGGTGTCCTCGGCGCCCACCTGGCTGTCGAATTCGAGCATGTCGTCGATCCAGGACTGCTCGACGTCCGGGCCGACGAAGTAGTCGAGGAAGCGGGCGGTCCGCTCCGGGCCGGTGGGCACGATCTGCCCGACCGAGAGGTTCGGGTAGCCGGGCATGATGTTCAGCGTCAGGTTCGGCCACAGGAAGTGGAACTGCCCGCGCGCGATCGGGCCGCGCGGGTCGAAATCGCCCTTCCAGGTCTCGCGGACGTGCCCGTACTGCGTCGAGAAGGTTCCGCTCTGCTCGAGCACGTAGGCGTCGACCGAGACGTCGACGACCTTCGAGAAGCCCGGATGCGCGACCTGGCAGTGGTAGCACTCGAGGAAGTTCTCGCTGCAGACCTTCCAGTTCGCCTCGTACTCGCCGGACGAGCGGTCGAGGAAGCGGAGCGAGTCGACGTCGACGCCCGACGCGGCGACGCGCTCGGGCAGCTCGCCGAGCGTGTCTGCGAGCGGCGCCGCGTCGCCGTCCGGGTTGACGAAGACGAACGGGCCCCAGGAGTCGACCGAGGCCGGCACGAGGCCGAGGTCGGCCTTGTCGAAGCCGGGCTCGCGCTCGGAGCGCGGCGCCGCGCGGAGCGAGCCGTCGAGGTTGTAGGTCCAGGCGTGGTAGGGGCACTGGAGGGTCTCGCGCTTTCCCTCGCCTTCGCAGACGAGCGAGCCGCGGTGGCGGCACACGTTCAGAAAGGCGCGGAGGTCCGCTTCCTTGTCGCGCAGGACGACGATCGGCACCCCGCCCAGGTCGCAGGTGAAGAACGCTCCCGGCTCGGCAACCTGGTCGATGCGGCCGGCGTACTGCCACGTGCGCCGAAAGATCCGGTCCCGCTCGAGCCGCAGCACGGCCGGGTCGGAGTACCAGTCGAACGGGATCGTCCGGCCGTCGGCGAGCGTTGCCATGCCTGGGAATCTAGATGCGGCGGTAGCGCGCCTGCACGAGGCAGTAGAGCGCGTAGGCGAGCAGGCCGACCGCGACGGCGCCGAGCAGAGGGCCGCCGTACGGCGCCTGGGCCACCTCGAGCAGGGCGCCGTCGAGCCCTCTCGCCTGCTTCGAGTTGTACTCCCAGGCTGCTCTGAAGAGGAAGGCGCCGATCAGACCGAAGACGACCATCCGCGCGAGGTGGCCGAGGATGCCGACCGCGTTCGCGCCCATCTCCTCGGCATCGCTCATCTCGCCGGTCTTGAGCTTCTTGTTGAACTTGCACGTGACAGCGCGCCAGCCGTTGAACGCAGCCGCGCCGATGAAGGCGATGGCCGCCGCATAGACGAGGTAGCGCCCGAACGGGCGCTCGAACACTCCCGCCGTCGTCTTCTGCTCGTTCCCGTTGCCACTGCCGTTGCCGACGAGGACCGAGACCGTCAATGCACAGAGCAAGCCGTACCAGCCCGCCTTGCCGAGCGCCGCGGCGCGCTTGACGAGCCCTTTGGCACCTTCGCCCTCGCTGTCCCGGTCGAGAATGCCTTGCGCCAGCCGCCAGAGTGCGTAGGCAGCGAGGCCGCACGCAAGCAGCACGAGCAACATCTTTCCGAACCGCTGCTCGGCGATCGTGCGCAGCGCGCCGCCCTTGTCGGGGCTCTCCTCACGCCCGCCGCGCGCAACCTGGATCGCGAGCACTCCGATCACGCCGTAGAGAACCGCCTTCGCGACGAGTCCCACACGGCCGAGCCGCTCGACCCACCGGCTCTTGCCCGCGCGCCGGCCCTTCGCAGCAATCGACCCCGTGCTCACGGCGTTTTTCTTCCCGCCCCAGCCGGTTCTCAAGCTACAACTAGGGCGTGCGTCCTGCCGCCGTGCTCGCTGCCGTCTGCGCCGCTCTGATCCTGCCGGGTACTGCGCTCGCACGCGAGTGCGGCATCCCCGACTCGAATCCGCTCTGGGTCGACTACGCGGCACACGACTCGCCGATGCCGCACAAGCCGGGGCTGACGCTCGCGTTCACCTCCGGTACCGAGAAGCCCGCCGAGGCACGAGCCGCCGGCGCCGCGACCGTTTTCTTCGATCTCAACTTCAACAACCGCGTCGGGACGCCGACCGTCCCGACCGACCCGACGACGATCGTGGGGCGAGCAGACCGCCTATTCGACTTCGCAGTCACCGTGTCCGGCTGCAGCACGCCGTGGATCGCGCTGAACGAGCTCTTCGGGGCGCAGACGCCGACACCCTGGACGCCGACGACCGCGCAGTACCGTGCGAACACGCTCGCGCTCGTCCGGCAGCTGGCCGCGCGTGGCGCCAGGGTGTTCATGAATATCGCCAACCCGCCGTTCACCGGCGGCGACGCAGCGCAGTGGTGGCGCGACCTCGCGTCGGTGGCCGTCCTGATCCGGCAGGTCTACTTCACCTCGCCGAACGTGCCCAGGCTGCACGCGCTCGGCCCGGTCCGCGCCAGTCGGCAAATGCGGACCGGGATGCGCGGCGTGGTCCGGCGCTTCACCGAGATCGGGATTCCGGCGAGCCGCGTCGCCCTCCAGCTCCAGTTCCAGTCGGCGCCGGGCACGGGCGGCCGCGAGGGGTTGCAGCCGCGCGCGAAGTGGCTCGAGATCGTCAAGCTGCAGGCGCTTGCCGCCCAGCGCGTCACGAGAGAGCTCCAGACGCACTCGATCTGGTCGTGGGGCTGGGCGACGTACAGCCAGGCGGGGATCGACCCCGACAAGGGGGAAGCGGCGTGCGTCTACCTCTGGGCGCGCGACCAGAGCCTCTGCAGCGGCCCCGGCGCCGCAGGCCCCGCGATGGATGCGTCGCTGACGGTCGGCCAGCTCGAACAGCTTGCTCCCGGTGTCGTCTGCCAGCTTCCCGCCGGGCAGATCCGCGAGAGCGCGGTGGCGCCGCTCGCGCGTGCGATCGGAGACCGCGACATCGCCGAGAGCGTCGTGCTCGAGCGGCTCCTGCTCCAGCAGGAGGTCGAGCTCGACGCGCATGCGGTGCTCACGGCCGAGCTCTCGTTCGTCGACGACCACTTTCGCGGGAGCGTGCCGTCGTACCTCGCTGCGCTCGCCCGGGTCAGGCTGACGCGGACGGCCGCGAGAGGACTGCTCCTCGACGACCTGCGACGCGATGGCGTCCGGAGCAGGTTCCGGCCGCGTGCTCCGAGCGCGGCCGCGATCGCGGAGTTCCACGTCACCTACGCCGGGTTGCAGGCACGCCTGGTCGAGACCGTCCGCCCTGTCGAATGGCTCGGCTTCCGTAACCGCGGGCTCGCTGTCGAGACGTTCGCCCCGGCGAAGATCTTCGCGCTCCCGCGCCGCGGCTCGGTGCGCACGATCCACGGGCTCATCCAGGTGACACCGCTCGCCGACACGGTCTTTCTCGGCGCGGTCCCGCTGCCGGACGCGCGCGCGGCGATCGTGGCGTCGCTCAACCGCTTCGCGCGGGTCTCGGCCTATGAGAACTGGCTCGCGAAGGCGCAGGAGCGGGCGCTCGACGAGGCAACGTGCGTCGGCGACCGGCTTCCTTCCCCTGCTGCGCTGACGCTGGACGACTTGCTGCCGTTCGTCGTCTCGCCGACCGACTGAACCGGCCGGAACGGCTTCCTCGCGGCCGAGGAAGCCGTCCCGGTCGCTCAGGTCAGACCGAGACCCGCTGGATGAACTCGCAGGTCATCGTCACGGTCTCCATCAACACCTGGCTTGCGCCTGCAGTCAACGTGTTGATCTCGAGCTTCGCCGGCCACGCGTCGGTCAGGTGGTAGCGGGCGACGGGCTCACCGGCCGCGTTGTAGGCAACCAGCGACACGTTTTTCTTTGCGGCGGCAACGTCACCCAGAAGCACGAGCTCGTGCCACGCGGCCATCTCGATGTTCCGCGTCATGCCTCGCTTGAGCGTGACCGTCGGCGGGGTCCGCTTGCCGGGCAGCTTGATCAGCGTCTCGCCGCCGCCCCGGGTGATCAGCTCGAGCTCGTCGATGTTGAAGCCCGACGAGATGCCCGCGAGCTCCGAGAACGACGCGATCGAATGGCCGTCGATCGAGAGCTCGAACCGGGCGGCCGTCAGCGCGTCGCCGTCCGGCGGCGCCGCGGCACCCTGGGACGCCGAGGTCCAGGCTCCGATCCCACCCGCGGCGAGGGCCGCCACGCCGACGAGCAAGGCGAGCAATGTGCGCGACTTCATCCTGCTCCTCCTCCTTCGATTGAGACGACATTAGAAGGGAGCGTGAGGCGAGCGCTAGTCGGAGGGTTTGGCGAAATATCGGCTGAGTCGCCGGGCCGCGCTGGACGCCCCGATGCGCGTCCTCGGTCGCGCCGATAGCACCGGCTATCGGCGACTCCCTGCGTCCTTGCCTCGGAACGCCCAGCACGCCCCGGCAACGAGCGACATTCCGCCAAACCCTCCTAGCCGTCCGTACGGATGAAGCAGTCCAACGTGTGGTCGTTCACGAGCCCCGCCGACTGCATGAAGGCGTAGCACGTGGTCGGGCCGATGAAGCGGAAGCCGCGACGCTTCAGCTCCTTGCTCATCGCCGCCGACTCGTGGGTCTGTGCGGGGATCTCCGTATCGGTGCGAAACGCGTTCACGCGCGTCTCGCCGCCGACGAACGACCAGAGCAGGTCGTCCAGCGGCACGTCGAGCGCGAGCGCGGCTCGTGCGTTTCCGATCACCGCTTCGATCTTGCCGCGGTGGCGGACGATCCCCGCGTCGCCGAGGAGCCGCTCGACATCGCGTTCGCCGAAGCGCGCGATCGCCTCGACGTCCCAGTCGGCGAACGCGGCGCGATACCCCTCTCGCTTGCGCAGGATCGTCGACCAGGAGAGCCCGGCCTGGGCCCCCTCCAGGTTCAACAGCTCGAAGAGCTTCCTCTCGCCCCGTTCGGGCACGCCCCACTCGTCGTCGTGGTAGGCGACGTAGAGCGGATCAGCGAGCGGTACCCAGGCGCAGCGGGTCATTAGTGGCACGTTAGTCCGTCGTGAGAGCCTCGCTCCACTCTGCGGCCATGAAAGCTCTCGCTCTCACTCTGATTGCAACGTTCACTCTGGTCGCCGACGGCTCGGCCGGCCAGACGCGCAAGCTCCCACCCGAGACCGTCCGCGGGCTCGCGCACCTGCTCGACCAGTATCCGACCGTGTCGGTCGCGTCCCCGGCCGAGCGCGCCGCGGCGCAAACGCTGCTCCGCACCCTGCGGACGGCCGCGCAGCGCTGGCGCGACCCGAAGGCCGCGGCGCGCGCAGGCTTCAACACGCGGCGTCCGTACCGAAAGCTGGGCGAGACGCGGGTGATGTGGTTCCACGCGGAGCATCGCCGCTGGTCGCACGACGGGATCTATCTCAATCCGCGCCGGCCCGAGGTGATCATCTACGCCGACGTCCCCGCGAAGCCCCTCGTCCTCGTCGGCGTCATGTTCAGCATGCCGCGCGGCGAGCACGGACCGACGCCGGGCGGTCCGATCACGCGCTGGCACTGGCACCGCGTCTGCGCCAAGGGCGACAAGCGCGGACTGACGCCGCGTTCCGACGGGAGCTGCCCGCCCGGCGCGACGATGCGGAACGGCAGCGAGATGATGCACGTCTGGTTCACCTACGACCTGCGCAGCGGCTACGCGATCCACGCGCCCGAGCACGACCTGTGCGTCGCCCGCAAGCTCCCGCCCGACCGCTGCGACCACACGCAGCACGCGCATGGCTGAGCGCCTGAGCTACGCGAGCACGGCGCGTGTCTCGGCCGCGTGGCTGCTCAGGCGCAGCGCTTCGAAGGCGGCGAGCGAGCGCTCGATCAGTTGCTCGTCCTCGCGCACGACGCCGAGCGCGCGGAGGTAGAACGGCTCGAGATAGGTGCCCGCGCGTGGCGCATCCCAGGTCTCGAGCTCGTCCCGGTGCCCGAGCCGCGCGAACGCGTCGATCCGGGCGGACAGCGTCGAGAGCAGGAGCCACGCGCGGTGCCAGCCGCGGTCCGGGAGTGGGTCGGCCACGATCTGCTCGGCCAGTTCGAGGTCGCCACGGACGAGTGCCAGCCGCAATCGCGGCGTATCGATCACATGGCCGTACCCCTCCATCTGGAACTCCTCCGCGGCCGCCTCGAGCTGCGCAGCACGGGTGTGGTCGCCGAGCTTGGCGGCCGCAAGCGCGCACACGAGCAACGAGCGCGGACTGCGCGCGCAGGGCGTCTCGAGGTTGCCGAGGATCGTTTCCTCGGCGCGTGCCTCGAGCGCCTGGATCGACTCCCAGGCTCCGGCGAGCTCCTCCACCTCCACGAGCACGGCGACGCCGTGGATCCGATGGTGGGGCGTCAGCACGCTCGTGATCTCGTCGTGGCGTCGAGCGAGCCGGCGAGCCTCGGCGAAGTACCCGAGCCAGATGCAGCCGGACACCGGTGCGTAGTGGATGTCGGCGATGTGGTCGGGGTCGTTGATCTGGTCGATCAGCTCGAAGCGCCGTTCCTCCAGCGCACGTCCGAGATCCTGCTCCCCGCTCACCCAGAGCGTGATCGCGCGGGCGTCCCACGCGTACGAGCGCAGATCGGGATCGCCGAGCTTCTCCGCCAGCGCACCGGCTTCGCGTGCGGCCTCGGCCGACCCGAGCGGCGCCCAGACGCAGCGAGCGATCAGCGCACGCGCACGGGCACGCGTCCCCGGCCCGGCGAGCTCGAGCGCGTTGTCGATCCACCCGTCGACCACGTCTCGGTCGGGCCGCCGCCGCCACATGCCGGCCCGCATCGCGCTCTCGAAGGAGAGCTCCGCATAGAGGTCTGCCGCCGTCACCCGGTCGGGCGCGAGCTCGATCGCCCTGGTCATCGCCGTCAGGAACGGATCGCCGTCGTGCCGGAGCGCATGCGCCTTCCCGATCGCGCGCCAGAGGCTCAGCTGCTCGGGCGGCGCCGGGTCGAGCTCGAGCGCACGGTGCAGCATGGCGAGCGCCTCGTCGAGCTCGTACCTCCCGGTCGCGAACTCGGCCGCCCGGCCGAGCCACGTGACGGCCTTCGCGCGAAGCCGTTCCAGCTCGGCGCCGTCATCGGCCCAGGCGAGGTCGGCATCCTCGGGTCGCGCCGCCTCGGCGTAGTGGTGAGCAAGCAGCGCCGCGTGCTCTCCGAGGCCGTCGCCGATGCGCTCCAGCCACACGGCGAAGGCAGCGTGGAGGCGCGCGCGGCGCGGCTTGGGGACACCCGCGTACGCCACCTCGCGGGTCAGCGCGTGCCGGAACGTGAGCTCGCGCTCGTCCGCAAGCGCCGAGGACAGCCGTCGCCGCACGAAATCGCGCGCCTCGAGCAGGGCGAAGTCCGGCGTCACCCCGTCGAGCAGCTCGCACACCGGCCCGTGCCAGAAGACGCGGCCGATCACGGCGGCCGCCTGGAGGGCGGCCTTCTCGGTCTCCGGAAGCTGATCGATGCGGGCCGCGAGGACGGCGTGCACGTTGTCGGGAATCCGTGAAGCAGCCGCGGGCTCACGCTGCTCGGCCACGTTCGAGTGCAGCTCTTCGAGGAAGAACGGGTTCCCCTCGGCACGCTCGACGAGCAGCGAGCGCACCTCCTGCGGCACCTCAGGCAGGCACAGGTCGTCGAGCAGGACCTGCGCGTCGGCGTCGGCCAGCGGCTCGAGCCAGACCGTTTCGGCGTTCCGGCGCCGACCCCAGGCGGGGTGCTGCTCGAGCAGCTCCGGCCGCGCCGTGCAGACGAGCAGCAGCGGCCCCGCGATCTCGTCCAGCGCCCGTTCGAGCAGGTCGAGCAGCGGCTCCTGCGCCCAGTGGAGGTCCTCGACGAGCACGACCGCGGGCTGATCGGACACCAGCTCGGCCAGGAACGCGACGCAGCCCCCGTGCAGCGCTTCCCGCGCCGCGAGCGGGTGGAGCTCGGCGTCGGCCTCGTGGCCGAGCACGAGCCCGAGGATCTCGTGGCGGCCGAGCCGCTGCGACACCGTCTCGGACGCATCCGTCTCGAGCAGGCCGAGCTGCTCGCGCAGCACATCGGCGATCGGGCGATAGGTCGTGCCTGTGCCGTAGGCGATGCAGCGCCCGGTGCGGCGGAGGGGCTCGGGCGAGGTCGCTGCGAGCTCCTCCCACAGCTCGCGGACAAGCCGTGTCTTGCCGACGCCGGCGTTGCCGGCGACCGTCACGAGCCGCGGTACGCCCTCGGCGACGACGCGCCGGAAGGCGGCCCGGACCGACTCGAGCTCGGCTGTGCGGCCGACGAAGCGCCTCAGGTCTCGCGAGTCCGAGACCGTCAGCGCGCGCAGGAGCGGCCGGCCGCCCGGCGTGGCAGAGCCGGGAGGGCCGAACTCGAAGGCGTGCCGGGCGGTCGTGGCGGCACGCTCGCCGACGAGGATCGTCCCCGGCGCGGCCGCCTGCTGCAGGCGCGCCGCCTCGACGACTGCGGCGCCCGCCAGACCCGACCTGCCGCCCGAGAGCAGCTCGCCCGCGTCGATGCCGACTCGGAGCTGCAGCGCGCCGGCGAAGTCGTCCGCGATGCGTCGCTGCAGCGACAGCGCCGCGTGCAGTGCCCGCGGCGTGTGGTCCTCCTGCGCGATCGGAGCTCCGAACGCGACCGTGAGCGTGTCGCCGGCGAACGTCTCGACGCGGCCGCCGCAGCGCTCGATCTCGTCGGTGGCGCTGTCGCGGAAGCGCTCGAGCAAGGCGCTCGAACGCTCGGGATCGCTGTCCTCGGGGCAGCCGGCGGGCGCCGCGACGAGGACGGTCGCCAGCTTGCGCTCCCCGGCCGGAGGAATCGAGGGCTTGCGGTCACGTGGTGCGGGGGCGTCGAGGGACGCGTCCTGCCGGAGGATCCTCTGCTCCAGGTCCTGGAGCCGGCGGGTCGGCTCGATCCCGAGCTCCTCGACGTAGACGCTCCGTGCGTCGCGGTACGCCGCGAGCGCCTCGGCCTGCCGGCCCGAGCGATAGAGCGCCAGCATCAGCTGCCCGCGCAGCCGCTCGCGGAACGGATGCTCGGCGACGAGCCCTTCGAGCTCGGCGGCGAGCTCTCGGTGCCGGCCGAGCAAGAGCTCGGCCTTGACCCGCTCCTCGACTGCCTCGATGCGCAGCTCCTCGAGCCTGGCGCTCTCGGCCGCGGCGAACGGGTCGTCCGCGAACTCCGCCAGCGCCGGTCCGCGCCAGAGCTCGAGCGCCTCGCGCAGCGTCGCCGCGGCCGCAGCCGGATCGCCGTCGGCCAGCAGCTGACGTCCCTGGCCGAGCAACCGCTCGAACCGCAGCGAGTCGACCTGGCCCGCGTCGACTTCGAGCACGTAGCCGGGTGGCCGGGTCGTCAGCGCGGGCGGGCTGCCTGTTGCGGCGAGGGCCTTCCGCAGCTGTGAGATCCGCACCCGCAGCGCGGCACCGCCGCTCGGCGGCGGCTCGCCGCGCCAGACCTCGTCGAGCAGGCGGTCCTCGGGGACGATCTCGCCCGCGCGGAGCAGCAGGCTCGCGAGCAGCGCGCGCTGCCGCGGTCCACGGAGCGGAAGGCGGCGTCCCCGATCGTCGACCTCCAGTGGCCCGAGTATGCGGAATTCCATGGCTCCGCCTTCTGACGCTAGCACCCTGCTCTACCTGCGCAAGGGCACGGGCAAGCCCGCGCCCGCGCCAAGACTCCTGAAGGGTCGCTTCGCTCCCGCGTTCGGCCCGCGTTACAGGGGCGTTACAGCCGGTGCTGATACTCGTCGGGCCTAGGACAGTTCCGAAAAGGAGGAGAAGATGGCACTGCAGATCGGCGATACGGCGCCGGACTTCGAGGCGGAGACCACCGACGGCCGGATCGCCTTCCACGACTGGCTCGGCGACTCCTGGGGCGTGCTGTTCTCGCACCCGAAGGACTTCACGCCCGTGTGCACGACCGAGCTCGGCTACATGGCGAAGATCAAGCCCGACTTCGACCGCAGGAACGTCAAGGTGATCGGGCTGTCGGTGGATCCGGTCGACCGGCACGCGGACTGGGCCAAGGACATCCAGGAGACGCAGGGGAACGCTCCGAACTACCCGATGATCGGCGACTCCGACTTCAACGTCTCGAAGCTGTACGGGATGCTGCCGGCGAGCACCGAGGGCGACCCGCTCGGACGGACGCCGGCCGACAACCAGACGGTGCGCAACGTCTTCGTGATCGGGCCGGACAAGAAGATCAAGCTCGTCCTCGTCTATCCGATGACGACGGGCCGCAACTTCGACGAAGTGCTGCGGGTGATCGACTCGCTGCAACTGACCGCGAACCACAAGGTCGCGACGCCGGTGAACTGGCAGCAGGGCGACGACGTGATCATCGCCGGCTCCGTCTCCGACGACGACGCCAAGAAGACGTACCCGGAGGGTTGGAAGGCCCCTAAGCCCTACATCCGGATCGTCCCGCAGCCAAGCTGATCGGGGAGCCTCGGCCGGGCCGACGGGCCCGGCCGACTCAACCTATAGTTGCGCTGTGTAAGTCCTTCCTACCGTCACCTCGCAGCCGCCGCACTCGCGGCGGATCTCTCACGCAACGACGGATTTCAGGAGGGCTTCATGTCCACGCAAGTCGCTTCGACGTGGCATTACGGCGTCATCGCCCGCTGGTGGGCGGAGTTCAACAGGGACGGGCCGGAGATCGCGTACTTCCGGCAGTTCGTCGAGACGGGCCAGCCCGCGCTCGACGTCGCCTGCGGCACCGGGCGGCTGCTGCTCCCGTATCTCCGCGACGGGCTCGACGTCGACGGCTGCGACATCTCGCCCGACATGCTTCAGCACTGCCGGGAGGCGGCGGAGCGCGACGGCCTCTCGCCGAACCTCTACGCGCAGGCGATCCACGAGCTCGACCTGCCGCGCCGCTACCGGACGATCTACGTCTGCGGCGGCTTCGGCCTCGGCAGCACGCGGGACCAGGACGTCGAGGGGTTGCGGCGGCTGCACGACCACATCGAGCCCGGCGGCCTGCTCGTGCTCGACAACGAGGTGCCCTACGCGGATGCCTGCCTCTGGCAGTACTGGCTGAAGGAGAAGCGCGCGGAGCTGCCGCGTCCCCGCCGCCCGCCTGGAGAACGACGCGTCGGCTCGGACGGTGCCGAGTACGAGCTGCGCAGCCGCGTTCTCCGCTTCGACCCGCTCGACCAGAGCGCGACGCTCGAGATGCAGGCATTCATGTGGCGTGACGGCACGCTCGTCGCCGAGGACACCCACGAGCTGACGATGAGGCTCTACTTCCGCGACGAGCTCGTGCTGCTGCTGGAGAACGCCGGCTTCTCGAGGGTCGAGGTTCGCGGGCACCACAACGACGCCGAGCCGACGGGCGACGACGACTTCCTCGTCTTCCTCGCCCGGAAGGCGGCCGCCTAACGTTCGCCGGCACCGCACACGTGGACACTTCTGCGCGCAGCGTGATAAAAGCCGACGACGGGTCGCACCTAACGAAATCGGAGGTTTCCATGCGCAGGGGGAGAGGGTTCTGGCGCCTCGCGGTCACGGCCGCGTCGGCGTTCGTCGTCCTGGCGGTGCCGGCGGTTGCCGCCGCGGCCGACGGTGACGCAGTCGTCGTCCAGGACGGCGTCACGCAGCCGGTGTTCGGCTACGCCGATGCGGTACGGCAGCGCGTGTGGGTCGAGGCGGACTTCGACACCAATCTCGACGGCGTCAAGGACCGGATCGCGATGGACATCATCCGGCCGAAAGCGTCGGACGCCGGCCTCAAGGTGCCGGTGATCATGGATGCCAGCCCGTACTACAGCACGCTCGGGCGCGGCAACGAGTCCGAGCTCAAGCGGGATCTCGACGGCGACGGCCTGCTCGACCGCTGGCCGCTGTTCTACGACAACTACTTCGTCCCGCGCGGCTACGCGGTCGTGCTGCTCGACATGGTCGGCACGAACAACTCGACCGGCTGCCCGCAGACGGGCGACCCGTCCGAGCATCTCAGCGCCGTCACCGGCATCGACTGGCTGAACGGCCGCCGGCCCGGCTACGACAAGGATGGAAACCTCGTCGTCGCCAACTGGCACAACGGCAAGACCGGGATGATCGGCAAGTCCTACGACGGCACGCTCGCGAACGGCGCCGCCTCCACAGGCGTCGACGGCCTGTCCACGATCGTTCCGATCTCGGCGATCTCGAGCTGGTACGACTACGCGCGCTCGAACGGGATCCGGTTCAACACGAACTACCCGTCGTCGCTCTCGAACACGGTCACCGATCCCGCCGACCGGCCGGGCTGCGCGACTGTCCGGCTGACGCTGGACATGACCGACGGTGACGAGTCGGGCGACTACACCCCGTTCTGGCAGATCCGCGACTACAACCCGAACGTGGACAAGGTCCACGCGAGCGTCTTCGCGATCCACGGGATCAACGACAACAACGTCAAGCCCGACCACTTCAGCAAGTGGTGGTACGGCCTGGCCGCGAACGACGTGCCGCGCAAGCTCTGGGTCACCCAGACCGGGCACATCGACCCGTTCGACTTCCGGCGCCCCGAGTGGGTCAACACGCTCCACCGCTGGTTCGACTACTGGCTCCAGGGCGTCGAGACGCGGATCATGAAAGAGCCGACGATCGACTACGAGCGCTCCGCGGAGACGTGGGAGGTCTCGGATACCTGGCCTGCCCAGCGCTCGTGGGACACGAATTTCTGGCTCCAGCCGAGTGCGACGCCCGGGACGTTCGGGACGGTCACGAAGCAGCGGCCCTCGCGCAAGCAGGCGCCGCTGACGTTCACCGACAACCCGACTCAGAGCCAGAACAGCATGATCAGCATCACGGCTGCGCAGGGTGCGAACCGGCTGCTCTTCCTGTCGCCGCCGCTGCTCACCGACCTGCGCTTCTCCGGCACGCCCCGCGCCGAGCTGCTCGCGTCCGCCGACCAGACGGACACGAACCTCGGCGTCATCGTCGTCGACTACGGCACCGACGAGCGGGTGCAGCACACGACCGGTGACGGCCTCCGGACGAAGCCGCTCAGCGAGGCGCCGGAGACGTGCTGGGGCGAGCCGAACCCCGCCTGGGGCGAGGACGCGTGCTACCTGCAGACGGTCGAGCGGCGCGTCACGGCGTCGCAGGAGCTCGTCACGAAGGGCATCCTCGACGCCCAGAACCGGAACTCGTACGCGACCGCCGAGCCGCTCGTGGTCGGCCAGTCGTACCCGTTCAACTTCCCGCTGCTGCCCGAGGACTACGTCTTCAAGGCCGGGCACCGCATCGGCATCGTGGTCGTCGGCAGCTACTCGCAGTACTCGAGCATCGCCGACCAGACCAGGGCGAACATCACGCTGAACGTGCACGAAAGCGGCATCGTCCTGCCGATCGTCGGCGGGAGCCGGGCCGCTCTCGAGGCGGGCCTCTAGGCTCGAATCGCGGTGGAGCCGGTCTTCGGGCCGGCTCCACCTCTTCAAGTTGGACTAGACGTCCCTCGATGAGGTAGCTAGCGTCGAGCGCGCACATCCTAGGGAGAGGAGATTGTCTTGCGACGCAGGTTTCTCAGCATCGCCGCCGTGCTCACGCTGGTCGCCGTTGCGGCGACCGCGGCGATCGCGGCCAAGCCCGGCCCCGGCTCGTCCACCGGCAGCGGCTCCGTCTTCGTCTCGAACCCGGTCGAGGATCTCGGCGACCAGACGCTCCGGGACCAGAAGGACTCGGACGCCGCGGTTCCGGCCGCGGCCTACCACACGGTCGCCCTGACCGACCTCGACGGCAGCGGCTTCCTGCGCGGCCGGTGGGCCGAGATCGTCAGCGAGACCGGCAATCCGGCCTACTCGCCCACGAACAGGTTCTTCTACACGCGGAGCCAGGACGAGTTCGAGCAGGTGATGGGCTACTACTGGGTCACCGAGTCCCAGAAGTACATCCAGAGCCTCGGGTTCGGCAGTCGGCTGCGGCCGGTCAACAAGGAGCCGCAGCGGCTCAGGATCAACCAGTGGGGCGCGGACAACTCGTTCGCGACGACCCACAAGGACGAGATCCGGCTCGGCAAGGGCGGCGTCGACGACGCCGAGGACGGCCAGGTGATCACGCACGAGTACGGCCACGCGATCCACTTCTCGCAGAACTTCTCGTTCGCCTCGACTGAGGCGGGCGCGATCAGCGAGGGGTTCGGCGACTACTGGAGCGTCACGATCACCCAGGTCGTGCGCCAGAACCTCGGCCTGCCGGCGCTCGCGGATCCCGCGTGCGTAGCCGACTGGGACGCCACCTCGTACGACCCGACGCCGCCGTTCTGCCTCCGGCGGGTCGACTCGAACCTGCAGTACCCGAAGGATCTCGTCGGGCAGGTGCATGCCGACGGCCGGATCTGGTCGCGCGCGCTCTGGGACATCCGGAATGCCGTCGGTCACGTCAGGGCCGACACGGTCATCCTCGAGGGCCAGTTCGACTTCCCGGGCACGACGATGACCGAGCTCGCGACGCGCACGGTTGCGGCAGCTCAGCGGCTCTACGGCAACTCGACCGCGAATCAGGTCCGCGCGCAGTTCGTCGCACGCGGGATCCTCAGCTAGAGAACCGGTCAGCCGGGACGGTCGCCGACCCAGTAGCGGGGGCCGGGGCCGTTCCGGGCTGCCCGGTCGCCGGGATTGGAGAGCTGGCAGCGCTCGAGCGACAGGCAGCCGCACCCGATGCACTCCGTCAGCCCGGCGCGGAGGCGCTGGAGCTCGGCGATCCGCCGGTCGATCCGCTCCGTCCACGTGCTCGAGAGCCGAGACCAGTCGCTGCGGGTCGGCGCGCGGTGCGGAGGGAGCTTCGCGAGCTCGTGGCCGATCTCCTCGAGTGTCAGCCCGATCCGTTGCGCGAAGACGATGAACGCGATCCGGCGCAGGACTGGCCTCGGGTAGCGGCGGTGGCCGCTGCCCTCTCGCTCGGAGGTGATCAGGTCCCTCTCCTCGTAGAAACGGAGCGCCGAGGCGGCGACGCCGCTGCGCTTCGAGATCTCGCCGATCGTCAGCACCTCGGGCATGCACGGAGGGTACGCGAATTCGGGCTTGACTTCAAGTTAACTTGAACTTGTACTCTCTGACTCGAACCCAGAGCAAGGAGTCCTCAGATGAGTGCAAGCGAGACCATCACCCGAGAAGTCACCGCGTGGCCGGGCGTGGATGCGGGCATCGGCAGCCGCGGCGAGTTCGCCTTCACCGTCGGCCGACGCGAGATCGGCCACCTGCACGGCGACCGAGTCGCCCACTTCGGCTTCCCGAAGCAGGTGTGGGCCGAGCTGTTCGAGCAGAAGCGCATCGACTACCACCCGGTCTTCCCCGGCAGGCCCGGTTTTGGCGCGCGCGCGATCGAGAACGAGGCGGACGTCCAGGACGTGATCGAGCTGCTGCGACTGAACTACGACCGGATCGTGGCCGGCCACGGCGTGCCGGTGCAAGCGTGAAGCGCGGGATCGTCACCGGCGCCTCTCGCGGGCTGGGGCTCGCGCTCACGCGTGCGTTGGCCGACCGCGGCTGGCAGCTGGCGGTCGACGCGCGCGACGGCGATGCGCTCGAGCGCGCCGTCGCCGGCCTCGACGGCGTCGTCACCGTGGCGGGCGACATCGCCGACGCGGAGCACCGCCGCCGACTCGTGGAGGCGGTCGGAGGCCCGATCGACCTGGTCGTCAACAACGCCAGCGTGCTCGGCGCCACTCCCTTGCCGTCGCTGGCCGACTACCCGCTCGACGAGCTCCGGCACGCGTACGAGGTGAACGTCCTCGCGCCGCTGGCGCTCGTCCAACTCGCGCTCCCCCGGCTCGCCACCGGTGCGCGGATCCTCAACCTCACCTCCGATGCAGCGGTCGAGGCGTACGAGACCTGGGGCGGCTACGGCTCGTCGAAGGCCGCACTGGCCCAACTCACCGCAGTGCTCGGCGTCGAGCAGCCCGGCCTCCGCGTCTATGCGGTGGATCCCGGCGACATGCGGACGCAGATGCAGCAGGATGCGTTCCCGGGCGAGGACATCTCCGACCGTCCGCCGCCGGAGGAGAGCGTGCCCGGCCTGCTGGCGCTGATCGAGGGCGACGAGCCGAGCGGCCTCTACCGCGCCCGCGACGTCGTCGGAGCCTCGGCGTGAGCGCGCTCCCGTTCCAGCTGCCCGACGGCCTCGAGGCGCACGAGCCGCCGGAGGCGCTCGGCCTCGGCCGGGACAGCGTCCGGCTGCTGGTCACGGACCGAGCGCGGGAGGCCGTCGAGCACGCCCGCTTCCACGACCTGCCGCAGTTCGTCGCGCCCGGCGACCTGCTCGTCGTCAACACGTCCGCGACGCTGGCGGCGGCGCTCCCGGCGACACGTGCCGACGGACTCGAGCTCGAGCTGCGACTGTCGACACCGGCGCGCGGAGCCGAATCCGAGGGAGAGTGGGTGGTCGAGCTCCGCCGCGGCGAGGCGCCGTTCGAAGGTGTCGCGGTCGACGACCGGTTCGAGCTGCCCGGCGGGGCAACGGCGCACATCCTCGCGCCGTTTGCCGGCCCTCGCTTGTGGCTGGCGCGGCTCGACCTGCCGCGGCCGCTCGAGGCGTATCTCGCCGAGCACGGGCAGCCGATTCGCTACGGCTACGTGCCCCGTCGCTGGCCGATGTCGGCGTATCAGAACGTCTACGCGGGCGAGCCCGGCAGCGCCGAGATGGCGAGCGCCGGGCGGCCGTTCACGGCCGAGCTGATCACGAGGCTCGTCGCGGGCGGCGTCCTCGTCGCTCCGGTGACGCTGCACGCCGGCGTCTCCTCTCCCGAGCGCCACGAGCGACCGTATCCGGAGCGTTACCGCGTTCCGGAGCAGACAGCGCGGCTCGTCAACGCGGTTCGCGCCTGGGGCGGCCGCGTGATCGCGGTCGGAACGACTGTCGTGCGCGCGCTCGAGACGGTCGCCGATCCGGACGGGACCGTCACGGCCGGGAAGGGGTGGACCGAGCTCGTGGTGACGCCGGCTCGCGGTCTCTGGGCGATCGACGGCCTGCTCAGCGGCTTCCACGAGTCGCAGTCGTCGCACCTCGACCTGCTGCGCGCGGCAGCGGGCGAGGAGTTGCTACGACGGAGCTACGACGCGGCGCTCGCGCACGGCTACCAATGGCACGAGTTCGGCGACAGCCACCTGGTGCTCGGGATCCGGACCTAGGCCGCCGCTCTCACGAGACTCTCGCTCGTCTGGGGATCGAAGAAGTGCAAACGAGACGTGTCGACGGCGAGCGACAGCCGCTCACCGGGCCGCACCTCCGTGCCTTCTGCGACTTCCGCGGTGAAGAAGGCTCGGCGGTCGGTCGCGAGGAGGCTGGCACGCTCGTTGTCGTCGCTGGCTGCACGGACCGAGTCGACGTCGACCGGTGGCGCGTCGATCGTGAAGAGGACGTGCGTCGCGGAGCCGAGCTCCTCGACGACCGCCGCCTCGATGTCGATCGTCGCCAGTCCACGATCAGCCGTTCGCGCGTCGGAGAAGTCCTGCGGCCGGATCCCGAGGATCACCTTCCCGGACGTCCGGCCCTCCGGGCGTCGGTTTCCGCTCAGCGGCAGGCGGAAGCCGGCGAAGTCGACGGTGCCGCCCGTGAGCTCGGCTTCGACGAGGTTCATCGACGGCGAGCCGATGAATGCGGCGACGAAGAGGTTGTCGGGCTCGCGGTAGAGCGTCTGCGGGGTGTCGGCCTGCTGAATCGTGCCGTCGCGCATCACCGCGACGCGCGTGCCGAGCGTCATCGCCTCGATCTGGTCGTGCGTGACGTAGATGGTGGTGATGCCGAGGCGCTCGTGCAGCCGGGCGAGCTCGGCGCGCATGTCGACGCGGAGCTTCGCGTCGAGGTTCGAAAGCGGCTCGTCCATCAGGAACGCGGCCGGCTCACGGACGATCGCGCGGCCCATGGCGACGCGCTGCCGCTGCCCACCTGAGAGCGCGCCGGGGCGGCGGTCGAGGAGATCCTCCAGGCCGAGCATGCGCCCGACCTCCTGAACGCGGCGCTCGATCTCCGCCTTCGGGGTCTTCCGCACCTTGAGGCCGTAGCCGAGGTTTTTCGCGACGGTGAGGTGGGGGTAGAGCGCGTAGTTCTGGAACACCATTGCGATGTCCCGGTCCCGCGGCGCGAGCCGCGCCACCTCGCGGTCGCCGATCCAGATTTCGCCCTCGGTCACCTCCTCCAGGCCCGCGACCATGCGCAGCAGCGTCGACTTGCCGCACCCCGAAGGGCCGACGAGGACCATGAACTCGCCGCTCTCGATCGTCAGGTTGACGTCGTCGACCGCGCGCACATCACCTGCATAGACCTTGCCGACCTGCTCGAGCCTGATCTGGGACACGGAGACGCTCCTTGGGGTTCGCTCTTGACTCCGCTCGCGATCGTATGACATTCTCGTGGCTCTGTAAACGTTCTCAGTAATCCTTTTCAGAATCGACGCCGCAGAGACCCAGCCAGCCGTTGACGACCCCGCCGGGGCGGTGCCGACGATCACCACTGTCGCCCAGCTGGCGAAAGTCTCCGTGGCGTCTGCGTCCCGCGTCCTGAACGGGATCCGCACCAACCCGGACACGCTGGCGCGGGTGACCGAGGCCGCCGAGGCGGTCGGGTACGTGCCGAACGCCGCTGCACGATCGCTCCGCTCGCGGCGCACGGGGCAGATCGCGTTCGCGATGCCGGACGTCGGCAACCCCGTCTACGCGAGCATGGTCGAGTCGATCCAGGAGGTCGCGCGGGCCCACGGGCTGCGGCTGATGCTGCACTCCACCGGCGCGGACGCGGAGGACGAGCTGGCGATGGTGCGCGACCTCAAGCACCGCTACGTCGACGGCCTGATTCTCGTGTCCCTGCACTTGACCGAGGCTCACGCCGAGGAGCTGCGGCGGGCGGCGGCGCCGGTGATCGTGATCGGCGGCTCGACCAAGGGCACGCCGGTGGACTCCGTCCGTGTCTTTTCGCGAAAGGGCGCAGGCGAGGCGGTGCGACACCTGCACGCGGTGGGGCGGCGGCGGATCGCGTTCGTGAACGGCCCTCAGCACACAGCACCCGGGTTGTCGCGCCGCCTCGGCTACCTGGACGGCCTGCGCTCGTGCGGGATCGCGCGGGACGACACGCTGATCGAGGTCGCCGCCGACTTCATGATCGAGCCGGGGCGCACCGCCACCGCCCGCCTGCTCGAGCGGGCGACGCCCGATGCGATCTTCTGCGCGAACGACCTGCTCGCGATCGGCGCGCTGTCGGCGCTGCGCGAGGCAGGGCTCGACGTCCCCGGCGACGTCGCGTTGGTCGGGGTGGACAACACGACCCTCGCGGAGGTGACCTGGCCGACGCTCACCTCGGTCGACCTCGGCACGGCTGAGCGCGCCCGGCTGGCGGCGGAGCTCCTGCTCGAGCGGATCGAAGGCCTGGCGGACGAGCCCCGCATGCTCGGCGTCGAGCCGCGCCTCGTCGTCCGCGCCTCCTCGGGAGCAGCTTCATGAGCACGGTCCCCGACGTCGGCAAGCCGATCTTCCCGCGCGGCGGCCGCAGCCGTGCGGGCGTCGGCCTCTCCGGGCGGGAGACGATGCTGCTGCTGATCCCGGCGCTGCTGCCGATCGTGATCCTCAGCGTCGTGCCGCTCGTGCGCGGGATCTACCTCGGCTTCACGGACGCGCAGGCCGGCTTCGAGATCACGACGAACTTCATCGGGCTCGACAACTTCCGCGCTCTCCTCGAGGACGACCTCTTCGTCAAGTCGTTCAAGATCGGCCTGATCTGGTCGGTAGCCGTCACCGCGATCGGCTTCTGCCTCGCGCTCGGCCTCGCGCTGCTGCTGAGCCAGGATCTGAAAGGTCGCTGGCTCGCCCGCTCGCTCGCCCTCGTCCCGTGGGCGATGCCGGCGGTCGTCGTCGGGATCATGTGGAAGCTCTTCTTCCAGCCCCAGGCGGGGATCCTGAACGAGATCCTGCGCCGCGGGCACATCCCGGGCGAGACCACGGACTGGCTCTCCAGCTTCAGCTGGGCGCTGCCCGCGGTGATCCTCGTCGGCGTCTGGGCGGGGATGCCGCAGACGACCGTGGCGCTGCTGGCCGGGCTCCAGTCGATCCAGGACGAGCTGCACGAGGCCGCGGCCGTCGACGGCGCAACCGCCTGGCAGCGTTTCCGGACGATCACGCTGCCGCAGCTGCGGCCAGTGATCATCGCGATCACGACGCTCGACTTCATCTGGAACTTCAACTCGTTCGGGCTCGTCTACGTCCTCACCGAGGGCGGGCCGGCGGGCAAGACCCAGCTGCCGATGCTCTTCGCGTACAGCCAGGCGTTCGAGTACGGCCAGTTCGGCTACGCGTCGGCGCTCGGCAGCGCGATGGTGATCGTGATCGCCTGCGTGCTCGTCTTCTACCTCTGGGGCCGGCTGAAGGAGACCAGGTGATCGTCACCACCCGACCCAAGCGCGCGAAGAGCTTCCAGTACGCGGCGCTCTTCGCCTACGTCGTCTTCCTCGGCTTCCCGCTCCTCTGGCTGCTCTCGATGTCGTTGAAGGGGCCGCGCGAGCTCGTCCAGCTCTACCCCTCCTTCATCCCCGCGGACTTCACGCTCGAGAACTACCGGCTGGCGCTGACCGAGGAGGACCACCAGTTCATCCGCAGCGGGATCAACAGCCTCAAGGTCGCCGTCATCACGGCGCTGCTGACGACCATGATCGGGTTGCCGGCGGCCTACGTGCTCGCGCGGCGCAAGGGCCTGATCACACGGCTCGGGCTCGGCTGGATCCTGCTCAGCCAGATGTTCCCGTTGATCCTGATCATCATCCCGCTGTTCCTGCTCCTGCGCGACCTGAAGCTGACGAACACGCATGTCGGCCTCGTGCTCGTCTACGTCGTCTGGGCGCTGCCGTTCATCCTCTGGATGCTCCAGAGCTACGTGCGCGGGATTCCTCGCGACCTCGAGGAGGCGGCGACGGTCGACGGCGCGACTCGCTTCCAGATCCTGATCGGGATCATCGCGCCGCTGCTGCTGCCCGGGATCGTCGTCACCACCCTCTTCGCGTTCATCACGGCCTGGAACGAGTTCTTCTTCGCGCTCGTGATCCTCAACAGCCCCGAGCTGACGACGCTGCCGCTGAGGCTCGCGCAGTACGTCGGGATCGAGGGAGTCGTCAGATTCGGCCCTCTCGCCGCGGCCGCGCTGCTCGCGACCGCACCAAGCCTCGTCCTCTTCACGATCATCCAGCGCTGGCTCACCCGCGGCCTGCTTTCAGGGGCGGTCAAGGGCTAGTGGTCACGTCACCCACAAGGAAACCATGGCGTCGAATGGCGCTCGACCGCAGAAAGGCGGGTCAGTAATGAGAAAGGTCATCGTGCTCGGCACCTTGGCCCTGCTGTGCTCCGTGCTCGTAGCCGGAGCGCAGGCAGGTAGCAAGTCCGCCGTCGTCAAGCTCAAGTTCGCCACCTACGTGTGGCAGCCGACGACGGTCAAGGCGAATAAGTCGATCGTCGACGCGTGGAACAAGAGCCACCCAGGCATCCAGGTCGAGATCGTCCCCGTCGACGTCAACTCGGTGCACGACAAGCTGCTGACGAGCTTCGTCGGCGGCTCGGCCGCGGACGTCATCCACGACGAAGCCGCCGACATCGCCGGCTTCACGCAGCAGGGCTACCTGGCGAACCTGACGCCGCTGATCCCGAAGTCGCTGAAGGCCTCGATCCCGAAGGACATCTGGGCGACGACCAACTTCGGCGGCAAGATCACGGGCGTTCCGGCGCTCCTGCAGACGTACAACATCTTCGCCAACATGACGATCCTGAAAGAGGCGGGGATCAAGGCACCGACGCTCGCCAACCCGTGGACGTGGGCAACGTTCCGCGCCAACGCGAAGAAGCTGACGAACTCCAGCCGCTTCGGCGTCTGCTGGGGCCTCCGCTCGCCGACGGCCGTCGTCCAGACGATGTCGCTCAACTACGGCGGGCAGTTCTTCTATCTCGTGAACGGCAAGTGGACGTTCCGGTTCGGCCCGAACGATCAGAACGTCGTCAAGCAGATGCACGACATGATCCACGTCGACAAGTCCGTCGATCCGGCTGCGACCGGGCTCTCCGGCAGCGGCGTCTTGCCGGCCTTCTTCGGCGGCAAGTGCGCCATGACGGTGGCCGGGAACTTCACCGCGCAGTCGATGATCACGCAAAGCCCGCAGGGGTTCAACTGGGCGATGTTCCCGCTGCTGAAGGGCCAGACGCAGCAGCAGGTGGCGAACCCGCAGACGTACTCGATCTCGCAGCAGAGCACGAACAAGCAGGCGGCGATGTTCTTCATCGCCTACCTGGTCAACAAGCAGAACCTGGCCAAGCTCGCGCTCGGCGACTGGCTGATCCCGGCGAACCCGGAGGCGGGCAAGGTCGCCCGCAAGTCGACCAAGCGGACCGGTAGCTGGAAGATCGCGACCGAGTCGGTCGTCCACTTCCGCAAGGGCAACTGGGTCTCGCTGGCCGCCTACCCGCGCTGGAAGGCGGAAGTCGCTCAGCCGGCGTTCGTCCAGTACCTGCGGGGCCAGACCAGCCTCCAGGATCTGGAGAAGTCGCTCAGCGACGGTTGGACGAGAGTCCGAGGATAGGGAAGGCTCTTCCCAGCCGGCCGGCTCTGTTCGGTCGGCCGGCTGGGGCCCTTCTAATCGAATCGAGGATGAGGACGTGAGCGGAAACCTGCTGACCGACCGGGCCGCCGGCTGCCTCGCCGGCGCCGCGATCGGCGACGCATTCGGAGGCGCCACCGAGGGGTGGGAGTCCCACGAGATCGAGGCGCACTTCGGAGGCTGGGTGACCGGGATCGTCGAGTCGATCCGCCGGACACGCAAGGTCGAGAAGGCGTTCTCGCCCTTCCACAAGGGTGACGGCCACGTCACCGACGACACCTTGATGACGCGTGTGCTCGTGCACGCGTACGACGTCAAGCGGGATCACCTCGACGCCTACGACGTCGAGGCGCTGATGGTGCCGGCGATCGTCGACGAGAAGACCTGGGTTCCCGAGCTCGATCGCGAGGATCTGCTCTACCACCGGCTCTTCCTCGCCGAGAAGTGGCTCGTGCTCAAGCTCCGTTACGGTCACGCGGATCCGCGCGACGCGGGCGTCGGGCAACATCGTCAACTGCGGCGCCGCGATGTACATCGCTCCGGTCGGGATCGCGAACGCGGGCGACCCCCAGCGAGCCTACGACGAGGCGCTCGACCTGACCGCCGCACATCAGTCGAGCTACGGGCGGGAGGCGGCCGGCGTCCTGGCCGCGGCGGTCGCGGAGGCGATGCGGCCCGAGGCGACACCGGACACGGTCGTCGAAACCTGCCTGCGGCTCGCGAAGGACGCCACGCGTACCGCGATCGAGACGGTCGCGGAGGCGGCGGCGAAGCTCGACGGCTGGCGGGACGGTGGGCTCGCGGAGCTGAGGCGCGTCTTCTCGCCGTTCGACTCGGTGGGCGAGCACTACGCGACGCCGGCGCTGAACGCGCGGATCCCGAGCCGGATGCACGCGATCGAGGAGCTGCCGATCGCGATCGGGCTTCTCGTCGCCACCGGCGGCGACTACGAGGAGACCGTCCTCGGCGGCGTCAACTACGGCCGCGACTCGGACTCGATCGCCTCGATGGGAGGCGCACTCGCCGGCGCGCTCGGCAGCCCCGTGCGCCGCGACTGGATCGACGACGTCTCGGCGGCGAGCAAGATCGACATCGAGGAAGCCGGCCGCACGATGGCCGTCGTCGCGGCGGAGATCTTCGAGCGTGACGTCGAACGCCACCAGGAGCGGGCGCGTGCGCTCGCCGCCCTGGCGGCCGGCGAGGTGCCTGCTTGAGGGTCACCTGGGTGCAGCCGGAAGACCTGATCGGTCACGAGCTCCGGCAGGCCCGGGAGGAAGGAAAGGACGTCGACTCGATCGAGAAGCGCTGGCTTGGCGCGGGCGGCGAGCCCGCACCGGGCAGGGGCGCGTCGCAGGAGCCGGTCACAGCGGGAGTGCGTGCCCTGGCGCTCGTCCTGCTCGACGAGCTCGACGCGATCCCGCGCCCGCTCGCCGGCGACGAGCCGGACGGCTTCGAGGAGATCCTCGCCCAGGCCGATCCGGCTCCGGCGCGCGCCGCCGTCGACCTGCCGGAGCGAATCGCGGGCGCCTGGCTCGGCCGCGCGGTCGGCTGTGTGCTCGGCAAGCCGGTCGAGAACATCCCCCGCGAGGGGATCCGCGCGATCGCGGAGGCGACGGGGAACTGGCCGGTCGCAGGCTGGTTCACCGCCGCAGGTCTCCCGGAGGAGGTCTCGGAGCGCTGGCCGTGGAACCGAGCGAGCCGCCCGACGAGCCTCGCCGAGAACATCGACGGGATTCCCGAGGACGACGACCTCAACTTCACGATGCTCGGTGTGGCGCTGCTCGAGCGCTGCGGCACCGGGTTCGATGCGCTCGACGTCGCGAAGATCTGGCTCGACTACATGCCGCCCGGCCGGATCTTCACCGCGGAGCGGGTGGCGATGAGAAACCTGCTCGAAGCGCACCTGCCGCCGGAGACGGCGACGCGCCGCAACCCGTTCCGGGAGTGGATCGGCGCCCGGCTCCGTGTGGACGCGTACGGCTGGGCGGCGGCGGGCGATCCGGTCGCGGCCGCGCGGATGGCGTGGGAGGACGCGCGCGTCAGCCACTCGGCGAACGGCGTCTACGCGGCGATGTTCATGGCGGCGGCGCACGCCGCTTCGCTGTCGGAGTCGTCCGCAGCCGCGTGCGCGGACGCCGGGATCTCCGTTGTGCCCGCGCGGAGCAGGCTCGCCGGGGCGCTGCGGACCGCCCGCGACCTCGCCGCGGAGCTCGAGTGGGAGCCCCTGGTCGACGAGATCTACGCCCGCCACGACTACCACTGGGTGCACGCGATCAACAACACTGCGCTCGTCGCCGCGGCGCTCTACGCCTTCGACGGCGACTTCTCCGGTGGGATCTCGGCGGTCGGTCCAGGGCGGCCTCGACACGGACACGAACGGCGCCGCCGTCGGATCGATCCTCGGGGCGCTCGCCGGCCCGGGCGGCATCGAGGAGCGCTGGTCGGCTCCGCTCAAGGGGCGCTTCGCCAGCTCGCTGCCGGGCTTCGACGGGATCACGATCGACGAGCTCGTTCGGCGCACACTCGCCGTCGTCGCCGCACCGGCCGCGGCGTGAGCATCCCACTGGAAAAACCGCGCGACCCGATGGTCCCGCGGCCGATCGATCTCCCGACCACGGTGCCGCTCGATCCGGACGCGGAGCTCGACGGTCTCGATGCGGCGAAGATCTTCGCCGCGCCCGACGATCCGGCCGACTGGCCCGCGTGGCGCGAGGCGCTGACGCGCTGGCGCGCGGAGGCCGCCGAGCGGATCGAGTACGACGACAGCGCCTACCGTGCGCCCGAGTTCGCCTGGCCGCGCGGCTGCTTCTCGGTCGCGCTCGTCTGGCTCTGGGACGAGCTGCTCTACGACTTCGAGGCGGGTCGCTTCACGCCCGACGCGGTTCTGCGCCGAGTCGGAGCGTGAGTTCGGCGGCTTCGACGGGATCGTCCTCTGGCACGCCTATCCCGTGATCGGGATCGACGAGCGGAACCAGTTCGACTTCTACCGCGACGTGCCCGGGATCGCGGAGCTCGTCGCCGAGTTGCAGGCGCGAGGCCTGCGCGTCTTCGTCAACTACAACCCCTGGGACGTCGGGACGCGCCGCGAGCCCGTCGCCGACGACGTCGCGATCGCGGAGCTCGTACGGGACCTCGGCGCGGACGGTGTCTTCCTCGACACGATGAAGGAGGCGCAGCCTGGTCTTCGGGCCGCACTCGACGACGTGCGGCCGGGGATCGCCCTCGAAGGCGAGTCGACCCTGCCGCTCCAGCGCATCTGCGACCACCACCTCTCCTGGGCGCAGTGGTTCTCCGACAGCGACGTCCCGGGTGTGCTGCGGGCGCGCTGGTTCGAGCAGCGCCACATGCTCCACCACACGCGCCGCTGGAATCGCGACCACGCCGAGGAGCTGCACAGCGCCTGGCTGAACGGCGTCGGCCTGCTCGTCTGGGAGAACGTCTTCGGCGCCTGGGTCGGCTGGAGCGATCGGGACAAGGAGCTGCTGCGCGCGATGCTCTCCGTCCAGCGTTGGCACGCCGACCTGCTCGCGACCGGGGAGTGGACGCCGCTGGCCGCGTGCTCGGACGACACGCGTGTCGTCGCGTCGCGCTGGACGAACGGCGAGACGACGCTGTGGGCTCTCGCCAACCGCGGAGAAGCATTCGCGGGGCGCGTCGGCGAGCTCGAGGTCGAGCTGCCCGCGCTTGGGATCGCGGCGTTCGTGAACGGGGAGCAGGTGGTGGTCGCGGGCGGCGGCGACGCGAGCTTCCCGGCACGGCAGGCGGTGCGGGTGCCGGCTCCGGTCGTCCGGGTCGCCGCCGCTCCGGAGGGATTCGCGGCGCTCGAGCCCCGGCCGCTGACCGCCGTCTTCCGCCGCCGCGAGACGGGCGGGTACGGCGAGGTGCCGTGGGTGGAGGAGTGGAAGCCGCTGCCGCCGCGGCTGCACGCCTTCGTGGAGATCGAGCGCCCGGCGCCGCGCGGCCGGTTCGCGGTCTCGGTCCGTGAGGCCCAGACCGGGCTCGACCTCGCCGAGGCGCGCGCGTACGCCGCCTCCGTCGGCGCCCGGCTGCCGACCGAGGACGAGTGGCAGCTCGCCGCCGAGGCCGGGGTGCTCGACTTCTCAGGGCCGCGGGTCTGGAACTGGACCGAGAGCGAGCACTCGGACGGGCGCACGAGGTTCGTGATCCTGAAGGGCGGCTCGGACTGGAGGGCCGAGGGCTCAGACTGGTACGTCGACGGCGGCCCGCAGGAGCCGGCGTACTCGCTGAAGCTGCTCCTCCTCGGCGGCGGCCTGGCGCGCTCGCCGCGGATCGGCTTCCGGCTGGCGGTTGACCTGCCGTGAGGCCGCTCGACGGCATCCGCGTCGTCGAGGCGGCAACCCTCTTCGCGGCGCCGTTCGCCGGGATGCTGCTCGGAGACTTCGGCGCCGACGTGATCAAGATCGAGCATCCGCGGCGGCCCGATCCGGCCCGCGGCCACGGGCCGAGCAAGAACGGCGAGGGGCTCTGGTTCAAGAGCCTCGCGCGGAACAAGCGCCTCGCCACGCTCGACCTCTCGAAGCCGGAAGGCGCGGACATCTTCCTCCAGCTCGTGGCGGAGGCCGACGTCGTGCTCGAGAACTTTCGCCCGGGGACGCTGGAGCGGTGGGGCATCGGCTGGGACGAGCTCTCGGCGGTGAACCCACGGCTCGTGCTCGCGCGGGTGACCGGGTTCGGACAGACGGGTCCGTACGCGCACCGGGCCGGCTTCGGCACGATCGCCGAGGCGATGAGCGGCTTTGCCGCTCTGAACGGCGAGCCGGACGGGCCGCCGCTGCTGCCGCCGCTCGCCCTCGCAGACGGCGTCGCGGGGCTCGCGACCGCGTTCGCCGTGCTCGCCGCGCTGCGAGCGCGGGAGCAGACCGGGGTGGGCCAGGTCGTCGACACCTCGCTCGTCGAGCCGCTGCTGGGGCTGCTCGGACCGCAGTTGGCCGCGTACGACCAGCTCGGCGAGCTGCAGCCGCGGACGGGCAACCGGTCGAGCCACAACGCGCCTCGCAACGTCTACCGCACGGCCGACGACGCGTGGGTCGCGGTCTCGGCGAGCGCCGACTCGGTGGCCGCACGCGTTCTCAACCTCGTCGGGCGGTCCGATCTCGCCGAGCAGCCGTGGTTTGCGACCGGCGCGGGCCGCGTCGAGCACGTCGACGAGATCGACGAGGCCGTCGCGCAGTGGATCGGCGAGCGAGACCGCGACACGGTTCTCGCGGCCTTCGAGACGGCCGAGGCGGCGATCGCGCCGATCTACGACGCCAGCGACATCGTTGCCGATCCCCACCTGGCCGCGATCGGTGCGATCGCGGACGTCGAGGGGATCAAGATGCCGAACGTCGTCGCGCGCCTCTCGGCGACGCCCGGCGAGATCCGCCACGCGGGCGGAGCTCAGGGTGGCGACACGGAAGCGGTGCTCGGGGAGCTCGGCGTCGGCGCGGCGGAGGTCGAGCGGCTGCGCGAGAGCGGGATCGTTTGAAGGTTCCACTGCTCACCTGGCTCTACGTTCCCGCCGACCGCCCCGACCGGGTCGAGAAGGCGCTCGCCTCTCCGGCGCACGCGGTGATCGTCGATCTCGAGGACGGCGTCGCGCCGGGCGCCAAGGCCGATGCGCGGGCGAACCTCGCCTCGCTGCTCGGCGCGCCGCGCGAGAAGCCCGTCTACGTTCGCGTCAACGCGGGCGACGCGGACGACCTGGAGGCCGTCGCGTCTCTCGGCCTCAGCGGCGTCGTCGTCCCGAAGGTCGCTCGGCCCGAGGACGTGCCCGCCGTCGGCCTCGCGGTGCACTGCCTGATCGAGACGGCAGCGGGCCTCGAAGCTGCGTTCGAGATCGCGAAGGCCCCGGGAGTCGCCGGGATCTCGCTCGGCGAGTCGGACCTCCGTTCGGAGACCGGCGCCCTCGAGGCGGGGCTCGACTGGCCGCGCGGCAGGATCGTCAACGCCGCCGTCGCCGCCGGCCTGCCACGACCGCCGCAATCTGTCTACCCACGGCTGGGCGACGACGAGGGGCTCGCCGTTTCCTGCGCGCGCGGGCGCGCGCTCGGACATCTCGGCCGCGCGGCGATCCACCCGGCGCAGCTCCCGATCATCGAGCAGGCGTATCTGCCGACCGAGGAGGAGCTGGAGCGCGCTCGCGCCACGGTCGAGCGGGTCGAGGCAGCCGGGTCGGGAACACTCGGTGGCCTCGAGTTCGTGGACGCCGCCATGCTCGGCGCGGCGCAGCAGATCGTCGCCTTGGCCGCTTCGTACGGCACATCAACACGTCAAACACAGGGGAGGAACACATGAAGAACCGGCTCACACCGGTGCTCGCGGGCTGCGCAGCCGTGCTGCTGATCATGCTCGCGCCCTCGGCCGTCGGCTCGAGTGCCGCCGTCGCCGAAGGCAGCTTGAAGAGCGTCAGCTTCCACTCGGCGACGCTCGGCGAGGCGATCGACTACAACGTCTACCTGCCGGCGGGTTACGAGGCGTCGTCGAAGAACTACCCGGTGCTGTACCTCCTGCACGGCCGGGGCGACTCGATGAGCGCCTGGGTGCGGATGCAGGGGACGCTCGACGAGCTGATCGCGAACGGTGACATCCCGCCGACGATCGCGATCATGCCGGACGCTCCCTGGAGCAGTCGGGCGAGCTACTACGTCGACTCGGCCTACCGCGGAGCCGATCCCGGCCGCCCGGTCGAGACCGCGTTCACGCAGGATCTGATCGCGCACGTCGACTCGACGTACCGGACGGTCGCCTCGCGCAACGGTCGCGGCGTCGCCGGCTATTCGATGGGTGGCTACGGCGCGATTCGGTACTCGCTCGCGCACCCCGATCTGTTTGGCGCGGCGATCGTGCTCAGCCCGGCGGTGTACGTCCCTTCTGGGCCGAGCGACTCCAGCACGCGGGAGTTCGGCGCCTTCGGCAAGGACAAGCGCCTGTTCGTCGAGCACATCTACAAGCGGCTCAACTATCCGGAGACCTTCGAGTCGTTCACGGCGACGGGGCTGACGCTGCCGATGTACATCGCCGTCGGTGACGACGAGTTCAAGAACCCCGAGCCGAAGGACTGGAAGCACGACCTCGACTTCGAGGCCCACGTCCTCTTCAACCAGGCCTCGCGCGTCGAGAACATCAAGGCGGAGCTCCGCGTCGTCGACGGCGGCCACGACTGGGACGTCTGGGGCCCGCAGTTCGTCGAGGGCGCGAAGTACGTCTTCCAGTTCCTCGACCAGGCGCCGGCGACCCCGATGAAAGCCAGCCTCGTCGGCACGGCCGGTGAGGAGCGGGCCGGCGGCGTCGCCGTCGACGCGGCCGGGAACGTCTACCAGGCACTTGCCGCCGAGGGGTCGGTCGCAGGCCAGCCGTACGCGGCCGCCAAGGACCTCGTGCTCGTCAAGGACTCGCCGACCGGCACGCGGCTCTGGACCCGGGAGATCGGGACGGCCCGCACCGAGCGGGCCTACGGCATCGCGATCGACGGAGCCGGCGACGTGGTCGTCACCGGGTACACGACCGGCGATCTCGACGGCACGCACGCCGGCAACACGACCGACGACGTGTTCGTGGTCAAGTACGACCCCGCAGGAACTCAGAAGTGGCTGCGGCAGTTCGGCGTTCCGGCTCTGGCCGACCGCGGCTACGCGATCGCGACCGACGCAGCGTCGAACGTCTACGTCACCGGCTACACGCGCGGCGACCTGGCTGCGATCAACGTCGGCGACAAGGACATCTATCTGGCCAAGCTCGACCCGGCGGGAACGCAGCTCTGGGTGAAGCAGTTCGGGAGCGCCGGCGAGGACAAGGCCTGGGGCGTCGCCGCGACCGGCGACGGCGTCCGGCTCGGCGGCATGACGTCGGGTGCGATCGGCAGCACGCCCGCCGGAGCGCTCGACGGGTGGGTCGCGCGCTACGACGCCGCCGGCAACCGGGCCTGGCTGACCCAGTTCGGCACGACGGCGAACGAGGAGGTCTGGGGCCTGACGGCGGACGCAGCCGGCAGCACCTACGTCGCGGCCTACTCGGCCGGGGACTTCGACGGTCCACTGGCCGGCGACAAGGACATCGTCGCCGCCAAGTTCGACCCGGCGGGAACGATGACCTGGGCAGACCAGCTCGGAACGGAGCTGAACGACAAGGGCGCCGCGGTCGCGCTCGACAGCGCCGGCAACTTCTACGTCGCCGGCTTCACCGACGGCAGCATCGGCACGAAGGTCGGCGGCTGGGACGTCGTGCTCGTCAAGTACGCCGCCGACACGAGTCGTGAGTGGGTGCGGCAGTTCGGGACGACGGAGGACGACGGCGCCGACATCTTCGCCGAGGCCAACCTCTACGTGGCCACGGGCGGAGGCTCGATCTACGTCTCCGGGCTTTCCGCCGGCGACACGGAGTCCAGCGTGTCGGCGGGGATCGACGACGTCTTCCTCGCCAGGTTCGATGCGCTCGGCGTGAACGGTTAGGCAGAGAGTGGGCGGCGCCCGGTGAAAGCCGGGCGTCGCCCAGCTACGTTGCCCTCGATGGCGCTGCAGAACCGGGTCACACCGCTCGGCGAGCTCGTCGCGGACCCCGCGCGTGGCCTGCTCTACGGGAATCGCGGCTGCCTCCACGACGAAGCCGGCCGGATCCGCCGGCGCTACAACGGCAAGCGCTGGATCGGCTGCCGCCTCGAGTTCCGCGGCTGGCTGCGGCGCCCGCTCCTCCAGCCCGGCCGCTTCACCGAGCTCTTCTTCCTCGACGAGGCGACCGCCTTCGCCGCCGGTCATCGCCCCTGCGCGCTCTGCCGGCGCGCGGACTACGACCGCTTCGGCGAGATCTGGCGCACGTTCCACCCCCGGCAGATCGGAGCGGACGCGATCGACGCGCAGCTGCACGCGGAGCGCGTCGATCCCGGCACGCGTGCGCATCAGCTCCACGACGCGGCGCTCGACGAGCTCCCGGACGGCGCCTTCGTCAAGCGTGACGACGCGCCTCACCTCGTGCGCGGCTCAGAGCTGCTCCGCTGGACGCCCGCGGGCTACACCGATCGCTCGCCGCGGCCCACCCGTGGCCGGGCGGTGCTGGTCACGCCTCCGTCGCTGGTCGCGGTCCTGCACGCCGGCTGGAAGCCGGACGTCCCGCTGCTTCACCCAACGGCGCAATCGGAGTAAGGTCGCCGGAGGGTGCAGCAGGACGACTCGATCCTCCGCGAGACGCGCTGGCTGAGCTGGGTCGTCGTCGCGGTCCTCGTGCCTGCGGTCGTCGTCCTCTGGGGCTTTCCCGGCAACACCGAGGACTTCTGGTCCTGGCCGATCGCCGCCGACATGTCGCAGATCTTCATGGGCGCCGGCTACGGGGCCGGTGCGTACTTCTTCACGCGCGCGGCTCTCGCATCGCGCTGGCACACCGTCTCGGCCGGCTTTCTCTCGGCCGCGTTCTTCGCCGCGGTTCTCGTCATCGTCACGATCCTCCACTGGGACGGGTTCAACCACGGCGACGCGCCGTTCTGGGCCGCCTTCGCGTTCTACGGCTGGGTGATCGTCTACGGGGCGGCGCCCTTCGTCGTCGGCGGTCTCTGGCTGCGAAACCAGCGCACCGATCCAGAGCGACCGGAACCGGGCGAGCCGATCGTCCCTGCCGGAGTCCGGCTCGCCGCCCGCACGCTGGCCGCGGGGCTCGGTGCGACCGCGCTGGTGCTCCTGCTCTGGCCGAGCCTGGGAGTCGATCACGGGCCGTGGGCGCTGACGCCGACGACCACCCGGGCGCTCGCCGGCTACGTCGCGCAGGTGGCGTTCGGCGCGCTGCTCGTCTCGCGCGACGAGCGCTGGGGCTCCTGGCGGCTGCTCCTGCAAGCGTTCCTCGTCGCGACGGCGCTCATGCTCGTCGGCGTGGCGAGAGCGTGGGGGGAGATCGAGACGGGCCGCGTCTCGACCTGGATCTTCCTCGGCGGTCTCGTCGGAATGGCCCTCGCGATCCTCGCCCTCTACCGGCGGCTGGAGAGCTCGGCCGCGGCGACGGCGGCGGCTCCGGCCGGATAGGACGTGACGGAGCGCTTCGACGTCGTCGTGGTGGGAGCCGGGCCGGCCGGGTCGACGTCGGCGTACTTCCTCGCTCGCGAAGGGCTGGCGGTGCTGCTGCTCGACCGCGCTCGCTTTCCGCGCGACAAGCCGTGCGGCGGCGGCGTCACGGGCCGTGCGGCCGCACTGCTCCCGTTCTCGATCGACCCCGTGGTCGAGGACGTCGTCGACCGCCTCGAGATCGGGCTCGCCTACTCACGCCGGTTCGAGCGGTGGAGCGAGAAACCCCTGATCTACATGACCCGACGCGTGATGCTGGACGCGTTCCTCGTCGAGCGCGCGCGGGAGGCCGGGGCGGTGTTCCGCGACGGGACGAAGGTGACGGAGCTCGAGCTCGGAGCGGACGAGGTAGTGGTGAAGGCCAGGGACTGGACGGGAACCTGCCGTGTGGTGATCGGCGCGGACGGGACGAACGGCATCGCCGCGCGCTCGCTCGGCTGCGACGCTGCGCGCGTGCACCTCGTCGCGCTCGAGGCCGACCTGAGCTACGACGTAGTCGAGCGCGACCGCTACCGAGGACGGGCGGTGCTCGAGCTGGGAGCGGTGCCGGGTGGCTACGGCTGGATCTTCCCGAAGGGCGACCACGTCAACGTCGGCGTCGGCGGCTGGGAGGCGGAAGGCCCGCGGCTGCGCTCCCATCTCGCGGGGCTCGTCGAGGGTTACGGGCTCGACGGCGGCTCGCTCGAGAACGTGCGCGGCTACCGCCTGCCGTTGCGCGGGGCCGGTGACGGGCTGACGAACGGCCGCGGCCTCGTCGTCGGCGACGCGGCCGGGCTCGTCGACCCGCTGACCGGAGACGGCATGTACGAGGCGTTCCTCAGCGCGCGCCTCGCCTCGAGAACGGTGGCCGACTTCCTCGCGGGGCGCACGGCCGATCTCAGCGCGTATGCCGAGGCGACCCTGCGTGCAATCGGCCCGTTGTGCGTCGCCTCCTGGGGCGGCAAGCGCGCCTTCGACCGCTTTCCGCGTGTCAGCTACTCCGTCGCGCGGACCCGGCGAGCGTGGCGGGTGATCGCGGACCTGTTGCAGGACGGTGGTCAGCTGGACACCAAGCCCGAAGCTGATCCGATGCCGCTGTTTCTCAACGCACTCCTGGCCGCCACCGCCGGCGGGGCGGGGCGGCCGTACAGGAATGAGCTCAGGAGCCTGCGTCATTGACGCTTGAGGTGCTGCGCGCGACCGCAGGGCCCGCCGCCGGGCTGAAGCTCCCGATCGACGGGGAGCTTCAGCTCGGGCGGGCGGCGCCGGGGCTTCGAGCTCCTGGCGGCGGACGCAGAGCTCTCCCGGAGCCACGCGTCGATCCACCGGGACGACGACGGTGTGCTCGTGATCGAGGATCTCGGCTCGCGCAACGGCACGTGGGTGAACGGCGACCGCATCGAGCGGGCGCGGCTCGAGCCGGGCGACCTGATCCGGGTCGGCGAATCGACGTTCGAGCTCGTCATCGGGCAACCGGTCAGCCGGCTCTACGACGACGAGCTGATCAGACCCTGGTACGAGCACGCCCGCGAGGTGCTCGCGCCCGGGGCCGCGCTGGTGGACATCCACGGCCACACCGGCTTCAACGACCCGGACGGCTTCACGTTCTCGTCCGAGCAGCTGCTGGCGACGCTCGAGGCGGCGGCGGCACGGGGGGTCGTGATGCCGATGCACGAGCCCGACGGCTATCCGCCTGCGAACGACCGCGTGCTGGCCGAGGCGGCCGCGTCGAACGGAAGGCTGACAGCCTTCTGCCGGCTCGACCCGAAGCGCGGCGCGGTCGAGGAGGCGCGGCGCTGCCTCGAGGCGGGGGCGCGCGGGATCAAGCTGCATCCCCGTGCGGAAGGCTTCGAGCTGAGCGATCCCGAGGTGGAGCCGATCTTCGCGCTCGCGCACGAGCGGCGGCTGCCGATCCTGATCCACGCCGGGCGCGGCATCCCGACGCTCTGCCGGGACGCGGTCGCTCTCACCGAGCGCTATCCGGAAGCGCGAATCGTGCTCGCGCACGCGGCGATCTGCGACCTCAACTGGCTCTGGCGGGAGATCCCGCGCCATCCGAACCTGCTGATCGACACGGCCTGGTGGCACCCCGTCGACCTGGCCGCGCTCTTTGCGCTCGTGCCGCCGGGGCAGCTCGTCTTCGGCAGCGACCTCCCCTACTTCACCCCCTTCATGTCGGCGACGATGGCGATTCGCTTCGGCCTGCAGGTCGGCCTCTCGCAGGAGCAGCTGGCAGGAATCCTCGGGCTGCAGGGAGAACGACTCCTCGATGGCGGCGAGCCGCTCGATCTCGGGGCCGCACCTGGACCTGAGCGGCTCGCCTATAGCGTCCTGCTCGAGCGCCTGACCTCGGTCCTCGTGCTCGCCGTCGGGCGCATGCTGATGGGTCGTACCGGCTACGAGCCGCTCGCGCTCGCGCGGCTTGCGTGCAACGTCGGCGACGACGAGGCGCCCGAGGCCGCGGTCTGCCGCAACGTGCTCGCGCTCCTCGAGGGTCAGGAGCGTTTCGCCCGCGAGCATCCCGGCGACGGGCCGCCGCTGGCGCCCGGCATCCGCTCGATCATGCTCGCAGCGACGATCTCGCGGACGCCCGACGTGCCGCTGCCGTCGCTGCCGGACTTCGCGAGCGGGGACGAGTTGCGCGCCGAGGCCCAGGCGGGGCACCGGTCGTTCGAGGCAACCCGGTTGCACCGTGTCTTCGTCCCCTCGGTGCCGCCGGATCTGCGCCACTCGTCGGCCGCGGATCTCTTGATGGTCGACACGGAAGTGGACTAGGCTCGAATCGCTTTGTCCAGCCAGACCGACATCGCTCACGATCTCGCCGGGATCGCGCTGTTCGCAGACCTGTCGCCGGCGCAGCTGGACAAGGTCGGGCAGGCCTTCGAGGAGCAGTGGTTCCAGCCGGGCGAGCGCGCGCAGCGGCAGGGGTTCGTCGGCAGCGGCTTCCACGTCATCCTCGACGGCGAGGCCGAGTGGCGGGTGGACGGCGAGCTCGTCGACAGGACCGCGACGACGCTGATCACGACGAAGCCGCTGCTGCTCAAGCGCGGCGACTGGTTCGGCGAGCTGACGATCCTCTTCGACGAGCCGTCGATCTCCGACGTGATCGCGTCGACGCCGTTGCGCTGCATCGTGCTGCCGCCGCAGGATCTGGAGCCGTTCCTCTTCGGCTACCCGCAGGTGATGTACCGGCTCCTGCTCGGCGAGGCACGCCGTCTGCGCGACCCGCTCCGCTGGCAGAGATGAGCGACAGGCGCCACCCGCCGGGCGACTACAAGGTGGTGGTCGTCGGCACCGGGCCGGGCGGCCTCCAGCTCTCGTGCGAGCTGACGCGGATCGGCGTCGAGCATGCGCTGATCTCGCAGGACGAGGGGCCGGGCGGGATGTTCCGGCGCTTCCCGCTCTTCCATCGGCTCAACACCTCTTCGCGGCGCTTCGCGGTGGTGCCGCGCGACTCGATGGCGTTCTACCGCTACGACTGGAACAGCCTCGTCGTCGAGGACCCGGAGCGGCGCGTGCTCGTGCCGGAGTTCATGGACGGCCAGCACTACTTCCCGCGCCGCGAGGAGATGGCGGCAGCCCTGGCGGCGTTCGCCGAGCGTGCCCGCGTCGAAGCACGCTACGACTGCCGCTGGGAGTCGACGCGCCAGGAGGACGGCCGCTTCGTCCTCGGCACCACAGACGGCGAGTACCGCTGCGACTTCGCCGTCTTCGCGGTCGGGATGTCGGAGCCGTGGCGCCCGCCGACACCCGGCATCGAGCTCGTGCCGCACTACGACGACCTGAGCGGACGCGACGCCGCGTCGTTCCAGGGCAAGCGAGTGTTCATCATCGGGAAGCGGAACTCGGCTTTCGAGATCGCCGACGAGCTGCTCCCCTGGGCCGCCCAGATCGTGCTCGGCTCGCCGCACCACGTCCGCCCCTCGATCGTCACCGGCGTGCCGACGCCGCCGCGGGCGCGCTACCTCGAGGTCTTCGAGGATCACTGCTTCGGCGGCGGCAGCTTCGTCGTCGACTGCGCGATCGAGCGGATCGAGCGCAACGGAGACGGCTGGCGCGTCCACGCGGAGGGGACGACCGAGCCGGGGCCGATGGTCTTCGACGTCGACGAGGTGATCGCGACGACCGGGTTCGGCACGCCGCTCGGGGACCTGCGCGAGCTCGGCGTGACGACGTTCTACAAGGACCGGCTGCCGACGCAGACGCCGTTCTGGGAGAGCTCCGCCGTGCCCGGGATCTTCTTCGCCGGCGCCGCGACGCAGGGACAGGTCGGGCTGCGCAAGTACGGCTTCCCGAACGGCTCGGCCTCGGTCGGCGGCTTTCGCTACAACGCGTGCGTCCAGGCGGTCGAGATCGGCCGGCGGCTCGGATTCCAGCCCGAGCGGCCCGAGCTCGCGGAGGGTGACGTCGTCACGTTTTTGCTCGAGCAGGCGACGAACGACGGCGCGCTCTGGCGTCAGCCGGCCCACCTCGCCCGGATCGTCAGCTTCGATCCCGGCGAGGGAATTCGCGACGAGGGGATCCTGCCGGTGACGCCGTTCGTCGACTCGGGCGGCCCGCCGGCGGCGGCGCTGATCGTCGAGACGGACCCCGAGGGAAAGCTCCGGCTGTGCGTCTACGTCCGGCGGAACGGGCGCGTCACCGAGCATCTGCTGCCGCCCGCGTTCCTGCACGACTTCCGGACGCCGGAGCACCGTGCCGAGCTCGAGAGCCTGCTCGCAGGGCTCGGCGCCCGCAAGGCCGCTTGAAGGTAACGCCTCCGCCGCTGCGGCGGAATCGCGACTTCGTGCTGCTGCTGACGGGGCGGCTGCTCTCGACGATCGGGTCGCAGGTGACCGCGATCGCGTATCCGCTGCTCGTCCTCGCCGTCACGCACTCGCCCGCCAAGGCCGGGCTCGTCGCCTTCGCCGGTCTCCTTCCTCACGCCGCCTTCGGCCTGCTCGCAGGCGTCGCGGTCGACCGCTGGAACCGCAAGCGGATCATGATCGCGGCCGACGGCGTCCGCGCGCTGGCGATCGCGACGCTCGCGACCCTGATCCTGCTCGACCGGGTCACGTTCTGGCAGATCGCGGTCGTCGCGCTCGTCGAGGGCACGGGCGCCGTCTTCTTCATCGCCGCCCACGCCGGAGCGCTCCGCGCCGTCGTTCCGGCGTCACAGCTCCCCGCGGCAGTCGGCGCGATCCGGGCACGGGCGGCGGCGGTGATGCTCTCCGGGCCGCCGCTCGGAGGCGTGCTCTTTGCGGTCGGCCGGGCAGTGCCGTTCCTCTTCGATGCGATCTCCTACGCGTTCTCGTTCCTGACCCTCGTGCTGATGCGGACGCCGTTTCAGGAGGAACGCGAGGTCGACCGCGCACGCCTCCGCACGCAGATCACGGACGGCTTCCGCTTCCTCTGGCGCCACCCGTTCCTGCGCACCTGCGCCTTTCTCTACGGCCTCGGCAACTTCACGATTCCCGCAATGCTCTTCGTGATCGTCGTCGCGGGCCAGCGCCAAGGGCTCTCGAGCGCCGGGATCGGTGCGCTCCTCGCCGCGTTCGGCGCGTGCACTCTGGTCGGGGCGCTCGCGTCACCGCTCTTTCGCCGCGCGCTCTCGATGCGGGCGATTCTCCTGCTCGAGCTCTGGACGGGGTTGGGGATCGTCGCTTTCGTCGCCTGGCCCAACGTGTACGTGCTGACTGCGGCGTTCATGGTGCAGGGGATCACGCTGCCGGTGACCGACTCCGTGGTCGAGGGCTACCGCATCGCCGTGACTCCGGACCGCCTGCTCGGACGGGTCGAGACGGCGAGGAGCACGATCTCGCTGCTCGCTGCCCCGCTCGGCCCACTGTGCGCCGGCGTCTTGCTGGCCTCGACGTCGGCCCGCGTCACGGTCGCCTTCTTCGCCGCGTTCACGCTCGCCCTCGCAATCTGGGGCACGCTGAGCCCGTCGATCCGCGCCGCGCCGAGCCTCGACGAGCTCTCGACGGCCTAGCCTGCGATCGTCAGGCTCTCGATGTCCTTCGGGTAGGAGGTGAGGACGTCGATCCCGTCGGCCGTGACGACGACGGTGTCGGAGTGGCGGAAGCCACCGATCTCGCTCGAGTAGACGCCGGGCTCGATCGTGAACACCATGCCCGGCTCGACCACCGTGTGGTCGCCGACATCGAGGAACGGCGCTTCGTGGTTGCGCAGCCCGATCGCGTGGCCGGTGTGCTGCTTCCAGTACGGCAACAGGTCGTTGGCCTCGAAATAGGCGAGCACCGCGTTGTCGACGTCGGCGCAGGTGACACCGGGGCGGAGCGCGTCGAGCGCCGACCGTTGCGCAGCGACCATGTGGTCGAAGAGGCGGCGCATCTCGTCCGTGGGCGTGCCGATGATCATCGCGCGCTCGAGCTCGGCGTTGTAGCCCCAGATCGGCGCGCTCGTCTCCGTGACGAGCACGTCTCCTTCCCGGAACTCGATGTTGTGGGCGACCGCGTGCGCCCACGAGCTCCTGAGCCCGATCTGGCCGCGGTACCCGGCCGAGACGCCGTCCGACGATGCCTGCTGGCCGCCGTACGCCGTCCCGAGCGTTTCGAGCATCGCGAGCGTCGCCTCCTGGCCGGCTCGCAGGCTCGCCTCGGCCTCCGTCGCTCCCGGACGCGTGTACTCCTGCAGGAGCCGATGAGCGTGCTCGCACCAGCGGGCGCTCTCCCGGATCAGCGCCACCTCGGCCTCGCTCTTGCGCACCATCATGCTCTCGATGAACGGCGCGAGCGCCTCAACGCGTCCGCCCGTGACCTCGCTCAGCGACGGGCCCGCGTAGCCGAGGATCCCTGGATAGCCGTCCTCGTCGGCGCCGACGGCGCCGGTGATCCCGAGGTCGGGCAGCACGCGCGCCAGGATGCGCATCGGGTGCTCGATGCCCGGGTACTCCGGGTAGGACTCGACCCGCTCGAAGTCGGTCTCGGCGAGCACCCGCTCGACCTCGAACTCGGGCACGAAGACGGCCATCTCTCCCGAGGCGTTGCCGACGAAGGCAACGGGCCGCTCTGTCGCCAGGAAGCCGAAGCCCGTGAAGTACTGGACGTAGTCCTCGCCGAAGAGCACGTAGCCGGTGAGCTCGTTGCCGCGGAGGTGCTCGAGCAGCCGCTCGCGTCGCTCCGCGAGCTCTGCCGCCGGGATGCCGGTCTTCTCCATGGCGGCAGCGTCTCAGATCTGCGCGGCGAGCCGCTTCGCGAGCGAGCCGACACTTTCCCGCAGCTCGTCGGGCCGGCGGATGGTGAAGCCGCAGCCGAGGCCGGCGAGCACTGTCGCCATCCAGTCGAGCGAGTCGACGTGCATCCGCAGCAGCGTGCCGTCGGGCTCGTCGACGAGCTCGGCGAGCGTCGCTGGGATGCGCCGAGCCGCGTCGTCGACCGGGAGGTCGAGCAGGACTTCGACCTCCCACCCCCACGGCACGCTCGCGAGCGAGCGGGTCACGTGCGCGACCGCGTCGAAGTCCTCCGGCGGCGGGACGGCCGTGCCCTCGGCCAGGCTCAGGCGCCACATCCGGTCGACTCGGAACGTGCGCAGGTCGTCGCGCGAGTGGTCGTGGGCGGCCAGGTACCAGCGGCCCTTGTGGACGACGAGCCCGTGCGGGCTGAGCTCGCGCTCCGACTCCTCTCCGGAGAAGGTGCGGTAGGCCGTGCCCAGCCGGCGCCGGCGGCGGATCGCGTCGGCGAGCAGGAGCACCGCGGCGGCGTCGGCAGCGGCGGGGGCGCCGGTCGTCGCCGTGAAGCCGAGCGATTCCTCGAGCGCCTCGACCTGGCGGCGAAGGGTGGTGGGCAGCACACGCCTGATCTTCGCGAGCGCGCCGTCGGTCCCGGCGCTGCGGGTCGCGAGGAGCCCGAGCACGACCGCGACCGCCTCCTCGTCGCCGAGCATCAGGGGCGGTAGCCGGTAGCCCGGCCTGATCCGGTAGCCGCCCCCGACGCCGCGCTGGCCTTCGACCGGGATCCCGAGCCCCTGCAGCACCTCGATGTAGCGCCGCGCCGTGCGCGCGTCGATCCCGAGCCGGTCTGCGATCTCGCGGCCCGTCGTCAGCGGCCGGGCCTGGAGGAGCTCGAGCAGCTCGAGCAGGCGCGAGGTGGGCGAGGCCATGAGCAGAGTCAAGCACGAATAACGGGCGGAAACCGCCCTATTTACCGACTAGGCTCGCGTGGTACCCACGACGACGGAGGACGAGATGAGCGACGTGAGCGACTTCGATTTCTTGCCGGGCGAATGGCAGGTCCACAACCGGCGGCTGCGCGAGCGGCTCGTCGGGTCTGAGGAGTGGGAGGAGTTCGAGGCGACCAGCGTCGCGCGGCACATCCTCGGCGGGTGTGGCAACGAGGACGAGTTCCGCACCGACCACGACGGCGGCTTCGTCGGCATGTCCTTCCGCTTCTTCGACCCGGAGACGCGCCAGTGGTCGATCTACTGGGCCGACAGCCGCCGGCCGGGGCTGCTCGACCCACCGGTGATCGGCTCCTTCTCGGGCGACGTCGGTGTCTTCGAGGGAGACGACACGTTCAAGGGCCGCCCGATCAGGGTCCGGTTCATCTGGTCGGGACTGACGACTCCGAACCCGCGCTGGGAGCAGGCGTTCTCGGACGACGGCGGCGAGACCTGGGAGACGAACTGGGTGATGCGGTTCACGGCTGTCGAGTCACGCGCCGGGGCAAAGTCCAGGCCCGTTCAGCTCGTTGCGTCGTAGGCGGCGCGAAACCGCGCCGCCTAGCTACGAGGCCGTGTAGAGCGGTCCCGAGAACATCCCGTTGACCGAGGGTGCCAGCTCGGCCGTCGCCACGAGGTGGTAGAGATGACTGGTACCCCCGAGGACGCCGGCGCCGACGTAGTCGTTGAAGTCCCGGGAGAGGTTCTGGATCACGAAGCCGATCTCGGCGATCGCCTGCTGGAGCTGCACCGCGGCGTCCGGCCGCCGCGACCCGAACGAGAGGAACACGTCGCCGCCGCCGTTGCCGAGCGCTTCTGCGGCGCGCGACAGGAAGAGGCGCGCCCCTGTCGTCGTGTAGGGCGGATCGGTGACGACGGTGTCGAATCCGCCCGCCAGCTCGGGCGGTAATGGTCGGCGAAGATCGTGGTCGACGCACGCGACCGGGAAAGGTGCTCCCGCGAGAGCGTGCTCGAGGAACGAGACGAGCGCGGGATCGACGTCGACGACCGCGAGGCTCGCGATTGTCGACCGCGAGCCGTGTCGGAGCACGAGCAGGTTGAGCGCCAGCGCGGTCAAGTCGTCGTCGCCGAGCAGGAGGATCCGGCGCCCGACAAGAGCGTCAGCCTCGTGGATCGCGAGGATGCGCCGGAGCTTCGTCTCGACCGTGCAGTGGCATTGATCGAGTTCGAGCCGGGCGGGCGGGCCACCGCGGACGGCCTTCGACAACTCGCGCACGAGCGGCGAAAGCGTGTCCGGAACGACGATCCCGCGGCCGACGCAGCACGGGCAGGCGGAGCTGCCGCCGATCGGCAGGCCGCCCCGCGCATAGAGCTCGCGTCCGGCCGGGGTCAGCCGGGTGGGCCTCTCCTCCGCGACGATCGACCGCTTGCGGAGCTCACCGCACACGGCTGCGACGATCGGCACCGGCAGGTCGGTCGCTCGCGCGATGCCCCGGGTCGAGACGGGCTCTAGCCGTGCGAGCGCGCCCAGCACGGTGCGGACGCCCCGCTCGCCCTCCGCGAGCCCGACTGCGTCGGCGACCTCGCGGACGATCCGGCGCTCGTCAGTCAAGCGACCGGTGGATGCATCGGACGCTCGCTCGCTCGACGTCGAGGCGTGTGCGGATCGTCGTCAGCACGACCTCGCCGTCGATGTCGCCGCAGGACAGGAGGTCGACATTGACAAGCGAGAGCTCGGGCCAAGTGTGGATGCTGAGGTGCGACTGGGCAAGCAGGAGCACGCCCGTCACGGCGCCGTTCGGGAACGTGTAGAACCGCTCTCCGACGACCGTCGCGCCGCCGGCCGCCGCTGCGGCGTGTAGGACGTCCTTCAGGTCGTCCGCTTCGGTCAGGACCGAGGCGGTGCGAACCCACGCATCCATTGCATGCAGGCGCATCGGCTGGGTTGTGTGCTTCGCCGGCTGTGCATCGGCCGGGCTGTCGAGCTCGAGCAATTGATCTCCTTCGCAGAGGTGGCGTGGAGGCGCCACCTGCGCGCGGGAGCTAGTCGAGAGTGCTGCTCGTGGCTCGGGTCAGGCGACGCCGGGGAAGGGGGCAGAACTCACAGTCATCAGGTCGCTCCTCCTTCCACGGTCGCTTGACGTGTCCGAGGGTAGCGGGGACGGCGAGCCCGCGTCAAGGCACTGCTGCAGCTCGTTCGGACGCGGCTTCACGCCGCCGATTCTCGCCCGTCTCGAGATCGAAGTAGTGGAACGCGGCCGGGTCGACGGCCAGGCGCAGCGATGCGCCCGGCCGGGCCTCGGTCGCGGCATCGACACGCGCTGTGAAGACAGCCCCGTCTCCCGCGATCAGCGTCTCCTCGTCGCGGTCGTGCCGGAGCTCCTCGGTGTAGACCGGAGTCGCGTCGACCGGGAAGACAACGTGCGCGTCCGAGCCCAGGTCCTCGAGCACGGCCACGTCGACGTCGAGCCGCGGCAGCGAGGGATCGGCGAACCGGGCGTCCTCGAACGATTCGGGCCGGATCCCGAGCACGATCTGGCCGCCGGTCGTCTCGGGAAAGTGCTCGGGCGGGAGCGTGATGCTGTGGCCGCCGAACTCGATTGCGCCACCGGCCAGCCGCGCCTCGACGAGATTCATCGCCGGCGAGCCGATGAACGACGCGACGAAGAGGTTGGCCGGATGCGCGTAGAGCTCCTTCGGCGTGTCCACCTGCTGGATTCGCCCGTCGCGCATCACCGCGACGCGCTGCCCGAGCGTCATCGCCTCGACCTGGTCGTGCGTGACGTAGACCGTCGTTGCGTGCAGCCGTGCATGCAGGCTCGCGAGCTGGGCGCGCATGCCGACACGCAGCTTCGCGTCGAGGTTCGAGAGCGGCTCGTCCATCAGGAAGGCTTGCGGCTCGCGCACGATCGCGCGGCCCATCGCCACGCGCTGGCGCTGACCACCCGAGAGCGCCGCGGGGCGTCGTTCGAGCAGCTCGTCGAGCCGCAGCAGCCGGGCGACCCGCTCGACCCGCTCCTGGGCCTCCTTCTTACCGAGCTTGCGCACCTTGAGGCCGTAGCCGAGGTTGTCGCGGACGGTCATGTGCGGATAGAGCGCGTAGCTCTGGAACACCATCGCGATGTCGCGCTCGCGCGGCTGCAGCTCGGTCACGTCGCGGTCGCCGATCCGGATCTCGCCCGCGTCCACGTCCTCGAGGCCGGCGATCATCCGCAGCAGCGTCGTCTTGCCGCAGCCCGAAGGCCCGACGAGGACCATGAACTCGCCGTCCTCGATCCGCAGCGAGATGTCGTCGACGGCCGCGACGTCGCCGGCGAAGACCTTGGTCACGCGCTCGAGAACGATCTCAGCCACTCGCACGCCCCTCGCCGGCGCCGGCTCCCGCCCGGCAGAGCCGGGCTCCGCCGGCGCCTGACGCCGCTCGCAGCACCCGGCTCTCCGGGGCCGAACTACACGTACTGTCCCCTCCGGCCGGGCACTGCGAGCGACGCCCGAGGAACGCGCGCGCTTGAAGCGTTGATCCAGGCCGCTTCATGCCGCCACCCGTTCGCGGCCGCCGCGGAGCACTCGGCGGATCTCGAGCCGGTCGTCCAGCACGACGAGGTCCGCCTCGCCGCCCTGCCGGAGCACGCCGAGCTCGGGCCTGTTCGCTGCGCGAGCCGGCACCGAGGTCGCCGCTGCGACGGCTTCGACAAGCGATGCACCGAGCGCGTGCAGGTTCCGCACGGCCTCGATCATCGTCACGACGCTCCCCGCAAGGACGCCGTCGGCGCGCCGCGCAACACCATCCCGGACCTCGACGTCGACGCCGCCCAGCCGGTAGCTGCCGTCACCGATGCCCGCGGCCGCGATCGCGTCCGTGACGAGCGCCACGCGGCCGGCCGCCGCCCGCCAGACGACCCTTGCGGTCTCTTCGGCGAGGTGGTTCCCGTCGAGGATCACCTGGACGATCACGCCGTCGCGCGCGAGCGCAGCGCCGGCGATGCCCGGATCGCGGTGGCCGAGCGGCCGCATCGCGTTGAAGAGGTGCGTGACCGTGCCGACGCCGCGGTCGAACGCGGCCGCTGCCTCCTCGGCGGTGGCGTCGGAGTGCCCGCACGAGGCGACGACGCCGTGTTCGTGCAGCAGGTCGACGAGCTCGAGCGCGCCGGGCAGCTCGGGCGCGAGCGTGACGTAGGCGACCGGGCCGGCGTCGAGCAGCCGCTCGAGCAAGTCACGGTCAGGATCGCGCCGCGAGGCTGCCGGGTGCGCGCCGAGCCGGTTCGGGGAGAGAAACGGGCCCTCGAGGTGCACGCCGAGGATGCGCGGCCCGGCCGGCTCGGCTGGGACCTCGCCGAGCGCGGCGATCAGATCCTGCTCGGGGGCGGTGATGAAGGTCGGCTGGTAGGCCGTGACGCCGGTCTCGAGCAATGCGTCGCCGGCAGTTGCGTATCCGGCCGCGTCCGCCGCGGCGAAGTCGACGCCGGCGAAACCGTTCACCTGCAGGTCGACGAAGCCCGGGCACCGCGACGCCGCCGCCGCTCGAGGGTGCGAGGCCGACCGAGACGATCCGGCCATCCGCTACCTCCACGTCGCCCCTCAGCAGCTCGCCCTCGACGATCGCGGCCTCGACGCCCAGCCTCATCAGGCCGGGTCCTGGTCGAGCGCGCGCCGCACGATCCCGCCGGCGGCGGCGAGCCTCGTGCGCGCGCCCGCGGCATCGAGGCCGGCGAGCAGGGAGACGATCGCGACCTTCGACGTCGCCGGCCGACGACTCCAGCGCCGCGTCGACCTCGGCCTCGGCCGCGCCGGTCGCGATCACGACCGCGCGCCGCGCGCGCTCCCGAAGCTTCGCGTTGCTCGCGACGACGTCGACCATCAGGTTGCCGTACGTCTTGCCGAGCCGGACCATGGCCACGGTCGAGATCGTGTTCAGGACGAGCTTCTGGGCCGTGCCGGCCTTCATCCTCGTCGAGCCCGCGATCACTTCGGGCCCGACCACGACGGCGACCTCGTGGTCGGCGAGCCGGCCGAGCTCGGACTCGTCGGCGCAGACGACGGCGACCGTGAGCGCGCCGGCCGCGCGGGCGGCGCCGGCCGCGCCGACCACGTACGGGGTGCCGCCGCTCGCCGACAGCAGGACGACGGCGTCTCGCTCCGCCACCTCCGCGGCGGCGAGATCGCGGGCGCCCGCGGCGGCGTCGTCCTCCGCCGCTTCCTGTGCGACGGCGAGCGCCGTCGGGCCTCCGGCGATCAGCGCGATCACCTGACCCGGTGGGATGCCGAACGTCGGCCCGCACTCGGCGGCGTCGACGAGCGCGAGCCGGCCGGACGAGCCGGCGCCGACGTAGACGAGGCGGCCGCCCCGCTCGAGCCGCTCGACGATCGCGTCGATCGCGGCGGCGAGCGGCAGGGAGGCGCTTCGCACGGCGAGCGGGACCGTGTTGTCCTCGTCGTTGATCAGCTCGACGAGGTCGATCGTCGACCGCAGATCGATGTCCGAGCGACCGGTGACGTGACCTTCGGTGACGGAGTTTCCGTTGCGCATCTGGCGGAGTGTAGTACCGGTCCTCTCCACATTTCAACAGAGTGGTATTGACCACTTGCTCGCAAACTCGGCTACGATGGCGTCTCAGATGACCACGACACCGCAGCGGATCACGAAGCAGAGCCAGACGCGCGACCGGGTCGTCGACCTGATGGAGCGCTACGGCGTCGGCAACGCGATCCCCTCGGAACGGCAGCTGAGCGTCGATCTCGGCGTCTCGCGGCTGACCGTGCGCGCCGCGCTCGACGAGCTCGTGCGCGAGGGCTACCTCGATCGTCGGCGCGGCAGCGGCACCTTCGTCCGCGAGCCGAAGATCGCGCAGGAGCTGACGATGACCTCCTTCAGCGAGGACATGCAGCAGCGCGGCATGCGGCCCGGAAGCAAGACGCTGTCGCTCACCGTCACCACCGCCGGCGCGTATCTCGGCCGCTGCCTGCACGTCTCCCCGTCGGAGCGAATCGTCGTCGTCAAGCGGCTCCGGCTCGCGGACGGCGAGACGATGGCGATCGAGACGCTGCACGTGCGCGAGTCGCTCGTGCCCGGGCTGTCGCCGACCGACCTGGAGGAGCACTCGTTCTACGAGCTGCTCTCGGAGCGGTACGGGATCGTGATCGTCGGCGGCATCCAGACGATCGAGCCGACCGTGACGAACGAGGAGGAGTCGAGCGCGCTCGGCGTGCCGCTCCACTCGCCCGCGTTCCTGTTCGAGCGGACGACGCGGTCGGAGAGCGACGAGATCGTCGAGTTCGTGCGCTCGATCTATCGCGGCGACCGCTACCGGCTCGTCACCGAGCTCAACCGCCGCGAGCGCCAGGGCGCGATGCCCGTGTTCGTGCTGCGCGACGCCGGCTGATGAGCGCCGCTCCCGATGCCGGAGCCGGCGCCCGGCGCGCTGCTCCTGAGCGAGATCCGCGAGCAGCCCGCCGCGCTCGAGCGGTTGCTCGAGCACTCCGACGAGTACGCCGCCGTCGCTGCGGTCGCCCGCGACCGTGGCCTCGACGTCGTCCGCATGGTCGGCCACGGATCGTCCGACAACGCGGCCTCGTACGGCGTCTACGCCTTCGGCCTGCTGCCGCGCTGGACGGCGCTCCGCGACTCGATCTCGCTGTCGGTCTACTACGGCGCCGAGATCGACCTGCGCGGATCGTGCATCGTCGCGCTCTCCCAGTCGGGCGAGACGCCGGACGTGCTCGCCTACGTCGAGCGGGCGCGCGCGCGCGGCGCGTTCACGATCGCGATCACGAACGATCCCGAGTCGCGCGCTCGGCAACGGCTGCCGAGCTGGTGCTGCCGCTCGCGGCCGGGCCGGAGCACTCGATCGCGGCGACGAAGACCTACACCACCCAGGTTGCGGCGCTCGCGCTGCTCGCGGCGCACGCCGCCGGGCGAGGGCCCGCTGATCGTCGACGGCATCCGTCGCGTCGCCGCCCAGCTCGACGACGCGCTGCCGGCGCTCGAGCGGCAGCTGGCCGAGATCGCGGTCGCGCTTCGCGTTCGTCGGCCGGATGTTCGTGATCGGCCGCGGCCCGGAGTTCGCGACCGCGCGCGAGATCTCGCTGAAGCTGCTCGAGACCTGCCGCGTCGCGGCCGAGCCGCTGACCGCCACCGACCTCATGCACGGCCCGCTGGCGGCGCTCGACGGCCTCTTCCCGATCTGGACGATCGGCTCCGACGACGAGAGCCTGCCGGCCGTGCTGGACGCGGCAGCACGCGCTCGCGCCGCCGGTGCGACGCTCGTCGCCAGCGGCCCGGCCGCACGCCAGATCGCCGGCGCCGCGTTCTCGGTGCCCGTGCCCACGCCCTCGGTGACGCTGCTCTCACCGCTCCTCTCGGTCGTTCCGGGGCAGCTCTTCGCGTGGGCGCTCGCCCAGGCGAAGGGGCTCGATCCCGACCGCCCGACCGGCCTGAGCAAGATCACGCTACGCGCTCTGATCGGTACTTGGTCAGTACCAATCAGAGCGCATCCGCCGCTCCGGAACTTCAGCTGACGCTTGATTTGGCCGTTTCGTGCGCGATATGGGAGTTGGTCGACGATGCAGACCCACCCTTGACAGGACCGATTCGATGTGCGAGCCTCCGCCTAATCGAGGAATTGGTCAATACCATTTCTGCGCGAGAGGGAGGTCCCGATGAGACTACGTTTGTTCGCACCGGCCGTGCTCGTGGTCGCGCTCGCGATCGCAGCGGCCTCGGCGACCGGCACGTCACAGGCGTCGGTGGACGAGGGCGCAGGCGGACGCGCTCACGGTCTGGCTGATGGGCGACGCCCAGTCCAACTGGCCGGAGGCGGTCGCCAACGCGACCCAGACGTTCAAGGCCCAGCACCCCGGCGTCGACGTCAACGTCCAGTACCAGAGCTGGGGCGACTACAAGACGAAGTTCGAAGCGACGCTCGCGGCCGGCAGCGGTCCCGACGTGATCGAGTTCGGCAACACCGACGTGCCGAAGTACAGCGCCGCCGGCGCCCTCGCGCCGCTGACCAAGGGCGACTTCCCGAACTCCGGCACGTGGCTGTCGGGCCTCGATGAAGGCGGGCAGCTACAACGGCAAGCTCTTCGCAGTGCCGTACTACGCCGGCGCCCGCGGCGTCATCTACCGGACCGACCAGTACAAGGCGGCGGGGATCACGAAGACGCCGAAGACGCTCGCCGAGTTCAACGCCGCCAACGCGAAGCTGATGGCGAAGTACGGCGGCTCCAAGAACCCGAACTACTCGGCCGTCTACTTCCCCGGCCGGTACTGGTACGCCGCGATGTCGTTCGTCTACGACTACGGCGGACAGATCGCGAAGACGAAGGGCGGCAAGTGGGTCGGCACGCTGCACGAGCCGGCCGCGCTCTCCGGGCTGACCGCGTGGCGCAACGTCGCCAGGAGCTACTCGCGGGCGAACAAGACCGGCGACGAGGCGCATCCGCAGCAGGCCCTCGTCTTCGCCAAGGGCAGCGTCGGCTCGTTCGTCGGCAACGGCTGGGAGTGGCCGTACGCGCTCGACCCGAAGGTCGGCAACCCGGCCCTGGCGGGCAAGATCGGCGCCTACCCGATGCCGAGCCACACGCCGGGCAAGTACATGCCGACGTTCCTCGGCGGCTCGAACCTCGCCGTTCCGGTCACGAGCAAGCAGAAGGCGCTCGCCGCCGACTGGATCGCCGCGTTCACGAACACGGCGAACATGACGCGGATGGCCGACAGGCGGCGGCGTGATCCCGAACACGACGAGCCTCGCCAGGATCAACGCGGCCAAGCCGACGCTGGCCCCGTTCGCCGAGGCTGCGAAGTACAGCTGGTTCGTGCCCTCGACGCCCAACTGGGCGAACGTCGAGAGCGCCAACGTGCTCCAGAGCATGCTCAGCGGAATCCTCCGCAACCCGTCGAAGACGAAGGAGCTCGCGACCGCGGCGAGCGCGCGGATCACGGAGATCCTGAACGCAGGCTAGACCCCGCCACGTGAAAGACGAACCCCGCAGTCCCCCTCGTCGATCGAGCCGGCCCTGGTGCCGGCTCGTCGGCGTCGGCGCGCCAAGCCGGGCCACGTCGCGACGCCCGTACCTGCTGCTGCTCCCGGCGCTCGCCGTCATCGTCGGCGGTGCTCGGCTACCCGCTCTACCGGCTCGTCGCGCTCTCGTTTCAGCAGTACGGAATCCCCGAGCTGATCGCCCACGAGGGCAAGTGGATCGGGCTCGACAACTACTCGAGCAGATCCTCGGCGACCGCGAGTTCTGGACCGTGCTCGGCCGCACGATCGCGCTTCACCGCGGTCACCGTCGGCCTGACGATGCTCCTCGGGACGCTGATCGCGCTCCTGCTCGCCCGGCTCGGCACGCTTCATGCGCCTGCTGATCACGACCGGGCTCGTGCTCGTCTGGTCGATGCCGCCGGTCGTCAGCGTCAACATCTGGAGCTGGATGGTCGACTACGAGTTCGGCGTCCTCAACTGGACGCTGACGCAGCTCGGCCTCGACTACTTCGCCCACCACGACTGGTTCGTCAACCCGTGGGAGGGCTGGGCGGTCATCACCGCGATCGTCGTCTGGGGCGCGATCCCCTTCGTCGCGATCACGATCTTCGCCGGCCTGACCCAGGTCTCGGGGGAGATGGTCGAGGCGGCGTCGATCGACGGCGCGGGCGCGTTCCGGGTCTTCCGCGACATCACGCTGCCGATCCTGAAGCCGATCTTCGTCATCCTCGCGAGCCTGTCGGTGATCTGGAACTTCCAGGTCTTCAGCCAGATCTGGATCATCCGGAACGCGCGGCCCGAGGACCGACTACTTCCTGCTCAGCATCTACTCGTTCGTGCAGTCGTTCAACGCGAGCGAGTACGGGCTCGGCTCGGCGATCGCGCTCGTGATGGTGCTGGCGATGCTGAGCGTCACCTTCGTCTACATCCGCCAGATGGTGCGGATCGGGGAGATCGATTGAGCACGGTCGCGCAGCCCGCTCCGCCGAGACCGCCGGCGCAGGCGTCGCCGAATCGTGCGCCGCGTCGGCGCTCAACCTGCTCGGGCTCGCTCGTCTTCGCGGTGATGGTCTTCCCGGTCTACTGGATGGTCGCGACCGCGTTCAAGCAGCGGCAACGACGTGCTCTCGTTCACGCCCCAGTTCATCCCGACCAGCCCGACGCTCGCGAACTTCCGCGACGCGATCGGCCGCGACCTCTTCTGGTCGAGCGTTCGCAACAGCCTGATCGTCGTCGGCGCCGTCGTGGTCGCCTCGGTCGTGCTCGCGTTCCTGGCGGCGCTCGCGCTCGCGAAGTTCCGCTTCTACGGCCGCCGGGCCTTCGTCGTGATCGTCTTCGGGGTGCAGATGGTGCCGCTCGCGGCGCTGATCATCCCGCTCTACATCATGCTCAGCACGCGTCCACCAGGTCGACAAGCTCTCCGGCGTGGTCGTCGCCTACGTCGCGCTCGTCCTCCCGTTCTGCGTCTGGACGCTGCGCGGGTTCATCGCCGGGGTGCCGAAGGAGCTCGAGGAGGCGGCGATGGTGGACGGCTCGACACGCTTCGGCGCCTTCGTGCGGATCCTGCTCCCGCTCGTCGGCCCGGGCCTCGTGGCGACGTCGATCTTCGCCTTCATCCAGGCCTGGAACGAGTACATCATCGCCTACGTCCTGCTCTCGAGCGCGAGCAAGCAGACGCATCACGATCTGGCTCGCCGAATTCACCACCGGCACGACGCGCGGCGTCGACTGGGGGACGCTGATGGCGGCCGCGACGCTGACGGCGCTGCCGGTCGATCATCTTCTTCGTGCTCGTGCACCGGCGGATCGCGTTCGGGCTCACCGCGGGCGCCGTCAAGTCGTGAACGAGCTCGAGCGGCACGCGGCGGCGTGCCTGCTGCCGAGCTTCCCCGGCCACGTCGTGCCCCACTGGGTCACGCGCTGGCTCGAGCGCGGGCTCGGCGGGATCACGCTCTTCGCCTACAACGTCCGCGATCCCGAGCAGCTCGCGGGGCTGACTGCGCGCTCTTCGCGCCGACCGGCCCGAGCTCCTGATCTCGATCGACGAGGAGGGCGGCGACGTGACGCGGCTCGAGGCGGAGCACGGCAGCTCCTACCCCGGCAACCTCGCGCTCGGCGCGGTCGACGACGTGGCGCTGACCGAGGAGGTGGCGAGCGCGATCGCCGGCGAGCTGGCCGCGCGCTGGCGTGAACCTGAACCTCGCGCCCGTCGCGGACACGAACACGAACTCGCGCAATCCCGTCATCGGCGTGCGCAGCTTCGGCTCCGACCCCGAGCTCGTCGCGCGTCACGTCGCCGCGTTCGTCACCGGCACCCAGCGCCAGGGCGTCGCCGCGTGCGCGAAGCACTTTCCCGGTCACGGCGACACGGCCGTCGACTCCCACCGCGAGCTGCCGACGGTCGGCGGCGACCTCGCCGCGGCGCTGCTCCCATTCCGCGCCGCGATCGCAGCGGACGTCCAGGCGGTCATGACGGGCCATCTGCTCGTACCCGGGCCTCGACGAGGCTGCCGGCGACGATCAGCCGGCCGATCCTCTCGGGCCTGCTCCGGACCGAGCTCGGCTTCGACGGGCTCATCGTCACGGACGCGCTCGAGATGCAGGGGATCAGCCGGAGCGTCGGCGTGCCCGAAGCCGCGGTGCTCGCCCTGGCCGCCGGCGCCGACGCGCTCTGCCTCGGCCACGACCTGCACGAGGGGGCGGTAGACCACGTCCACGCCGCGATCGTCGACGCCGTCCGGTCCGGCCGCCTTCCGGCGGAGCGCGTCGCCGACGCGGCGGAGCGCGTTGCAGCGATCTGCCGCTGGGCGTCACCGACGGCTGCCGGTGCTCCCGGCCGCGAGGTCGGCGCCGAGGCCGCTCGCAGAGCGCTCGAGATCTCGGGCGACGTTGCCGCCGCAGGCCCATTCCTCGTCCTCGAGCTCGTGCCGGAGGCGAACATCGCCGCGGGAGAAGCCCTGTACGGGCTCGCCGACGTCCTGCCCGACGCCGTGGCGGTGCGACTCGACGAGGAGCCGGGCGACCTGGCCGGGCTGCTCGCGGAGCACGAGGGCCGCCGGCTCGTCGTCGTGGCCCGCGATGTCGCACGGCATCCGTGGCAGGAGGCGACGGTGGCGGCGGTGAGGACAGCACGCCCGGAGGCGATTGTCGTCGAGACGGGCATTCCCGACGGCGTGACGTCGATCGTCACACACGGCGCGGGCCGCGCGAATCTCGCCGCGGCCGCGGCAGCGCTGTCGGGCTATCGTTCGTGACCTGAGTCGCCCTGCATGGCTTGATGCGTCGGAGCTCCGGGTCGGTCTCGGCTGCATGCGCCTGTCGACGGACGAGGACCGAGACGAGGAGCGCGCGCTCGCGACGGTTGCGGCCGCCGCCGAGGCCGGCGTAACGGTGTTCGACACGGCGCGCGCATACGGCGACAACGAGACGCTGGTCGCCCGCGCTCTCCGCCGCTGCGGTGCGGACGCAGCGGCACGAGTCGTGACCAAGGGCGGCATGACGCGCACCGGCAGCGTGTGGGCTCCGGATGGCCGCGCCAAGGCGATCCTCGCCGACTGCGAGCAGAGCCTCATCGCGTTGGACGGCCTGCCGATCGACCTCTATCTCATCCATGCGCCCGATCCCCGAACGCCGTGGCGAACCTCGGTGCGCGCTCTGGCGCGGCTCGCCGACGAAGGTCTTGTGCGCCGAGTTGGGCTCGCGAATGTCAATCGGACGCAGCTGGACGAAGCGCTCGAGCTCGCCCCCATCGCGGCGATCCAGGTGGCGCTTTCGCCCTTCGAGGACCGAGCCATCCGCGGCGGGTTGGTCGAGCGCTGCGAAGAGCTCGGAATCGCGCTGCTCGCGCACTCACCGCTCGGCGGGCCGAAGCGTGCCGGACGTGTCGACGCGGGGGAGGCGCTCACGTGGCTCCTCGGCCTCTCACGGGTTGTCGTCCCGATCCCCGGAGCTCGACGCCCTGAGACCGCGCGCTCGGCGGCACGGATCGCTGCTGCCGCTCCCGCTCCTGCGGGACGCCGTCGGCGCCGTTCCCCCGTGCCGACGCGAGTCGATGTGGAAGTCGTGCTCGTGATGGGCATTCCCGGAGCGGGGAAGGGCCGTATCGCTGCCGACTACACCACGCGTGGCTTTCTCCGGCTCAACCGCGACGAACGCGGAGGATCATTGCGCGAGCTCGCCGGCGCGCTCGAAGACGCGCTCGAGTCAGGGAGCCGGCGGATCGTGCTCGACAACACGTACCTCGGTCGCGCCGCGCGGAACGACGTGATCGAGGCGGCGAGCAGGCACGGGGCTCCGGTGCGGTGCATCTGGCTCGACACGCCGCTCGCGCAGGCGCAGGTCAACATCGTCGAGCGGCTGCTCGAGCGCTTCGGCTCGCTGCCCGACCCCGAGCAGCTGCGGGAGCTGGCACGCCGCGAGCCGGCCGTGCTCGCTCCGATGTCTCAGATGCGCGCAGTCCGCGAGCTCGAGCCGCCGTCGATGGACGAGGGCTTCGTCGCCGTCGAGCAGGTGCCCTTCGCGCGGGCGCCCGCTGTGGGTAGCGCCGGAATGTTCGTCGCGGCCGCCGCGCTGTCGAATCCAGGCTGGGAAGACGCGCTCTCGGAGGGCGACCCGAGCGCGCCCCACCTCGTCTTCGACTGGAGCGCCGACGGCGATGCCGCGGCGCTGGCTGCGGGCGTCGCACGCCTCTCCGCTCTGGTCAGTGGTCCGGTTGAGGGCGCGCTCTGCCCACACGCCGCCGGGCCGCCGACCTGCTGGTGCAGGCCGCCCCTTCCGGGGCTGCCCCTCGCCTTCGCGCGTGCGCACGGCATTGACGTGTCGCGTTCGGTTCTCGTCGGGGTCGGGCCCGCACACCGCACGCTCGCGAAGACGCTCGGCGCCCGCTACATCCCGGTCGAGCAGCCCGACGCGGCCGGGTAGCGTTTCGCCTCGTGTCCCTCGACGAGCAGGTCATGATCGCCGCCGTGCCGATGCCGCTGCGGTGGCTGGTCGAGCCGGAGAGCTGGAGCGTTCCCGACGGGACGTCGCTGACGCTCGCCGCGGGCGCCCGCACCGACTGGTTCTCAGATCCGCGGCGGTCCGCGGAGCCGACGCTGAACGCGCCTGCGCTCGTCGGCGATCCGACGGGTGACTATCTGCTCAGCGCCCGCGTCACGGTCGGCTTCGCCGGCACCTTCGACGCCGGCGTGCTCATGCTCCATGCCGGCGAGCGCAGTTGGGCGAAGCTCTGTTTCGAGTACTCACCGGAGCGCGAGCCGATGGTGGTCTCGGTCGTGACGAGGGGTGTGTCCGACGACTGCAACTCCTTCGTCGTCGACGGCGAGTCGGTCTGGCTGCGAATCGCTCGCGTCGGACCGGCGTTCGCGTTCCACGCATCGACGGACGGCGCCGTGTGGAGCTTCATCCGCCACTTCGCGCTCGACGGCGACGGCGAGCCGTCGGTCGGGTTCGCCGCTCAGTCGCCGAAGGGCGAGGGCTGTTCAGTCACCTTCGAGCAGATCGCCTTCGACTCCCACCGGCTCGACGACCTGCGCAACGGCGACTGAGACCTACTCGAAGGGCCAGAGTGAGGTCGACGAGGGCGGTCAGGTCTAGACCCCGAGGACGTTTGGCGATTAGGCTGAGCGAGCACATCGGGAACGGCGAGCAGTTGCTGGTTCTCGCATGCTTGGCCGGACCCCCGCACCATCAGCAGGATCGAGATCAATTGACCACCGCGTACTCGCATTGCCTGCGGCGCCTCGCACTCGGAGGGCTACTCGTGCTGCTCGCGCTGGCGGTGATTCCGGTCGGGACGGCGGCCATTCTGCCGACGGGCTTCGCCGAGACGCGCGTCGTCACGAACGTCAATCTGCCGACCTCGATGGCGTTCGCCCCCGACGGCAGGCTCTTCATCGCCCAGCAGGGCGGGAGTCTGCGTGTGGTCAAGAACGGGACGCTGCTGGCGACGCCGTTCGTCACCCTCGACGTCGATCCGAACGGCGAGCGCGGGCTCCTCGGCGTCGCGATCGACCCGGCGTTCGCCTCGAACCGCTACGTCTACGTCTATTACACGGCCAAGACTCCGAACACCCACAACCGGGTCAGCCGCTTCACCGCGGCGGGCGACGTTGCCGCGGCCGGCAGCGAGCAGGTCCTACTCGACCTGAATCCGCTCTCGTCGGCGCGCAACCACAACGGCGGCGCGATCCACTTCGGCAAGGACGGCAAGCTCTATGTTGCCGCCGGCGACAACGCTTACGCGCGGAACGCGGAGACGCTCGACAACCTGCTCGGGAAGATCCATCGCATCAATGCCGACGGCTCGATCCCGACGGACAACCCGTTCTACCACTCCGCCACCGGCCAGAACCGCGCGATCTGGGCTTACGGCGTGCGCAATCCGTTCACCTTCTCGATCCAGCCCGGCACCGGCCGGATGTTCATCAACGACGTCGGGCAGGGGACGTGGGAGGAGATCAACGACGGCATCGCCGGATCGAACTACGGCTGGCCGACCACGGAGGGCACGAGCAGCGACCCGCGCTTCCGGAACCCGCTCTTCAACTACGGCCACGGCGGTAGTGCGACGACCGGTTGCGCGATCACCGGCGGCACGTTCTACAACCCGTCGGCCGCGCAGTTCCCGCCCCAGTACGTCGGCGACTACTTCTTCGCCGACTATTGCAATGGCTGGATCCGGAAGCTCGATCCGGCGAACGGGAACTCGGTGATCGACTTCGCGACGGGCGTGAAGGACGTTGTCGACCTCGACGTCGCGAGCGACGGCAGCCTCTACTACATCTCACGGTTCGGCGTCGGCCACATCTATCGGATCGCCTACACGGGCAGCCACGCGCCGACGATCACCACGCATCCGGCGAGTCAGACGGTAAGTGTCGGCAAGCCGGCGACGTTCACGGCTTCGGCCAGCGGCGACGCACCTCTCGCCTTCCAGTGGCAGCGGAACGGCATCAACATCGTCGGTGCGGCGTCCTCCAGCTACACGCTCGCGTCGGCGCAGTCGACCGACAACGGCGCCCGCTTCCGGGTTGTGGTGTCGAACGGATTCGGCACGGCGACGAGCAACGAGGCGACGCTCACGGTCACCCCGAACCAGCCGCCGACTGCGACGATCACCGCTCCGGCCGCGGGGACGACGTACGGCGGCGGACAAGTGATCGGCTACTCCGGTACCGGCAATGACAGCGAGGACGGGCCGCTCGGAGGCTCCCGCTTCACCTGGCGCATCGAGTTTCACCACGCCGACCACACCCACCCCTTCCTGCCCTCCACGAGCGGAGCAACCTCGGGCTCGTTCACCGCCGAGTCGACCGGCCACACGGAGCCGAACGTCTGGTACCGGATCCATCTGACGGTGACCGACTCGGGCGGCCAGACCGCCTCGACGTTCCGGGACGTGACGCCGCGCACCGTGCAGATCCAGCTCGTGACGATCCCGTCCGGCCTGCAGCTGCTTCTCGACGGCCAGCCGTTCGCTGCGCCGTACTCGTTCACGGGTGTCGTCGGCGTCCAGCGCCAGCTCGAGGCGGTGTCACCGCAGACGTCGGGTGCGACGACCTGGACGTTCCAGTCCTGGTCGAACGGCGGTCCGCGAGCACAGACCGTCTCCACGCCCGCCGCGAACACGACCTATTCGGCGACCTACCAGGGCTCACAGCCGCCCCCGCCGCCTCCGCCGCCGCCCCCGCCTCCGCCTCCGCCTCCGCCACCACCTCCGCCACCACCTCCGCCTCCGCCTCCGCCACCTCCTCCGCCACCACCTCCGCCCCCGTCATCGTTCGTCCTGAAGGTGAACTTCCAGCCTGCGTCCGCTCCGACCGTGGCCGGCTACTCCGTCGACGCCGGAGCGGTGTACGGACCGCGCGGAGACGGCAACACGTTCGGCTGGAACGCCAACAACATGAGCGCGACCGCGGACCGCAACTCGAAGCTCTCCCTCGACCAGCGGTACGACACCCTGATCCTGATGCAGCGGTACACCAATCCGAATGCGTTCTGGGAGGTCTCAGTCCCGAATGGGACGTACAGCGTGCGCCTCGTCGCCGGCGACCCCAGCTCGCACTTCGGCGAGTACAGGATCACGGCCGAGGGCGTGCTCGTGATCGACCACTCGCCCGCCGAGACGACGCGATGGGCCGACCGGACGCAGACCGTCACCGTGGCCGACGGCCGCCTCACGATCGCCAACGGCGTCGGAGCGTCGGGCAACAAGCTGTGCTTCGTCGAGATCACCCGGCTGAGCTAGAGCGAGTAACGCCGACTTAAAGTCTGCATCGCATTTGGTCGGCCGTTATTCGCCGGCGACCCGGGCAAGTCGTTAGCATTTCATCTGGAACCCTTGCGCATTGTCGCTAGGTCGTCTATGCTCCGACCCGGCAACAACCATCAACACGATGCTGATCACTCTCCACACCCCAACGTTCCTCGCCGAAGCGACGCCAGTCGCCTCGATGTTTCCGTGCTGGCACAACTTCGATTCGAAGCGCCAGCCCGGCTACGGCCGAGCCCTCGCTGGAAGGCATGCGCGCTAGATCCCTAGCCGCATAGCAAGCCAGACGAGGGCGACCCACAGGGTCGCCTTTTTCGTTCTAAGGGCGATCAGTCACGTCGGAACCAAGAAGGTGATGCCCAGCTTGAGAAAATCTAGATCGAATCGAGGCCCCGCCTGAGAGAGAAAGACTCCTGGCGTACGCACGCTGTAAATGCGCCGAAAGATAAGCGTTGGCTTTAGCCTGGCCATTCACAGCATGCACGCGAAGACTCGGGCTCCAAAGCCCCTCCACGTAGGACGTCCGTCGCCGGCCGCGCAGCTGCCGTCGGGGCGATCCAGGGTCGAAGGGTTGGCGAGTGGCATAGAAAACATCGTTCGGGTTCGCGCGGACGAGACATAGGTCGGACCACACGCTCGCCGGAGAGGCGCTCGCCTGCTGCGTCGATCTTCCACCCGGGAGATGGACGGAGAGGCGCGGCTTCTGCCGGGCGGCCCTCCCATGTCATCACCGGCAGCTAGAGAGGAAAGGTCATGCGAACCGAGGTTCTGCAGCGGCGCTTTGCCGCGATTGGAGCTCGGATCAACATCGTCGGCCCGCAGGTCGGCGCTCCCCGCATCGACGTCGGTCTCAACACGTTCGACATCCGCTTTGCCGGCAGTGGCGAGCCTGTCGAGCTGGAGGTCGTCGACGTCGATCGCGTGTCCCGCCACCTGCTCCTTCTCGTCCGTGGGGAGGAGAAGAGCAAGTTCCTGTGCGGGCACGACGAGCGGCACTGGTTCGTTGCAGCGGTGCCCGAGGACGCGCGCGGCGTGACGGGCGTCCGGACGGCGAAGGTCGCACTCCAGCCGGAGCTGGTCCGCGCCGCGGTCGGCCGGGCCCGGCCGAAGCACCCGCTGCGGCGTCGCAACTCGGCGTACGTCCGCCAGGGGGAGTGGTTCTTCGTCCCAGCTCCCGAGCTCGACCCGCCGGACGCGCTGGTCCTTCGCAACGAGCCGCTCTCGCGCGGACGAGGCCAGGTGCACCTGATCGAGCTCGCCTATCGGCGGGGCGGTCAGCTCGTCTGGGTGAACCGTCGTCATCCGACCGGGATCAGCGACACGCGCTACCGCCGGCTGACCGCCCAGGAGCGGCAGAGCGGCAACTGGTCGCAGTTCGTCCGGGACCCGGAGCTGTTCGCGAAGGGTGCGATCCGGCATCCCGACCATGCGACGATCGTGCTGTCCGGTTGGCACCGGGTCGCGATGAACACCGAGCAGGGCGCACGTGCAATGCGGCACGTTGCGTTCATCGACTGACCGCGGGCGCCTGCACCGGCAGGCGCCCGCACGCTCCGAGATCGTCTAACGGCAGGACGCCACGCTCTGAACGTGGAGATCGAGGTTCGAATCCTCGACTCGGATCTAGGGCCGGATAGCTGAGAGCTCGGCAAAGCAGCCGCGCCGTAGTGGTAGCTGCGGCAAAAGGAGCGGTGGGTCGAGGGTTCGACTCCCTCCCGGTCCACATCGAGGGCGTGTAGCCCCAGGCTCGCCCACTTCGAAGGCGGATAGCTCAGCTGGCAGAGCGCCTCTCTGATGAGGAGGAGGTCGCCGGTTCGACTCCGGCTCCGCCCGCTCTCATGGCGCAAGGCGGGGAATCCGCATGCGCGGACACCCCACCGCGCGAAGACCCCTGAAGTCGGCCGCTTCGCGGCCGAGGCGGCTCCCACCGCCGTTTCGCGTGACCGTAGCTCAGTCCGGTAGAGCGCCCGCCTGAAACGCGGGGCGCGCAGGTTCGATCCCTGCCGGTCACATTCACACGGCTCCGTAGCTCAATACGGCAGAGCTCCCGGTTCTTACCCGGGCGGGTGCAGGTTCGACGCCTGCCGGGGCCACTCCAGGATGGAAGGACTGCCACCGGCGCGGTATCCCGTCTCGAAAACGGGTCGGCCCTCGGGCCTTGGGGGTTCGACTCCCTCTCCTTCCGCTTCCGCTACGAGGTTCCGCGCCCGTCGAGGCGGATCGTCCACGAGTCGATCGTGTCGACTTCGAGATGCGTCTCGCTCCACGGGTCGCGAGCGAACGTCGCGCGGACGGCGTCCTCCGACTCGGCCTCGACGGCGTGTGCCGTGCGGACCTCGTCGGCAAGTGGGCCGCCCAGGACGATGAACCCCGAGTCCACGAGCCCGTCCATGAAAGCCGCGTGCTCGAGCCAGCCCGACTGCTCCTCCAGCGGGCGCGCCAGGTCGTACTGAGGGCCGGAGCGGCGGAGCACGACGAGGAACATCGCCACGCTCGCCTTCTACCACAGCGCGGTGCGGGCGAAATCACTAGGTCGTTCGTTCCGGCGTGGTCGAGTTGGAAAGACGCGCGGTTGTTACCCGCGAGATCGCAGGTTCGAGCCCTGCCGCCGGAGCTCGTGAGACCGGCCCCCGTGGTCGAAGTGGCGATGACGCCGGGCCCTCAACCCGGAAGCTGCGGGTTCGAGCCCCGCCGGGGGTACTTCGATGATCGTCTTCTGGCTGTAGGGGAGCGGGCCACCCCGCCGGTTTCGGGAACCGGAGATCGCAGGTTCGACTCCTGCCGGCCAGACCTGTTCGTCGGCGGTGCAAAGCGCGGTAGAGGAGCGGCTGTCCTCGCGAGCCTCATGAGCTCGAGACCGTGGGTTCGAATCCCACCCGCGCAACTCCATGGGGGCGTAGCTCAGCGGCAAGAGCACCCGGTTGTCAGCCGGTAGGCGCCGGTTCGAGTCCGGTCGTCCCCGTTTCCCTTCCGAAACTGTTCGTGGTGGCTGTGGTGTAACGGCAGCATTCGAGGTTGTGAGCCTCGCGGTACCGGTTCGAGACCGGTCGGTCACCCTTCTCGCGGACGCTGAGCAACGGCGAGCTCAGCAGGCTGTAACCCTGTCGCCTCGTGCTGTGGTGGTTCGACTCCACCCGTCCGCACTCGCCTCCGTAGTGTCAACGGCAAGCACGCGCCCTTTGTACGGCCGAGGTGTGGGTTCGAATCCTGCCGGAGGCTTCTCCGAAGCAATCACGCGGACGTAGCTCAGACGGAAGAGCACCGGAGCGCCACTCCGGGGAGGCCCGTTCGATCCGGGCCGTCCGCTTCGAAGGCCTGTGGTGTAATCGGGAGCACGGCGAGCTCCAACCTCGCTGGTCCGGGTTCGAGCCCTGGCAGGCCTGCTTCACTCACGAACGTCGCGGGCCGGAGCGGCTCGGTTATCTGGTGAGAGCGGTTGCACTCACGTGCGCCGTTGCGGTTTCGACTCCGCGCCCGACCGCATCACACGACCGCGACGTACTTCCCTGCTGCTGCGGGCCGGATGGTTCCGGTTATCGACTCCTAATCGACAGGTCGCGGGTTCGAGTCCCGCTCGGAGCACTCGTGCTTCGGTAGCTCAGTTGGTAGAGCAGTTCCGGAGCCTGACACCACGACCGCAGCAGTAGCTCACACCACCACCACAGAGAGGAGGGACGCGATGTCCTACCTGCTGCGGTACGCGCGGCGTCCCGCCTCGATCGTGTCGCGCACGCCGACGGCTCGGGTGGACGAGCACACGCGCCTGAACCGCCCCGGCCTGTACGGCGACGCGTTCGTGCGTGTTCTCGTCGAGGACACGACAGCGCGCCGGCGCCGACGCAACCGCGATCCGCAGCTCGTCCTGCAGATCGCCGACTGCACGAACACGATCAACCTGGAGTTCTCGCTGGAGACGTCAGAGCTGCGCGAGAACTCGCTCTTCAAGGTCGACACGCTGCTCGGTGCGCTCCACCGCTTCCGCGACGGCCTCGCCGCGGAGGCCGAGCTCGCCGCGCGGCGCCACCACTAACCCAGCGAAAGGAGGTACGCGATGTCGTACCTGAAGCGTCACGGCACGCGCCGCGTGCCGCAGTGGGCTCCGCTACCGGGCCAGGCTCCCAACTCGGCAGGTGGCTTCGCGTGGACCGCGGACATGTGGACACGGCTGCGTCGCTTTCTCGTGCTCGGCTCCGAGGGCGGCTCGTACTACGCGTCCGAGTGGAAGCTGACTCGGGAGAACGCGCAGGCGGTGGAGGAGTGCGTCCGCGAGGACGGTCAGCGTGCGGTCGCCGAGATCGTGCGCGTGTCCACCGAGGGCCGTGCCCCGAAGAACGATCCGGCCCTGTATGCGCTTGCGCTGGCCGCGGGCCTCGGCGACACCGAGACGCGGCGCGAGGCGCTCGTGGCGCTGCCGCGGGTCGCCCGCACGGGTACGCATCTGTTCCAGTTCGCCCTGTTCGTCGAGGGCTTCCGCGGCTGGGGCCGTTCGCTCCGTCGCGCGGTCGGCGGCTGGTACGCGGTCCAGGCGGTGGATGCGCTCGCCTACCAGGCGGTCAAGTACCGCCAGCGCGCGGGCGTCACTCACCGCGATCTGCTCCGCCTCGCTCACCCGGCGCGTCGCGTCGGCGCGGGCAACCCGGTGCTCGCCATCTCGGACGAGCACGCTCGCCTGTTCGAGTGGATCGTCCGCGGCGGCGAGGCGGACGGCCTGCCGCGCCTGGTCGAGGGCTTCGTTCGCGTCCAGGAGGCGGCAACAGCACGGGAGGCCGCGGCGCACGTCCGCGACTATCGCCTGCCGCGTGAGGCCGTCAAGCCGGAGCACCTGGCCTCGCCCGAGGTCTGGCAGGCGCTGCTCGACGACATGCCGATGACGGCGCTGATCCGGAACCTGGCGACCCTGACGCGAGTCGGCGTCGTCGCTCCCGGCTCGCACGGCACGTCGAAGGCCGTCGCCCAGCTGGGCGATGCGGAACGCATCCGGCGTGCGCGGGTGCACCCGATCGCCGTGCTCGCGGCGCTTCGCACCTACGCGTCGGGTCGCGGCTTCCGCGGCCACGGCGAGTGGAACCCGGTGCGGGAGGTCGTCGACGCGCTCGACACCGCGTTCTACACGGCGTTCGGCAACGTCGAGCCCGCGGGCACGCGGCTGCTGCTCGCCCTCGACGTGTCGGGCTCGATGACCGGTGGCCACGTCGCCGGTGTGCCGGGTCTGTCCCCGCGGGACGCGTCGGCGGCGCTCGCGCTCGTGACGGCCGCGACCGAGTCGCAGTACGAGGTCGTGGGCTTCTTCGCGGGCAAGGGCGGTTTCAAGAAGCGGGGTCGCCAGGCCTGGTCGGGCTACACGGACGGTCTGACGCCGATCGCGATCTCGCCGCGGCAGCGGCTGGACGACGCCGTCAAGACGGTCTCGGACCTGCCGTTCGGCGGCACCGACTGCGCACTGCCGATGCTGTACGCGCAGGCCCGGGAACGTGAGATCGACACGTTCGTGATCTACACCGACTCGGAGACCTGGGCGGGCGATGTGCACCCGGCTCAGGCTCTCCGCGAGTACCGCCGGGTGTCGGGCATCGACGCGCGGCTGGTCGTGGTCGGCATGGTCTCGAACGGCTTCTCGATCGCCGATCCGGCCGACCCGGGGATGCTCGACGTCGTCGGCTTCGACACCGCGACGCCGCAGCTGATCTCCCACTTCGCCCGCGGCGCCCTCTGAACCGGGGGCGCCGCGTGGCGCCCATCACGACAGAAGGAGCTGAGATGCACCTGCACCTCGTCCGGGTCGCGGCACGCCCCAAGCAGGCGCCGCCTCCGGCAAAGGTCGTCGTGCTCGAGACTCGCCGCAAGGCGCGACTCGAGGCGGCGCGACCCCAGCGGCAGCCTCCGCGGCCGGCCGCTTGAGACGACGAGCCGCCCGCCTGCAACACGGCCTGCGGCTCTTCGTGCGGATGTGGCGGAATTGGGATACGCACCGGTCTCAGAAACCGGGGGCCACAAGCCATGAGGGTTCGACTCCCTCCGTCCGCACCTGACCGAAAGGAGCTTGCAATGGATTCAGCCGAGATCGTCGAGCGCGGGACGATCCTCCGCGCGACCGTCGGGTCGACCGTGCACGGCCTCCACCACGGCGGCCAGGACGATCGCGACGAGATGGCCGTGTACGTCGAGCCACCCGAGTACCTGCTCGGGCTCGTCCGCGCTCGTGGCATCCGCGGTGGCCTCTATGGGTTCGAGCACTACATCGAGCGGACGCAGCCGGAAGGCGCCCGATCGGGGCCAGGCGATCTCGACCTCGTCGCCTACAGCCTGCGCAAGTACATCCGGCTCGCGCTCAAGGGTCACCCGACGATCCTGCTGCTTCTCTTCGTTCCCGAGGAGCTCGTGCATGTCAGGACCGAGCTCGGCGAGGAGCTGCGCGAGCTTCGCCCGGCGCTACTCTCGCGTCGGGCCGGACGTGGCTACCTCGGCTATCTCCGCGGCCAGAAGGAGCGGCTGCAAGGGACGCGCGGCCAGAAGCGGGTCAACCGGCCCGAGCTCGTCGAGGCGCACGGCTTCGACACGAAGTACGCCATGCACGCCGCCAGGCTCGGCTACCAGGGCATCGAGCTCTTGGAGACGGGACACCTGACTCTGCCGATGCCGGAGCCCGCGCGTTCGCGCGTGATGGCGATCCGCACCGGCGAGCGGACGTTCGAGGAAGCCATCGCGGAGATCGACGAGGTCGAGCAGCGCCTCGCCGAGGCGCTGGATCGGTCGCGCCTGCCGGCCGACCCCGACCGCGCCGAGGTCGATCGATTCCTCGTCCAGTCCTACCGGCGGGCGTGGGGCTGGTAGCCCCCCTCGCCGGCGGCCGAGCACGCTCACGACCGAAGGGAGGCACCACCGATGGCCAGGAAGCACACCGACGACGAGCTCTCCTTTTGAGCCGATGAGCAAGCGCCGGCGGGGATTCCCCTCCGAGACCGGCGTCAAGCGCGGGAACCGGAGCGTCAAGGGCGGCGAGAAAGAGCTGCTCGAGCGCCTCGGCAACAACGACCTGTGCCCTTGCGGCTCGGGACGGCGCTTTCAAGAACTGCTGCCGTAACGGCGGTGGCTTTCGACGGCGCCGGACGCGCCGACTACTACAGGGAGTGAGCTGCTCCCAGCCGGGGGTCGCCGGGCCTCCGCTCCTGCCTCCGTAGCTCAGTTGGAAGAGCACCGGGCTTCGACCCCGGGCGCAGAGGTTCGACTCCTCTCGGGGGCTCTCCGGATCGACGCTAGCCGGTGCCGATGCCGGCCTTGTAGTGGTCGAGGACCGTCGCTGCGCTCAGCGCAGCGTTGTAGACGGCGAACTCGTCGATCGATGCGGGGAGGTAGTTGCTCACGCCGTCGTAGGCACCGAAGCGCAGCGGAGCGGGACTGACATCCGTGAGAGCCCGCTCGGTGACGCCGCCGGTGCGGTCGACGCCATCGATGTAGAGCAGCGTCGCCGCGCCGTTCTTCGTGACCACGAGGTGGTGCCAGCCCGTACCGGTGACCGACGCGGTCGAGGTGACGATCGTGCCGACGTCGTTCTTCCCGAACTGGGCGTTGTCGTTGTAGAGCGCGAACTGGGCTCCCGAGGCACCCTTCTGCACGATCAGGAGGGCGTTGAGGTCCACGGTGCTGCGCTTGATCCACGTCTCGATCGTCAGCGGCCCGTTGCCGAAGCGAAGCGAGAGCGCGTCGGGGACCGTCACGTAGTCGTTCGTCCCGTCGAGTCTGACGGCGCGGTTTGTGTCGCCGGCGAGCGCTCCGGGCTCGCTCAGAAGCGGTCCGTTCGTGTAGGTGCCGTGGTTGACGCCGTAGCTGTCCGCGGCCGTCGGCGTGATGTTCGTGACGCGAAAGTTGTCGAGATGCAGTCCGGCGGCATCGGACACCTGCGCGGTGCTGGCGGCCGTCCCGGCGCTCACACCGGCTCGGCCGGCGGCGGTGATCACGGCGTCCGTGGCGACGATGCGGGAGACGCCGTCGACCATGAGCACGATCGAGGTGCCGTCCAGCTTCAGCGTCAGCCGATACGTCGATGCGGCCACCAGCGTCTGGGTGTAGAAGCCGGTGCCCGAGCCGGTGCCGATCAACGTGGCCGTGCCGCTCACGACCCTCGACAGCTCCCACCGGTTGGCGGGCCGTATGTACTGAGCTCTGTAGTAGGTCTGCCCGGTACCGCCCAGGGACTGTCCCTGGGACACGTCCCATCTAGGCATCACGGCACCGTGGCCGAGCGGCGAGGCGCGCGCCTGCAAAGCGCGCTACGGCGGTTCGATTCCGCCCGGTGTCTCTGAACAAGAGAGAGAAAGGAGGAAGCGATGAGCACGATCAAGACGTTCGGCACGGTCGACCAGCGCAGCCTCGACCAGCTGAAGCGGTGCATGGAGGCCGGCGACGCCGAGTTCGGCGTGCTTTGCGCCGACCACCACCCGGGCTACTCGCAGCCGATCGGCGGTGGCATCGCCTACGAGGGCTATGTCTCGCCGTCGGGCGTGGGGTACGACATCGGCTGCGGAAACAAGGCGGTGCAGACCGATCTCACGGCCGCCGACCTCGATGCGCTCGGCGGCGTCGAGTCGCTCATGGCAGAGATCACCCGGCGGATCTCGTTCGGCATGGGCGTGCCGGCTCAGGAGCGCACGGACCATCCGGTGCTCGACGGGATCCGCAACGCAGACTTCGCGCCGCAGCGCCAGCTCGTCCAGCTGGCCGAGTCCCAGCTGGGCACGGTCGGCTCGGGCAACCACTACGTCAACCTGATGGAGGACGAGCGGGGCAAGATCTGGGTCGGCGTCCACTTCGGCTCGCGCGGGTTCGGCCACAAGACGGCGTCGGGGTTCCTCGCGCTCGCGCAGGGCCTGCCGTTCGACGGCAAGGCGACCGAGGGCGAGATGGACTCGCCTCCTGTGCTGTTCGAGGTCGGCTCCGAGCTCGGCGAGTCGTACGTGGCGGCGATGGAGCTGGCGGGCGAGTACGCCTACGCCGGCCGGGACATCGTCGTCGACAAGGTGCTCGAGATCCTCGGCGCGACGGCGGAGCACGAGGTGCACAACCACCACAACTTCGCGTGGCGGGAGGAGCACCAGGGCCGCACGTACTGGGTGGTCCGGAAGGGCTGCACGCCGGCCCGGCCGGGCCAGGAGGGCTTCGTCGGCGGCTCGATGGGCGACGAGTCGGTGATCCTCGAGGGCGTCGAGTCGGACGAGAACGAGCAGGCGCTCTACTCGACGGTGCACGGCGCGGGACGCGTGATGAGCCGCTCACAGGCGGCCGGCCGGATGCGGCGGCGGAAGCGCTACGCGTGCCAGCACCGTGACTGCGACCGCCTCTTCGACATCGACGGCGTCAGCTCGCACCTCGGTCCGCCGCGGAAGGGCGTGTGCCCGGACCACCCCGAGTCGGGCGTGAAGGCGATTCGGGTGCAGGAGCAGGTCAAGCCGGGGCTCGTCGACTGGCCCGCCGTGCAGGCGCGCCTGCGAGAGCAGGGCATCGTGCTCGTCGGCGGCGGCGCGGACGAGGCGCCGGAGGTCTACAAGCGCCTACCGGACGTCCTCGCCGCGCACGGCGACTCGATCCGTGTCACGCACACGCTCCGTCCGCTCGGCGTCGCGATGGCCGGACGCGACGTGCACGACCCGTACAAGGACTGAGGGCCGCGAAAGCGGCCCTCAGCTCGTTCGGAGTGAGGGTCGAGCGACTTCGGTCGCTTGAAATTCCGCCGTCGCGGATACGAACTCCGGGTGAGCTACGACCTGTACCTGCTCCGCAAGGAGGACGTCGGTGACGACCCGGCTGGAGCGTACGAGCGGCTGGAGGAAATTGAGGAGCGCCGTTTCACGCAGGCGGAAGAAGAGCAGCTTCGAGAGCTCGTGGCCGATCTCCAGGCGGTGAACCCTCAGCTCGACGTCTCGGAATCGGAGGTCGGGCTCCAGCTCGGCTATGAGAACGAGCAGCCCGCCGTGATCGATCTCAGTGCCGGCGAGATCTCGATGAGCTGGTCGTACGGCGCTGACGATCCTGAGCCTGCGCTGACGCAGGTCCAGCTCTACCTCCCGGTCTTCGACCGGCACGGGTACGTGGCGTACGACCCGCAGCTCGACCGCCTCTTCGAACCCGGTCGTGACCTGGCCGCCGCGGCCGAGGTCCACGCCGACATTCGTGCCCGCACCTTCGAGAAGTACGGAGTGTCGTCAGGCGAGCGGCCGTGGTGGAAGCGTCTGCTCGGGGCTCGGTGAAGCCCCCGGGCGGTCACGCGTCGAGGTCGTAGACGACGTGCGGCGGGTTGACGGTGATGCTCCCGCCCGCGGCCGTCGTGATCGTCAGCGGGATCGTGACGATGCCGCTTCCGCCCTGAGCGCCGAGGTAGGCGTTCAGGGCCGCGGCGAGGTCGTATGTCCTCGTCTCGCCCTCGGCCGTCGACGTCGCCTGCGCGCCCGCGATCGTGACCGAGATCGCCGGCTCCGCGGCGAGCTCCGCCGAGCGCGAGAGGATCCGGTGGATCGGAACGACTTCGCGAATCGCGTCGCGCACGGCCTCTCCGGATCGTTCGAGCACGCGCACCTCGCCGGCGCCCGGCTCACCCAGCCAGACTGCACTTCCGGAGCTCGCGGCGAGAACCACCCAGTGTGTCTGCGCCTGGAGCGCGACCGGGGACTCGAAGCGGGCGGTCACCGACGTGTGAACGCCGAGGCCCTCGACGGCGAGCGTCGTCTCGGCCAGCTTCCGGCCCTTCGGCTCGCCGGCGTGATCCTCGCGAAGCTCGACGGCCAGCTCGGCCTTCTCCGTCGTCGGCACCAGCAAGAGACCGAGGCCCGTGGCCGCGAGCGTCGTGTCGAGCTCCGTGCGTGCGGCAACGGTCGTCTCCGGGTCGACGCGCACGCCGCTGCTGGTCGGTTGCCCCACCGTCGTCTCGCCACCGCCTTCGGCGGGCCGATCGGCACCGATGCTCTCGATCGTCTCGAGCTTCGCCTGGACGACCGTCGCATCAGCGGGCACCTGGACCGTCAGGTGGCGCGTGTCCAGCCGGTTACCGTCGAAGCGGAGGACGCGCTTTTCGCCGGGGGCGGCCAGCTGCTCCGGGTAGGCGGCGTCGAGCAGCGTGCGGTTCAGGCGCGCCAGCAGCTCGCCGGCCGCGCCCGCCTCCGCAGCCGTGCGGGTCTCCGGCGAGAGCTCCACCTGTGCGAACGCATCGGCGTCGTACACGGCTGGACCGTCGACGAGCGCGTTCAGCTCGACCACGAGCGCGCTCTCGTCGGGCTCGGCGCTCTCGACGAGCTTGCGCCCCGCGGTGGTGAGCAGCCCGTGCAGCCGGTGTGAGACCGGATCGCGTTCCTCGCGCAGCGCGCGGGCGAGCGCGATGCCGTCCTTGACGTCGCCACGGCCGTAACCGGGTGAGCCGAACGCCCGCGTGACGACGCGGTAGTCGATCTGGAACGAGACGCCGTGCACGCGGCACGGCGCGTCGGACTCGAAGACGAGATCGAGCTCGAGCTGCGCGGGAAGCGGCTGCGGCAGCGCGTCCACGAGCCGTTGCAGCTCCTTGGCCAGACCGGCGCCGCCGCCGGCGACGACGCCCGCGCTGGCCGGCGGGCTCGCCGCCGGATCGCCCGACGCGGCGGGCTTGCCGATCTCGCCGTCCGCCCGCCAGAAGAACGCCGCGTCGGCGGCGTTGCGGGCCGCAATGCCGACGCGCGGTCCGGTCGGGAAGCTTCGAACGACGATGGCTTCGACGTTCGCGGGCTTGACGGCGAAGCGGCGGTCCGTGAACTCGTCGAGCAGGTCGCCGCTGGAGGCGGACACGGACGAGTCCTCGACGGGCTTGTCGCCGTCGAGCCGGTGCACGGCGACGTTCACGTTGGTCGTCAAGCTGACGCGGCGGATCCTGCGCGGTCCGTCGAGCATGACCACGCCCCCGTTGCCGAGTGCTGCCTCGAGCGCGGGATCCGGGGGGTCGAGCGCGTCGTAGGTCAGGTGGCCGAACGTCGCTGCGAGCGTGGTCTCGTCGGTGTCGACCTCGATCGCCTCGCCCATCCCGCCGGTGGCGATCTCGAACGGAACGCGCAGCCGGTAGACGCGGGTCGGCGGCGCTCCGAACGGCTTGACGATGGGCGTACCGGTCTCGGGTGGGTCGGAGCCGGCGGCTCTCCTGGCCCCCTCCTCGAGCACGCGGATGTTTTCGAACTGCTGCTCGAGCTTGAGCGTCGTGGAGGCTTTCATGGCCCGACGCGGCGCTCGATGTCGACCACCCGATTTCGCAGCACCCCGAAGTCGGACGCGTCCAGCTTGGCGTCGAGGCGCTGCTCGACCGGCGCCACGCGTGAGTCCAGCTTCTGCTGCTGGATTGCCTCGAACCCGGCGAGCCTCTCGTCGAGCTTCTGCTCCTGAACTGCCTGGAACTCGGTGAAACGGGAGTCGAGCGCTTCGCCAAGAATGCCGCCGAGGCCGGTTGGCGGGACCCTTCGCCGCAGCTCCATGCGCACGTCGCCGCGCGCCTGCTCGATGGCGCGGAAGGCGGTCGCGCCGATCTGCCGGACCGTGTTCGACCCGGACCTGAGCGCGGGGAAGAGCTCGAGCCGCGCCTCCAGCGGCAGCTGCGGCACGTCGCGGTCGAGGAAGCCGAGCATCGACTTCTCAGCGATTCGCTCGGCCGCGTACGCGCCTGCGACGCCGCGCTGGCTCTCGACGAACTCGCCGACGCGGCGCTGCACGCCTTGGAGGATCTCGCCGGGGTCCGCTGTGCGGCCGGCCTCTTTGGTGAGCCGGCCACCGAGGTCGCTGTCCTCCTCGACGAGCGCGAGGTATGTCTCGAGCCAGGCGCCCAGCCAATCCGTGATGCGCAGGGTCAACGTTGCGGCTCCGTCGACGGACGTCGTCCTGACGGCGGAAGCTGTGACGGTCGACTCGAGATACGACCAGCGCACGAGGTAGTCGCGGAAGTTGACCGTGTCGAGGAGCCTCGGACGGAAGTCGCGGAAGTAGACGTCGACGGCGTGCCGCAGGTCCGAAGCCGCCTCCCAGCGGTACTGCCGCGCGAGCTCGAGCAGACCGTCGATTGCCTCGGCGGGCGTCGGCGCGGAGTGATCGAGCGTCGCGAGCGACGTCTCGAGCGCGGCCTGCTGGACGTCCTGGAGGTCCTCGGACGTCGGCGGCGTCAGCGCCGCCTCGGCGCGGCCGAAGATGTCGGTGCGAACGGTGAGCGCCGCGCCTTCGCCGACCGAGTAGCCATCCGATGCACGCAGCCTGCCCCAGCTGGCGACGAGGTCGATCGCCGCGTCGACGGCCGGCTCTCCGTCGGCCTCGACGACGGTGACCACGAGCGGCACCGACTCGCCGAGGAACGGCGCCTCGACGAGTGGCTGCACGGTGACCCTCGCCCGCGGCACCACCGCACGCAGCGCCGCGAGCGCGTTCTGCAGCTCGAGCAGTTGTCGTTGCAGGTCGGCGACGATCGGAGCGGTCGCGAGACCGGTCAGATTCACGCGCGCGAGTGCGACGACGATCTCCGTGAAGCGCTCGGGCCCGACCTGCGGCACGTCGGCCACCTGCTGCAGGCTGGTGAACTTCCCCAGCTGCGCGCGCCGGGCGAGGATCCGCGCGCCGACGCGCACGCCCACGTCGAGCTCGCCCGGGAACTCGACGGCCGTCGCGATCTCCTCGGCCGTCGTCACCGCGTTCAGGAAGTCGAGCACCTTCTGCGCATCGCCGGCGGTGATGTCCCGGGGCTCGAGGTAGATCTCCATCGGCGGCTACCCCTTCTCGAGCTTCGAGATGCGGTTGTGGAGCCCCTCGATCTCGATCAGCTTCGAGCGCACGTTCGTCGGGTCGAGCTCCTTCAGCACCTCGACCTTGCCGTTGACGGTCTTCAGCTCCGAGTCGAGCTTCAGGATCGTGCTCCCGAGCGTCGTCGACACCTTGCCGTCGAGCGAGCCGACCTTCTCCGTGACGGTGCCGAGCTGCTTGTCGACCTTGCCGACCGTCTGCTGGAGCGTCGTCACCTGGCTCTTGACCGCTGCGATGTTCGAGTCCGCCTTGACGCTCGTCTCGGCGAACGCGTCGAGCGCGGTGTTCTCGGCCAGTCCGATCGTCGCCGTGTGCGCGGTCTCGAGCGACTGCTGCATGTTCACCGCCTGCTTCACCGCCTTGGTCGCCGCCGGGACGACGTCGGGGTGCTGCGGCACGTTCAGCTGGTCGAGCGCCTCGTTGACGACCTGGAAGTCGCGCAGCTTGCCGACGAGACCCTCGGTCCTGACGACACCCTTGACGCCGTCCTTGAGCAGGATCGTCGACTGGACGATGTCCCCGGTGATCTTCGGGAGCAACTGCAACGTGACGTTGGGGACCAGCTTGATCGTCTCCAACGGGTGCACGTAGTCGAGCAGGATCCACGGCCCGATCCAGTCGCGGAACGTGACCTGCAGCGAGCTGACGCCGCGGGCAGCGTCGGGTGTGAGCGGGTTGCTGTCGTTCTTCGCGAGCGCGATCACGGTCGCTCGATAGTCCCGCCAGCGCTGCGTCAGCGGCGGGAAGAACTTGCCGGTGAGCTTCGGCGAGTTCTTGACGTAGTACGAGTCGACATAGCTGCGAACGCTCTTCGCAGCGGGATGGTCGTACTGCGCCGTCATCATCGCGAATGCGCCCGAGCTCTTCGCCTCGGCCGGCGTCGACGCGGCGAGAAGCGCCTGCGCAACCGTGGTCCCGCCGGCCAGTTGCGTCGTCAGCGACGCACCGATCTCGTTGTCGCTGTCGTCGGTCGCGTCGACGATCTCGGCGCGCAGGATCACCCGCGCCTCGCCCTGGGCGTTCGCCCGGACGGAGATCGCACGGTCGCCGGCGCCGCCCAGGCTCTCGAAGCCGCCGACGGCCTTGAGCTGGCCCCAGGCGGTCACGAAGTCGACCCACGGGCGGGTCTCGTTCGTGAACGCGATCGGGTTGTTCGAGAGATCGCGCACCTCGGCCGTGATCTCGGCCGCCTCACCGAGTGCGTAGGTGGTCTTCGCCGTCCGCAGGTTGACGCGGTATTGGTTGAAGAGCGGCTCGACCTTGGTCTCGAGCTGGTCGAGCGCAGTCTCCGCAGCGGTCATGCGACCGCCGAGCGCCTCGACCGCATCCTCCACCGCGTCGATCTTCGCGTTGAGCGTGGTCTCCATGTTCTCTACGGCGGCAACAAGCGCGTTCCAGTCCTGCGACCGGATCAGCTCGCCGGTCACCTTGCTGCCCAACTGGTCAACTAGCAGGCCCATCGACTCTGTGCTCCTTTCACGACTTGGCTCTCACGATCTCCTCATCGACCGCGAGCGCCGTGTTGACGCCCGCGGGCCGCACTTGCTCCAATCCCAGAAAGACGCGGTCGAGCACCGCCGGCTCGAGGTGCTCGTCGGCCGCTCGCCGGTACAGGCGCGCGACGATGCTGAGCGGCTTGCGCGCCCGCCACTCGAAGCGAACGCGCGCGGCGGGCCGGTAGGCGAACACGGCCTCGTCGAACTGGCCCTCCGGTGGCGGCGGTGTGAGGTCGAACCTGCCCGGCGGCGCGGCGTCACGGTCCGGCGGCGGCGGCAGCAGCCGTCCTTCGCGCGTCCAGACGGGCCGTTGCTCGGGCTCGGGAGTCTCCGCGGCTTCGAGCGCGAGATAGCGCCACGTCGACGTTCCCGGAGGCAGCCGCGGGATCGCGGGGATGCCCCCGTCGACGATCCTCGTCTCGCTCGGCTTGTAGCGCACGACGAGGTCGGCGTCGTCAACGGGCTCGGGCTCGCCTTCGCCGAGCAGGTCGGCGACCGCCTCGTCGGTCCAGGCCACACAGCGGGCGGTCGGCTCGTCCGTCGTCCGCGGCTCGTCGGTGAAGGGGACCCAGGCCGACGGGCCTGCCGAGACCTGCAGCCGCTGCCACTGGTCCGACGTGCGCGCGAAGCGCCACGAGCCGCGTGAGCTGACGGTCTCGCCGTACAGCTGGTCGGCGCGCCCCAGCTGGACCCAGCCCGGCTCGTTCTGAAACTGCCAGAGGTCGCGTCCGTCGTAGCGCAGCACGCCGCGATCGGTCGCGAACCAGACGAGGCCGCGCGCGTCCTCGGCGATCGCGTGCACGACGCCCGTACCGAGATCCGGGAACGCTTCGAGCGCGGTGGTGTAGGCCAGCCCGCGCACCGAGCGGGCGACGTAGCGCGCGAGGCCGGCCTCGGTGCCGATCCAGAGTGAGGCGTCCGGCCCCCGGTGCACCGCGCGCACGGGCGGCAGGAAGACGTCCTCCACGGCCGGGAAGTTGCGCTCGTCGCCTTCGGCGCCGGGGAGGAAGCGCTGCCAGTCCGGAACCTGGTCGCTCGCGTCGACGCCCGTGTACCAGTACCAGTGCCCGCTGCCGGGCTGGAGCTGGAAGAGCCCGAGCTCCGTGCCCGCGTAGACGACGCCGCCGCGGTCGCGGGACAGCGACAGCACCGGCGTGCCGGTCAGCTCGAACGGCGACGCCGAGGTGCCCTCCAGACGCATCAGCCCGTCCGCCGTGCCGAGCCACCAAGCATTGCCGTCGGCGAGGAGTGCGTTGACTGCGCTCTCGATGCCGGCAACGGACTCGGCGGCGCCCTCGTCCGCGGGATGCTGCTCGATGCGGCGTAGCCCCCCGTCCGTGCCGATCAGCAGGTCGTCGCCGTCCTCCGCGATGCAGTGCACCGTCGGCAGGTCGACGAGCCGCTGCGTCCAGGTCTGGCCGTCGAAGCGGTAGAGCTCGTTCTCGGTCGCGGCCCAGACCGCGAAGTCGCGCGACTGGAGCAGCCCGACGACCGTGCCTTCCGGGCCTCCCTCAGCCGGCTGCCACGGTCCCGGCGCCGTGGGGTCGCCGCCGGGTGCGCTGCGCGAGCGGACGACTGCGCCCTCGAGCCCGAGCCACGAGGACGTCGCCGGCCGCAGGCGAAGCTTCCGGCCGGAGGCAACCGTCCCGCGATAGCCGATTCCGAGGCGTGTGTCGAACAGCTCGATCAGTGGCGACTCCGTCGGGTCGATCGTGTCCTCGACGGGCTCGAGGCCCTCGACGAGGATCGTCGGCGCCGAGGCGTCGATCGCCTCGCTCACGACCGCGAAGCGCATCAGTGGGCCGACGAGGTCGGCGGGGACGCCGCGCACCTGCACGTCGAGCGCGCTGTCGCGGAGCGGCGCGAACTCCTCGATCGAAAAGCCGCGGTCCTGCCGCTCGTCGGGAGCGTCGAAGTCGACGGGAAGCTGCGCCTCGACGATGCTGCGCAGAGCGCCGGTCGTGCCGAGGCCGTTCCGGTAGAGCGCGACGATCCGCCGGATGCGCTTCCGGTACGCCTCGGCCGTCTCCCGTTGCGCCGGGTCGCCGCCGGACGGGGGCAGCAGCTCCTGCCAGGGCGGCAGCGGGAGCAGCGCCGCCAGTCGTGCCAGGTCGCGGACGTGCGGATAGCGCGCGAGCTCCTTTCGGTCCTCCGGCTTCGCCTGGTTCGGGGGTGGCAGCCCGCGCTCGCGGCGGTCCGCGAGGAAGAAGCGGCTGAAGAGCGCGCGGTCGGCGTACGGCAGCCAGTGCGCGTTCATCACGTCGCCGGCGTCGTCGCTCACCTCTTCGAGAGCGTCGACGACCGCTCGAAGGAACAGCGTCAGCAGCCCGCGGTCGCCGGGCGGCGGCCGGTAGAGGCTCGGAAGCCGGTCGCGGACCTCGGCGAGGCTAGGCATTCGACTCCTGCACCTCGACCGCGGCGAGCGCCAGCCGCTCGAACGGAGTCAGCGCGTACTGATCGTCGCTCGCGGAGAGGATCTGCGAGAGGCCGCTGCCGAGCGCGAAGACGAACTGCACCCGATAGGGGCCGGTCGACGTCTCGTCGGGGAGCGCCGGCGGCGTCGACGCCGTGTCGAAGGCCTCGAGCGACTCACCCGGCTTGTCGGGCAGCGGGATGACCCGCAGCAGCTTCCCGTACGAGACGACGCGACGCGGATCTGCCGTTTCCGGCTCGCTCGCGTTGAGGTCGTTCAGGTAGGTGACCGCCGCCGTGAGCGCCGCCTGGATCGCCGCGCGGTCGGGTGGCGCCGACGGTGGATCGGCCTTCGGATACGCGATCAGAACGGTGACGAGCGTGGGGAGGCTCGGGTCCGCGATCTGCAGCTCGCCGAGCACGGTCGGGAAGCCGTCGATCGCCAGCACGCCGCCGGCAGCGTCGAGCACGTTCGCGCCGTCGACCGTCGCGCTCACGATGCGGACGTCCTCGATTCCCTTGACCCCGAGGACGAGCCCGACGAGTTTCGTGACGCTGCCGGCCTCGCGTGCGGGGAGGCGGGCGAAGTAGTCGCCGATCGCGTCTCGCGCGGCGCGCTGCGCCGCCCGCAGGTCCTGCTCGAGCAGCCCGGTGACGGTCGTCAGCCGCAGCTCGAGGTCGACCTTCATCGGCGCGACCGCACCCTGCAGGGTCACGTGCACGCCGGCCGGCCGAGCGTCCTCGATCGCGGTCAGCAGGCGCTGCTGCAGCTCCGGCGCCAGCACCTCGACGTGCGGCGTGATCTCGACGCGGCCGACACGCCGCCCTTCGGAGTCGACGATCTCGGCCACGTCCGCGGTGATCTGCTGCCGGGCGACTGCCTCCTTCAGCGCACCGAGCGTGGCGCGCTCGCTTCCGTGCAGGAAGCTCTTCGCCCGTGTGCGCAGCTCCGAGTCGGACTCGTCCTGAGCGCTGAGTGCCGTCGGAGCGGGATTCGTGACGCCGGTGATCCCGGCGATCGGCACGGGCAGCACCGTCAACGAGCCGGCCGGGAGCGGCTCGTTCGCCTCGAGATCGCGTGCGACGACGCGGATCGTCCCCTGGCCCTGGGCGAGTGTGACCGTCTCGGTGGTCTCGTACTCGACGTTGCCGTCAGTGGTGATCACCCGCGTGCCGGCAGGGATCGTGATCGTGCCCGGGCTCCCGGAGGCGCGCGTGAACTCGATCTCGCCCGAGGGGCGGCCGCCGCGCACACGCTCGAGGCCGAGCAGCGCGACGACGTTGTCCAGCGAGCTGCCGGTCGCGGTGTCGACGAACGCCGAGTCGTACACGGCCTGCAGCTGTGCGTAGAGGCCGGCGATCTCGACCGCGACCGACTCCGCCAGCGTCCGCGCGACGCTGCCGACGTGCAGGTCGGTGATCGGCACGCCGGGAGCGCTCACGACGTAGCTGATCTCGACCAGCGTCCCGGCGTCCGGGTACTCGGCGCCTTCGGCCGGCCACTCGATCGCCGTACCGTCCGGCAGCAGCGTGTAGTCGACGTCCTTGCGGAAGAGATGCGACTCGCCGTTGCGCGCGCCGTACACGGCTGCGACGCCGATCGCCGGCGGACGCTCGAGCAGCTGCCGGTACGGCGGCGTCGGGGAGGCGGGCGGCGGGAACGGGTGCTCCTCGGCAGCGACGCCGCCGACGAGCGTCGTCAGCAGCCGGTCGAGGACCTCGGGATAGGGCTTGCGGCGAAGGGTCATAGCGCCAGCTCCAGCGTGAAGGGGCCGATGACGACGACTGCGGTCTCGCCGACCGGCCGCACCTGCAGCAGCACGTTCACGCGCTCGCGCGTGCCCAGCGCCGGCGTGACGGTCAGCTCGACGACCTCTTCGATCCGCGGCTCGGCCGCGAGGCTCTCGAGGATGTGCAGCTTGACGAGGTTCCGGGTCGTCTCGGTGTTCTGGCGGCCGATCAGCTCGTGCAGCCGCGACCCGTAGTCGGGATGCGCGAGCGGTGCGAGCTCGCCTCGCGGCGTCAGCAGCCGCACGATCACGGCCTGCGCGAGGTTGTCCCGTCCGTCGATCGTGCGCAGGTCGGTCAGCTCGAGCGGGCGCTGCTCGGTTGTGACGCGACGCCGCTCGGTGGCAACCGCGTACACGGGGCGCAGCTCGTGGTGGCGAAGGTCGAGGCGGATGTCGGTGAGGAGGTGTGCGTTGGCCATTAGATGGTTGGTCGGTGATGTGCGTGGTTTCGGGGGCGTTCCAGACCAAGCAGGGGGCCACACTCGCGCGCAGCCAAGGCTGGTTGCCTTGGTACACGCGAGGGTGGTTCCCTGCGCAGTGTCTGGGGCGTCATCTGGGAGTGCGGGAATTGCCGATCAACCATCTAGCCTCCGATCAGGACCGTGCCGGCAGCGACGACCGTGCCCGCGGGCAGGTCGGCCGGGTCGTTGCAGGTGAGGGCTGTGTCGCCGGTGCGGGCGGCCGGCTTGCCGTTGATCAGCACGGTGCCGCTGCCGAGCTGGATCGTCGCCTTGTTCGCCGGTGGCGACTGGAACGGCCCGCCCTGCGGGATGTGTGAAGGCGTGTTCGAGGCGGTCGAGCCCTGGACGGCGGCCGGCTTCCCCTGGATGTTGACGTCGCTCGAGAGCGCGCCGTCGAGCATGCCGACGAACGGGTGCGGAAGCGGCGTCGGGATCGGGCCGCCGGGGGACGGGATCATCACGATGTGCACGTCGGTCGCGACGACACGGTCGCCCTGCTTCGCTGCCGGTTGTCCCACGCTCGCTCCTCCCGTCTCAATTGATGTTCACCGTGGCGCCCTTGAGCGTCAGCTTTCCCTGCGCCTCGATCGTGATCTCGGACGCCTTCAGCTCGAGCTTGCCGTTGCTCTTCACCGCGACCTTGCCGTCGCGCTCGATCGTCACCTTGGCCTTGCCGTCGGCGTCGATCTCGACGACCGGATCGTCGTCGCGCAGCGAGAGCGTCAGCCCCTTGCCCAGCTTGAGCGTCAGCTCCCGGGCATCACCACTCTTGAGCTCGACGTGCACGGCGTCGTCGTCCGACGCCCCGAGCGGCAGGTGCAGCACAGCTCGGCCGTCCTCGTTCTCCGGCGGCCGGTCCTCGTCGTTGTAGAGGCGGCCGACGATGATCGGCGCGTTGATGTCGCCGCCGACGAACTGGACGAGCACGAGCTCGCCCACCGCCGGGATCGCGACGGCGCCGATGCGCGAGGTCGCGACCGGCACGTGGCTGAGGACGATCTGCGAGTCCCGCAGGACCACCGTGCACGCGTAGTTGTCCGGGTCCGAGGGATGCTGCTCCTGGACGACGGCGAGCTCGGCCGTGCGGATGCTCTGGAGCTCGTCCTGGACGATCTTCTGGATGCTCTCGAACAGCGTCAGCGTCACGGCGTCCTCCCGAAGTCGATCGTCGTGACGAACCCGACGCCCTTGGCGAACCGGTGCCGGACGGCGCCGACGGTGCGGACGCCGTTGAGCGACGCATCCGGCGCGCGCTCGATCTCGATCGAGCCGGCGGGAACGACTTCGGGCGTGCCGGGAACGACGAGGCGGCCTGCGACGGCGAGCGACTTCGCTCGCGCCGAGGCGCCGTCGGCGGCGCTCTGCGCGGCGCTCTTGCTCCGCAGCGAAGGCTCCTGGGCGAGACGCTCCGGCTTCCCGGAGCCTGCGGAGGCAGTCACGGCTGCGGCGTCCTTGATCAGCCAGCTCCAGGCGTCCGATCCCTGGCTGCCGGCTGCGCCTTCGCCGACGACGGTCACCTTGCCGGACAGCGGCGCCGATTCGGCTGCCTGGAGCGCGAGGATGTCGACGCCGTAGCCGAACTTCTTCGCTGGGGTCGTCTGGCTGGGCCCGAAGACGAGACTGCCCTGCCCGTCGACCGTGGCGAAGAAGCCGCTCGTCCGTGCCAGCGTTGCGACCTGCGCCCAGGCGCTGCGGCTGTCGTCGACCACGTAGTACGGGAACGAGATCCCGTCGGCGGCCGTCACGTTGAGGCCGGCGCCGCTCGCGAGCTCCGAGACGATCCGGCCGGCGCTCAGCTGCTCGTAGCTCTGGTTAACGCGCAGCCGCGCGAGCGTGCCACCGGCGTTCGTCGCGACGATGCGGGTCGCTCCGCTGACGCTGTGCAGGACGCTCGCGACCGTGCCCGAGAAGACCTGGACGAGCGCGCCGGCGAAGCCGAGCGACACGGTGCCGGTGTCCCCGACGGCGACTGCCGGCGCGTGCTGTCCGGGTGCGATCGCGATCTGCACCGCGTCGACTGCAGGGGCAGCCCCCAGCTCGACGGTGACGAATGAGAGCGCGCGCGCCCACACGTTCGCAGCGGCGCTGCCGAATCGCACCTCGATCGCCGGCTTCCGGACGGAGGGTGTCTGCGCGGTGCCGAGCAGGCTGGACATCAGCCGTTGTCCGAGGTGTAGAAGTTGAAGTGCGTCGGCACGCCGTCGGTGTCGAGGAAGCGCGACACCTCCTTGAACACGAACGGGATCGTGAAGTCGGACTCGTCGTCGAAGCCGCGCACCTTGTTCGAGTTCGGCCCCTTCTCGCAGCGAACTTCCATGTGCAGGTGGTTGTGGAAGCTCGTCCCGGTGTCGCCGCAGAGCATGATCTTCTCGCCGCGCTTGACCGTCACAGGAGTCGTCTTGTTGACGATGTCGCTCGGCGTGATCGCGGAGAAGGCGATCCCGAGCTTCTCGGCGAACGCCTTCCGCACGCTGTCGGTGCGACCGTGCCCGTACACGCCGTACGTGACCCCGACGACGCCGCCCGGGCCCTTGTCGTGCTCGTCGTCGGGTGCGATCGGGTTGCCGTCGTTGTCGACGTCGTGCCGGATCAGGACGAAGTTCCACTGCGAGGAGCCCGTCTGGCCGTCGGCCTTGGTGGTGCCGTCCGGGATCGCTACGTCCTCGTCGGGATCGGTGTCGTTCGGCACCCAGTCGAAGAAGTCGACGACCGTCCCCGGGCGCGACGCGAGGATGATGTCGTCCTCGTCGAGGCTGAAGTCGTACGCGTAGACCATGTTCCCGGCGACGAGGTTGTGGCTCCACATGCCCTGGTTCGCCTGGCCGACGTAGCAGGACTTGCCCTTCGGATAGGGGAGCTTGTACGGAGAGCTCGCGAAGTCCGGGTAGCCGACGAAGTCGTCGCCGCTGGGGTTGTAGGTCGCGTCGCCGGTGTCGCCCTCCTTGTCGGAGTAGAGCGCCGGCCAGAAGACCCACGGCTTGATCGCGTTCAGGCCGGCCTCGAGCATCTTCGACTCGAGCGGTCCGAGGCCCGGCGCGCCTGCGATCAGCTTCACCGCGAAGAGGTTTCCGAGCAGGCCGGCCATCAGGCCGAACGGGAACGCAAGGAGAACGCCATAGAAGAGCCCCACCGTCGCGAAGTGCTCCCCGGACTTGAACGGGTAGCAGTAGTTGTCGCGGGGAACCAGCATCACCAGGAACTTGCCGAAGAGCGCGCCGAAGGCGCCGACCCACGTGTCGACGTGCTGGTGGTTCTCGGCCGGCCTCGTGTCGCCGGTCGCCGGGTTCGTCGCCGTGACGTCGTTGCGCAGCGTCATCGTCTCGAGCACGATGTCTCGCAACGCGTTGAGGATCGCCCGGTACGTGACGACCTCGCCGAGGTCGGGGCCGAGCAGCGTCAGCCACATCATCAGCCAGTTCCACGGGGTCGGGTCCCGGTGCGTCCCTTCGAGGGACGTGACGATGGTGCCCGCGCCGCGTAGGACGAACATGTCGAACCACCAGTCCAGCGGGTTGCCGGTGGCGAGCTTGACGGTCGCGATGACGGCGTTGTTGAAGGCGTTGAACGCGTTCGAGGCGTAGTCGCCTTCCTCGAGCGAGATCAGGTGGAACACCATCTCGAGGGCGTTGACGATGACCGCGCTGACGTACGCGACCTTCTCGAGCGTCTCCGCGTCGGTGCGGCCGAAGGTGTACGGCCCGCCCTTCAGGCCGACGTTCTCGAGGTCGCTCTGCGGCGCCTGCCGGCTGAAGATGAACGCTTTCGACCAGTCGTCGGTGTTGCTGACCAGCCGGACGTCGCTGCGGAGCCGGCGGCGAAGCGTGATGTGCCCGTCGCTCGTCCGCCAGACCTCGTCGTCGGGGAGCAGCGGGATCAGGTTGTAGTAGGAGGGCCGTCCCTTCGTCGCCATCAGCCAGCTCGCGTACCAGCAGAAGTGCTCATCGGTGTCCGCCGCTGCCGCCGCCCCGACGCTTGCGGTCCCGAAGCCCGTGAACGGGACGAGCTCGACGACGCTCTCGCCGACCGTGAATGCGTCCGCGGCGGTGCGCGCGACACAGGCGAACTTCGCCACCGCGCCGAGGACTCCGGTGCGGACGAGCCAGCGGAAGAGCTCGTCGCCGAGAAGGCTCGCGTCCAGCTCCGGGAAGACGAGCTCGCCGTCGATCCGGTTGCGCAGCCGGCGCAGCGCGCGGGCGACCGCGAGCCGATTCGAGCGCGCGTCGGCGTCGGCGCTGTCGGGAATGTCCTCGAGGCGCGCGACCGCGTCGTCGAAGAGCGCGTGCACCTCGTCGTCGAGGAAGTCCGGCGTCAGGCCGAAATCGACCTGGACGATGTCGACGAGCTCCTCGATCGGCTCGCGGATCGTGTCGGCGGTGATCGACTCGGCGAGGTCGGCGACGCGGTCGAGCAGCGCGCGCACCCCGTCGACGACGCCGGCCGAGTCGCCGATCGAGGCGAAGGCGTCGAGCTGCTCCTCCAGCTCGCCGAGGAACGATTGCCCGAGTAGCTCCAGGCGCTCGAGCGCGGCCGGGAAGCCTGCTTCGGCCTGCGCGGCGATCCGCTGCACCGACGCGACGAACGCATCCCGCATGCTCGCGTGGACGTCGCCGCCGGTGACTGCGTCCGCGAATGTCCGCGTGGCGACGAGGACGACGTCGTCGAGGACGCCGAACTCGGCGTCGATCGACGCGGCGCGCCGGACGCGCTGCGGCTGGACGAGGACGCCGCCGACGCTCAAAACGGCGACTCCACGCCGATGTCGATGTCGACGTCGATGTCGACTTCGAGCAGGTCGAGCGGGCTGATCGTCGGGATCGAGTCGCGCAGCCGCTGCCAGGCCTCGTTGACGCGGTCCATCTCCGCGCGCAGCTCCTCGTCCAGCGACTGCAGCCGCGCGATCAGCGCGTCGAGCAGCGGTGTCAGGTCGAACGCGGCCAGCAGCGGCACGATCGTCGCCTCGAACTCGGGCTGCACGACCTCCGTCACGAGCGTCCCCGGGTCGAGCTGCTTCAGCTTGTCGCGCACCTCGGCGTAGGCGGCGTCGAGAGCGGCGACGTCCGCGGGCGGCAGGATCTGCGCGAGCGAGAGCGCGGCGAGCATGTCGTCGAAGACCCCGTCGACGAGCTCGCGCAGGTGCGACGGGTTCGCGGCATCCAGCTTCCCGCGCACGTTCTCGAACACGTCGTTCAGGCTCTCGGTCAGGAAGCCGAGGTCGAACGTGCGCAGGCGGTCGACGAGCTCCTGGACGGCGTCGCGGATCGCCGTCAGCGAGTCCGGCCCGGTGAGGATCGCGCCCAGCTTGTCGTTCACGTCCTCCATCACCTTCTCGACCTGGCGCGCCATCGCAGCGAGCGTCGCCGCGATCGGCTGCGTGGCCGAGAACGCCGCGGTCAGCGGCTGCACGAACCGCGCGTCGAGGTGCTCCCGGACGCGCGCTGCGAGCTGGGCCGGCACCGGCTGGCTCGCCGCGAGCTCCGCCAGCGTGCCGCCGGCCGCGTGATGGCGCTCGTCCCAGCCGGCCAGCGCCTCGGTGAGGGCCGCCTTCGTGGCGAGGAGGTCGTTGCGGAAGCCCGCGATCGCCCGGTAGGGGTCGCCGAACGCCGGGTCGAGTGGATCGAACCGGTTGAGCGCAGCGACGATCGCCGCCTTTTCCGCGGAGTCCGGAAGTGCTGTCAGCGCGGGTGTCGAGAGCTTGCGGTACGCCTGCACGACCGACGTCAGGCGCGCGGTCGCGTTCAGGCCGTCGAGCGTGGCGAGCGCCGGGGTCAGGCCGGCGGCGAGCAGGCTCTCCAGCTCCTGCGCTCGAACGCCGTCGATTGCCGTGTCGAGCGCAGCGAGCGCCGCCGCCACCGAGCCGTCGTCGGGGAGCGGCTCGACCTTCGCCAGGATCGAGTCGATCCAGTCGGCGAGCTGCTGGGCGGGGTTCTCGAACGCCTCCAGCGTGTCGCGCAGGCGCTCGAGCGTCGTCTCGATTGTGTTGCCTATATCGACAACGTTCTGGATCTCGGCCAGAGCCGAATCGACGGCCGCGAACGTCTCATCGACGGGCAGCGCTTCGATGATCCCCTCGACGACGCGGGTGATCACCTCCTCGAGCGGAGCGACCAGCTGCCCGGGATGGAGCTGGTCGAAGGCTGCGAGCAGATCGTCGAAGAGCGGCTCGAGTGGCGCCAGCGCGAGCCCGGGGCTCGCCTCCTTCTTCAGCCGGGCCTTCAAGGAGGCGAGCTCCTGCTCCACCGGCGCGAGCAGCGCGCTCGGCTTGAACGCCTCCATCTGCGTGACGAGGGCGTCGAACGGCGCCGACAGGGCGCTGCCGACGAGCGTGCCCGGCTCGAACCGCCGCACGCTGGCGAGCAGGCGCTCGGGCTGCGCCCGCACGGAAGCGACCAGCGGAACCGGGCCGCTCTCGACGAGCACGCCGAAGTCGACGATCAGCGGGTCGGTGGCGGGCGTCAGGTCCTCGGGCAGGAGCTCCACCGCAGCGGTCAGCGCGAGCTGACCGGGGACGCCGAGCTCGGCGGTGTCGATCCCGCGCAGGAGCTCTGCGACGGCGTCGATCGCCTCGACGATCCCGTCGACGATCGGCGCGAACGACAGCGCCTCCAGCTCCTGTGCCGACGCTTCGATCGCGGTCGAGATCGAGCCGATCGCCGACGCCACCTCGGGGTCGTCGAGGACACCGGTGAGCTGCTCGATCACGTCCTGGAGCGCACTGACGATGTCCGCCGGGTCGAAGGCGTCGACGCCCTCGTCGATCGTCTCGATCACCTCGTGGACGGCGTCGCGCGCCGGCGCGAACAGCTCGGTGAGCTTGGCCACGAGCTCGTCCCCGAAGTCGCCGATCGCCTGCTCGACCTGCGCCCGTAGCGCCTCGACATCGACGCCGTCCAGCACCGACTCGAGCTCCGCGAAGAGCGCCTGCGCCTGCAGCGTGACGCCGACGAGAGCGTCGTCGACCGCGTCGACAGCGCCACGCGCCGAGTCGGCGACAGCGCCGAGCGGCTCCTCGAGCGCACTCAGGTCGAGCTTCGCGACGAGGTCCTGCAGCCAGGCGGCGAACGCCGACAGCTGATCCTCGAGTGCCTGGATCGCAGGTCCGTCGGCTTCGGACGCGAGCAGGCCGGCGAGCGTCTCGACGAGGCCGGTCGGCTCCGTCGACCCGCCGAGCGCGCCGAGTGCGATCGTCATCCGGTCCTCGAGGTCGTCCGGGAGGGCGCCCACGCGCGACGAGAGGTCGGCGAGGTTGGTGAGCGGGTCCTCGAGGTCGGCGCGGAGGACGTCGTACTGGTCGAGCAGCGCGTTCAGCGCGCCGACCGCGGGGCCGGTGCCGCCAAGGTCACCCGCCGTGACGGCGTCCGCGAGCTCCTGGAGCCGTGCCGCCAGCCCGTCGGCGATCTGGGAGAGCGGTGTGGTGGGCAGTCCGGATGTCGCGGCGACGACGTCGGCGGCGACGCTTCCGACCGCACCGGCGCCGACGCCCGCGACGAGGTCGCGGGTCGCAGCGAGCGTCGCGGCGAAGTCGGAGCGGATCTCGGCGCCGGTCATCCCGTCCCAGGCGACGAGCGTGACCAGCGGGTCGCGGACGCCGTCGAGCAGCGGGAAGACGTGCGGCAGCAGCGTGTCGCGCTCCGGGTCGTCGAGCAGCGTCGCCACGAAGCCGAGGAACCCGGGGATCGTCAGCGGCGTCGGCAGCCGGTCGAGCACGGTGTTGAGCCGCGTTGCGGACGCCGTCGCCGCCGCCGTGGCCGTCGCCGTGCCGCCCCCTGCTTGCGTCGCACCGCCGTTCTCGGGTGGCGGGTCGCCCCCGTTCTCCGGCGGTGGCGGTGGGCCGCCGTTGCCGTTCGCTCCCGCGCCGCCTCCGGCGCCGAGGCAGCGGAAATCCGTCGTCGCGAGCCGCTGCACCGCGAGCACCACGTCCAGCGCACCTGCCAGCACGGTCGTCAGCCCCGGCCCGATCGTCGTCTCCAGCTCGCCGAGCCCCGTCGTCAGCGGCCCGATCACCGACGAGATGTCGGTCGGAACGGCAGTTCGAAGATTGCCGAGCATTCCGGCGAACTGCGGCCCGACGCCGAGATCCGGCACCTGGAGGTCGCCGAGCGAGGCGGTCAGGTCGTCGAGGCTCGACGGCGGGTTCGTGATCAGCGACCGCACCGTCGTCGCGAGCGAGCCGAGCTGTCCGGTCTGGACGGTGAGCTTGACCGACAGGTCGGTGCCGCCGACACCGGTGTCCAGGCGCTCGAAGAGTGTGGGCACTACGGCGCCTCTCCGAACAGCTCCGCGAGCGGGCCCGTGACGGCCCCCAGCCCTTCGATCGCGCCGCCGACGCCTTCGAGCACGCCGGCGAGCGGCGGCGTCGGGTCGGAGAAGTCGGGAGCGCTCATGGCGTCGATCGCATCGAGTGCGCCCGTGACCGAGTCGACGAATCCGGCTGCGTCGTCGAGCAGGCCGGCGTCGAGCCCGGCGAGCGGATCCTCCGGCGGCGGCGGTGGGGGGCTCTCACGCAGGACGATCGAGTACTCGATCTCGTCGGGGCGCCGCCCGCTCTCGCGGAAGGCGAGCGCCTCCACGATCACGTACTGCACCTCCGTCGCGGTGACGATGTCGGCGACGAAGGTGACGGGCTCGCCCGCGCGGAACTTGCCTCGCACCTCCTCGAGGAACGCATCCCGGTCCTCGTCGCCGTACAGGCTGCCCGCGACGGCGATCCGAGTCGGCTCGGTGTTCAAATCCTGGTAGAGGCTCGCGACCTTGCCCGGGACGGGCAGCTCGACGAACGAGCGGCGCTCGAGGGTGCGGATCGACTCGATCCGTGGGATCTCCCAGTCGCCGAGTACCGGCTTGACCTTCATCCGAGGTTCAACCCGTGTCGGCGAGCCTGCTCGACGAGCGCGTCGTTGACGAGAGCTGCGAGCTCGGCGGGGTCTGCCTCTGGCTCGCCTGGCCGCCGCGCGACGCCGTTCGTGGGAGCAGCCGGTGCTGTTGCCGTCCCGAGCTCGGGGGCCGGGCGATTGGGCGCGGCCGGAGCTCCGCCGGCCGGTGGGGCCGATGCGTCGCCCGTCTCCGCCGCCGGAGACGGCGCGGCTGGAGCGGGTGAAGAGTCAGGCTCGACTCCGAACGCGGCTGCGGTCTCGCCGCCGAGCAGGCGGAGCGTCTCGGCGAGAAACGTGGAGCCGGCGTCGCCGCCTGCGGGAGCCGTCGCGGCACCGGCGGCCGCCGACCCGCCGGACGCGGCCCCTGCCTGCGCGGCGAGGATCGAGTCGGTGAGCTGCGCGATCAGGTCGAGCGCTCCGCCCGCGGCGGCCGCGTCTTCCGGCGTTGCCGCCGCTCCTGCTGCGGCGCCGGACTGCGCGCCCGCTGCAGCGGCGCCTGCGGCGGCTCCGGCTCCGGCGCCGGACTGCGCGCCTGCGCCCGCGGCGCCTGCGGCGGCCCCGGCTCCGGCTCCCGCTGCGCCCGAGGCCGGGGCGGCTCCGCCGCGGAGCGGGAAGACCGGCGGCAGCGGCTCGGCGCTCGCGGCGGCCCCGCCTCCCGCGGCGGCTCCGCCGGCCGCGGCAGCCGCGCCGCCGTGCGCCGCCTCGGCGCCCGGCAACGCGGGAGCGCTCCCTCGCTGCGCAGCCGCACCGGCAGCCGGCGCGGCGCCGGCGGCTCCGGCCAGCCGATCGAGCGGGGGTGGCGCGCGGCGCGCTCCACGCTTCGCGTCGCCGCGCTCGGCTCGCGCGGGCACCGTGATCCCGCCGAACACGTCGACGGCGAGCAACGGCAGCTCCGGCTCCATCGCGTCCGCGCGGTCCTCGGCCGCCGCGAAGTCCGCCAGGAGCCTCTCGGTGGGGTCGCTCAGCTCGGCGAACGCGCGCCGGACCGCGCCGACGCCGGCGTCGCTCTCAACGCTCATCGAGCAGCTGCAGATGGAGTAGCACCTGACCCAGCGTCAGCTCGCCGATGTCCTCCGGCGTCCAGCCGAACTCGCGCGCGAGGATGAACGCTGCCCGCGCGAGCGGCGCATCCTTCACCTCGGCGAGCTCCGCCGACGTGGCGTCGACCCCGCTGATCCGGTTCACCTCCCGGAGCAGGAACTGGACGAGCCCGACGTGCAGCGCTGTCACGTCGGCGATGCTCAACGCGGGCTCGACCAGCGCACGCTGCACCATCAGCGTGCCCAGCAGCGAGTCGTTCTCCTTCGCGGCGCGGACGACGAGCTGCAGATCGGCGACGGTCAGCGGCCGCAGCCGGACCAGGCGTTCCTCGAGCCCGGCCGCGGAGCCGTTCGCCGGCCGCAGGACGCTCTCCGGCACCTCGACCTCGAAGGTCAGAGAGCTGCCGGCGAGAAGCTCCTCCGCTGTCAGCATCAGCCCTCGTCCCCGACGGTGATGAACAGCGCCCGGAAGCCGACCGACTCGAGCAGGAAGTCGTCCTCGGGCATGTGGAAGCTCCAGCCGTCGATCTTGACGTCGTGCAGCGTCAAGGTGCTGGTCACGCCCGGGACGGAGCTGTTCCGGGCGACGAGGGTCATGCTGAACGCCGGCTGCGTCCAGCTCTCGCCGGGCCGCTTGGCAGCAGCCTCGCCGAGCATCAGCGTCAGCATGGCGCCGTTGAGGTAGGCGCGGCCGATCGTGCCGCGGACCTCCACGTTCCCGGGCCGGAGCTGCGTTGCGTAGCGCTGGCCGATCTCGTGGAACGGCTTGACGTCCGAGCTCACCTGGATCGTGACGTCCTGGACGCGTCCGACGACCTGCACGCCGAACTGGTCGATCGCGCCCTGAGCGGCGGCGCCTTCCGGGTTCTGCTGGGTCGAGAGGGCGAGTGAGCCGTCGGCCCCTGTGTAGACGCTCGTGTTTGCCATGTGAACTCCTTTATTCGAGGACGAGCGTGACGGCGACGAAGTCGATGCTGAAGGTGGGTCGGATGACGGCGTTCACGATCGCGCGGCCGGCGATCTCGTCCTGCCGCGTGGCGGTGACGGAGAGCTCGTAGTCGATCAGCGCCTCGTCGACCTTCATCGTCGTCAGGAAGCCGTCGATCGCGCCCGCGAGCGCTTTCCGCACGCGGTCGTTGTTCAGGCGGCCGATGAACGGTGCCGACGCCTGCCGGATCCCCGCCTTCGCGTAGTCGGTGATCCGCCGTGTCGTCACCTGCCGCCACGCGGCGTCGTTCGTCGTCACGCCGCGAACGACGCGGACGCCGTTGCGCTCTTCGAGCACCAGCACCCGGCCGTTCACCAGCTGCTTCAGCTCTCCGTACGAGAACTTCTGCGTCAGCTTGCTGACGCCGGGGACGACCTTGTTCGTCGGGCTCGACTGGGGGACGAGCGTGCTCAGGAGGCCCGCGACCGCCGCGGCGGTGTACGTGCCGCTCAGGTCGACGTCGTCCCTTGCGGTGGCGTCGAACGTCCGGATGCCCGGCGTCACGAGGATGTGGCGTCCCGAATCGCTGTCGACGATCTGCCCGGCGATGTCGGCGGGCTCGTCCGCGTCGGCGCCGATGACGGCGATCACGTCTCTGCCGTCCTCCTCGGCGCTGTTGACGACCGCACCGAGGACGTCGAAGGCGTCGTCGGTCGCGAGCTCGGGCGCGACCAGGATGTTCACGTCCTCCTTCACGATCTCGGCGAACGCGGCCGTGAAGTCGGCCTTGCTGGCGCCGGCGGGGAGAGCCCGGGCGAACACGGTTCCCGCACCGGTGCGGTAGGCGAGCTCGAGCGCCCGTCCCAGGTTCAGGTCGCCGTTGCCGTCGTCGTAGGCGTCGTAGGCGCCGATCGCACCGGTCACCTCACCGTACTCGGAGAAGAGATGTGTCTCGCCGGCGCCGCTCGCCGCGGTGCCGACCATCCCGATGTTCCCTGTCGAAACGCCGCCGATGCCGATCAGCGCGTCCGCCTGAACCCGGATGTAGGTACCCGGGATGATCAGCTCGGAGAGGGAAAAGGTCTCAGCCATGCGCTACACCTCCGTGAGGTCGATGTCGTAGAAGTACGACTGGTTGTTCCGGTGCGTGAGGAACCCCGCGCGCCCCGGCGCGGAGATGGAGCTGTCGTCCGCGGCGAGCGCGAGCACGCCGTCGACGTAGACCTCGTGCCGCGTCCCGACGGCGACGAGCTTGAGGCGATGGGTGCCGCCGACGGTGAACCCGGCCGTCCCGTCGAAGGCCTGCGTATCGAGGTGGGAGAACGTGCCGTTGACCTTCTTGGCGAGCAGCCGGTAGCCCGCTCCGTGCATGAGGAAGAAGTAGAAGGTGCCGGCGTTGTGGTAGCGGTAGACGAGCCCGATGCCCCGGTTGTCGTCGGAGCCGACGAGGGCCCGGAGGATCAGATCCGACACCGGCGGGCGCCGCTTCGACGTCTTCAGCACGAGGTACGTGCCGGGCTTGTTCGGGCTCGACACCGCCGTCGAGCCGCCGCCGATTCGCTGCCGCTGCTCGATCCGTTCCAGGGCCGGGTCGTACGCCCACTCGGACGGCGCACTCTGGGTCGCTTCGGCGTCGTCGACGACCTCGAACCAGTCGAGCGAGTCGCCCATGAAGGCGGAGCGGACGATTGTGCGCGGCTCGCGCGGCCTGAGGCTGACCTCGAAGTCGAGCGGGATCGTCTGGATCACCCCCTCCGGCGCCGTCGGCAAGCGGAGGAACTCGTAGAGCACTGCGAACCTGAGCTCGCGGAACGCGATCCCGCCGTCGCTGCCGGCGGCTCCCATGTCCTCGAGGAGGATCCGGTGGATCCCTTCGCCGGCGAGCGTCGAGCGGTCCGGCGTCAACAGGGCGCGGGTGACCGCGGTGACCGCGGCCGGCAAGCCGCCGAGCGTGTCGGCCTTCGCCGTCACGAACACGTTCGCGTCGACGCGCCGTCCGTAGATCTCGCCCTCCGGATCTTCGTTCAGGCCGACGAACCCGCCGAACCCGGTCGGAGCGATCCTGCGTGGGCTGACGAGGACCGTCGGCCGCACGTCGGGATCCGGCTCGTCGGGAAGCAGCGACTCGATCGCGGCGGCAAGGCCGCCGACCGCCGCGTCAGCGATCGTCGACACGTGAGGAAGGCGACGATTGCGGCTGGACGGTCGGCATCGGAACTCCCGGGGGCCGGGGGAGGGTGACGCCGCAGGCGCCGAATCTACATCGGTCGCCGCGCCTAAATCAAGGTCCGAAACCGAATCGTTGGCAAACGCAAGTCGCCGCGTTATGCTCGACGCTGCCGTCATGCCTGGTAGCCGCAACCTCCCAGCGAGCAACGTGTTCCTGACGTTGGATGGCGTGAAGTGTGGTCCCGTCAGGTCGGCCGACGGCGGCTTCGTCAACGCAGAGGTGATCACGGGTCCGGCGGGCAAGGGCGTCTTCCAGGGGAAGCACGTATCCGGGGTGCGGTACGAGCCGTTCGCCGTCACCGTCGGCTTCGCGAATGCCGCACCCGTGTACGACTGGGTCGCAGACCTCTGGAAAGGCAACTTCGTCCGGAAGTCGGGATCGCTCGTCGTCGCCGACTACAAGCTCGAGGCGAAAAGCGCCCGCGAGTTCCTCGACGCGCAGCTGACCGAGACGACGTTGCCCACGCTCGACGCGTCGTCGAAGGATCCGGGGTTCCTGACGCTGAAGTTCAGCGCCGACCTCGTCAAGGACAGCAATGCCTCCGGGAAGCAGGACGCCGCGGCGGCGAAGGCGAAGCTGTGGCAACGGAGCGACTTCCGGCTGCAGATCGACAGTCTGGATTGCACGAAGGTGAGCAAGATCGAGTCGATGTCCGTGAAGCAGAAGACCGCGAAGGACGACGCCGGCCAGTCCACGACCCTGCCGACCGTGCTCGAGTTTCCCGACCTCGAGGTCACGCTCAGCGAGGTCAGCGCGAAGACGTGGTTCGAATGGCTCGACGACTTCGTGATCAAGGGAAAGAACGACGAGTCGAGTGAGCGAAGCGGCACGATCCAGCTCCTCGCGGCCGACGCGAAGACCGAGCTCGCCAGGATCAAGCTCATCGGCCTCGGCATCTATCGCATGTCACTCCCGAAGGCGGGGGACAAGGCCAGGAACGTGACGGCCGGGCTCTACTGCAGCCGCATGGAGCTCGTCGTCAAGCCGTAGCGGCTCGTAGCTAGGCCTCGTCCACCGTCTCGGTGCCGGCCAGGAAGGTCGACTCGGCCGCCGCGCCCGCGGCGAAGCTCTTCTCCGCGAGCCAGCCGCCGTCGACCGTGAGAGCGATGCCGTTCACGTACGCGGACTGGTCGCTCGCGAGGTAGACGGCCGCGTCGGCGACGTCGGCGGCGGTCCCCGCGCGGCCCTGAGGGACGACCGTCTGCAATCCCTGCTCGAACGCCGGCTCGGCGAAGTACTGCTCGGTCAGCGGCGTCCGGATCAGCCCCGGACAGATCGCGTTCACCCTGATCCCGGCGGGACCGAGGTCGCGCGCCAGGCTCTTCGTCAGACCGACGACGCCGTGCTTCGCGGCCGTGTAGGCCGGGCGGTGCGCGAGCCCGACCAGGCCGCCGACCGAGGAGATGTTCACGATCGCGCCGCCGCCGCTCTCGCGCATGCGCCGGGCTACGGCCTGGCAGCAGTAGAACGTCCCGCTCAGGTTGACCGCGATCACGTTGTCCCACTCGTCGGTCGCCATCGTGTAGACGTCGCCGATCTCACGGACGCCGGCGCTGTTGACGAGCACGTCGATGCGGCCTTCTGTGCCCGCGACCTCGGCGACCGCGCGCTCGACGTCGGCGGGGGAGCGGACGTCGCCGATGATCGCCACCTCGCCCGCCCGGTCGAAACCGGTGACGCGGGCGCCCTCGCGCGCGAAGCGCTCGGCGATCTCGCGGCCGATCCCGCTCGCCGCCCCAGTGACCAGCACCACCCGGTTCTCCAGCATCCGGTTACGTTAACCCCGTGAGCACGTGGACGATCACCGGCCCTCGTCACGTGGGGATCACCGTCTCGGATCTCGACCGCTCGCTCCAGTTCTATTCCGGTCTCCTCGGGCTCGAGCTGCTCTGGCGGCGTCTCTACGAGGAGCCGGAGATCGCGCGGATCGTCGGTGTGCCCGAAGCGGCGGGGATCGAAGTGGCGATGCTGCGCATCCCGGGGAGCGAGGTCGACGTCGAGTTGCTCCAGTACCACGGCTGCGAGAGCCCGTCCGGGAGCTCGCCGCCCTCGCACCACGGCACGGGCCACTTCTGCGTCTTCGTCACCGGGATCGAGGAGCTCTACGAAGAGCTGCTCGCGCGCGGCGTCTCGTTCCGCTCGGACGGTCCGGTGGAGATGAAGACGGGCGTGAACGCCGGCGGCAAGAGCCTCTACTCGCTCGACCCGGACGGCTACATCTTCGAGTTCCACCAGCGGCCGCCCCGGTGACCGATCGGCCCGGCGAGTGGCCGCCGCTGCTCGAGCAGTACCGCCTGATGGCGCTGATCCGCCGCTTCGAGGATCGCGCCGCCGAGCTCTTCCAGCAGGGCGTCATCTTCGGGACGGCGCACAGCTGTGTCGGCCAGGAGGCGATCGCCGTCGGCGCCGCCGGCGTCATGCGCGACACCGACTACCTCGTCGGCCATCACCGCTCCCACGGGCACCTGATCGCCGCCGGGGCCGACCTCCGCCGGATGATGGCCGAGATGTTCGGGAAGCGGACGGGTTACTGCAAGGGGCTCGGCGGCTCGATGCACATCGCCGACCTCTCGCTCGACATCCTCGGCTGCAACGGGATCGTCGGCGCCGGGATCCCGCACGCGTGCGGCGCCGCCCTGACGGCGAAGCTGCGCGGGACCGAGCAGGCGGCGGTCGCCTTCTTCGGTGACGGCGCCGCCGGGCAGGGCGCGGCGCACGAGGGGATGAACCTCGCCGCCACCTGGGCGCTGCCGGTGGTCTTCATCTGCGAGAACAACCAGTACGCGCTCTCGGCCGACTGGCGCGCGCAGCGGGCCGTCGAGGACCTCGCCGACCGCGCCGGCGGCTACGGGATGGCGGGCGAGATCGTGGACGGGAACGACCTGCTCGCGGTCGAGGATGCCGTCGCCCGCGCGCTCATGCGGGCCAGGGCGGGAGCGGGGCCGACGTTCCTCGAGATGAAGACGTTCCGCCGGATGCAGCACTCGATGCGCGCCAACCTCCCGGACGTGCGCGACCCGGCGCTCGTGGAGGAGTGGGAGGCGAAGGACCCGCTGCCGCGGTTCGAGCGGCTGCTCCGGGACCTGGGGGAGTTGGACGACGAGCGGGTCGAGTCGCTGTGGCGGGAGGTCGAAGGCGCTGTCGAGCACGCGATCGAGCTCGCGCTGGCCGACGAGGACGCGAGCGCCGACGACCTGCTGCCCGCGGTGCTCGGGCCGCAGCGGAGCTATCCGGCGCCTGCCGCGGAGACCGACCGGACGCTCGGCTTCGTCGCCGCCGTGCGCGAGGCGCTCGACCTCGAGCTCGACGCGGATCCGGACGTGATCGTGATTGGCGAGGACATCGGCAAGGTAGGCGGCCTCTTCCGCGCCACCGAGGGCCTCTACGAGCGCTACGGCGCCGAGCGGATCCGCGACACGCCACTGACGGAGAGCGGCTTCGTCGGCTGTGGGATCGGCGCGGCGCTGACCGGCTTGCGGCCCGTCGTCGAGCTGCAGTTCTCGGACTTCGCCGGCGTCGCGTTCGACCAGATCATGAACCAGGCCGCGAAGCTCCGGTTCATGATGGGCGGGACGCCGAGCATCCCGCTCGTGATCCGAATGGTCTCGGGCGGCGGCGTTCGGCTCGGCGCGCAGCACTCGCAGAGCCTGGAGGCGCTGTTCGCCCACATCCCGGGCCTCGTCGTCGCGATGCCCTCGAACCCCTACGACGCGAAGGGTCTCCTGTCCGCGGCGATCCGCGGTGACAACCCGGTCATCTTCCTCGAGCAGAAGCTCCTGTTCTTCGGCGACCCCGCGCCGGTGCCCGAGGAGCGCTACGGGATCGAGCTCGGAATCGGGCGCGTCGCCCGCGAGGGAACCGACGTCACCGTCGTCGCTCTCGGGGCGCAGGTGCCCCACGCGCTGCGGGCGGCGCACGAGCTCGAGGGAGAGGGAGTCAGCATCGAGGTGGTCGATCCGCGCACCCTCGTCCCGCTCGACACCGCGCTGATCGCCGCGTCGGTGGCGAAGACGCACCGGCTGGTCGTCGCGCACGAGGCCGTTCGGTTCTGCGGCTTCGGCTCCGAGATCGCCGCGCACGCAGCCGAGCATTGCTTCTGGGACCTCGACGCTCCCGTCGTCCGCGTCGGAGCCGCCTCGCATCCGATGCCGTACCAGAAGGACCTCGAGCTGGCGACCCTGCCGGGGCCGGCCGACATCGTGGCCGCAGTTCGGTCGCTCGCCTCTGCCTGAGCTCTGCAGCGGCGGACGGCGCTCAGCTCCTGATGCGCGTGTTCTCCGGGTCGAAGAGCGGCCTGTTGCCGGCGACGGCCACGGTCACCGGGTAGCGCTCGCCCAGGTACTGGACGAGCAGTTGCTCGCCCTCGACCGCGTGGTCCGGCGGCAGGTAGGCCATCAGCAGGTGCTTTCCGATCGACGGGCCGGACCCGGCGGAGGTGACGTACGAGGGGCGGCCCTTGCTGTCGACGATCCGCTCGCCCGCGGCAGTCAAGACCGGCTCGCCTCCGAGCATGTACCTCTTGGCGCCCGACGAGGAGGTGGGGTCGTCGACGGTCAGCGTGCACAGCCGTGCCGCCGGCTCCTCCTCGCGGTGGCGCAGGTACGCGTCCTTGCCGACGAAGTCGTGCTCCTTCACGGTCGGGCGGGTCAGTCCCGCCTCGGCGACGTTGTGGTCGGGATCGAGCTCGGCGCCGTAGAGCCGGTAGCCCTTCTCGATCCGCCCCGTCGTGCCGTAGACGCCGATGCCCGCCGGGACGGCGCCGAGCGGCTGCCCGGCTTCCCAGAGGACGTCCCAGAGCGCAGCGCCGTCGGCCATCGGGGCGTAGAGCTCCCAGCCGAGCTCGCCGACGTACGAGATCCGGGAAGCCAGTGCGCGCGCGCCTCCGAGCTCGATCTCCCGGCAGCGCGCGAACGGGAAGCCCGCGTGGGAGACGTCGTCGCTCGTCACCGAGCCGACGAGGTCGCGCGCCCGCGGGCCCCAGATGCCGATCGTGCACCAGTCCTCGGTCACGTCGGCCAGCTGCGCCGAGCCGTCCAGCGGCAGCCGGTCGGAGAACCACTTCCGGTCGGCCATCCCGTGCGCGGCGCCGGTGACGACCCGGAAGAGCTCCGGTCCCAGCCGCATGATCGTCAGGTCGGCCTTGAAGCAGCCGTTGTGGTCGAGGACCGGCGTATAGACCACGCGTCCGGGCTCGACGTCGAGCTCGGCGACGGCGATGTGCTGGAGCGCCTCGAGAGCGCCGGCGCCGGTGACGTCGAGCAGGTGGAATGCGGACAGGTCGATCATCGCGACCCGGTCGCGCATCGCCAGATGCTCGGCGTGCACGATCGGCGACCACCAGCGCGAGTCCCACTCGGCCTCGCGTGGCAGCACGCGGTCGCCGTACTCCTCGAGCAGAACGGCATTCGACTCGTACCACCAGGGTCGCTCCCAGCCGGCCGTCTCGAAGAAGACGGCGCCGAGCTCCTGCTCGCGCGCGTGGAACGGGCTGGTGCGGACGTTGCGGTTGCTCTCCCACTGCTCCGCGGGATGCACGATCCCGTAGGTCTTGTTGAAGCCCTCGGACGCGCGCGCGACGACATGGCGCTGCTCGCGCTGATGCGGGTGGAAGCGCGCGATGTCGGAGCCGTGGACGTCGATCTCGGAGGCGCCCTCGACGGCCCATTCGGCCACTGCGCGGCCGACGCCCGGTCCTTCCTTGATCCAGACCGCGGCCACCGACCAGAGGTTTCTCACCTCGGGCGTCTCCCCCAGGACCGGCAGCCCGTCCGCGGTCAGCGAGAGCAGGCCGTTGATCGCGTAGCGGATCCCGGCGCCCTCGACGGACAGGAGCTCGGGGATCAGCTCGCGCGCATGCTCCAGCTGCACCTCGAAGTCCTCCGACGTGAAGGGGAGCTCGGTGGGTGAGAGCTCGGACTCCTCGAGTGAGGGGATGTCGTCGGCGGCCATGAGGATCGGCCGGTGGGCGTAGGAGCCGACCTCCATGTCGCCGCCGTACTGCCGCTCGTACATGAGCGCGTCCATGTCGCGGACGATCGGGAAGGCGATCTCGGTGTGCGTCTGCTCGAGGAGCGGGATCGGGCCGACGGTGATCATCTGGTGCACGGCGGGCGTGAGCGGGATCGCCGCTCCGGCCAGCCGCGCGATCCGCGGGCTCCAGACGCCGCAGCAGACGAAGACGTACTCGGTCTCGATCGGCCCCTTGTCGGTGTGCACGCGCCGGACGCGGCCGTTCTCGACGTCGATCCCCGTCACCTCGGTGCTCGGCGAGACCGTCAAGGCACCGAGCGCCTGCGCGGCCTCGCGCATCAGCGTGCCGGCGCGGAGCGAATCGACGACGCCGACGCCGGGCGTGTGGAAGCCGCCGAGCAGGATCTCCTCGTTGATGTACGGCACGAGCTCCTTCACCTGCGCCGGCGTCAGCAGCTCCGAGGGCTCGCCCCACGAGATCGACGACGTGATGCGGCGGTTGAGCTCCCGCAGGCGCTCCTGCGTCCGGGCGACCTCGATCCCGCCGCTCACCGTGTACACGCCGAGCTCGACGTACTGATTCACGGAGTCACGCGTCAGCGCGGTGATCTCCTTCGAGTGGTCGACCGGGAAGATGAAGTTGGACGCATGCCCCGTGGAGCCGCCGGGGTTCGGGAGCGGACCCTTGTCGAGCAGGACGAGGTCGCGCCAGCCGAGGCGCGCGAGGTGATGGACGAGGCTGTTGCCGACGATGCCGGCGCCGACGACGACCGCCTTCGCGCTTTCGGGGAAGGCCGCCATGAGCCCGTTGATCCTACGACCTCGCGCGGTTCAGGCCGGCCTCGAGCTCGTCGACCGAGGTCGAGCGAAGGATTTGTAAGGATTCCATTGTTATGTTGCTTTGAAGTCATAGGAGTACTAGTGTCGCGTCGCACGCGGCAGGGGGAGTGTCGGCGTGCCCGGAGCATGGGGGAGCGCGCCGGCGGCCAGGCCGCGCTCCCCCGTGCTCGACCAGCTCGAGTAGTGGCGGGCCGTTGCGGACATGTCCCAGGGACTGTCCCTGGGACATGTCCTAGACGGCCAGGAGCGCGACGCCTGCGGCCACGAGGGCAGCGCCCGCGAACCGCCAGTGGGTGACCGGCTCGCGCAGCACGAGCGCTCCGAGCACGGCGGCGACGAGGACGCTCGTCTCGCGCACGGCCGCGACCGAGGCGGCAGGAGCGAGCTGCAGGGCTGCGAGCACGAGTGCGTAGGCCGAGAACATCGCGATCCCGGCCACGACCGCCGAGCGGCTGAGCTCGCTGCGCAGCGCCGCGGCGCCGCCGCGCAGACGAGCCACCCAGGCCGCGTACAGCACCGCCGGCGCGATCATCGAGACCTCGAGGTAGGCGATCGGCGTCGCGTAGTCGAGCCCGCGCTTGTCCACGAGCGTGTACGAGGCGATCACGCCCGCAATCGCGAGCCCGAAGAGGACGCCGCCGGCCGCTCCCCGCACACCTCGGATCGCGAGCACGCCGAGCCCGACGAGGACGACGCCGGCAGCCTGAGCCCACGACGTGCCGTAGCCGAGCACGACGACGCCAGCGAGCAGGACGAGCGTCGGCGCCACGCCGCGGGCAACCGGATAGACAACCGACACGTCGGCCCTCCGGTAGGCGGTGATCAGCAGCGCGAAGTAGAGAAGCTGCAGGCAACTCGTGACCGCGAGGTAGGGCCACACCTCCCGCTCGAGACCCCAGGCGAACACCGACACGGGAGCGAAGACGACCACCGCCACGACGAGAGCGACCGCGGTCGCAGCCTCCGGATCGCGCGCCCGCGCGAGCAGCAGGTTCCAGAGCGCGTGCACGAATGCCGCCGCGAGCGCGAGCAGGAGTGCGGAGAGCGGCATCGCTGTCCGAGCGTAGTCTGTTGCGTGACGTGAGAGACCTCGACTCGCTCGTCGGGCGGAAGTTCGACCTGCTCGTGATCGGCGGCGGGATCGTCGGGGCGGGAATCGCGAACGAGGCCGCGCGAGCCGGGCTCGCGGTCGCGCTCGTCGACCGGGGCGATTTCGGCGCGGCGACCTCGAGCGCGTCGTCGAAGCTGATCCACGGCGGGCTGCGCTACCTGCGCCTCGGCGACGTCAAGCTCGTGCGCGAGGCGCATCGCGAACGCCGTGCGCTGCTCCACACGGTCGCTCCGCACCTCGTCCGGAGGCTGCCGTTCCTGTTCCCGCTCTACCGCGATGGCCCGTACCGGCCGAGGACGCTCCGGCTCGGGCTTGCGCTCTACTCGACGCTCGCCCGCGACGGGATCGGCGGCCTGCTGCCGCCCGCGCGCGCCCGTCAGAGCGTCCCCGACCTGCGCATCGAAGGCCTGCGCAGCTGCGGCGTCTACATCGACTCGTTCACGCACGACAGCCGGCTCTGTCTCGCGAACGTGCGCGCGGCGGCTGCCGCGGGCGCTGCGGTTGCGAACTACGCAGAGGTCGTCGAGCTCCGGCAGACCGCCGGTCGTGTGAGCGGCGCCGAGGTGCGAGACCTGCGGTCGGGCCAGACGTTCTCCGTCGAAGCGCGTGCGGTCGTGAACGCGACGGGCCCGTGGATCGACGTCGTCCGGAAGCTCGAGGACCCGGCGGCGGCGCCGCTCGGCCGCCTGTCGAAGGGCGTGCACTTGCTGCTCGACCTCGACCGCCCCTGGTCGGCGGCGCTGACGATCCCCCACGATCCGGTGCGAGTCACCTTCGCGTACCCATGGCAGGGCATGCTGCTGCTCGGGACGACCGACACGCTCTACGAGGGCGACCCCTCGCAGGTCGGCGTCGAGGCGGCGGACGTCGCACGTGTCCTCGACGAGGCGGCGGTCGGAGTCGAGCGCGGGGTGCTCGACCCGGGCCGCGTGCGGGCGAGCTTCGCCGGACTGCGGGTGCTGCCCGGTCTGAGCGGGGAGACGCTGACAGCGCGGCGCGAGACCCAGTACGTCCTCGGTGCCGGCGGCATGCTCACGGTCGCGGGCGGGAAGCTGACCACCTATCGCCGGATCGCCCTCGCGGCGCTCGAGCGGCTGCGGCCCGAGCTCGGCCTGCCGCGTTTCGACCCGCTGGCTCTGCCCCTGCCGGGCGCGAGCGGGCTCGAGGACGCTGGCCGCCGGATCGCGCAGAGCTTCTCCCAGCTCGATCCCCCGACCCGCTCGCACCTGCTCCACCTGTACGGCAGCCTCGCGGAGGAGATGCTCGCGCCTGCGCTGCTCGAGCCGTCCCTCCTCGAGCCGATCCATCCGGACGGGCCCGACGTGCTCGCGCAGATCGGCTACGCCCGCGGTCACGAGTGGGCGGTCAGCGCGGAGGACGTCCTCTGGCGCCGAACGACGCTCGGCTACCGCGGCCTGGCGGATGCCGCAGCCGCCCGCGTCGGAGAACCGGTTTCGAACGGAGCGGGTATGTGTTCCTAAGCGTCACTCGTTCACTCTTGGAAAGGAGAGGCATGAGGAGAATCCGAACTGCCGCGCTGTCGTCGGTCGTGCTCGTCGCCGCCGGCCTCGTCATCGGGACGGCGCTCGGCAACGGCAAGCCAGTCTCGCCGCCGAAGGATGCGACCTGGACGACGGTGTTCGCGAGCCCGATCTCGGTCGAGGGGCTCACGCTCGACCACGACGGCAACCTGTACGTGCCGCAGCGGGGAGGTGCCGCCGGCTGCTCGATCGTGCGGATCGACTCGGAGGGCGGCCCGAAACAGGCCGGAGTCGTCGTCGCGAGAATGAACCCGCCCTGCAATCCGGCCGGACTCGCGTTCGGTCCCGACGACAGGCTCTACCTGACCGGCTTCGGCGCCGCGGGCGACGAGATCGGAGTCGTCACCCCCAGCGACGCCAACCCGGCGAGCCCGCCCGTTGCAACCGGCTTCGCCACAGGCACCCCCTCGGGTAACGGCGTCGCGTTCGACGAGGACGGCAACCTGTATGTCTCCGACGGGGGTTCCGCCCAGGGACGTGTCTTCCGCGTCGGCCCCGCCGGCGGTGCGGCGACGGTGCTCTTCCGCGTGCCCACGATGGCCAATACGGTCGGGGTCGGGCGTCAAAACCAGGCGGTGCAGCCATCGGCTCCCCCGGGGACGCAGGGGATCGTCGCGAACGGGCTCGCGTTCGCCAAGGACGGCGCGCTTCTCATCGCCGACACCGCGAGAGGCGCGTTGTGGCGAGTCGACCTGAGCAAGGACGGCGACGTCCTCACGCCCACCGGCTGCGACACGACGTTCGCCGCGGGCACGCTCTGCCTCGACGCGCTCTTCGTGCAGCATCCTGCTCTCGACGGCGCCGACGGGATCGCCCTCGACCGCGCCGGCAACGTGTGGGTTGCCCCGAACGAGCGGAACTCGGTCGTCGTCGTCGACCGCCGCGGCGGCGTCACCGAGTACTTCCGCAACCCGGTCGGCGCAGGCAGCCTCCGGAACGGAGGGCCGCTCGAGTTCCCGACCAGTCCGGTTCTCGCCGGCCGGACGTTCTGCACGACGAGCTCGGACGGCAACCGGCGCGACAACTCGCCGAATACGGCGGGCGAGGCCGCGCCGGCGACCGCGGTCGTCGGCAAGGTCTCGTGCCTCGACCAGAGGCTCGGAAGCCCAGGTGAGCCGCTGCCCGTCGGGTAGCGAACGGATCGAAGGGGCGCGCTCCCAGTCGCGGCGCGCCCCTTCGGGGCCTGGCAACCTTCGGCTAGTTCAGAGCAGCTCTGCGATCAGCGCCGCCGCTCTCGCGGCGCCGTCGGTCTCGACTGGCCGGTAGTCGACTTCGCGGCCGGTCTCTTCGGCGATTGCTTGGGCGATCGTCTCCGGTGTCGCGGTCTCGAAGTCCATGCAGCGGCCGGCGCCGTAGCGCTCGAGCCGGTGGCGGACGTGGAAGTTCTGCTCGAAGTGGTGACGCAGCGGGAAGTAGATGAACGGCCGCTGGTTCGCCGTCAGCTCCATCGAGGTCGTCAAGCCGCCCTGGACGACGGCGAGGTCGCAGGCCGCCAGGTGCCGGTAGAGATCGTGCACGTACCGTCGAATCTCGAGCCCATCCGCCTGGGGAAGCGTCGCCGGGTCGATCCGCGGACCGGCCACCACGATCATCCGCAGGTCGTGCACGCGCTCCTTCGCCGCCGGGAACGCATCGATCACCCGGCGCAGCAGGTGGCCGCCGACGCCTGAGCCACCGACCGTGACGATGCAGACCTGCTCGTCGGGGGCGTAGCCGAGCTCCGCGCGGAGCGCTTCGCGGTCGGAGAAGTCGGAGGGGTCGAAGCCGGTCACGTAGCCCGTCAGGTCGTAGTGCTGCTCGGTCCAGTCACGGATCAGCGGCAGGTCGGGACCGAATGCCTCGGGGACGATGTCGTCGGAGTTGCCGACGTAGAGCGCGCGGTCGCGGATGCGCGGGAAGCGGGCGATGTGCTCGATCATCTCCGCGTTGTAGTCCGCGGTCAGGAACCCTTCACGCTCGCCACCGTCCTCCATCGGGAGCCAGCCGACGAAGTCGGTCAGCCAGACGTAGGCGGCCTGCTTCTGCTCGGGGTTTTCGTGCAGGTAGTAGTCGAGCTCCCACGCCTCGTCGCCGATCCAGAGGTCGTAGGGGTCGTCGCGGACGATGTCGTGGAAGACCATGAAGTTCGCGAGCAGGATCTCGTCCATGCGCCGAATCGCCTCGAAGCAGTGCAAGTCGTGCTCGGCGCATTCGCTCTCGATGTGGGTCGACTCGTTCGCGAGGAACGCGCTGCCGGGGTGAATGCGCTCGCCACGGGCCTCGAGCACCGCCGTCACCGGATGCTGCGCCAGCCAGTCGATCTCGAGGTCGGGGTGGAGCTTGCGCAGCTCGTCGGCAATCGCCGCGTCGCGTTGGGCGTGGCCGAGCCCGATCGGCGACGAGACGAACAGCGCTCGTTTGCGGCGCGACTTGCCACGCACCCACCGCGCCGGCCGAGCCGGTGGCGCAATGAACTCGCGCAGCAGCAGGTTGACCTTGACCGGATCGCGCACATGCGGGCCGTGGCCTGAGCCCTCGAGCAGGACGAGCTCGCCGCCCGTCGCTTCTGTGAGCCCGATCCCGAGACCGGGGCCGGAGATCGCGTCGTTCGCTCCCTGGATCACGAGCACCGGGCAGCGGACGCGGCCGGCGAGCTCGTGCTGCGCAGCCGCGTCGATCGGCTCGCGCCCCTGGATCGCGATCAGCACCTCAGGCGTCGTCTCCAGGCCCCAGCCGACGCAGTCCTCGATCGGCTTCGTCGAGTGCGGCTCGTTGAACATCTGCGCGAAGAAGAACTCGAGGAAGCCGCGATAGTCGCGGAGCCAGTAGTAGCGGTTGTACTTGGCCCAGCCCTCGTCGGTGTCGAGCTCGTCGGCCCACGAATATTTGCCCCGCCACGGCAGACCCTCGCCGAGCGCCACGGACGGGCCGATGAAGACGGCGCTCTCGACCCGCTCGGGGTGATCGGCCGCGAGGAGCAACGCCCGTTGCGCTCCCTGCGAAAGCGAGACGAGGACTGCGCTCTCGGTGTCGGTCGCGTCCATCACCGCCAGAGCGTCTGCAGCGAACTCGCGCTCCTCGTAGCCGCTCTCCGGCCGGTCGGAGCGGCCGCTGCCGCGGCCGTCGAACGTGAGCACACGGCAGTGACGCGCCAGGTAGGGGATCTGCATCTTCCAGTGGCGGGAGTGGATGATCGACCAGGTCGGCAGGAGGAGGACGGTCGTCTCGCCGGAGCCGTAGACCTCGTAGAAGATCCTCACGCCGTCGCGCTCGACGTAGCCCTCGGCATCCGGGTAGCGGGCGCGCGTCTGCTCGCGCGTCTCGGTGGTCAGCTCGACAGCCATCCGTCGATCCATTCGAGGAGCTCCTCGTGTCCCTCGGTCACTCCGGACAGGCGCTCCAAAATGATCCCCTCGTTGAAGGTGATCACAAGTGAGACCAGTACCTCGAGTGGCATCTCGATCCCGAATTGCTCACGCGGTTCGGCGAACGCTTCCAGCAGAACCGACCGCCACTCGGCGTTCACGTGGTCGACCCGCTCCTGCAGCTCGGGCCGGTTCCAGGCGAGCGCCTGGAGCTCGAGCCAGACCTTCTGATAGGCGAGGTCCTCGCTGACGAGGTAGCGCATCGCCGTCCGCCACTTCTCGAGGAAGGGCATTTCGGCCGCGTACATCTCGCGCTGCCGCGTGACCAGCCGGGCGGTGAACCGTTCGAGCGTCCGCACCAGCAGGTTCTCGACCGAGCCGAAGTAGTAGTGGACGAGACCGTGGTTGACGCCCGCTTCCTCGGCGAGGCGCCGCGTCGTGATCGCTGCGTAGCCGGCGTCGACGAGCACGCGCTCGGCCGCGTCGAGGAGGGACTCCTCCGCGGCCGAGCGTGCTGTCGAAACCTTGGCTATGTCCGCCTCCTCAAGCGGTCGACCAGGCGGTTGAGCCTATCCCGCCAGACCAGGAGCAGCATCGACACCGCACTCCCGCCTCCCGCCACCAGGGCGGGGATGAGCTCCTCGCCCATGTGGTGCGCGAGGATCACGGGAAGATCTCCGTCGTGCAGTCGCCGCCCTGGAGCCGCACCTCGTGCGCACGCGCCGGCCCACCCGGCCGGTCGTGCAGGTCGACGAAGAAGTCGGGATCGACCTCCATGCCGCCGTTGGGATCGCAGTTGACGCGGAGCAGCCACGACTCGAGCCCAGGATAGAACTGGTTGTCCCAGGTCGAGTAGAGCGAGTTGGTGACGTAGAGCCGCCGCCCGTCGAACGAGAGCTGGAGCATCTGCGGCCCGCCGTTGAGCGCGCGTCCGGCGTCGCTCGGCTTGCCGAGCAGGCCGCCGAGCCAGAGCTGTCCGGTCAGCTTCGGGTTCGCCGGGTCGGAGACGTCGTACTGGCGCAGGTCGCCGTGCAGCCAGTTCGAGAAGTAGAGGAAGCGGTCGTCCATCGAGAGCACGAGGTCGGTGATCAGACCCGGCACCGGGAAGGGCCAGCCGTCGAGCTCGACGCTCTCGACCGCGATCACCTGGTCGGCGCCCCAACCGCCGTTGTCGCGGCGGAAGCGCCACATCGTGCTCGAGAGCGCGGCGCCGACGAAGCCCTCCTCCGCCTCGGGGTCGTGGAGCCAGCGCACCTCGAGCGGGACGAGGCCGGTCTCACCGAGGTCGACGGTCTGCTCGAGGCTGCGCTCCTCGAGGTTCCAGAAGTGGAGCCGGCTGCCGTAGTGGCCGGCCGCGACGTCGTCGAGGTCGAACCCCTTCTCGTAGGCGTTCGGCTCCCCGAACTCGGACGAGATGAGGACGTTCTTGCGCGGCTGGTACCAGAAGTCGTAGTTGAGCGGACGGCTTGTCGCCGCCGTTCTCCCAGCGGCCCTTGACCTCGAAGGTCTTCGCGTCGAGGACGGCGAACCCGCCGGCGCCGTTCCCGTCCGCGTCGCCGAGCATGCTGATCACGATGTTGTCGCCCGGCATGCAGTGCACCGTGTGCGGCCGCGTGTAGCCGGTCTTCGCGATCAGTTCCTCCGGCTCGACCACCTTCTCGATCCGCGGCCGGCGCGGGTCGTCCTCGACGTTGACGATGTGGATCCGCGAGGAGCGGAAGCCCGGCACGATCAGGTGCGAGCGATCCGGTCCATGACAGGCCGAGCTGCAGCGGTTCCAGCCGAAGTGGTGCAGCTCGTCGCCGACGTTCGGCATCGGCAGCTCGTGCACGATCTGCCCTGTATCGGCGTCGACGACGGCCAGGAAGTCGGGCGACTCGACGCCCGTGCCCTCATGCAGGCAGGCGAGATAGAGGAACTCTTCCGGCAGGCGCCTTGACCGCCTCCTGCGGCGAGGCGTGGAACGACGGGGAGCTGTGCGCGTGCATTGCGGCCTCCTCTTGCAATCGACTTAGTCACTCGACTAAGGCATCCTTGCACACTGCGAGGAAGGATGTCAAGAGCCGCGCGCCGGGAAGAGCCGCTTCTCCGTGCCGAGGTGGGCCGGCCACTCGAGGCGGCTGGCGCCGGCGAACCCCAGGTAGGCGCGGAGCGCGTCGCGCATCGCGTCGACGAACCCCTCGGCGCTGCGCGGCGCGAAGCCCTTCTCCCACCACACGTCGAGCACCTCCACGCGGCCTGCTGCCCGGTCGATCCGCGGCTCGATCCTGCCGATGAAGCGGTCTCGGAAGATGATCGGCAGCACGTACCAGCCCCAGCGGCGCTTCTCGGGCGGCAGGAAGAGCTCCCACACGTAGTCGAAGTCGAACAGGCTTCCAAGGAGGGCGCGGTCCCAGATCAGCGCATCGAACGGGGGGAGGAACGCGACGGAGGGAGGCGGCTCCGGCGGCGCTTCCAGCAGTGCGACCTCCTCGCGGAGGACGAAGCGCTTGCCGCGCACGCCCTCGATCTCGACGGGGACGAGCTCGCCGCGCTCGACGAGTTCCTCGCGCAGCGCGTTCCGGCCCGCGTATCCCGGCAACCGCGAGTCCGGTTTCGCGGGTCCGATGCCGCCGAAGACGTCGCCGGCGCCGGCGATTCCGAGCAGGCCGTGGGCTCGGTACCGGGACAGGAGCTTGTGCCGCATCTGTTCTCGCAGCGGCAGCTCGCGCTCGAGCACGTCGGCCGGTAGCAGCCGTTCGAGGACGTCGTAATACCGGCGATTGCCCTCGCGCCGCGCGAGCCCGAGCACGCCGGTGACGGTGTACGCCTCGAGCACGGCGCGCACGGTGTTCGTCGGCATCCCGAACCAGTCGGTCGTGGCCCCCTGCTCGCGCTCGAAGTCGAGCGACGACATCGGGCCCTCCGCGCGGATCCGCTCGAGCACCCGTTCGGCCGCCTCGGCGTTCTCGGCGAGGAGCTGCGGCGAGCTCCGGCTCAGGGTGCCGCGGAACCACGGGTATTCGTCCGCCGGGACGAGAGAGAGCCCCTTGTTGTACGCCTCGAAGATCTCGCGGCACTCGTAGAGCACGTCGCACCAGCCGGGCTCGTAGTCGGCGACCCGCGCGTGCAGCACGAGGTCGTGGGTCCGACCGGCAACCGCGAGCGGGTCGAACTGGATCGACCCGAGCTTGCGGAAGACCGCGAGCACGGCGTCGAGGCCTCCCTCGAGAGATCGGGACGGCGCGAGGAAGTGCCGGGCGACGAGAAAACGGCGCGCGTCCTCGGCGGTGACCTTCACACCGAGGACGCTAACTCTCCGGACGTCGCTGCGCCGGGCCCTCTGACGCTCAGTCGGGTGTCAGGTCGAGGAACCCCATCGCCAGCGTGTTGGAGCTGCTCTGGCCCGCGGAGTCCGTCACGGTCAGCGTGACCGGGCAGACGAATGCGAACCCGCCGAAGCCCACACAGGTGCTGAAGAAGGGGGGATAGGCGTGGACGACCTCGGTCGGCGGATTCGTGCTCCAGCTCCCGCTCGCCGAGGTCCCGTCGCCGAAGTCGATCGACCAGCTTGCGATGTCGCTGTCGGGATCGCCGCTGCTCGTGCCGCGCAAGCTGAAAGTCCACGGGCACCCCGAGTAGTCGGTGAAGGTTCCGCAAACCCAATGGAACAACCCTGAGTCCGAGCCGCCGTCGTCCGGAACCTGGGCTGTGCTCGTCCAGCCGGTCCGTGCGAACGACATCTCGCAGGACAGCCCGCCGGCCCAGAAGGGGAAGCACTGCGGGGTCTTGATCTCGAGCAGCGCGGTTGGCGGGCTGTTCTCCTGCCCGCAGTCGAACCGAGTGCGCGTCGTCCCGGACTTGACGATCGCGAAGTCGATCTCGCCGCCGGCCGCGCCGTCGATCGAATAGTCGGGGCTGCCGATGGTCTCGTCCTTGACGACGCGTCCATCGGCGTAGTGGATCTCGACGTACGAGATGTCCTTGTCCCGCGGCTGGTAGACCTTGGTCGCGTGCGCCGTGAAGTCGCGGCAGCTATCGGAGAACACCCCGGTGATCGTCGCGGGGCCGCGACTTGCGTTTGCTGTCGAGGCAAGGGCGGCCATGAGCAGGAGCGCAAGCGCTCCGACGGCCGCGCGGGGCGCCCTCGAGCCGAACCGAGAACGTGGAGCTCTCATGACAACTTCCTCCCTGTCAGTTGCACTAGCTACTTAGTCATTCGACTAAGACAGTCAACTAGACTCGGAAGCACGTGTCAAGCCGAGGGGCGCGCGCGTTCGGGTTTGAGCCGGCTCAGCAGTCGCGCGGCTACCGAGCCGGTTCCAGCATCCCGGCCCGGGCAGCGATGAGGTCGACAAGCTGCACGAACGGGTCGAAGCCGATCACGTCCGGAGCGTTCGCGACGAAGTTGGAGAGGGCGTTCACGTCGTAGAACGTGGCTCTGCCGGTACGGGTATTGACCAGGTACTCGACCCCGCCGAGGTCCAGACCGGCAGCCGTGACGATCCTGATCGCATCGTCGACGACGTCGGCCGGCGGTTCATAGCCCTCGACCGGCAGTCCTCGTCCCGACACGCCGTCTGCGATTCCGGGAAGCTCGCAATAGTCGGCGGGGCAGAGGTTGAAGCTACCGGGCAGCAAGAGCAGCCGAATCGCGTAGAGGAAACGGCCGTCGAGGATCTCGATCCGGACGATCGAGTCTCCCTCGGCGGGCAGTTGCTCCTGTACGAGCGCGGTGCCGTCGATGCCGACCTCGACATCGGCAGCAGCGAGCTCTTCAAGGGATGAATACGACGTGATCCCGGCGCCGCTGCCGCCGACGTTCGGTTTCACGACGACCGGGAACTCCAGCTCGCGAGCGGCCTCGACTGCGAGTGCGGGGTCGTCGATGACACGGGTGCGCGGATGTTCGATCCCGAGGCTCGCGAACAGCGAGATCTGCCGCGCCTTCGAGAGCTCGACCAGATAGGCATCGTGGCCGTTCAGCACGGGCGTGCCCGTCTGCTCGAGATAGGCGAGGAAGTGCACCGTCGAGAACAACGCTCGCTCGTGACCTCTCGTCCAGGCGGAGGGACTCATCCTGTTGACGACGAGCGAGTAGCGCTGCTCCAGGTCCGCCGGGTCGAAGACCAGGCTCGCCGCGTGGATCCGCTCGAAGGGAAGCGCGCGGCGCTCGAGCTCCGCGAAGAGCGGCAGAAACCACTGCGGATGCTCGTACAGGATCCCGACCGGTTTCTCCATGCCGGTCCGAACGAAGACGGGGACTCCGGGATTCCCGGACTCAGCTCTCCTTGTCGGCCTGCACCGTGTCGAGGAACGCCAGCACGCGCTCGGTGAGCAACGCCGCAGCGGCGGCGTCGTACGCCGGGAGCGACGAGTCGGCGAAGAGGTGCTGTTCCCCTGGGTAGAGGAAGAGCTCGGCCCGGTCGGTCGAGTCGACGAGAGCCTGCGCGGCCTCGAGGTCCTCGTCGAAGAACGGGTCGGCTTCCTTGCCGTGCACCTGCACCGGCACGCCCTCGGGCCACGCGTCCCCGAACTCCGAGATCGGGAGGCACGCCTGACATGAGCAACGCCCCGCGGGCGCCGGGCCGGGTCTGGGCAAGCTGCTGGGCGGCCATGACCCCGAAGGAGAAGCCGGCGTAGACGGCCTCGGGGCCGATCCCCTCGGCGGCGGCCACTGCCGCGCTCGGCCAGCGCGCCGAATCCCGCCTCGCGTGCGAAGGCCATGCCCTCCTCGATCGTGTCGAACGTGCGTCCGTCGAACACGTCGGGCGTGTGGACGGTGTGCCCCGCCTGCCGCAGCTCGTCGGCGAACGAACGCACGCCCTCGGTCAGCCCCTGGACGTGGTGGTACAGCACGACCTCGGTCATCTCCGAGCCTCCTGACTCCATTGATCCATTAATATGGAACATTCGGCAATGCTAGTCTATTCGGTCGTGGCCGGCAACCCGCCTCCTCCGGACTACGACCTCGCCGACCGGATCGCGCTCACCAGGCCTTCCCAGGTCAAGGCAATCGGCCATCCCCTCCGCACGACGATCCTGGGCCTGCTCCACGAGCGGGCGGCGACGGTGACCGAGCTGGCGGTCGCGGTCGAGCGGCCGAAGAGCACGGTCGCCCACCACGTCAAGGTGCTCGCCGAGGCCGAACTGGTGCGGGTGGTGAGGACGCGGCGGGTGCGGGCGATCGAGGAGCGGTTCTACGGCCGCACGGCACGGATGTTCTACGTCGGGGTCGAGCGGAGCGCGGACGAGCGACGACCTGCCTCGGGACTTCAACGACTTCGAGGTCGCCGCTGGCGAGTCGGCCGCGGCGTTCCTGGAAGGGAAGCTGTGGGGCTTCATCCGGCACGCCCGCATCTCGGAGGCGCAGGTATCCGAGTTCTGGGAGCAGATGGCGGAGCTGGTCGCGGAGTTCGACCGGCTGCCGCGGTCGGGCGAGACCGTGTACGGATTCGCGGTCGGCGTCTATCCCACCGACCATCCGACCCTGCCGGGCGGCCGCGAGTAAGACGAGACGCGCCCGGGAGGCACGCGATCTGCGAAGGTCGTCCTTCGCCGGCGACCACGGGAGGGTGTATGGCTCCACCGAGCAAAGTGTTGGAGTTTGGCGACTTCCCGCCGGCCCGCGATGTTCGTAGCCTCGGTGGCATGAAGCAGTTCCTCGTTGAGGCTCTACGCCCTCAATCTCTCGGTCAAGGAAGCAGGCGAGCGGAATCGACCTTCGGGACGCAGCGCGACGGGCGCGTACTCGTCGTGCGCTTCGACAATCCGCCGCGCAACTTCATGGACCGGAGGCTGGTCTCGGAGCTGACGACGCTCCTCCGATCCGTCCGCCGCGACCGGACGATCGGAGCGATCGTCCTGACGGGGGGGCCGGACGATCTCTTCGTCACGCACTATGACGTCGCCGAGTTGCTCGCCGGCGCCGAGCAGGCCGCGCTCGAGCTGTCGGCGCCCGCCGCCGGCGCGTCCTATCGAGCGGTCGTCGGGCTCGCGCGCGTACCGGGCGCGCGCAACGCGATGCGTCGCACGCCGGCCGGCGGCATCGTCGACCTCGAGGCGCTCCAGGGCCTCTTCCGCCGCATCGAGCGCCTCGACAAGGTCGTGGTCGCGGCGATCAACGGGCAGGCGCTGAGCATCGGCTGCGAGCTCGCGCTCGCGTGCGACGTGCGCTACATCGCCGACGATGCGCGTGCGATCGGGCTGCCGGAGATGACGCTCGGTCTGCTCCCAGGCGGCGGCGGCACGCAGCGCCTCGCCCGCACGGTGGGTCAGGCGCGCGCGCTCGAGCTGATCCTCGAGGCGACGCTGCTGACTCCGCAGGAGGCGCTCGAGATCGGGCTCGTACATCGCGTCGTCCCGCACGCGCAGCTCCTCGACGAGGCGCTCGCGACGGCGCACCGGCTCGCGCGGCGGGCGCCCCTCTCCGTCGCGGGGGCGAAGCGCGCGGTGCTGGAGGGAGCGAGCCGCCCGTTGCCGGCTGGGCTCGCCCTCGAACGCCGCTGGTTCATGGCGGCGCTCTCACGCCCGGCATCGCTGCGCGCGATGCGCCTCTACGTCGACGACCTCCGGCGAAGCGGCCGTGCGCCGTGGGAGGACGCGGCCGAGCGGGAGCGCTGGCAGGACGGAACGGCGGTCGACCTGCTCGCCGGCGACGGCGACTAGCGGTGGCCGCAACGTTCCGCACCCAGCGCGACGGGCGCGTCCTCGTCATCCTTCTCGACAACGCGCCGCTGCATCTGATCGACCGGCGCATGGTCGACGAGCTGACGGCGCTCGTGCGACGGGTCGAGCGCGACCCCGAGATCCGTTCGATCGTCGTCACCGGCGCAGAGCCCGGCCGGTTCGTCACCCACTACGACGTCACCGAGATGCTCGCCGGCGCGGAGGGCGTCGGTCTCCCGGTGACACCACTCGCCGCGACGGCGGCGAGTCGCATCGTGGCGAGCGTTTCGATGATCCCGGGTGCTCGGCGCGCTCTCCGGCGCTCGCCTCTCGGAGGCGTTGTCGACCTGCAAGCCACCATCGATCTCTTCCGGCGGCTCGAACGGCTCGACAAGGTCGTGATCGCCGCGATCGGAGGCCCGGCACTCGGCGCAGCATGTGAGCTCGTGCTCGCCTGCGACCTCCGCTACGTCGCCGACGACGTGCCCGCGATTGGCTCCCCGGAGATGACGCAAGGGTATGCGTTGGGCGCCGGAGGGACGCAGCGCCTCGCGCGTACCCTCGGGCAGGCACGCGCGCTGGAGGCGATCGTCGAGGCGCGGATGCCGGCGGCTGCGGAGGCGCTCGAGCTCGGGCTCGTGCACCGGGTCGTGCCCGCAGAGCGGCTGCTCGACGAAGCGCTCGCGACCGCGCACCGGCTCGCCCGGCGTGCGCCAATCGCCGTTGCCGCGCTGAAGCGCGCGGTCTACGACGGCGCGAGTCGTTCGCTGCCGTCGGGGCTGGCCCTCGAGCGCAACTGGTTCATGGCGGCGCTCTCACGCCCTGCCGCGCGCCGCGCGATGCGGCGCTACGTCGAGGACTACTCACGCGACGGTCGCGGTCCCTGGGAAGATCCGCGAACGTTCGAGGCGTGGCGTGACGGAACCGCCGTCGACCTTGCCGAACCCCGGATCGGGTGATCAGCTCGGGAGGCCGAGGCCGACCCTCGAGAGCTCCTCGGCCATCCTTGCGCCGACCAGCTGGAGCGCCGAAGCCGGACGAATCATCACCTTGAGCTCCGTGATCAGGCCATCCTCGTCGAAGGTCAGCTTGTCGATCCCCTCGACCTGCTTCCCGTCGACCTCGGTTGCGAACTCGAGGATGGCGACACGGTCGTCCAGGTCTTCGAGTTGGTGCAGATAGCGAAAGCTCTCGCCAATCCCGAGTACCTGCTCAGCCGCTCGCAGCACTTTCAAGACCTGATCCCGGCCCTCATACGGCTTGAACAGAACCGGGCTGCGGAAGACTGCGTGCTCGTGGAACAGCTCAGGAACGTGATCGATGTTCCGTTGTTCGACGGCGGCGCGGAAGCGGTCGGAGAGCATCGGCGCCCCATAACCTAACGTGTCGTTCTCGTGCCGCTAGAGGATCGAAATCGTGAAGGTCTGGGGGCCGCTCGTATCGCTTCCCCCATTGGCAGTGCCGCCGTTGTCGATCGCGCGAACGGTGACGGTCGCGGCTCCCGGGAATAGGCCCGCGGTGTAGGTGAGCGTCCCGTTGGGCGCTATTGCCGGCTGGGAGGCGAAGAGCCCGGGGTTGTCGTTGGTGACGATGAACGTAACGGTCTGGGAGGCTTCGTCCGCTGGTCCCGGCGAGATGCTCGTTGCCCAGGCTGGGATGGTCTGTGGGATGAGCGAGATGCCTAGTTGGTTCGGTCCGGCGGTGAAGGTGGGGGCGTCGTTGACGGCGGTGATGGTGATCGTGAGGGTGCCGGACGCGCTGCTGTTGGCGCCACCGTTCGCGGTGCCGCCGTCGTCGACGGCGGTGACGGTGAGGGTCGCGAAACCGTTGGCGTTTGCGGCCGGGGTGTAGGTGAGCGTTCCGTCGGAAGCGATGGCCGGTTGGACGCTGAAGAGCCCGGGGTTGTCGGCGCTGACGGTGAAGCTGACGTTCTGGGAGGACTCGTTCGCCGGTCCGGGCGAGATCGCGGTCGCCCCGCTCGGAGCTGATTGAGCGCCGGCGTCTTCGAGCTTCGTCTGGTTCGCGCCGGCCGTGAAGCTGGGGGCGTCGTTGACCGCGGTGACGGTGATGGTGAAGGTGCGCGGAGGAACTGGTGTTTGCGCCGCCGTTGGCGGTGCCGCCGTTGTCGACAGCGGTGACCGTGACGGTGGCGAGGCCGTTGGCGTTTGCGGCCGAGGTGTAGGTGAGCGTTCCGTCGTCGGCGATCGCCGGTTGGACCGTGAAGAGTCCGGGGTTGTCGTTGCCGACGGTGAAGCTGACGTTCTGAGAGCCCTCGTCCGCGGGTCCGGCTGAGATCGCGGTCGCGCCGTTGGCGGCTGATTGGGCGCCGGCGTCTTCCAGCGGGCTCTGGTTCGCGGCGGTGAAGCTGGGGGCGTCGTTGACGGCGGTGATGGTGATGGTGAAGGTGCTGGGCGCGCCGCTGTTCGAGCCGCCGTTGGCGGTGCCGCCGTCGTCGAGGGCGGTGACGGTGAGGGTCGCGACGCCGTTGGCGTTTGCGGCTGGGGTGTAGGTGAGCGTTCCGTCGGAAGCGATGGCCGGTTGGACGCTGAAGAGCCCGGGGTTGTCGGCGCCGACCGTGAAGCTGACGTTCTGGGAGGACTCGTTCGCTGGTCCGGGCGAGATCGCGGTCGCCGCGCTCGGAGCTGATTGAGCACCGGCGTCTTCGAGCTTCATCTGGTTGGCGCCGGCGGTGAAGCTGGGGGCGTCGTTGACGGCGGTGATGGTGATCGTGAGGTTGCTGGACGCGCTGGTGTTTGTGCCGCCGTTGGCGGTCCCCCCGTCATCGAGGGCGGTGACGGTGAGGGTCGCGAGGCCGTTGGCGTTCGCCCCCGGCGCGTAGGTGAGCGTTCCATCGGGCGCGATCGCAGGCTGGACGGCGAAGAGCCCGGGGTTGTCGGCAGTGACCGTGAAGCTGACGCTCTGCGACAACTCGTTCGCCGGTCCGGGCGAAATCGCCGTCGCCCAGCCGGGGACTGACTGAGCACCGGAGTCCTCGAGCTTCGTCTGGTTCGCTCCGGAAGTGAAGCTGGGCGCAGCGTTGGGGATCGGAGATGGAGCAGGGGCCGGCGGGACGGTCGGCGGCGGGAGCGGGGCCGGCGTCGGCGGCGGCTGGGCTGGAGGTGGGGTTGCGGGCGCGGCGGGGGGTTTCGGAGCCGGCTCCGGTCGCGGTTTGAGGTGCGTCCGGCGGAGTAACCGCCGGGGATGCCGGCGCAATCTCAGGCTGCTCAGGGGGCGATGGCGCCGCCTGCGTCGTGTCTGCCAGATCAGGTGGGAGCGTCGACTCGGGTGGCGCTGGCCGGGCGGCCGGCTTCAGGCGACGCTCGTCTGGTGCGGGGCTTCGTGTCGGAGGCGGCACCGACGCCGGTTGCGCCGATGCGACGATCGGAACCGCGCGCGGCACGGCGGCGAACGACGCAGCCTGCGCTGCTTCTCGGGGGCTCGCGATCCCCGTCGCGGCTGTGGTGGCGATGACCGCCACTCCCCCGAGGGAGGCGGTGATGAACGGTGTGAGCGGTATGCGGGCGAGAAGGGGTGCGTGCGAGAGCCACGACAGCGGGCCCATCACGAGCCGCATCTTGCCGAGCGAGATGTTCACGAAGGCGCGTACGAGGCGCGGGTCGAATTGCGTCCCTGAACAGCGTGCGAGCTCGGCGCGGGCTTCGGTCGGGCTGGCCGGCTGCTTGTACGATCGCGCCGAGGTGATCACGTCGTAGACGTCGGCGATCGCGACGATGCGTCCGGCGAGTGGGATCTCCTCTCCGGCGATGCCGCGCGGGTAGCCCTTGCCGTCCCAGTGCTCGTGGTGGTATCCGACTGCGTCGGTCCACGTGCCCAGCCATTCGTTGAGCGGTTCGACGAGCGTCTCGCCGTACAAGGGATGGCGGCGCAGCTGCTCCCATTCCTCGTCCGTCGGCTTACCGGGCTTGTTCAGGATCTCCGTGCTGACGTCGAGCTTGCCGACGTCGTGGAGGAGCGCGGCCCAGTTCAGACGGTCGAGCTCCTCTCCTGCCAGGCTGAGCTGCTTGCCGAGGCTGTAGGAATAGGCGCGGACGCGCTCGGAATGTCCGCGCGTGATCTTGTCGTGGACGTCGAGCGCCCCTGCCAGCTGGAGCAGAATCTCCGCGGCCTCCTGTGCGCTCGCCGCCTCGTTGGCCTGGCGCAGCTCATGCAACCGCTCCTCGAGGCTCTCGACGGTGCCCGTGCGCAGCGCCAGCCGAAACCTCGACGGGGATTCGTCCGGAAACACCAGCGAGAGGTCGAGCAGCGCACCGAGCGGCAAGAGCCGACGGGAGAGCGCGTACACGAGCGACACGACCGCCGTCGCCGAAAGGCTCATGGCGAGCCACCAGAGCAAGAAGAGCCAGAGCGATCTGGTCGGCACGCCCACAACGGACGTGGCGAGGCGTACGAACGCGAGCGAGCCGGCGATCGGGAGCGCATAGACAAGCAGGCGCAGGCCATGCGCACGCCAAGGGTGCGCCGACCAGCGAGGCTGGTGCCCGTCCGCTGCCGCCATCCTCATCGATATCGGTTGCAGCCTGCCGCGACTAAAGCACCCGAACTGGCGCGAAGAACTCGCGATGTGCTTGCCCCGTCGAGGCGCGCCTAGCTCGTCGACGAAGCTGAGCCAAGCCGACTGGAGGCGCGCAAGCGCGATGCGCTGTCGCTTGCCTGGGCCACCGAGAGGCGGCAGAAGAGCGCCGAAGGGCGGTCCTCTGCCGGCCCCACGCTCGAAGCGGCGACGGCGAGGACGAATCTAGCGAGCGTCTAGTGGGTTCCTAGCGGCCCAGCCGAGCCTGACGCCAATGAGCCGCACCGGGCGACTCGAGATCGAAGGAGGAGGACATGAAGCGCAAGTCGATCGCAACGGGCAGTGGGCACGAAGGAGGGGACACGATGGCGCGTCTGGCCACGCTGATGCTCGGTCTCGCGGCCGTTGTGGCCGCCCTCGCCATGACGAACCCCGCCCACGTCGCCGGCTCAGAGGCGACGTGCCTCAGCGGTCAGATCGGCGACGCACCTCGGCGCGCGGCGCGTACTGCTCGTCCTCGACAACTTCGAGCAGGTCTTGCCCGGAGCAGCCGGGCTTGCGCCAGTGCTCTCGCGCTGCCCGCAGGTCGCTGTCCTCGCGACGAGTCGTGAACGCCTCCATCTCTCGGGCGAGGTCGAGATCGTCCTCGGGCCGCTCCAACTGAGCGACGCTTCGCAGCTCTTCACAGAGCGGGCGGGCCGACTCGGTATAGACCTCGACCCGGAGTCCGAAGAGATCGGAGAGCTGTGCGAGCGCCTCGATCAGCTGCCGCTTGCCATCGAGCTCGCCGCGGCGCGAACGAGGCTCTTCTCACCGCAAGAGCTTCTCGCGCGGCTCGGGAACCAGCTCGAGTTGTTGAGCGCAGGGCCGCTGGATGCCCCCGAGCGACATCGCACGCTCTCCGCGACGATTGAGTGGAGCTACACATTGCTGAATGACAGCGAGCGCGAGTTGTTCGAGGGTCTTGCGGTGTTCGCCGGGACTTTTGACCTCGCCGACGCGGAAGCCGTGCTTCCCACTGACCCTGAAACTCTCGCGGGACTCATCGACAAGAGCCTCGTCGTGCGGCGATCGGGCGTCGTCGGGCGCTTCGCACTGTTGACGACGGTTCGCGAGTTCATCCTGGGCCGTCTCGATGAGCGGCCGGACGCAGGCGCCATTCATCGGCGCCATGCGGAGCACACGCTGGCCGAGCTCGAGCGTGCCGGCGAGCTCACCACCGGTCCGCAGCAGGCCGCCGCCCTCAACGAGATTGCACGCCGCCAGGATGACGTGCGCGCCGCACTGGACTGGACCGAGGCCGCGGGAGATCGTGCTCTCTTTACTCGCCTCGCGTGCGCAGCGGGCTGGTACTGGGATATGCGCGGCCAGTACGACGAGGGTCGCGAGAGGCTGGCTCGCGCGCTCGAGTTCTCTGAGACCGAGCAGACGCGGTTGCGAGCGAGAACGCTTCTGCGCGCCGGGGCGATCGCGGATGCACTCGTCGACACCGAGGCGGCAGACCGGTACGTCACCGAGGCGCTCGCGATCTACCAGCGCCTAGGAGACCGCCTGGGAGAGTTCGACGCACTGAACAACCTCGGCAACCTCCGCAGCCAGGCGGGTGACATCTCAGAGGCGCGGCGCATCCGAGAGGAGATCCGTCCCATTGCACGCGACCTTCAGGATCGACCCTCGATCGCGACGGCGCTCCTCAACCTCGCGCTGACGCTCCTGAGTGAGTACGACGCGTCCTCGGCGATGCCGTTACTCGAGGAGAGCCTTGTTCACATGGACGCCGTGGGCGACACCCTCGGGAGAGCCGGAGTGAACGCGACTCTCGGCGGAGCCTCGCTCCTCCTCGGTGAGCATGCACAGGCGGCGGCGCGACTGTCGAAAAGCATCTCGCTGCAGCGCGAGGTCTTCACGACCGAGTTCCTCCCTCCGACGCTCGATGTGCTCGCAGGGCTGGCGCTCATGACAGGTGACCCCGCGACGGCGGCTCGAAGGCTCGGCGCCGCGGTGGCGATCCGAAGGGCGGTCGGCCGTGGTGTCGGACGGGACGAAGAGGGTTGGGCAGCGCCCGTCGAGTCCGGGGCGCGAGAGGAACTCGGCGACGATGCCTTCGAGCAGGCTTTCGACGAGGGGCGACGGCTCTCACTTGGGGACGCGTTCGATTTCGCTGAGCGTGAGGCCTCCGCTGCCGTGGCGAAAACGTCCTCGCAACGGTAAGGCCACACGACGCGTGCCTCGCTCGTCGACGGAGCGGAGCTAAGCCGACTGGAGGCGCGCAAGCATGATGAGACGAGACACGCGCGGCACACCGGGGCGCGCGATCACCCAGACCGATCGCAACGTCTTCCCGTGCTGCCACTGATGAAGGAGAACCGCGAGTTTTCGTCCCGTTTGCTCAACCTCATCAGCTGGGTATTCCAGCCTCGCCGCCGCGCCGCGCGACCGCCGCGACGAGGAGGAACAGCGCCGCTGCGGCTGTCGTACCGAGGAGTCCGGTGGCGAGGCCGTGTCGGGCGGGAACAGCGGCTGCCAGGAGGGCCACGGTCGCGCCGGCGAACGCGAGCAGCGCGGCGAGGAGCAGGCGCCCGATCAGGACGGCAGTGACAGCAGGTCGCTCGACCGCCGCGTCCGGTGCCGGGCCGCGCGACAGAGAGACGAGCTCGCACAGAATCAGGACGGCGGCGGCGAGGAGCGGAACGCTCCAAACCGGGGCGTCTCCGCCGTAGAGGATCCCGAGTGCGCCGAGACCGGCGCCGAGGCCGAGCGCCGCGGCTGCGGCGGCGCGCCGAAGACGTCTTCCGCTCATCGTGCCGCGGCGAGGGCTTCGACGGGAGCGGCGATCGGCTCGTCCGGTCTCCACGACGCGAGCGCGATCCCCGCGCCGGCGAGCTGCGTTCGGACAGCGTCCCGCTCGAGCAACCAGGTTCGCCAGGCGATCGGCCCGGCGGCGGCCTCGGCGTCAGCGAGGTACGGGAGCGGATCCACCTCGACGATCGAGACCTGGTAGCCGCGGCGGCGGAGATTGAGGAGCGCGCGCGTGACGCGCCAGTCGAGCCCCGGCGTCAGCGCGACGATCAGCGACTGGGGCGGGAGGATCCGGCGTGGGATGAGGCTCGTGTCGCGCCAGCGGTGCGTTTGCGCGAGCTCGCTCTCGAGCAAGGCGTCCGCGATCCGATACTGCTGGCGCAGGCCCGAGCCGGGGATGATCCACTCGATGTCGCCGCCGAAGCGGAGGAGCCCGACGCGGTCGCGCCGGCGGAGATAGGCGTCGCTTAGCGAGGCCGCCGCGCGCACGGCGTGGTCGAGCGTGCTCGCCGCGCTCGTCGCGGCGGCTCCGAGCGCGTCGAGGAAGATGACGACGTCGGAGCTCCGCTCGGGCAGCCGATCGTTGACGAGCAGCCGGCCGCGGGCGGCGGTCGCACGCCAGTTGATCCTCCGGGCACGCTCGCCGGGGGCGAGGAACCGGAGCTCCGCGAACTCGATGCCCTCGCCGGCGACCGCGGCGGGACGGCTGCCGGCTACCGGGCGTGTCGCCCGCGGCCCGGCGAGCCGCCGCAACCTCTCGACCGACGGGTAGACCCGCAGCGTCGTGGTCGGCTCGACGACGAGCTCGGCGCGACGGAGGTGAAGCTGATCGTGCGCCGAGAGCCGGATCGAGGCGATGCGGAAGGCGCCCCAGCGGGGGCAGTCGATCGAGTACTCGAGCGTCCGTGTCTCGCCCGCATGGAGCGCGAGCACGCGCCGCGTGGGAGCTCCGCCCGGATCAAGGCGTTCCGGCAGCCGCAGCTCGACGTCGAGCCAGGGGCATGCGTCCGACGCGGCAAGCGTCAGCTCGAGCTCGACCCGCGCGCCCTCGATCACGCGATCGGCCGAGACCTGGATGGTCGCTTCGGGCAGCCGAGGCGGCCGCGCCGCGAGCCCGAACAGCAGCGGAACCAGGAAACCGGCGCCGACCGCGACCAGCGCCGGCTGCGCGGTCGCGAGGCCGGCGAGGAGCCCAGCCGAAGCGACGACGAACCAGACGACGGCGCGCTGCTCGAACGTCACGACGCTTCGTCCAGGACCGGCACCGGAACCGACGCGACCGCCGCCCGCACCACTTCGGCCGGATCGATCCGCTGCACCCACAGCTCCGGCGCGAGCGTGAGCCGGTGCGCGAGAGCGGGGATCGACACCGCCTTGATGTCGTCCGGCGTGACGAAGTCGCGGCCGAGATACGCGGCGCGGGCGCGGGCCAGCTTCATCAGCGCGAGCGAGCCCCTCGGCGAGGCCCCGACGGCCAGTTGCGGCGAGTCCCTCGTCGCGCGCGCGATCGCGACCGCGTACTCGGCGAGCGACGGGGCGACGTGCACCTCCTCGATCGCCGCCTGCATCGCCCGCAGCGCCTGCTGGTCGCAGATGGGCTCGAGCTCGATCCGCTCGCGCCGTCGACGTGAGCGCTCGAGGAGGATGTCGCGCTCCGCATCCTCCGACGGATAGCCGATCGCGATGCGGACGAGGAAACGGTCGAGCTGCGCCTCCGGTAGCGGGTACGTCCCCTCGTACTCGATCGGGTTCTGCGTCGCGAGGACGAGAAAAGGGGACTCGAGCTGCCGCGTCGTGTTCTCGAGCGTCACCTGCCGCTCTTCCATCGCCTCGAGCAACGCTGCCTGCGTCTTGCCGGGCGCGCGGTTGATCTCGTCGGCGAGCAGGATGTTCGTGAAGATCGGGCCGCGCTCGAACGTGAAGCTGCCGCTGGAGCGGTCGTAGATCGAGGCCCCGGTGATGTCGCTCGGGATCAGGTCCGGGGTGAACTGGATCCGGGCGAAGTCCATCGCGCACACCTGCGCGAAGGAGCGGGCGAGCAGGGTCTTGCCCAGCCCTGGGAGATCCTCGATCAGCACGTGGCCGTCGGCGAGCAGAGCGAACAACACCATCTCCACCGCCTCTCGCTTGCCGATGATCGCCTGCTCGACGGCGTCGACCACCTCGGTCGCCAACTCCTGGACGGCGACGCCTGCCCTCGCCTCGTCGGTCACAGCTGCTCCAACCGCTCGATCGCCGTTCGCAGGTCGTCGCCGGCGAGACCCCGGCCGACGCGGTACGCGGCCGACGGACGGTCAGGGCGGACGATCTCCCACAGCACGTCGCCGAGCAGCTCCTGCGCGCGCCGGGGCGCGAGCGCCATGTCGACGCCGCGGCGGCCGAGGCGTGCGGTGACGATCGGGACGAGCAGCGGTCGGAGCGACCGGTCGACGCCGAACTCCGACTGCTCGCTCTCCCGCAAGACCTCCGCGATCTGGCGCAGCCGCAACGGCATCTCGTTGTCCCGCGCACGCGGCGGTGGCTGTTGCTTCCGCGCGGGTCGGAGCCGCAGCCCGGCCGCGGTGGCGAGCGCGGCGGCGAGCGTCAGTGCGGAGCCGAGCGCGACCGTGCTGCCCTGCCCGAGGACGAGACCCAAGGCGGTCGCCGCGACACAACCGGCGGTGACGACGAGCAGCGGGCGGCGGGCGGTCACCGCGGCGCCATCTCCGCCTCGACCCGCCGCACCGACGCGATCGCGCGCCGGCGGTCGTCCTCGTCCATCGGGTGGTCGCTGAACCGGGCGATCTCGAACAGGCCGGTGAGGCCGGACGCTGCTGCAGCGCTCGCGCCGAGCACTCGAAGGACGCGGGCCGTGAACTCGGTCGGGGTCTCGTCCGGCGCACGCTCGAGCTCGATTTCGCCGAGCGACTCCTCCATGCGCGCGTAGGCGCGCTGGACGGCAAGCCGCGGGTCTCGCTCGGACTCCAGGTCTGCGAGCGACCGCCTGAGCTCGGAGCCGACCCGCGCCGCCGCATCGGGAACGACCGCCAGACGTTCGCGCCGCGCTCGCCGACGACGAACGAAGACTGCCGCCGGCGCGAGCAGGAGCAGTGCCGCCGCCGAACCGACGATGAGCCACGTCAGCGTGGTCGAGGTCGGTTGTTCCGCCGGCGCGGAAGTGCTCGTGTGGCCGCGCGGCTCGGCGCTCCCGGGCATGGCGCCGGGTGGTGTTGCCGCATTGGGAACGAGGAACGGCAGAGTGAGGAGCAGGAAGACGCCGGTCGCTCCGCCGACGATCGCAGCGGTCTTCCCGGCGGCCGACAGCGACGCCCCGACTCCCTCGAGGTCTCTCGCTCCGTGCCGTCGCCGCCGTCGCCGTCGCTGTTCCAGCGCGGGCGTCCCGACCCAGACGAGGAGCAGCGATCCGATGACGAGCGCGCCCGCGGCGGCGGCGAGCGCGCCGGCGACGCCGACCGGGACGTCCTGCCGGCCGCCCGCGTGCCATGGCGACCCGCCGCTTGCCAGCGCCACGAGTGACACCAGCAGGAGCCCCACCGCGGTGGCAGTGATCGCTCGGACGTCGCTCAGAAGTCTGACCGGCACGGCTGGATCATCGTCGATTCGCATCGCTCGCCGATCACGATGTGAGCGGGTCGCAGCGGTCGGGAGACGGCCGGCACGGTTCCGTCCCGTCCTTCCCCTTCCCCGAGCCGGTCGGCCAGAAAGCTTCGCCAGGCCTCCTCGCTCTCCCAGACCCCGATGATCCGGAAGCCCTCGTCGGTCGGGCCTGCGGCGTGGACGATCAGGCCGGCCGGGATCGGACCCGCCAGCGCCTCCGCGAAGCGCCGATAGTGCTCCCAGCTTGCAGCCACGTCCTCTACGACCACGTAGGACATGCTGCGAGCTTCGATGCGGGCGCTTTAGCTTCGCTTTAAAACCGTTGAGAATGAGCGGGATGGCTGGGGAAGAAGTACGCGTGCTCGGTCCCCTCGAGGTCGTGGCGAGCGACGGCGTCGTCGTTCCCCTCGCGGCCAAGCAGAAGCGGCTCCTGGCCGCCCTCGTCGCAGCGGACGGGCGCGCGTGCAACGTCGACGATCTCGTCGAGGCAGTGTGGAGCGGTTCCCCGCCCGCTTCCGCCCGGAGCCTGGTGCAGGTGTACGTCTCGCAGCTGCGCAAGGCCTTGCCCGACGGGATGGCGGTCGTCACGCGCGGCGGCGCGTACGCGCTCGAGCTCGAGCCTGGTCGCCTCGACGCGACGCGGTTCGAGCGGCTGCTCTCCGAGTGTGAGGCGGCCCAACGCGATCGCAATGCCGCTCTGGCGACGTCGCTCGCCGACCGGGCGCTGGCGCTCTGGCACGGCCGCGCGTACGGGGAGCTGGCGTACGAGGAGTTCTTGCGCGCGGAGAGCGAGCGGTTGGAGGAGCGGAAGCTGGCCGCACTGGAGGCTCGGCTGGACGCCCAGCTCGCCTTGGGCCGGCACGTTGACGTGCTGGGCGAGGCGCTGGCGCTGGCGGAGCAGAATCCGTCCCACGAGCGCGTGCAGGAGCTGGCGCTGCTCGCGCTGTATCGCTGCGGGCGCCAGACGGAGGCGCTCGACCACTACGCCGCCGTCCGTGCCCGCTTGCGCGACGAGCTCGGGCTCGAGCCCGGCCGTGAGCTTCGCGAACTGCAGCGACGGATTCTCCAGCAGGACCCCGAGCTCTCCGTCGAGTCGGTTCGGACGACCGAGGTCGCGGTGGCTCTGCCTCTGCCGCCGAATCCGCTCGTGGGGCGTGAGCGCGAGCTGGAGCAGCTGCGTGCGCTGCTCGCCCGGCGCGAGGCGCGGCTGATCGTCCTGACCGGGGCGGGGGGTAGCGGCAAGACTCGGCTCGCGCTCGAGGCGGCGCGCCGGGCCGCGGCGTCGTACGCCAACGGCGTCGTCCTCGTCGAGCTCGCACCCGTGCGCGATTCGGCGCTTGTCGTCCCGGCCATCGCGCACGCGCTGACCGTCGCCGAGGCGCCTGGTCAGGAACCCCTGGAGGTCCTCGTCGCCGCGCTCGGCTCACAGGAGCTGCTGCTCGTCGTCGACAACGTGGAGCACGTGCGCGAAGCGGCTCCGAGCCTTGCGCGCCTCGCGGCGAGGTCGCCTCGGCTGACGATCCTGGTCACGAGCCGCGCCGTTCTGCACGTGTCCGGAGAGCACGTCTTCCCGGTTGCGCCGCTGGCCGAGGAGGACGCTCTCGAGCTCCTCGTGCAGCGGGCGCGCCTGCTCGAGCCGGCGTTCGCACGAGACGCCGGCAACGAAGACGACCTGCGCGAGATCTGCCGCCGCGTCGACGGGCTGCCGCTGGCGATCGAGCTCGCCGCGGCGCGAGTCCGAACCCTGACTCCAAGGGCGCTCCGGGCGCGCCTCGATTCGCGGCTCGGTGTCCTCACCGGCGGCCCGCGCGACCTCCCGGCCCGCCAGCAGACGCTACGCGAGACGGTGGCGTGGAGCGTCGACCTGCTCGGCGAGCGTGAGCGCGACGTCTTCGCGCGTCTGGCGGTCTTCCCCGGCGGCGCGACGCTCGAGGCGGCCGAGGCTGTCTGTGGGGCCGACGTCGACACGCTCGGGGCGCTCGTCGACGACCATCTCGTTCGGCGGGTGCAGGTCCACGGCGAGGGTCGTTTCGGGATGCTCGAGACGGTTCGCGAGTACGCGCTCCAGCTCCTCGGGGACGAGCGCGGCGCCGTCGAGCAGAGGTTCGCCGAGCACCTCGCGGCGCTTGTGGCGGAGGCGGAGCCGCATTTGACCGGGGAGCAGCAGTCGCACTGGCTCGGGGTGCTCGATGTCGAGCACGAGAACCTCGGGGCTGCGCTCGCCTGCCTGGCCGCGGCGGGCGACGCCGAGAGCCGGCTGCGGATGGCGGCCGCGCTCTCCCGCTTCTGGTACATCCGCGGCCACCTGACGGAAGGCCGCCGGCGGCTGGAGGACGCGCTCGCCGACGGCGGGACGACCGATCCGGATCTCCGCCGCCGCGCGCTCACCGCCGCTGCTTCGCTCGCCCTGCTGCAGGGGGACTACGCGGCCGCCGCGATGTCGGCGGAGCAAGCTCTCGCCGTCGCCCGCGAGCTCGGCACGCCGCTCTACGTCGCGAACGCGCTCAGCAACCTCGGCGCGATCGTGCTCGCGGGCGGCGACCACGCTCGTGCGGGCCCGCTGCTGGAGGAGGCGGTCTCGCTCGCGCGCGCGGTCGGCGACCAGCGCATCGCGGCCCTGGCGCTCAACAACCTCGGCGACCTCGCGCTCACCGTGGGTGACTACGAGCGGGCGGAGCCCCTCTTCGAGGAGAGCCTCGCGTTGCTCGAGGCTCGTGGGGACGCAGCGAACGTCGCCCGTTCCCTCTTCAACCTGGGCGCGGTCGCGCTCAAGCTCGGCCGGCTACAAGCCGCGGACGGGCGCTTCCGCCAGAGTCTTTCCGTCGCCGAGCAGGTCGGCGACACGGAGGACATCGCGTGGTGCCTCGAGGGCTACGCCGCGATCGCCGCAGCGGGAGGACACGGTGAGCGCGCGGCGTTGCTCCTCGGAGCGGCGGGCGCGCTCCTGGAGGGAATCGGCGCACAGTTCAAGCCGTTCGAGCGCGCCCTCGACGAGCAGACTCGCGCGGCGGCGATCCAGTTGGTGGGCGACGACGCGGTCGCCGAAGCGGTCGCCAGGGGCGCGTTGCTGGCGCTTGCGGATGCGGTCGACACGGCGGTCGACGGGGCGCTAAAGCCAGGCTAAAGCGCCGCCCGCGATCGTCTCTCCCGTAGCCACGGGAACACGACGATCGGAGGTCACGAAATGCACAGCACCAAAGCGATCAGGCGCCGCTCCGTCGCCCTGGTCTTCCTCTCGGCGCTGCTCGGTGCCGCGACGATCCTGGCGACCGCCTCCGCGGGCACGGAGGCGTGCGCGGTCTGCGGCAAGAACCTGATCAAGAATCCGGGCGCGGAAGGCGGCCTCGGCATCACGTCGGTGGGCGCGAGCGGCGCGGTCCCCGGCTGGACGACGGTCGCGGGCGAGTTCGGAGCGGCGTCCTACACGTTCCCGAACGGCTGGTTCTCGCAGAGGACCAAGGGGCCGAAGACCAGGGGCAAGAACTACTTCTTCGGCGGCACCGTCACCAACGCGACGAACGCGGCTGCGACGATCGGCAAGCAGACGATCGTCTTGCCTGCGGCTGCCGTCGGCAAGAAGGCCACGCTCAGCGGCTGGCTCGGCAACTACGCGAACAACCGGGCCCAGGTGCGTGCCGAGTTCGCGGATGCGGCCGGGAAGGTGCTCCTGAGGATCAGGATCGGCCCCGATACGACGATCGCGGGCACGGACATGGCCTTCCGCACCCGGAACGGCAAGGTGCCCGCCGGCGCCAAGCAGGTGACGATCGTCGTGACGTTCGCAGGCGGCGGCATCGCGTACAAGCTCGCCGGCGCGGACGCGCTCGCCCTCGTTCTGAGCTGAGCGGCGCGGTCAGCTCTGACCAGGCCTCGGTGCCGGCTGCCCGGCACCGAGGCCTGTGACGTGCAGGCATCCTCGTCTTCTCGGTTGAGCTACCGGCCCCTGAGCGGAAGCTTCACTTGGGTGGAGGTTGCCGCCGTCGGCACCCAGTTGGTACGCGGTCCGGGAAGGAGCCCGAGGTCTGGCTGGGGGCAGTTGAGCGGCGACCCGGTGCTGGACGCGTAGAGGTGGTCGCCGGGATGCTGGACCTGGAACGGGTTCGCTCCTTCGCCGATCTGATCGTTCGCGAGCAGGCGGTCGGCGGCGTCGACCCTCGCGTCGCCGTTCACGTCGAGGTACCGGCTCATGCGGATCGCAAAGCCCTCGACGTCCAGCGTCGACACGCACTTGTTCAAGCCGGGAGGATCGGCGTGGTACGCCATGATGTCGTTCGTCGGCACCACCCCCCAGGCGCCTTCGGCGCCGTCACCGACGTGACCGAGCGTGAGGCAGTGCCCGAACTCGTGGCTGACGAGGTCGAAGAGGTTGAAGAAGTCGATCTGCCCGGGTGCAGGGTCGATTGCGCCGTTGATCGCGAAGCAGATGTTGCCACCGGCGCCGCCGCAGTCCTCGACGTACGTTCCGGTTCGCGACTCGTGATGGCTGTTGAAGCCCGGGAGGTTCTCCCAGTACTCGAAGTCGAACGGGTTCCGGACGTTGTGGCAAGGCACCCCGTTCTCGTCGGCGAACACGAAGTTCAGCGGGTCGATCCCGATGCCGACGCCGCCGACCGGGTTGGAGGCGATCACGACGATCTCCGGGTCCACGATCGGATACGTGGTGAACTCACCGCCGCTGCCACCCTGAAGGTCGACGTAATCGAGGGTGATGTGGAAGTCCGCGCCCGTGGCGAGCCAGTCGAGCCCCATCTCGCGCGCGAGGTAGTCGATCCCGCCCTCCCACATCTCGACCGACTGGCGCATGATGCGCATGTCACGCTCTGCGGTCGGCGACAACGGGACCATCACCAGCACGTCCACCTGAGGTGAATCGAGCGCGTTGAGGCCGGTGCGCATGTGGTGGCAGATGTTGCCGGGGTTGGTCGGGGACATGTCGCGGATGCAGCCGGGCGGGAAGTTGTCCGCGCCGAAGTACGGCCCGGAGTAGTCGTCTCCGGGGCTGGCGCCGGCGGGGACGCTGCCGAGCGCTACCGAAAGCACCAGCGAGACGGCGAGGATGCCGAGCAGCGCGAGCGTGCGCCTGCCTCGCTCGCCGATTCGGAGAGCTCGCCCGGTGATGAGGCCGAATGGCCGCTTGTCCATCGTTCCCCCTATTCGCAGATGAAAGTGGTGGAGTGTGGGACGTGGAACTTCAACGTCGGAGACACCGGGGAAGGTGCTACCCCGCCGCCACACCGCGAAACGGCGTCTGAAGCCGTCGGTGATGGCCGGGTCGGTGGAGCTACGCCAGCGCGGCGGCCGCACATGCGGCTTGTGTCTGCGACACGACCCGTAGTCGAGTTGGGCGCGGCCCGCCTCGAGCGGTCGCGTTGCCGTTGTTCCCCACTTATGAAAATATCGCGCAAGATCCCGATCGAGGAGGGTGGCTGCGATGGCCGATCTGATGACCAGCGATAGTGGGGTTGGGCCTGCCATCGGTCTCACCCGGTTCCCGACGGTGTCCCACCAGGCGGTGTGTGACGTCCTGCGCGCGTGTTACCGACGCGGGACTGGTGTGCCGCATCCAACCGTCCGGTTCCGTCGGTGGAGGCACGCTTGAGCGCTATGACGGCGCCAATTTCAAAGTCTAGGAATGGGGGCTCAGAAATGGAAGCCAGGTATCAACCAAGTCGGCCAAATGGCATCGTGACAAAGTGGCAACAGAGAACGGGCGTGATTGTTTTCCTGGCACTCATTGTTTGCTTGTCCTCACTGGTCTTTGCCGGTTCTGCGGTCAGCGCGAATCAGTCGTCGAGCGCGAATCCGTCGTCGTGCGCGAATCAGTATCCGGCAGACCCCGGCTTTGTCGCCACGAATCCATCGGAACTAGATGCCGCACGAGCCAGTTGGGAAACGCCGGAGTATGGGTATTTTACCGGCCATAATCCTTCCACTCCTGGCACAGCGGTCAATGCGCCATGGCAGCTCGTCGCGGTAAACGCGTCCACCGCCTACGCCCTGGGGTACTGCGGGCAGGGCGGCACGCTGGGCATGATGGACTCGGGCTACAGGGCTACACACGAAGCATTTCAGACCGGGCTGATCGCTTCGGTGAGAGCGGAGGGTGTCTACGGCACGTCCGGCTTCGGGTATCGAAGCGCAACCCCGGCGAACCCGTTTACTGCGGGCGAGCCGTTCACTGTGGCCGGTGATCAGGCGAGAACAAGTGACTACGGGCATGGGACCGGCATGCTTGGGGTTACCTCCGGTATTCGCGATGCCAAAGAGCAGCACGGCATCGCCTTTGGATCGAAGATGTTCGTTGCCAAGACCGGCGGTTCCGACAGCCAGTCTCACGGACCCTTCCACGATTACGTGTACTGGTATACAGCCAATAAGGCCCTGGTCGACGCGGGCGCGCAGGCAATCAACAGCAGTTGGGGCTCTTTTGTCCAGACTCTCAACAGAACCCGCTTTGACGGTCTCGGAAACGATCTTGGAGCCAACGGCAACCTCGCCAACGCTTATCAGCTCCCTGGCAAAGACAGCGCCAGCGCCACGGCAAACGCGACGATGATCCCCAACGAGTACCTGAAGGATCTGGAGTACCAGTTTTTCTTCTTCAAGAAGAGCTATTCGGAAGGTGGCATTCAATACAATCCGAACTACCCCGGACGTTCCTTTATGGAGGCGATCTGGGACGCCATCAAGAACAGCGGTACTGTCAACGTCAGGTCGGCCGGCAACAACGACTGGAGCAACCCGTATTTTCGCCCGGCGTATCCCCTCTTCAATCCCTGGGCAGAAAATCAGTTTGTAGCCGTCGGCGGGGTGCAACCGCCCACTGCGGCCAATCCCGAATACACGAAGCAGTTCGGGTTCAACGAGGCGGGGCTCGCCAAATGGTGGGCCGTGTCTACCCCTTCAAACAACGTTCGTACCACGAGCAGCGCTGGTGATACGAGCTATTCAAACTCGAGCGGCACGTCACCGGCAACGCCCGTTGCGACAGCGGCGATGGGGGTTCTGCTCTCCCGCTATCCGAACATGGACGCCAGGCAGGTGCGTGAGCTGATGCTCACCACGGCGAACAACAAGATGTCGGACGGCGTGAGATTCCTCGGCACCGGGCAAACCTCCCCCTCCGGGGCGTCCATCGCCTGGACCGCTCCCGATGGTCTTCCGGACGATCGCTGGGGCTGGGGGATTCCCGATCTGGCCAAGGGCATGTACGGCCCCGGCCAGTTCCTGAGCCCCATGACCTACAACATGAACAAAGCGCCCCTGGACGTCTGGTCGAACGACATCAGCCAGATCGCGATCAAGGAGAGGGAGAGGGAAGATCTGCAGTGGCTGGCGGGCTACAAGCAGCAAGGCATTGCCTACGCCGGTGAATTCAGCCCCAACGTGCTGAACCCGGACGGCACGCTCAAAGCACAGGCCTTCATGCTTCAGGGCATTTTGGCTGATCCTTACATCCAAGCTATTACCAACGGCCATCCCGAGGTGTACGACAAGATCAGCTATGAGGACGCCGTCAAGTGGCGCAAGGAATGGATGGATGCGCGCGCCGCCTACATTCAGAACAAGATCGACAACGACCTCTACACGGCTTCTCTGGTCAAGCAGGGCCCCGGGACGTTGGTCATGACGGGCGACAACACCTACGAGGGCGGCACGGCGGTTGAAGGCGGTCAGCTCTCGATCACCGGCTCGCACGCAAGCTCGATCGACGTCCAGGGCGGCACGCTCGGCGGCAGCGGCGTCGTGGCTGGCAGCATCGACGTCAAAAACGGCGTGCTGCAGCCCGGTTTTACGCAGCAGGAAGCCACGCAAGCCGCGAGCATCACCCAGGTCGCCGTCGCCCCCGGCAATGTCCTGAACGTCGGCGGGGACGTGAGCATCGGCCGCGACGGCACGGTCGCGATCACCGCCCGGAGCCCGAGCGACTACACGAGCGTTCGAGCCGACGGCGACGTGCTGCTCGACGGCGAGCTGACGCTCGACGTGCAAAGGGCGCTGCCGCGAGGGACGGTGCTGACGATCATCAGAGGGAGGTCGCTCAGCGGTAACTTCCACCAGCTGCCCAACAAGCGCGTCTGGCGCGTGGACGACCACCTGTTCAGGGTCGGCTACACGGCCGACCGCATGACGCTGACCGTCGTGCAGTCGGGCGACGCCTTCCGCGCGCAGCAAGCGGCCGAGAAGGCGGCGTTCGACGCGCAGCAGGAGGTCGCCCTCGCCGCGTTCGAGGCGCAGCAGGCCGCGGCGGAGGCGGCGTTCGACGCTCAGGCGGCGACCCGCCGGGCGGCGTGCAAGCAGCTTCCCGACCATCAGGAGCGGAGCCGGTGCTTGCAGCAGCTGCAGGACGACACGGCGGCGTTCCGCGTTCAGCAGCAGCAGGAGGCCGCGGCCTTCAAGGCCAAGCAGCGGGCCGAGAGGGAAGCGTTCGCCGCGAAGCAGGCTGCCGAGAAGGAGGAGTTCCAGCGCGCCGGCGACGGCTGATCGTCGAGCGCGCCCGGTCGAGGGTCGGGCCCTTCCGCGACGGAGGGGCCCGCCGGCGATCCGCGCCCGCCTCGACGCGCGCGTCGCTCGTTCTGGCGTTGAGATGGCGTCAGCGCCGAACAGCGATCAGCGGCGAGAAACAAAAACCGCCTGCACGCAGGCGGTTTCGGAACGGGAGCGACGGGACTCGAACCCGCGACCTCCGGCGTGACAGTTGAGCGCGCCGGCTTGCGGTTGGTGCTCACCGGTCCCGGCTAGTCGCCGTTTGCGCGGTCTTCGCGCGATTCCGCTTGCCGTTTGTTCTCATCGGTTGCCACCGCTGCGTTCCAGAATCGTTCCATCGAACTCCGCGCTAGCGGCTGCTGCGACCGCCTAGCGAGGCGCGAACGCGTAGGCGACGTGCACGCCATCGTCGGCCTCCAGAAGGAAACCCGCGCCTTCGAGCGCACGTCGGGACGGCATGTTGTCCGCGGAGACGTTCCTAGCGACGACGCGATTGATCTCCGAATGCAGGATCAGCCAACCGGCAAGCCCGGCGACGAGCTCGGTTCCGTAGCCGTTTCCGCGGTACGGCGCGGCGAGGCCATAGCCGATCTCGATGTCACCCGCGTCGTCGGCGCCGCCATGGGTGAAGCAGTCGCCGATAGTCACGCCGTCGAGGGTCACGAGCCAATTCACCTCCACATCGAACTGCAGCGACAGCTCCCAAGGAGGGAAGCCTGCCTCAGTGCTCTCTCGCGGCCAATCATCCCCTCGCGTGACGCTGCCGAAGTTGCCTGCGAGAAAGGCTTCGATCTGGACGGACCCAACGGGCTCGAGGACGAGCCGTGAGGTTGCTACCGGCGGGCGGTCGACCGGAACCAGGCCGACGGGCGTCCGGAGCACTCGCATCCGTCGAGCATAAGTCGGCTCGATCTGAACGGGAGCGACGGGACTCGAACCCGCGACCTCCGGCGTGACAGGCCGAGTCGGGCACGGGGACGATTAACGCCGAACGTCGCCAAACGGCCGTCTTTGCAGGTACTTTCTGCCTAGGTTCGTCGCGCCTCCGCTTGGGTGAGCCGATCGTCCAAGCGACGATTGGGCCACGAGTGGGCCACGAAATCTTGCCCCATGAGGCAACGGTGGCTCAGAATGTCGCGCCGTGACCGCTCGTAGGTGGCCGGTCAGCCGCTCGTCCGCGCGGTTTCCGGTGTTTGGCCGGTCCAGGAGTGGAAGGCGCGATAGAACGAGCTCGGGCTCTCGTAGCCGAGCAGGAAGGAGATTTGCCCGGCGCTCATCCCTTCGTTGCGCAGGTAGTGCCGGGCGAGTGACTCTCGCGTGGCGTTCAGCGCCGCCTGGTAGTTCGTTCCCTCTTCTTGGAGGCGCCGCTGCAGGGTACGCGTGCTGATTGCCAGCGAGCGCGCGACGTCGCTCATCTCCGAGGAACCAGTGGGAAGTAGCTCCACGAGTGTTGCGCGGACGCGATCGGAGGTCGAGGAGTCGCGGTCGAGTTCGCTGAGCCGGCGGCGGAGCTCGGGCTCGAAGAAGTCCCACATCCGCTCGTTGGCGGTGAGGAAGGGGCGGGAACCGTCGGCAGCAGCGAAGACGATCGTCTGCTTCGCGGCTGCTTCGATTCCGCAGCCGAGGTACTCGCGGAAGCTGGCGGCGTCGGACGGCGGCCAGGGGCTGGTGACGCGAAGTGGCCGCACGAGCGCGCGGGTCCCGATGCGGGCGAGCGCGACCCAGAAGACCAACTCGGAACTCGCCAGCACTTCGGGTGGAGTCGCTTGCGAGCGCCAGTCGAAGCGCAGCGCGATCTCCGTCTCCGCAGAGGAGACCGAGAGCCGCATCGGGCCGATCAGCTTCTTGTAGGTGGCGATGCGTCGGGCGGCGACCGCGAGGTTGGGGCTGCAGAGCGCCGCGAAGATCGGCGGGCTGAAGGACTCGACCGAGATCGCCTGCCCGATCCGGATCGGGAGATTCGGGTCGCCGCTCTCCTCGCCGAGCGCCTGCCAGAGCGCGTAGTAGTCCGCCGCCGGCAGCCTTGGCTGATCGCGAGTGAGGAGGTCCGCCGGCAAGCCGGCGCGGCGCAGAACGTTCGTGGCGGAGATGCCGAGGTCGGCAAGCAGCAGGCGTAGACCCGGATCGAGCAAGTACCGCTCGGCGCTGGGGTCCCGGCTTTCCACGGAAGTCCTCACTTGACTCCCCCGGTCGGAAGAATGGTGCGCGACGATCATGACGGCATTCGAACAGCTCGGCGGATGAAGGCGTCGAATGCGCGGTCGGGCAAGACGTCGTGGAGGAAGATCATCGGCTTCGCGCCGTACCCCGACGGCGTAGCGTGTCTTCGGCCGACGTGCGGTGACGGCCTTGCCGATGGTCTTGGCGATCAGCTCGGGCGGCGATGAGCGGCGCCGGGTGGATTCGGAGGCGATCGACTCGGCGAGGGCGTTGGCCTGAGGGGCATACGGTCCGGTGCCGGAGGCGGCGCGGACCTTCTCCGCGACGATGCCGTTGAACTCGGTCTTGATGCGCGCCGGGCTCGATCACGACGACGTCGATGCCGAAAGACTTGAGCTCCATGCGCAGGCAGTCGCTGAGGGCTTCGAGCGCGTACTTGGTGGCGTGGTACCAGGCGCCGAGCGGCGTATAGATCTTTCCGCCCATCGAGGTGATGTTGACGATCGTGCCGAGCGCTGGTCGCGCATCCGGGGCAGGACGAGCTGGGTAAGCCGGGCGGCGCCGAAGACGTTGACCTCGAACTGGTAGCGGGCCTCGGAGAGGGGGACGTCCTCGAGCGCGCCGTAGGAGCCATAGCCGGCGTTGTTGACCAGGACGTCGATACGGCCTTCCTCGGCGAGAATCTGCTCGACCCCGGACTGCATGGACTCGTCGTCGGTGACGTCCATCGCCAACGGGCGGATGCCCGACGTGGTGAGGTGCTCCATCCGTTCAACTCGCCGAGCTGCGGCGTATGTGGTGTAGCCGAGTTCTTGCAGCCTCAAGGCGGTGGCTTCGCCGATACCGGAGGAGCCGCCTGTGACGAGAGCGACCTTCTTGGACATGTTCGTGATCTCCTTTCGCTGGTTTGGTCGTCGATCTCGGTTCGAGCGTAGGCAGCGATAGGCCATCTGTCATTCGCAGAAGACGCCAACGTGATTGCGTTTTACGCCAACTCTGCTCGGGACGAGTCGAGACTGCGACCTTCGACTGGCACGACCTCCAGGCCAGCTCCGGATCCAGGGCCCGCCTGGCCCAGATCCGCGGCAAGCTCGAGCCCGACCCCGCCAGGCCGCGCTACTTGCGGCGCCTAGGGGACGCGGATCGCGAGCTTGCCCCGCGTGTGTGTCGTCGGCAGGGCAGCGAGCGCGTCGGTGCCTGCGCGAGTTCGTAGGGTCCGAGGACGACCCGTTCCATGGAGCCGTGGCCGCATCCGCGACCGTCGCGATTCTGAGAGGTCATGAGCCGTTTCCATTTGTGCGACCGGCTACAAGCGAACGGGCAAAATGGCAGTTGTGCAGGCGTTTTGCTCAACGCGTTTGGGCCACAGGATTGGGCCACGAAGCCTAGGACGGCGTCCGAACAGACAACACGAATGCCTATTTGCAGGCACTTTTAGAGACGGGAGCGACGGG
>CAVXXJ010000012.1:0-14743 GCA_963765705.1 uncultured Gaiellaceae bacterium
CGGGGATTACTCCGCGCCGCTTCGGGTACGCGAGTCGTGCGGGCGGGCAACCGACGAATGGGGGTCACGAATGGACAGGGACAACGACCAGCTTGGTCGCGAGTTCACGCCTGGCGGCACGGATGCCGCTGTCGTGGACATTTGGACGTTCCGCACGGCGGAGCCGCTCGGTGACATCGACGTCACCGGCTACTCGGTCGAGGCCACGGACGGTGGTATCGGCAAGGTCGACGAGGCGACCTACGAGGTCGGCGGTAGCTACCTCGTCGTCGACACCGGCCCATGGATCTTCGGCAAGAAGGTGCTCCTTCCCGCGGGGCTGATCGACCGCTTCGACCCCGAAAGCGAAACGGTCTTCGTCTCGCGCACGAAGGACGAGATCAAGACCGCGCCCGAGTACGACGAAGAGCGCGGCTTCGCGGACGACGAGTACCGCGGTGATCTCGGCGGCTACTACGACCGCGACCGCTAGACGAAAGCGGCAACGCCAGTTGACGGCCCGCGAGCGGCTACAATCCGCCGCCGCGGGCCGTTAGCTCAGCTGGTAGAGCAGGGGACTCTTAATCCCAAGGTCGAAGGTTCGAGCCCTTCACGGCCCATGCTTATGGCGCAAGATCGGAATCTGCAGGAGCAGATTCCGATCGCGCAAGACCCCCTGAAGGGTCGTTTCGCTCCCGGGCTCGGTCCGTCCAGGTTCAGGATGGTCGATCGCGCGAAGACCCTGAAGCTGCGTGGGTCGGATTGGGGGCTCGCTCTTCTTGGGTTTGAGGCAAGGGACATTTGTACGGTAGTCGCCTACGCTGTGACCCGGCATGAGTTCGCCTCCCGTCAGTCCTGACGAGCCGATCGACGGCGAAGCCGCCGCGGTCGGGCGCGTGCGGACGGGGGAGATCACCGCCTCCCCGGTCGAGCTCGCCTCGATCCTTCGACACGTCGCCGACGGGATCACCGCTCAGGGCCCGGACGGCCGGCTCGTGTACGCCAACGACGCTGCGGCGCGCCTGTGCGGCCTGGAGTCGGCCGAGGAGATGCTCGCCATCTCCGGCGCTGCGCTCCTGGAGCGGTTCGAGATCATCAGCGAGGCCGGCGAGCCCCTTCCGTTCGACGAGCTGCCCAACCGGCGTGCCCTCGTCAGCCTCTTGCCGGAGCAGGCCGTGCTCGGCTACCGCGTGCAGTCGACCGGCGAGGAGCGCTGGTCGGTCGTTCGCTCGACCCCGATCCTGACGCCTGGCGGCGGCGTCCAGCTCGTGATCAACGTCTTCCACGACATCACCGAGGAGCGAGACGCCGAGGCGCGGATCCAGTTCCTCGCGAGAGCGAGCACGCTGCTCGCCGCGTCACTCGACTACGAGGCGACCCTCGCCGATCTCGCGAAGCTGCTCGTGCCGCAGCTCGCGGACTACTGCATCGTCGATGCGCTCGACGAGGACGGTCGCCTGCGGCAGGTCGTGATCTCACACCGCAGCCCGGAGCGCGAGGAGCTCTTGCGCGAAGTGCGACGCCGCTATCCCCCGGAGGAGAACGAGTCGCACCCCGTCTCGGAGGTGCTCAGGAGCGGGGAGCCGTTCCTCGCCGAGGACGCGCGAACCGAAGCGCTGTCGCACGCAGCGGTCGACGAGGAGCATCTGGCGCTCTACCGGGCGCTCGAGGCGACGTCGTACATCGTCGTCCCGCTCCAGGCGCGCGGCCGTTTCCTCGGCACGATCTCGCTCGGCACCGGCGAGTCGCGCCGGCGGTTCGGTCGGGCCGATCTCGACCTCGCCTACGAGATCGCGCGCAGGGCGGCGCAGGCGATCGACAACGCACTCCTCTTCGGCGCCGCGCGCGAGTCGTACGCGCAACTCGACACGCTGCTCGTCTCGGCGCCGGTCGGCATCGGCTTCTGGGACCGGGACCTTCGCTTCATCCGCGTCAACGATGCGCTCGCTGCGATCAACGGCCTCACGCCCGAGGAGCACGTCGGGAAAGAGCTGGCCGAGGTGATCGGGGAGCTCGGGCCTGTGCTCGAGCCGCTCTACCGCCGCGTGCTGGAGTCGGGCGAGCCGGTGGTGCACACCGAGTCGACCGACGACGCAGCTCTGCGGATGGGCGAGCGCCGCCACTGGCTGTCCAGCTATTACCCCGTCCGCACCCCCGACGGCGAGGTGCTCGGCATCGGCGCCGTGATCATGGAGATCACCGACCGGAAGCGCGCCGACGACCGGCTGCGCCTGCTCGCGGAGGCCGGCGAGCTCTTCTCCAGCTCGCTCGACCAGGCGGAGATCGCCTCGCGGATCGCGCAGGTGGCGGTGCCGAGCCTCGCCGACACCTGCAACGTCTATCTCGCCGACGGGACCACGCTCAGGCGCGTCGCCTGCGTCAGCGCCGACCCGGACGTGCAGCCCGTCCTCGAGTCGCTCCCTGTGGCCTTCGCGCTCGGCGAGCCCGAGCAGGGCCGGCTCGCGAACGTGTACCGCTCCGCCGAGCCGTTGCTGCTGCAGACGGTTCCACCCGAGTACCTCGACGAGCTCGCGCGCTTCGGCGTCGACCCCGAGGCGTTCGCGTTGATCGGCACCCGTTCGCTGATGCTCCTCCCGATCGTCGCCCGCGGCCAGACGCTGGGAGTGATGACGCTCGGCTCGCGTCAGCCGGAGCGCTTCGACGAGCACGACGTCGACCTCGGGCAGGAGCTCGTTGGGCGCGCCGGCGTCGCGATGGACAACGCCCGGCTGGTCGGCGAGCTTCGGCGCCGCGCCCAGGCTGCGCAGGCGCTCGAGTTCGTCGGCGACGGCGTCTTCCTGGTCGGCACCGACGGCATGATCCGGCTCTGGAATCCGGCCGCCGTTCGGATCACCGGCCTGAGCGAGAGCGAGGTCGTCGGGCTGCGCGTCGACTCAACGCTCGCCGACTGGCCGCTCGAGCAGGCGAGCGAGCGCCAGCAGACCTTCCCGTTCGACGGCCCCCGCGGTGAGCTCTGGCTCTCGCTGACGGCCGCCGAGTTCCCGCACGGCACCGTCTACGCCTTCCGCGACCTGACCGACGAGCGTGCGGTCGAGCAGCTGAAGAGCGACTTCGTCTCGACTGTCTCGCACGAGCTCCGCACGCCGCTCGCCGCGATCTACGGCGCCGCGATGACGCTGCGCCGCGACGACGTCGTGCTCGGGCACGAGCAGGAGACGGGCATGCTCGAGGTGATCTCCGGCGAGTCCGAGCGGCTCGCGCGGATCGTCAACGACATCCTGCTCGCGAGCCGGCTCGACTCGGGTGCGGCGTCGGTGCTGATCGGCCGGACCGACGCGACCGAGCTATCGCGCAGCGTGATCGCGGCCGCCTCGACGCACGTGCCGGGCGACGTCGAGCTCGTGCTCACCGCGCCTGGGCCGGGACTGCACGTCGCCGCGGATGCCGACGGCCTGCTGCAGGTGCTCGTCAACCTCGTCGAGAACGCCGTCAAGTACTCACCGAACGGCGGCCGCGTCGAGCTCGAGCTGCAGCAGCTCGACGGACGCGTTCGCTTCGCGGTGCGCGACCGCGGTCTCGGGATCCCTGCGTCCGAGCAGGAGCGGATCTTCGAGAAGTTCTTCCGGCTCGACCCGAACCTCTCGCGCGGTGTCGGCGGCACCGGCCTCGGTCTCTACATCTCCCGCGAGCTCGTGCGCCGGATGGGCGGCCGGATCCGCGTCGAGTCGGAGCCCGGCCGCGGCTCGACGTTCTCGTTCGAGCTGCCGCTGGCGTGAGGCGCGCGCTCCTCGTCACGCTCTCGCTGCTGGCGATCACGGCAGGCCTCATCTCCCTCGCAGCCTGGGAGCCGTGGCGCTCGCGCGAACGCGAGCACGAGGTCGAGTGGATCAAGGCGTACGTGGCCTGGACCGACCGAGTCGACACCGGTCTGTCCGAAGGCGACTACGCGCCGGGAGCGCGCTGCGACGAGACGTACCCGACGCAGGTGGGCGACCCGCCGGCTCGGCTCGTGGCAGCCTCGAGGATCGTGCTGGCCGGGTGCGGACGGCTGCGGGACGCCATCGCCGCCGACGAGCCGTCGGAGCGGGAGCTCGCGGAGTGGTACGACGTCCGGGACGCTGTCCTCGCCGACCTCACCGATCAGCGGACACGGTCCGCCGCTCCGGAGCGGTCGCCCAAGCTCGCGGCCCAGGCGACTCGGCTCGCGGGAGCCCGGCCGGAGGCGTTCTGCTGGTCCGACACTCACTGGGAGGAGCTGAGTGAGGAGTGGCGCCTGATCCGAGTCGACGAGCTCTGGCCGATCGGCTTTGCGGACCGGGACGGCTGGCGCATTCACCTGGCGCCTCAGATCTGCGCCCCGCTCGATCGTTTCTTCGGCGGCAGCTACTCGCCCAATCTCAACCTCGAGAGCCTCGATCTCGCGATCGCCCTCGTCACGCTCGCCCACGAGGCCGAGCATCTCCGCAGTCCCGAGGCCACCGAGGCTCAGGTCGAGTGCGTGGCGATCCAGCGTGTCCGCGACCTCGTCCGAGCCGCCGGCAGGTCGAAGGCGTACGAGGATCTGATGACCGGCCTCGCCTGGGACGTCGGCTACCCGGACGTGCCGCCCGAGTACCGAACGGCCGAGTGCCGCGACGGCAGCGCTCTCGATGTCCGACCCGAGACCACCGTCTGGCCGTAGGAACGAGGAGAGGCGGCCGGGTGGCCGCCTCTCGCTCGAACGGAAGAGATTGCTGCGCTGCTCAGACGCGCGGGCCGTCGTCGACGTACGTCGTCGTGCGGCGCGAGCCGCCGGCGAAGCCGCCCCAGGACGACCAGAAGATCATCGAGAGCACCAGGCCGAGCGCGCCCACGATCATCAGGATGACACCGATCGTGTCCAGCTCGAGACCGGAAACTGAGGCGTTCACGGCCCAAGTCAGGATCGCTCCAACTGCGATCAAAAGGATGCTCACTCCAATACCCATTTCGTCCTCCTCGGTAGGCGGGGGGTGCCTTTTCGTTCTTCCCCAATTGCGGGGCCAGCTAACAAACGTTTGTAGCGTCGTTTCGGGTGCGGGTTGCGGTAGGCTCGCCGCGGTGCGCAGGGGCTCCATCGTCAGGATCACGATCTACGGCGTGCTCGCGGGACTTGCCGCGTCCGTCGTCGCGGTTCTCGTCCCGTGGCTCCCCACCTCGGCTTCCGAGGAGATGGACCGGATCGAGTTCACGTTCTGGTTCACGACGGTCATCTGCGTCGCCGTCTTCGCCGTCGTTGCCGCCGCGATCATCTACTCGGTGCTCAACTTCCGGGTCCAGCCGGAGGACGAGACCGACGGGCCGCCGATCCACGGCCACACGGGCCTGGAGATCGTCTGGACGGCGATCCCGGCGGTGCTGGTGACCGCGATCTCGATCGTCAGCGCGATCGTGCTCGCGAGGAACGACGATGCGGGCCCGAACCCGCTTCGCATCGCCGTGACGGCGCAGCAGTTCGCGTGGAAGTTCGAATACCCCGGCGACAGCAAGGTGGTCTCCGGGGAGCTCGTGCTGCCCGTCGACCGCGCCGTGAAGCTGACCCTGCACTCGCTCGACGTGATCCACGCGTTCTGGGTGCCCGAGTTCGGGCAGAAGTCCGATGCCGTGCCCGGGATCGAGACGACCCTCGTGATCACCCCGACCAGGATCGGCGAGTACGCCATCGTCTGCACGGAGCTCTGCGGGCTCGGCCACTCGACCATGCGTGCGCCCGTCCGGGTCGTCGACCAGGCCGCGTACGAGAAGTACCTGGCCGACGAGGCAGCAGGCGGGCCCGCCGACGAGAGCTCGGGCGAAGCGGTCTTCGCGACCGCCGGCTGCGGCGGCTGTCACACGTTCGCGCCCGCCGGCACCGATGCGCAGGTCGGGCCGAGCCTCGACGCCGTCGATCCGGGCGGGCGGCCGCTGGAGGAGTTCCTGCACGAGTCGATCGAGGATCCGAACGCCGTCCTCGCGTCGGGCTACCAGAGTGGCGTCATGCCGAGCACCTACGGGAAGTCGCTCTCCGAGGAGCAACTCGACGCGGTGGTGCAGTATCTGGTCGACGGCCAGAAGGGGAGCAGGTGACCGACGTAGCCCACACACCGCACGAGGCACATACGCCGGCCCCGCCGCGCCGCGGCCTGAAGCACCTGACCGGCCCCGGCTTCCTGCGTGCCGCCTGGATGACGCCGCTCTTCTGGGCGATCGGCACCGGGATCGTCCTCTTCTTCCGCTGGCTCGGCCACTACGAGCCGACGGCCGACTGGACCGTGATCACCGTCGTCGGGTTCCTGACCACCTCTCCGATCGGGTTCCTCGCCGGCATCGGCGCCTTCGACTACTGGCTCTACTACATGTCGGGTCGCCCGACGCGCGTCGACGACCACGCCAGCCACGGCGCGTACAGCTGGCGCGACTACTTCAAGGTCAACACCGACCACAAGGTGATCGGCGTCCAGTACCTCGTGACGACGTTCTTCTTCTTCACCGTGGGTGGGCTGATGGCGATGATCTTCCGCGCCGAGCTCGCGAACCCGGACATGCAGTTCGTCGACACGCAGACCTTCAACGGGCTCGTGTCGGAGCACGCGGCGCTGATGATCTTCCTCTTCATCATCCCGGCGTTCGCCGGCCTCGCGAACTTCGCCGTGCCGCTGATGCTCGGCGCGCCGGACATGGCCTTCCCACGGCTGAACGCACTCTCCTACTGGCTGCTGCCGATCGCCGGGATCATGTTCCTGTGCGCGTTCCTCGCGCCCGGCGGAGCCTTCGCGACCGGCTGGACGAGCTATGCGCCGCTGGCCGTCGACCAGCCGCTCGGACAGGTGTTCTTCAACATGGGCGTCCAGTGGGCCGGTGCGTCGTCGATCATGACCGCACTCAACTTCCTGGTCACGATCATCACGATGCGCGCGCCGGGGATGACGTTCTGGCGGATGCCGCTGCTCGTCTGGGCGAACTTCACGACCTCACTGCTGGTCGTGATCGCGACGCCGTTCATCGCCGGCTCGCAGTTCTTCGTCATGTTCGACCGGGTGATGCACACGAACTTCTTCAACGTCTCCGAGGGCGGCTACGTCCTCGGCTACCAGCACATCTTCTGGTTCTACTCGCACCCGGCCGTCTACATCATGATGCTGCCCGGTTTCGGGATCATCTCGGAGGTGATGGCCGTCTTCTCGCGGAAGCCGATCTTCGGCTACCGGCTGATGGCGCTCTCCCTGATGGGGATCCTCGTGCTCGGCTTCTCGGTCTGGGCCCACCACATGTTCGTGGCCGGCCTGGCGCCGTGGCTGCGCGTCCCGATGATGGTGACGTCGATGATCATCGCGGTGCCGACCGGGATCAAGATCTTCTCCTGGCTCGCGACCATGTGGGAGGGGAAGCTCCACTTCCGCACGCCGATGTTGTTCGCGCTCGGCTTCATCTCCATGTTCGTGCTCGGCGGGCTCTCGGGGATCTTCCTCGCCTCGGTGCCGATCGACATCGCCGCGTCGGACACGTACTTCATCGTCGCGCACATCCACTACGTGCTCTTCGGCGGGTCCGTCTTCACGATCTTCGCCGGGATCTACTACTGGTTCCCGAAGATGACCGGGCGGATGTACTCGGAGAAGCTCGGCAAGACCCACTTCTGGCTGACGTTCATCGGCTTCAACGGGACGTTCTTCCCGATGCACTGGGTCGGGCTCCAGGGGATGCCGCGACGCGTCGCCGACTACGCGGAGCAGTTCGGGAACTGGAACCTCATCATCTCGATGTTCTCGTTCCTGCTCGGCGCCTCCACGATCGTCTTCTTCTACAACATCATCGTCAGCTGGAACCGCGGCCCGATCGCACCGTCGAACCCTTGGCGCGCGATGACGCTCGAGTGGCAGGTGACCTCGCCGCCGCCCGTCTTCAACTTCGACGAGATCCCTCAGGTGGTCGGCGGCCCGTACGAGTACGGCGTGCCGGGGGCGAGACACGCGGTCCTGCGAGGGGGCGCCGCGACCGTGCACGAGGAGGAGGTCGTGCATTGAGCGCCCAGCCGCGCAAGCTCCTCGTGGTCGCGAACGAGACGCTGACCGGCGACGAGCTCCTCGACGTCGTCCGGAAGCGCGTCGAGGACAGCGATGCGCTCGTCGTCGTGATTGCGCCGGTGAACGAGCCGCGCGAGGGCTACGTCGTCTACGACAACACGCGCCGTGCGGCGGCGGGGCGCCGGCTCGACCGGACACTCACGAGCTTCCGCGAGGCCGGGATCCACGCCACGGGCCATGTCGTCGACCACGATCCGCTGACGGCGGTGAAGGACGCGATCGCGATGGAGGAGCCGGACGAGCTGATCGTCTCGACGCACCCCGAGGCGAAGTCGGGCTGGCGGCGCCGCAACCTGCTCGACGAGATCCGCAAGGCCGCCGGCGCGCGCCCGGTCGAGCATGTCGTCTCCAAGGTGGCGGAGCGCACGGGCGCGGAGAACGTCCTCGTGCTTGCGAACGAGACGGTGCTGGGCGAGCCGCTGCTCGATCGCATCCGTGAGAAGGCGCGAGGCAACGAGAGCACCAGCTTCCTGATCGTCTGCCCGCAGAGCGACCCGGACCAGGGTGAGCATCCGGAGGCGGAGCGGCGCCTGCGGCAGGCGCTGACCCGGCTCCGTTCGGAGGGGATCGAGGCGCACGGGCAGGTTGCGCACCCGGATCCGTTCACGGCCGCCATGCACGCCATTCAGGACGAGAGCATCGACTCGATCCTCGTCTCCACCTTCCCGGAGCAGCGCGGGTCGTCCTGGCTGAAGCGCGACCTGGTCGGGCGGCTGGAGAGCGAGGCGAAGGTGCCCGTCGAGCACGTCGTCGTCGAGCCAGTCGGGGTCGAGGTCGAGGCATGAGCGCTCACGCAGACGCGCACGACACCGGCCACCACGGGCCGCCGATCGCGAACCAGAGCTCGCGTGTCGACGCCACGGTGCTCGGCATGTTCCTCTTCATCGCTTCGGAGGCGATGCTCTTCGGCGCCTTCTTCACCGCCTACTTCTTCGTCCGCGTCGTCAACCCGGAAGCCCAGGCCTGGCCGCTCGAGCCCTTCCATCTGCCCGTCTTCGTCGCGGGTGTCAACACGATCGTCCTGGTGACCTCCAGCCTGACGATGCACTGGGCGTTGCAGTCGATCAAGAAAGGCCATCGTGCGGGGCTGCAGGCCGGCCTCGTGCTGACGCTCTTCATGGGGCTCGCGTTCCTGCTCACTCAGATGCTCGAGTACGCGCGCATCGGCTTCAACCCCGCCGACGGCGCCTTCGGGACGATCTTCTTCGGCCTCACAGGACTGCACGGGGCGCACGTCTTCGTCGGGCTCTGCCTGCTCACCGTGGCGACGGTGAGGTCGTTCCGCGGGCACTTCACACCCGAGCATCACCACGGTGTGGAGCTTCCGGGAATCTACTGGCACTTCGTCGACGTAATGTGGATTGTGGTGTACGCGACGATCTACCTCCTCTAAGGAGTGCGGAGGGCGCACTAATGGCTCGTAATCCGTTCCGTAGCGAGGCCGAGGCGTATCGCTTCCTGCTGCTGACGGTGGGGTACTTCGCGCTGATCGTCGCCGCGGCTGCGATCAGGACGTGGCTCGGCGTCGTCGTCTTCGTCGGCCTCACAGCGCTGGCCGTGTGGCTGTGGCTCCGGTCGCGCACCGAGGAGCCGGTGGCGAGGACGGCGGTTGCCAGTAAGAGCCGTAAGAACGAGCGCCGGATCCTCGTGGTCGCGAACGAGACGGTCGGTGGCGATGAACTGCTGGCGATTCTCAGGAGCAAGGCGGAAGGAGTCGAGGAGAACGTGCTCGTCGTCTGTCCGGCTCTCAACTCGCAGGTGCGGACGTGGGCGTCGGACGAGGACGGCGCGCGGGAGGCCGCCCAGGCACGGCTGGATGCGAGCCTCGCCCAGCTCGAACGTGACGGCGTCCGGGCGCACGGCGAGGTCGGTGACGGTGATCCGCTGCAGGCGATCGAGGACGCGCTGCGCACCTTCGGCGCCGACGAGATCGTCATCTCGACGCATCCCGAGGGCCGTTCGAACTGGCTCGAGCGCAACGTCGTCGGCGCGGCGCGCGACCGCTTTGCCGTCCCGATCACGCACGTCGTCGTCGACCTCGACGCGCGCTAGTCGCTCGGCCCGCGGGAAGAGCGTCTACTTGCCGGCGTTCGTGGAGACGAAGTCGGCGACCGCTGCGATCTGCTCCGCCGAGTAGGAGTCCTTGAAGGAGGGCATCGCGCCCATGCCGTTCGTGACGCGTTCGATCACGAGCTCCTTCGCCGGCTTCGTCTCGTCGAGGTTCGGGCCGATGTTTCCGCTCGACTCCGCGGCTGCGAGCGTGTGGCAGCTACCGCAACCGGCCTCGGCGAAGATCGCCTTGCCGTCCGCGGCACCGCCGCCGCCGGCCTCGGCTTCCGGCTGTGCCTGAACGCGGAGCGACGCCACGGACGCGACGTAGGCCGCGACCGCCTCCGCGTCGTCGCCGGTGACGATGTCCGCCGGCATGCCCGTCAGCCCCGTCGGCGGCTCCTCGACGGGATACGAGATCTGGCCGCGGATCACGGACTGGATCGTCTGTTCGCCGAGCCCGTCCTCGCGCGACTGGCGGAATGCATCGTCGAGGTTCGGACCGATCACGCCTTTCGTGCCGGCGTCGGCCAGCGTGTGGCACGCGGCGCACTTCTCCTTGAACAGCTCCTTGCCGCGGGTCGTGTCAGCGCCTGCCTCGGGGAGGCCCGTGGTACCGCAACCGGTCGCGGCCAAAGCCGTGATCAGTGCCGCGATCAGGGCCGCGCCTGGACCTGCCAGCCCGCGCAGCTTCACCCTAGGCCGCAGATCCCGTCGTCGACTCGACGGCGGCTTCGCGCGTCGGGTGGATCGTGAAGACGCGGTCGAGCCCGGTGATCTCGAAGATCTTGGTGATGTTCCGGTCGCTGCACACGAGCGAGAGCTGGCCGTCGTTCGTCCGCAGTCGCTTCACCCCGCCGACGAGCACACCGAGCGTGGTCGAGTCGATGAAGGTCGTGTCGCTGAGGTCGACGACGACATCGCGGCCGCCCTGGTCGATTACCTCGAGCAGCTGCTGCTTGAACTCCGGCGCGGTGTAGAGATCCACCTCGCCCGCGAGGGAGATCACGTACTGCTCGTTGCTCAGCTTCTCGGTCTTGACGTCGAAGTTCATCTGGATGCCCCCGGTCTCGCCGACAGAATGTGCGGTGTCTTCCCGGTCAGAGGTGAGTCTAACCCGAGTCTGGCGGGGTCTGCGCGGCCTTCAGCTGGGCGATCTGCTGCCTGACGATCCCTGCGGTCGGGTCGTCGGGAGCGAGCTTCAGGAACTTCTCGTAGGCCGCGATCGCCTTGACGGTGTCGCCGCTCTGCTGCGCCGTCTGCGCCAGCTCGAGCTGGATGTTCGGATCCTTCGGCGCGACGATGGCGAGCCGGTCATACGCGTCCTCTGCCTTCTGGTAGGACGCCTGGGCCGCCGTGTACGCGGTGTTGACAGCCTGGTTCGCCTCTGTCGAGATCGCCTGGTCGATCGGGTCGGGGCCGAGCGTCGCACCCTTGCCGAGGTCGAGCGGCGAGCTGAAGGTCGAGCCGAACGTGAGATAGCTGGCGCGGATCTGGGCCTCCTGCGCGTCGCGCGCGAGCGCGTTTGCGCGGCTGAGATGGAGCCCGGCGAGCTCCTGCAGCGCCTCCTTGTCCTTGGGCTTGAGCGCGAGGTAGCGGTTCAGCACGACGATCGCCTCGTCGGTCTGGCCGTCCTCCTGGAGCGCGGTGGAGAGGCTGCGCTGTGCCGGGGCGCTCTTCGGATTCTTCTTCACGGCATCGCGAGCGTCCGAGACCGAGATGCTGCCGTCGGTGACGCCGCCGCCGCCGCGGAGGAGGTCGCCGATGCTCGCGTTCTGGTTCGCGCCGATCCCGAAGCCGACGAAGCCGACGGCGAAGACGAGCGCGAGGAAGACGAACATCCACTTCGCGTGGCGTCGCAGCCGGCTGAAGAACATCGTGTCCTCAATCGCTACGAGGTCGCTGTCGCGCTTGCGGCTGCGGGCTGCAGCATGCGCCCGCGCGCCGCGGACGTTGCGTCGATCAGCTCTTGCCACTCGAATCCTCCTCTCTCGTACCGTGCCTCGCCGTCGACGAGGGTAGCCAGGACGCGCTCCGGAGCGCCGCCGTAGACGACGGCGGCCGCCGGATCCTCCCATGGTAGATACGGCGAACCGAAAAGGGAGACGATGGCAACATCCGCGCGTTTCCCGGCGACGAGCGATCCGACCTCCTCGTCGAGTCCCAGCGCCCGCGCGCCGCCGAGAGTGGCGAGCTCGAGCGCCTCCGAGGCGGAGAGAGCGTCGGCCCGCTCGTCGCGTGCCCGCGCGAGCGCGAGCACCGTCCGCAGCTCCTCGAAGAAGTCGTGCGACGGCACCGACGAGACCCCGTCCGTGCCGACGCCGACGCGCAGACCGGCTGCTCGGAGGGCGTGCAGCGGCGCAATCCCGCAGCCCAGCAACGCGTTCGACCGCGGGCAATGGGCGACGGCGACACCGTGGCTTGCGAGCAAGCCGATCTCTTCCTCGTCGACCTTGACGCAGTGCGCGGCGACCACGGTCTCGTTCAGCAGGCCGGCGGCCGCGAGCCGGCGGATGCCGGTCTCTCCGTCCGGGGGCGGCAGCATGTCGGCGAGCGGCTCCCACGGCCCCTCGCCGCGCAGCAGCCAGTCGAGCTCGTCCTGGCTCTCGTGCAGGTGCGTTGCGAGTGGAAGCTCGAGCTCGAGGCAGGCGCCGTAGACGTCGTTCGAGCACGTGTAGGGCGCGTGCGGCGAGACTCCGACCCGGACGCGGTCCGAGAGCGCTGCGTCGACGTACGCTCGCTTCCCGTCGAACTGGCCGATGGCCTCCGAAGCGTCGCTGCCGAAGACCTCCAGATAGACGATCGCGCGCAGGCCGAGCTCTGCGCAGGCGTGCGCGCTCGCGCCTGCGAACGCGAGATCGCCGACGGTGGTGACTCCCGAGCGGAGGCACTCCGCTGCGCCGAGGCGGGCGATCGCCTCCATGTCGCCGCGGTCCAGCCGAGATTTCCGCTCCATGTGCATCGCGATCCAGGGGCCGAAGGAGAGTCCGTCGCCGAAGCCCGCGTACACGGCGTACTCGAGGTGGGTGTGCGCGTTGACGAAGCCGGGGACGATCGCAGCGTCCGGAAAGCGCTCGCCTTCGCCCAGCTCGGCGGCCGTTCCGACCGCGGCGATCCGCCCGTCCTCGATCGCGATCGCGCCGTTCTCGATCGGGTCGCCCTCGACCGGAAGCACCCAGTCGGCGGAGAGGATCCTCACTGGATCATTCCTCGGGGCTCCACCGCGACGTCTGGTCGGCGATGCCCCACCGCTTCTCCATGAAGGTCGAGAGCCAGATCGAGAGCTCGAAGAGCAGGAACAGCGGTACGACCTCGAGCGCAAGCGAGACCGGGTCGACGGTGGGGAGGAGGATCGCGAAGACGAGCATGCCGAGCATCCCCATCCTCCGGTTCCGGCGCAGCCGCGCCGCCGTCAGGACGCGAAGCCGCACGAGCGCCAGGATGAAGATCGGCATCTGGAAGGCGAGACCGGTCGCGAGCAGCGTCACGGTCACGAACGAGAAGTAGTAGGTCGCCCGGATCTGCACGTCGAGGATGTCCTCGTTGAAATTGGTCAGGAACTCGAGCGCCCGCGGCATGACCACGAAGTACGAAAAGACGACGCCGGACGCGAAGAGGAGTGTCGCGAAGGTCGCGAAGATGGCCACTGTGCGCTGGATGTGCTCCTCGATCGCGGGCGCCAGGAACGCCCACAGCTGGTAGAGCAGGATCGGCAGGGTCACTGCGACGGCGGCCGCGAGGCTGACCTTGACGGCGATCGTGAACGGCTCGACGACGCCGAGCGTCAGCAGCATGTCCCGCCTCTCGGGGGGCAGCGGCCGGCTGAGCCACTCGAGCAGCTTCTCCTGGAACGCGAATGCGACCCCGAAGGCGGGCGCGAGCGTGAGCAGGCTGATCAGCAGCCGCGAGCGCAGCTCGCCCAGATGCTCGACGAGAGTCGCTTCCTCCCCGTGCTGGAGGCGCCGCGGCAGACGCTTCAAGGCCATCGGGTCAAAGAGTATTGCCGGGGGAGCTTAGGAGACGGTGTCGCGCTCGCGCTGCTCTTGCGCGACCGGATGCTCGTCGGCGGGCGGAAGCTCCGTGGCGAGGCGGTGGTGCACGGGCTCGTCGTCGTCGTCCTTGCCGGAGATCGAGTCCTTGAACTCCCGCATCCCCTTGCCGAGCGAGCGGCCCATCTCGGGCAGACGCTTCGGACCGAAGATGATCAGCAGGGCGACGAGCAGGATGACGAGCTCGGTGACTCCGATTCCGAATGGCATGGCTCTCACCTTACCACCGTTTGTGCGGCTCGAACCCCGGGGAAGCTGGAACGGTGAAGAGGCCGCTGGCGGAGCAGGTGATCGTCATTTCGGGTGCGTCCAGTGGGATCGGGCGGGCAGTGGCGCGTGCCGCCGGCGCCCGTGGCGCCAAGGTCGTGGTCTCGGCGCGCAACGGCGAGGCGCTCGAGCACGCGGTGCAGGAGGTCGAGGCCGCCGGAGGCCAGGGACTGGCCGTTCCGGGCGACGCCGCGAGTGCGGCCGACGCCGAGAGCCTCTGCGTCCGCGCCGTCGAGCGCTTCGGCACGATCGACACCTTCGTCGCGTCGGTGATGGTGACCGTCTACGCGGAGGTCGAGCAGCTCGAGGACGACGAGCTGCGGCGCGTGATGGACGTCAACTTCCTCGGCCGCACCT
>CAVXXJ010000013.1:0-737864 GCA_963765705.1 uncultured Gaiellaceae bacterium
ACTCCAGGGCTTGAAGCTCAGCAGTGACGTCTGATTCAAGCGTCGTCCAGTCGGGCGACGCTTGTGTGTCAGCCGGGCTGGCCGAGCCTGCGGGAAAGCTGGCTCGCGGCAGCTCGGGCCTCCGCGCCGATGCGGTGAACGACCTCCGCGGCGGGCTCTTCCCGAACCAGCGGATAGGCCTGTCCTGCCCAGAGGTTGATCGCCTCCGGGTCGCCGGCTGCCCGGGCAGCGACGCGGATCGGTGTGGTCAGATGATGCACGTCCGGATACGCGATCGGGGCGGCCGCGTCGTGCTCCTCCATGAAGCGGTTGACGATTCCTCGTGCCTGGCGGCCGCTGAACGCACGCGTCAGGCGCGTGGCACCGGCTGACGCGAGCGCAGCGCGGTGCGGGGCGGACGTACCAGCCTCGGGCGTGAGCATCAGCGCCGTGCCGATCTGCGCCGCCGCCGCTCCGGCGCAGAGCACCGCGGCGACGGACGCGCCGTCGGCGATTCCGCCGGCGGCGACGAGCGGCACGTCTACACGGTAGGAGACGAGGCGCAGCGCGACCAACAGCCCGAGATCCTCGGCACCCTCGTTGTCGCTGAAGTACCCGCGATGGCCTCCGGCCTCGAAACCCTGCACGACGAGCGCGGTGGCGCCGGCCGCGTGCGCCTCGCTCGCTTCCTCCGGGTTCGTGACCGTGACCCAGACATCGCAACCCGCCTCGCGAAGCCGCACCACGACCTCCTGCTGCGGGCAGCCGAAGGTGAAGGAGACGATCTCGACACCTTCTGCGACGACGAGAGCGAGCTTCGCGGCGAAGTCGTCGTCGTCGTGGCGAGGCTCGCCCAGCTCGACCGCATAGCGCTCGGCCTCCGCCTCGAGGCTGGCGGCATAGCGCTCCACAGCTCCCCCGTCGGCCTCAGGCCCCGGCGGGACGAAGATGTTGACGCCGAAAGGCCTGCCCGTCAGCGAGCGCAACTCGCGGATGTCCTCGCGAACCGTATCGGCCGTCTTGTAGCCGGCTGCGAGGAAACCGAGCCCTCCGGCGTCGCTGACGGCGGCCGCCAGCCTCGGGGTCGAGGCACCGCCGGCCAGAGGCGCCTGGACGATCGGCTCTCGAAGCTCGCTGAGATCCATGTCTGGAGGGTGGCAGAAGTCGTCCAGTGGCGTTGCCTTGGGATTGCCGGTGCGCAACACGACGTAGCCCGGCGAGGGGCCGGGCTACGTCGTCTCTGCGTGATGCTTCTACCGCGGGCGCGCGGCGAGAGCGAGCTCAGCCTGCGTCGCCTGTCGCCGCAGCGACTCGGGCGGGTTCGGGACGCCGGGGAACAGCGCATCGCCGATCGTCGCCTTGAACTGCGGCGGGCGACGATGATCCGTCGCCTGCTCGTAGTCGAACGCCAGGCCGAGCAGCTTCGGCTCGGACCAGCGGCCGCCGATGAACGTGATCCCCATCGGGAGCTTGCGGATGTGCCCCGCGGGCACCGTGATGTCGGCGTAGCCGGACACTGCAGCCGCCCCCGAGGAGCCGACGAAGTACTCGAAGTGGCCGTCGAGGTCGCCCTCGTCGGGGTCGGAGTTGGTCGGCCAGGCCGGCCCGTTGGTCAGCGCGACGATCGCGTCGAGGTTGTGCTTGGCCATCAGGTCGTCGATCGCCTTCTGCACCGGCGGCGTGACACCGGCACGGATACCGGCGCACTCCGGATCACGTCCGTTCGTCGCTTCGGCGAGCTCGAAGACGAGGTTGTTCCACGGGCCCTCGAGATCGGGATGATCCTCGTTGAACTCGATCAGGTCGGCGAGGGTCTGCGGATAGGGCTGGCCCGTCTTCGGGTTCGTCCCGTGGACGTACGTCTTGAGATAGGTCGCGATGTCGGTCTTGAACTCGCACAGGAGCGCCGGGAACTCGCCGCCGGCCGCCGTCAGGTCGATGTCGGTCCCGTCGATCACGGTCGCACCTTCGCCCTCGAGATCGTCGATCACGTCGTCGAGGAGCGGCTCGACGACGGACCCCACCAAGTCGGGGTCGTAGGTGCCGGCGCGCCAGACGCCGATGCGGGCGCCCTTCAGCGCCTTGTCGTTGAGGAACCGGGTGTAGTCGGTGGAGGCATGGCCGACCTGAGCAGCGGTTGCGGCGTCCTTCGGGTCGACGCCGGTTGCCGCGCCGAGGAGGACTGCAGCGTCGGTGACGCTGCGGGCCATCGGGCCGGCCGTGTCCTGGTCGGCGCTGATCGGAACGACTCCTGCGCGGCTCCACAGCCCGAGCGTCGGCTTGATCCCGACGACGCCGTTGGCGCCGGACGGGCAGACGATCGAGCCGTCGGTTTCCGTGCCCACGGCCGCGACCGCGAGGTCGGCTGCCGCGACGACGCCGGAGCCGGAGCTGGAGCCGCACGGGTTGCGATCGAGGACGTACGGCATGTTCGTCTGGCCGCCGACGCCGCTCCAGCCGCTGGAGGACGGGCCGGACCGGAAGTTGGCCCACTCGGACAGGTTGGCCTTGCCGATGATGATCGCGCCGGCGGCCTTCAGCCGTCCCGCGATGAACGCGTCTGCGGGCGTGCTCCCGGCGAGTGCCCAGGAGCCGGCCGTCGTGGGCATGCCGGTGGTGTTGACATTGTCCTTGACGATGATCGGCATCCCCAGCAGCGGACGATTGTCGCCCTTGCGCCGCGCCTGGTCGGCCGCTCGTGCGTCGGCGAGCGCGGTCGGGCTGACCGTGATCACCGCGTTGAGCGTCGGGTTGAGCTTTTCGATGCGCCGGAGGTAGAAGTTCGTCAGTGCAACGGAGTTGAGCCGGCGTGTGTCCATCAACTTCTGGAGCTGCGGGATCGTCTTCTTGTCGACGTCGATGCCGCTGACCTTGGTGTGCGGCGGCTTGCCGTCGCTGATGAGCGCGGCGGCGCCGGATACACCGAGCACCAGGGCGACGAGGGTCGAGAGAACGAGAGAGCGCCGAATTCGGCTGCGCATCACATACCTCCACAGGGGTCGGGTTGAGGTGGACGCTGGCATTGCACGGCCTAGGGGCCGACGGTGTGGGGACTGAACTCTAGAACCGTCCCGCTGTCAAGTCGCTGTGCCCGTGACCGACTAGTCAGCCCACCAGTCGCGCTGGCCATCGACGTCGTCGCGCGGAGTCTCGCCGAGATTGGGCGCGCCGATGACGAGGATCTCGAGGCCCTCCGGCCCGGCCTCGTAGCCCCGCCACGCACCGGGCGGGACGCGCACCGCGTCCCATTCCTCGAGCTCGACGATCTCTTCGTCGACCTTCATCCGCCCGCTCCCGCGCACGACCACGTACACCTCCTCTTGCGTCTTGTGCGTGTGGCCGTACGGAAAGCGATAGCCGGGCGGGACACGCTGGTAGCTCAGGCCGGACTTCTCGAGCTCGAGCGCCTTGGTTGCCGCGCGGAACTCCAGGTCCGGCGATCCGTCGAACCTGGAGCCGAGGTCCTCCAGATCCTGCTTGATGTTCCGGAGCGTGAACGGCACGGCTCAAATCCTATGGCACCGCTCGCGGAGTCAGATCAGGTTCGCGAGGCGTCCTTTTGCCACCGCCTCGACGCGCGACCGGGCACCGAGGCTCTGTAGTAACCACCTCACGTGGTTGCGCACCGTGTGCTTCGACAGTCCCATCATCTCCGCCATCTGAGCGGTCGAGCAGCCGCCGGCCAGCAGCGTGAGCACCTGGTGCTGACGCGCCGTCAGGCGGGGCGCCTCTTCGCCCGGCCGCGAATCGACTTCGCTCAGCATCCTGGTGATGCCGAAGCTCCCGATCATCTCGCCGTTCTTGTCCCTGAGCGGCACCGAGCTGACGGCAACGTGGACATGGCTGCCGTCGGGCCGGACGACAGTCACCTCGAGCTCCGTGTGCAGCGCTCCCAGCTGCTTGCGGGCGAACGCCTCTCGGACACGCGGCAGGTCCTCGGCCGCGACGATGCTGCGGTCGATCTTGCCCCGAAGGTCGCCGAGCAGCCGGATCGAGGCCGCGTTCTGCCACCGGAGGCGCCGGTCGCTGTCGGCGATGTACGCCGCGACCTGGACCGCGTCGAGAGCCTGGAAGAGGTCGGCGGTCAGTGCGTCGGTCAGCTCTTCGCTGAGCGCGGATTGGCGACTCGAGGATGGAGGATGGATGGTGTGCCGACGCCTAGATGGACAGAGTGGTATGGCAACGATACACAACCAGACAGACTTGTCTATTTCTGGGCGCGCGCTGTAACATCCAGTCGTGGCACTGACTCACGAGGCGTTCTTCTATTCCTCGGACGACGACTTCGCGGAGCGGCTCGTGCCGTTCCTCCAGGAGGCGATTGCGGCGGATCAGGGGGCGATCGCGGTGACGACCGAGCCGCGGATCGCCAAGTTGCGGCGAGGGCTCGGCATCCAGGCGGATGCGGTGTCGTTCTTCGACGCGACGCGCTGGTACCGGCGACCCGGAGCAGCCCTCGTCGCGTGGCGGGACGTGTTCGACCAGCAGTTCCGCGACGGTGTCGATTCCGTACGCGCGATCGGCGAGATCGCCTATGGGGACCACGACGTCGCGATCCGGAACTGGACTCGGTACGAGTCGGTCGTGAACCGAGCGTTCGCGGCTGCTCCGGTCTGGTTCGCGTGCGCTTACAACACGGAGACGTTGCCCGAGGCGATCCTCGAGCACGCGCGCCGGACCCACCCGGTCATCTCGACCCGCTCGGAGCGCGTGCCGAGCGCGGTGCACTTCGGTGAGAAAGAGGTCGCGGCAGCCCTCGGGCCGGTGGACGACGAGGCCGGCTGGCAGGAGCGCACGCGAGTCACTGTCACCGATTCGCAGCAGCTGATCGACATCCGACGGGACGTGCGCTGGGAAGCACAGGCGGTCGGCCTCGACGTGGACACGGTCGACGACCTCCTGCTCGCGGTCAGCGAGCTGCTGCGCACGTGGCTCGCCGAGGAGGGGGCGAGTGCCACGATCTGTACTGCGCGTCAGGACGGCGAATGGTTCTGCGAGGTCAGGTCGGACCGGTCCCGGTCCGACGCGCTCGCGGCGGGCGGCAGCGACTTCGGGCTCCTCATCGGCAGGGTGATCGGCGAACGGGTCGAGCTCGCCGACGCTGAAGATGGAACCGTCGTCCGGTTCGTCTTCGGGACGTACCGGGCCGACCCCAGGCAGCGAATCGTCAACGCCGCGTCGGAGCTGTTCCGGGCCAACGGCGTCCGGGCGACCGGGATCAACGCGATCATCGCTCACGCCGGCGTGGCCAAGGCGACCTTCTACGGCCACTTCCGCTCGAAGGACGAGCTGATCCGGCTCTGGCTTCTCAGCCCTGGAGCTCGCTGGTTCGACCACGTACTCGCCGAGATCGAGGCTCGGGCGCATACCCCGGAGGAGCGACTGACCGCATTCTTCGATGTCCTCGGGGACTGGCTGGCTGCCGACGAGTTCCACGGCTGCCCGTTCATCAACACCGCTGTCGAGTTCCGCGACGCCGATCACGGGTTCGCGCAGGAGCTCCTCGATCTCACCCGCGAGGTCGAGGAGTACTTTCGACGGACCGCGGCCGAGGCTGCGTTCGCCGAGCCCGACGCGGTTGCGCAGCAGCTCTTCCTGCTCGTGCCCGGAACGATCACGACGGCCGTCGCGCGCGGCTCGGCTGAGCCTGCGCGCGTCGCGCGAGCGGTAGCGGAGAGACTCGTCACCTCCGCCGCTCGCAGCGAGTAGATCCTGCGTCGCCCCGGTCGCTCGCCGTCCTGACGTCCGTAGATGGACGGCGTCGCGTTCAGTAGAGGAACCGGCCGCCGCCGGCGAAACGACGTGCCGATGGGCGTATGGTGATATCCAAACGCGCGAAGGGAAGCAGCATGACCCCGCACGTCGTCCGGTTGTACTCCGTCTCGAGATTCGGGTGAAAGCGGCGCCAGACGTGAGCGCTGCTCCGGGAAACGGCGAGCGGCCGTCCACGAATGCTGGAGCGAGCGGGATTGCGCTGTGGATCCTTGCGTTCGCGCTGTTCTTCCTGGTGTTCGCCTGCGCGGCCATCGTCATCGGCCTCCATGACGTGGCGCTGCGGGACGCCGACCTCCGGGTGACCGCGACGAGCGTCGTGTTGCTGGCGTTCGCGGTAGTCCTGCTCGTTGCAGTGCCCCAGTTGATGCGCCTGAGTCGGCGATCGAGTTGGGAGGGCGGTGTCCGCCCTACGGGCAGGCCGCCGGTGTTGATCGGCTTCCTTCTGATTCTACTCACCGGCCTCTACGCCTTCCTTTCGGGGCTCCGGGCTGCGGGCGATCAGCGGATCGTCGTCGCTGCCATCGGGCTGATCTTCGTCGGCGTCGCCGTCGCCGGCCTGGTCGAGTTCGGTAGCGAGGCGCGCGTGACGGTTCCGCGCGTGGGAGCGTTCGCGCTGGCCCTCGCCGGTGCGACTGTCAGCGCCTGGTCGTTCTGGTACCAGAACGAATATGCACCTTCGCAAGCCGGTCGCGCTGTCTCCCTCAGGGCGGGCCTGGTCCGCGAAGCGGTGCAGCGGGATGACGATGTCGTGCGCGCCACGGTGAGCTACGAAGCGGTCTCGGGGAAGAGTCTGTCGGCGGTGGGATCCGCGTACACGCTCACCGGTTCACGCGTCGTCCGGTGCGTCCGTCCTGATCGGGTCGACGCGTCCGAGGTGGCCGAGGTGTTCAGTGGCTTCCTGATCGACCCTCAGCAATCCCGGTTCACCGCGGACGTCCGCGAGCGGCGTCCGAGTACCGTGCTGGCCGCCGGGAAGTTCGTCGGGGACGGCAGACGGCTCGAGCCCAAGGTGCCGTACGTTCGTCAGATCGTCTTCCACGTTCCGCGCGGCAGTTATCAGTTGCTGCGGTTCCGCGCCGAGCTGTTCGCGATCTCAGGCGCCGTCAACCTGTCCCAGCGGACGCGTCCGAGTTTTGAGTTCGACTCCGACGGCTACGTGTTCGGCTTCTGGCACGTCGACGACGACAGCTGGTTGCGTGACCTGATCTACGGTCGCGAGCGGTGGCTCATCATTCGCTACGAACTCGTCAGCGAGCCGGGTAAGACCAAGGCCTACTCGGACGTGCGCGTGACTGCGCGCCTGACCGATGGAACTTGGGGGGACGGGCGCCCCTCACTCGAGGAGGCGGCGTCGCTGTTCACCACGCTCCGCCTCACGGATCCGGCCGAGCCGTTCGCGGCGACCGAGCTGCCGCTCGAGGAGGTCGTCGCGCCCACCGCTACCGACGCCAAGGCGCTTCCGCGTGCGTGCCGTAATTGATCAGGAAGGACGCGGCGAGTTGGAGCTCAATTTCCTCAGAGCACCTCCGAGTGCCTGGCCGCCCGCGAGCACGGGCTCGAACAGGTCGCCGTGCCGTTCCACCCGCTCGAGCGCCTCGCGCATCCCGAAGCGGCGCGGCGCCACGTCCTCTGTCAGCTCGTCCCAGCGAAGGGGCATCGAGACCGGCGCGCCCGGCTTCGGCCGCACCGAGTAGACCGAGGCGATCGTCTTCCCCCGTGCGTTCTGGCGGTGGTCGACGAGCACGCCCTCGCGCTTGTGCTTCAGCCACTCGGTCGTGACCAGCCCTGGGTGCTGCTCCTCGAGCCCGCGCGCGACCCGCTCCGCGAACGCGTAGGTCTGCTCATAGGTGGCTCGGCGCGCGATCGGGACGAGCACGTGAATCCCGTCGGCGCCGCTCGTCTTGACGTAGGACTCGAGCTCGACCCGCTCGAGCTCCTCGCGGATCAGGTGAGCGACGCGGATCGCGAGCTTGAAGCCGCCGTCGGGCGGGTCGAGGTCGAACAGCACGAAGTCGGGGCGGTCCGGCTTGTCGACGCGCGAGTACCAGGCATTCATGTCGATGCAGTTCATCTGCACCATCCAGAGCACCGCTTCCGTCGAGTTGACGAGCGGGAAGTCGACCATCCGCGACTCGCCCTTGCGGCCGCGCGGGTAGGTGCGGTAGGTGCGCGTCGGGATCCAGGAGGGCATCCCCTTCGGCGCCTGCTTCTGGAAGTACGCCTCCCCGCCCACACCGTAGGGCGAGCGCTTCATCGTGAACGGCCGGTTGCGCAGGTGCGGAACGAGCACCGGCGCGATCGCGCGGTAGTACTCGAACAGGTCCTGCTTCGTGATCCCTTCGTCGGGAAACAGGACGCGTTCCGGGCTCGAGAGGCGGACCGACCGCGAGGGCACGCATGGGTTGTACCTGTCCTGCTGTGCGCTGCGTCCGGCCTAGTCGCTCTTGCCAGGCCCTCGGTCGCCGGAGTCAGTCGATCGCGATTGGTCCGGCGCCCCGGTGATCCGGGCGAGGCTCTTCAGGAAGAACCGTTCCGAGAAGCCCCCGGCGAACGCGACGACGGCTACGGATGACCAGTCGTCCTTGTCCAGGCCGGCAACGGTCAGCAGGCCGCTTCTCCAGATCGCGAAGAGAACGATTCCCCCTACTGCGCCCACGAGTGGTTGAACGAGCATCACCAGGCCGAGACTCTTGAGGGCGGCGAGTCGCGACTCGGGCACGCGCAACCTGATGACGCCGCTCAACGTGCCGCCGAGCGCACCGGCGAGGAGTGCCAGGATGACGTCGGCCCAGAGGCCGTAGTGAGCGGCGAGGACTGAGAAGCAGGCAACGCCGACGAGAAGCAGAAACAGAACGCTGCCGAGCCACGTGAGGTAGTTCTGGCGGAGCTCGCCCGTGATCCGCTCTTCACGGAAGCGATCGTTGCGCTCGCGAATCGCGGCGGTGAGAAGCGACTCGAGTTGCCGCCGGTGTTCAACGCCGCTTTCGGTCTTGGCGAGCAGGTCGTGTGCGCGCTTTCGTGCGGCCGCGGTCAGAACCGTCTCGTCACGCTCGAGCTCGGACTCGAGCATCAGCACCAGTCGGTCTTCGTCGGCGACGAGCGGCAGGATGCTGTCAAGCTTGTCGAGCAACTCGTTTGCGAGGGCGCGGTCGGCCGGTAGATCTTCCGTGGCGAGCCGGCTTGCCCGATCCAGCCGCTTGCCCAGTTCGCCTGGCTCGATGTGTGCTCCCTCCACGTCCTCGATGAGCGACGCGAGCTCGTGCTGACGAACGCGAGCGATCGACCAGACCTTCTGCAGCGCCTGATCCGCAACCAGCCGCCGCCACCACACACCTATCGCCGACCGCGCGTCAGTCTTCGGCTCGCCGGCCTCTTGTTCCGACGCTGCACTGTCCGTCATTGGGGATGGAGGAAACCAATCGACGGGGGAGCTGTCAATAACGCCGGCGCGAGGATCTCGTAGGATCGTGCGCGGTGGGCATCGAGCGCTTCGATCGCGTCCCGCTCCTCTTCGGACCGTCACCAGTCCAACGACTCGAGCGGCTGAGCGAGCATCTCGGTGGCGCGGTCGACATCTGGGCGAAGCGGGAGGACTGCAACTCGGGCCTGGCGTACGGCGGCAACAAGGTGCGCAAGCTCGAGTACCTCGCCGCAGACGCCCTCGCGCAGGGGTGCGACACGCTCGTCTCGATCGGCGGCGTGCAGTCGAACCACACCCGCCAGGTCGCGGCCGTCGCCGCACGACTCGGCCTTCGGTGCGTCCTCGTGCAGGAGCGCTGGGTGGAATGGCCGGACGTCGTCTACGACAAGGTCGGCAACATCCTCCTCTCGCGGCTCATGGGTGCGGACGTACGGCTGGACCCGTCCGGTTTCGACATCGGGATCCGGAGGAGCTGGGAGGACGCACTCGCGTCGGTCGAGGAGAGCGGCGGCAAGCCGTATGCGATTCCGGCCGGCGCCTCCGACCACCCGCTCGGTGGGCTCGGATTCGCACGCTGGGCCGACGAGGTGGCCGCGCAGGAGCGCGAGCTCGACGTCTATTTCGACACCGTCGTCGTCTGCTCCGTGACCGGTTCGACACAGGCGGGGATGGTGGCCGGATTTGCTGGACAGGAGACCCATCGTGTCGTGCTCGGTATCGACGGTTCCGCGACGGTCGCTCAGACGTGGGCTCAGATCGCGCGCATCGCAAAGGCGACGGCAGAGGCAATCGAGCTCGGACGCGCGCTCGACGACTCGGAGATCGTCCTCCTCGACGAGTGGCACGCAGGCACGTACGGCATCCCGGATCAGAAGACGATCGACGCCATTCGTCTGTGCGCCCGCCTGGAAGGTGTGCTCACCGATCCGGTGTACGAGGGCAAGTCGATGGCTGCGCTGATCGATCTCGTCCGGTCGGGGCGGATCGCGCCGGGGTCGCGAGTGCTTTACGCACATCTGGGCGGTCAGCCCGCGCTGAACGCCTACGCCGGAGTGTTTTGAGGCCGCGCGTCCATTGTGTTTTCTTGGGATCCCGCCCGGCGGGTGTAGGGTCTGATCGTGCGAGCCATGTTGATAGCTGTGTCGGTCGCGGCGCTCCTGCTGATCGCAGCGGGATGCGGCGGCGACTCGGAGAGCAGCGCGGACGACGCGACGGCGACGATCGAGAGCACCGACACGAGCGGCGGCACGGACACGAGCTCGAGCGGCGACACGACCGACACCGGTGGAGGCGAGCCGCTCGCCGAGTGCGCGGAGCTGAGCGAGCTGTCCGCGAAGTTCACCGCGGCGCTCGGAGCGGCGACGGGCGCCAGCGGCACGCCTGACCTGGATGCGACAGCGAAGGCCTACGAGGAGTTCGCCGACGAAGTGCCGGAAGAGATCCGGGACGCGTTCAGGACGGTCGCGGCGGCGTTCTCGACCTACGCCGACGTGATCAAGGACGCCGACCTCCAGCCCGGTGAGACGCCCGATCCCGAGACGCTCGCAAAACTCGGGGAAGCAGCCTCGTCGCTCAACGACGCCGAGCTCACGGCCGCGAGCGCAGAGATCGCCGCCTGGGCGGCCAAGAACTGCACCCCGGGCGAGTAACGCAACTCGGACGATCGCCGCATGCGCCCCGGGTTGCTCGGTCTCTCTGTCGGGCTCGCGCTCGCTGACTCTTCGATCGTCACGCTTGCGCTCCCCGAGATACTCGGGCGCTTCGATGTGGGGATCACGACGGTTGCCTGGGTCCTCACCTCCTTCAACCTCGTGCTCGCGCTCGTCGCCGTACCGGCCGCGTTCGTCGCCCGACGCCGGCCACGCCCGGCGTTCTTCGCCGGCGCCCTCGTCTTTGCGGCCGCGTCGCTCGCCTGCGGGCTTGCAGGGTCGTTCGAGCTGCTCGTTGCCGCGCGCTGCGTACAGGCGGTCGGGGCCGCGTTCGTCGTCGTCGCCGCTCTCGATCTCCTTGCCGAGACGACAGGTAGCAGACCTCGCGCGGCGCGTGTCTGGGTTGCTGCGGGCATCCTCGGCGCGGCGCTCGGGCCGGGCGCAGGCGGCATCCTCACGGAGCTGCTGGGCTGGAGGTCGATCTTCTTCGTCCAGGTACCGCTCGCTCTCGTCCCGCTCGTTCCGCTCATGGCTCTCCGCGTCGCCGCGCCTCCGCCTCGCGCCCCCGTGGGGAGGCCGCATTTCAGCGCGAACGCTGCGTTGCTCCTGCTTTCCGGCGGTCTCGTCGCGGCGCTCTTTCTCCTCGTGCTTCTGCTCGAATCGGGCTGGCGCATGTCCCCGGCATCGGCTGGGCTCGTCGTCACGGTGCTGCCGCTCGCCGCCATCGCGGCGGCGCGAGTTCCGCCGCGGTCTGTCGGCGTCGGGATGCGGGTGGCCAGCGGCGTCATCCTCGTCGCCGGAGGGCTGACTGCGCTCGCACTCCTGCCGAGAGCCGGCTGGGTCTGGACGATCGCGCCCCAGCTCCTCGTCGGGGCGGGAATCGGCCTCGCTCTTGCCGCCCTGACCGAGAGAGCCGTGGCCGGCCGCGCCGAGCAGGTCGTGCACGGTGGCTGGACGCTCGCCGCACGGCACGCCGGAGTCGTGCTCGGCCTGCTCCTGCTCGCGCCGGTGCTCACGTCGGCTCTCGAACACAGCAGAGATGAAGCGGTGCGGGCGGGCGCCGCTGAAGTGCTCGACAGCCGGATCCCGGCGCTCGACAAGCTGCGCGTCGCGCAGGACGTGCTCGACGAGGTGGATGACGCCGAGGAGAGAGGAGAGCTTCCGGACGTCGCGGCGGCGCTCGAGGACCGGCCCGACGACGATGATTACCGTGCATTGATAGCGGCCATGCAGGGCCAGCTCGACCGTGCGGTCACGGACGCTTTCTCGACGCCCTTCCTGCTCGCGGCCGCCATGGCGCTCGGCGCGCTGGTTCCGGTGGCGCTCTCACGAGGAGAGCGGCTGTGAGTCGTGCTGCGCCACTCGTGGTCGCGATCGCGGCGGTGGCGGCGGTCGTCGTCCCATATGTTGCGCTCGGCGGCGGATCGTTCGAGCCCACACGGGTTGCCGATCCCTGCCTGAAGCGTGAGTGGCGAGATCCCGGCGACCTACAGGCCGTGCTGGAGCAGGTTGCGCTCGCAGCGCTGAACGGGGCTGCTTGCGAGCTCGGGACGTCGCGCGAGGAGCTCGTGCTGGCGCTCCGCGACGAGAAGTCGCTGGACGCCTTCGCGGCCGAGCATCACATCGTCCGGGCGGACGCGGCGCGCGCGCTCCAGAACGGGATCCAGCGCGCCATCGCCGTGGCCGAGACGGCGGGCGACCTTTCCGAGTTCGCAGCCTCGGTCATCGCGAGAACGGTCAAGGCCTTGCCGCCGTGGCTCATCCTCGAGACGCTGGAGCGCCTGCGCGGCTTCTTGCCCGAGTAGGGCGGGGGGAGCCGGTCGGCACCGGCTCCCCCCGCCGGCCACTAACCGCCCGGAGTCGGAGCCGGACGAGGCCCGCCCGCGAGCGAGCAGAGGAGGCTGCCGAGCAGGCCCCCGGTCGGATCGGCCGTGATCCGGAGCTGCACGCGGTCGAGGTGAATCATCAGGCCGAGCAGGTTCAGATCGAGCGGCCCGAGCACCAGGTTGAGCACGGTGCAGATGCCGCCCGGGACCGGCGGCAGCGCCGTCGGTGCCTGGACCGGCACGGCGAAGCCCGGACCTGCGGCGAGACCGCCCTGCTGCGCGACCGTCGTCAGGCGCTTCGCCGCCACGGTGGTCGGCAGCGAGGTGAGGCCCGAGCCACCTGCGAGCCCGCAGAGCAAGCCACCCAGCAACCCGCCATTGGAGTCCGCCTTGATCGTGAGCACGACGCGGTCGAGCTCGACGATCAAGCCGAGAAGCTCGAGGCGGAGCGGGGCCAGATCGAGGCTCAAGATGTCACAGATCCTCGTTGCCCTCTGGAGCGTCCTGCTGGTGGTGGTCCGCGAGATCTTGCGGACCTTCGTGGTGAACGGCTGTCTGGTCACCGTCGTGCCGTCCGCCGACTCGAACGTTCCGATCACGTCGCCGACGGCGTAGATCTGCTTGCCGCGTGCGACGAACTTCTTCACCGCGAACCCGACGTCGAGGGTTCCCACGGTCGAGTCGGTCGACGCGGTCTGTTGCTGCGTCGACGGTGCAGCCTGCGCCGTCCCAGCGGCGAATGCTGCGAGGGCAACGACGACCACCGTCGCGACGAGCGCCCCAAGAGTGTTGCGCGATACGCTCATGCTTGTTCCCTTCCTCTGGTTTTCCACGGCCACGGCCGCGGTTCTGCGACTGCTAGCCGTCACTTCCTCACCAGGGGAAGACGTGTTTAAACACATAAAGAAAAAGGGCCTCTGAAGGGGCGCCACGACCCAGCCGGGCTGGGCGCGCTAGCAGCCGCAGATCCAGAGGGAGGGGCGCCCCGAGTGAAGCTTATCGCTGGAACGACGCCCGGAGTCGTCGGCTTCAGACCAAAATCGCCGCGACGGCCTCGCGTACGCTCCCGCTTGTGAGGCTCCCGACCACTGCACACACGTCTCTGCCCTGGCGGATCCACGAGCTCACTCGCGACTTCCGGCTCGAGGACGTGTGGGCGCTTCCGACGCCGGGCGGCCCGGACGACTTCCCTCGGCTCGTGCAGGCGCTCGCCTCGGGCGACCCGTCGCACAGTTCCTCCCGCGCCGCGCGCACGCTCTTCGCGATCCGGTGGAAGGTCGGCGAGCTGCTCGGATGGGACGACCCCGACGCCAGTCTCGGCTCCAGGGTGTCGACGCTGCGCGATCGGTTGCCGGTGGATCTGCGGGACGCACCAACCGGGCCGGACTTCACCGCGCTCCCGTTCACCTCGCTCTACCTGCTCGACGACGAGTGGGCGGCGGAGATCGCCAACCGGACCATGCACGGGGTCATGCACATCGGCTGGGTTCCGGACGCGCAAGACGGCTACCGCGGGCAAATGGCGGTCTACGCGAAGCCGAACGGACGGTTCGGGACCGCGTACATGGCCGCGATCCGGCCGTTCAGGCACCTGATCGTCTACCCGCAGATGCTGCGACAGATCGGGCGGAACTGGCGGACAGACGCCGGCTGAGGGGCGGTCAAGCACGAACGAGAGGGATCTGGACTTTCGACAGCCGCCGTCGTACCATCAAGCACATGAGCGAGAGCCTGGCACGCGAAGCCGTCGAGGTTCGCAGCCGCACTCTGAACCCGGAGTTCCGCGGCTATCTGTTCTGGGGACCTGTCGCAGCAGCGATCACGGCGACCGAGCTCCTCGGGGTCGGCTGGGTCCAGAAGCAGCTCGACGTGACGATCCCGTGGCCGACGATCTCGACCACCGTCGGGCACCTTCAGCAGCGCTGGAACGTGGTCGCCGCGCTCGTCGTCGGGATCATCGCCGCGACCGCCTTCACGGCCGTCGCGTACCGGAGCCCCGACGACAAGACCGCGAACGGCCGCACGATGCCGAAACAGAAGCCGGAGCTGACGAAGACGCCGTTCTACAGCTGGCAGCTCGGTGTGTTCCCGGCGATCCTCGTGGGTCTGATCGCGGCTGCGGCGACCGACAACAAGTTCGCAATCGGGTACGCGATGTACGGGGCGTTCGCGGTGTACGGCGTGGTCGTCCCCTCGCTGCTGGTGCGGTGGGCGAGCAAGGAAGTCAACTTCCCGACGCTGTTCTTCACGTTCGCCAAGCTCCGCGTGCGATACCCGTGGGTGACGGCGACGTTCGTCGCGCTACTCGCGGTCCTCGTCTTTCACCTCGCGCTGTATCCCTGGCCGACGATCCCGAACAAGTAAGGGAGCCGGGCCGATCCGGTCGGCGACGCGAGACACGAGCCAGACCGCCGCGAGCGTGTACGCCCAGCCGAGGAGGATGTCGAAGAGGTAGTGCTCGGCGGTGTAGACCAGCGCGAACGCCATCGCCGGCGGGTAGAGAGCCAGCAGAGCTTTGGCCCAACGCCAGCGCGCCGCGCGCCAGAGGAAGAGCGTGAACAAGAGCGTGTACGCGGCGTGCAGCGACGGCACGGCCGCGACCGGGTTCGAGTACTCGGACCCGCGCTCCCACAGACCCTCGAACGAGAACGAGAAGAAGGGGATGTGGCCGGAGATGGGGCCGATCAGACGCACCGTCCGGTCGAGCTCGCCTTCCCGGCTTGCGAGCCACGGCGGCGCCGCGGGGAAGAGCGCGAACGTCGCGAACCCCATCCCTGCGAGCAGCGCGACTGACGCGACATAGCGCCGGAAGCGTGCCCGCGCGAAGAACCAGAGCACTCCGGCGAGCACGTACGTGACGACGAAGTAGCTCACGTAGACGGTCCAGCTCGCGTAGTCGTACCAACGCACGTCCGACGATCCGTGCCAGAGCCGATCCTGCAGCCAGACCGTCGGGACGGTGCCGCCGAAGAGGAAGGCGTCGGCCTCGAGTTGCGGCCTGTACCACGCCGAGAAGAGCAGGCCGTCGGCGTGGCCGCGCAGCAGGTCGTAGGCCGCGAGGACGAGCGCGAGCGGCAGCCATTCGACCACCACGCTGCGCACCCAGCCGCCGAGATTCGGCGTCGAGAGGGCGAGCAGGCCGAGCACGATCCAGAGGAGCAGGCGCTCGCGACCGACGGGAATGCCCTCTCGCCACATGTACGCGCTCAGCGCCGCGGCATAGAGAACCGGCGCGAGCCAGCGCACCGGGCGCGACGAGAGGAGCTGGACCTGCACGCGCCGAGGCTATCGACGCGACCATGCCCGCTCTACGATTGCGAGCGTGGGAGACGTGCTCGCATACATCGGCGTCGTGGCCGTCATCGTCGTCCTGCCCGGGCCGGACATGGCGCTCGTGCTCCAGAACGGCCTTGCCCACGGCCGGCGGGCCGCTGTCCAGACGGCGATCGGAATCAACGCCGGCCTCCTCGTCTGGGCCGTCGCCGCGGCACTTGGCATCGCCGCCCTCCTGCATGCGTCCGCTCCGGCCTTCACGTTGCTCAAGCTCGCCGGTGCGGCGTACCTCGTCTGGCTCGGTTTGCACGCGCTCCGCGCGGCCTGGCGCGGCACGGCCGACACGGCTGCGCCGCCCTCGACGCGGCGCAAGACGTCGCCGTTTCGGCAGGGCTTGCTCTCGAACCTCCTGAACCCGAAGATCGCGCTCGTCTTCACGACGCTGATCCCGCAGTTCGTCGATCCAGGCGGCCCCGCCGTCGCGCAGACCGTGCTGCTCGCAGCGATCTTCATCGCCATGGGCCTCGTCTGGCTCACGTCCTACGCGCTACTGGTGGCCAGGCTCGGCGCGCTTCTCAAGCGCTCCGCGGTCCGGCGAGCGTTGAACGCCGTCACCGGCGCCGTGCTGACGACGCTAGGCGTACGGCTGGCTCTCGAGCGCGGGAACTAGACGAAAGTGGCTTGACTTCGATCCTGGGCTGCCCGAACATGGTTACTCGGATCGAACCCAACCGTAAGGGGGCGACGATGGAGAAGGACGAGAACAGAGAGCCGCAGGAGACTGACGAGACCACCGAGGACCTCGAGGTCACGACCGACGAGGCCGAGGGCGTCGCCGGTGGCGCGCGCAGGAACGACCCCGACGCGCGCGGTCAGCTCCCGTAGGAGCTAGCTCCACCCGGAGCGTCGGAGGACGTCCCGCACCACGTCTCGGTCGTCGAAGCGCTCGGTGCGACCTCCGGCCAGCATCCGCTCCGTCTGATGACCCCGCCCGGCGACGAGGACGACGTCGCCGGGCCGCGCGAGCTCGACCGCCCGCTCGATTGCGCGCCGGCGGTCGAGCTCGACCTCGTCCGGCTCACCGCCGGCGGCGATCGCCTCGACGATTGCGCGCGGGTCCTCGTCGCGTGGGTCGTCCGTCGTCAGGATCACGTGGTCGCTCAGCCTCGAGGCGATCTCGCCCATCAGCGGTCGCTTGCCGCGGTAGGTGTCGCCGCCGCAGCCGAACACGCACAGCACCCGCTTCTCGGTGAGCATTCGCGCCGTCCGCAGCACTGCTTCGAGCGCCTCCGGCTTGTGCGCGTAGTCGACGAAGACCGAGAAAGGCTGGCCCTCGTCGATCGGCTCCATCCGGCCGGGCACGCTCTCCAGGGCGGTGACGCCGGCGGCGATCGCGTCGTCGGTGACGCCGAGCAGCCGGGCTCCGGCGACCGCCGCCAGGACGTTCTCGACGTTGAAGGCTCCCAGGAGGCTGGTCCGCAGCTCCAGACCGCCGGCACGGAAGCTCGCGCCCCTGGCCGAGAGGTCGAGCTCCGTGGGCGAGATGTCCGCCTCGGGCGAGAGCCCGAACGTGACCAGCTCGTCGCGACCGCGCTCACGAAGCTCCGCGAGGAGTCTCCGGCCGTAGGGGTCGTCGATGTTGATCGCGGCGGGCGCGTCTCCTTCCAGGAAGAACCGTCGCTTCGCCGCGAAGTACGCCTCGAGCGTGCCGTGGTGGTCGAGATGGTCGTGGCCGAGATTCGTGAACACGAGTGCGGCGAAGCGGACATGGTCGAGGCGCCGGAAGTCGGAGTCGTACGACGTCGCCTCGATCGCGCAGCTGAGGTTGCCGGCGTCGAGCATCGACCGGAAGGCGCCCTGGAGGCGGAAGACGATGGGAGTCCACAGCGGTGTCGGCGTGCGCTCCGAGCCGATCTGGGTCTCGATCGTCCCGTAGAGGCCCGGCCGCCGGCCCGCGGCCTCGAGGATCGAGTGCAGCAGATAGGTGGTCGTGGTCTTGCCGCTCGTGCCGGTGACGCCGACGACCGGCAGCGCCTCGGTCGGCCTTCCCCAGAACTCGTCGGTGACGGTCGCGAGCGCGGCCCGCGCGTCCGCCACGACGATCTGCGGCGCGGGGAGGTCGAGGCGCCGTTCCGCGACGAGCGCGACCGCGCCGTTCGCGACGGCCTCTTCGGCCCAGTCGTGACCGTCCACCCCGGAGCCGCGGACGCAGAAGAAGACGCTGCCGGGACGCACTCGCGTCGAGTCGACGACCAGATCCTCGACCACAACGCGCCCGTCGCCGGCGTCCAGCGTCGCGCCGAGCGCGGCGAACACGTCGCGCAGCTCCACGTCAGAGGTCGCCGTCGGGCACGACGCCCCGGCCGAAGCGCTCCACCTGCTCCGGGGTGAAGGGAGGGCCGGCGAGGTCCTGCCGCAGGTGGAAGGAGCAGAAGAGGTGCACGATGTAGTGCATCCGCTGGTCGAGGACGGACCAGTCGCGCGCACCGCAGTCGTCGGGGTCCGGTGGAGCGGGCTCGAAGCGCGCGACGAGCTCCGCCAGCTCCGAATCCCAGGGCTCGCGCAGCTCGTCGGGGTACGCATCGTCGAGGTGCGACCCGAGGGCCAGCACACGTCCGGGCAGCGACATGACCATGAACGAATCGGTGATCACCTCGCGGGCGAGGTTGCTCGACGCACGCTGAACGGCCGCAGCGACCATGCCGACGACGGCGGCGGCCGGACGCCGGACGACCGGCCACCAGCGTCGTGCCGACGGGAACACCGCCTCGAGCGCACGCCGCCCGAGATCCTCCTTCGTCGCATGCGGGGCATCGAGCGCCTCGCGGATCTCCGGCTGCAGTCGGGTCTGCTCGTGGAAGCCGACCTCGAGGTTCGCCAGGACCGCGAGCTGCGCTCGCACGTGCGGATCGCTCTCGTGGCGGCGGCGCTCGTAGCGCGCGAACGCCTGGCGCAGGTACCGCTGCCCGTCCGGCGGCTCGCCCGGATCGAGCCGGTCGAGAAAGCGCTGGAGCGCCGCGGGATCGTCTGCGCCGGGCGGGCATTCGCGCAGGTAGCGCGCGAACTCGAGCCCGATCTCCTCGAACACCTTCAGGTTCCCTCGCGCCACGGCGTCGCTGGCCCGCTCGAACGCGTCGAACGGCGTGTGCAGCGCGGCGGTCAAGCGGCCGAGCCGGGTCTCCCGCTGGAACAGGCCCTTGCGCAGCAGCCGCCGCCACAGCGTCGCGAACGGGTGCAGCAGCCAGCGGCCGAGCACGAGCTTGCCGCCCAGGTGTTGGAGCAGATCCTCGCCTCGAATCGTCCGGCCCGCCTGCCGCGAGGCCCACGTCGCATACGTGCACCAGTTCGCGCCGTCGCCGTTCCCCTCCGCGAAGGCTGCGGCGAGCCGCGAGTAGCAGTGAGTGATCTCGAGGTTGCGGATCACCGGATTGGAGATCGCCGCGATCCGCTGCACCTCGGCCACGCTCGGTGCAGGCTCAGACATGGGCAAGCACCAGGTCCAGCGGGCGAGGCACCCGGTCGAGATCGAGCGCCTCGACGAGTAGGCGCCCGTACCGGATCTTCCGGCGGCCGCCGCTCCCCATGAAGCGCCGCAGCTGCTCCTCGGTGGGCCGACCTCGCCACGCAGCCTGCTTCTGGAGGGTGCGGAAGGAGCCGAGGTCACCCTGGGCGTCGACGACTGCCTCCACCGACGCAGCGCCGAGCGCGCGGATCAGCTCGTCCTCCAGATCTGCGTCGCATCCGTAGAAACCGAGCCGTTCCATGTCCGCGCGAGTGAGCTGTGAGCCGAGGCCGGCCCGCTCGAGCCCGCGCCGGAACTCGCCTTCCTCGGCGGCGTCGTAGAGACCCGCCAGCCTGAGGTCGAGACCCTGAGGGCCGAATTGCCTGAGGAACTTCCCGATCGCCTGCGCACCGCCGATCGGCACGACGGAGATGCCCTCGGCGGCGAGGTCGCGGCCACGGCGCTCGGCGAGCGCCTCGACCGCGCCCTGGTCGCTGACTCCTTCGACGAGGACGACCGCACCAGCCTGCTGAGCTAGCTGCTCTTCGTTCACAGCTCTATCTTGCCGAGCGGCCTCCGAACGCGAATCCGGTCGTGGTCGCTCGTCGTACCTCTGTGCAAGAGACAATCGGATTGTCGATCTCGAGGAGGGCGAGTCGTGACGGAGCTACAGCGGTATCTGGCTGAGGAGATCGCCGAGGATCATGCGGACGGGCTCGTCTCCCGGCGCGAGGCTCTGCGCCGCCTGGGGCTGCTCGGACTGGGTGGTGCCACGGCGGCGTCGTTGCTCGCAGGGTTCCTGGCCGACGAGGCAAAGGCGAGAGTGCGAATCGCCGCCGGCGCCGGGACTGTGGCGGCGCCGAGTGCCGCGGACGCGCAGACGGCGACGCGACCGACGCGCGAAATCGTGTTCCGTGGGCCGCGGGGCCGGAAGCTCATGGGTGCATGGGCGTCGGCGGCTCGGCCCCGTGGCGGAGTGCTGGTGATCCACGAGAACCGCGGGCTCAACGACTCGATTCGTGCGATCGCTGGTCGCCTGGCCGCGAGCGGATACTCGTCGCTGGCGATCGACCTGCTGTCGGAGGAAGGCGGCACCGGTTCGTTTGCGGACGAGTTCGAGGCGATGGCGGCACTCGGGGCAGCCTCTCCTTCGCGGTTCGTGGCCGACATGAAGGCGGGTGTGACGGAGCTCCGCCGCCGGCTCCCCGGGAAGAAGGTTGCGGCGACCGGCTTCTGCTTCGGCGGCGGCATGGTCTGGCTCCTGCTCGCATCGAAGGAGTCGCGCCTGGCAGCGGCCGCTCCCTTCTACGGCCCCTTTCCCGATGGCGGCAACCTCACGGGCGCCAAGGCCGCCGTGCTCGGGATCTACGCCGAGCACGACTCGAGGGTCAATGCCAGCCGCGCTGCGGCGCGCGCGGCGCTCCGCAAGGCCGGTCTGCGTGCACCAGATCGTCACCTTCCCGGGCGTCGACCACGCGTTCTTCAACCCGACCTCGTCACGGCACGACCCCGCCGCAGCCGCTGCCGCCTATCGCCGGGTGCTCACGTGGTTCGGGACGCACGTCGCAACCTGAGGCACGAGCGGGCTATGTCGCGCTCACCCAGGGCATACTGAGCTCGATGCGCGGCTGGATTGCGATTCCGCTCGGTGTGCTGGCGATCGCGCTCGTCGCGGGTGGCGCGGCGGGCGGGACGAGCTCGACGACGGCGCTCAGCGTTCGCGAGTACCCCGTTCCGGCGGGAAGCCGGCCGCACGACGTCGCTCCCGCCCGGGACGGAGGTGTCTGGTACACGGCGCAGGGATCGGGCGCGCTCGGCTGGCTCGACCCGAAGACCGGCAGGACACGTCACGTCGCGCTCGGGGCCGGCTCGGCGCCGCACGGTGTCATCGTCGGTCCCGACGGAGCCCCGTGGATCACCGACGGCGGGCTGAATGCGATCGTCCGGGTCGATCCGAGGACGAAGCGCGTCCGGCGCTTCCCGCTGCCCGCGTCGTCGGGCTACGCCAACCTGAACACGGCGGTCTTCGACCGGCGCGGCGTCCTCTGGTTCACCGGACAGAGCGGCATCTACGGGCGCCTCGACCCGCGGGTGGGGAGGGTCCGCGTCTTCGCGGCGCCTCGCGGAACGGGCCCGTACGGGATCACGACGACACCCTCGGGCGACGTCTACTACGCGTCCCTCGCGGGCAGCTACCTCGGCCGGATCGACGTCGCGCGCTCGACCGTGCGCGTGCTCGAGCCGCCGACGCGTGGCCAGGGCGCGCGCCGTGCGTGGTCCGACTCGAAGGGGCGGATCTGGGTGAGCGAGTGGAACGCCGGCAAGGTGGCCGTTTACGACCCATCCACCCGGCGCTGGCGCGAATGGCGTCTCCCGGGCGCGACGCCGATGCCGTACGCCGTCTACGTCGACGGGACGGACATCGTCTGGCTGAGCGACTTCGGGGCCAACGCCCTCGTCCGCTTCGATCCGAAGACGGCGAAGTTCATGCGCGTCCGGCTCCCGAGCTCACCCGCGAACGTCCGGCAGATTCTCGGCCGCCGGGGCGAGGTGTGGGGCGCGGAGTCGGGGGTCGACAAGCTCGTCGTCGTACGAACGGGCTAGCTCGGCGCGCAGGCGGGGCACAGGAACGTCAGCAGTGGGTGCTCGTGCTCGTCCTCGTCGTGCGTCCAGTACGCCTTCCAGCCGCGCGCGGTGATCGTGCTCACCCGCGGGCACTCCGCGCAGGCGAGGACGTGCACGTCGTAGCTCGTGCTGCGATCAGTATCCATCCCACTCATCATCGCCCCGCGCCCGAAAGTGCGCCACTGGCCGTGGGTTCAGGTCTTGCGAATTCGCCCCGTCTAGCTGTCCTGCCCACGGAGGTTGTGAACGCGGCTGATGGGTGGCCGGTCTTCGAGGGTGCTGTGTGGCCGCTGGCGGTTGTAGTAGCGGATGAAGCTGAGGAGCGCAGCGGGCGCGGGTGCTGGAGGTCGGGCCAGCTGTGGCCGTAGGCCCATTCGTTCTGGAGGGTCTGGATGAAGCGTTCGGCTTTGCCGTTCCAGCGGGGTGTGTAGGCGCGGCGTGCGGATGTGCCGCAGCTGCTGGTTGGTCGAGGAGCTCGCTTGAAGCGGCGGGAGCTGCGGTAGACGATCGCGTTGTCGGTCATCACCGCCTCGGCTGGGTCGAGACCGAGCTCGGCGAAGTAGTGCGAGCGCCCGCTCGAGCGTGCGCGCGTTCGGTGTCGGCGTCCTCGCGGGCGTGCAGCTCGACGTAGGCGAGCCGGCTGTGGTCGTCGACGACGAAGTGCAGGTAGTCGTAGCCGATCGCCGCGGTGCAGGTCCTTGGTGCGTGCGGTCGCCGGTCACGCGGTGGCCGGGGACGCTCGAAGCGGGCCAGCTTCTTGACGTCCATGTGCAGCAGCGCTCCAGGCCGCGACCACTCATAGCGGCGGAAGGTCTGCCGCTCCCCGCGCGGCCGGCGTGAGAGCCCGTGCGCGCAGAGCACCTTCCAGATCGTCGAGCGTGCCCGGCCGGACGATCCCGGCCAGACGGCCCGGGCCGAGGTTGGTCTCGCGCCGGGCGCGCAGGATCGGCGCCTCCTCGGCCGCGCTCAAGCCGGCGAGGCTGGCGCAGCGGCCGCGAGCGATCGATCTGCGCAGCGCCGCCGACGAGCGCAGCCGCTCTCCAACCAGCGATGCCACCAGCGGTGCGCAGTCGCCGGCGACACGCTGAAAGCAGCAGCGGCCGCTCTCAGCGACAAACCTCCCTCGATCGCCAACAGCGCAACTAGCGCCGGCCAGCCGGTCCGAGCTTCGCGTTAGCGTGCAGATCCATCAGGCCCTCCTTCGGGACTGCAGGTCTTGGCGGACCCGCACAGCCTCAAAGGAGGGCCGGATGTACTCTCAGCACGTTCACAACGTGTGTGGGCAGATCATCTAGACGACGGCGTTCGGCGGTCGCTGATCGAGGATCAGCACGCTCCGGAGCGCGTCGACCGCGAGCATTCCCATCGCCTCGCGCGTGGCTCGGGTGCCGCTGCCGATGTGCGGCGTGAGCACGACCTGGTCGAGCGCGCGCAGCTCGTCGCTCACGTCGGGCTCGAACTCGAAGACGTCCAGCGCCGCCCCGGCGATGACGCCTCGAGCGAGCGCGTCGACGAGGGCGCGTTCGTCCACGATCGGCCCGCGCGCCGTGTTGACCAGCACCGCCGAGCTCTTCATGGTCGCGAGGGCGCTCTCGTCGATCAGGTGGCGAGTCTGCGGAGTGAGCGGGCAGTGGAGGCTGACGACGTCCGCGGCCGCCAGCAGCTCCTCCAGGGAGTCGTCTCGGCCGGCGAAGACTGCGCGGGCGCCGAATGCCTCCGCGAGGCGAGCCGTCTCCCGGCCGATCCGACCGGGGCCGACGATGCCGAAGGTCTTGCCGTCGAGCCCTTCTCCGAGCATGAACTCGAGCGAAAACGACCACGTTGCCCGCGATCTGACGAAACGGTCTCCCTCGACGACGCGGCGGAGAAGCGCAAGCGTGATCGCGATTGCGAGCTCAGCGGTCGTCTTCGTGAGCACGTCCGGGGTATTGGCGATCACGATGCCCCGTCGCCGCGCAGCGTCGAGATCGACGTTGTTGACGCCGACGCCGTAGTTGGCGACCACCTCGAGCTGCGGGCCGGCCCGATCCAGATACGCGTCGTCGACGGTCGTCGTGATCAGGGAGAGGATCCCCTCGGCGGCGGCCGGCTCCGACACCAGCTCGAAGTCGCGCTCGAGCGCCTCGGCGATGCGCCTCGGCACCTCGCCCGTGACGTGCACCCGCCGGCGGCTTCGCTGCATGTTCCGGACAGTATCGGCCTTGCTCCGGTTGAAACGGCCGCCGAAGGCTGGTTATATGAACCGAAAGCTGCGGCGGTCATCCGGATCCGATCAACGCCCGAGGAGGACCCCCATGAGCGTCACGATCATTCCGCGAGCCGAGTGGGGCGCGGTCAAGCCGAAGCGCCGGACGCTGCTTCCCCCTGAGCGTCTGGCCGGAGTCGCAGTGCACTGGTTCGGGAGCCCGAACGCAGCGAAGTCGCACGATGAGTGCCCGGCGTTGCTGCGCAGCGTCCAGCAGGGGCATCTGAACAACAAGAAGGAGAACTACTCCGACATCGCCTACAACCACGCCGTCTGTCCGCACGGGTCGGCCTACGAGCTGCGCGGCTTCGGGGTGCAGACCGGCGCCAACGGCTTCGGCGCGGCGAACAGGTCGCACGCAGCGGTCGTGTACATGGCCGGCAAGGGCGACACGTTTCCCGAGGAGGCGCAGCAGACCCTGGCTGCGGTGATCCTGGAATGGCAGCGGCAGGGAGCAGGGCTCGACGTCAAGCCGCACGGGCACTTCACGGGCTCGGAATGCCCCGGACACGACGTGGCCGCCTGGCTGCCGCAAAAGCTGTGGGCGCTCCAGGAGAAGAAGGTTCCGGTGAAGGACGAGACCCCGGAGTGGCTGATGGACTTCGTCTACTGGCGCCTGGTCGACGACGCCGACCCGGCCAAGCGGCCCGAGGCGCTGCCGAAGCGGATCCCTGCCTCGGCCTGGGAGACGGCTTCGCAGGTGCATCGGATCGCCAACCTGATGGGGCCGCAGGATCCGTTCCTCGACTGGGCCGAGTGGCGTGGAAAGGGCGGCAGGAAGGAGAGCCGTCCGCGGAGCCTCCCGACGACGATTCCGCAGCCGTGGTGGGAGGCGCTGAAGCGGATCAGGGGAAAGTCGAAGGCGAAGCCCGCGACGAAGTAGCCCGGTCTACATCCGCTCGATCATCGCCCGGCCGAAGCCGGAGCAGGAGACCTCGTTCGCGTCGTCCATCAGGCGCGCGAAGTCGTACGTCACCTGCTTGTCCGAGATCGCGGCGGCGAGCGAGTCGATGATCCGGTCCGCTGCCTCGACCCAGCCGAGGTGGCGGAGCATCATCTCGGCCGAGAGGATCAGCGAGCCCGGATTCACCTTGTCCTGCCCGGCGTACTTCGGCGCCGTGCCGTGCGTCGCCTCGAACATCGCGACCGTGTCGGAGAGGTTCGCCCCCGGCGCGATCCCGATTCCTCCGACCTGGGCGGCGAGCGCGTCCGAGATGTAGTCGCCGTTCAGGTTCAGCGTCGCGATCACGTCGTACTCGGCGGGGCGGAGGAGGATCTGCTGGAGGAAGGCGTCGGCGATCGCGTCCTTGACCGTGATCGTCCGGCCGCCGGTCTCGAGCGAGAGCCACGGGCCGCCGTCGATCGGAGTGGCGCCGAACTCGTTCGCGCGCGAGCGCGTAGCCCCAGTCGCGGAAGCCGCCTTCGGTGAACTTCATGATGTTGCCCTTGTGGACGAGCGTGACCGAGTCGCGCTCGTTGGTGATCGCATACTCGATTGCTCTCCGCACGAGCCGCTCGGTGCCTTCGCGCGAGACCGGCTTGACCCCGATCGACGAGGTCTCGGGGAAGCGGATCTTGCGCACGCCCATCTCACCCTGGAGGAAGTCGACGACCTTCTTCGCCGCGTCGGTGCCGGCCTCCCACTCGATCCCGGCGTAGATGTCCTCCGAGTTCTCGCGGAAGATGACCATGTCGGTCTTGGCCGGATCCTTGAGCGGGCTCGGCACGCCCGGGAAGTAGCGGACGGGGCGGAGGCAGACGTAGAGGTCGAGCTCCTGGCGGAGCGCGACGTTCAGCGAGCGGATGCCGCCGCCTACGGGTGTCGTCAGCGGGCCCTTGATCGAGACGGCGTACTCGCGCACCGCGGCGAGCGTCTCCTCCGGGAGCCAGATGTCGCTGCCGTAGATCGACGTCGCCTTCTCGCCCGCGTAGATCTCCATCCAGTGGATCTGCCGCTCGCCGCCATAGCTGCGCTCGACGGCGGCGTCGACGACGTCCTTCATCACCGGCGTGATGTCGGCGCCGATCCCGTCGCCCTCGATGTACGGGATGATCGGGTTGTCGGGTGTGGGCTCGCCCGCGACGATCTTCTCGCCGCCGGCCGGGACCTGGATGTGCGTGTCTGCGCTCACTCGCCTACTTTTCTCTCGTGGAAGGAAAACCGACCGCTGAGGCTATCGCAGCCGTCCTGATCGAGGGCTTCGACCGGCACTACCGGCTCTTCCGGGAGACGAGCGCGGAGGGGAAGGGCCGCTTCGAGCGGGCGGCGTGGGCGCGAGGCGCAGCTCGCGGTACAGGAGCGGATCCGCTTCTACGACGAGCGGGTTCGGGAGAACGTCGAGCGGCTGCGTGCCGAGTTCGATCTCGACGCGCTCGACGCGCCCGCCTGGCGGGAGGTCAAGCTTCGGTTCATCGGGCTGCTCGTCGACCATCACCAGCCCGAGCTCGCCGAGACGTTCTTCAACTCGGTGATCACCAGGATCCTCCGTCGCACGTACTCGGACAACGACCTGATCTTCGTCCGCGCCGCGATCTCGACGGAGAAGATCGAGTCCGACCCGCCGATCTACCGCAGCTACTACCCCGGCCAGGACGGGCTCCAGCGACTGCTTCGTCCGCGTCTTCCGCGACTTCGACTGGGGCGTCCCCTTCGCCGACCTCGAGCGCGACGTCGGCCGGTTGCTCGAGGCCGTCGGCGAGCCCTGGACCCACCTCGAGCCGAACCATCAGATCCAGGTGCTCGGCTCGGCCTTCTACCGGAACAAGGCCGCATACGTGCTCGGGAAGATCGTCAACGGGCACGAGGAGCTGCCGTTCGTCGTTCCCGTCCTGCACGACGACGGGCGGCTCGCGCTCGACGCGGTCGTGCTGGAGCAGGCTCCGATCAACATCCTCTTCTCGCTCTCGCGCGCCTACTTCATGGTCGACATGGAGGTGCCGTCGGGCTACGTCGACTTCCTCCAGAGCATGACGCCGACGCGGGCGCGGGCCGACCTCTACACGATGATCGGCCTCGGCAAGCAGGGCAAGACGCTCTTCTATCGCGACCTGCTGCAGCACCTGCAGCACTCCGAGGACGCGTTCGTCGAGGCGCCCGGCGTGCGCGGGCAGGTGATGCTCGTGTTCACGCTCCCGTCGTACCCGTACGTCTTCAAGGTGATCAAGGACGTCTTCGGCCCCGGCAAGGACACCGACCGCGCGACGGTGCGCTCGAAATTCGAGATGGTCAAGCACGTCGACCGCGTCGGCCGGCTGGCGGACACGCTCGAGTTCACCGCGCTGGCGCTGCCGTTCGAGCGCTTCTCCGCCGGGCTACTCGGCGAGCTGCGCGCGCTCGCGCCGTCGATGATCGAGGCGGACGGCGAGAGCCTCGTGATCAACCACTGCTACGTGGAGCGGCGGATGACCCCGCTCAACATCTATCTCGACCGGGCGACGCCCGACGAGGTCGAGCCCGCGGTGGTGGAGTACGGCAACGCGATCCGTGAGCTCGCGGTCGCGAACATCTTTCCCGGCGACCTGCTCTGGCGGAACTTCGGCGTCACGCGCAACGGCCGCGTCGTCTTCTACGACTACGACGAGATCGAGTACCTGACCGACTGCACGTTCCGCCGGATCCCGCCGCCGCCGAACCCGGAGGCAGAGCTGGCGGAGGAGCCGTGGTACGGCGTCGCCCGCAACGACGTGTTCCCGGAGGAGTTCGCGACCTTCCTGCTCGGCGACCTGCGGCTGCGCGAGACCTTTCTCCGCCACCATGCCGAGCTGCTCGAGCCCGAGTTCTGGCAGGAATGCCAGCGCCGCATCGAGGCGGGGGAGATCGTCGACTTCTTCCCGTACCCGGAGTCGATCCGGTTCAGTAACCGCTAGGCCTCGACGAGGGCGGGAGCCAGTAGGCGCCCGTCGCGCATGCCGAGCCGGCGCGGCGCCCGACCGGCGAGGCCGGTGTCGTGCGTGGCGACGATGATCGTCGTGCCGTGCTCGGCGCCGAGGCGCGCCATCATCTCGATGATCTCGGCGCCCGTGCCCGAGTCGAGGTTGCCCGTCGGCTCGTCCGCGAGCAGCACCCGCGGCTCGAGGACCAGCGCACGCGCGATCGCGACGCGCTGCTGCTCGCCGCCCGAGAGGTGTGACGGGAGGTGGGTGGCGCGATCGGCGAGACCGACCTCGGCGAGCATGCCCTCGGCACGCTGCCGCGAGTCGACCTTGGAGAGGCCGGCCGGGGCGAGCTTCGCCTGCACGTTCTCGAGGGCGGTCAGCGTCGGGATCAGGTTGAACTGCTGGAAGACGAAGCCGAACGAGCGCAACCGGAGCTCGGCGAGGTCGCCGTCGCGGAGCTTCGCGAGATCGCGGCCCTCGAAGAAGACGCTGCCGCTGGAGGGACGGTCGAGCGCGCCGAGGAGCTGCAGGAGCGTCGTCTTCCCGGAGCCGCTCGGCCCTTCGAGCGCGACAAACTGGCCGGGCTCGATCGCGAGGTCGACGCCCTGGAGCGCGTTGACAACGACCGGACCGCGGTTGAAGGCCTTGCCGACGCCGCTGAGCTCGTACTGGCTCATTCGACTGTCCTCAGCGCGTCGGCGGGGCGGAGACGTGCGGCGCGGAGCGCGGCAGCCGCGCCCGCGAGCAAGCCGCCGACGACGGCGAGGCCGAAGCCCGCCAGCAGGATCGTGATCCCGACTGGGGCCGAGAGCGAGACAGCCTCCGAGGTCGTGCGTGCGACCTGCTCGACGCCGAGGAGATTGCCACCGCCCGTGGTCGAGCTGGCGGTCAGCGTCGGCCCGAAGAGGCCGACCATGAGGGCGACGACGACGCCGAGCGCCACGCCCAGGACGCCTCCGAGCACGCCCTGGGCGAGGGACTCGGCGGCGACCTGGCGCACGACCAGGCGTTGCGTCCACCCGAGCGCTTTGAGCGTCCCGAGCTCCCGGACCCGCTTGCCGACCGACGAGAGCGCGAGCAGCGCGGCGAGGAGGAAGGCCGCCACGGCTGCGACGATCGAGAGCGCAAGCCCCAGGCTGTGGGAGAGGTTGGCCGCGTCGACGAGCGAGCCGCTGATCGTGCCTGCGACCTGCTTCGCGCTCGCAACCTCGGCCTGCGCGTAAGCGGCCTGGATGCGCTGCTCGACGGCGCCGACCGAGGCGCTGTCGTCGGCGCGCACGAGGACGACGTTGACGAGGTCCTTCAGGTTCGCGAGCTTCTGCAACTGCGCCAGCGGCAAATAAACGTCGACGCCCTGCCCGCCGAGCGGCGGATTGACGAGCCCTACGACGGTGAACTTGGTGCCGTTCAGATTCAGCTTCGAGCCGACCTTCAGCGACTTCCGGCCGGCGTAGGTCGCGGAGACGAGCGCCTCGCGGCCGCCCTTCAGGAAGCGGCCCTCGCTCACCTGAGCAGCCGTGACGAGGCCGGTATTCGGGTCGCCCAGCTGCACGCCGCCGATCGTGTACGACTCGCTCTTGATGTCGGTCTGGGGTGGGTCGAGCACCTGCTGCAGCGTCTCGCGCGGCGTCGTGATCGTCTCCCGGAAGCGCTGCATCCGCTCGGGGAGGCACTTCGCGAACGCCTCGCGGCCGCCCTGGATCCGGATGCTGGGCCGCTCGCCGCCGAGGCTGCCACCCGAGCCAGGCCCGCCTCGCTGCTGCGGCGGCAGCTCGACGCCGGCCTCGGTGAGGCACGCCTCGATCTTCTTCTGCTCGGCCGCGGTCGGCGGTGCGATCGCCCGGTCGACCTGGATCTGGTCGCCGCCGGTCTGGATCTTCGCGACGATCTTCGGCACCTTCCCCTCCTGGTGCACCGCCTGGAGGGTGAGCCCGGCGGAGACCGCGTCGACGCCCTCGAGCGCGGCGATCTCGTTCGCCTGCGCCTGAGTGAACGTCAGCTGTGCTCCCGGCAGGAAGAAGTCGTGCACGAAGTGCGTGCCGGCTTTACCGAGCTTCGAGAGGTCGGTGACGACCGCCTGGTTCGCCTCGACGACGTCACGCGAGCCACCGCGCCCGAACGGGCCACCACCTGCGTCCTCCTCGGCGGTGCGCGTCACCGTCAGGTCGGTGCCGATGCCGGCGAGCGGGTCGAGCGTTGCGCTCTGTGCCTCGTCGAGCCCTTTCGAGAGGCTCGCGATCGCGATCACGAGGCCGACGCCGACCGCCAGGCCGAGCAGCGTGACGATCGTGCGGCCACGGCGACGCAGCAGCTCGGCGCGGAGATAGCGGAGATAGAACATGGACGGATAGAAACACGGCGTCTTAAGATGCAGCTAAGACTCGTCGCTACTATCAGAGCAGTGGTTGCTGCTCCGATGAGCACGCGCCGGCGCGCGATCTACGCCGCGCTCGCGCTCCTCTCGCTCTTCTCCGTCGCGCTGATCGCGACGCGCTACTGGTACTCGCGCGAGCCGTTCTTCGGCGGGCTGATCTGGAACCTCTTTCTCGCGTGGATCCCGTTCGGGCTCTCGATCGTCCTCTACGACCGGCACCGGGCCGGCGCGCGCCCGCTCTCGCTCGCGCCGCTGGCTGCGCTCTGGCTGCTCTTCCTGCCGAACGCGCCGTACATCCTCACCGACTTCAAGCACCTCGTCGCGAGCCCGGTCGTCCCGCTCTGGGTCGACGTCGTCGTGCTCGCGGCGCCGGCCTGGACGGGGATGCTGCTCGGCTTCCTCTCGCTCTACCTCGTCCAGTCGGTCGTTCGTCAGCTCGCCGGACCGCGCGTCGCCTGGATCGCCGCCGTTGCGGTGCTCGGTCTCTCGAGCTTCGGCATCTACCTCGGTCGCGTCCTCCGCTGGAACAGCTGGGACGTGATCGCGAACCCGAGCATCCTCTCCGACCTCCGCGCGGTCGTCGTCGAGCCCCGCGCGATCGCGATGACCGTGCTGCTGTCGGGCTTCCTCACGCTCAGCTACCTCGTCGTCTACGCGTTCATGCGCTTCGACGTCGCCGAGGAGCCCTGAGTCCACCGTGCCCGCGCTCGCCGACTGGATAGCGGCGTACGAGCGCGCATGGGCGTCGAACGACCCGGACGAGATTCGCACGCTCTTCACCGAGGACGCCGTGTACTACACGGCGCCGTTCCGGGCGCCCTGGCGCGGCCGGCAGGAGATCGTCGACGGTTGGATCGACCGTCAGGACGAGCCCGGCGGCTGGACGTTCGAGTGGCAGCCGCTCCTCGACACCCCGGAGCTGGCGATCGTCACGGGCACGACGATCTACCGCGATCCGCCGCAGGGGTACAGCAACCTCTGGGTGCTCCGACTCGCCGAGGACGGCCGCTGCAGCGAGTTCACGGAGTGGTGGATGGCGCATCCGGAGGAGTAGGTCGTTTGCAGGTCAGCAGCATGATCGTCGCCGGCCTCGTCAGTTTCGCGGTGCTCGGTTGCCAGCGCGACAAGGCAGACCTGGTCGCCGCCTGCGACGGAGCCGATGCGACGACCTATCGGACGAAAGGGAAGGCGCTCAGCGGTGACGTCGACGCGAGCGGGACAGTCGACAGGGTGACGCTGCGGCTGGATGCCAAGCGCCCGCCGAGCTGCCGTCACCTGCTCGTCGTGCAGCTCGCCGGGGGCGGGACGGCTGCCGCGACGGTGCCGCCGCTCGGCTGGCCCGGCGGTAACCCGCAGCTCCTGCTGCTCGCCGAGATCGACGGCCGTCCCGGGCTCGAGCCGGTGGTCACGCTGTCGCCCGCGAACGCCTACCGGCCGGGCGTCGTCTACACGCTGAGCCGCGGCGCGCTGCTGCGGATGCGGCTCGAGCGGGCGATCGCGCCGGATCACTTCCCGCTCTACGACGAGTTTCCGGCGGGGGTGGAATGCGTCGGCCCGCCTGGGACGATCGTCGTCACTCACAGCGTGATCGCTGAAGGAGGCGACCAGCTTCTTCGACGTCACGCGCTCGTTCTACCGGTTCGCGGCAGAAGCCCGCTTCGCCTTCATTCGGGCCGAGCGGTTCCTGGTCGACGTCGGCACCGAAGCGACGCGCTGGCCCGAGGTCCGCGGTGACCCCTTCCTGCGCTGCGCAAGCCGGGTCGGCTGATCGACCGATCAATCGACTTTTCCTCCAGCCCAGTGGAATTCCGGGTTGACCCACACTGGACAACCGTGATGTAGTGGGCTTTCAAGCTGGGGGGCATCCAAAGCCAATTTGCACGGGGAGGAATGGGAATGGGGATTCGAGGAGTCTTGAGGGCGCTGCTTGTGGCAACCGCTCTCGCGCTGGTCATTACAGGCGGCGCGACCGCCGAGGACGGCACGCGGGGCATCGATCCGAACCAGGATCGGAGCCTCGTCGAGGTCATCCTGCCGGACAAGGCGGCGGCGATCGAGCTGCAGCTGAACGCGGAGCAGTACGGAATCGACTTCAACGATCATTATCTCAACCACAACGCCAACGGCAGCGTCACGGTCCAGGTCTTCGCCGACGACGACCAGCTCGAGGCCCTCGAGGGCGCCGGCTTCGAGCTGGGCGCGACGATCGAGGATCAGAACACGTGGTGGGATCGTCTCGTCGAGCGTCAGGCCGCCATCGAGGCCGAGGCAGCAGCCGACGCGGCTGCGACAGGCGTCTCGCCTCTCCGTCGCGGCGGCGCCTCGATTCTGAGTCACGAGGACGAGATCGTCGTCCTGCGCGTCGACTACTTCACGAACTACGCCGGTCAGTTCCTCTCCGTCGAGGCGAAGACCCGCCTCGCGCACTTGACCGGTAACACGTACGACGGTCCGACGCTCTCGCTGTCCTGGAACACCGGCGGCTCCACGCCGATCAGTGCCGGGCCGAGGACGATGAACCTGAACATCGACCCGGACACGACCCCGGACACCTACATCGAGCATCGCGAGCTCGTCCGCATCGGCGACGGTGTCGCCGCGCCGACGCAGATTCGGATCGGCTCGAGCACCGGTGCGTCGAAGGAAGCGCCGGTCGAGACGTGGCTCGGCGGCGGCCTGCCGCCGATGGGCTCGACATACCAGAGCGGCTTCGTCAGCCGCTACATGGATCCGACCGAGGTCCGGGCGCGCTTCCTCCAGCTCGCCGCGGAGTTCCCGAACATCGCGACGATCGTGCCGCTGCCGAACAAGACGAACGGCTACTCGCGGCGGGCTCAGGCGACCCTCGCGGCCAACGCGACGACGCTGTCGGTCGCAGCCGCGGCCGGAGCGACGGCGGTTCGCGTCTCGAGCACGACGGGCCTCCTCGCGGGGCAGGTCATCTCGGTCGACACCGGCGCGAATCAGGAACGGCGGACGATCGCATCGGTCGTAACGCCGAACCCGGCGTCGCCGGCACCGAACGTCAACCTGACCCAGCCGTTGACGCTCGCGCACGCGAGCGGCGTGCCGTTCTTCTGGGGCGAGTCGGGCTCGGGCAGCACGGCCACCGGCAACTCGCAGACGAGCGCGCTCGTCGTCACCTCGCGGGCCTGGGGCCACGAGGGCGGCAACGACATCACGATCGAGGTCCGTGACCCCGCAGCGGCGAACTCGCCTCTGAGCGTCGCGGTCGTGGGATCGAACATCCTCGTCACGCTGAGCACGGACGCCGAGGGCGACCTGACCAGCACTGCGCAGCAGGTGATCGACGCGATCGCCGCCAGCCCGGGCGCCAGCGCGCTCGTCAAGGCGGTCACGTACCGCGGCGTCGCCGGCACCGGCATCGTGCAGCCGCGGACGAAGGTGAACCTGTCCGACTTCCTCCAGCCGGTCACGCCCATGGGCAGGACCGACATCTCGCTGAGCAACGACCACGTCCAGCGTGGCCCGTTCCAGCAGAACGTGCTCCGGATCCGCCGGGTGCAGGGCGGCCCGACCGGTCCGAAAGTCGGCGTCTTCCTCTACTGCCAGCAGCACGCACGTGAGTGGGCGACCCCGATCACGTGCCTGGAGACCGCGGAGCAGCTGCTGCGCAACTACGGGACCGACAAGGAAACGCGCAAGCTGGTCGACAACCTCGACATCTTCATCCTGCCGTCCTCGAACCCGGACGGCGCGCACCACTCGATGTACAACTTCGGCCAGCAGCGCCGCAACCTGACGAACCACTGCGTCAACGGCGGCAAAACGGTCGACAACCCGTTCGCGGCCGACTTCTGGACGGCGCGGGTCAACAATGGCAACGGCGTGCCGTTCACCAACAACGACCCCGCCTCGCGCAACGGGTGGGGCGTGGACTTGAACCGGAACAACACGTTCGCGACGCTCTTCGACGGCTACATCGGCGCGTCGCACTCGTGCACGAGCGACACGTTCGCCGGTCCGGCGGAGGGTTCGGAGCCTGAGATCAAGAACGAGCTCTGGGTGGCGGACACGTTCCCGCACATCAAGTTCTCGAACAACATCCACAGCTCCGGCGGGTACTTCATGTGGGCGCCGGGCGCGTACCTCCCGAACCGCGACGAGGGCGCCGCGGTGCACGCGAACATCGGCGTCGAGAAGTACTTCTTCGAGGCCGGCTCGAAGATCCTGAACCGGATCAAGGAGGTCCGTGGCACGGCGATCCTGCCGGAGCGCACGGGCCCGATCGCGGATGTCCTCTACTCGGCGGGCGGCAACAGCGCCGACGAGCACTGGTACAACCGCGGCGTGATCGCGTACAGCTTCGAGGTCGGAGCCGACCGCTTCGTCAACACGACGCTGTCGGTGGCCTCGGCGGCCGGAGCGACCGGGATCAGGCCGGCGAGCCGGACCGGCTTCCAGCCGGGCGACACGATCACGTTCGACAAGGGAACGGCAACCCAGGAGACCGCTACGGTGCTCTCCGTTGCCCCGTCTGCTGGGACGAGCCCGGCACCGAACGTGTTCCTCACTGCACCGCTCCAGTTCGCGCATGCGGCCGGCGGTGAGCTGATCGGCGGCATCTTCACGTCGGGCGTCGGCTTCCAGCCGCCCTTCGACGCGGAGGGCAGGGGCGAGTATCTCGAGTTCGCGGCCGGCAACTTCGGCCTGCTCGAGTCGGCGCTCGCCTACGCCTTCGACACCCAGGCGCCCAAGGTGATCATGACCGGCCCCTGGTCGTCGAAGACGGCGATCGAGTCGACGTTCGAGTTCGTGAACGAGCCGTCGGTGATCCGCTACACGACCGACGGGTCGGCGCCGAACGCGACGTCCGCGCTGTGGGACTCCACCGGCCCGCGTGAGCCGGGCGAGGTGTTCCACATCGCTCAGACCACCACGTTCAGGTGGCTGGCGACGGACATCAAGGGCAACCAGTCGACGGGCTCGAAGACGTTCACGATCAGGCCGTAGGACAGAAGCCCGAACAACCAGCAGCGAGCGGCCCGCCACGGCGGGCCGCTCGCCTGCTCCTGCTCGGGCTCGCAGGGCTGGTCGTGGTAGTGGTGTCGGTCGCGCTGCTTGCCCTCCGCGGGGGCGGGGAGAAGGCGGAAGGGCCCGTCGCAGTCGACCTCGGCGAGTGCAATGGCCTGCTCAGCGATGACGTAAAGGACTGCTGGATCCGCAGCTTCCAGAGGCTCGTGGACGGCAGGGACGATCCCAAGCCGGCGGTCGCGGCGATCGAGCGGGCCGTCAGACGCGAGGGGGGCTTTCTGCTCTCGAGCTGTCACGGGGTGATGCACACGGTGGGGCGAACGTACGCGCTCGAGCAGGAGGCGTCGCTCGCCGACCTGAAGGACTACCTGCCCCGGAGCAACGATCCCAGCTGCAGCGCGGGCTTCGCGCACGGGCTCGTGACGGGCGTTGCGCCGTCGATCGATCCGCGCGAGCCGCGCGAGGCCGCGGAGGTCTGCGCGGACGAGCCGACCCGCTACCGGCGCTACAGCTGCGTCCACGGGCTCGGTCACGCGTTCATGCGGATCTACAACGACCGCTTGAAGCCTGCGCTCGCCCTCTGCACCGCGTTGGGCGCGCAGGTGGCGCCCGACTGCGCGCAGGGCGCCTATCACGACTACTGGTTCGCGGTCATCGGGGTCGACGAAGCGTCCCTGCCCGGCGTGGCGGTCACCAAGCCGAGCGAGCTCTGCGGCAACCAGCCCCTCGCCTTCGTGCGGCCGTGCTGGTATCGCGCGTTCGTCGACAACCGGCCCGCCGGGATCATCCCCGACTCACCGGAGTACTTCGACGTGCTCTGCAAGGGCCTGGCAGGGCTGCAGCACGAGGCCTGCGTGACGGCGGTGTCCGTGATCGGCCCCGCCGATCCCGCGGAGCAGATCGCGCTCTGCGCGCAGCTCGTGGATCCGGGGGACGGCGCCAGCTGCGTCCGCGGGGTGAAGGTGCAGAACCTGCTGGGGGCTCCGAACGACGACTTCGTTCGGCTAATCGGCCGCTGCGAGCTCTTCTCGACTTCGGAGACCGCCCGCGGCGCCTGCTACCGCTGGCTGGGCAAGACGATCACCGTCATCACCGACGGCGCGTTTGCCCGCCGGGGTTGCCCGGCCCTGTCCGGCACGGCACGCAGCGAGTGCGCCGCCGGCGCGCGCAGCGTCGACGACGCACTCGTCACGTTCAGCTAGCCGGCCTTGACGACGTGGTAGCTCTGGTCCGTCGGCGTGGTCGTGCCGAAGCGGGCATTGACGACGTAGAGCCGCTTGCCGGCGCGGTCGATCGTCGTCGGCACGTCGAAGTCCGGATCGGTGATCGTCTGGACGAGCGTGGCCTTCGTCAGGCCGTCGGACAGCTTGAAGACGGCGATCTTGTTCGCCCTGTTCTGGACGACGTAGAGCGTCTTCCCTTGCAGGAGCAGTCCGTCGCCGTTCACGAGGTCGTAGGTGCCGATGTCGATCGTCTTCGCGGCGCCCGTGGACGGGTCGATCAGCAAGAGCTTCTTCGAGAAGCTGTGCACGGCGATCAGCGTCTTGCCGTTCTTTGTCGCGACGATGCCGTTCAAGTTGAACTGACCGGCGACGTGCACGTACTCGCCGCCCAGTGGGATCGTCGTCAGCGCACCCGGTGCCCCGTTCTTCGCGAGCGCGAGCCGGTAGAGCACGGGGCGCTGCGAGTCGGTGAAGAAGGCGGCCTTCTTCGTCACGACGACGTCGTTGATGAACGTTCCGGGCGGTGTCGCAAGCTGGATCTCGTGCAGCAGCGCGCCCGTCTTCGCGTCGTATGCGCGCGCGGTGCCGAACCCGGCGCCGGCGACCCACAGGACGCCGCGGGTGTACTCGATCCCCGTGGCACCGCGCGTCATCGGTGTCGTGGCGCCTGCGACAAGTATCCGGCCGGTGCCCTTGCGCAGGTCGCCGACCCAGATGGCCCCGTTCGCAACGGAGCCGGTGTAGAACGTGTTGCCGCGCGTCTCGATCCCTTCGGGCGCGAAACCGTTCGGCAGCGCGATCTTCTCCGGATAGCTGCCTTGGGCGAGCGCGACCGGCACAGCCAGTGCCGCGAACGCGAGCGCGATGATGAGCCTTCGCATACGGGTCCCCCTCACGGTTGTGGTGTCAAGTATTTCTCCCCTCAACGATTTACGGTTTTCTGCAACTGAAACCGCGGAAGTGACCGTCCCACCGGGTTAGGCTCGCTCACGTGCCGTCGGAGAGGAGCAGACTCGAGCTGGATGCCGAGCGGATGCGCGAGCTCGGCTACCGCACGGTCGACGCGCTCGTCGACTGGCTCGGCGACGGCTCGCAGCCGCCGTTGCAGCGTGCCGCACCGGGTGAGATCGCCGCCAGGCTTGCGCAGGCGCCCACCGAGGAGGGAGAGCCGTTCGAGCGGGTGCTCGAGGCGCTGTTCCGTGACGTCCTTCCGTATACGAGCCGCACCGCCCACCCTCGCTACTTCGCCTTCGTACCGGCCGCCGGTACGTGGCCCGGAGCGCTCGGAGACTTCGTCGCGAGCGCGTGCAACGTGTACGCGGGGTCGTGGATGGAGTCGGCCGGCCCGACCCAGCTGGAAATGGAAGTTCTCGGGTGGTTCAAGGACTGGATCGGATACCCGGCTGAGGCCGCGGGGTCGCTCGTCACCGGCGGCTCGGCCGCGAACCTGACCGCACTGGCCTGCGCGCGCGAGACCCTGATCGGCTCGATGAGCGACGACCTCGTGATCTACGTCTCCGATCAGGCGCACTCCTCGCTCGCACGGGCCGCGCGCACGCTCGGCTTCCGGCCCGACCAGGTGCGGGTCCTGCCCGTCGGCGAGGACCTGCGGCTCAAGCCGGCGACGCTCGCCGACGCGATCGCGGTCGACCTGGCAGGGGGCCGGCGGCCGTTTCTCGCGGTCGCGAACGCGGGCGCGACGAGCGCCGGCGCGGTCGACCCGCTGGGAGAGCTGGCCGACCTCTGCCGTCAGCACGGGATCTGGCTCCACGTCGACGCCGCGTACGGCGGCTTCGCCGTCCTGACCAAGCGCGGACGGGCGGCACTCGACGGCATCGCGCTCGCCGACTCGATCACGCTCGACCCGCACAAATGGCTGTACCAGCCGTACGAGTGCGGTTGCCTGCTCGTGCGTGACGGCAGAGCGCTGCGGCACGCGTTCGAGATCAGCTCCGACTACCTCCGCGACGCGGCCGCCACGGAGGTCGAGGTGAACTTCGCCGATCTCGGCCTGCAGCTCACGCGGACGACGCGGGCGTTCAAGCTGTGGTTCTCGTTGCGCACGTTCGGCCTCGACGCGTTCCGGGCCTCGATCGATCGCTGTCTCGATCTCGCCGAGCTCGCCGGAGCCCGCATCGAGGCGAGCGAGCAGCTCGAGCTGGCCGCGCCCGTCTCGCTCGGCGTCGTCTGCTTCCGCCGCCGCCCGCACGCCGACGAAGACGACGAGTGGCTGACGGACGGGCTCGTCGCCGCGCTCGAGCAGAGCGGCGTCGGCTTCATCTCGTCGACCCGCGTGCACGGGTTACCGGCGCTGCGCCTGTGCATCCTCAACCACACGAGCACGGCGAACGACGTCGAGCAGGTGATCGCGTTCCTGGAGTCGGCGGAGCCTGTCGCCGCTCCGGCGGGATACGACCCGCACGCGGACGTCGGCGACTCGGTACCCGTGTTCGCACGGCTCGAGGCCGCGGAAGCCGAGTTGCTGGCGACGCTCTCGACAGAGCTCCGCGCGGCGGAGGGCGACACGATCGTCGCGCGCTGGGAGACGAGCCGCGACTTCTTCGTGCTCGAGGAGGGAGCCGTCGACGTCGTCATCGGCGAGGAGGTCGTCTCGACTCTCCGTGCCGGCGAGTGCTTCGGCGAGATCGCAGCGCTCGAATGGGGAGCCGGCTACGCGCGTTCGAGGATCGCGACGGTGATCGCACGGCGAGACGTTCGCCTGCGCGTGCTCGAGCCGGACGCGCTGGCGCGCTTGCTCGAGGCCTTCCCTCGGCTCGAGCGTGAGATCAGGCGGCGTGCGTACGACCGGCTCCGCCAGCTCGGATGAGCTACGCGGCCGGGATCCCGCGCGTCCTCGGCGGTGTGTTCCGCAACCGCGAGCTGCGCCGGGTGCAGCTCGCGTTCGCCTGCTTCAACGCAGCCGAATGGGGCGTCTGGATCGCGATGCTCGTCTACGCGTACGACCAGGGCGGCGCGACGACCGCAGGCCTCGTGGCCCTGGCGCAGCTCGTTCCGGCGGCGCTCTTCGCTCCGATTGCCGCCTCGCTCGGAGACCGGCTCCCCGCGGGCCGGGTTCTGGCGCTGGGCTATCTCGCTCAGGCGGCAGGGATGGCGCTGACGGCCGCCGTGCTGCTCGCAGATGGACCCCCGATCGCCGCCTACGCCTGCGCCGCGATCGCTGCGACCGCGGTGACCGTGACCAGGCCCGCGCAGGCTGTCCTCGCACCGTCGCTCGCCCGCACACCGGAGGAGCTGACGGCTTCCAACGTCGTCGCCGGCTGGGTCGAGAGCGCGAGCCTGCTGGCTGCTCCGGCACTCGCGGGGGTCCTGCTCGGGCTCTCGGGCGCCGGGGTGGTGTTCGCCGTCATGTCGGTGGTGGCGCTCGTCGCCGCTCTGCTCGTCGCTCCGATCCGCGGGCCGGCCGCCACCGGAGGCGGAGGGTCCGTGGTCGCGGACACGATCGCCGGGCTTCGGATCGTCGCGCACGAGCCCGGGCCTCGCGCGCTGATCTGGCTCCTCGGGCTCCAGGCGATGGCGATCGGGGCGCTCGACGTGCTCTATGTCGTGCTCGCGGTCGCCGTGCTCGGGCACGGGGGAGAGACCGCGGGGTACCTCAACGCCGCCTTCGGCGCCGGCGGGGTGCTGGGCGTGGTGGCCACGGTTGCGCTCGTCGGACGGAGCCGGCTTGCCCTGCCCCTCGCCGGAGGCCTCGTCGTCTGGGCCGCGGCTCTCGCGGGCATCGGCGCCGTCTCCTCGACGACTGCAGCGCTGGCGCTGCTCGCCGCCGCCGGCGCCGGCCGGACCGTGCTCGACGTCGCGGGACGCACGTTGCTACAGCGGCTGGCGCAACCGGAGGCGCTCGGGCGCGTGTTCGGCCTGCTCGAGAGCGTGACGATGGCCGGGCTTGCCGTCGGCTCCGTGATCGCACCGGTGTTCGTCGCGCTCGCCGGGGGTGGTGGGGCGTTCATCTGCCTGGCGCTGTTGCTGCCTCTTTCCATGCTGCTGGTGTTCCGGAGCCTGCTGGCGGCAGACCAGGCCGTGCTGCCGATCGTCGAGATCGCGCGCCTCCGCGCGCTGCCGTTCTTCGCTCCGCTCGCTGCTCCCGAGCTCGAGATGCTCGCGCGGGCGCTCGAGCCGCTCGAGGTACCCGAGGGGGAGGCGGTCGTCCGCGAAGGCGAGCCGGGCGACCGGTTCTACGTGGTCGCGGACGGTGAGGTGGAGGTCACCGTCGGAGGCGCGCACGTCAAGCGGCTCGGGCGAGGTGACTGCTTCGGCGAGATCGCGTTGATCCGGAACGCCCCTCGCATGGCGACGGTGACCGCCCGGTCGGCGTGCCGCCTCGACGTTCTCGACAAGAATTCCTTCGTCACCGTCGTCACGGGGCACAGCCTGAGCGCGAGGGCGTTGGACGAGCTCGTGCAGCAACGGCTCGCAGAAGCGAAGATCGTCTCGTGATCGATCCGCTCCAGCGCTGGCGCGAGCACGGCGAGAAGCCCGACTACGCGGGGCCGTTGAGCTTCGGCAGCGCTCCGTACACGCAGGATCCAGCGCTGCTCGCCGGCTTCGACGTCGCGATCGTCGGCGCGCCGACCGACGACCTCGTCTCGGATCGCCCGGGAACTCGATTCGCACCCCGTGCGATTCGAGCCGCGAGTTGTCCTTCCGGCCCGCATCTGGAGACGAAGGTGGACGCGTTCGCGGCGCTTCGCATCGTCGACTACGGGGACGCGCCCGTCCTCCCCGCGGATCCCGCCCGCTCGGCTGTCGCGATCGAGCGAACCGTCGGCGAGGTCCTCGATGCGGGCCTGATCCCGATCGTCCTCGGCGGCGACCACTCGATTGCTGAGCCGGACATCGCGGCCTGCGCGGCCCGCCATGGCCCGGTGGGTCTCGTCCATTTCGACACGCACACGGATACCGGCACCGAGGTCTTCGGCGTCGAGGTGTCGCACGGGACGCCGATGTACCGGCTCGTGCGCAGCGGGGCGGTCGACCCGACGCGATATGTCCAGATCGGCATTCGCGGCTACTGGCCCGGCGAGCGCGAGTTCACCTGGCAGGCCGAGCAGGGGATCACGTCGATCTTCATGCACGAGGTCCGTGACGAGGGCATCGACGCCGCCGTCGAGCGAGCGGTAGGCGCCGTCGGCGCCGGGCCGGTCTTCCTGTCCGTCGACGTCGACGTGCTCGATCCCGCTTTCGCACCCGGCACGGGAACGCCCGAGCCCGGTGGCATGACGAGCGCCGACCTGCTCAAGGCGGTCCGCGTGGTCGCCGAACGGCTCGAGCTCGTCGGCGCCGACGTCGTCGAGGTGATCCCGACGGCCGTCGGTTCGGCCGACATCACGGCGCTCGTCGCGGAGCGCATCGTGCGCGAGATCCTGACCGGGATCGCGATCAGGCGGGCTGGGCCAGCGCTGGGCCAGCGGCTGGGCCAGCGTGATGCAGTGCGCGCCGCCGCCGCGGCGGGCGAGGTTGGTCGCGGGGACACCGACGACCTTCCGATCGGGGAAGACCGACTGCACCTGCGCGAGCCCTTCCGGATCGGAGGGCAGGCAGGCGAGCGGGACGATCACGCAGCCGTTGCCGACGTAGAAGTTCAGGTACGGCAGCGCGATGCGGCGTCCCGCCCACTGGCGGTAGGGGAGGACGTCGAGCTCGACCACCTCGAGCCCGGCGATCTCGAGCACCACGCGATTTGCCTCCAGCCTGGCGTGGTTCGGATCGTCGCGGTCGCGGACCGTCTGGCAGAGGACGCGATTGGGGGCGACGAACGCCGCCACGTTGTCGACGTGGCCGCCGGTGCGATCCTCGAGCAGGCCGTGCTCCAGCCAGATCGTGCGCTCGATGCCGAGAAAATCGCGGAACGCGGCCTCGCACTCCACGCGCGTGACGCCGGGATTCCGCCGCTCGTCGAGGATCGTGGGCTCCGCCGCGATCAGCGTGCCCTCGCCGTCCGCGCTGACGGCGCCTCCTTCGAGCACGATCGGGGCCGTGACCCGGTCGAACCCGAGCCACTCGGCCAGGCTCGCCCCGATCGCCTCCCCGTGCGACGCGGCAGGGAGCGTCTCGCCCCAGCCGTTGAAGAGGAAGTCGACGCCGACGAGCTCGTCCCGCCTGCGGGTGAAGATCGGGCCGGAGTCGCGTAGCCAGGCTTCGCCGAGCGGGAGCTCGACGACATCGATGCCGGGCCCGCAGTACGCGGCGGCCTCAGGTCCGAAGCCGGGCCTTGCGACCACGAGCACAGGCTCGAAGTCCGCGATCGCCCTCGCCACGTGTGCGTAGTCGGTCTTCGCGGCCGTGATCAGCCTTCGCGACACGAGGTCCGCGCCCGGCCAGGAGATGATGCAGCGCTCGTGCGGCTCCCACTCCGCCGGCGTGACGACGTTCATCACGCCGGCGCGGTCAACTGACGGGTGGGCCTAGGGCTCCTTCTTCCCCCACTTGATTGCGCGCTGCCCGCCCTTGACGTCCTCGGCCTGTTGCTGCGTGACGTCGAGGTCGTCCATCTCGTCGCGCTTGTCGGTCTCCCGATCCTCGTTCGCCTTCTTCTCGTCGTGCTCCATCGGTTGTCCCCTTTCCTTGGGTGAGCCCATCGAGTCTTGCGCGCACCGCGGCGCAAGTCAACGTCCCGCGACCAGGAGGCCGCGGGCGAGGAGGTCGCGCAGTGCCGGCAGACACTCGGCGGACAGCGCCTCCGGCGAGACGCCGGCGGAGCGCGCCGCGGTGTCGACGACGTCTCCAAGCGGCCGCCGACCGTCGAGCGCGGCGAGCACCGGCGCCGCAGCGACCGGAACGCGGCCGGGAAGGGGGATCCCCTGCTCGACCGTCACGCGGGCGCGCTCGAGCGCTCCGCCGGGCAGTCGCCTCTCGACGAGCAACGTCTCCGGTGCGAGAGCCAGCGCCAGCGTGAGCAGCATCCGCTCGTCGTCGAGCGAGTCGAGGAGGTCCTGGCCGGCGAAGACCCTCTCGATGTGAGGCCCCGCCTCACCCCGCGCGGGGATGCCAAGCTCGTCGAGGCGCGCCCAGTTCTTCCCGGTGCGCTTGCGGATGACGATGGCGCCGGTCGAAATCGCCTCGATCCCGCGGGCGCGATAGTCGGCCAGCCACGGCTCGGCGGCCCTTGCGACGGCGGCCGGGCTCCGCCCACGCAGGCCGTTCCAGAGCATCGCGTATGTGACCGGGCCTTCGGTCGCGAGCTCGAGCACCCAGACGTCGCAACCCGAGCCTTCCAGCCAGCGTCGCGGGGTCGCCAGGCGCTCGCCGCCGGGCTCGCTGACCCAGTTGCACATGACGCTCGCGAACCCGCCTTCGTGCAGGTGTCGTGCCGCTCCCGTGACGGCCTGCCGCGAGAACTCGTCGCCGGCGAGCCCGCCGTCGCGATAGGTGAGCTCGTGCACCGGCGAGACGACAAAGGGCGGATTGGCGGCGACGAGCCCGAACTGCTCGTCCCGAACGGGCTCGAACAGGTCGCCCTGCCGCCACTCGATGTTCTCGACGCCGTTCAGAGCTGCGTTGAGCCGGGCGACGCGGAGTGCGCGGGCGTTCACGTCGGTGCCCACGACCCGCTCGCTGTGGCGTGCTGCGAGGAAGGCCTGGATGCCCGAGCCGGTTCCGAGGTCGAGAGTGGCCTCGACCGGCAGGCGCACGGTCAGTGCGGCGAGCGTGCGTGTGGCGGGGCCGATCTGGAGGACGTGGGCTTTCTTGTTTCGGGCTGCCGACAGGTCCGACGCCAGGAGGAGCCCTTCGAAAGGCTCCAGAGTCAGCCGTGCGCGGACGACGTCGCCACGAACGGTGAGGAGGCCAGTCGCTGCGAGCTCGTGTGGGTCGACCTCCTCGAGCGCGTTGCCGGCGATCGTGAGCGGCAGGCTCTCCCCTGCGAGAAAGAGGCGGACGAGCACGGAGAGGGGCTCGTCGGCATCCGGCCGCAACCGGAGCGCGGCGAGCCCCTCGGGGAATCCGAGGCCGCCGTCGTCGCGCACCAGCCGGTCGACGTCGACCTTGTTGTAGCCGGCGCGCTCCAGCCGTTCGCGTAGCTTCGCGAGCGTCGCGCTACGAGTCAGCGAGCCGCCTCAGATCTTGCCTACCACTTGTCCTTGATTTGCTCTGTGCTACGCGGATCCTTGCTGGCCAGTCCGCCACGCACCTGGTCGGCGTCCTCGTCCTTCAGCTCGAGGTCTTCCTTCGCATCGTCGTCGGTCGTCGTGCGCTCGTCGTCGGTCACAGCTCACTCCTCCGTCGTTGACTTCACCAGCCTCCTACAGCAACGCCAAGGAGTCAAGCGGTCGCAGAACGGGTTCTAGAGCTCGAGCTGTTGGCTCGCGAGGTAGAAGTAGAGGCCCTGACGCGCCATCAGCTCGTCGTGCGTGCCGGACTCGACGATCCGGCCGCGCTCGAGCACGATGATCCGGTTCGCGTCGCGGACCGTGCTCAGCCGGTGCGCGATCACGAACGAGGTGCGGCCGACGAGCAGCTCGTCGAGGCTCTCCTTGACGGCGCGCTCCGATTCGGTGTCGAGCGCGCTCGTCGCCTCGTCGAAGAGCAGGATCGGCGGCCGGTGGTAGAGGGCGCGTGCGATCGCGATTCGCTGCTGCTGGCCGCCGGAGAGGCGAAGCCCCGACTCGCCGACGCGCGTGTCGAAGCCGAGCGGCAGCCGCTCGACGAACTCGTGTGCGTTCGCGGCCTTGGCCGCCCACGCGACCCTGGTTGCGTCGGGAGCCGTCTCGCCGAAAGCGATGTTGGCCGCGATCGAGTCGTCGAACAGATAGCTCTCCTGCAGGACGAAGCCGATCTTGCGCCGGAGCGTCCTGTAGTCGAGCGTCCGCAGCTCGAAGCCGTCGAAACGGATCTCACCCTCGGTGGGCTCGAGCAGGCCGGCGAGGAGCTTGATCAGCGTCGTCTTGCCGGAGCCGCTGCGCCCGACGAGCGCCACGGTCTCTCCCGGCTCGACGGTCAACGTCACGTCTTCGAGGATCGCGGGCGCCTCCGGGCCGCCGTAGCGGAACCCGACGCCGTGCAGCTCGACGCGACCTTCGAGCGTGGATACGGTGCGCAGCCGGCTGCGATCGGCGCCCTGCTCCGGCTCCGGCTCCGAGCACGTCGTCGAGCCGGCCGAACAGCACCCGTGCGAGCTGGCCCTGGTCCCAGAGCGAGAGCAGCGTCAGCATCGGACCGGTCGCGAGAGCGACGAGGGCGTTGAAGGCCACGAACTCGCCGAGGGACAGGTTGTCGTGGACGACCTCGATCGAGCCGACGAGGAGGAACAGCCCGAACGAGGCGAAGGCCACCAGCTGCAGCGAGCCCTGGTATGCGAGCACCAGGAACTCGGTGCGGAAGACGCGGTCGGCGAGGGCCTGGAAGCGGCCGAGCATCAGCCGGCGTAGCGCCTCCTCCGCGGCGAGCGCCTTCACGGTCTCGATCCCGCGGATCGCGTCGATCTGCCCCGACGAGTACCTGCCGTACGCCTCCTCGAGGTTGTCGTACATCGGCCGCAGTCGCTTCGCCGAGAAGCGCATCAGGCCCGCGTACAGCGGCACGGTCGCGAGGTAGACCGAGCGCGAGCTTCCAGCTGTAGACGAACATCAGCGCGAGGGCGGCCAGGAGCTGCGTCACCGAGGTGAGCGCCTCGACGCCGCTCTGGACGAAGAACGCGCGGACTTGCCGGGCGCCGAGGAGCCGGCGCTCGATGTCGCCGGTCCTGCGCGTGCTGAAGTAGCTCATCGGCAGGGCGAGCAGACGTCCGGTGAGGAAGTCGAGCGTCGCCACGTCGAAGCGGACCGCGACCTTGGCGAGCAGGTAGCGCTGCACGATCGTCGCGCCGGTGATCGCCACCAGCACGGCCGCGATCGCGGCCATCAGGATCCAGAGCAGCCCGAGGTCGCCACGCGGGAGGACGCGGTCGACGACGACCTGCGTCAGGATCGGCAGGACGAGCTCGAGCGCGGCGGCCACGATCGCGAGCCCGACCGCGACCAGACCGAGCCGCAGGTGCGGGCGCAGGAACGGCTTCACCCAGGCGAGGCTCGTGCGCGCCTCCGGCGCGTCGGCCAGGCGCTCCGTGTAGCCGACGATCGACGTGTAGCCGCTCCAGCGCTCCAGGAACTCCTCGCGCGGGATCTTGCGGAGGCCACGGGCGGGGTCGGAGACGCGCACGTGCTTGTCGTCGACGCGGTAGACGACGACCCAGTGGTTTCCCTCCCAGTGCGCGACCGCCGGCAGCGGCAGGTCCTCGAGCCGGCTCTTCGAAGCGCGAACCGAGCGGGCCGCGAGACCGAGCTCCTCGGCGCCGCGCGTGATCCCGGCCAGCGTCGTCCCGTCGGTCGAGGTGTGGACCGCCTGACGGATGTGGGAGATGCCCACGGCGCGGCCGAAGTGGCGGCAGATCATCGCCAGGCAGGCGGCGCCGCAGTCCATCTCGTCGAGCTGGTAGACGTGCGGGAAGCGGCGGATCGGTCGCTGCTTCGCCGCTCCGCCGGTGTCCGCGGGCAGCTCGTCCTCGAGCTCGGGCTCGAGCTCGACCTGCTCGGGGGAGACGTGCTGCAGGGACGCGTCGGCCGGCAGGATCTCCTCGGCGAAGTCGAGCGGGACGTTCGCGATGCGACGGTAGTCGTACTGCTGGATGCGCTGCTCGAGCCGCAGCCGGAAGTCGGGATGCTCGTCGACCAGGCGGCGGAAGAGGTCGATCGGGAAGCGCAGCAGCGTGCAGTCCGAAACGGCCTGCGCGCTCGCTGCGCGTGGCTCGTCGCGGAACAGCGACAGCTCGCCGAAGAAGTCGCCCGTGCGCAGGAACGCGAGGTGGCTCTCGGCGTCGTCCTCGGTCTTGTAGACGCGCACGCGACCCTCCTCGATCACGTACATCGGCCCGGGTGGATCGCCCTCGCGCACGACGATCTCGCCGGCGCGGACGTCGACCCGCTCGAGCTCCGAGACGAGCAGCGCGAGAGCGTCGTTCGAGAGCTGCGAGAAGCCCGAGTGCACGCGGAAGAAGTTCCACAGCGACCGACCGGTTGCGATCGCCTGGAACGCCTCGCGGACCTGCGGGTGCGAGCGGGTCAGCGCCGTGAAGACGGACTTGCCGAGGCGCAGCGTCTGCACGGCGCCGCTCGCGCGCACCGTTGCGACCCGGGTCGTCTCCGCGAGCAGGGCGATCTCGCCGAAGCTGTCGCCGCGACGGAGCACATTGAGCGGCACCTCCTCGCCGTTGTCTCCCTGCTTGACGACACGTGCGGTGCCTGCCGCGAGCACGTAGAACGCATCTGCTTCGTCGCCCTCGCGGACGATCACGGCGCCGAACGGGAACGAGACGAGCTCGAAGCTCTCGGCGACGAGCGTCCGAACCTCGTCGGGAAGGAGCGCGAACGCGGGCAGCTCGCCGATCAGCTCCCGCGCGTCGACGGTGTCAGGGACGGTCATGCCAGACCACCCGGTCGCGCAGCTCGCGCTCGACGGCGCGGGCGGCGAGGACAGCAGCCGCGCGGCGACCGAGCTCCGGATCGTCGGCGCTCGGCTCGGTCTTGCTGCGGAGCTGCAGCAGCGTATGCCCCGGGCCCCGCTCGATCGGGCCGACCAGCTCACCCGGGCTGGCGCTGACGAGCGCGGTCCGGAGCTCCGGGTCGGCATCGGCGAGGTAGAGCGCGAGGGCGTTCGCCGGCAGGCCGCACTCGTCTGCGACATCGGCCAGCGTGCGGCCGTCGACGCGGACGCAGAGGGCTGCCTCGCGGGCCGCCTCGGCGTCCGCGAGCTCGAGCGTCTCGGCCTCGATCCGAATCCAGTCGAGGCCATGGGCGGCGATCTCGTGCTCGACCTCCGGCCGGCTCGGGGCGCGCTCGCGCACAGCATCCGCCTCTCGTGCGATCGCGGCGAGGTCCCCGCTTCCCCGACCGGCATCGTCCGTCGCGGCGAGCGCGGCGTCTTCTGCCAACCGCTCGGCTGCACGGCGGAGATAGCCGCCGCAGATCGCCTCCGCGGTGAGTGCCGCCTCGACCTCGTCGTCGCCCACGGCGAACTCCGACTCGATCCGCTCGAGCTCGTCCCGCCACCGCTCGCGGAGGATCAGTCGTCGCAGATAGCCGTTCCAGTCCACGGTCGACAGCCCGCGCGCGTCGAGCCAGGCCTCGAGCTCCTCGGCGGCGAGCAGGTTGTGCTCGTAGCGAAAGACGGTCGCAGCCGCGCCCAGGGTCTCAGCGGGCAGTCCCTCGGGCTCGCTCGCCAGGCGGCGCAGGCAGGCCAATCCCTGTCGCGTCTGCCGCTCGAGCTCGCCGAGCTCGCCGCGGAGCTCGGCGGCGAGCAGCACGTCCTCCCAGGCATAGGTCCGGCCGGCGACCGTGAACAGCGATCGCCCCGCGAGCAGCCCGAGCTGCGGGTTCACAGCCTCGGGCCCGGGTCCTGAGAGAGGCCTCGCGGCACCGTCATGCGTCGCTCACCCATCTCTCCTGGAGCGTAGTCGAGTGGCAACCCCGCCGTCCTGCGCGAGCAAGGACGGCGGGGCTCACTCCGTTCCTACTTGAACTTGAAGTACACCCGGTGATCGGTGCCGTCGTTGAAGCGCACGATCAGCACGCGGCAGGTGTCCTTCCAGCCGGCCTTCGTCCTCCACTCGTAGTGGTACCTGTCGACCCCCGCCTTGTAGATCAGCGTGGTGGGTGAAGGAGCGGTCGACTGGAGGTCAGTGACGGGGCCTGACGCGCCGCACGGGACGCGCCCCGTCTGCGGGTACCCGGCCGCAAAGACCTTCAGGCCGTAGTTTCCGCCGAGGCTGAAGTTGATCAGCACATCGGTCCCGGCCCTCACGGAGTTCAGGGCGGGCGGGTCCTCGATCTTGTCGAACCCGCGGAACGCGTAGATGACGCGATACGTGCCCGTTGCGGTCGCCGTCAGCCCGACCCGGTCGGTTGCGGTGATGGTGTAGGTCCGCGTCGCGCCGTTGAGGGTCGGCGTCGATGTGTCGACCCCGGACGCGACGCACGACGCGATGCCGGAGCCGGCGTCGCTGCAGGGATAGAACGTCGGGCTCAGGGTCTGACCCACCTCGACCGTGCCCAGCGTCGTGGCGATGCTCGGTGCCGTGACGTCGATCGGGACGATCGAAATGCCGTGGGCGCCGTTGGAGCCCTGGTACTCGACCGTGTGCAGGCCGGTGCCGGAGACGGTGACGACGGAATTCGCGACGAACGGTCGCCCCGTCGAGGCTGGAGGTGATTCCGGGAGCACCGCTGATCGTCACGGTCGCGTCGCCCTTGTACCACCCGTTGACCACGGTGCCGGGGGGCACGACGGCGACAACCGCCGAGATGCCACCGGTCGGGTCGGGCAGCGTGACCGGGTCGATGTTCGCCTTGTTGCTGATCACGCCGACGTTCCCGTTCTGATCGACGGCCTGGATGAACCACTCGGCCGCGGAGCCGCTGAAGAGGCCACCGCCGCTCCAACGCTTCGAGGAGGCCGCGTGCGACAGGTCGATCGACCGCCACGCTCCCGTGCCGTCCTTGTACAGCACGACGACGCGCTTCACCGAGCCGAAGCCCTGGCTGTCGTCGATGTCGACTGCGAAGCCGACCGTCGTCGGGGTTGCGGCGAATGCCGACACGGGCCCGAAAGTCGGCGCGCGGAAGTCCGTCACCGAATCCGGCGCGTAGAGCACGACTCCGCCGAGCGCTGTGAACAGACGCTGCGTGCCGATGCCCTGCGGGTCGGGCACCCCGTCCGCCAGGTACTGACCGGTGGAGATGACGAGCCGCTGTTGCCTGCCCGACGGTGCGCTGAACGTCGCGATCGACTGCAGCCTCGTCGGGGACGTGGCGTCACCCACGAGCTCGGGTGAGAACGCCGCCCGATCCTCGATCGCACGGCTGAACGCCGCGTCGACGTTCGCCAGGTCATTGGAGGTCGCGCTGGTGATCAGCGCACCGTGAGCGACGAAGCCCGGCTGCGTCACGTCGAGCTTCGTGAACGGCTGGATCGGCCGCCGGTTCTGGAACGACGCGTTGCCGCCGTTCGTGTAGTAGCGACCGGTCGACGCGTTCACCTGCGTGAACGCCGGCGACAGGTTGAAGCTGGCCGCGTTGAGGCCCGTTGTCGCATCCGTCTCGAGCGGCAGCGGCTCCGGCTGCGGGGCGGAGGCCCCGGTGCCGACGCGGTACATCGGCAGGCCGTAGAGCCCGGACCCGTCGATGACCTTGACGTCGTAGCCACCCGTCAACGGCGACGCCGAGTACTCCTGCTTGGCGAAGACGAGGGCTTGTCCGACCGTCAGCGAGCCGTCCAGCCGCTCCGCCAGCAGTGCGTGCAGCTTCTCGGAGTACGCGACGCCTGCCGTCTCGCCGAGCCCGAAGGTGCTCTGAGCGACGTAGCCGATCGCGCCCTTCGCGGAGTAGTTCTGATCCCAGTCCGGTGCCAGCCCGGCTGCGACGAGGAGGTCGGAGACCGGCGTGCCCGAGTGGCAGCCGATCGTGATCACGAGCCGTCCCTGCGTGGACTGCAGGTTGGCGGTCGTGAACAGGTTCGCCTCGGACCCCGCCGCGTTCTGATCGGCCGGCAGGGCGCGGTAGTGGTCGTAGTGCGCGTTGATCGAGTCGATCACCGGCGGGTTCGAAGCGGGGAACATCGCCGCGATCAGATTGTCCTTCGTCCAGACGTCGTTGATCAGCTGCGTCGGTGCCGGGACGTTTGCCGTCAACCCCGTGGAGATCGCGGACGCGCCGTCCGACAGGAAGTCGTAGCCGGTGACGAGTCCCGTCGCCGGGTCGATCGCCCCGTTCCTCGTCAGATACTGGTCGAGCTGGCCCATGATCTCGCTGTGGCTCTCGACGAGGCGGCCGACCGCCACCTCGGGGATGTACGCACCCTGGCCGGAGTAGCTCGTGTCGCCGTAGGGATCGTCGGTCGGCAGGTAGCCGAGCGCATACGTGCTCAGGTACTGCGTGTTCTCGACGCCGAAGAAGGTGGACGCGTAGTCCCGCTCGTTGGCGAAGAGCGTGTTGTCGAGCACGAGGCCGGCGGGCAGCACGGTCCAGTCGCCGACGATCACGATGTACTTGTAGGCCGCCGTGATGCCGTCGAGGTAGGTGCCGAGATCCCGGACGACATCGTTATTGAGGCCCGGGGAGCACGGGTTGGCCTGCCAGGCGCCGAGAGTCGCGCCCATTCCCGGAATCGCGTCGACCGGGATGACGGTGCCGCCGGCTGCGTCGGCACGGGCTGCGAGCGTCTGCAGCTTGTTCCACACCGCTGTCTCGTTCGCATTCCCGTAGAGGTCGCCGTACCGCTTCGAGTTGAAGAGGTAGAGCGTGTTGCCGCCGGGGGACGCGGGCAGTGCCCTCGTCGTGCCGCCGCCCAGGGCGACCGGCGTCTTGCAGCCCGGTGGCAACTCGATCGCCGGGCTCTCCTCGACGCGGAGCATCCACGGCTTGTTGGAGTACGCGCCGTCGAAGCTCGTGATCTGGATGTACACCGAGTTGTCCGAGCCCTCGGGGACGACGAACGTCACTTCCTCGTCGGCAAGGCCGCGGTTGTCGGAGACGCCAAGGACACCCAGGCCCTCCGGCGGTGTCACCGGCACGTCGCCGAGCACCTCGGGGATGATCGCCTGGCTGCGCTGCTGCAGGTCTGGCCCGACATCGGCTGCCTGCAAGGAGGACGTCGAGGACTTCGGCTGGCGGAGCGGAGGCGGCACCTCCCCGAAGACGACGAGATCGTCGTCGACGCCCAGGTGGCTGAGGCGCACGGTCACCAGCGTGCCCGGGTCGGGGACGTCGAGCCGGAAGAAGTCGCGGTCGCGGCCGTTCGCCGTGTACCCGAGGTACAGCGTGTCCGCCTCGATCTCAGGCGTGCCTTCACATTCGACGGTGCAGCCCCAGGTCTGGAAGATCCTGGTGCTCGCGGGCACCTCGGTCTCGGCATGGACAGGCGCGGACCGGGGCCCAGCTGTGAGCTCGGCGGTCGCCTGCTCGGTCCGAAGCTCGAGCCCGGGCCTCACCTGGAAGTGCAGGATGACATCCGAGTTCAGCGGGATGTCCGTGAGTCGCCACGACAGCACGTTGCCCTTGTTCAGCGTCGGATCCGGGAGCGAGCGCTCCTCCGACGGCAGGCTGCTCGAGCCGAGGACGTAGCGTGCGCCTTCCGGGATCTGGACCGCGACCGTCGCGTTCGACCGTCCCTCGTCGCCGCTGAGCGTGAACTCGACGTAGTAGTCGTTGATGCCGCCCTCGTCCGAGAAGTCCTGGATCGGGAACCCGGGTAGCGGCAGCGACTCCCAGTCGTAGGCAGTCTCGAACAGGATCGTGCCGAGCAGGTCCTCCAGGGTGACGCCGGGCGGCAGACCGTTGCTCACGAAGTCCTTGAGCTGGATCGGCGTGTGCGTGCTGAGGCACGGGCTTTCCGTCGGGCTGCCGGGCGTGCAGTAGTACCCGATGTCCTCGACCAGGGCGCCCGGCTTGACAGCGCCGGCAGCGAGTGCCTGCGCGAGCGTGTCCGTGTCCTCGCACGTGAACGCACCCGTCGGGCAGGTGAGGATCTCATCCTTTGCCGCGGTCGAGATCGCTCCGAGCGGGATCGCTCCAAGCGGGGAGCTGGCGAGGTCGATAGCCCCGAGCGGGATGGCGCCGAGTGGCGAGCCGGCGAGCGGGATGGCGCCGAGTGGGATCGCGCCGAGCGGGATGCCGGCGAGGTCGATCGCCCCGAGCGGGATGGCCCCGAGCGGGATCGCGCCGAGCGGCACTCCCTGAAGCCCGATGCCCATCATCGTCTGGCCGTTGAGCGAGTCCGGATTGGTGCAGCTATAGCCGGGTTGGGCGTTGATGAACGCGCACCAGGCGGCCAGGTTCTCGGCCGTAGTCGGGTCGGCGTCGCCGTCGAGCGGGATGGCGCCGAGTGGCAGGCCGCCAAGCGCGATGGCGCCGAGCGGGATGGCGCCGAGCGGGCTCGAGGCGAGGTCGAGATCGTCGAGGGCGACCGGCGTCGGCGTCGTGACGACGGGCGTGCCCAGGACCTGGGCGAGCGTGACGCTCTGCACCGGAGTGCCGCTGAAGTTCGTGCTCGCGTTCAGCCGCGCCTGCCACGTGTCCGTGGTCGAGTTGATCGGGATCGAGGAGAGCGGGACGCCGCCGAGGCCGTTCTGAGCGAGGTTCGCCGCTGTGAAGCCGATGGCGCCGAGCGGGATCGCGCCGAGCGGGATCGCGCCGAGCGGGATCGCGCCGAGCGGGATCGCGCCGAGCGGGATCGCGCCGAGCGGCGCCGCGGGCGGTCCGCCGTCTGCTGCGCCGCGGATCGCGTCGACGGGAATGTCCTCGATCGGGGCTGATGCAGCTCCTGCCTGCGCGCTGGGGTCGCCCGTGATCGAGATCGACCCGCCGGTGAGGTTCGCGTTGGTGACCGTGATCCCGTTGCCCGCCTGCGTCTGGTTGCCGGCGGCATCGCGCGCGATCGCGTACATCGTCGCGTCGAGGGGGATCGTGTTCGGGACCAGCGTGGAGTCGAAGACCGCCTCGTAGGGCTCGGTCGTGTCGACGCCGAGCGAGTAATCGGTTCCCTGACCGTCGCCCTCGCCGTCGAAGTACAAGAACTCGACACTGGTGACGCCGACGTTGTCGGTTGCGTCGGCGGTGGCGGTGATCGTCCCGCTGACGACGTCCCCGGGCTTCGGCGCGGTGACGGTCACCTCGGGCGGTTCGGTGTCGCCCTCGGACGAATCGGCGAGCACCAGGTCGGCCCAGTCGCTGGGATTGAAGAGGTCGGAGTTGGCGGGCGGCGCGTTGAAGAACAGGTCGGAGTTCTGCCGATACTGGAAGGTGACGCCGAGCGTCTCCCCAACCGACGTGCACATGTCGAAGCTCGAGTCCTGGCACAGATCGTGCCGCAGCTCGAACATCACGTCGCCGTCGCGCGTTCCCGCGGCATCGGTGTGGTTGGTGTCCGGGACGTGGGATGAGCCCGAGTCGTCGACGTGGAGGTCTTCGCCAGACTCCGAGCCCATGGAGGCGCGCCAGGCGTCCTCGCCGAACTCACTCTCGCCGTTGTGGTTCTCGTCGAAGAAGATGCCGAACGAGGGTGAGATGTCGGGTGTGGGATCCTTCACCACGACGCCGACGTAGAGGTCGCCGTCGGCGTGCAGGAATCGAACGGTTGCGGTCCCGAGCGATCCGAACGTGACGCTGTACGGCGTGGCGTCAGCCCACTCGACTGTGCCCACGACCCCGTCGATCGATGGGACGGCCGAAGCTGCGGGTACGGCAGTGAAGCTTCCCCCCTCGTGCGCCGACACCGCGCCAGGTAGGCAAAGCAGGACGACCATGCCCAGAACCGTCAACAGACGCCGCAGTGCTGTATTCACAGAAACTCACTCCCCCGTTTGTGCTTCCCCTTACTTCCGCCGCGCCCAGACTAGCTCGGTTTTCTACAAGTTTCAAGGCTCTTTTATGCCTTTCAACGGGTCCAGATCAGAACCCATACGGAAAACTAGGATAGGAAGGTGTCTTCTTTTGCCCCGTACCTATCCCGGCTCGTGCTGGACTGGAGCGGGCAGGGTGGCCTTGGTGTGCGCGAGGTCGAGGGAACGCTGGTCTCCGTCGACCTCTCGGGTTTCACGGCGCTCTCCGAGCGGCTGCAGGCGAAGGGCCGGGCCGGCGCGGAAGAGCTGACGCTTGCCGTTTCCGGCGTTTTCCAGGGTCTGATCGGGATCACCGAACGCCACGACGGGGACGTGCTCAAGTTCCGGGGTGACGCTCTCCTCCTCTTCTTCGACGGGGAGGATCATGAGCGCCGAGCCTGCTACGCCGCCGCGGACATGCAGTGGCTGATCCGGACGACGGGGGAGATGATGAGCTCGGTCGGCCCGGTGACCTTGCGGATGTCGACCGGCGTCTACACCGGCATCTGTCACTTCTTCCTCGTCGAGGGCACGCACCGGGAGCTCGTGATCGCAGGCCCGGCCGCTACCGCGACGATCGAGCTCGAGTCGGGCGCCGAAGCCGGAGAGATCCTGCTCAGCGAACGCACGGCCGCGGCGCTGCCGTCGGACTGGGTCGGCCCGTCGCGAGGAGACGGCCGGCTCCTCCTCGAGCTTCCGGAGCGCGAGGCCGCGGAACGGCCGGAGTCGCCGCCCCAGGAGCTATCGGACGAGATCGAGCTGTACGTCCCCGAGCCGCTGCGGGCTCACCTGCTGCTCGAGGCCGGCGAGGCGGAGCACCGTCAGGTCACCGCCGCCTTCCTCAAGTTCACGGGCGTCGACGAGGAGATCGCGACCAACGGCGCCGAGGCGGTCTACGGCCACCTGTCGACGCTTGCGAAGCTTCTCGGCGACGAGCTCAAGCAGCTGGGCCTGACCTGGTTCGGGTCGGACATCGACGAGGGCGGCGGCAAGATCTACATCGTCGGCGGGGCGCCCTCGTCCACTGGCGCCGACGAGGAGCGGATGTTGCGTGCGCTCCGAACCGTCCTCGGGACCTACGAGGGGTTGACGCTGCGCGCCGGAGTCAACCGCGGCCCGGCGTTCTGCGGGGACATCGGGACCGAGGCCTGCCGCTCCTACAACGTCATGGGCGACACGATCAATCTCGCGGCGCGCCTCACCTCGCGCGCCGAGCCCGGCGGCCTGCTGACCACCGCCGACGTTTTGGAACGTGCCCGGACGCGCTTCGAGACGACCTCGCAGTCGTTCCTGCTGAAAGGAAAGGAACGCCCGATCACGGCCTACCGCGTCGGCGCCGTGCTCGGCGAGAAGGAGGAGGAGTCGCAGGCGGAGCTCCCGTTCGTCGGCCGCGAGGCCGAGCTGGCCGCGCTCGCTCTCGCCGTCAACGGCGCGCGCGTGCGCCAGCAGCAGGTCGTGGAGCTGATCGGCGAGCCTGGCATCGGCAAGTCCCGCTTGCTCGAGGAGCTGAGGAAGCAGGCGCTCGGCTTCACGCAGCTCAACGGCCGCTGCGACCAGTACTCGTCGGCGTCGGCGTACTCGGTGTTCCGTGATCTGCTGCGGCCGCTCGTCGGCTTGACCCCGGAGATGGACGCGCGCCAGGCCGGCGCTGCCCTGATGCCCTGGATCGCCGCGGTGATGCCCGACCTGGCGCCGCTGGCGCCGCTGATCGCCGTTCCCTTCGATGCCGAGGTTCCCCCGACGCCCGAGGTCGACCAGCTCGAGCCGCAGTTCAGGCGCGACCGGCTGCACGAGTGCGTCGGGACGCTGCTCACCCGCGTCCTGCTGATGCCGACGCTCCTCGTCATCGAGGACGGGCACTGGATCGACGATGCGTCCCGCGACCTGCTTCACTCGCTGACGCGCGAGCCGGCGCCGCGGCCCTGGCTCGTGTGCGTGACGAGGCGTCCCCAGGGAAGCGACTTCGCCGACTCTGCCGTCGACGGGCACGTACAGCTCGCGCTTGGGCCCGATCGACGCACGGGCCGCACAGGCGCTCGCGCTCGCCGCGGCCGGCGAGATCGCAGTATCGGACGAGGTGCTGGCGGTTCTTGTCGACCGTGCCGGCGGGAACCCACTCTTCGTCCGAGAGCTGGTTGCCGCATCGAGGGGGGCGAGCGACGTCAGCGCACTCCCCGATTCCGTCGAGACGCTGATCCTGACGCGCATGGACACACTCGCGCCCGAGGACCGTTTCCTACTGCGGAACGCATCCGTCATCGGGGCGCGCTTCGAGCTCGAACTGCTCTCCCAGATCGTCCAGGAAGAGCTCCCCGACGCCGAGGACCTGGAGCACTGGGAGCGCCTGTCCGAGTTCGCCGCCTGGGAGGGAGCTGGTCGGCTGCGCTTCTTGCACGACCTGTTTCGCGCGGTTGCGTACGAGGGGCTCTCGTTCAGGCGCCGACGGGAGATCCACGGACGCGTCGGCGCTCTGCTCGAGGAGTTGGCCGGCGAATCGGTCGCCGATATCGCCGACCTGCTCTCGCTGCACTATCACCGCGCCGACGAGTACACGAAGGCCTGGGAGTACTCGGTGCTCGCAGGACGGCGTGCGCAGGACCGGTCGGCCAACGTCGAGGCGATCGAGCTGTACGAGCGCGCGTTGGACGTGGCCGAGGGCGCCGGCGCCGACCCCGCGGAGGTCGCCGTCATCGCCCAGGCGCTCGGCGACGTCGCCGAGCTCTCGGCCCGCTATGACGACGCGGAAGCCGCCTACAAGCGTGCGGCCGAGGCGGTCCCCGACGACGCAATCACGAATTGCCACCTTCTGCGAAAGCAGGGGATCGTGAGCGAGCGCCGGGGGCGCTACGCCGAGGCGCTCGAGCTGTACGAGAGCGCTCTCGGCGTGCTCGAGGCGGCTGAAGACGAAGTCAAGCGAGTCCGTTCGCGTGCAGATGTCGAGCTCGCGTACGCGGGCGTGAAGTACCGGCAGGGCCACTTCGACGAGGCACGAGCGTGGGCGGAGCGCGCCGCCGCCTCCGCAGAGATCGGCACGGATCGCAACCGTCTCGCACACGCCTACTCCCTCACGCACCTCGTCGCCGTCTTCTCCGGCCAGCGCGCTCCGGAGCAGCGGGATGCCGCACTCGCGATCCTCGAGGAGACCGGCGACCTGGCGAGACTGCTGGGGGTTCAGAACAACGTCGGGATCGAGGCGTACTACGACGGGCGCTGGGACGACGCCCTCGACTGGTATCGGCGGAGTGGGGAGTCGGCCGCGCGCATCGGCGATGTGGTGAGCGTCGCCCGAGCCCAGATCAACGAAGGCGAGATCCTCTCCGACCGGGGGGAGTTCGCCGAGGCCCAGGCTCTGTTCGAGCAGGCCCTACGGGTCTGGCGCGCAGCGGATTACCGTGCGGGCGTCGCCATCGCGACGGCGAACCTCGGCCGGGTGATGGCCCGGAGCGGGCAGTTCGGGGACGCCCACCGGCTGCTCGAGGACGCTCTCGTCCAGTTCGAGGAGTTGGGCGCTGAGGCATATGTCGCCGAGACGCAGTCGCGCCTCGCGGAATGCCTCGTCCTCGAGGGACATCATCGAGAGGCACTCGCGGCGCTCGAGCCACTGCGGGAGCCGGGCTCGCCTGTGCTGGCGATCGCGGAGCGTCTGACCGGCTACGCGGTGGTGCAGTCGCGGGCGGGCTTCGAGTCGGCGAAGCCGCACTTCGAGCGGTCGCTCGATGCCGCTCGAGCGGCCAACGCCGAATACGAGGTGGCGCTGACGCTGCGCGCGATCGCCGAGACGAGCGGCGCCGAGGACGGCGAGGGCAGCGAGATCCTGCGTCGACTCGGGATCGTCTCGACCCCGGCAGTGCCGCTGCCCTGACGCGCTCTTACGGCTGAACGGGCGAGGCTACGGTCTGCGCCTGCCCGGGCCGGGCCTCGAGCGCGAGCGCGATCACCTCTTCTGGCGAGAGCGCCCGGCCGGCTTCCCACTCGGCAGCGAATGCCGGCTCTCCGAGCCCCGTCTGGAGCGGCGTCAGGAACTGTTCCCGGATCGCCTCCTCGGCAGGTGAGAGGGCCGCACCGGTCGTTTCGAGCATCAGCTCCGAGGCAGCGAACAGGCGCGCCGCCTCGCGCGCCCGGCCTTCGAGTCGCGTTCACGGCCGCGATCCCCTGGATGCACTCGGCGGCGACCCGCTTGTCGTTCCGGTCGCGGGCGAGCTTGAGGCCCTCGACGAGGAGCGTGTGCGCGAGGGCCGGGTCGCCGCTCGTCCGCAACTGGACGCGGCCGAGGTTCCCGACAGCGACCGAGATGCTCCACGTGTCCCGGACCTGGCGCGCGACCGCGAGCCCCTCTTCGAGCAGCGTGGTGGCCCGGTCGTCGTCGCCGCGGGTCAGCTCGGCCCGGCCGAGCCGGAGGAGCGAGTTGGCGATCAGCCGCTTGTCGCCGAGCCCGCGCCGGAGCGCCAGGCCGCTCTCGAAGAGCCGGATCGCCTCCTGGTAGTCCTCGTTCGCGGCAGCGATCTCCGCGAGCGTGCTGAGCGCGCCCGAAGCCGTGAGCTTGTCGCCCGTCTCGGTCGCCAGCTCGGTGCTCTTCTCCGCGAGCTCGGAAGCCTCGTCGTACTGTCCTGCGGACATCGCGAGCCAGGCGAGCTGCGCCAGCGTGGCCGCTTCGGCGCTGCGGTCGCCGACTTCCTGTGCGAGCTCCAGGCTGCGGTCGAACGCCTCCTTCGCGGGCATGAAGTCACCCTCGCCGAGCGCCGCGTAGCCGGCCGCGAAGTGGGCCTTCGCGAGCGTGGCGGCTGGGACTCCCTCGCTCGCGGCGAGCGCCTCGCCGAGCCAGCGGCGGCCCTCGCCCATCAGCCCGCGCGTGCTCCAGAAGCGCACGAGCGCGCCGGCGAGCTGCAGGCCGAGCTCGACCTCGCCGGACGAGATCGTCCACGACAGCGCGGCGCGGATGTTGTCGTTCTCCTCGTCGAGGCGCACGAGCCAGAGCGCCTGGTTCGCGCGGGTGAGCTCCGGCTCGGCGGCCAACACGAGCTCGAGGTAGCGCTCGGCGTGCCGCCGGCGCAGCTCCTCGAGCTCGCCCTCGGCCTCGAGACGTTCGAGCGCATACTCACGGATCGTCTCGAGCAGACCGAAGCGAGGCTCGCCGTCGGCGCCGTCCGACTGGCGGACGAGGCTCTTGTCGACGAGCGAGGCGAGACCCTCGAACACCTCCCCGAGGTTCATCTTGTTGCCGCAGACGGAGTCGGCGACCTCCAGCGAGCAACCGCCCGCGAAGACACCGAGCCTCGCCAGCAGGGCCTGCTCGGACGGCTCGAGCAGGTTGTAGCTCCAGTCGATCGCGTCGCGGAGCGTGCGCTGCCGTGTCGGCAGGTCGTGCGCGCCGCCGGTGAGGAGGTCGAGCCGCTTCTCGAGCCGCCCGAGGATCGCCTGCGGCGAGAGCAGCTTCACCCGAGCTGCCGCGAGCTCGATCGCGAGCGGAAGACCGTCGAGGCGCCGGCAGATCCCCGCCACTGCGGCCGCGTTCTCGTCCGTGAGCTCGAAGCCCGGCTTGACCGCGCGGGCGCGGTCGAGGAAGAACTCGACGGCGGGCGAGCCTGCGAGCGCGCTTCCGCCCTCACCGTCCGGCTCGGGCAGGGCGAGCGGCGGCACCGGGAACTCCCGCTCCTCGCGCAGGCGCAAAGAGGCCTGGCTCGTCACGAGCGCGGTCAGTCCGGTCGCCGCGCCGAGCAGCTCGTGGACGAGCGTCGACGCGGTCAGCACCTGCTCGAAGTTGTCGAGCACGAGCAGGCCGGGATCGTCTGCCGAGCCGTCGCGCGATCGCCTCGACGAGCGGCACGTCGGCGGTCTCCTCGACGCCGAGCACGCTCGCGATCGCCGAGCCGACGATCTCGGCGTCGCGGACCGGGCGCCAGGTCGACGAAGAACGCTCGGCCGAGCTCAGCAGCGAGCTCCGTGGCCGCAGCGAGGGCGAGCCGCGTCTTGCCCGTGCCGCCCGGGCCGGTGAGCGTTACGAGCCGGACGCCTTCCCCGCGGGCGAGGTCGACCAGTGCCTCGAGCTCCTGGTCGCGGCCGATCAGCGGGGACGGCTCCGCGGGGAAGTTGACGAAGATGGCCTGTGTGCGAGCGTGGATCGTGCTCGCCCGAGCCGCGGGCGCGACCGGCTGGCCGCCGAGGCAGGCCCGCACTGCCTCGATCACCTCCCGGCAGGAAGCCGTCCGCTCCTCCTCGTTCTTGGCAAGCGCTCGCGCGATCACGTCGTCGAGCTCCGCCGGCAGCTCGGGCCTGAGCTCGGTGGCCGACGGAGGCGGATCGAGCAGGTGCGCGTGCATGACCGCGACGTCCGTCTCGCGGTCGAAGGGCTTCTTCCCGGTCAGGCACTCGAAGAGCAGGCAGCCGAACGCGTAGACGTCGGCCTGTGGCCCGACCGGCTTGCCCTGGATCTGCTCCGGCGCCGCGTAGTCGAGCGTGCCGACGAAGAAGCCGGTCCGGGTCAGCCCTCGTTTGCGCGCCTGCTTCGCGATCCCGAAGTCGGTCAGGTAGACGCGGTGGGAAGAGGAATCGATCAGCACATTGGCGGGCTTCACGTCCCGATGGACGAGGTCGTGAGCGTGAGCCGCGTCGAGCGCCCCCGCCACCTGCTCGAGGATCGAGACCGCACGCTCGAGCTCGAGCTGCCCTGCGGCGATCAGCCCCTGGAGGTCGCCGCCGCCGACGTGCCGCATGGCGATGTAGACGACGCCGTTCTCCTCGCCGGCGTCGTAGATCGGGATGATGCTCGGGTGGTCGAGCGCCGCGACCATCTGCGACTCCTGGACGAAGCGCTCGCGGAAGTCGCCGTCGCCGCCGAGGTCGTTCGAGAGCGTCTTGATCGCCGCCTTGCGGCCGAGGATCGCGTGCTCGGCTTCGTAGACGAAGCCCATCCCACCGCGGCCGAGCAGTCCGGTGATGCGGTAGCCGGCGATCTCCGAGCCGACGAGGCCTTCAGTCATGCCGCGGTCGCCCGGGCTTTCCCATCGCCATCTCCTGTCCTATGCTAACCCGCTAGGAAAGGAGGCGACGTCGATGGCGGGGTACGTCCTGGAGATCGTCGAAGGCCCGGAGGCGGGGCGGATGATTCCGCTGGCCGGTCCGGTGGAGCTCGGCCGCGACGCCGGCGCGGGCGTCGCCCTGCAGCAGGACGAGCTCCTGTCGCGGCGGCACGTGCGGATCACTCCCCAGGGCGACGGCGTCCTGATCGAGGATCTCGGCTCCCGCAACGGCACCTTCGTCGACGGCGACCAGATCCACAGCCCGGCGCACCTGGCCGTCGACGGCCAGCTGCTCGTCGGGGTCACGGTGCTCCAGCTGCGGACGGCCGAGACCGCCGCATCGGGAGCCACGGCTCTCCGGCCGATTCCCGCCGACTTCACCGTGCTGCGGCCGCTACCGGCGGTCCAGCCCGATGCGACGACGATCCGCCCTGTGGCGCCCGGGCTGGCCGTGCCCGAGACGGAGCCCGACTATGTCGCCCCGTCGGCGCTCGGCCACGGCGCCTCGGCGCTCTTCCCGCTGCTCGACGTGCATACGAAGGGGAAGGCGAAGGGCGCGCCGATCGGCATCTTCGTGCTCGTCGCCTTCGCCGTGATCATCTACTTCGGCTTGCGTTGACGGTTTTGCGCAAGATCGAAATCTGCGGAAGCAGATTCCGATCGCGCGAAGACCCCTAAAGGGGCCGCTTCGCGGCCCAAGAGCGCTCTCAGACGAGCCCTAACGATCGGCGAAGTAGAGCGCCAGAGCCACGGCTGTGGCGATGATGATCGCGAACGAGACGAGCTGGGGGCCGAGCTGGCGGCTTGCGATGCCGCGGCTGCGCTTGGCCCTCGGAACCGCATACGCGCCGAACGGAGCGGCCGGGGCGGAGCGGCCGGCCGGTGCCGTGGCCGGCGCCGAGGCCCGTAGCGCGGCCGGCCCCGGGGGCGTGGGCACGACAGCGGCCGCGACTGTGGCGGCTGCCCGGACCGACTCGACCTGCAGCACGCTCCGGCCGAGCTTGACCGTGTCGCCGCCCGCGAGCCGGGTCGCGCTCTCGATCCGCACTGCGTTGACGTACGTCCCGTTGGTCGAGCCGAGGTCCTCGATCTCGATCCCGCCGTCGGTGGGGCGGATGACCGCATGGCGGCGCGAGATCTCCTCGTCGTCGATCGTCAGGCTCGCGTCCTCGCGGCCGAGGACGAGCTCGGCGTCGACCTCGACGCGCTGGCCCGCGAGCGGCCCTTCGCTGAACACGAGCGCCGGGGTCATACGGCCGCCTGCTCCTCGGCAGCGGCGCGGAGCAGGCTCGCGTACGCACCCGCCGTCGCGGGTCGCTCGTCGGGATCCTTCGCAAGCGCGGCGAGGATCGCACTCGAGAGCCCGGCCGGCAGCTCGGGCCGCGTGGCGCAGGGATCGGGCGGGGTCTCCTCGAGATGCGCCAGCCCGACCTGGAACGCGCTCTTGTCGGAGAACGGAGCGCTGCCGGCAACACACTCGAACGCGACGCATCCGAGCGCATAGATGTCCGTCGCCGGGGTTGCAGGCTTCCCTCGGATCAGCTCTGGTGCGAGGTAGTCGAGCGTCCCCATGACCTGTCCCGGTCGCGTCAGGACGGTGTAGGCGCGGCCCTTCGCGAGCCCGAAGTCGGTGAGCAATGCGCTCCCCTCGCTGTCGAACAGGACGTTCGAGGGCTTGATGTCCCGGTGCATCACCCCGGCCGCGTGCAGGGCGTCGAGCCCCGAGCCGATCTCGGTGATGACGCGAACGGCGTCCGCGAGCAGCAGCGGCCCGCCGGCGGCGATGTGCTCCGTGAGCGAGCCGCCGTCGACGTAGTCCGAGGCGAGGCAATGCCGCCCGTCCCACTCGGCCGACTCGAGAATCGCCACGAGGTGGGGGTCACGCACCTCCGCGGCCGCCCGCGCCTCGTGCACGAACCGCTGCTGGTAGATGAGGTCGCCGCTGAGCTGGCGCTTCAGCACCTTCAGCGCGACCGGGCGTTCGTCTCCGTCGCGGCGCGCCTTGAAGACGAGACCCATCCCGCCTTCGCCAAGCACCTCCTCGAGCAGGTACGGCCCGAGCCTGTCGCCCGGTTCGAGCTCCCTGTTCGACTCGTCCACCATGGCCACGCGACAAGCATAGGGTCCCATCACCGCACATCAAAGAGCCGCGGCCGCGAAGCGGCCCTTCAGGCGTCTTGGCGCGATCGGAATCCGCTTCCGCGGATTCCGATCTTGCGCGGAGAAAGAGTTACGATCGCAGCCTGGCACCGGTCGAAGAGCATCACGCAGCGACACCTCGTCCACCGGCTGGCCGCTCGGTGTTCGACGGCGTGCCGCCGGAGCAGATCGAGCTCGCTCTCGACGAACTGCCGCGCCGTCGCTTCCCGGCCGGCTCGACCGTGATCGCCCAGGGCGACACCGCCGACGAGCTCTACGTGGTCGAGGCCGGCGTCGCCGACGTCTTCGTCGTCGACAGCGGCGGGAGGGAGCATCGTGTCGGCAGCGTGCACGCGGGCGGAACGCTCGGCGAGATGTCGCTCTTCACCGGCCAGCCCGCGGCGGGAACGGTTCGCGCGGCCAGCGACCTCGACGTCCTCGTCGTCCACGCACCCGAGTTCGAGCGGATCGCCGTGGAGTTCCCGGTGGTCTACCGGAACCTGGGCGCGATCCTGTCCGAGCGGCTCGCCCGCACCAATCGGCTCGCCACGCGCGAAGGTCCCGGCCGGATCATCGTTCTCCGCGACTCGGGTCAGCCGCTGCTCGCATACGGCGTCGCGGCCAGCATCGCCTGGCATACGAGGGCCAGCGCCGTGCTCGTCGTCGTCGCCGGCGACGCCGAGGTGGAGGCGCTCGCCTCACTGCTCGGCGACGACCCCGGCGCCGGGATCGTGCGGCGGAGCGGAGCCCACGTTCTCACCTGCACCGCGGACGAGCTCGGCACGACCGTGCACCAGCTGAGCGGCTCGTACGAGTCGATCCTCGTTCACCTGCGCGAGGGCGCGGCGGGAGCGCCGGCGCAAGCCACGGTGCTCGACCTCGGCGCCCAGCCTGCCGTCGACTTCTCGAAGGCCGACCTGGAAGCGCTGCGCGACGGCCTGCTGCCGAACTCGACCGAGGCCGGCGGCTCGATCGGCCGGGTTGCCCGCTCCCTCTGCGGTCTCAGCCTCGGGATCGCGCTCGGCGCCGGCAGCGTGCGCGGCTTTGCCCACTGGGGCGTGCTCCGCGCGTTCGACAAGCTCGGGCTCCACGCGGACTACATCGCGGGCTCGAGCGTCGGCGGCTCGGTCGCGGCGCTGTATGCGATCGGCAAGACCAACGAGGAAGGGGTCGACGCACTCGTCCGCACCGGGCCTCACCTCGTGCGGTACGGCATCCCCAGAAAAGGGCTCCTCTCGAATCGCTCGATCCGCCGCTTCCTGCACAACGAGGTGGGGGAGATGCGGATCGAGGACGCGCAGATCCCGCTCGCGATCGTGGCCGCGGACATCCTCACGAAGCAGGAGGTGGTCTTCAAGACCGGCCTCCTCTGGCAAGCAGTCATGGCCAGCCTCTCGATCCCGGGCGTCTATCCCGCACTCTGGATCGGCAAGCACCTCGTCGTCGACGGCGGCGTGCTCAACCCGGTTCCGGTCAGCGTGGCCGCGGAAATGGGAGCCGGAGTGGTGGTCGCAGTCAAGCTCGTGGGAGAGGCGGTCGAGCACAGCGAGGCGGAGTCCGTCCTCGCGAAGGGGACGCCTCCCTCGGCGCTCTCCGTGATCCTGCGGTCGATCGAGCTGATGCAGGGGCGGATCGTCTCGGAGGGCGCTGCGGCGCGCGTGATCACGATCACTCCCTCACTCGCCAACCTGCCGAGCAAGAAGCTGAAGGCGTTCGCGGACGGCACGCGCTTCGTCGATCTCGGTGAGGAGGCGGCCGAGCAGGCGATGCCCCGGATCACAGCGGCACTCCCCTGGTTGCGCGCTTGAGCGTCGCTCGCCTGCGGCTCGCTCCCGTGGGGGAAACCATGTTTCCCCCACGAGCCCCCTTCTTCTGCTCAGTGGGGGAACTTCCAAGTTCTCCCACACCCCCTAAAGCTCATCGACCAAAGAGCGGTCGTTGAGCGCCACCGAGACGGACACGATTCACTGGCTGGAAGCAAGCGACGGGGAGGAGCTTCCGTACCGCTACTTCCCGGCCGATCCGGCGACGCGGCGCGGCAGTCTCGTCTACCTGCACGGGATTCAGAGCCACGGCGCCTGGTATGTCGATACGGCCGCCGAGCTCGCCCGGCGCGGGTACAGCGTCTACCTCCCGGACCGGCGCGGCTCCGGCATCAGCAAAGGCCTGCGGGGCCACTTCGGCCACTACCGGCAACTCGTCGACGACGTCGCGAGCTTCGTCGAGGTGGCCAAGCGCGACGAGGACGGCGCGCCCGCCTTCGTCGTCGGCGGCTGCTGGGGAGCGCGCCCGGGCGTCGGCTACGCCCTCACGGCACAGGAGGAGCTCGCCGGTCTGGTGCTGATCTGCCCGGCGCTGAAGGCCCAGGTCGACCTGTCCCCGAAGGACAAGCTCCAGGTCGGGATCGGGCGCATCGTCGACCAGAACCGGACGATTCGAGTCCCGCTCGAGCCCGAGCTGTTCACCCGCAACCCGAAGTACGTCGACTTCATTCGCAACGATCCGCTCAGCCTGCGCGAGGTGACGGCGCGCTTCTTCTTCGAGACGGCGATCTGGGACCGGTGGCTGCTGCGGCAGACCGGCCTGCGCCTGCCGCTCCTGCTCCAGCAGGCCGGAGACGACCGGATCATCGACCGGGGAACCGTGCGCGAGTGGTTCGATCGCCAGGCCGCGACCGACAAGGAATACGTCCTCTATCCGGAGTTCGGGCACATCCTGGACTTCGAAGACGACCGCCAGACATACTGGGACGACCTTGCAAACTGGCTCGACCGCCGGGTCTGAGCCCAGGCAGTGGTTTCCTAGCCCATTGACGTTCGTCTCCCACATCGATGTCCTCACCGTGGAGCTGCCCTTTCGCTTCTCGTTCGGGCACGCCCTCGCGGAGCGCAACTCCTCGACGAACGTCCTGGTGCGCCTCGCGCTCGCGGACGGGAGCGTCGGCTGGGGGGAGGGGGTGCCGCGGGAGTACGTCACCGGCGAGACGGTCGAGGGCGCCTCGTCCGCGCTCGCTGACCGGCTCGCGCCGGCGCTGCTCGGTGCTGCGGTCGACGACGCCCGCGACGTGCCGGACACCTTCCGGGCGGCCGTCGACGCCTCGGACGCCGAGCTCGACCTGGCTGCCCGCTGCGCGCTCGAGCTCGCCTTCCTCGATGCGTGCGGAAAGCACTTCCGCACCTCGGTGCAGCAGTGGCTCGGCGCTGCGCCCGCCGGCGAGGTGCGCTACGACGCCGTCATCCCCTTCTCGTCACCGCGGAAGCTCGTCGCGCTCGCGCTGGTGATCCGCGCCTTCGGGATCCGCCAGGTGAAGATCAAGGTCGGCGACGACCTCGAGCGCGATCTCCACTCGCTCGAGCTGCTGCGCAGGGTGCTGGGGCAGGACGTCGACCTGCGGGTGGACGCGAACTGCGCCTGGACTCCCGCCGAGGCCGTCGAGGCGATCGAGCGGATGAGCGCGCACCGGATCGCCGCGGTCGAGCAGCCCGTGGCCGGCGAGGACGTCGACGGCCTGCGGCAGGTCTCGGAGGCCGTCTCGGTGCCCCTGATCGCGGACGAGTCGCTGCGCACCGTCGAAGAGGCGCGGCGGCTCGCGGAGACGAAGGCGTGCGGCGCGTTCAACATCCGCGTCTCGAAGTGCGGCGGGCTCCTCGATTCGATGCGGATCGCGCAGATCGCGGACGAGGCCGGCATCTTCTGCGTCGTCGGCGCGCAGGTGGGGGAGAGCGGGATCCTCTCCTCGGCCGGCCGGCACGCCGCCGCTGCGATCGCGCCACGCTATCTCGAAGGCTCCGGCGGCAGCCTGCTGCTGAAGCGCGACCTGACCGAGGAGCGCGTGCTCCCGGGCCGGCGTGGGCGGGCCCGTGTCTTCGAGGGCCGCGGGCTGGGCGTGCACGTCCGCGAGGAGCTCGTCGAGGAGATGGGCAACGTCGCGCGCGTGCTCGAGGTCTCGGGGGTCGGCGTCTCGTGAGCAGCACGCCGGCCTTTCAGCGCCTGCTCCGGACGTGGCTGAAGTTCAGCGACGCGAGCAAGTTCGACGACGCCACCTGGACACCGCGCGAGGCGCAGGAGAAGAAGCTGCTCGAGATCGTCGGCCGCAACAAGGACACCGCCTTCGGGCGCGACCACGGCTATCGGCGGAGTCAAGTCGATCGAGGACTACCGGTCGGCGGTCCCGATGAACACCTACGAGACGCTGACGCCGTACATCGAACGCGTCTTCGCCGGCGAGAAGAACGTGCTCACGGCGGACGATCCGCTGATGTTCGCAACCACGAGCGGCACGACGGGCCGGGCGAAGTACATCCCGGTGACGCCGAGCTACCTGCACGAGTACAGCCACGGCGTCCACGTCCACCTGTACCGGATCTTCACCGACTTCGGCGACGCGCTCGAGGGAAAGATCCTCGTCTCCTCGTCCAGCGACGAGGAGGGGCGTTCCGACGGCGGCATCCCCTTCGGCGCCATCTCCGGCTACCTCGCGCGCAAGCAGCCGGCGGCGATCAAGCGCTTCTACGCGCTGCCGTACGAGCTCTCGAAGGTGAAGGAGGTCGAGTCGAAGTACTACCTCACGCTCCGCTACGGGGCCGCGGCGGACGTGCGGCTGCTGATGACGCCGAACCCGTCGAGCCTGCTGCTGCTCGCCGACAAGCTCAACGTCTGGGCCGAGGAGCTGATCCACGACATCCGCAAGGGACGGCGCGAATCCCGCCTACGTCCCCGACGGCTCGCCGAGCGCCCTCACTGCCGGCCTGCGCGCCGATCCGGCGCGTGCCGACGAGCTGCAGGCGATCCTGAAGCGCGACGGCGCGCTGACGCCGACGGCGGTCTGGCCGAACCTGCGCCTGGTCAGCTGCTGGAAGGGCGGCACGATGCCGCTCTACCTGCGCAAGCTGCCGGCCGTCTTCCGGCGACGTGCCGGTCCGCGACCTCGGCTACATGGCGAGCGAGGGCCGCGGCGCGACGCCGCTCGTCAACTCCGGCGCCGCCGGCGTGCTCAACGTGACGAGCCACTTCTTCGAGTTCGTCCCGGAGGAGCAGCGCGACGACCCCAACCAGACGTTTCTCACCGCAGACCAGCTCGAGTCGAACCGCGAGTACTACATCTACTTCTCGACGTCGGCGGGCATGTACCGCTACGACATCAACGACGTCGTCCGGGTCGTCGACTTCTACCGGAACACGCCGGTGATCCAGTTCGTCCGCAAGGGCCAGGGGATGACCTCGATCACCGGCGAGAAGCTGACCGAGTCCCAGGTGACCGGGGCGCTGCTCGACGCGGTCGAGTCGGGCGGCTACGACGTGCAGCACTTCACGGCCTGCGTGCAGTGGGGCGAGCCGCCGCGCTATGCGCTCTACGCCGAGCTGGGCGAGTCGATGACGACCGAGCGCAGCCGCGAGTTCCTGCGTGCGTTCGACCGGTCGCTCTGCGAGCAGAACCTCGAGTACGAGGCGAAGCGCGAGTCGACGCGGCTGGGTGCACCCGTGCTGAAGCGCGTCGCGGCCGGCTCCTACCAGGCGCTGCGCCAGAAGCGTGTCGCCGAGGGCGCGCCCGAGTCGCAGGTCAAGATCCCGCAGCTCTCGACCGACATGGAGTTCGGCGCCGGGCTCGACGTCCTCGAGGAGGTGAGCCTCGATGGCTGAGCCTCCCGTCACCGCGGACAACGTGGCCGAGATCGAGCAGACCCTCGTCGGCGTGACGCTGTTCTCGCACCTGAGCCAGCGTCAGCGGGCGCGGCTCGCCCGGTTCGCGACGACGAGGCACTACGAGCAGGGCTCGACGATCGTCCGCCAGGGGGACACGAGCATGTCGCTCTACGTGATCCTCTCCGGCGCGGTGCGCGTCAACCGCGAGTCGGAGGGCGGTGGCGGCGCCGTCGAGGTGGAGCGGCTCGAGGCAGGCGGGGCTTTCGGCGAGATGGGCCTGATCGAGGATCTGCCGCGCGCCGCGACCGTCGTCGCGCAGCAGCCGACGACCTGCGCGCTGCTCGCGAAGTGGGACTTCCAGAACGAGCTGCGCGACGATCCCGAGATCGCGCTCTCGCTGCTGCCGGTGCTGACGGGCCGGATCCGTGAGCTCGACTCGCTGCTCGCCCAAGCACAGGGCGAGCGCTAAGCGGTTTCGACGCGTCCCTGGCACCGCCGGCCGCACAGTCCTAGAATCGGCGCAGGTCGCCGAGAATGATCCGATGAGAGGAATTGCATGCTGAAGCGGAAGAAGAAGAGGGGCAGCCGCCGGATCCAGCTCGACGACGCGAGCGCCGAGTCGTTCGTCGCGGGTCTCGTCGAGGCGGCCGCGGCGATTCGCTTGCCCGAGCTGTTCGCCAAGCCGCATCCGAACGCGATCTTCTCGGTGCCGAACCGCTGCGGCGTCGCGGTGACCGCGCTGCGAACGACCGACCTGAGCGAGCAGCAGCTCGTCGACCTACTGCGGTTCCGCCTCGCGCAGTACCTCGAGGTGAACTTCGTCGACCCGAACGTCGTCTACAAGCTCCGGCTCGAGCACGAACAGATCGACCACGTGTATCCGAACGACATCCACGTCCTCGCAGGCTCGGTCTCGGACGGCGAGATCCTCTGCTACGCGACGCTCAAGTCCGCGCCCGACGCGCCGCCGGAGACGACGCTGCGCACGCGTGACCGTCCGCTCTTGCCCGTCGAGGAGATCCACGGCTGGGGTGTCTTCAACCGGCTGCCGATCCTGCCCGACCTGCCGATCAGCCAGATTCGCGAGCTCGGCCGGTTCGTGAAGAACCAGCGCTACCACGGCGTCGAGGACAAGTCGATCCGCGGCCCGGTCGAGGTCGGCGTCGCGATCTTCCGGATGATCGCCGAGACGCTCTCCTTCGAGCTGTCCGGCGTCGTCGGCGACCTCGAGGAGGCGGTCGCGAAGCAGAACCTCGACTTCTTCTACGTCCCGCTCGTCGTCGTGCACGGGACGATGCCGGTCGAGAGCGACGACTCCTGGCTGCTCCCGCGCTATCTCAAGAGCACGGTGTTCCCGTTCGCCTGTCTCGCCAGCGACGCGGCGACAGCACTGCCGCGGCTCGCCGAGATCGAGCACGCGCTGGGCCGCCCGGGCAAGCTCGGCCTGCTCTCGCTGATGCGCCTGCGCAGCTCGACCAGCGACACGCCGCCTCCTCGCTCGAGCCTGGAGCCGACCGGCGGGATGACGCCGCTGAGCGAGGCGCAGCTGCCGCAGAAGGGCGTTGCGATGTCCGAACGCCGCGACGTCCGCGAGGCCGGCGACCGGTTGCGTCAGACCGAGCTTTTCGCCGGCCTCTCCGACGCGGAGGCGTCGGTGCTGGCGACGTTCGTCGAGCAGGTGACGGTCGAGCCGGAGACGGTGATCGTCCGCCAGGGCGACGTCGCCGACTCGCTGTACGTCATCCACTCCGGCGAGGTGGAGGTGCGCTCTCGGGGCGCCGACGGTGAGTCGACCGCCATCGCGACACTCGGCGCCGGCGACTACTTCGGCGAGATCGGCGTGCTCACGGCCAGCGAGCGCATCGCCGACGTGGTGGCCCTGCAGCCGACCGAGCTGCTCCGGGTGTCGAAGGACGACTACGAGCGCTATCTCTCGCAGGTCGTCGAGGTCGACCACGAGCTCGAGAGCAAGGCCGCCTCGCGCGCGGCGGAGCTGATGCGCCACATGCTCTCGAAGGGGAAGTCGTAATGGCGACCACGACCCACTACGACGCGATCGTCTTCGGGTCCGGCGCCGCCGGCCTCACCTGTGCGACGACGCTCGCCAAGCACGGGCTGAGCACGATGCTCGCCGAGAAGCAGCCGTACTACGGCGGCTACGCGCACGGGTTCGGCAAGGACGGCTTCTACTGGGACCACGGCGGCCACATCTTCCTGGCCTACCGGCTCGGCAAGCAGGCGCGCGAGGTCTTCCAGCGCCTGAAGCTCGACGAGCGCGTCGAGATGATCCCCGACCAGCACGACTACCGCTGCATCTTCCCCGGCGAGTCGATGGAGCTTCCCGCGGAGATGTCTGCGGCGGCCGACATCATGGGCCAGCGGTTCCCCAAGGAGCGCGAGGGGATCGCCAAGGTCTTCATGACGATGGAGCGGATGATCGACGAGGTCGACATGCTCGTGCCGTCGTTCCGCGTCGCCGCGAAGCCGGGCCAGCGCAAGCTGCTCGACCCGGTGCTCGAGCAGTTCCAGCGGCCCAGGCTCGGGAGCTTTGCGGCGCCGTTCGCCCGCACCCTCGGCATGCCCGGCAAGACGCTGCTCCGCTACCAGAACCGGACGTTCAAGCAGTTGCTCGACGAGCACCTGGAAGACCCGCTCCTGAAGGCCTACTTCTCGATGCTCTGCGTCGGGATCGCGGCGGCGCCGGCCGAGCTCTCGGCCGTGATCGCCGGCGTGTTCTTCGTCCACGCGCTGCGCACGATGTGGATGCCGCGCGGCGGCTTCGGCAAGATCGCCGAGGCGCTCGCCGAGATGTTCGAGGAGGCCGGCGGGACGATCGAGCTGGACGCCGACGTGAACAGAGTTCTCGTCGAGGACGGCCGGGCCGTCGGGATCGAGACCGCGGACGGACGCACGTTCACCGCGGACGCCGTCGTCTCGGCGTGCGACGCGAAGCGGCTCTTCCTCGAGATGCTGCCGCCGGAAGTCGTGCCGGCGGACCTGCGCGAGCGGCTGCCGGGGATGAAGACGACGCCCGCCTTCTTCCAGGTCCAGCTCGGCGTCGACATGGACCTCGAGCCGTACCGCAACGACATCAAGCGGCTCAATTTCATCTATCCGTATCCCGACATCGACCGCGCGATGGCGAACTTCCCGAACGGAAACGTCGAGGAGGCCGCGTACTACCTCTATGTGGCGACCTTCCACCAGCCGGAGATGGCGCCGCCGGGACAGCACGCGGTGAAGCTCGAGTGCCCGACGCGGCTCGACTCGAAGGGGATCGACTGGGACCGCGACAGGGAGGCGATCGCGGACACGTTCATCCGCCGGACCGAGGCGATCATCCCCGACCTCTCGAAGCACATCGCCGTCAAGGAGATCCGGACGCCGCTCGACCTGCAGCGCGACACGGGCAACTCCGAGGGCGCGTTCGCGGGCTGGGCGTTCACGCCCGAACTGCTGTCGCGGGGGCGGCCGAAGCAGCGCACACCCGTGCCCGGCCTCTACCAGGCAGGTCACTGGACGACTCCCACCTCGGGCGTCCCGTGGGTGATGCTCTCCGGCTACAACACGGCCGGCATGGTCTACGCCGACCTGACCTCGCGCAACGGCCGGCGGTCGGCTCGAACGCCTGTCGCCGCCAAGCAGGAGGGTGCGGGAATGCGAACGGGAACATAGGGCGATGACCACCGATCCCTTCGCCCGCTTCGGCGCGTTCATCTACCGGTTCCGCTGGTACGTCCTGGGAGCCTGGCTCCTCGTCCTCGTCGTCTGCGGCCCGCTCGCGGGGAAGGCCGCTGACGCGCTCCAGGCGGGAGGGATCGAGTCACCCGGCTCCGACTCCTCGATCGCTTCGGGCCTTCTGGCCGGCGACTTCAACGTCTCCGCGCTCAACAACGTCGCGGTCGTTCTCCGCTCCGACACGCTGACCGTCGACGACGACGAGTTCGAAGCGCAGGTGGATGCCGCATCCAAGCGCGTCCGCGGCGCCGAGGGCGTCACGCGCGTCGTCACGTACTACGGAACGCTGCTCGACTCGCTCGTCAGCGAGGACAAGCACACGACGATCATGTTCGCCTCGCTGAAGGGCGACGAGGGCGAGACGCAGACGTACGTCGAAGGTGTCCGTGAGGCCCTCGACGAGACGACGCTCGAGCACTACGTCACCGGCGCGGCGGCCGTCAACCACGATTTCCAGGACACGAGCGAGAAGGATCTGAAGCGCGCGGAGGTGCTCACCGCAGGTCTCGTGCTGCTCCTGCTGCTGCTGACCTTCCGCACCGTCGTCTCCGCACTCGTGCCGCTGATTCTCGGTGCTGCGGCCGTGGTGAGCGCGACCGCGATCCTCTACCTGATCGGGACGCTGGCGGACACGTCGATCTTCGCCCTCAACATCGCGTCGATGATCGGCCTCGGGCTCGCGATCGACTTCTCGTTGATCGTCGTCAGCCGCTTCCGAGAAGAGTTAGCGACCCATCGCGACCCGAGGCAGGCGACGGCGATCACGATGGCGACCGCCGGCCGTTCGATCGTCTACTCGGGCGTGACCGTGATCCTCGGCATGCTCGTGCTGACGGTCCTGGTCGACCTGATGGTCGTCCGCTCGATCAGCCTCGGCGTGATGCTCGTGGCCGCGACGGCGCTGATCGCCGGGATGACGCTGTTGCCCGCGGTGCTCGGCCTCCTGAGTCATCGCCTGGAGCGGCTGCGGGTGATCCCGAAGGGCAAGCCCAAGCCCGAGAGCGAGGGGTTCTGGTACCGCTTCAGCCACGCGGTCATGCGCCGGCCGTGGGCCTGGCTGGCCGCGTCGCTCGCGCTCATCCTCGTCATCGCCTGGCCGGCGCGCGAGATGCAGCTCCTCGGCGCGACGCCGAAGCTGCTGCCCGGGTCCGCAGAGTCGGTCAAGGGCGTCGACATCCTCAACGAGGAGTTCGGCGAGAACCTGCTCTCGCCGATCCAGATCGTCCTGAAGACCCCCGACGAGGGCGTCTTCACACCGAAGTTCCTCGTCGCGCTGGACCGGCTGACGAACTCGCTGGCGGCCGACCCGCGCGCCGCCTCGGTGACGTCGCTGGCGACGTACATGGTCGCCGAGCCGCGCGACGGACGCTGGTCGCGCATCACGGCCAAGCACGACTTCGCTCCCGCGCCGGACATCTCCAACCTGGAAGAGGACGAGGTGACCCCGGGCGTCTTCCTCGAGAACACGATCGACGTCTGGGCCGACGAGGTCCCCCACAGCCCGGCCTACTTCGGCTTCGCACGGTTCCGCTTCCCGAGCGGCGCCGACCACCAGCTCCAGGTCACGCCGACGTTCCAGGTCTACCGCATCAACACGGGCACTCTGAAAGTCCAGCCGCGCGGCCCGGTCAAGCTCTGGCGCAACGCCGACTTCGGCGAGCGCGACAAGGGCCAGGACGTCGCCGCCGGCACGGAAGTCACGCTCGCTCCCGGCGATCAGCTGATCGTTCCACCGCAGACGGGCGCCAGGCTGCGAGCCGACCAGGCGGCAGAGATGATCGTCGCCGTCATCTTCCACGTGCGACCGGGCATCCAGGAGCAGACCACCTGGCTGGACGGTGACCCGACGTCCGACCCGTTCCAGGGCATCGAGCGTGAAGTGATCGGCGGCGGCCTCGGCTCGAACTTCCCGAGGGGCGCCGAGGCGAACATCAAGCTCGACCTGTCGCGCACCGAGGCGGGCGCGCGGTTCCCGCGCCATCTCCACCCCGGCCCCGAGCTGATCGTGGTCGAGTCGGGCACGCTGACGATCTTCTCGTCGCCCGAGATGGTCATGACGGGAGCCGATGGACGGGTCAAGGAGGGGCCGTTCGACACGCCGATCCCGCTGGAGCCGCGCGCGAAGGCCGTCGTGCAGGGTTACGGCATCCACCGCGCCAGAAACGCCGGCGACGTGGAGGCGGAAGTCTGGTCGCTGCGGGTGCTCGCCGCGGACAAGCCCGCCTTCTTCCTGATCGGGCTGCGTGAGTTCGCCAAGACGTTCGTCAACCTCGACGGCGGCAACAACGCGACGGTGCTCAACGTCGTGCCGCGCTACGGGCCCTACGACGACCGGCAGAAGGAGTTCGTGTCCGACATCCGGGAGCTGATCATCCCGAGCTTTGCCGGGTTGGGCGAGCACGAGGCCTACGTCGGCGGCAGCACGGCCCAGTTCATGGACTTCAGCGACAAGCTCTACGACCGCTTCCCGTATCTCGTCGCTGCGGTGCTGTTGCTCACCTTCATCGTCCTGATGATGTTCTTCCAGTCGGTCTTCCTGCCCTTGAAGGCGATCCTGATGAACCTCGCCTCGGTCCTCGCGACCTACGGCGTGCTCGTCCTGATCTTCCAGCACGGCTGGGGCTCGAGCCTGTTCCGGTTCGAGCCGGTGGGCGCGATCGCGGTGGTCACGCCGGCGATCCTGTTCGTGATCCTCTTCAGCCTGTCGACCGACTACGAGGTCTTCATGCTCTCGCGGATCAAGGAGTACTACAACGCGACGGGCGACAACGACGAGTCGGTGGCGAAGGGCCTGCAGCACACGGCCGGCGTCATCACCGCCGCGGGCCTGATCCTGATCGGCGTCTTCGGCTCGTTCGCGACGGCCGGGATCATCACGATCAAGGAGATCGGACTGGGGCTCGCGATCGGCGTCCTGATCGACACGGTGATCGTGCGCACGATCATGGTCCCGGCGACGATGAAGCTGGCCGGCTCGATCAACTGGTGGATGCCCGACTGGCTCCGGCGGATCGTGCCCGAGCTGCGCGAGGGACCGGTCGGCGAGGTCGGGCTCGCGCCCGACAAGATGCCCGACTAGGAGCTAGGCGAGGGCTTCGGCGGTGTTCGGCACGGCCGCGTTCACGTGGTCGAACCAGCGCATGACGTGTCCCGCATACGCCGCGGCGAACTCTGTCGAGAGCGACCACTGGTCCATGCCCTCGAGGGTCACGAGCTCCTTCTCGCCGCCGAGGCGCGCATAGGTGCGGTCGTTGATGCCCAGCGGCCAGATCGTGTTCAGCTCGGAGTTGATCAGCTGCACGGGTGTCCGGCACTCCTCGAACGGCACCGGCGGCCGCCGCTTGCGGAACAGGTCGCGGGCGAGGTGGACGTTGTAGCGCTCGATCCGGAGCGGGTCGCGCTTGTAGAGCTGGTAGGCGGCCTGGTCCTCCTCCGAGCTGAAGATCGCGTCCCACGGCACCGCCTTCTCCGCGTCGAACTGCACCCACGGAGCGACCTTCTCGAGGACGGCCAGCCCCTTGCCCTGGACCCACCGCCACCAGCGTGGGTTGATCCAGGCGACGTTGTCGAGGTCGCCGAACTCGAGCAGGTGGTGGACCGAGATCGCCTTGACGAGCGGGTTGTTCGCGGACGCGTAGTACCCCGTGACGCCGTCCTCGGCGAGGCCGACCATGTGCACGGGGCGACCGCCGTACTGCTCGGACGCCCAGTCGATCATCAGCTTCCACACCTCGATCATCGACCCGATCGTCGGGCCGTTCCGCGGCCCGCCGCTCTGGCCGAAGCCCGGGAAGTCCCAGCTGACGACGTTCCAGCCGGCGCGGAAGAACTCGAGATGCACCCGCGCGCACAGGAACCCGTAGACGATCAGCCCGTGCGGGGCGACGATCGTCGGCGCGTCGGCGTCGCGGTGGTAGACGCGCACGTGAACGGGCGTGTTCTCGTAGACGAGGCCGGTTGGCCGGATCGCCGCCTCCAGTTCGGCGACCTCTTCCGGCGTGAAGTACTGCCTCCAGTAGGCGTCGGCCAGCCCCGCGTCGAGCCCTGCAGTCATCGGGACCGACTGTACAGGGTCGGCTCGCCGTGGAATAGACCCTTCGTTTGACGCGCTCTGCGCGAACCCCATAGCATCGCCAGCGTGCCGCGGCTTGCAATCGTGCTGCTCCTGACCGCGACGATCGCCGGTGGCGCCGCCGCGACCGCGGCTGCGGCCCCGACGAAGGTGACGGTCTACGCGACCGGCCTCTTCAACCCGAAGGGGATCACGTTCGACGGCGCGGGCATCCTCTACGTCGCCGAGTCCGGGCCTCCGGGCACCGTGAAGGTGCCGCTGCCGGTGAACTTCGGCGGCGAGGGCCCGATCGGCACGCGCGCGAGCGTGTCGAAGATCCCTGCAGGTGGCGGCCCCGCGCAGAAGTTCGTCACGGGCCTCCCGAACATCGGCCTCTACGGCGGTGTCGAGATGCTCGGCGCCGCGAGTGTGACGATGCTCGATGGTCAGCTCTACGAGGTCGCCGGAGGGCACATGACCGTGTCGCCGGCGCTCTCGACCGTCTCGGCCGACGGGAAGCTCACCCGCATCGCCGACGTCGGCAAGTTCAACGACGAGAATCCTCCGCCTCCCGTCAACGCCGACGCCGTCCCGCTCGGCAACCCGTACGACCTGGTCGGGCTCGGCGACAAGCTCTACATCAGCGACGGCAACTACAACCGGATCATCGAGGCGGACCTTGCGACGGGGAAGCTCCGCCAGCTCGCCGAGTTCCTGCCCGGGCCGGTGACCGTCGGGATGACGATCGGGCCGGACAAGAACATCTACGTTGCCCAGTACGGCAACGCGCCGTACCTACCGGGCTCGGCGCGGATCGACCGGGTGACGCCGGCGGGCGAAGTGACGCAGGGCGTGGTCAAGGGCCTGACCACGGCGATCGACGTCGCGTTCGCCCCTGACGGGACGATGTACGTGCTCCAGTACGCGGGCAAGTTCAACGCGCAGAAGCTCCGCTACATCGAGAACACCGGCGCCCTCTTCCGGATCGGCAAGGACGGGTCGAAGCAGCCGATCGTCACCAAGCTGATGTTCCCGACGGCGCTCGAGTTCGGCGCCGACGGCGCGCTGTACGTCACCAACTTCGGCAACGAGGCGAACTTCGGCGAGGGCCAGGTGCTGCGGGTCGAGCCGGGCGAGACCAGCGTCGTCGCGCCGGAAGTGCCCGAGCCTCGCGTCAAGGGCAGCTACGACATCCCGAGCGCCAACCCCGGCCCCGCGGCGGGCGACACAACGGGCGCCGCCAAGTACACGATCATCGAGCCGCTGGACGTCGAGAAGTGGGGCTATGCCCCCGCGACGCTTGAGGTCGAGGCGGGCCAGAAGATCGTCGTCACGAACCAGGGGCGGATCGGCCACACAGCGACCTCGACGACCGGCGCCTTCGACACCGGAAACATCCTCCACAACAAGTCCGCCGTGCTCCAGATCGACGAGCCCGGGCGCTACCCGCTGATCTGCACGCCCCACCCCTGGATGAAGGGGACGATCGTCGTCACGGGCTCGGCGGTGACCCCGACCGAGACCGTTGCAACCTCCGATGCGCCCGTCGTCGACGAGCCGTCGCTCAACGTCGCCGCCGTCGTCGGCACCGTCGGCCTGATCGTCCTCGGCATCTTCGGGCTGGCCTGGCTCGCGCGCCGGCGCCCAGCATCGTGAGCAGCTTCTACTCGACCCTGGCGCGGCTCGCCGTACGCCGGACGCGAACGCTCGCGATCGTCTGGCTCGTGATCCTGATCGTGGCGGGGATCGGTGCGTCGCGGCTCGAGCACCAGTTGAAGGTCGGCGGGTTCAGCCTCCCGGGCACGGAGTTCCACACCGCGTCCGACATCCTCGCCGACGACCTCAAGATCTCGTCGGACCGCTCGGCGGTCGTCGTCTACACGTCGCCGACCCTGCGAGTGACGGACAAGCAGTACGCCGACGCGGTCGAGAAGTCGCTCGCGCGGCTCGCGAAGCTGGACTCGGTGACGAAGGTCGAGTCCTTCTACGACCCCGGCCTGCCGCCGTTCGTCTCCACGAACAACCACACCACCTACGCGCTCGTGACGCTGCAGGGATCGGAGAACGACCTCCAGTCGGCGACGCCGGAGATGCGCGAGGTCGCCCAGGCGCCGCCGCTCGAGACGCACCTCGTCGGGAACGCAGCCGTCAACTTCGACGTGCAGGAGGCGAGCGCCGAGGACCTCGTCAAGGTCGAGCGCTTCACGTTCCCGCTCGTCGCAATCCTCCTCGTGCTCGTTTTCGGCTCGGTTGTCGCCGCCTCCGTGCCGCTCGTGCTCGGTGCGGTCTCCGTGGCGGTCGCGCTCGCATTCGTCTATCTGCTCGCGCTCGCCTCGGACGTGTCGATCTTCGCGCTGAACATCGGGACGATGATCGGCCTCGGGCTGGCGATCGACTTCTCGCTGATCATGGTCAGCCGCTTCCGAGAGGAGCTACGCGAGGCGCCGCTCGAGACCGCGCTCGAGCGCACGCTGCAGACCGCCGGCCGGTCGATCACGTTCTCGGGGATCACGCTCGCGCTGACGATGACGGTCCTGGCGCTCTTCCCGGTGATGGTGATCCGCTCCGTCGCGCTCGCGATCGCCGTCGTCGCGGCGGTGGCGGTACTGACCGGGCTGCTGCTGCTTCCCGTCGTGCTCGTCCTCCTGCACCGCCACCTGGAGAAGCTGGAACCTGCGCGCGCGCCTGCCGTTCTTCTCCCGCAGCGGCGACGGCTGGCACCGCACGATCGCGCGCGTGATGCGGCGGCCGGTGGCGAGCATCGCCGCCGCCCTCGTGGTCCTCGGCCTGCTGGCGCTGCCGTCGGCCTGGATGACGATCCGCGGCGTCACGGTCGACGTCCTGCCCGCGTCGACGGAGTCGCGGCACGCCGTCGACCTCGTCCGCGACGAGTTCGGCCAGGGCGAGCTGGCGCCGATCTTCGTCGTCGTCCAGGCGCCGACGGACGGCGGGATCTGGACGCCGAAGGTGCTCGAAGGCGTGCTCGACTCTCCACGAGCGGATGCGGCTGGATCCCCGCGTCGACCACGTGCACTCGCTCGCCACGCTCGTCCCGAACCCGTCGAAGCAGTACATGGCGTCGCTCTCGCCGGCGACGATCGAGACGAGCCCCGACCGGACCAGGATCGCGAAGCGCCTGTCGGCGCTGGAGGGGCGGCAGCGGACGACGGCGCTGGTCGTCTACCCGAAGACCGGCCCGACGGATCCGAAGACGGAGCAGCTGCTGCTCGACCTGCGCAACCACGCCAAGGAATGGGCTCCCGGCCTGCAGTCGATGAGCGTGCTCGTCGGCGGTGAGCCTGCGCAGCACCGCGACTTCCTCGACGTCGTCTACGACCAGTTCCCGATCCTGCTCCTACTCAGCCTGCTCGTCACGTACGTCGTGCTGATGGTCTTCTTCCACTCGCTGATCCTGCCGCTGGTGGCGATCGCCCTCAACCTCGTCTCGCTGCTCGTGAGCTTCGGCGCGCTCGTGATCGTCTTCCAGTGGGGGATCGGCGACAGCCTGCTCGGCTTCGAGTCACTCGGCTCGGTGGGCGGCTACACGCCGGTGATGCTCTTCTCGGTGCTGTTCGGCCTCTCGACCGACTACCAGGTCTTCCTGCTCACCCGCGTTCGCGAGCAGATGCGCCGCGGCCTCTCGAACGAGGATGCGATCGCGGCCGGCCTCGAGCAGACGGCGGGGATCATCACGGCCGCGGCGCTGGTCATGCTCGTCGTCTTCGGCTCGTTCGCCTTCACGGGCGTGCTCGTGATCAAGGAGATCGGCGTCGGCCTCGCGGTCGCCGTCCTCGTCGACGCGACGCTCGTCCGCGTCGTGCTCGTGCCGGCGACGATGAAGCTGCTCGGCCGCTGGAACTGGTGGATGCCGTCAGCGTTTGGATCGCTACATCCCCGAGATCGACGAAGGCGGCTACGAGCCGGAGCCCGCTCGCAGCTAGCGAAACGGCTAGTGAACGAGCTCGGAGCCGCCGCCGGCTCCCTTGCGCAGCGCCTTCGCCTGCTTGTTCAGCCGTAGCAGGGCGCGGAGCCGAGTCGCCTCGAGCCCCGGGCGCTGCGAGCGCGGCCGGAGCACGGCGTTCGCGTCGACGACCACGCGCTTGCGCACGGGGCGGCCGGCGAGGATGTCCATCGCCGCCCTCACCGCGAGCACGCCGAAGAGGTTCGCCGCATAGACGAGCTGGGGGAAGCCCGATCCCTCGCCGCGCACCTGGCGCTCGAGCTCCGGGATGATCTCGATCGGGATCGCCGTGAACGGGATCACGCGCGCGAGGAACTCGAACGGCTCGAGCTTCTCGACCTCCTCCAGCTTCACCTTTCCGGCCATGAGCTCGACGCTGCTGTCGCCGTAGTCGTAGATGAGCAGCATCTGGACTCCCGCGATGTCGTACCCGGAGACGACGACCTTCTTCTGCTCCCGCGCGTGCTTGTGCAGGTTGACCTTGTGCTGCAGCGGAGCCTTCGTCGTCACGTCGACCCCGTCGAGGATCAGATCCGCGCGCGAGACGACGTCCTCGACGTTCTCCGCGGTGATCCCGTGGTCGTGCACCTCGAGAGTCGCGTACGGGTTGATCTCCTTCATCCGCTCCGCGAAGACGGCCGCCTTGTTGCGGCCGACGTCCTGCAGCCGGGCGCTCTGGCGGTTCATGTTCGCGACGTCGTAGCCGTCGGGCTCGGCCAGGATCAGGTTCTCGCAGCCGAGCCGCACCAGCGGCTCGATCGCCGCGCCGCCGACCGAGCCGCACCCGGCGATCAGGATCGTCGCCGTGCGCAGCCGCTCCTGCTCCTCCGGGGTCACGAGCGGCGTGTTCCGGGTCGTCAGCTCGCGATAGAACTCGTCGTGGGGCGGGAGCGGGGTCCCGTCTCCGAGGACGATGGGAACGTCTGTCGTGCTCACCGCTCAATCCAACCACATCGCGTCACCATGTTGGAGGCCCTTCCCCTCATTGGCGTCGGGCCGTAAGGTGTGACCGTGGCTCAGGCAACGTTGCCCCAGCCGTCGACCGCGTCGGCGGTCACGACGATCGGGGAGCTCTGGCAGCGCGCGGCAAGCGCGGGCCGGACGCGACCCGCGTTCATCGTCGAGAAGGACGGCGCCTGGTCCCCGGTCGGCTGGGACGAGGCGACCGAGCGCGTCGCGGCGCTCGCGAACGGCTTTCTCTCGCTGGGCGTGGAAAAGGGCGACAAGGTGGCGATCCTTTGCCGAACGCGCCTCGAGTGGTCGCTGACCGACTACGCGCTCTCGACGATCGGGGCGGTCGTGATCCCGATCTATCCGACGTCGTCGCCGTCCGAGATCGCGTTCATCCTGCGCGACTCCGAGACGAAGCTGCTGCTGTCCGAGGACGAGGAGCAGCTCGCGAAGACCCGCGACCTCGAGGGCGATCTCCCGTCGCTCGAGCGCGTGATCGGCATCGACACGCCCGGCAGGCGGCGGCACGCTGGAGGACGTCGCCGAAGCCGGGCGGGCATGGGGGCCGAGCAACCCGGAGGCGCTGGCCCGCGCTGCGGCGCAGGTCGGGCCGGACGACGTGCTCACGTTCCTCTACACATCGGGCACGACCGGCAATCCGAAAGGCTGCCTCCTCAGCCATCGCAACTACGTCGCGATGACCGACGCGGTGGTCGCCGTGAACGCGCTGTTCCGCGACGACGACACGGCGCTGCTCTTCCTGCCGCTCGCGCACAATTTCGCGCGGCTGATCCAGTTCACCGCGGCAGCCGTGGGGTTCCCGCTCGCTCTCTGCCCCGACGTGCGCGGTGTCTCGGCCGCGCTCGCCGAGGTCAAGCCGACCCTCTTCCCGAGCGTGCCGCGCGTGTACGAGAAGGTCCACACCGCCGTGAAGGCCGCCGCCGCGGAGAGCGGGGGCGCCAAGCGCCGGCTCGCCGAGTGGGCGTTCGCGGTCGGCGAGCGCAAGGCCCAGGGGGACTCCGGGGCCGCGCTGGCGCTGCAGCACAGGATTGCCGACCGGCTGGTGCTCTCCAAGGTGCGGGCGCGGATGGGCGGCCGGATGCGCTTCGCCGTCTCCGGCGGCGCGCCGCTCGCGCCCGAGATCGCACGGTTCTTCAACGCGTGCGGAGTCCTGATCCTCGAGGGCTACGGGATGACCGAGTGCACGACCGCTGCGACGCTGAACCCGCCGGGTGCGCCCCGCTTCGGGTCGGTAGGGCTCGCGCTGCCCGGGATCGAGCTCAAGATCGACACCGACGGCGAGATCCTGATCCGCGGCGCGACCGTCTTCGGCGGCTACTACCGGAACCCCGAGGCGACGGCGGAATCCGTGACGCCTGACGGCTGGCTGCGCAGCGGCGACATCGGCACGATCGACGACGACGGCTACCTGACGATCACCGACCGGAAGAAGGACATCATCGTCACGGCCGGCGGCAAGAACGTCGCGCCGCAGGTGATCGAGAACGCCCTCACGACGTCGCCGTACGTGTCCAACGCCGTTGTCATCGGGGACAACCGCCCGTACATCGTCGCGCTGATCACCGTCGACCCCGACGAGGTGAAGGCGATCGGCGCCCCCGACTCGCCGGAGGTGCACGCAACGATCGAGCGCGCCGTCGCAGAGGTGAATGCCGAGCTCGGCCGGGTCGAGCAGATCAAGCGCTTCACCATCCTGCCGCGCGACTTCTCGACGGAGCACGGCGAGATCACGGCGACGCTGAAGGTCAAGCGGCGAGTCGTTCTCGGCAATTTCAGCGATGAGATAGAACGTCTTTACGCCGAAGCGCGAACGTGAGACAATTCAAGGAGGAAGATCGCCGTACTGCGTGCTTCATGCCGCGCAGTCACGGCCAAACCAAGGAGGAAGAGTGACGGATCAGGAGCGCACGACCGACACGACCGACACCACGGAGGAGCGCGACACCACGACGACGACTCCGGAGACCGAGACGCACGGGATGGGCACCACGACACCCGACACCACCACGACCACCGACACGACCGAAGAGGTCACCGGTCACACGATGGGCACCACGACAGACGAGACGACCGACACGACGACCACCTAGTCGGTCTGCTGGTTCGCTAGCCGCGGGCGCGGCGCGCTTTTCTGGAGCGACGCCCGCCCGCGGTCAGCACATTCAGGGACTTGACGGCGACCCAGAGGAAGCCGCGGCCGAGCACGCCCTTCGTGACCTCGAGCGAGGGCATCAGTCCCATCTGGCGCATCACGGCGCCGGTATCCCAGTAGAACTCGTCGCGCAGGAACTTTCCGTCGCGCATCGTGACCATGCTGATCGCGCGGATCTCGACGTGCCGTCCGGTGGCGGGGATCCCCATGAACGTGCCGAGATGGGTGCCGGCCACCGTCCACTGCTCGGAGACGTTGTCGCCGCGGGCGATCTTGTAGTCGACCGTGAACTGGAGATCGGGGATCGCCGCGTACAGCCGCGTCAGAAACTCGCGCACTCCCGCCTTGCCCTCGTAGGTCTCCTCGAGGCCGACGTTCTTCCACACGATCTCGTCGTCGTAGAAGGCGACGATGCCCTCGATGTCGGCGGAGTTCCAAAACTCCAGCACGTCGACGACCGCGCGCAGGTTGCGCTGCTCGGTCTCGGTGAGCTCGGCGGTATCGGGGGTCGTCGTCACAGCTCCGACGATACATCGGGCGCGCCGGTGGTTCCAGGCGGCCGGTGAACGACATTCGCGGCCAGAGCACGGAGTACCGCCTTCACCTGGAAGACGGTCAGCGACGGGTGCTTCTCGAGGATGCGCGCGACGATGCCGGTGATGTGTGGCGCGGCGAAGCTGTTCCCCGTGACCTTCGACACGCCGCCGCCCTTCCAGGCCGCCGGGACGTCGATCCCGAAGGCGCCGAACTCCGTCGGCGGCGCCGGGTTGTAGTAGAAGAGGTACGGGTCGTTCGTCTCGTGCGACGCCACGGACACGACGGACGCGAACTCGCACGGGAAGCTCGGCGTCGGAAAGTTGTTCGCCGCCGTGACGAGCGACACATGGCGAAAGTAGGCCTCGTCGGTCACCTCGTGGAGCGTGCCGAAGAAGTCGCGCATCGTCGTTCCGAGGCTGAGGTTCGCCACCTGCATCTGCTGCTCGATCACCCACCGGATCCCGGCGACCAGTGCCGAGCCCTTGCCGCCCTTCCTGCCCATCACCTGGACGCTGTACAGCGCGCACTCGGGCGCGAGGCCGAGGACGATGCCGGCACACGCGGTGCCGTGACCCGACATGTCCTCGTGCGGGCTGTCGTCGAACTCGAGCTCGCCGTCAGCGGAGACGCTGATCGCCATGTACCCGGCGACCCGTCCGTCGATGACGGGATGATCCGCATCGACTCCGCTGTCGACGACGGCGACCTTGACGCCTTTGCCGGTCGTGTCGCCCCAGGCCCACTCCGGCGTGATGTCCTCGATCGGCTCCAGCGCCTCCAGGAGCTCGAGCTGCTCGGCCTCGAAAGCGGTCGAGAAGGCGGGTCGCGGGCTCATCGGCCTCCGGCTGTTGGACGTCCGCGGAGGTATTCGGCGAAGCTCTCGAGGATCGCGTGACACGCCTGCGCCTCGCGCTCGCCTGCCCTCGCGATCTCCTGGACGAGGTGCGCGAGGGCAAGCGTGCTCCTCGCCGTCGGATCCTGCTCCAGCCGGCTTGCGAAGGCCGACGCGTCCGTTGCGAGCACCCGCAGTTCCCCGCTGTCCGTCACCGAGCGGAGGACCTCGTTGATCAGCGAGCCCATGCTCGTGTGCACGCGCGAGTGCTCGATCGCAACCGCGGCCTGGTTCGCGAAGAGCCCCAGCGACTCGATGTCGTCGGCCGAGAAGGAGGTGCCGTCTTCCTTGTCGAGCAGCTCGAGGACGCCGATCACCTCCTCGTCGTAGAACAGCGGGACGCAGAGGATGCTGTCGGGCCGGTAGCCGACGCTGTCCGCGATATCGGTCGCAGTCCGGGGGTCCGCCGCAGCTTCGGAGATGGCGATCGGCTGGCCGGTCAGCGCGACGTGGCCGGCGATCCCATGGCCGACCGGAACGCGAAACTGCTTCACCTCCTCGGCCTCACCGCCGACGGCGACCTCGAATACCAGCTCCTCGGTGTCCTCGTCGATCAGCAGCAACGCGCCCGCTCGGGCGCGGAGCACCTGCGCCGCGGTCTCGACGATCATCTGCAGCAGGTTGGCGTGGGTGACCCGGGCGCCGATCGTTCCAGCAGCCTCCGCGAGGCTGAGTGCCTCTCGCAGGCTCGCGGCGAAGCGAACGTCGTCGTCGTGGCCTCGGGTGCCCTCCACAGTCGCGACGAGCTTACGGCAAGCGCACGATTCGGTACTCGGGGTGGGTGACGGCCATGGTGGAATGGTTGCGTGGAGACGATCCGGTGTGTCGCGATCCTGTTCGACCTCGACGGTGTTCTGATGGACTCGGGCGCGGCGGTCGAGCGCGCCTGGAAGCGATGGGCGGCCGGTCACGGGCTCGACTTCGCGCACGTGCTGGCCGAGGCACACGGCCGCCGCACGGAGGACACGATCCGCGCCGTCGCGCCCTGGCTGGACGTCGAGGCCGAGACGCACGCTCTGGAGGCGGGCGAGAGCGACGACACGGACGGCGTCGTCGCGCTGCCCGGCGCGGCGTCACTGCTCGAGTCGCTGTCCCCGGACCGCTGGGCCGTCGCCACCTCCGGCTCTCGACGCCTGGCCACGACACGGCTCGCACACGGCGGCCTGCCGCTGCCGCGAGTGCTGGTCACGGCCGAGGACGTCGAGCGCGGCAAGCCCGACCCGCAGCCATATCTCGCCGCGGCGGCGGCGCTCGAGGTGGAGCCGTCGCGGTGCCTCGTCGTCGAGGACGCTCCGGCGGGCATCGCGGCCGGGAAGGCAGCGGGCGCAGCGGTTCTCGCGGTGACGACGACGTTCGACGCGTCGGCCCTCGGTGCCGCCGACTACGTGGCGCCCTCGCTCGCCGCGGTGAGTTTGCGCTCGGCGGCGGCCGGCAGCGAGCTCGAGCTCGTGCTCGAGCTCTAGGAGGGCTTCTCCCAGACCGAGATGTGGTCGCCGCTCTCGCTCGTGAACGGCTCGCGCTTCCAGCCGCTCCAGCGCTCGCGCAACCTCATCCCGGCGAGCTGCGCCATCAGGTCGAGCTCCGCGGGCCACACGTACCGGAAGGGAACCGAGTTGCGCTCGGCTCTGCCGTCGACGATCGTCAGGTGATGGGAGACGAGGCCCTGTCTCGCGACGTCGAACTCGTCGATGCCCCAGTGGGTTTCGCTCACGTGGAAGGCGCGGATGGTCTCGCCGGGCGGCAGCAGCCGAAGGCTGGGAACACCTACCTCGATCACGAAGTACCCGCCGGGCTCGAGGTGCGCCGCCACGTTGCGGAAGCACGCGACCTGCGCGTCCTGTGTCGTCAGGTTCATGATCGTGTTGAAGACGAGGTAGGCGACGGAGAAGGTCCCGTCGACGGTGGTCGTCGCGAAGTCGCCGATCGTGACGCCGATGTCCTCTCCGCCGGGCTTCGCGCGGAGCCGCGCGACCATCGCGTTCGAGAGATCGATCCCGTGCACTGTCACTCCCCGCTGCGCGAGCGGGAGCGCGATCCGACCCGTTCCGATCCCGAGCTCGAGCGCGCGTCCGCGGCCCGCGAGCTCGGCGAGGAAATCGGCAGCGGGGCCGACGACGGCGGGATCGAACCTCCCGCCGATCTCCTCCTCGTCGTCGTCGTACCGCGCGGCGACGCGCTCGTCGAAGTAGCCGTCCTCGCCGGGCACTCTCAGGCTCCTGGATGGGCCTCGTCGTAGCGCGGGAGGCCGTCAGCCGGGACCTCGTCCCACGACGCCCGCGAGGCGACGAAGTTGTGGAACTCCGGGCGGATGCCGGGGTCGCCGTCGAGCGACCCGAGGCGGATCGCGACTTCCTCGCCCTCCGGCCACTCCGCGCCGAACAGGCTCGAGCCGCAGACCGAGCAGAAGGCTTTCACCCGGCCGTCGTCCGGCCTGAAGACGTGGATCAGCTCCTCACCGGCAAGCAGGCGGAAACCCGCGCGCGGGACGCGTCCTTGCGTTCCGCCGAAGGCGCCGGAGTGCTTACGGCACCGCGAGCAGTGGCAGTGATTGGCCCAGAGGAAGGGCGCCGTCACCTCGAAGCGAACGCCACCGCACAGGCACGAGCCGTGAAGCGGGTTCGCCGGGCTCGGCTCGGTCACGACGAGAGCCTACGGAACGGAAGAGGTCCGGGTGGAGACGTTGTGCGTGTACAGGCAGAAGCCGCCGGCGCGACCGACGGTCAGCTTGCCCGCCTTGCGCCGCCACCGAAGGCCGCCAGTCCGAGCGCCACGGCCAGGGCCATGGTTCTCACCCTTCGACGTTAGGCGAGGGAGTCGAGCTTCGCCATCCCTCGTAAGCTTCCTGTCCGTGGACGAGATCCCGGCAAGCGACGAACTGATGGATCTGGTCTTCTTCGCTCTCGACCACGGGATCGAGTCCGTCGCCGAGGGCGGGCCGTTGATCCCGTTCGCTGTGATGGAGACCGCCGACGGACGCGAGCTCGCGCGATTTGCCGCGGAGACCTTGGAGGAAGGGAACGCACAAGCGCGTCAGCACGTCCGGGGTGGCGACGCGCTCCGCGTAGCCCTCGCTCATGACGGCTTTCTCACCGTCGCAGGCGAACGGACCGATGCGATCTTCGTCGAGGCGGAAGAGCGCGGCCAGAGCAGGTCGGTCGTGTTCGCGCAGAGGTATCGACCCGGCGGCCGCTTCAAGAAGTTCGCGACGATCGGCAACGCTGCGTTCGTCGAGACCGGCGAATCGCTGCTGTAACAGACGGCGTAGCGGAACTTCCCATGGCATCTCGGTGTAGAGGAGTCGACATGCGAAGCGCGAGCGTTATTGTCCTGGTTGTTTTCCTGGCCGGATCGCTGGCGCTCCTCGCCTCGGGCGGCGGAGCCAGCGATGCGCAATCGGCTGGTGCTGCTATGAATGCGCCGCCTCGGGGTGTTGAGACGACGCTCTACTTTCTCACTGCCGATAGGACGGCCCCGATCGGTGTCCGACGCTCCCTGAAAAGAGCGTCTCCCTTCGCGATCCAAGCCATGCGCGCGCTGCTCGCGGGGCGAACGCAAGCGGAGGAAAAGCGGGGTCTCGGTACCGCCATTCCGGATGGAACCGAACTGGTGTCCTTCCGCATCGTTGGAAACGCGACCGCGATCATCAATCTCTCTGGGCTTCCCCAAGACGGCAGCCCGGTGGAGCGCGTACGAGTGATCACGCAGATCACACGCTCGCTCATCGGCCTCTCTGGTATCGAGCAAATCCGACTGCGGAATGACGGAAAGCCATGGGGCCTGTGGCGCATGAGTGGCGGCATCGCAGACATCGCTTATGGCTACCGTGAGCTGCTCGGGTTCACCGGCGTCGGCGGTGCCGGTGGCTCCTTCGCGGCGCTTCCCTAGAACAGCCTCGGCTGGTCCAGCGTCTGGCAGTGTTCCGTGACGCCTGACGGTCTAGGGCGGGTAGCCCACCTGAGTCACGACCATGCCGTCGACGGAGACGGACGGGCTGTCGCCGAACTCGCTCCCGAGCGTCACGTCGTCGAAGGTCACCTCGACGTCATCGCCTGGTTCGCATCCCGACAGCTGAATCCGGATCAGCCCAGCTGAGCGCTCGCTCGCCGACGAGAGCTCGTTCTGCTGGTGCTCGGCGTCATCGAGCGCGAAGAAGGAGGTACCTCGAGGCTCGGTGTACACGAAGCTGTTTGGGAGTGCAGTCTCCTGATCCCGCTCGACGTCGTCGCGCACCGCAGTCACGATCCAGAACGGGTCTGCGACGCCTTCTTCCATGGGAATGCGCCGGCGAGGAGATGGATTGCCTCGACGTCGGCGTTGTCCTCGTCGAATGGGCCGCACCACGCACGGACCAGCGAGGGAAATTGGGCAACCGACCCATCCTCGCGGGTGAACCGGGTTGTGTTGCGCGCACCATCGGCGCCGTCTCCGTCGGCCTTGCCCCCGCAACCACTCGCAAACGCGATCCCGAGCACCAGCACCGAAAGCGCGAGGCAGTTCCCGGCCGATCGACGCCGCGCTTCCTCCACGGGCGGAGGTTAGAGCTTCGCACGGACCAGTGTCCCCTGAGAGCGGGCTACAGGTACAGGGCGATTCCGCCAACCATGCCGACCAAAGCGGGTATCAAAGCGATGCCGACCGTGAGCACTCGACCCGCACGAGGCAGCGCAAGCCGCCCCGCCAAGGCAGCGACGCCAAATCCGGCGGCGACAAATACCGAGGCCATGGCGGCATAGAGCCAAGGCCGGCTATCACCGGTGTCCTCGATCAGCGGCGCCGCCGGCAGGCTCGCAAGAAACCCGAGCGCGACTCCCAGGCTCACACCCGCAACCAGGAGCACTGTCCGCGCTGAACCCACTTCAGGTGAGTCGTACCCTCGCTGCCCAAGCGGTACCCATGATGTGGGCCAGCGTTGCTCCTATGTCAATAGCGGCTCGTTCTTGAGCGTCGTGTAGACGGTGCGGGCGAGTTGTCGTTTGAGGCAGCGGAGGGCTTCGCGGCGGCTCTTGCCCTCAGCTTGTTTGCGTTCCAGGTAGACGCGAGCGGGCGGGTGCATCCGCGCTTGGGTGATCGCGATCCGGTGGAGGGCGCAGTTGAGTTGCCGGTTGCCGCCGCGGTCAAGTCGGTGTCGTTGGTGTTTGCCGGAGCTGGCTTCGAGCGGGGCGACGCCGGCGTGGCGGGCGAGTTGGGCGTCTGTGTCGAAGCGTTCGATCGGTCCGATCTCGCCGAGCAGCTTGGCGGCGCTCAAGGCGCCGCAGCCGGGCAGTTCGAGCAGCGCCGGCGCGGTCTTCTTGATCCGAGTTTGTAGCTCGCGGTCGAGGGCGAGGATGGTGCGGGTGAGGCTGCGGCAACGGCCGAGGAGCTCGCGTGCGATCTGGACGAGCACTGTCTGCTCGCTGCGGGCGAGCCGCCGTGCAAGCCGGTCGAGCCAGACCGTGCGGTCGAGCGCACCCGCGGGGACGGACAGATCAGGGTCGAGCTCGTGCAGGTGCCAGCGCAATCGTTGCTGCGCTCTCCTTCGTTCGTCGACGAGGTCATCGCGGTGGTCTATGAGCAGCTTCAGCTCCCGCAGCCGCTCCTCACCAGGCCGCGGGTGATCGAGGCGCGGCTCTCGCAGCGCCGCTCTGGCGACCGCGAGCGCGTCGATCGGGTCGGACTTGCCGCGAATCCGGCTGGCGCGTCGTGCAGGCGCCATCAGCTTCGGCGGCACCCGCACCAGCCGCTCACCCGCGCTCACGAGTGTCCGCTCGAGCTGGCGGGTCAGCTGGCGGCAGTCCTCCAGCGCCCAGAGCCGCTCCTCACTGAGCGACGCCGCCCACTGCAGTAGCGCCTGGCCCTCACCGGCCGTCTGCTCAGCGACTGGCCGGCCGACCTCGTCGACGGCGACCGCCGTCAAAGAGTGCTTGTGGACGTCCACACCAACAACGATCATTCAGATCGCCTCCTCCTAGAATGGGGGCGACCGGCGAGCGGACGGGCCTCACTTGAGGCAGCTGCCAAGCTCCTATCAGGTCACGCTCGACGGTCTCGGGAAGGCGGCGGCGACACAACGCTGGCAAGTCAACCCTCCGGGGGCGACATCCGGGAATCGAGTCAGCCGCCGCCAACCCGAGTCTCTGCTCCACAGCAGACGACACCACCCGACGATGACAGTGAGTCCGGCAATGTCCCCTGAAGAGTCGCGCCGCGTGAAGGATGAGTCGTGGCGGGCTACGACCGGGCCTGCCAAGATGAGCGAGTGCGGATTGTCGTGCTTGCGGCTGTAGCGCTTGCAGGCTTCGTCAGCCTCGCTGCTGCAGACGCGGCGATCGAGCCGCGTGCATTCCAGCGCGCTGCTCAACCAGGTGATCGAATAACCATGCGCGCGGTCGCGGGGAAGATCACCGACTCCCGTCGCATTGCTCGCTACGTGGACTCGCGTGGACGACGGGTCACGCTGTACCTGGCGAAGACCGATCGCGGTTGGCTCTGCATGCTGCTTCGTCGTGGCATTTCCAACGGCGGTGGCGCGGGTTGCTCGCCGGTCAAGCAGTTCTTCCAAGCTGGCAGTCATGGTGCCTACATGTCGGGCCGCCACTTTGTGGGTGTGACGACGAACGATGTTGCGCGGGTGGTGCTGATCGGGTCGCGGGGCATCCGCCATCCCGTTTCCGTCACACGCGACGGCGGCTTCATCTACAACTGCCGCGCGTACAACGGTTGCGCGAGCCTCATCGTGTGCGTCCAGAGCTACGACCGAGGCAACCGACTCCTCGGTAGCGAGCACGTCATGGGCTGGCCGGCCCCCGCCCGGAGAACAGCAGCGACAGATTTGTCATAGCTCAGTCGACGCTCCTCGCAACCGCCACCTAGGCAGACGCGTAACTACCGCCGTGTCGAGCTCGCGTGGGCGAGCGTCCTGTCATCTGAAAAGCCTCCTAGCGCTCCTAGCGCGCCTCGAGCGTCAGCTCTCCCTCGCCGACGACCTTTCCGGCGGCGTCGACGACGACCATCGCGGCGGAGCTGCCCGGCGGTAGCCCCAGGCTCTCGTCGAGGGCGGCGCGGACGAGCTTCTCCTTCGCGACGTGCGCGAAGGGGTGCGCCGCGGCCTTGAACCGCTCGCGCTCGTTGACGATCGCGGCGCCCTCGCCGACGGCGCCGAGGTTGATCGCATCCACGCCCAGGCCGTCGCGGGCGCAGGCGCGAAGGACGTCTCGGATCAGCCCGACTGCGTTGTGGCCGCGCAGGTCGGCGATCGACGCCTGCTGTATCCGTGGCGCGCCGGCGGCGGTGCGGTAGGAGAGGCGCATCGAGCCGCCTTCTCCCCATTCGAGCGCGCCGACCGAGGCCGCCAGGCCGGGGCCGGCCGCGATCAGGCTGTTCCCCATGCTCGCGGGGCGCCAGGCGGTCGTCCCGAGCAGGCGGTTCATCCACTTGCCCTCGATCATGCCCTGGACCGTGACTTCGGTCGCCGCGTCGACCAGTGCGGGCTCCCGCAGGTAGCGGTCGATCCCGTCCGGGAACTCGACGAGCCACTCGGCCTCGACGTAGAGCGCGTCGTCCTCACGCTCCGCGCGCACCGACGCGGTGCCGCGCGGGACGGCGGGGTCGACGAAGCCCTCGTAGCGTGTGCGCAAGCCGAAGAGCGCCGGGTGCTTGGCGCGCAGGCGCGTCGTGTCGCTGAACACCGGCCAGGAGCCATCGGTGATCCAGACGCGCGTGGTCATCGCTTCGGCTCGCTCGAGATGATCGGGAACGACCCGGTCACGAGCGCTCGGTCGCCGCCCTTCGCCGTCGACGGCCACCAGATCCGCTCGCCGAGCTTCCAGACGATCGCGGGCACGAGGATCGACCTGACGATGAACGTGTCGATGAGCACGCCGAGCGCGACCGCGAAGCCGATCTCGACCAGCTCCCAGATCGGGAGCACGGCGAGCACGCAGAACGTGCCTGCGAGAACCAGGCCCGCACTCGTGATCACCGGCCCGGTGGCGACCAGCGCGCGCAGCATCCCCTCGCTCGTCCCGTGCTGCTGGGCCTCCTCGCGAACGCGGCTCATCAGGAAGATGTTGTAGTCGGCACCGAGCGCGACGAGGAAGATGAAGACGATCAACGCCACTTCGGGGTCGACCGCGTCCTGCCCGAAGATGTAGCGGAAGACGAGCAGCGAGGCGCCGAGCGTCGCGAGATAGGACAGGATCACCGTCGCCAGGAGGAGGAGCGGCGCGACGAGCGCGCGCAGCAGCACGATCAGCGTCAGCAGCACGACCACGAGCACGATCGGCGCAATCACCTTGGTGTCGCGGGTGCCTGCCGCACGGAAATCGGTCTGGCGCGCCGAGCCTTCTGCGAGCAGGACGCGTACCCCCGGGGTCGTATTCTCGAGCGACGCGCGGATGTCGTGGATGCGTAGCACCGCAGGATTGCCGAACGGATCGTCGTCAAACGTGAAGGCAAGCGCGGCTGCGCGCCCGTCGGTCGAACGGCTCTGAACGTCGGTGACCTGGGCGACACGGGGGCTCGCGCGCAGGCGTTCCTGCACGAGTTCTACGTCGGCCGGAGTGACCCGCCCATCGCTGCGCTCGATCAGCGCCGTGGTCGGCGCCAGGGCCCCTGCCGGGAAGCCGGTCTTCAGCACCTGATACCCGCGGGTGCCATCCGTCTCGTTCTTGAACTGGCGGATCCAGTCCGAGTGCAGCTTGTAGACCGAGAGGCCGCCGGCACAGGCGGTGAGCAGAAGCACGACCGCCGCGAGCCACGCGAGCGGCCGTCGGCGGACACGCTCGCCGAGCCGCTGCCAGATGCCGCCGGTCTTCTCGACTGCGTTCGGCCGGATCGGCCAGAACGCCCGCTCGCCGGCGACGGCGAGCACGGCCGGCAGCAGCGTCAGGCTCGCGAGCAGGACGATCGCGATCCCGATCGCGTTGACCGGGCCGAGCGTCCGGTTCAGCCCGAGCACGCCCGCGAGCATGGCGAGCATCGCGGCCATCACGGTCACCGCACTCGCGATCATCGCCGGCGCGGCCTGGGGGAGAGCGCGCCCGACGGCGTCGGCGACGTTCGTGCCGGAGCGGAGGTTCGATCTGTAGCGCGCCACGAGCAGGAGGCAATAGTCGGTTCCGGCGCCGAACATCAGCACGAGCAGGAGCGACGTCGACGTGCTGTCGACGGGCAGGCCCGCCTTTGCGAGCAGGTAGATGACGCCCGAGGCAACCGAGTACGCGACCACCACGACGGCGAGCGGCAGCAGCGCCAGGATCGGCGAGCGGTAGACGGCGAGCAGCAGCAGGAGCACCAGAAGGCCCGTCGCGAGCAGCAGCGTCGTGTCGGCTTCCTTGATCGCGGAGTTGAAGTCGCTGAGGAGCGCAGGCGTGCCGGTGACGTAGCGCTCGAGCGCGCCGCTCGGAGGCGGAAGCGCCCGCAGCTCCTCGATCGTGGGCCTGACGCGGAAGATCTCCTTCGAGGAGAGGGAGAGGATCGTGACCGCGATGTCGCCGTTCGGCGACACCAGCTCGGGGCTGGCGAACGGGCCCCGTGCTCCGACCACGAGCGGCACGAGCTCAATGGCCGCCGAGGCGTCCTCGTTGATCGCAGTGCGGTCGGCGGCGGTCAGTCCGCCGGCGCGGCGATAGACGAGCAGCACCTGCTTCTGGTCGCCACCCGGGAAGCGCTCGGAGATCAGCCGGTGCGCCTCGGCGGTCTCCGAGCTCGCGGGTACGACGACCTCGTCGTTGGTCAGCTCCGGCAGCTTCAGCCCGAGCGGCCCGAAGATCGCTAGCAGCACGGCCCACGCCCCGAGGATCGCCCACTTCGTCCGGCGGCCGTGGAAGCTCACCCGCTCGACCCTAACTCCTTGTGACGCGTCCCGGGCCACCGTAGAGTAGGCGCATGCCCAAGCGCTTCGTTCCCGCCAAGCTGCACGGCTTCCTCGACTGGACGACGCTGGGCGTGGTCATGACGGGCACGCAGATTTTCCGCGTCAAGGACGCGCCGGCATCCACCACCCCATCACAGGTGATGGGCGGCGCCCTCGCGATCTACTGCCTGCTGACCGACTACGGCTCCGAGAAGCCGTTCGGCGGGGTGCGGGTGCTCTCGATGAAGCAGCACTGCCAGCTCGACGCCGCGTTCGCCCTCTGGGTCGGGTTGTCGCCCTGGGTGTTCGGCACTCGGCGGAAGGGTTGGAACTACTGGGCCCCGCAGGCGCTGCTGATGTCGACCGAGCTCTTCTTCGCGCTCACCACCCAGCTCGACCCGGACTAGTGCCCCCACACGTACTTGTGCTCGGCGGCGGCTACGTCCCGATCACGCTGACGCGTGCGCTCCGGCGGGCGGTCGAACGTGGAGAGGTCGACGTCACCGTTGTCAGCCGTGACAACTTCCACACCTTCCACGGCTTCGTCGGCGAGATGATCACCGGGAGGATCGGGCCGAGCAGCATGCTCAGCCCCGTGCGGCGGATCTTCGCGCCGGCGAAGGTCCATGTCGCCGAGATCGAGTCGATCGACCTCGCCGCCCGCAAGGTCGTCACCAGCCGGCATCTCGACGGCGCCCGCTTCGAGCTCGAGTACGACCACCTCGTGCTCTGCCTCGGTAGCAGCGAAAATCTCGACGCCTACCCGGGGCTCGCCGAGCACGCGTTCAAGCTCAAGACGTTCAAGGACTGCCTGGCCCTCAAGAACCACGTGCTCGAGATGTTCGAGCTCGCGGACATCGAGCGCGACCCGGCCGAGCGGCGCCGGCTGCTCACATTCGTGGTCGCCGGCGGCGGCTACGCCGGCACCGAGATCGCCGGCGAGCTCGCCGACTTCGTCCGGCTGCTGACGAAGCGCGAGTACTCGGCCATCCGGCGTGACGAGTGCCGGGTCGTGATCGTCCATCCGGGCCCGACGCTGCTGCCTGAGCTCTACGGCTCGCAGAGCGCTGAGGGCCAGGGACGCGGGAAGGGCTACGCAAAGCTGGTCGAGTACGCGACGAAGCACACGCGCAAGCTCGGCGTCGAGCTGCTGCTCGAGACTCGGGTCGCGGGCGCGACGCCCCTCGACGTCTACCTCTCGAGCGGCGAGCACGTGCCGACGAGGACGATCGTCAGCGCCGTGGGGACGGAGGCGCCGCCGCTCTTCGACACGATCGAGATCCCGCGGAACGAGCGTGGCCGTGTGCGCACGGACGCGTCCTTGCGGGTCGAGGGCTTCGAGAGCGTCTGGGCCGGCGGCGACTGCGCCGCGGTGCCCCATCCCGACGGCGGCACGTGTCCGCCGGTCGGCATCTACGCGCTCAAGCACGGCGCCCGGATCGGCAAGAACATCCGTCGCGTCGTCGGCGGGAAGGAGCCGGAGCGGTTCCGCTACCCGGGCCTCGGCCAGGGCGTGTCGATCGGCCGCCGCACGGCCGTGGGCGAGCTGAAGGGCATCCCGATCCGCGGCCTCTTCTGCTGGCTCGTCTGGCGGTCGATGCTCTTCTACTTCTTCCCGACCTGGGACCGGCGGCTGCGGCTGCTCGCGGACTGGTCGATCTGGCCGCTCGTCGGGCGCGACATCGTCCAGCTCGGCCGCGGCGATCACGGCGACTACGAGATCCTCCATCACGTCTACCAGCCCGGCCAGGTGATCGCCGAGCGGGCACGGCCCGTACGACACGTGCACGTGATCGTGGAGGGCGAGGTCGAGCTCGTGACCGGCGACGAGATCGTCGGGAACCTCCGCGCCGGAGATCACTTCGGCCGCAAGTCGATCGAGCTCTCGCGTGCCGACACGGCGCGGGCGCGGACGCTCGTTCGCACGGTCGCGCTGCGGGCCGATCAGGCCAACGAGCTCCAGGACATGCTGCTCTCGACCGAGCGGATCGTGGCGCGCACCGGGACCTTTCAGACGATCCGCCCGGAGGACATTCCCTAGCTCGCCGGGCGGGAATGTGTATTTTCGCCGCGGTGGGCAACAGCAATGACCGGTTGGGCGGAACACGGCTGATCGTCGGCTACGCCGCGGTCGCTGCGTTCCTGCTCGTCGCGGTTGCGGTGTCCGTCTCGGCCGGCCGCGACGAGCACGCGCAGCCGGAGATCGCCGGCTTCTACACGTCGGACTCCGAGTGCCTCGGCGAGCGCTTCAGCTTGACTCAGTCGGGCCAGTTCGTCGACGTCGGCGGCGACGCCGGCGGCAAGCTGCGCCTCCGCGACGACGGATTGACGGGAACCGTCGACTGCGTCGGTGGTGGGACCGCGTCGGTCGACCTCGACGTCAGCCACTTCGACGTCACCCCGTACAGCATCTCTGGGACGGTCGGCGAGGACCGCGTGATCGCGACGTTCGCCGAAGAGCTCCCCGAGCCGGGCACCTCCGCCAAGCCCGCGCAGAAGCGCGAGCGGCGAGGAGACGTTCGGTCGCCTGATGCTCGCGATCGCCGCCGTGATCCTGGCCGCGCGGCTCGTCGGCGCGCTGATCGCGAGATTCAGCCAGCCGCGCGTGATGGGCGAGGTGCTGGCGGGGATCCTGCTCGGCCCGACGCTGCTCGGCGCCGCCTGGCCCGAAGCCAAGGACTACCTCTTCCCGCCCGACATCGTCCCGCTCCTCTCGGGCGCCGCCCAGATCGGCCTCGCCTTCTACCTCTTCCTGGTCGGCATGGAGCTCGACCCGAAGATCCTGCGCGACCGGATCGGCCAGGCGGCGTTCATCTCGAACGCGAGCGTGGCGGTCCCGATGGGGCTCGGCTTCCTCGTCGCGCTGCCGGTCTACGAGCTGCTCTCGCCCGACGTCCGCTACCTGCCGTTCGCGCTCTTCATGGGCGTGGCGATGTCCGTCACCGCGTTTCCCGTGCTGGCCCGGATCCTGATCGAGCGGCGGATGCTGAGGCGGCCGGTCGGAGCGCTCTCGATGGCGGGCGCCGCAATCGACGACGTGACCGCGTGGTGCCTGCTGGCGCTCGCGGCGGCGATCGCCGGCAGCGGCGAGTCCTCGCATGCGCTCCAGGTCGTCGCGCTCGCAGCCCTGTTCACGGCGGCGATGCTGCTGGTCGGCCGGCGGCTCCTCGAGCCGCGTGTCGAAGGCGTACGACGAGGTCGGCCACGTGCCGACGCTCTGGCTCGGATTCATCTTCGTCGGCGTCCTCCTGTCCGCCTACGTCGCGCAGCAGATCGGGATCGCGGCGATCTTCGGCGCGTTCATCATGGGGCTGATCATGCCGCGGCGCGCCGGTCTCACGGCCGACGTCAGCGCGCGCTTCGAGAACTTCGTCGTCCTCGTTCTGCTGCCGCTGTTCTTCGTCGTCACCGGCCTCAGAACCGAGGTCAACGCGCTCAACCGTCCCGTGCTGTGGGCGATCACGCTGCTCCTGATCGCCGTCGCGATCGTGGGCAAGTTCGTCGGCGCGATGCTCGCGGCCCGCTACGGCGGCTTCAGCCTCCGCGACTCGGCCGCAATCGGCGCGCTGATGAACACGCGCGGCCTCACCGAGCTGATCGTCCTCAACATCGGGCTCGACCTCGGCGTCATCTCGACGCAGCTCTTCACGATGCTCGTGGTGATGGCGCTCGTGACGACGTTCATGGCCGGCCCGATCCTGCGGCTGATCGATCCCCGGCACGAGCTCAGCGAGCCGGTCGAGGAGGAGCTGCGCAAGGCGCGTGCCACGAGGGACGAGCTGCCGGTGGAGGCTCCGGCGCGCGCGATCCTCGTCGCGCCGCAGGACGAGAAGAACCTCGATGCGCTCCTGGCGCTCGCGGAGCCGCTCGCGAAGTCGACACCGCCGCGCGAGATCGTCGTCGCTCAGCTCGTCGTACCCGCCCGGTTCGTGACGGGCGCCGCTCTCGACGCCGGCGAGGTGGCGACGACCTCGCAGCGCCTCGATGAGAAGCGCGCCGAGCTGGCCGAGCGCGGCATCGCCTCCCGCGCAGTCGCCTTCACGAGCATCCTGCCGGGTCAGGACTACGTCAGCCTCGCGTCCGAGGAGGAGGTCGATCTCGTGCTGCTCGACGGCAGGCGGCCGCTGCTGGGCGAAGGGATTCCTCGCGGCCCGGTCGGCGAGGTGCTCGAGAAGGCGCCGTGTGACGTCGCCGTCCTCGTCGAGCGGCCCGGGATGCCCGCGATCGACGCGCGGCACCCGGTGATGGTGCCGTTCGGCGGCGGCGACCACGACTGGGCCGCGCTCGAGCTCGCCGCCTGGATCGCGACCGCGCACGAGACGCCGCTGAAGCTGCTCGGCGCCGCAGAGGGCACGAATGGCGACCGCGACGGGAGCCGTGTGCTCACCTCCGCCTCGCTCGTCGTGCAGCAGCTGGCCGGGGTCCAGACCGAAGCGGTGCTCTTCGACCTGGCGGACGGCGGCCTGCTGCGAGCAGCCGAGGGCGCGGGCCTGCTCGTGATCGGCCTGTCCGAGCGCTGGCGCGACGAGGGGCTGGGCCGGTGCGCTCGGCGATCGCGAAGGCGGCGCCGGCGCCGATCCTGTTCGTCCGTCGCGGCACCCGGCCGGGCGCGCTCGCGCCGCGGACCGGCGACCTGACGAAGTTCTCCTGGTCGCGAGCGTGACTCCTGTGGAATTTCTGCCCGCCCCGAAGTAAGGTCACGCGGATGCCGCTCACCAACCCGCGCGACTCGACGATTGCGGTCGTCGGTGACGGATTCGGCTCGCTGATCGTCTACTCGACGGCGGTGTACCTCGGGTTCCGCCCCGAGGAGATCACGATCTACGGGCCTGCCCAGACGCCGGTCCAGACCTACCAGCAGTTCGCGTTCAACCTCGGGCAGACGGTCCTGCGCTCCGAGTCGGAGTCGCACTTCCTGCCAGCCGACTGGCCGACGTTCGCCGAGCTCGAGGCGTGGTCGCGCCGGAGCATCAAGCCGCTGCTCCGCTCTGCGCGCCGCCGGTACAACCCGGGCGTCCCGGACATCATGGCCGAGGCCAACATCGTCGCCCACAAGCTCGGCTGGAACGACCAGCGCTACCCGACGAGGATCGGCTGGCTGCAGCGCGCCGCCGCCTCGAACGGCGAGACGCCGCACTTCGTCCTCTTCGACGAGGACGCGCGAGTTCGTCGGCCGCGCGAAGCACGTGATGATCGCCTGCGGCCATGGGCCCCTCTCGTTTCCGCCTGTGCTGGCGAAGGCGCGCCAGGATCCCGCGCTCGCCGACCGGATCGTGCAGGCGTACGCGCCGAAGCAGTACGACCCGAGCGGCCGCTACATCGTCATCGGCTCGGGCATCGCGTCGGTCAACGAGTGGGCGAACGCGATCGACGTGGGGGCGAAGTGCATCTCGCTCGTGCGGAACCCGACTCCGGACGAGCAGGACCTGAACACGCCGCGCTGCTTCTTCGAGGCGCTCGGGATCGACGCGTTCCAGAACCTCGACTTCGACCAGCGGATCGAGTTCCTCGGCCGGATCCTGAAGGGCACCTCGCCGCACCGGCGCGGCTGGGAGGCGAGGATCGCGACCGGCCGCGAGGAGGGCCGCTTCGAGCAGATCATCGGCGAGATCGACGAGATCAAGCCGGGCCCGCTCGGCCTGCGCGTGCACGTGATGAGCAGGCACGGGGAGGATCCGGGCTGGCTCGACGTGACAGGCGTCGTCACCGGGACGGGCTTCAACAAGTCCGCGCTCTCGCTGCCGCTGCTGCGCCGGCTCGTCGAGTTCTACAAGGTGCCGATCGACAACGGCCGGATCAAGCTGCAGTCGAACTGCGGCGTCCCCGGCCTCGACCGGCCCGACTCGCGCTGCGCGGCGATGGGCATCCACGCCAACACCGTGATCACCCACGGCGACACGATCGCGGGGCTCAAGTACATCGGCCGCCGCTTCGTCGCCGACTGCTTCGAGGCAGAGAAGCCGAAGAAGCGCCGTTTCCTCTCGCGGCTGGCGATGCAGGTCTCGCTCGCGAACCAGACGGCGCACGCGATCAGGCGAGTCCGCCGGGAAGAGCAGCTCGCGTAATGTGCCCGACCGTCCTCGGCCGGATCCAGACACGCGTCGCGATTCTCGTCGGCCCGGCGATCCTCGCGACGATCCTCTCGCTCCTCACCGAGAACGAGGGCTGGATCGTCACGATCGGGATCTACCTGCTGATGGGCGTCGCGCTCGACTCCATCTTCTACCCGTACCTGATCAAGTGGCAGCCGCCGTGGCTCACCTTCGTGCTCGCCGTGGGCGAGTTCGTGCTCCTGTTCGTGCTCGTCAAGACGCTCGAGCCGGGCAAGGCGCCGTACGGCGACCCGAACCACTTCCTCGGCTGGGACGACTGGCGCCCGATCGCGCTCTACTGGGTGAGCTGGGTGATCGCGATCGCGACCAAGATCGTCATCCTGCCGCTCCGGTCGCTCTCGTTCATCGAGAACGGCGGCGAGTTCCGCAAGGTCGGCTGGTCGGTGGCGCCGGAGTATCAGCCGCTGCCGCTGCTCTCCGCGATCGACGAGCGCCCGTCGGAGGGGAAGCTCGCGCGGGAGTTCTCCTCGTCGCACGCGGTGCCGGACCTGAAGCTCGCGCGGCCGCTCACCAGCCTGCACCGGATCGCTCCCCCGGACGAATCGCCGCCCGCACCGGCCGCGTCATAGAACGCTCCTTCAGCGGCGCGATCGATCTCTCGGTCTCGGCCGCGACGCAGTATCTCCCGATCGCCGAGCACGGCGTCATCGGCGACTTGCGGACGGTGGCGCTGGTCGGCACGGATGGGACGATCGATTGGTACTGCTGCCCGCGCTTCGACTCGCCGAGCGTGTTCGCGGCGATCCTCGACCGGCAGAAGGGCGGCCGCTACCGGATCGCGCCGGCGCTCGGCATCGGCACCGTCAAGCAGCTCTACTTCCCGGACACGAACGTCCTGATCACCCGCTTCCTCACCCCGCACGGGGTCGGCGAGGTGGAGGACTTCATGCCGGTCGCCGCTCCGGGCCTGCACCACCAGCGGCTGATCCGCCGCGTGCTCTGCGTTCGCGGCGACATGACCTTCCGCGTCGAGGTCGAGCCGCGCTTCGACTACGGCCGCGAGGAGCACGAGACGGCCGTCCACGAGCACGGCGCCGTCTTCCGCTCGTCCGAGCTGACGCTCTCGCTCGCCTCCTCGGTCGGGCTCGAGGCGCGCAACGACGGCGTCTACGGCGAGTTCACGCTCGCGCCCGGCGAGAGCGCGACCTTCGTGCTCGAGACGACGCCCGACGACGACGTTCCGAGGCCGTTCACGGAGGACGAGACGCGCCGCGACTTCGAGGCCACGGTTGCGTTCTGGCGGAGCTGGCTGTCGCAGTCGCGGTACAAGGGCCGCTGGCGGGAGACGGTGCACCGCTCCGCGCTCGTGCTGAAGCTGCTCACCTACCAGCCGACGGGCGCGATGGTCGCCGCGCCGACGACGAGCCTGCCCGAGCAGATCGGCGGCGGCCGGAACTGGGACTACCGCTACACCTGGATCCGCGACACGGCCTTCTCGCTCTACGCGCTGCTCCGGCTCGGCTTCACGGAGGAGGCGGCCGGGTTCATGGACTGGCTCACCGACCGCTTCAGGGAGCGCGTCGGCAGTGAGTCGGGGCCGCTCCAGATCATGTACCGGATCGACGGCAGCTCCGAGCTGACCGAGGAGGTGCTGACCCACCTCGAGGGCTACATGGGCTCGCTCCCGGTCCGGATCGGGAACGGCGCGGCAGATCAGCTCCAGCTCGACATCTACGGCGAGCTGATCGACTCCGTCTACCTCTTCAACAAGCACGCGACGCCGATCTCGCACGCTGCCTGGACCGACCTGTCCCGGATCGTCGAGTGGGTGTGCGAGAACTGGGATCAGGCGGACGAGGGGATCTGGGAGGTCCGCGGCGGCCGCCAGCACTTCACCTACTCCCGCCTGATGTCCTGGGTCGCGGTCGAGCGGGCGGTCCGGATCGCCCGTCAGCGCGGTCTGCCGGCCGATCTGCTGCGCTGGACGACGACGCGCGACGCGATCTACAACCAGGTGATCACGCGGGGCTGGAACCCGGCCCGCGGGGCCTTCGTCCAGCACTTCGACACCGAGGTGCTCGACGCCTCGGTGCTGCTGATGCCGCTGACGAAGTTCATGGCGCCGACCGACCCGCTCTGGATCTCCACGCTCGACCTGATCTCGAAGGAGCTCGTGTCGGACAGCCTCGTCTACCGCTACAACCCGATCGCCTCGCCCGACGGCCTCGAGGGCGACGAGGGCACTTTCACGATCTGCTCGTTCTGGTACGTGGAGGCGCTCGCCCGCGCCGGGCGCGTCGACGAGGCCCGGCTGGTCTTCGAGAAGATGCTCACGTACGCGAACCACGTCGGCCTCTACTCGGAGGAGATCGGCGCGACCGGCGAACTACTTGGGAACTTCCCGCAAGCGTTCACCCATCTCGCCCTGATCAGCGCAGCCGCCAACCTCGACCGGGAGCTCGGCTCGTGAAGCGCATCGGCGTCATCTCGGACCCGCACGGCAACCTACTCGCGCTCGAAGCCGTGCTCGCGGAGCTCGAGCGCGAGGAGCTCGACGGTCTCGTCTGCCTGGGCGACATCGCGGTCGGCCCGCAGCCTGCCGAGACCCTCGCCCGCGTGCTTGCGCTCGGCTGTCCCATCGTCAAGGGGAACTGGGACGAGTGGTTCAGCGACGGCATCCCGCCTGCGGACTACGAGATCGGCCGCTGGCTCGTCGAGATCGGGGAGTTCTGGGTCGCTCAGCTGTCCGCCGAGGATCTCGTGGCGATGCGTGGCTTCTCGAAGACGGTCGACCTCGATCTCGGCGACGGCGTGACCGCGCTCTGCTTCCATGGCTCCCCGTCGTCCAACATGGAGGGGATCTACTCGACCACGCCTGACGAGAGCCTCGACCAGATCCTGGGCGACGCTCGTGCTCCCGTCATGCTCTGCGGCCACACGCATCTCCAGATGCTGCGGCGGCGCAAGGACACGCTGGTGGTGAACCCCGGCGCGATCGGGCTTCCGTTCAGCGCCTGGGCGCCGCACACGATCGCGATCGCGCCCTGGGCCGAATACGCGGTCCTGACGCACGACGAGGGCCGGCTCCACGTCGACCTGAGGCGGACGACCTACGACGTCGAGGAGATGCTCCGCCTGAGCCTCGAGAGCGGCATGCCGTACGCGGAGTGGTGGGCCGGCTGCTGGCAGCTCGACGCGCGCTAGGCGCGCCTGGACCGTCGGACCCACCAGAGGATCCCGCCGGCAAGCGCAAGCGCGACGAGCGGCGCGATCAGAAGCGGATCGAAGCTGCTCGCGGGAGGCGGGGTGTAGTCGAGGCTGCCGTTGATCGCCAGCGGCGTGGCGCCCGCAGTCCCGGACACCTGCCAGTCGAAGACGTGGTGCGGCTCGCCGGGTGCCTTGCGGACGGCCGGCGGGTCGGTCGTGCTCATCCAGTGGATCCGGTGGTCGTGCCAGTCGTAGGCCCGTCCACGGGCGACGCGCTCCCAGTCCGGCTCCGCGTCCTTGGAGGCCGCGGCCGGGACCTCGACGCCGCCGTAGCGCTCCCTGTTCAGGTACGTCGCCGGCGAGTTGACGTTGCGGAAGACGCCGCCGTTCGCGCCGAAACGGAGGTACGGCTCTCCCTCGTAGCCCTGGATCACGAGCTCCCGGCCGGTGTCGTTGCGGACGCGCAGCTCGTCGTCGCCCGCGAGCACCTGCACCGAGAGGCCCGCGAGCTGCGGCTGCAGCGACGTGACGGCTGACGTGAAGCCGCGCAACGCCCCGTCGCCGTGCCCCGCAGCGGCGGGGCAGGCGACGAGGACGGCGAAGACGGCCGTGAGCGCGGCTCGTCTCACTTGACCAACGTGACGCCCGGCGCCGGCTCCTCCGGCTCCGGCTTACCCTTGCTGGGGATCTCGATCCAGCGGTGGAGGCCCTTCACGCACCTCTGCACCGTCGGGAACCAGAGCGTCTTCCCGGGCGTGTTCGGCATGCCCAGGCGGAGCTCGAAGGTGTCGAACCACGCATCGGCGATCCTGCCGCCGCTCCACGTGACCTCGAGCACGCCCGTCGTGATCGTGTTGCCGTTGAAGTCCTTGACGGGCTTCGGCAGCTTGCCGCGCTTGATCGCGATCGTCCAGCCCTGCTTCGGCCGCGGCTTCGCGGCGGTGATCCCTGCCGGGATCCGGATCGACACCGAGCGGGTCGGCGAGCCGTCGCAGCCGTGGCCGATGACGAAGCCGATCACGCTCGTCTGACCGGCCCGCGCCTTGTCGGGGGTGGTGCCGACGTGGGCCGAGGCGACCCCGATGACGACCAGGGCAATGGCCGCTGCGGCCACGAGTGGAAACGTCTTTCGCATCATGAGTCCTTTCGAATTGGTAGATCGGTAGCTGAGCTCCACTGGTCGAACTCGCCCTTGCGGACGTCGAGCTGGAGCCGCCAGTCGCCCGCGAGCGGCAGTTGCGCCCTTGCGAGGACGTGGCCGGGTCCCGCCGGCGTCGTCTTGATCTGGAGCGGCCCGATGTCGGCCGCACGCAGCGTGGCCGACAGCGTGATCTCGTCGACGACTGCGAGCTGACCGGTGGAGTCGAGCAGGTAGACATGAACCTCGTTCGGTCCGACGTGGGCCGGATCGACTGTGATCGTGAAGTGATAGGGACCGACGTGGCCTTCTCGAGAGACAGGGCTGCTCGCCACCTGCGCCTTCGCCGGAGGCTCGGCCACGAGAGCCGCGGTGACACCGACGATCACGGTCATCAGCGCGAGCTCCAGTGCGACCCAGCGGACGAAGCGGCGGCGTACCTGCGGTGCGGCCGCGTTCGACCTGAGCCGGGGCACCGAGATCCTGTTGTTGAACGCCCCCAGCGCCAGCAGCGGCAGCAGCAGCGCGACCTTGACGAGCAACAGCTGCCCGTAGGTCGTGTGCCACAGCGCCTGCCAGGAGCGCACCTCGAGGAAACCGCTCGTCAGCCCTGCTGCGACGAGCGCGATCACCGACGCGACCGCGAGCGTCGAGAACCGGGGAACGACGTTCGTGGCGAGCGACCAGCGATCGCCGCCTGCCTGGACGAGCAAGAGAGCCAGGAAGGCGAGGCCGCCGACCCAGATGCCGGCCGCGGCGACGTGAATCGCGTCGCTGAGGATGGCGAGCGACCCTTCGACCCGTGCGTGCCCCGAAAGAGCCGGGGTCACGGCGATCGCGGAGGCAAGGAAGACGACCGGGGCGAGTGATCGATCCGGACGGCCTCGCATGGCGAGAACGGCGACCGCAGCGAGGGCGAGAGCGAGCAGTGCGCGCCCGAGCCACACCTGGCCGAAGCCCGTCTCGATCACGTCGCGGGCCAGCGACCACCGGAAGACCGTGTCGAGACCGAAACCCGACGCCTTCACGCCCGTCAGAGCGATCCAGGCGATGGAGTCGACGGCAAGCACAGCTGCGGCTGCCGCGAGCACCAGCCAGAGCGACTTCAGCGGCGCGTCGCGTGTGTCCGCGACGAAGGCCAGCACCGCCGCACCCCCGACGCACAGGAGGATCAACGCGAGGCCGACGAAGCGGACGACCGCCAGCGACAGGTCGACCGCCTCGGAGCCGGCTTCCGCGTCGAGCACCTCCTCGATCACGCCCGCTGCGTCCCCCGCCGGCTCGCCGACCGAGAACACGAACGCGCCGTGGATCGGGTGTGAGTCGGCGGACAGCACTCGCCACGCCACCGTGTAGGTGCCGTCGGCAAGCCCAGTCGGCAGGTTGACCGCGACCTCCTTCGAGCTCGGCTTGGTGATCTCGCCCGAGTCGATGCGCTGGACCTCGCCGTCGAAGACGCGCACCGAGGCTGCGACGGTCGAGACCGGCTCGTCGAAGCGCAGCACGACCTGCGCGGGCGAGCGGTCGAGAACCGCCCCGCTCGTGGGGGTCGTGCCGATGAGGTTCGCATGCGCGAACGCCGTCGGTGCCGCGACCAACGCAGCTGCGATGATCGCCGCGACCGTCGACACCACACACGCGACCTTCCTGCGTGGTCGGGTGATGGCCAGGCTCCTTCCGTGCTCGTCGAAGCGGGCGGCGACGAGCGCCGCCCGCACGAACGTCAGGCAGCGAGCGAGGCGGGCGGGCCGCGGCCCGCGAACCCGCGCGCGAGCACGGGACGGAGTGGGAGATCGACGGCGGCGGGAAGCCGGCCGAAGTCGACCGCGGCAAACCGTGGCCGGTTCGCGCCACGAAGCGCCGACGAGAGCCGCGCCGCCACCTCGCCGAGCGCGAACGCGATCGAGGCGGCGAGCAACGCGAACGGCACCTGCGCGGCGAGGCCGAGCAAGAACGGCATCGAAACGAGAAAGCCCCAGCTGACCGTGCCGTCGTACAGGTACCGCTCGATGAGCTCCTGCGCGACGAAGGTGAGCGGCGGAATCGCAGCGACGAGCTTCAGCTGGACGCTACGGCGGCGCTCGCGGCTGATCACCGCGGCGGCGAACGCCAGCACGACGGCCACACAGCACAGACCGACGAGCAGCGGTGCGTACTGGAGCCAGCCGTGACCGCTCGAGGCGAGCACCGACTCGCGCTCGTGTGCGGAAGGGAGTGCGGCGCGGTAGCCGAGCGAGTGTCCGGCCAGCGAGCCGATCACCGCGAGCGGCAGGGCGATCGGCCAGGCCAGATGGCGCCTCATGCGCGCATCGTCGCATACGGAGCACTCCAGCTGGGCGCGAATTTCGCCGAAAACCCCGCTATGAGCCTCGAGCGGGATCAGCGGCGTGCGGACATCCAGGGCCTGCGGGCGGTCGCTGTGCTGCTCGTCGTCGCCTTCCACGCCGGGCTGCCGGTCCCCGGTGGCTTCAGCGGCGTCGACGTCTTCTTCGCGATCTCCGGGTTCGTCATCACCGGCACGCTGCTGCGGGAGCTGACGTCCGCCGGCCGCATCGACCTGCTGCGCTTCTATGCACGCCGCGTGCGCCGCCTGTTGCCTGCGCTCGCACTGATGGTGACGGTCGTCGCGGCGCTGGGCACGCTTGCGAGCCCGCTGGCGACACAGCGCACCGGAGCGCTGACAGGAGTCGCCGCCTCGGTCTTCGCCGCGAACGTCTACCTCTACCAGCTTCCGACCGGCTACTTCGACGTCAGCGCGACGCTCGATCCGCTCCTGCACACCTGGACGCTTGCGGTCGAGGAGCAGTTCTATCTCGTCTTCCCTGCGCTCCTGATCGCCGGGTGGGCCGCGAGGCGCGCTCGTCGGCTGGGCGCCGCCGTGATCGTCGCCGCCGTGTCGGCCGTCTCGTTCGTCCTGGCGGTCGAGTTCGCAGGCGGCTGGGCGCTCGGCGGGCTCGACTCCCCGGAGTCGTTCGGCTTCTACAGCTCGCCGACGCGCGCCTGGGAGTTCGGGCTCGGAGCGCTCGTTGCGCTGGCGGCGCCGTGGCTCGCACGGATGCCGGCGCGGTCCGCCGCGGTTGCCGGTGGCGCCGGCCTCGGTGCGATCGCGCTGACGGCGTTCGCGGTGCGCGAGTCGTCGGGCGATCCCAGAGACGTCGTCCTCGCCGTCGTCGGAACGTGCGCGGTGCTACTGGCGGGAAGTGCGAGCCGCGGGCCGGTCACCCGGCTGCTCGGCACGGCTCCCGCCGTCTGGGTCGGCAATCTCTCCTACAGCTGGTATCTCTGGCACTGGCCGCTGATCGTCTTCGCGCGAGCGCTCTGGCCGGGCGCGACCGGCGTCGCGCTCGCCGCGGCCGCCGTTTCGCTTGCACCGGCGTGGCTCTCCTATCGCTATCTCGAGAACCCGATCCGGTTCAGCCCACGGTTCCGCGGCCGCTCGGTGCTGGCGCTGGCGGCCGCGTGTATCGCCGTGCCCGTCGGAGCCTCGGCGCTGCTCGTCGCCGTCAACCACATGCTGCTGCGAAGCGACGCCGTCGCGTCCTGGGAGGTCGTCCCGGGCGATGCACGCCGATCACACCCGCGGCTGCAACGGCCCCTTCGACGCACGGACGCTCGGAAGGTGCGTCTGGCAGTCCGAGGGGACGAGCGGGACGATTGCCCTCGTCGGCGACTCACAGGCGGGCCAGTACACAGAGCCCGTGGTCCGCGCCGCCCGGAGAGCCGGGTACGAGACACTCGTCGATGACGCTCAACTCCTGCCCGTTCGCGGCTGTCGAGGCGAGGGGCACGGCGACGCCCGAGGCGACGTGCAGGCGCTTCAACGCCCGCGCGCTGGCCGCTCTGACGGAGCTGCGGCCGAAGATCGTGCTCGTGGCCTCGCGCTCCGACTACTACGTCGGGGACCCCGACGTGATCATGCAGCTCGCCGCCGGTGGGCCGAGCATCGATGAGGCCGGCGCGAAAGCGCAGCTCTGGAGGCGCGGCCTCGCGTCGGTGATCGAGCGGCTGAACGTCGCGGGCGCCCACGTCGTCGTCATCCACCCGATCCCCAGGCTCCCGGCTGCTCCGCACGGCTGTGCCGTGCTCACGATCCTCGTCAAGTCCTGCAGCGGCAGCGTCGATCGGGCATCCGCCGACCGCGAGCGCGGCCTGGCCGTGGCAGCCGAGCGGGCTGCGGTCGCCGGAGCCGTCAGCGCGACCGCGTTCGGCTTCGACGACGAGCTCTGCGGGGCCTCGCGGTGCTCGGGCGCGCATGGCGGCACGTGGACGTACCGTGACGTCAGCCACCTGACCGTGGCCGGCTCGCTGTTGCTGACCGACCGGTTCGCCCGCATCCTCGAGCAAGCCGCGGCACGAGTCCCAGTTACGACATAGGCGCGATGGTCGACACGCGCGAACGGGAGCGGACGCTGGGAGGATCCGCGAGATCTGCCTCGGTCTGCCGGAGGTGAGCGAGCGGCTGAGCCACGGCGCGCCGTCGTTCTTCGTCAAGGACAAGCGCTGCTTCACGATGGTCCTGACAGACCACCACGGCGACGGGCGCTTCGCGATCTGGTGCGCGGCCGGCGAAGGCGTCCAGGGGATGCTGATCGAGGCCGACTCGGAGAGGTTCTTCCGCCCACCGTACGTCGGCGGTCGTGGCTGGCTCGGCGTGCGCCTCGACCGTGGGCTCGACTGGGACGAGCTCGCCGGCATCCTCGAGGACGCGTACGCCGAGGTGGCGCCGGCGAAGCTCGTGGAGGCGGCCCAAGCAAGGGAAGAGGGGACATGAAGGAGGCGCGCCCTGACGGAGACCGAGCACGGCCTCGTGGCCGACGCACGGCGCCGGTGTCGAGCAGGAGACCGCGAACGCTGACGAGGCCTAGCGGGCACGTCCGAGGTCGTGCCGAGCCGGTACGCCGAGGGCGACTTGCCTTTCTGGGCTCCTCGTAGCGCAGGGAGACGCCTGGGCGGGGCGAACCCGCCCGCATGTGGTTCCGGCGCCTTTTTCGCCGGCGGCGTGAGCCGCCGCCTCTTCTCCTGCCCTCGCTCGACCGGCTCGCCGAGCTGATCGAGCGCGTCGTCGCGCTGCTCGACCAGGTCGCGCTCGCACCCGAGCAGCAGCCACGCGAGGAGCCAAGCGAAGGGATTGTGTCGGCGCAACACGATCCCGGTCCAGCCGCCGAGCCCGCCGTCGATGGCTGGCTCGCCTTCGTCAGCTCGCCGGATGGGTATCTCCTGCTCCCGCAGGCTGGAGCTCCACCCGCTCGGGGAGCGACGATCGAGCTGGAGGCCGGCCGCTTCGACGTCCTCCGGCTCGGCCCGTCGCCGCTCCCGGGCGACCGGCGGCGCTGCGCGTTCCTCGAGAGCCGCGAAGCGGCTACTTCAGGGATCTTCGCGCGATCGGAATCGGCTTCCGCGGATTCCGATCTTGCGCAATAGACGCAGGGAGGAACCGCCCCCGGCGGAGCGAACCTTCGACCGGTGAAGGAGCAGAGCCAGATCGAGGACATGCGGGCTGCGATCCAGGGCGACCGCGAGCGCGCCGAGCAGGCCCGGCAGCGGTCGACCGAGAACGTCCGGGCGCTGATCGATCCGGTCGTCGAGGACGCAGCACCCGAGCCGGAGCCGGAGCCGGAACCGGCGCCGACGTTCTTCGGACGCCTCTTCGGACGCTAGCGCCCGATCGCTACGCTCGAAGGGTGGAGCGCAGGGAGCGGGAGCGGATCATGCGCCAGGGCGTGGTGCTGCCCGAGACGCCCCGTGACCGCAGGAACCTCGACGGCCTGGAGCAGGACGTGCGCGACAGCCCGCTCAGGGGCCGGCCGCTACGGCTGCGGAGCTTCCGTCCGGACGCGGGCAGCTATCTCGCCTCGCTCGACGGCCCGCGTCCGTACATGGCGCGGCTGCGGGAGATCGCGGCGCTGACGGCCGTGCACGAGCAGGCACTCGCGGAGGCGTACGCGGACGCAGGGCGGCGACGCGGATGCGTGGGCGGCGCTTGCGGAGGGATGGGACTTCGGCGACGTGAACGAGCTGATCGACCGGCACAACCGCTGGTACCCGGTCGAGTCGAGGCTGCCGATGGATCCGCGGACCGGCGACTACGCGCTCGTCAACGGACGGAGCTATCGCCGCTCGCCACTGGACGCGGCGTGGGTGCACGAACGGTTCCCGTCGCGATCAGCGTGATCAGGCAGAGGCCGGCGGCGAGCAAGTAGGGAGCCGCGTCGCCCGTTGCGTCGGCGAGCACGCCCGCGATCGACGGTCCGCTCACGTTTCCGAGCGCCCAGGCCGTGTTCATGATCCCGAACCCGATCGCCTGCGACAGCCCGGCGACCTCGGCGCGGTCGGAGACGAGCGCCATCGCGGGCGTGTAGAGGGCCCCGAAGGAGATCGCCGCGAGGATCGTCAGGAAGGCGACGGCGTAGGGGGCATGCGTCACGGCGAACGCGACCGCGATCGACGAGCGAGCCGGCGAGCGCGACGCGCAGGGGTAGGAGGCGGCCGCGGCGGTCGGAGAAGCGGCCGAGCAGCGGGTTGACGACCACCTCGACCAGGCCGGCCACGAGGAAGACCGTGCCGATCGCGAACGGTGCGAAGCCGCCGTCGTCGAGGCGGAGCGGAACGAGGACGACGAGCATGCCGAAGAGCCAGGCTGGCAGGGTGTTGAGCCAGAGCCCGCCGAGGAAGCTTCGGTCGGCGAGGGCGCGGCGGACGGCATTCGGTGCCTGCTCTTCGGGCGGCGCGGCGGGCCGGGTGGCGGCCCAGACCGCGAGCGCGGCGGTGACGGCGCCGACGACGGTGAACGCGGCGCGGATGCCGACGGCGTCGGCAACCGCGCCGAACATGGGGCCGAGGATGGCGCCGAGGACGGCTGCACCGAACGCCGTCCCGAGCAGCTCGCCGCGCCGCTCGCGGGGAGCGGCGACCGTGAGCCAGGCGAGCGCTCCTGCCCAGGTGGTCGTGCTCGAGGCGCCCTGGACGAACCGGGCGAGCCCGAGCGCCCAGGGCCCGTCGGCGACCGCGAACGCGAAGCTGGACGCGGCGAGCAGCGCGAGCCCGGCGACGACGGCGACCTTGGGGCCTCGCCGCGCGGCGGCGAGGCCGCCCGGAATCCCGCCCAGCAGCGCTCCGGCGCCGAACGCACCGACGAGCAGTCCGGCGCCGGTCTTGGAGAGCCCGAACTCGTCCGCGTAGCCGGGCACGAGCGGCGCGAGGACGCCGAACAGCAGCGCGTCGACGAACAGGACCACCGACACGAGAACGAGAAGCCGGCGCACGATCCGACGTTACCGATGGAGCCCGACTAGAACGCCGGCCACTGAATCAAAGCGCTGGCCAACGAACCAAAGCGCCGGCCACTGAACCAAGCGAGCCAACCCTTGGGACTGAGCCCCGAACCCGACGCACGCAGCTTCAGGGGTCTTGGCGCGAAACGGGATCTGCTTTCGCAGATCCCGTTTCTGATTGCGCCACAAATAAATTCAGCGAGCCGGGTGCGCTTTCGTCCGCCACCCCGACGAACTTTCGGCTTCCGCCTACGGCCTACCGGTGTGGACTCGACCTAGTCGCGTCCCGTGCTCGCTGCAAGGGGGAATCTAGGGGCTGGCGACCCGGTGCGCAAGGCCTCGAAAAGTGAAGAAGTCGCAAATTGCGATCTTTTCCTTAAAAGACGCACAAAGTTGCGATCCGCGCCTTAACGAAGGTGAGCGAACCAAGCGGGCTAGAGAGGTTGAGCGAGCCCCGAACTCGACGCACGCAGCTTCAGGGGTCTTGGTGCGGATCGGATCTGCTCCGCAGATCCTGGTTCCGATCGCCACAAATAAATTCAGCGAGCCGGTGGCGATTTCGTCCGCTCCTCCGACTGACGTTTCGGCTTCCGCCTACTCGTCCTCCGGTGGAGCCTCGACCTAATCTCGCTCCGTGCTCGCTGCAAGGGGGAACTTAGGGGTGGGCTGGGCCGGCGTCAAGGAGACTCGAGACGGTCCAGTCCGCAAATTGCGGTTTTTTCTTTAAGAAAGGGCGCGTTTGTGAGATGTCGCTTACGCTCTGGAGACGATCGCGGCTGAGGATGGCGCGCCCGAACGTGCGAAAAGGACAGGGCGGCGGCGAGGAGGAATCTATGCTCAGCTCCGCCGAGTCGCAACCGGCGACGCGCGAAAGTCACGCAAAGAGCGACAAGTCGGAAGGGGATCGATGGCGGGGATGGGAGGAAGGCACGTGGTCGTCACCGGCGGCGGCCGCGGGATCGGGCGGGCGATCGCGGAGCGGCTGGCCGCCGACGGTGCGACGCTGACCCTGCTCGCGCGCGACCTCGAGCGGCTGCGCGCCGTGGCGGACGAGCTCGGCGCCGGAGCTGCGGCGTGTGACATCCGCGACCGTGGTCAGGTCGAGGCGTGCTTCGCCGCCGCCGCAGCCGAGCGCGGCCCGATCCACGCGCTCGTCGCCAACAGCGGCCTCGGCGGCCCGAACGACGACGGCTCGGACGACCGCTTCGACGATCTCGTCGCGACGAACCTCAACGGCACCTACTACTGCGTGCGTGCCGCCGTCCGCCACCTCGCGCCAGGACCGGAGCGGCGCGACGTCGTCGTGATCGCGTCGATCCTCGCCCGGATCGCCGTCGGCGGCTACACGGGCTACTCGGCCTCGAAGGCCGGGCTGCTCGGGCTCACCCGTTCGTTCGCCGCCGAGCTCGCCGCCGACAACGTCCAGGTGAACGCGATCTGCCCCGGCTGGGTCGACACCGAGATGGCGTGGGAGGGGATCGACGGCTTCGCCGAGGCGATCGGCGCCACGCGCGAGGAGGCGTACCGCGAGGCGATGCGCGAGGTGCCGCTGCGGCGGATGAGCGAGCCGGCTGACATCGCCGGCACGGTGGCGTGGCTGCTCTCGCCCGACTCGCGCGGCGTCACCGGCCAGACGATCGACCAGAACGGCGGCGCCTGGGTGGGATGAGGTAGCGGGCGCGCGTGACGTTGTCACCAGCGTGACTGCGCGCGTCCACTACGCCTGGGTCGTCGCCGGGGTCGCGTTCCTGTCGCTCGTGATGGCGTCGGGCTTCCGCTCGGTGACGGGCGTGCTCCTGATCCCGCTGCACGAGGAGTTCGGCTGGAGCCACGAGACGATCGGCCTTGCGGTCTCGCTGAACCTGCTCTGCTTCGGGCTCGGCGCGCCCTTCGCGGCGGCGCTGGTCGAGCGTGCGGGCGTGCGGCGCGTGGTCGGCACGTCGCTCGCCGTGATCGCCGTGTCGGCGCTGCTGACCACCGCATGACCGAGACGTGGCAGCTCTTCCTGCTCTGGGGGCTCGTCAACGGCCTCGCGACCGGCGCCGTCTCGGTCCCGCTTGCCGCGATCATCGCGAACCGCTGGTTCGTGGCCAGGCGCGGCCTCGTCACCGGCCTGATGACGGCGAGCTACGCGTCGGGGCAGCTGGTCTTCCTCCCGGCACTCGCCTGGCTCGCCGGCTTCGACTGGCGCTGGGCGGCGCTGGCGATCGCGGTCGTCGCGCTGCTGCTCGTCCTGCCGGTCGTGCTGCGGTTCATGCGCGACCGGCCGGAGGACATCGGCCTGACGCCGTTCGGCGCTGACGAGAGCTGGCAGCCGGCGGCAGTCACGACTGCGCCCGCGTTCGGGGCGGCGCTCGATGCGCTCTCGATGGCGATGCGCACGAAGGTGTTCTGGCTCCTCGCAGGGACGTTCTTCGTCTGCGGCGCGACGACGAACGGGCTCGTCTCGACGCATCTGATCCCCGCGGCGCACGACCACGGGATCGCGCAGGTGACCGCAGCCGGGCTGCTCGCGCTGATCGGCGTCTTCGACGTCGTCGGCACGACCGCGTCCGGCTGGCTGACCGACCGGTACGACCCGCGCATCCTCCTGCTCGCCTACTACGGGCTGCGCGGGGTGTCGCTGCTCGCGCTGCCGCTCGCGTTCGACACCGCCAACGCGGCGATGCTCGCCTTCGTCGTCGTCTACGGGCTCGACTGGGTCGCGACGGTGCCGCCGACCTCAGCGCTGGCGACGGCGCACTTCGGCCAGCAGGCCGGCGTCGTCTTCGCGTGGATCTTCGCGGCGCACCAGCTCGGCGCGGCGACCGCGGCGTGGGGGGCCGGCCTGATCCGCACCCACACCGGCGAGTACACCGCCGCCTTCCTGGCGGCGGGCGCGCTCGCGCTCGTCGCGGCCGGCGGCCGTCCTGCTGATCAGGTCGGCCCGCAGCGGGCCGCAGGAGCCGGCGCCCGTGATGTGAGAGGGGCGCCCTCGGGCGCCCCTCTCAGTCGATGCGAGCCCGCTAGTGCGCCAGGCGGCTTGGTCGGGTCGGGGCGCCCGTGTAGCCCGCCTCGATCCGCTCGAGCTCTTCCTCGGTGCCCTGCCGCACGGGACCCTTGAACCACTTCTTCGCCGACAGCGCGTACCAGCCGCCGAAGAGGATGAACGCTCCGCCGACGGTGAGCGGCGCGTAGTTGACGACGTTCCAGTCGAACGCGTCGTCCCAGGGCACGCCCGCCGGGGCGATCGGAAGCATGAACAGGATGCAGATGAGCGCGATCCACCCGATCGCGAGCAGATCGATCCACTTGTACTTCTCGCCGAGGTGCCAGGCGCCGCGCTCGAACGCGTCCCCGGTCCGCCAGCGCAGGTAGACGGGGATGCCGAACGCGATGTAGAGGCCGATCACGGCGATCGACGTGCCGACGAGATAGCCGACGACGGCGTTCTTCAGTGTCGGCACCATCAGCAGCCACGGCCAGGATGCCGATCGCGAGCACCGCGTAGAGCGGCACGCGCTGCGCCGAGATCCGCCGCCAGAGCTGGTGGCCGGGGACGGCGCGGTCGCGCGAGAACGCGTACATCATCCGCGACGCCGAGGTCACCGATGCCGTCAGGCAGAACATCTGCGCGAAGACGACGATGGTGAGCAGGATCTTGGCCCAGGTCGACCCGAGCGCCGTCTCCCAGATGTAGGTGACCGCGTAGCCGCCGGCGTCGATCACGCCCTGCGTGTCCGGAACGGCGAACGTCACGGCCAGCAGGAGGAAGAAGCCGAAGATCACCGAGACGACCACCGACATCACCATCCCGATCGCGGCCGTACGCGACGCCTGCCTGGTCTCCTCGGCCATGTGCGCCGAGGCGTCGAAGCCCGTGATCGTGTACTGGGACATCAGCAGCCCGATCCCGAACACGTACAGGAACATGAAGTCGCCGAAGTTCGCGCCGCTGAATCCCGGAGTTGTTGATCGTCTCGCCGAAGACGTAACCGAACGACTGGTGCGTGTCGGGAACGATGAGCAGCACGAGCACGATGAACACGACGCCGGCCATGTGCCACCAGGCGGAGATCGTGTTCAGGGCCGCGGTGATCGAGACCGCGAACAGGTTCACGAGAATCGCGATCGCCATCACCACCGAGTAGGTGACGAAGATCCACTTCGACGTGTTGGGATAGTCGAAGAGAGGTTCAGCCACGAGGTGGCGAAGATTGCGAGGCCGTAGCCGATGGCCGCCGTCACCGCGATCTGGCCGACGAGGTTGAACCAGCCCGTGAACCAGCCCCAAGCCGGGCTCCCGAGCTTGGAGGCCCAGTAGTAGAGGCCGCCCGCGGTCGGGTAGGTCGAGGCGATCTCGCCCATCGCCAGCGAGACGATGATGCAGAAGCCGCCGACGAGGAGCCAGCCCCACGTGACCGCCACCGGGCCGCCCCATTGGAAGGCGATGTAGTACGACGTCAGGCAGCCGGCGAGGATCGAGATGATCGTGAACGAGATCGCGAAGTTCTGGAACCCGCCCATCGCCCGGAAGAGCTCCTGCGCGTAGCCGAGCTTGTGCAGCATCTGCTCGTCGCTGTCGTGCCGCGAGCCTGCGGGTGGTGCCGTTTCCATCCGCCCTCCTACGGTTGGTGACGTGTCAGCGCTATTACGCGCCTCTGCCACAATCGTTGTCAACGTGTCGGACGGCACGATGCAGTAGGATCGCCCAAGATGAGCGGCCGGCAATCCCCGCACTCACGGATGACGAACCAGACACTGCGCCGGGAACCACCCTCGGCCTTGCCGAGGCAACCAGCCTTGGCCGCGGCCGAGTGCGGCCCCCGGCTTGGTCTGGATCGCCCCCGCGAGCACGGCAATCACCGACCGATCATCTCGTGCTCGGCTTCGACGAGCTGAAGGCCGACGTGGAGTCGGGCGCGATCGACACGGTCGTCGTCGCCTTCACCGACATGCAGGGGCGGCTGCTGGGGAAGCGGCTCCACGGCGAGTTCTTCGTCGACGAGGTCGACGCGGGGCACGCCGGTCGAGGGCTGCAACTACCTGCTCGCGCTCGAGATGGAGATGGATCCGGTGCCGGGCTACGAGCTCGCGAGCTGGGAGCGGGGCTACGGCGACTTCGCGCTGACGCCCGACCTGGCGACGCTGCGGCGGATCCCGTGGCTCGAGGCGACCGCGCTCGTCCTCTGCGACGTCGGCTGGCACGACGGCTCGCCGGTGGCGCCGTCGCCGCGCCAGGTGCTGCGCGCGCAGGTCGAGCGGGCGGAGGCGCTCGGCTTCACGCCGATGATCGGCTCCGAGCTCGAGTTCTACTTGCTCAAGGAGACCTACGCCGAGGCGCACGCGCAGCAGCTACGAGGACCTGACGCCGTCGGTGCCGTACATCCTCGACTACCACATCCTCGCGACGCACCTACGACGAGCCGTTCATCCGCCAGATCCGCAACGGGATGCAGGGCGCGGGGATCAAGGTCGAGACCTCGAAGGGCGAGGCGTGGCCGGGCCAGCACGAGATCAACTTCCGCTACGCCGACGCGGTGACGATGGCCGACAACCACGTCGTCTACAAGAACGGGGCGAAGGAGATCGCGCACCTGAACGGCTGCTCGATCACCTTCATGGCGAAGCCCGACCACACGCTGGATCGGCAGCTCCTGCCACATCCACTCGTCGCTCTGGCGCGGCGAGGAGAGCGCGTTCGCGGGCGAGACGGCCGAGTTCAACGGCTGGCTCGCGGGGCAGATCGCCTGCCTGAAGGAGCTCGCGATCTTCCTGGCGCCGAACGTCAACTCGTACAAGCGCTACGCGGCCGGCTCGTGGGCGCCGACGACGCTCGCCTGGGGCCGCGACAACCGGACGTGCGGCTTCCGGATCGTCGGGCACGGCCCGGCGCTGCGGACGGAGACGCGGATCCCGGGCGCCGACGCGAATCCCTACCTCGCGTTCGCCGCGATCATCGCCGCCGGCCTGCACGGGATCGAGCAGCGAGCTCGAGCTGCCGCCGGCGCTCGAGGGCAACGCCTACGAGTCCGACGCCGACCGCTTCCCGCACTCGCTGCGCGAGGCGATCGCCGCGCTCGAGGGCGGCTCGATGGCGCGAGCGGCGTTCGGCGACGAGGTGGTCGACCACTACCTCAACTACGCCCGCACCGAGCAGCAGCTCTTCGACCGGGTCGTGACCTCCTACGAGCGGGAGAGGTTCTTCGAGCGTGGCTAGGCCCGTGATCGGGATCACCGCGTACGCGGAGCCGAGCGTGCGCTGGGGCGTCTGGGACGTGCCGGCGGCGGTGATCCCGCTCGCGTACGTCCGCGCAGGTCGAGTCCGCCGGCGGGCGAGCGCTGCTCGTGCCGCCGAGCGAGGAGGGGATCGACGAGACGCTCGACGCGGTCGACGGGCTCCTCTTCTCCGGCGGCTCGGACATCGACCCGGCGCAGTACGGGCACGAGGCGCATCCCGAGACGACCGGCGTCCGGGCCGAGCGCGACCGCGGCGAGCTGGCGCTGCTCACCGCCGCGCTCGAGCGCGACATGCCCGTGCTGGCGGTGTGCCGCGGCTCGCAGGTGCTCAACGTCGCGCGCGGCGGCGACTCGTCCAGCACCTCCCCGACGCAGTCGGCGACGAGAAGCACAAGCAGACGCCGGGCGTCTTCGCCGACCACGACGTCGAGGTGAAGGCGGACAGCCGGCTCGGCTCGCTGCTCGGCGAGCGGGCGCCGGTCAAGTCACACCACCACCAGGGCTTCGGCCGGGTCGGCGAGGGGCTCGTGGAGTCGGCGTGGGCCGAGGACGGCACGCTCGAGGGGCTCGAGGATCCCGGCAAGCGGTTCGCCGTCGGCGTGCTCTGGCACCCGGAGGAGGGCGAGGACGCGGCGCTCTTCCAGGCGCTCGTCGACGAGGCGCGCGCCTACCGCGAGACGAAGAGCTAGCGGGACGGACTGGCGGGAGAGCGGCGGCGAGAGCGGCGGAGCCGCTGCGCTGTTCGAGGCTGCGACCGGTGTCGGAGCGACCGGCGGCGGGACCTGCGCCAGGTGCTGGGCAGGCTGTGCGGGCAGCTGGCTGCGGCACGAATGCGGCAGGGCGAAGCGGCTGGGCCGGAGCAGGAACGGGTGCGGGCAGGGGCGGGAGCGGGAGGGACCGGTACGACCACACGGCTGCCGGCTGCTGCAGCTGGACGTGCGGCGGCGCGACCGGCGGGAGCGCGACGGGCTGGAGACCGTCTGGACAGGCTGGGGCTGCTGGATCGGTGGCGCGGCCTGAACCGGCGGGCGCTGCCTGAACGACCGGAGGCGGCCTGCACGGGCGGTGCGGCCTGGACGACGGGAGGCGCCTGGACGGGCTGCGGAGCCTGACGTGCGCGCGCCGATGCCGTCGCGCGGGCGGTCAGCGCGGTGAGCAGCTGGGCCATGCGCGTGTCGTTCTCCGAGATGCGCTGCTCGAGCTGGAGCTGCAGGCGCGACTGCTCGGCCATCCGGTGGTACATCTGCGCCCGGGCGTCGCCGATCACGTAGCCGATCATGACGCCGACGATGAGGCCGCCGAGGATCGTGGCGAAGCCGTAGCTGCTCGGGATCGGCCAGGCGAAGCGCAGCGGGCTGAGCGGCACGGCGCCGACGAGGACGCCGGCCGACGCGCCGATAGCGACGCCGAGCCTCCCGACCGCACGTGCCTTCGCCTGGTAGTGCCCGACGAGCTCTTCGACTGCTCTCTGTGCCGCTGCCGTATCTGCTCCCACGTCTTACTCATCGGCGTGAGGCGCGGGACCCTTGAGAGAGATGTTCAAATAGGCAGCGTGCTGACCGTCCTGAACCCCGCCACCGAGGAGCCGATCGCCGAGCTCGAGCAGGCGGGCGTCGAGGAGACCGACGCCGCCGTCGCTCGCGCGAAGGCCGCGTTCCCTGCCTGGAGGGCGGTCGCTCCGGCCGACCGGGCGCGGCTGCTGCGCCGGCTCGCGACGCTCGTCGAGGAGCACGGGGAGGAGCTCGCGCGGATCGAGTCGCGCAACGTCGGCAAGCCGATCTCCGGTGCGCGCGGCGGAGATCGGGATGGTCGCGCAGGTCTTCCACTTCTACGCCGGCGCCGTCGACAAGCACTACGGCGAGACGATCCCGGTCGGCGGCGGCGTCGACGTCACCTTCCGCGAGCCGCTCGGCGTCGTCGGCCTGATCGTGCCGTGGAACTTCCCGCTCAACATCTCCTCCTGGAAGCTCGGCCCCGCGCTCGCGTGCGGCAACACGGTCGTCCTGAAGCCGGCCGAGCTGACGCCGCTGTCGGCGCTGCGGCTGGCCGAGCTCGTGCTCGAGGCCGGGATCCCCGAAGGCGTCGTCAACGTCCTCGTCGGCAAGGGCTCGGTCGTCGGCAGCCGCCTGGTCGAGCACCCGGACGTGGCGAAGATCGGCTTCACCGGCTCGACCGAGGTGGGGCGCACGGTGATGCAGGGCGCCGCCGCGACGATCAAGCGCGTCACGCTCGAGCTCGGCGGCAAGTCGGCGAACGTCGTCTTCGCCGACGCCGACCTCGAGCGGGCGGCCGCGGCAGCGCCGTACGCGGTCTTCGACAACGCCGGCCAGGACTGCTGCGCGCGCTCGCGGATCCTCGTCGAGCGCAGCGCCTACGACCGCTTCGTCGAGCTGCTGATCGAAGCGACGCGCGGCGTGAAGGTCGGCGATCCCGAGGACGACGCGACCGAGATGGGCCCGCTGATCTCGGCGGCGCACCGCGAGACGGTCTCGTCGTTCGTCGAGGGCGAGCCGCTCTTCCGCGGCGAGGCGCCGGACGGAGCCGGCTTCTGGTTTCCGTGCACGCTCGTCGAGGCGACGAACGACGACCGGATCGCGCGCGAGGAGGTCTTCGGCCCGGTCGCGGCCGTGATCCCGTTCGCGGACGAGGCCGAGGCGATCCGGCTCGCGAACGACACGCCGTACGGGCTCTCCGGCTCGATCTGGACGCGCGACGGCGCGCGGGCGCTGCGGGTGGCGCGCGCGGTCGAGGCGGGCGTCCTGTCCGTCAACTCGAACAGCTCCGTGCGCGTCTCGACGCCGTTCGGCGGCATGAAGCAGTCGGGCTTCGGCCGCGAGCTCGGCATGCACGCGCTCGAGGGCTACTCGGAGGTCAAGAACGTGTTCCTGTCGACGGAGGGGTGAGCGTGGGCGAGCGGCTCGAAGGAAAGGTCTGCGTGATCACCGGCGCCGGCGGCGGGATGGGCCGCGAGGCGGCGATCCTCTTCACCGAGGAGGGCGCGAAGGTCTGCGCCGCCGACATGAACCTCGAGGCGGCGGAGGAGACGGTCGGCCTCTGCTCCGGCGAGGCGTTCGCGGTCAAGGTGAACGTGGCCGAGGAGGACGACGTGCGCGCGATGTGCGCGCGAGGCGGCCGAGCGGTTCGGCGGCATCGACGTCCTCTACAACAACGCCGGCATCTCGCCCGACGACGACGCCTCGGTGCTCGACACCTCGGTCGAGGCGTGGGACCGCGTGCAGGCGGTGAACACGCGCGGCGTCTTCCTCTGCTGCAAGCACGGGATCCCGTACCTGCTCGAGCGCGGCGGCGGCTCGGTGATCAACGTCGCGAGCTTCGTCGCGATCCTCGGCGCGGCCACCTCGCAGATCTCCTACTCGGCCTCGAAGGGGGCCGTGCTCTCGATGAGCCGCGAGCTCGGCGTGCAGTTCGCGCGGCAGGGCGTGCGCGTGAACGCGCTCTGCCCGGGCCCGGTCGAGACGCCGCTCCTGCTCAACATCTTCGGCGACGACCCGGCGGCGCTCGAGCGGCGGCGGATCCACTGGCCGATGGGGCGGCTCGCGAAGCCGCGCGAGATCGTCAACGCGGCGCTCTTCCTCGCGAGCGACGAGTCGTCGTACGTGAACGGCGCGACGTTCCTCGTCGACGGCGGCCTCACGGCCGCCTACGTCACCCCGAGTAGTCGCCGCCTTAGGACATGTCGGGCCGACCCAGGTCCGGAACGTAGCTAGACGCCGACGACTTGGACGAGCCAGCGGCGGTCGCGCTCGCGGTCGAGCTCGAGGAAGAGCACGCGCTGCCAGGTGCCGAGGCAGAGCTCGCCGTCGCGCACGGGGATCGACTCGCCGGCGGGGCCGAGCAGCATCGACATGCAGTGCGAGTGGCCGTTGCCGAAGTCCATGTCCTCGGGGCAGACGTTCTCGGTGCGCCGGTCCCAGTCGTCGTGCGCGTAGTAGTTGTCGCTCGGCACGAGCTTCTTGAGCAGGAGCGCGAAGTCCTCGAGGAAGCCGGTCTCGAACTCGTTGACGCGGACGGAGCAGGTCGTGTGCGGCGAGTAGACGGAGCAGATGCCGTTCTTGATCCCGCTCGCGACGACGGCTTCCTGCACCTCGTCGGTGATGTCCTTGACGGAGAGCCCGCCGGCGGTCCGGAGCTGCGTCTCCTGCTGGTAGGCCTTCATCTGCTGGACATTGTGACAGTCGTCAGGCGAACGCCGTTCGGAGAACCGATCCTCGCGGTACGCTCGACCCGCGGGCCCGTAGCTCAGCGGTCAGAGCAGCGGACTCATAATCCGTCGCGCCCTGGTTCGAATCCAGGCGGGCCCAACCTTGTTGGCGCAGGTCAGGGATTTGCGAGAGCAGATCCCTGACGCGCGAAGACCCCTGAAGGGTCGCTTCGCTCCCGGCTCGATCTGTCGAAGATGCTGTGGCGCCCGATCACCAATTGGAGAGGGGACATGTGTGGGTCGGGATCACTTCACTGTCAACAAGCGCGGTGAACCACCTCATGGGTGATAGGTCAAGCGACCCCCTCTGGTGCATGGTGTCCTCAGCGGACAAGAAATGAGCTTGGCGGACCTCCTGCGGTGGATCCGGAGCTCAATACGGAGAACGGGGCGGGGCTCCTGCGGTGGCCCCGCGTTTTCCATCTTCACACTTCACTTTCGGCGCTCGAGGGAGAAGGTCAGATGTCGAACGAAATGTTCGTGCTCGTGCTTGCGGTCGGCGCTGCGGTGCTGGCGGGCTGGATCCACGCACGGTTCCCCGCGCTCGCGCCCGAGCAGATGGGCAAGACGGCGCTCCACACCGGAGTCGCGTTCGTGCTCCTGAAGCTGACACCGGGCTTCGGCGACTCGCCGGTGGCGATGTTCGCTTGCGTCTTCCTGTTCGTGCTGCCGGCGCTCGTCTACTCGCTGCTGTGCGCGATCTGGATGCTCAAGCTCGCCCAGACGGCTCTCGGCGTCTCGCGCTAGAGAACCAAAGGAGGCTTGGCGGAACGTCGGTCGGTGGCGGCGCCACCGGCGTTTCGCCAAGCCTCCTTGAACGAGCTAGGCGTTGCCGATGCGCTCGACGGTGAACAGCTTGTCCCAGGCATCCTTGACGACGACGTCGTTGCCGGGGCCGCCGTAGATCGATGTCGGCCATCCGGTCGCGGGTGAGCGCGGTGTCGTTGCCGGGGCCGAGGTAGACGATGTCGCGGCCGTAGCCGGCGTCGACGCGGTCGTGGCCGGCGCCGGCGAGGATCACGTCGTTGCCGCCGCGCGCCGTCGATGATGTCGTTGCCTGCGCCGGCGCAGATGACGTCCCGCCGCTCGGTGCCGATGATCCCGTCGGGGCCCGGCGTGCCGGTGATCGTGCAAGGCGGGAAGAGCAGCGAGATCCAGACGACGAGCGGGATCACGTTGCGACCACCAGCTTGTCGCCGGCCGAGATCCCGCGGCGCGCGCACGCGCCTGCGGCGAGCTCGACGACGGCTTTCGCGCCCCGGCGTCCCGCGGTCCGCCACGGGGCGAGGTCCGGTGCGATGCCGATCACGACGTCGTCGCCGTCGAGGAAGACGGCGTCGATCGCGAAGCGCATGAAGAAGGTGTGAATCGAGCCGGCCGGGCGAAGCAGGATTCCTTCGTCGTCGGCCAGGCCGCTGCGGCCGAGGAGGCCGCGCATCCGCTGGAGCGGGCGCGCCGCCACGAGCAAGTGCTCGCAGACGACGCGCCCGTCCTGGCGCTGGAGGATCGCGGTCTTAGAAGCCAACGTGGATGTGGTCTCCGTGATCGCGAAGCGGGAACGACGGCCCACCCAGCCCGAGCAGCGAGATGACCTGCTGCGGCTGGAGCTCGGCGGGGAGGAGCAGCAGCGACCGAACGGCCGGCTCCGTGATTCCACCCGGCTGCTGGTTGCCGGCGATCGAGATGTCGCCGACGGCAGCGATGTCGACCGCGTGCCCGAACGTGTGCGCGGAGATCACTCCGGGGCGGGAGAACTTGCCGGTGCCCCGAGAAGAGACTGGAGACGGTCACCGCCTCGTGTCGCTCGGCGAGATAGCCGATCACGACGATGATGCGGACGTCGATCCGACCTGCGGCGATGTCCTCACGGCCGGAGCCATAGATCCAGACGTTGTCGTCGGCGAGCAGCCGCTTCGGCAAGACGCGCCTTCGCGGCCTCGAGGCCGGTGACGAGCGCCTCGATCCCGACTGACCGGTAGAGATCGGCGAGAGCCTCGGCACGGTCGGCGAACGCCGTCCGGCCGGAGACTGCGAGCGCGCCCTTCCAGGCGTCCTCGCCGGCAAGCCGCGACGCGAGCGTGTCGAGCTCGGCCGACGTCGCGGGCACCGAAGTCCGGTTCCCCTGCGCCCGGAGCACGCCGAGCACTGCTGCCCAGTCGGCGCCGTGGCGCTTCGACACGGCCACGAGATCCTTCGCGAACGAGCGTGCGAGGCGGGCCGAGGCGGGCGTCGGATCGGGCAGTGTGCGGTTGAGCCAGACGGTCGGCTCGCCAGGCCCGTGCTCGATCTCGGGCTCCACGGCCGGGCGCGACTCCGGCCCGCTTCACGACCCACTGCTTCGTGGCCGTCCGCGGTCGCCGGCTTGGCGGCGGCGGCCGGCTTGCCGGCCCTGACGTCGGTGCTCGGCTTCGCAGGAGCGGGGGCAACGAGGTTGCTGCGCCTCCTGAGCGGGAGTAGCCTGCTCGAACGAGGTGTCGCTCGCTGCGGCCACGTTCTCGCGGCGGCGGCGTCGGAGGCTGCAGCCACCGGGGTGGACTCGGCGGCGGCCGGCTCCTCCACCGGGGCGGCCTCGACCGGAACGGCCTCGACCGGGACGGCCTCGACCGGGAGCGGCCTCGACCGGGACTGCCTCGACCGGAACGGCCTCGGCCGGAGCGGCTTCGGTCGTCGTTGCCGGCTCGATGCCGGCAGCGACGTCGCCCAGATTCGGCGAGCGCTGCGGCGTCCTCGTCCATCAGGCGGGCCGTCTGGTCGCCGGCGCCCGCGGTGAACGAGGCTCCGGCGAAGAACAGTGTGGTGAACGCGGCCGCGTACGCGAAGCGTGCGGCCGGCCGGCGGCGCTTGACATCCGGCGCCGGCGGCGCTTCCTCGCGTCACGAGCTCGGCCTGCTCGTACTCCCAGTCGTCCCCGCGGCGGCGGACCAGTGCGAGTACCGCGACGGCCAACAGGCCGAGCGGCAGAAAGGCTTTGAAAATAAATCGTTTCCGTCTTGGCATGACCCAGCTCCTCCATGTGGGGCGCCGGGTGTATTGCCCCTCCGGCGCCTTGAGTGTCTGACCGCGCCGCCAACGGTTTACGTGTGGACCTCTCTTATCGGCAGCACCTTTAGCGCCGCTCACCCGTTCGGGGGAACTTGAAGAAAGCTTGCAAGAAGTCACCCACTTGGGGCTTCTCACATTCCGAACACTGACCGAAGTTGTCAGCGCAACACGAAACATCGAACAGGCGAAGCGGCTCGCCGGTGAGAGAAAGGTTTCTCAACGTGAAGGACCGCAACGCCAATTGCTCCACAATTTTCCACCACTACCGGGCTGCGAAGTCGGGCCTGGCCATCCATCCGCTCTCTCCTGGCGAAGGGAGGTGAATTCCATGCTCAAGCTTTTCGTCTCCATTCAGAATCGGGTCGCCCTTCGCAATGAGGAGGGGCAGACGATGGCCGAGTACGGCGTCGTTCTCGCCGTCATCACTCTCGGAATCGTCGTCGCTCTGACCGCTCTGTCGACGGGCATCCGCGGTGCACTCGCGGGCGTCGTTACCGCACTCACGCCGGCAGGTTAATCGCATCACAATCCACACGTGAAAGTAGGTGAAGAATGACGATCGAGATGCACCAGCAGAGCAAGATGGTCTCCTGCGAGTCGGGGCAGACCATGACCGAATATTCGCTCGTGCTGGGTTTGATCGTTCTCGTCACCATCGCCACCTTCACGGTTCTGGGTGGACGTGTCGAGCAGGTACTCGGGCTCGTGCTCGGGATCTTCTCCGCATAACCGCCAGCGCATGACGGTGCGGCGCCCCCGAGCCACAGGGGGGCGCCGCACCAGTACTCCGCACCACACCGCACATCGAACCCATGGAGCCGCCGCACCATGACCGCCGCCAAGAGAACCGATCTCCGGAGCGACCGAGGCCAGACGATGGTCGAGTTCGCCCTGATCATGCCCGTGCTCTGCATGGTCCTCTTCGCGATCATCCAGTTCGGGATTCTCTTCAACGACTACCTGAGCCTGACCGACGCGACCCGCGTCGGCGCACGCAAGGCAGCCGTCAGCCGGACGGCCACGAACCCCGCCGCAGTCACGGAGACGGCAGTTCGCAACGCCGCATCCGATCTGCGTAGCGCAGATCTCGACGTCGACGTGACCGCAACAGCCTGGACGCCCGGCGGAGAAGTCACGGTCGAGGCGAGCTATCCGTACGACATCAACGTGCTCGGCATGGTCGTCGCATCCGGGCGACTGAGAAGCTCAGATCACGGAGCGCATCGAATAGCCGCAACAAGCGAACGCCAAATTTTCACTTCAGTCAATCCATCAACCAATCGTGAAACTCGTCGACTGACACAGCGACAGATAAAGGAAGAAGACGCTCATGACGTACCGCCTGAGAAATATTTCAATTGCGATCGTGTTGGCCGTCGTCGCCGCGTTGCTGACGATGTTCTACACGAAGAGTTTCCAGAGCAACGTGCGCTCGGACGAGACGAACGTGCCGATCTTTGTCGCCGCCCGCGACATCCCGGCCGGCACGTCCAGCGCGAATGCAACCGCCAAGGGCATGCTCCAGAAGTCCGAGATCGTGCGCCGGAGCGTCGTTCCGGGAGCGATCACGAAGCCGGAGCAGCTCACCGGCCTCGTCGCCACGCAGGACATCTTTGCGGGCGAGCAGATCACGACCCGCCGCTTCTCCGCTCCGTCTGAGCGTGGCATCCACGCGCAGCTGACCGGAATCCAGCGGGCGATCTCGATCCCGGGCAAGGAGCAGCAGCTGCTCGCCGGGATCCTCAAGACCGGCGACCACGTCGACGTGGTCGCGTCGTTCACGTACCCCGAGCAGGGTGGGAACCACTTCAGCCGCATCATCCTCCGCGACATCCTCGTCCTGCGCGCACCTGCGACAGGCGCGGGCACGGCGGAGAAGCTCGGCGGCGACGATGGCTTCACCGCCGTCCTGGCTGTCACGGACAACCAGGTGCAGAAGCTCTTCTGGGCCAACAAGCACGGCGAGTGGCACTTCGAGCTCCGTCCGACCACCGACGCCGCGGACAGCCCGGAGAACGTCGAGAGCGCGCATTCCCTGCTGGTCGAGGGTGTCCGCCCGAAGCAACTCGATGACGCCCGCGTCACCGTCATTCCGGAAGGCAACTGATGACTGACAGCATCCGCATCTACGTCACAGGCTCGTGCGAAGGGCTCGATGGCCTCCGCGAAGGTCTGTCGACCAACCCCGAGCTGGACTTCGTCGGCTGGAGCGAGCACGTCGCCGAGGCGACCGCCGCTCTCGCCGGCGGGCACCTCCAGGTCGTCGTGCACGCCACCCGCGATGCCACGTTCCCCGCTGGGGAGATCGCCGCGATCCGCGAGCAGACCCGCGCGCCGATCGTGATCCTCGCGTCGGGCGAGGCGTCTGCGCTGCTCGAAGAGGCACTGGACGCCGAGGGCGTCGCCGACGTCCTGCTGCTGCCGCAGCTGACGGACAACGTCGTCTTCGCGCTCCGGAAGGCGGGCCACGCCGGCCGCCGCCTGGTCGCGGAGGGGGGCGCGAACGCCCGCCAGGGCCGCATCATCACCGTGTTCTCGCCCAAGGGCGGAACCGGCAAGACCGTGACGGCGACGAACCTCGCCGCCTCGTTCGCCAAGTACGAAGGCCGGCGAACGCTGTTGCTCGACCTCGACCTGCAGTTCGGGGACGCCGCGATCATGCTGGGGCTCGAGCCCGCCAAGACGATCTACGACCTCGTCGTGGCGCCTGGTGAGCTCGACTCCGAGAAGCTCGCGGGCTACATCACGAAGCACACGAGCGGGCTCGACGTCCTGCCGGCGCCGTTGCGCCCCGAGGACGCAGAGCTCGTGACCGAGTCGAAGCTGGCCCGCCTGCTCGAGGTGGCGCGGGAGTCGTACGACGTGATCGTCGTCGACACCTCGCCGTTCTTCCACGGGCCGATGCTGGCCACGCTCGACCGCACCGACGAGCTGATGATGATCTGTGGGCTGGACGTGCCGACGTTGAAGAACGTCCGCCTCTCGCTCCAGACGCTCGAGCTGCTCTCGTTCCCGGCCTCGCGGATCCGCTTCGTGCTCAACCGCGCGAATTCGAAGGTGGGGATGAAGAAGAGCGAGGTCGAAGGCGCTCTCAATGTCAAGATCGGCTTCGAGGTCCCGTCCGACCGGGCAGTTCCGCTCGGTGTCAACCGGGGCGCACCACCCGTACTCGCCGACACAGGCTGTGACTTCGCCAAGGCGATCCGGGTTGTTGCCAAGTCGCTGCTCGTTCAGGAGCAGCCGAAGAAGAAGCGCATGTTCGCCGCGTTGGCGCGGGCGTAGACATGGGCCTTCACGACAGACTCTCGAAGCAGAACGGAAACGGGGCCGCGAACGTGATCGCAGAGCGTCCGGTCGCGCTCGCTGGCCCCGTTGCAAGCCCCGCGGTGCAGAGCACGCCGGTCGCGCCTCCGCGCGCCGGCGATCCCTACGCCGACATGAAGAGCGCGATCCACCACGCGGTGATCGCGAAGCTCGGTCCGGAGCTCTTCAAGCGCGAGAGCGCCGAGGACCTCACGGAACGGGTGCTGCACGCAGTCACCGAGCAGCTCGCCCTCGACCGGACTCCGCTGACGCGCGACGAGCGCCGCCGGATCATCCGCGAGATCGCCGACGACGTGCTCGGCTACGGCCCGCTCGAGCCGCTCCTCCGCGACGACTCCGTCACGGAAGTAATGGTCAACGCCCACGACGTGATCTTCGTCGAGCGGGCAGGCCGCCTCGAGCGCGCCGACGCAACGTTCGTCGACAACGCCCACCTGCTCCGGATCATCGACAAGATCGTCTCGCAGGTCGGCCGCCGCGTCGACGAGGCGTCGCCGATGGTCGATGCGCGCCTGCCGGACGGCAGCCGTGTCAACGCGATCATCCCGCCGCTCGCGCTCAAGGGCCCGACGCTGACGATCCGGAAGTTCGCCCGCGACCCGTACACGATGGACGACCTGATCAACTTCGGCTCGCTGACGCCGCAGGCGGCACAGTTCCTCGCCGCGTGCGTCAAGGGGAAGCTGAACGTGCTCATCTCCGGAGGTACCGGCACCGGTAAGACGACGATGCTGAACGCGATGTCGTCGTTCGTCCCGGAGGACGAGCGGATCGTGACGATCGAGGACGCTGCCGAGCTCCAGCTGCAGCAGATCCACGTGATCACGCTCGAGTCGCGGCCGCCGAACATCGAGGGTGTCGGCGAGATCCGCATCCGCGAGCTCGTCCGGAACGCCCTGCGTATGCGCCCCGACCGAATCATCGTCGGCGAGGTCCGCGGCGCCGAGACGGTCGACATGCTCCAGGCCATGAACACGGGCCACGAGGGCTCGTTGACCACGATCCACGCGAACTCTCCTCGCGACGCGCTTTCCCGGCTCGAGACGCTGGTGCTCACCGCCGGCATCGACCTGCCGCTGCGCGCGATCCGCGAGCAGACGTCGAGCGCCTTCGACCTGCTGGTGCAGATCTCGAGGCTCGTCGACGGCTCCCGCCGCGTCACGCACATCACCGAGGTGCTGCGGATGGAGTCCGACGTCATCACCCTGCAGGACCTGTTCGTCGCGAAGGCGCCGGACGAGGACACCGTCGCGACGTCACGGACGTCGCGCCTGCTGCTGCCGCTCGCCTGCAGCGGCCTGAAGCCGCACTTCCTCGAGAAGATGGCCGCGAACGGCGTTCTCCTGCCGCCGACCTTCTTCCGTGCCGAGGTGCCAGGAAGCCGTCCGACATTCTCGGCGGCTCCTTACGGGAGCATGCAATGAGGCGGCTGACGCTCACAGCCGCCTCAGTCGCCGCTTCACTGGTCGTGCTCGTACCGGCGGCTGTGGGCGCCGTACCGCCGCGGATCACGGCCATCGACACGAGCGGCTACCCCACCGTCCACGCCACGATCGTCACGCCGACCCCGTCGGCGAAGATGCCGACTCTGCGCGAGAACGGCAACCTCGTGATCGGCTTCGAGGCGACGAACCTCGGCAAGGAGAAGAGCGTCGGGCTCGCCCTCGACCGGTCGCAGTCGATGCGCGGCCAGGCGATGGTCGACGCCGCCGCCGCCGCGCGAGAGTTCGTGCGCACCAAGCCGGCCGGCGACCGGATCGCCGTCTTCGCGGTCGGCAAGGACGCAGTCCAGCTGACCAGCTTCTCCTCCTCCAAGAGCGACGCCGATGCGGCGCTGCGCACGATCGAGGTAGACGCGGTTCAAGGCACTGCGTTGTACGACGCCGTCGTGCTCGCCGTGCAGTCGCTTTCCGCCGACGTCCACGGCGGCCGCGTGCTCGTTCTGCTCACCGACGGGCAGGAAGTCTCGAGCGACGCGTCCCTCGACCAGGCGATCGCCGCCGCGCGTGCCGCCAAGGTCACCGTCTATCCGATTGCGATCGAGAGCCCGAGCTTCCGGCCCGGACCCCTCCAGCGCCTGGCGAAGGAGACCGGAGGCCGCTATCAGGGCGCCAGCGGTACCGCCGCGCTGCACGCGATCTACGCATCGCTCGGAGAGGAGCTCCGGCGGACGTGGAGTGTCTCCTACGTGACCACCGCCCGCCCGGGCGAGCGGATCGAGCTCGTCTCCGCAGGCGCCAGCGCCAGCGCGGTCGCGCCGGGCGAGGCCGCCGCGGCAGGGTCGGGAGGAAACTCGAAGCTGGAGCCGCTCCTCGATCTCGGCCCGCCCGTCGTCGCGCTGCTCGTCGGCCTGTGCGTTCTGCTCGGAACGAGGTTCCTCCTCCGCGCGCCGATCGGCTCCGGGCTGAAGCGCCAGATCGCCCCGCATCTGGGCGAGGGCGAGCGCAAGCGGAAGAAGGGCCCTGCGCAGGAGCGCTTCGCGACTGCCTCGTCGATCATGCAGGCGACCGAGGGAGCCTTCGGCCACCTGCAGGTCTGGCACAAGCTGCACCGGTTGCTCGAGCGCGCCGACCTCCCGCTCCGCACGGTCGAGCTCGTCTACGCAGCCATCGGCAGCGGCCTCCTGGCCGGCCTGTTCCTGGTCGCGGCCGGCCGCGGCTTCCTCTTCATCCTCGCCGGAACGGTGTTCGGCTTCTTCATCCCGATCTTCGTCGTGTCGTTCAAGGCGAAGCGCCGTCTGATGGCGCTCGAGGACCAGCTGCCCGATCTCCTGATCACGCTGGCCGCCTCGCTGAAGGCGGGACACAGCTTCCGCCAGGGGATCCAGGCCGTCGTCGACGAGGGCCTGCCGCCCGCGAGCAAGGAGTTCAAGCGCGTCCTCACCGACACGCAGCTCGGCCGCCCGATGGACGAGGCGCTCGCCGAGATGGCCGAGCGAGTCGGCTCGAAGAACCTCAAGTTCGTCGTCACCGCGGTGACGATCCAGCGCCAGGTCGGCGGCAGTCTCGCCGGCATCTTCGACATGGTCGCCGAGGCCGTCCGGCAGCGGCAGCAGTTCGCGCGCAAGATCCGGTCGCTGACGGCGATGGGCCGTGCCTCCGCCTACGTCCTCGTCGGGATCCCGTTCTTCATGCTCGGGTCGATCTCGCTGATGAACCCGGACTACATGTCTCCGCTGTTCCATACCCCGACCGGCAACAAGCTCTTGATCCTGGGTGTCGTGATGATCTCGCTCGGCACAGTCTTCCTTCGCAAAATCGTCTCCTTTAAGGGCTGATACCTATGCTGCTCGTACTTGCCGCCTTGCTCCTCGCCGCCGCCGCCTACTTCGTCGGCGAGGTCGCCACCCACCCGTCACGCGAGCGCCAGCGGTCTGCCCGCAGAGCGGCCGACTACGGCCGCACCAAGGCCGCGGTCACCGGGCTCGAGCTCCTGCGCTTCAGGGAGCGGGTGCTCACTCCGGCCTCGGGCTCGCTGGCCCGGATCGTGCTCCGGCTCAGCCCGCGCATGTCGCTGGAGTCGATCTCCGCCAAGCTGCTCGCCGCCGGCATGGGGCGCACGCTGACTCCGACCACGTTCCTCGCCGCCAAGGGCGCGGCCGCGCTCGGCGGCAGCTTCTTCGGCGTGTTCCTCGGCGGTATCGCCGGTGGGCCGACGACGGCGCTCCTGCTCGGATTCACGTTCGGGGCCGCTGGGTTCATCGGCCCGGGCTTCGTCGTCTCGACGCGCGTCAAGCGCCGGCGCGAGGCGATCCGGTCTCATCTGCCGGACGCGCTCGATCTGCTGGCCGTCTCGGTCGAGGCAGGTCTCGGCTTCGACGGCGCGGTCGACAAGCTGACGGAGCACATGGAAGGCCCGCTCGCCGACGAGTTCTCGCTCACGCTGGGCGAGATGCGGATCGGCGAGAGCCGCCACGACGCGCTCAAGAAGCTCGCCGAGCGGGCGGCCACGCCCGAGGTCGCATCGTTCACGCGCGCGATCATCCAGGCCGACCAGCTCGGGATCTCGCTGGGCCGGATCCTGCGTGTGCAGGCCGCCGACTCGCGGATGAAGCGGCAGGCGATCGCGGAGGAGCGGGCGGCGAAGGCGCCGATCAAGATGCTCTTCCCGACGGTGATCTTCATCTTCCCGGCGATGTTCCTGGTCATCCTCGGGCCGGCGTTCATCCAACTCGCGAAGCTGTTCTAATGGCTGCCCGTAAGGACGACCACGCCCACGAGACCGAGCAGGGCTTCGGCACGGGGCTTCGCGCCCAGCTGGCGTCCCGCCGGGATGCCGACGAGCCGGCTGCGGCCGAGGCGGCCGCGGTTGGCGCGAAACAGGTCGCCGTTGTCGCAGAGGCTCCGGAGGAGACGTTCGAGGAGCCGTTTCACGCGCTGCCGGACTTCGGGGAGACCCAGGAGCTCCGGTCCGAGCTCGCACACGCACTGGCCCGGGAGCAGGAGGCGCGCGATCAGCTCGCCGAGTTCCAGGGGAGGTTCGAGCGAGAGCTGGTGAATTCGCAGAGCGACGCGCAGAGCCTGTCGCTGCGCTCTTCCGAGATCGACGGCCGTGCTGCGAAGCTCGCCGCACACGAGTCCGACCTCGAGGAGCGCGAGCGGGAGCTCGCGCAGCGCGCAGAGTCGGCCGCGGCCGAGCAGCAGCGCCTTGCCGAGCTGAAGTCGGAGCTCGCCGCCGCGGAGGCCCGCACGGCCGAGCGCGAGAAGCAGATTTCGATCAAGTTCCGCGAGCTGACCACGGCCGACCGCGACCGCGCGTCCTCGGTCGGCGAGCTCGCGAAGCAGGAGGCAGCCCTTGCCCAGCGCGAGCGCTCGCTCGAGCGCGCCCTGGCCGAGCTGGACGGCAAGGCCGCCGAGGCATCGGCGCGCGTCGAGGCACGCGAGGCGGTTCTCGCGACCCGCGAGGCGACGCTCCGCGAGCGCGAGTCCGAGCTGGGGGATCAGGACAAGGGCGTCGCCGAGCGCGAGCGCGAGCTGATCAAGGCGCGTGCGATGGTGACCGCGCGCGAGGAGGGCCTGGAGGCCCGCGAGGCGGAGCTGAAGGCGAAGACCGACCGGATGACCGCAGACCTCGAGCGGCTGGCCGAGGAGCGCAGCGGCACCGGAGAGGTGGTCGCTGCGATGAGCGCCAAGCGCGCCGACATCTCCGCGAAGGAGAGCGAGCTCGCAGCACGCGAGGCAGAGCTGAACCGGCGCGAGTCGCAGCTCCGGCGCGAAGAGGCCGAAGAGCAGACCGAGTTCCACCTCGAGGAGGAGGCTCGGCGGCTCGACGACCTGCGTCGCGAGCTGGCAGCCCGCGAGGCCGAGATCACGAGCTCGGAGACGCTGTTCGAGTCACAGCGCGCGCGTGTCGAGCGGCGCGAGAAGCGGCTCGGGCAGACGGAGGAGTCGATCTCCGACCGGATGCGGGAGCTGGACGACCGCGAGACCGAGATCGAGGAGCGCTGGGCGCGCCTCGAGGCCGACGGGGAGCTGCGCGAGATCAAGCTCGAGCAGCGCGAGAAGATGGTGGGCGACCTCGAGCTCCGGCTCGCAAAGCGCGAGACCGATCTCTCCCAGTACGTCGGCCAGCTGCAGACGAAGATGGACGATCGCGAGTCCGACTGGTGGTCGAAGCAGCTGGGAACCGACGTCGTTGCCAATACAGCCAACGGCGCCAAAAGCGATTAGCCCTACACGGTTGGTGGGCGAGCCCGGGAGCGAAGCGACCCTTCAGGGGTCTTCGCGCTAGGGCACCGGCTTTGCCGGTGCCCTAGCCGCAAACAGAACAGGCGAGGGGCCTGCTCGAATGGAGCAGACCCCTCTACCGAACGCTCCTTTCTGGGCCAGACGGCCCAGCCACCGAGGTGGCCGCTCCGTCTGGAGGGGGAGAGGAGTCGCGTTCGGTACCCGGTAGTGATGCACATTCCGGCGCGTGATTCCAGGGCGGTACACTGATTGCCGTGAACGAAACCGGCACGATGCGGGTAAAGAGCGGTCTCGCCGAGATGCTCAAGGGCGGCGTGATCATGGACGTCGTCAACGCCGAGCAGGCGAAGATCGCCGAGGACGCGGGCGCCGTCGCGGTGATGGCGCTCGAGCGCGTCCCGGCCGACATCCGCCGCGACGGGGGCGTCTCCCGCATGTCGGACCCGGCGATGATCACCGAGATCCAGGAGGCGGTCACGATCCCCGTGATGGCGAAGTGCCGGATCGGGCACTTCGTCGAGGCGCAGATTCTGCAGGCCCTGGAGATCGACTACGTCGACGAGTCCGAGGTGCTCACCCCGGCGGACGTCGCGCATCACGTCGACAAGTGGGCGTTCGAGATCCCGTTCGTCTGCGGCGCGACGAACCTCGGCGAGGCGCTGCGCCGGATCGCCGAGGGCGCGGCGATGATCCGGACGAAGGGCGAGGCCGGAACCGGCGACGTCGTCAACGCCGTCACGCACATGCGTGCGGTCTTCGGCGGCATCCGGCGGCTCGGCTCGCTGCGGGGCGAAGAGCTCTATGCCGAGGCGAAGGAGCTCCGCGCGCCGTACGAGCTCGTCAAGTGGGTCGGCGAGAACGGCCGGCTGCCGGTCGTCACGTTCACAGCCGGCGGCATCGCGACCCCCGCCGACGCTGCGCTCTGCATGCAGCTCGGCGCCGACGGCGTCTTCGTCGGCTCGGGGATCTTCAAGTCCGGCGATCCCTCGCTGCGCGCGAAGGCGATCGTCGAGGCGACGACGCACTTCCGCGACGCCGAGATCCTCGCCCGCGTCTCCGCGGGTCTCGGCGAGCCGATGGTGGGCATCTCCACCGCCGAGCTCGCCCCCGAGCAGCTGCTCGAAACCCGCGGCTGGTAGGCCGCCTCCCCCTTTAGGGGCATCGCACTGCTCTGGCGGTGCGCCGACGACTAGTGCATGCAACGCGGGCATTCCGTCATGCCGCGTGGGGTCTCAGCCGCGCTTCTCAACGTCACGCTGGCCGGTCTCTACGCGCTCTTCATCTGGCGCCACGCCGACGTCTTCTTCGAGACCCACGAGCTGCCGCTGCTCGCGGCCGTCGTCCTGGAGACGATGGTGGTGACGATGTTCCTCGCACGCCGGGAGGCGTCCGTCTCCAACGTCTCCGTCACCGCGATCGGGGCGACGGCCCTGGGCACGTTCTCGACCCTGCTCCTGGCGCCCGTCGAGCGGAGCGCCGTTCCCAGTTCCGTCACCGTGGCCATTCAGGTGCTCGGGCTGGTGATGGCGATCGTCGCGCTCGGGAGCCTGCGCCGGTCGTTCGGTCTCGCCCCGGCGAACCGGGGCGTCAAGACCTCCGGGATGTACCGCTTCGTCCGCCACCCGCTCTATGCCGCCTACTTCGTCACCTTCCTCGGCTACGTGCTCGCGTATCCCGCGCCGCGCAACTTCGTCGTCCTCGCCTGCTGCCTCACGGGGCAGGTGCTGCGGATGACGCTCGAGGAGCGCCTGCTGCTCCGCGACCAGGAGTACGTGGACTACGCCGCCAAGACCCGGTTTCGGATCGTCCCCGGCCTGTACTGAGGTCCAGATCGGCGGCCGCGGGCATTGAAACCGGCCGCGCACCATGGAACCCTCGTCGGTAGCGCCGGACGCTCGGTCCGGCGTCGACCAGAGGGAGGAACAGTGAATTCCACGTTCAACCTGCGCGGCCGGCGGCTGGCGCTCGCCACCCTGACGCTGTTCGCACTTGCCGGCGGCATCGCGTACGCGGCGATCCCGGACGCGGGCACCGGCGTCTACCACGCGTGCATGAAGAAGAACGGAACGATCCGGATCATCGACCCGGCGTCGCAGCAGTGCAAACCGTCGGCAGAGGTCGAGATCACTTTCAATCGGGAGGGACCGAAAGGCGACCAGGGCGACCCGGGCCCGCAAGGACCGGCTGGGCCTCCCGGGCAGGACGGGGAGGACGGGGAGGACGGCAAGGACGGCGCGCCGTTCTCGGGCACGTTCACAAGCCCGAACGGGCAGTACTCGATCAGCGTGACCGACAGCGGGATCGTGCTCGCGAGCCCGGACTCCTCGATCAGGCTCCTCGACAACGCGATCAGGGTCGAGAGCATCGGCACCGACACTGCTCGAGGTGCATTGGCCACGCCATCATCGTGCAGAGCGGTACAGCCCTCGAGCTCCAGAGTGGCGGCGCCATGACGGTCGAGAGCGGCGGCGCCACCACGGTCGAGAGCGCCAGCGCCATGAGGGTCGAGAGCGGCAGCGGCATGACGGTCGAGAGCGGTAGCGGCATGACGGTCGAGAGCGGTAGCGGCATGACGGTCGAGAGCGGTAGCGGCACGACGGTCGAGAGCGGCGGGGATCTGACGCTCAAGGGCGGCAGCACGGCCGCGCTCGAAGGCGGCTCCAACGTCGTCGTGAACGGTGCGGCTCGTGCGGGTGAACGCGCCCGGAGGGTGCAGCCCGGCTGCCCGCGTCGGGGATGACGTCGACCCGACGGTGAACAAGATCGTCTCGGGGTCGCCGACGGTCTGCATCGGCGGCTGACTTTCCGGAGGAGGGGTGAAGGGCTCCGCCCTCGCCCCTCCGTCCGGACTCGCTCGTCACAGTCGCTGCATGGACGTCGAGCGCCTGCTGCCGGCCGATCCGCTGAGGCCGCGCTGGTCGAGCGCGAGCGCCCTCGTCTATCTCGGCGGGTTCGTGATCCTCCTCGCGACGCTGGCGCTGACCAGCATCCTCGGCGACGATCACGGCGACTGGGCGCTCGTCGGCTGCAGCGCCCTCGCCGTTGCGCTGGCGATCGCGTTCGCCCTCTTCCTTCAACAATCCGACCGGCCGGTTGCCGCCGGTCTGCTTGCCACGCTCGCCGTCGTCTTCTTCGCGTTCTTCGTCGGCTCGTTCGAGAGCGCGATCGGCCTGCTCGATTTCGACATCGACGACTACCAGCCGGCATCGCTGCTGCTCGAGGCGCTGACGATCGGCGCCGCCCTCGTCGCCCTGCAGCGCTTCCGGGCGCCGTTGCTCATGCTGCCGATCGCCGTGACGCTTTGGATCGTCGTCGCCGATCTCGGCTCGCTCGGATCGTGGGGTTCGACGGGCGAACTACTCTCGATCCTGGCCGGGCTGGCGCTGATCGTGGTGGGGGTCGCCGTCGACCGCGCCGGCCGCGAGCCGTACGGTTTCTGGCTGCACGTCGTCGGGGGTCTCGCGCTCGGCGGCGGCGTGCTGGCACTGGTCGACAGCGGCCTCGGCTGGGCATTCGTCGCTCTGCTCTCGCTGGCGTACGTCGCGTCCGCATATCTCCTCGGCCGCTCGAGCTACGCGGTGCTCGGCACGATCGGCATCCTCGCGACGACGACCTACTTCACACTCGACGGCTTCTCGGTGCTGGGCGTGTTCCTGCCGTTCGGCTCCGGCGAGATCGAGGAGGGTCTCGACCCGTGGCAGGTCGCGCTCTCCTTCGTCGTCGCCGGCCTCCTGATCGTCGCGCTCGGGCTCGTCGGAGACCGCATCGCCGCGCTCCGGCGCCGCTGACGCGTACCTACAATCAAGCCATGAAGATCGGTGTCCTCGCAGTCCAGGGGAACTTCCGCGAGCACGTTGCGATGCTGCGCGAGCTCGGCGCGGATGTCGTCGAGGTGCGCCTCCCCGAGCAGCTGGACGGCCTCGACGGCCTCGTGATCCCGGGCGGCGAGTCGACCGCGATCACGCGCCTGATGCGGCTGTACGGGCTCGAGGAGGCGATCCGCAGCTTCGCCGAGCCGGTCTTCGGGACCTGCGCCGGGATGATCCTGCTCGACCGCGCGCATCTCGGCCTCGTCGACGTCGAGGTCGAGCGGAACGGCTACGGCCGCCAGGTCGCGAGCTTCGAGGCCGATCTCGCGCTCCCAGGCGAGGCCGAGCCGCTCCGGGGTGTCTTCATCCGCGCGCCGCGCGTGACCGACGCCGGCCCGGAGGTCGAGGTGCTGGCGAGCCACGACGGTGCGCCGGTGCTGCTCCGCCAGGGGCGGTTCCTCGTCGCGTCGTTCCACCCGGAGCTGACCGGCGACACGCGCGTCCATGAGAGATTTCTGGAACTCATCCGAGAGGAGCAGGGTGTCAGGGCATAGCAAGTGGTCGACGATCAAGCACAAGAAGGGCGCGACGGACGCGAAGCGCGGCCAGCTCTTCACGAAGCTCTCGAAGGCGATCATCGTCGCCGCGAAGGAGGGCGGCCCCGACCCGGCGGCGAACCTCTCGCTCCAGAACGCGGTCGAGAAGGCGCAAGTCCTACTCGATGCCCAAGGACACGATCGAGCGGGCGATCGCGCGAGGCGCCGGCACGGACGCTGACGCGGCGGCGTACGAGACGATCGTCTACGAGGGATACGGCCCCGACGGCGTGGCCGTGCTCGTCGAGGCGCTGACCGACAACCGGAACCGGACCGCCTCGGACGTCCGCCATCTACTTCGCCAAGAACGGCGGCAACCTCGGCACGACCGGCGCCGTCGCGTGGCTCTTCGAGCGTCGTGGGATCGTGCTCGTCGACGCCGCCGGCGTGGACGAGGACGAGCTGACGCTCGCCGCGGCCGAAGGCGGTGCGGAGGACGTCGAGCTCGACGGCTCCGTCTTCGAGGTCTCGAGCGCGCCGGAGGATCTCGCCGCCGTCCGGGAGGCGATCGAGGCGGCGGGAATCAAGGTCGAGTCGGCCGAGCTCTCGATGGTTCCGAAGACGACCGTCGAGGTCGTCGAGGAGCCGTCGGCGAAGAAGCTGATCCGGCTGATCGAGGCGCTCGAGGAGAACGACGACGTCCAGGGCGTCTACGCGAACTTCGACATCCCGGAACAAGTGCTCGAAGCCGTCTCCGCCTAAGAGCTCCATATCCCTCGTTCTGGCGCCGGAATCACTCGTTCGGGGGGCAAGCAACGGCTCCCGAAAGCCGATTCTCCTCGGTAGGGCAGGTGAGTAAATGTAGGCGTTGTGCGGCACGCCGTCTCCAGGGAGGTTCGGACGTGGTCTCGCACAAGCTTTCAGCAAGGAAACACCCTCGACCGCAGGAAGAGCGCGGTCAGGTCATCGTGCTCGTGGTCCTGATGCTCATCGTGCTGCTGGGCATGGCAGCACTCGTCGTCGACGTCGGCTACGCGTACTACGCGAGCCGTTCGCTCCAGTCCTCCGCAGACGCTGCCGCGCTCGCGGCCGCGCAGGAGTTGCCGGACTCGGCGCGCGCGATCGCCGTGGGCAGGGAGTTCAGCTCGTCCCCCGGCAACAAGAACGAGCACGGCGACATCAACGCCGTCACGACGACCGTGACGACGAAGTGCGTCGTCTCGCTCGGTGGCTGTGACCCCGTGAACGCGGTCGTGGTGGCAGAGCGGGCGCCGACGAAGACGTTCTTCGCCGGGCTGCTCGGGATCTCCACGTTCACGATCAAGGCCCAGGCGACCGCGTCCATGCGCGGAGGAAAGCCCAAGCCCGCGCACGTGGTCATCATCTTCGACCGCACGAACTCGATGAACCAGTCCTGCACGTCGGGTGGCACAAAGGTCACCTGCGCCAGGAACGGGATCACCGCGTTCCTGAACCAGATGGACCCGGCCTACGACAAGGTCGGCCTCCTCGCGTTCCCTCCGGGCAACGGTGGGAATCCGTGCACGTTCACTCCCAAGGGCACGGACGGGCCGACGACGGACTACGACCGGTACCCGAACGGCTATCTCCAGGTGCCGCTCTCGACGAACTACAAGACCTCGGCCACGTCGCCGCTGAACGGGAGCTCCGCGCTCGTGTCCACGGTCAACTGCATTCAGGCGAACGGTACGACCGCGACCTCGGCCGCGATCGACAAGGCGCAGCAGACGCTGGCCGCGAGCCACGACTCCGAGGCGCAGGACGTGATCATCTTCTTCACGGACGGCGAGGCGAACTACGGGGCGTGCACGATCGCCTCCAGCCAGGTCTGCACGAACAACTCGCTCGATCACTCGGACGAGGCCGTGCCAGTCGGCCGTCAACTCGGCGGACGCCGCAGCCGCCGCAGGCACCTGGGTCTACGGGATCGCCTATGACACGGCGAGCACGTCCTGCTGGGGCTGGAAGTCCACCGGCACCGGCACGGACGGCAACTCGTGCGCCAAGCTGAACGGCTTCCAGTTCCGCTGCGCCGAGGTGCCGGCGATCACCGCCACCTCCATGGTGCAGGGCGTCGCCTCCGATCCGACGAGGTTCTTCAACCAGCCGAACCCCGGCGACCTGACCGCGATCTTCAAGCGCATCGCCACGGATCTCACCGGCGCCAGACTGCTCGACGACGACGCCACCTGAGTTGGGAGTCCGGCCAGTCCATCTGGCCTGAGGGCACGACCGCTGATCTCCGGCGACGCGCAATCGAGCGCGTCGCCGGGGGTCGGCGGATGCGAACCGGTTGGTTGACGTGGGCGAGCAGGAACGTCCGATCGCCTGCCTAACCTCTCCTCGTGAGAGTTCTCGGCATCGATCCAGGGACGGCTGCATGCGGGTACGGGATCGTCCAAGAAAGCGGAGGCCGTATCAGGGCAATCGACCACGGGTGGTGGCAAACGCCCGCGGGGGAACGCCCGGAGCTGCGCCTCAAGACGATCTTCGATCGGGTTCAGGAGCTCATTGCGGAGCACGAGCCGGACGCCGTCGCAGTGGAAGAGTCCTACGTCGGGGCAGATGCCCGCACCGCACTCTCCGTCGGTCAGGCGCGCGGAGCGGTGCTCGTCGCCGCCGCGGCGCTCGGCGTCGTATGCGTTGAGTACCCGCCGGCGCGCGTGAAGCAGGCGGTCTGCGGCTACGGCCGCGCCGAGAAGACGCAGGTGCAGCGGATGGTGCGCACGATCCTCGCCATGGACGCGAACCCGACGCCGAACCACGCCGCCGACGCCCTCGCGGTCGCGATCTGCCACGCGCTCGCGCCGCCGCTGCTGCGGATCGCCGGATGATCTCGCGGCTCCGGGGCACGCTCGTCGGCCGCACGGCGGACGGGCTCGTACTCGACGTGAACGGCGTCGGGTACCTCCTTGCCGCGACGCCCGGTGCGGTGCGAGCCGCCGAGCGTGGGGGCGAGGTGGTCGTCGAGACCTACCTGCACGTGCGCGAGGACGCGCTGCAGCTCTACGGCTTCGCGGAGGCGTCCGAGCGCCAGCTCTTCCTCCACCTCCTGACGGTCGCCGGAATCGGGCCGAAGGTCGCGCTCGCGATCGTCTCCGGCTCGCCGGCCGCAGACCTGCGCCGCGCGATCGTGCTCCAGGACACGGCGCGCTTCCAGGCGATCCCCGGGGTCGGTAAGAAGACCGCCGAGCGGATCGTGCTCGAGCTGAAGGAGAAGCTCGGCGCCGAGGATCCCGTCCCGATTTCCAGCGCTGCGGGCACGTCCGGTGCACATGACCGCCCGCGATGCTCTCGTCGAGCTCGGTTGGTCGGTGCTCGAGGCGGAGCAGGCGCTGGCGCCGATCGATCCCGACCTCCCGGCCGAGGAGCGCGTGCGCCTCGCGCTGAGGCAGGCCGCGTGAGCGGCGTAGGCTTGACGGAGCCGCCGGGAGCGGAGGTGCCGGCTTTGCCGGTGCCGGAGCGGGAATGAGCGCGGTCGCCGCCGAGGTACTCGGCCCGGAGGAGGAGGAGCTCGAGCGCTCGCTCAGGCCGCGCCGGCTCGACGAGTTCGTCGGCCAGGAGGCGGTCAAGGAGCAGCTCGCGATCGCCCTCACCGCCGCGAAGGCGCGCGGCGAGGCGCTCGACCACGTCCTGCTCGTCGGCCCGCCGGGTCTCGGCAAGACGACGCTCGCGCAGATCATCCGCGAGGAGCTCGGCGTCGGCATTCGCACGATCGCCGGCCCGGCGCTCGAGAAGAAGGGCGACATGGCGGCGATCCTCACCGCACTCGAGCAGAAGGACGTCCTCTTCGTCGACGAGATCCACCGGATCAACCGCTCGATCGAGGAGATCCTCTATCCGGCGCTCGAGGACTTCCGGCTCGACATCATCGTCGGGCAGGGGCCGGCCGCCAGGACGCTGACGCTCGACCTGCCGCAGTTCACGCTGGTCGGCGCGACCACGCGCACCGGCCTGCTGACGACGCCGCTCCGCGACCGCTTCGGCCTCACGTTCAGGCTCGGCTACTACGAGCCCGAGCAGCTGACCGCGATCGTCCGCCGCTCGGCCGGCATCTTCGACGTTGCGATCGACGACGACGCGGCAACCGAGATCGCGCGCCGCTCGCGCGGCACGCCCCGGATCGCCAACCGGATTCTGCGCCGCGTGCGCGACGTCGCCGAGGTGCGCCATCAGGGCGCGATCACGACCGCAGTCGCCCGAGAGGCGCTCGAGCTGATGGAGATCGACGGCGAGGGGCTCGAGCAGACCGACCGGGAGCTCTTGCGCGCGATCGCGTTCAAGTTCGACGGCGGCCCGGTCGGCCTCTCGACGCTCGCGGTCACGCTCGGCGAGGAGACCGACACGATCGAGGACGTCTACGAGCCCTACCTGCTCCAGCTCGGATTCCTCCAGCGCACCCCGCGCGGCCGCGTGATCACCAAGCTCGGCCGTGCTCACGTGGGCGCTGCTCCTGCGGCGCAAGAACGGGATCCGCAGGAGCGGATCCCGTTCGCGCAAGACCCCTAAGAGTCGCTTCGCTCCGGCCGTTCCCGGTCCGTTCTCTAGGGGCCGGTGATCCGGCGCGGGCCGGCGGGCGTCTTCACGAACACCTGCCAGGCGTGGAACTGGAAGAAGATCGTCTCGTCCCGGCGCATCAGAGCCGCGAATGCGGCGACGGCGTCCACGTAGCGCGCCGAGTGGTTGTACCGCCAGAGCGCACCCCGCAGGTTGCGCGCCGCGCCCGAGGCTCGGAGATAGTTGGCGGCGCCCATGATCGCGTCGTGCGGGTCGTGGACGTCGCCGCCGAGCCCGTACGCACTCCACGTCGCGGGCATGAACTGCATCGGTCCCTGCGCGCCGGCGGAGCTCCGGGACCGCAGCCTGTTGAAGCCGGTCTCGACAAAGTTCACGGCCGCCAGCACCTCCCATTCGACACCGAAGCGCCGCTCCGCGTCGCGGTAGAAGCCGAGCAGCGTCCGCGCGGGGAGGGCAGGTCCGGTGCGGAAGGCCGAGAGCGGCAGCTTCGTCGGCGGCGTGAGCTCGACGAGGCGGCGCCGCGCCTCCAGGATCGCGCGCGCCTGAGGCGAGAGCAGCGGCCGCGAACGGTGCCCGAGCTCGCGGTCGTAGGTCAGCTTCAGGAACAGGCGCTGCTGGTGGAGAGCCCACAGGGACGCATCCCGCGGCGTCGCGTCGCCGGCGCGCGGCCCTGCTTGCCACGCATCGATCGCGGCGTGCAGCTCGGTGGTCGACCGGGCGAGCGAACGCGCCACGTCCGCCGGCTCCTTCGGCAGCGGCGCGTCCGCGGGAGGTGGTGCGATCAGCGCCAGCGCGACGAGGGCGACTCTCATCCTGTCGAGTCTAGGCTTGTCTGGCGATGAGCCACCCGGAGCTGGCAGCCGAGCAGGCGTACGTCGACCGCGCCTACGCGTGCCTCGAGCGCATGCGCGACGTCGTGCTGCGCGCCGGCGACGCCGCCGACGGCGAGGTCGCGCAGGCTGCGCTCGACGCGTGGGCGGCGAAGCGGCTCGCGACCTTCGAGGACGCCGAGCGCGGCCTGATGTTCGGCCGGCTCGACTTCGAGGCGGTCGAGCGCGCGCTCTACGTCGGCCGCCGCTGGGTGCACGACGACGAGGGCGAGCAGGTCGTCGTCAACTGGCAGGCGCCCGCCGCGCGGCCGTTCTACACGGCGACGCCGCAGGATCCGCAGCGCGTGACGCTGCGCCGGCGCTTCCGGGCTCAGGGGCGCAGGCTGCTCGACATCGCCGACGAGGCGCTCGACGGCTCGTCGCTCGACGGCGCCAGCGTGGGCGACTTCCTGCTCGAGGAGCTGGAGCGCAGCCGCGACACGCACATGCGGGACATCGTCGCCACGATCCAGGCCGACCAGTACCGGCTGATCACCCGCGCGCCGGAGCGGCCGCTCGTGATCCAGGGCGGCCCCGGCACCGGCAAGACCGCGGTCGGCCTGCACCGCGCCTCTTGGCTGATCTACACCGAGCGGGAGAAGAACGCCCGCAGCCGCGTGCTCGTCGTCGGCCCCAACCGCACCTTCATGGAGTACGTCTCGCACGTCCTGCCGGCGCTCGGCGAGGACAGCGTCGCGCAGCTCGCGGTCTCGGAGCTCGTCCCGGGCATTGACGGCGACGCTGCGCGACGCCTCGCCCGTCGCGCGCCTGAAAGCCGACGCGCGCCTCGCCGAGGTGATCGCGCACGCCGTCGAGCTCAGGCTCGCCGCCGAGCCCGAGGAGCTGAACGTGAAGCTCGAGGGCGAGTACATCCGCGTGCGCGTCCGGGAGATCGAGCAGCTCCTGGACGAGATCCGCGCCCAGCACGGCACGACCGCTGCGGCGCGCGAGCGCTTCCGGATGGGGATCGTCCGCCGCTTCTACGCCGAATACGGCCGCGTGCTGCAGGGGCAGCGCGATTCGCGACGGGGAGGAGGTCGAGAAGGCGCTGAGGACGAGCGGCCAGCTGAGCAGGGTCGTCGACCGCGCCTGGCCCTCGGTCACGCCCGAGAGGCTCGTCCGCTCGCTGTTCACGACTCCCGCGTTCCTGGCCGAGGCCGCGGAGGGCATCCTCGACGAGGCCGAGCAGCGCCTGCTGCGGCGGCGCGGAGCGGGGTGGAGCGACGGCGACCTCGCGCTGCTCGACGAGGCGCACGCGCTCGTCGGCGAGCCGCCCGCGGACCTACGACCACGTGATCGTCGACGAGGCGCAGGATCTCTCGCCGATGCAGCTGCGGATGATCGCGCGGCGGGCACGCGGCGGGCGCGTTGACGATCCTCGGCGACGTCGCGCAGGGCACCGGCGTCGTCACCTACGAGAGCTGGGACGACGTCCTGCCGTACCTCCCGCGACGGGGACAGGGCCGAGGTCGAGGAGCTGCGGCACGCCTACCGGGTGCCGCGCGAGATCATGGAGCTCGCGCTGCCGCTCCTGGACACGATCGCGCCCGGGATCGAGCGCCCGCTCGCCTACCGGGTCGGCGGCTCGGAGCCGCTCCTGCGCCAGGTGCCCGAGGACGCGCTCCTGCGCGAGGCCTACCACGAGGCGGCGCGGCTCGCGCGCGAGGACGGGCTCGTGGCGCTGATCGTCCCGGACGAGCTGGTCGAGCCGGCGCTGGCGCACGAGAGCGCCTTCGACAGCATCCCGCTGCTCACCCCGCGCGAGGCGAAGGGCCTCGAGTTCGACCACGTGATCGTCGTCGAGCCGGCGCTCGTCGCCGAGCGGGAGCAGGGCCTGCGCGAGCTCTACGTCGCGCTGACGCGGCCGACGACGACGCTCGTCGTCGTCTACGCGCGCCCGCTGCCCGCCGAGCTGGGCCTCTAGAGTCCGGCGGATGCCCGAGCTCTGGACACCGGGGATGGCCGGTCCGCTCGACGACCTCGTCGCGCGGATCCACCGGCGGATCGAGGCGTTCGCCGCCGAGCACGAGCTCGAGCAGGCGATGGTCGAGGTCGAGCTCTCCGACGGCGCGCTGCTGCGCCTCGAGTCGCTCTCGGCCGAGCCCGGCTACGGCTTCCTCACGCTCGTCCCGCACCCGGAGGACGGCGAGCCGCAGGAGCTGATCGTCCCGCTCGGCGCGATCCGCCAGCTGACGCTGAGCCGGGCTGAGCCCGAGAGCCCGATCGGATTCTCGCTGCCCGAGTGACAGCACGCTCGACGGACTGAGCCGGGAGCGAAGCGACCCTTTAGGGGTCTTCGCGCGGGTGCGGGCTTTGCCCGCGCCCTTGCGCAAGAATCAGCGCCGGAACTGGAGCTCGTGCCAGGAGGGCACGGGCGCCAGCTCGAGCAGGGCGCGGCCGCCGCGCGGCTCCGCGTAGCCGAAGTCGCCGTTCTCCTCGTCCCACGCCACCTCGAGCAGACCTTCCTTCACGCGGTGGTCGAGCCAGGCGCCGCGGAAGACGAGCTTGCGCAGCCAGTAGACGAGCGACTCGCCCTCGAGCAGGCCGACGCGCTCCCAGTGCCGAACGAGGTACCGGCCGAGCGTGCTGCGCGCCTCGGCGATCCGGCCGTCGGCCGCGAGCTCGACGAGATCGGCGGTCTCCTCGTCGTCGAGATCGTTCGATCCGATCAGCCCGAGCCGGACGGCTGCGGCGGTGACGCGCTCCTCGAAGTCGTCGGCATTGAAGCCGAAGCGGTAGCCGAGGAACTCGACGACGTAGTCGTCGCCGGACGCATAGTTCGCCTCGCTCATCGCCTACAAGGGTACCCTCGTGCCGTGGACTGGCGGCTCGTGATCCCGATGATCGTCGTCGTGCTGGCGATCTGGCTCCTCGGCACCTGGGTGACGAAGTACACGCTCGAGGAGATGGCGCTCTACACCCCGATCGCCGTCGTCGCGCTGGGCGCGCTGGCCGGCGTGATCCTCCTCTGGGTGAAGATCGTGCGCGACTCGCTCGCGCCGGCGCTGACGACCCCGTCCGAGCCAGCGCTCGTCCGACACCCCCCGTACCGTCGATGGCCGATGCTGGACGGCTCCTGGACGATCGAACGCTGCGAGTACGCCGAGGTGAAGGCGCTCGCCGACGCGCTCGAGATCGGGGAGATCACCGCGTCGATCCTCGTCCGCCGCGGCTACACCGACGTCGAGCAGGCACGCGCGTTCGTCACCGGCGAGATCGAGCCGCACGACCCGTTCCTGCTCGGCGACATGGCCGTCGCGGTCGACCGGATCCGCGCGGCGATCGCCGGCGGCAAGCGCATCTGCGTGCACGGCGACTACGACGTCGACGGCATCTGCGCCACCGCGCTCGCCGTCCTGACGCTGCGCAAGCTCGGCGCGGACGTCGAATGGCACCTGCCGAGCCGGTTCGAGGAGGGCTACGGCGTCTCGGGCGACACGATCTCGCGGCTGGCCGACGAGGGCTGCAGCCTCTTGATCACCGTCGACTGCGGGATCACGGCCGTCGAGGAGGTCGCCGCCGCGAAGGCGCGCGGCCTGGAGGTGATCGTCACCGACCATCACCGGCCCCGCCTGGAAGATGGCAGCCCGACGCTGCCCGACTGCCCCATCGTCGCGACCAGGCCGTCCGACTATCCCTTCCCGGAGCTGTGCGGCACCGGTGTCGTCTGCAAGCTCGCGCAGGCGCTCGGCGTCGACGTGGCGCCCTACCTCGACCTCGTCGCGCTCGCGACGATCGCCGACGTCGTGCCGCTGCTCGACGAGAACCGCTCGCTGGCGATCGCAGGCTTGCGCGCGCTCGCGCGCACGCAGCGACCGGGGCTGCAGGCCCTGATGCGGAACGCTCGCGTCGACCCCGCCGCCGTCGACGCGGGCGCAGTCGGCTTCCGGCTGGCGCCGCGGATCAACGCCGCAGGGCGGCTCGGCCGCCCCGACGCAGCCCTCGAGCTGCTGCTCACGACCGACAAGGACGAGGCACAACGCCTCGCGGGTGAGCTCGAGACGCTGAACCAGGATCGTCAGGCGGTCGAGAACCGCATCCTTCGCGCGGCGATCGCCGAGGTCGAGTCGTGGCCCGAGCCGAAGCAGCGCCGGCGCGGCTACGTGATCTGGGGCGAGGACTGGCACGAGGGCGTGATCGGGATCGTCGCCTCACGCCTCGTCGAGCGCTTCAACCGCCCGGTCGTCCTGATCGCGGGCACGGATGGGGAGTGGAAGGGATCGGGCCGCTCGCTGCCGGCATTCGACCTGCACGGCGCGCTCGCGGCCTGCTCCGCGCATCTGCACCGCTTCGGCGGCCACAGGGCCGCTGCCGGCCTCTCGATCGTGCCCGAGAACCTCGAGGCGTTCGCCGCCGCGTTCGCCGCGCACGCCGACGCGGAGCTCGTCGACGACGACCTCGCGCCGGTGACCCGGATCGACGCGATCGTCCCCGGCTCCGCGCTCACGCTCGGGCTCGCGAGCGAGCTGGAACGGCTCGCCCCGTTCGGCCTCGGCAATCCCGACGTGACGCTGCTCGTCCCGAGCTGCGAGGCGCTGCAGCCCGGGGTCGTCGGCGAGGGGAAGCACCTGCGCTTCCGCATCCGCCAGGGAGGCCGCGACGCCGGCTCGGCGATCGGCTTCGGGCTCGGCGCCCAGCTCGACCGGATGAGACGGCCGGTTCGGTACGACCTCGCGTGCAGGCTGAAGGAGAACCGCTGGAACGGCACGATCGCGCCGCAGCTCGTCGTCCGGCGCCTCTTCGACGCGCCCGACGGCTACGAGGAGCTGCGGGCAGGCCTGGCGGAGCTCTGGCAGGCGGGCGAGGAGGCGTGGACGAGCGACGCCCGCGCGATCTTCGCGGAGCTCGAACTCGCCGAGGGCGCTCGCCGCCAGCTCTACGAGTCGGAGGCGTTCAGAATGCTGCTGCTCGCGGAGCCGGAGCTTGCGGCCGCGGCCTGATCACGGCACGTAGACGACCTCGAGCTTGATCCCGTCCGGATCGTGGAAGAACCCGGCGTAGTAGCCGGGCACGTACGGCCACTCCTGCGGCTCGTTCTCGATCTCGAGCCCCTGCCGCGCAGCCCAGGCGAGCAGCTCGTCGACCACCTCTCTCGACTCGGCCTCGAACGCGAGGTGGTGCAGGCCGACCGAGTAGCGGTCGTACGGCCCGGCCGCCGTCTGTGCCTGGCGTAGCGACAGCGACGCTCCGACACCCTCCCCGTCGAGGTACCACACCGGCTCGCCGCGCTCCCCGACGACCTCGTACAGCTCCGTGTAGCCGAGCGGCTCGAGCAGCTCGCGGTACAGCGGCAGGCTTCGCTCGAGCGACGAGACGACGATGTCGAGGTGATGGAGGCCGCGGCGCGCCATGCGCCGATCCTAAGGCCCTACCGGATGGTGCTCAGCGACATCCGGCGGCGGCGCGGAAGGGTTGCCCGCCGCTCGTTCGCAGAATCGTCGAGTGCCACGAGCAGGCGCGCGAGCTTCCGCACTTTGCGCTCACGGCGTCTGCCGGAAAGAGAGTCTGAGAGGAGCACGGAGGGCATCGTTCTCGTTTACAACGCGGATTCCTCCGGCGGGGTTTCGCCCGCAGATGAGGCCAGTACACTGGGTGTATGGCTGTAGTTGACGTCGATCGGCATCACCAGGACCTCGTCGACGAGTTGATCGCTGCAGCCGAGGAGTACAACCCCGGAGTCGACAAGGAGCTGCTCGCACGAGCCTTCCGCTTCGCGGCGACCGCGCACGCCGGACAGACCCGCAGCTCGGGCGAGCCGTTCGTCCACCACCCGTGGGCGGTCGCGAAGATCTGCGCCGAGCTCCACCTCGACGAGCAGTCGCTCGCCGCCGCGCTGCTCCATGACGTCGTCGAGGACACGGAGACCGAGCCCGAGGCTCTCCGCGACGAGTTCGGCGACGAGATCGCCCAGCTCGTCGAGGGCGTCACGAAGCTGACGCGGACGAGCTTCCAGACCCGCGAGCAATCCGACGCCGAGAACTACCGCAAGATGATCGTCGCGATGGCGCAGGACGTCCGCGTCATCCTGATCAAGCTCGCCGACCGCCTCCACAACATGCGCACGATCGAGTATCAGGGCAAGCAGGCCCAGGTGCGGAAGGCGAAGGAGACGCTCGAGGTCTACGCGCCGCTCGCGCACCGGCTCGGAATCAACGCGATGAAGTGGGAGCTCGAGGACCGCTCGTTCGAGATCCTGCACCCGCGCAAGTACGCCGAGATCAAGGCGATGGTCGCCGACCGCCGCGCCGACCGGGAGGCCGCGGTCGAGAAGGCGAGCACTGCGCTCGGGGCCGAGCTGGCCAAGGTCGACATCCCCGCGGAGATCGCCGGCCGCGCGAAGCACTTCTATTCGATCTACGACAAGATGGCCAAGAAGGGCCGCGAGTTCAACGAGATCTACGACCTGACGGCGATGCGGGTCACCGTCGAGCGCGGCGGCGACGAGGGGACCCGCGACTGCTACGGCGCGCTGGGGCTGATCCACTCGCTCTGGAAGCCGATGCCGGGGCGGTTCAAGGACTTCATTGCGATGCCGAAGTTCAACCGCTACCGGTCGCTGCACACGACCGTGATCGGGCCGGAGGGAACGCCGCTCGAGATCCAGGTGCGGACGCGCGAGATGCACGAGGAAGCGGAGTACGGGATCGCCGCCCACTGGCTCTACAAGCGCGGCAAGGGCAAGCAGGACGACGAGTGGCTGACGTGGGTGAAGTCGCTGCTCGACTGGCAGCAGGACGAGGCCGACCCGCGCGAGTTCATGAAGACGTTCCGCACCGACCTCTTCGACGACGAGGTATACGTCTTCACGCCGAAGGGCGAGGTGAAGACGTTGCCACAAGGGGCAACACCGATCGACTTCGCCTATGCCGTCCACACCGACGTCGGCCACAAGACCGTCGGCGCGAAGATCAACGGCCGCATCGTCCCGCTCCACTACCGGCTCAAGAACGGCGACTTCGTCGAGATCCTGACCTCGAAGTCGGGTCGCGGCCCGTCGCGCGACTGGATGAGCCTCGCAGCGTCCTCGCGCGCCCGGAACAAGATCCGGCAGTGGTTCCAGCGCGAGACGCGGGGCGAGACCGAGGCGAAGGGACGCGAGCTGCTCGACCACGCGCTGAAGGGTCAGAACCTGCCGTACAAGAAGCTGCAGGGCTCCGCCGTGCTGGCGCAGGTGATCCGCGACACCGGCTTCCGCAAGGCCGAGGACTTCTACGTCGCGCTCGGTGCGAACAAGCTCCAGACGAACCAGATCGTCAACAAGGTCCTGCAGCGGCTGAAGACGGAGGAGGTCGCCGAGGAGGCGGTCATTCCGTTGAAGCCCTCGAAGCTGCGCTCGACCGTCGCGGGCGACAGCCTCGGGATCAAGGTCAAGGGGATCGACGACGTGCTCGTCCGGATGGCGAAGTGCTGCACGCCGGTTCCCGGGGACGGGATCCTCGGCTACATCTCGCTCGGCCGCGGGATCACGATCCACCGCGAGGACTGCCCGAACGTGAAGGCGCTGATGCGCAACCCGGAGCGGTTCACGCCGGTCGAGTGGGACGGCGGCAGCACCGCGAGCTTCAGCGTCAAGATCGCCGTCGACTCGTTCGACCGCCCGCGCCTGCTCGAGGACGTCGCCCGCAGCTTCGCCGAGCACGGGGCGAACATCCTCTCCTACGGCGGTGTCGTCGAGGACGGGATGGCGCGCAACTGGTACACGGCCGAGGTCGGCGACGTGAAGGAGCTGCGCGCCCTGATGAGCGTGCTCCGGAACCTCGAAGGCGTCTTCGACGCGTACCGAATGACGCCCTCGTAGGCTGCACCCTCAGGCGGCGCGTCCGAGCCCGGCTGGACCGGCGACGAGCGCCGTCATCCGCTCCCGCAGGTGCGCCTCGACCGCATGCCGGTGCGCCACGGTGAGCTCGTAGCCGTCGGTCTCGTCCTCGAAGAGCTCGACGGCGCCCTGGGTGAGGACGTCGACGAGCGGGGCGACGGGACGCGCGGTGGAGGCGCAGAGCCCCTCGAGCGTCGCGCCGGTCCTGAGCTCCGCGAGCACCATGCCGACGGGCAGGTTGAGGTACCACGCCGCTGTCTCCGCGCTGAAGAACGGATCGAGCGTGGGGGCGTAGGTGAGGGTCTGCGTCTGCATCGCTGCTCCTTTCGTTTCGTTGCGGATCGAATCCAGCTCCGCCGGCCGACGCCGCCTACGACTGCGACGCCGGCCTGCATCTGCTCCTCGCTAGGCCGCCGGGGGCGGCACCGACGCCGGGCCTTCGTCGAAGCGGAAGGCGGAGTCGTCGTTCGGGGGCGGCCCGCCGCGGAAGTGGTGCCCGCGGAAGCCCTTGCCTGCTCCGATCCCGTTCGCGACGAGGTCCTGGAAACGCTGCTTCGCGCCCGCGAGCATCTCGTCGCGCTGGGCCTTCGTCAGCTTTCCGGCCGCGACCGCGGCGTCCAGCTCCTTCGTCTCGTCCGTGACGAGCGCGTCGACCAGGCCGGCCACGGTCTTGCCTTTCTCCTTGGCGACGTCCCCGAGGGTCTTGCCGCCCTCGAGGCTCGTCCGCAGCGATGCCTCGGTCACACCGAGGTACGTGGCGGCTGCGGCGAGGTGCCCGCCGAAGAAGCCCCTCGGGCCGTGGTGGTCGTGGCCGAAGCCGCGGCCACCGCCGAAGAGCGGGAACTCGTCGGACGCGATCCGTGCCTTCAGCTCGTCGCCTTGCGCCTTGGTCAGCGTGCCCGCGGCGACGGCGGCATCGACGCGGTTTTCGAGCGCCTGCTTGAGCGCCTCGCTCAGCTTCGTCGGATCGACGCCGAGTTGCTTCGCGGCGTCGTTGACGACTGCCTGGCTCTCGGCCTTCGGTGAGAGCTGAGTTGCGGCGAGAGCCGCTCCGCCGCCTGCGACTGCGAGGGCCGCGCCTGCTCCCACCGCGAGCTTGTGCTTCATCTTCCGTGCCATCGAGTGCTCCTTTCGTCTGTGTTCTCCGCGGCGGCGGGCGTGTTGCTCGATCCCGCCGCGGAGCCGGGTGGTGCAACTAGGCCGCTGGACGGCTCCCGAGCGTCACCTCGACACTCGTGGTCTTGCCGTTGCGGAGGATGGTCAGCGAGACTTTCTCGCCGGGCTTCTGGGCGTCGATCGCCGCGCGGAGCTCGTCCGCTCCGGCGACGGCCTGGCCGTCGACCGCAGTGATCACGTCGCCGCCGGTCGGGTACTCCTGACCGTCGACGGTCTTCGTGCCGGTGGCCGGCTTCAGGCCGGCGGCCGCGGCGGGCGAGCCGGTGCGAACCTCGGTCACGGCCGCGCCGGCCTTCGTGCCCAGCTCGTCTGCAGCCGACGACGTGATCGACTCGATCCCGACGCCGAGGTAGGCGTGCTCGACCTTGCCGGTCGAGAGCAGCTGCGCCGCGATCGTCTCAACGGTGTTCGACGCGACGGCGAAGCCGACCCCGTCGCTGCCGCCGGAGTCGCTCTCGATCTGCGAGTTGACGCCGATCACGTGCCCCTGGAGGTCGAGTAGCGGCCCGCCGGAGTTGCCGTGGTTGATCGCGGCGTCGGTCTGGATCGCGTCCGCGATCGCGTAGTTGTTCGGCGCCGTGATCTCGCGGTGGAGGGCGCTGACGATGCCCGTCGTGACGGTCTGGGAGAGCCCGAACGGGCTGCCGATCGCGACCACGCCGTCGCCGACCTCGACCTGGCTCGAATCGGCGAGCTCGAGCGGAACGAGCAGCGACGCCGGCGCATCGACCTTGAGCACTGCGAGGTCGGTGGACGGGTCACTGCCGACGACCGTCGCGTCGTAGGAGGAGCCGTCCGTGAACTTGACGGTGACGGACTGCGCTCCGTCGACCACGTGCTGGTTGGTGACGATGTGGCCCCGCTCGTCGAGGACGAAGCCGGAGCCCTGCGCCTGCTGAGCCTGGCCGTCGCCGCCGAAGGGTGACGACTGGCCGGCGGATGTGACAGTGATCTCGACGACGCCCTGAGCCGTGCGCTTGACGATCTCGGCGACGGACAAGCCCGTCGTCGCGGCGGTGGGCTCAGCGGTGGCGCCGACGGTCACCTGGCGGACGGTCGTGCTGCCGGAGCCGAGCGCGGCGTAGGTGGCTGCGCCGCCGCCGGCTCCGACGAGAGCTGCCGCGGCGACCGCCGTGGCGATGAAGCGTGTTCCTTTCCTGTTCGCTGTCATGGGAGCCTTTCGTTTCGGACCTGCGTGGTTTGGTGCTCACCAGGAGACCAGCAGTCCCTAAGGCGACCCTGAGACCCGCCTAAAAAGCTCCTAAGGATCGAGCGGAGCCGGTGAGGAGCTAGGAGGCTGCGCCGTCGTGCTGCGGCGGCAGCGAAAGCCGCATCCGCGTGCCGCCGCCCTCGGGCGTCTCGACCACGATCGTGCCGCCGTGAGTCTCGGCGACCTGGCGGACGATCGCCAGGCCGAGGCCAGAGCCGGGCATTCCGCGCGCCGAGGGAGCGCGGTAGAAGCGATCGAAGACGAAGGGCAGGTCGTCCGAGTCGATTCCGGGGCCGTGGTCGCGCACCGTCAGCTCTCCGTCCCGCACGGTCACCTCGATCGGCTCGTCCGGCGGAGTCCATTTCGCGGCGTTGTCGAGCAGGTTCGAGATCGCCCGTTCGATGTTCGAGGGCACGACGCGAACCATCGACTCCTGCAGGTCCGGCTCGAACGAGACTCCGGGACGGTTCCGCCGCGTCCGCTCGATCGCGTCGGCCGTGACGAGGTCGAGCCGCACATCCTCGGGCTCGGCGGGCGCCTGGTCGCCGCGTGCGAGCTCGACCAGCTCAGCCACCAGCGCGGTCATCTCCGTCAGCTGCTCGGTGACGTCGCGGAGCAGCTGCTCGCGCTCGCCGGTGGGAAGCGCCTGGTCACGCGCGAGCACCTCGATGTTCGTGCGCAGGCTCGTCAACGGTGTCCGGAGCTCGTGCGAGGCGTCGGAGACGAGTTGCCGCTGCGACCGCGCGGAGTCCTCGAGCGCTCCGAGCATCGTGTTGAACGTGGCGGCGAGCCTCGACAGCTCGTCCCTTCCGCCGGCGGCGTCGATCCGCTGGGAGAGATCGCGGGTTTGCGAGACGCCCTCTGCGGCTCGGGTCAGTCGTTGCACCGGCGCGAGCACGGCTCGTGCGACGAGCAGCCCGAGCGCGGCTGCAAGGCCGATCCCGACGAGCGCAAGAGCGATCAACCAGCGCTTGATGCGGCCGAGGGTGCCGTCCACCTCCTCCAGCGAGCGGGCGACCTGAACGGCGTAGCCGTGGCCGAGCGGAAGCGTCAGCACGCGGACGTGGGTGCCCTGCACGTGGGCATCCTCGTAGAAGGGCCGGTCGACCTCGCCCCGTGCAGCCTCGAGAGCCCGCACCGAGATCGGCAGCTTGCCCGACGACCCCGGTGGAGTGATCGCGACGGCGTCCCGGCTGACGAGCTGCGTGAAGACGGCGACGCCGCCGAACTTCTCCGGCCGCAGCCCGAGGAACTGGTCGCCGCCCGGTTCACCGATCACATCGAGGCGCGGGGGAAGGTCGCGCGCGCGGGTCTGCAGCGTCGCGTCGACGCCGTCGCGCAGCTCGTTCCGGACGACCGCGTACGTGATCGCGGACGCGCCGACCACGGCCACGGCGACGGCAGCCGCGGCTGCCAGAGTCAGGCGGGCGCGAAAGCTCACTGTTCCCGCTCCGACGCCGGCAAAGCCGGCACCTCCGCTCCTGACGGCTCCGTCAAGCCGACGCCGCCTCGCGGAGTGCGTAGCCGACGCCGCGGATCGTCTGGATCAGCCGCGGCTTTCCGCCCCCCTCGGTCTTTCTGCGCAGATAGCCGATGTAGACGTCGAGCGAGTTGGAGCCGAAGCCGAAGTCGTAACCCCAGACGCGCTCGAAGATCACAGACCGGGTCAGCACCTGCCGCGGATTGAGCAGGAAGAGCTCGAGCAGCGCGAACTCGGTGCGCGTCAGCTCGATCGGATCGCCGCCGCGGTGCGACGAGCCGGGTTGCAGGGTCGAGCTCGACATCGGCGAACCGGAGCACCTCGCCTTCCTGGGGCCCGAGCCGGCGCAGCAGCGCGCGCAGCCGCGCCAGCAGCTCGTCGAGCGCGAACGGCTTCACGACGTAGTCGTCGGCGCCGGCGTCGAGGCCGGCCACCCGGTCGGCGACCTCGTCGCGCGCCGTCAGCATCAGGATGGGCAGCGAGTTGCCGGTCCGGCGAAGGCGCCGGCAGGCTTCGAGCCCGTCCAGCCGTGGCATCGAGACGTCGAGAACGAGCGCGTCGACTCCGTTACCGGCCAGCCGGTCGACCGCTTCCTGGCCGTCGCCGGCGAGCTCGACGTCGTACCCCTCGAGCTGGAGGGCACGGCGGAGCGAGTCCCGCACGGCGGGCTCGTCGTCGACGACGAGGATCTTCATGCCGCCATTGTGCGGGCGGAGGGTGAGAGGCAGCTAAGAACCCGGATCCCTCGATCGAGGGATCGTCCCTCGAAAGGGGGCAGTACCTCGATCTAGGGATGGCAGATCTGCCGAAACCGACTACAACGTGAAGGGTAAGGGGAGAGGGGTTGCGGGCAGCTGCGGCGCCCGTCCCGAGAGGCCACATCTCGGACGGGCGCGCCGCCTCATCTATTTAAGGCGCGCCAACAGAATCGGGATCAGCGGAAGCGGATCCCGATTCGCGCGCAAGACCCCTGAAGCTGCGTGGGTCGCTGCCGGGGCTCGATGCCGAGCGCCGTGGCTACGGCGTCCACTCTTCTCCGCCGGTGTCCCAGCCGACGAGGGCGTACGGGGAGACGAGGAGCGCGACGCCCTCCACGAGCGAGCGATCCTCCGCCGTCAGCTCGCCGCTCACCTCGAGGTCGGCGACCCGGCGGTGCTGGAACGCGATCGGGAACGCCGTCGTCGCTTCTTCGTCGCCGGCCGCGGGGCCTGCAACGAGTCGGTCCGCCTCGACGAAGCTGATCCGGACGTACCGTCCGAGCCGCTCGTGCAGGATCGCGACGACCTCACGCAGGACATCGTCGGCCTCGCCGCCGCGATTGAGCACCCGCTCGACCGCCTCGAGCGCCCCGCTGTGCGCGCTCACGCCTCCAGATCTCCGCCTTCGAAGCCGCGGATCAGCTCGCGATACTCCTGGGGGATCTCGCTGGGGCGGCGCTCGGTCAGGTCGACGAGAACGAGGGTCTGGGTGGCGGTCACCATCAGCTCGTCGTCCTCCATCCGGTAGGCAGCGCACTCGTAGGTCGTGCTCGTCCTGCCGATCCGGGCGGCGCGGACGAAGATCTCCAGCAGGTCGTCGAAACGCGCCGGCGCGTGGTACTCGACCGTCGAGGCGCGCATGACGAAGTCCCGGCCGGAGAAGTCGCCACTCTTGCGGAGATGCCGGTGGTACTCCGTCCGGGCGTGGTCGAAGTAGGGGAGGTAGCGGCCGTAGTAGACGATCCCCTGCGCGTCGGTGTCCGAGAACCAGACCCGTGCGATCGCCGAGTACTTGAACGGCGGCTTGCGGTCGGTGACGCGGCCGAGCTCGATCCCGGTCACGAGCGGATCAGCTCGAGCACCTCGTCGCGCTTCTGCTCCATCAGCTCCTCGGACATCGCCTCGAGGTTGAGCCGCAGCAGCGGCTCGGTGTTCGAGGGGCGGACGTTGAAGTGCCAGTCGTCGTAGTCGACGGAGATCCCGTCCAGATGCGTGACCTGCCCGTCTGCGTAGCGCTCCTTGATCTCCTGCAGCTTCAGTGCGACGTCGGCGACCGGCGTGTTGATCTCGCCGGTGAGGAAGAACCGCTCGCGGTAGGGCGCGAGGATCTCGGACAGCTTCTGCCCGCGGAGCGAGATCAGCTCGAGCAGGAGCAGGAAGGGCACGACGCCGGAGTCGGCCTGCACAAAGTCGCGGAAGTAGTAGTGGGCCGAGACCTCGCCGCCGAAGACCGCGTCGTCCTTGCGCATGCGGTGCTTGATGTAGGCGTGGCCGACCCGGTTCATCAGCGCCACCCCGCCTGCGCGTTCGATCGTCTCCGGCACGGCACGGCTCGCGCGCACGTCGTAGATGACCTTGCCGCCGCCCTCTTTCCGCAGGATCGACTCGGCGAGCAGCGCCGTGATGAAGTCGCCGGGGACGAAGTCGCCCGTGTCGTCGACGAAGAAGCAGCGGTCGGCGTCGCCGTCGTACGCGACTCCGAGGTCGGCGCGCTCCGCCAGCGTCTTCCCGATGATGAACTCGCGGTTCTCGGGCAGGAGCGGGTTCGGCTCGTGGTTCGGGAAGGTGCCGTCCGGCTCGAAGTAGCACGTGACGGCGTCGATCGGCAGCCGCTCCAGGACCGGCGGGAGCATCACGCCGGCCATCCCGTTGGCGGCGTCGAGCACCACCTTCAGCGGCTTGATCGCCTCGACGTCGACGAAGGAGAGCACCTTCTCGACGAATCCCGGCCAGATGTCCTTCGGCTGCACCTCGCCCCGCTTTGCTGGGCCAAATGGCTTCAGCGCGCGGTCACGCACGTCCAGCAGGCCCGACTCGCCGCCGACCGGCAGCGCGCCGCGGCGGACGATCTTCATTCCCGTGTACTCCTTCGGGTTGTGCGACGCGGTGACGCACACGCCGCCCTCGAGCTCGAGCTCGCCGACCGCGTAATAGACCATCTCGGTGCCCACCAGCCCGAGATCGAGCACGTCGGCGCCGCCGTCGGCTGCACCCTCGATCAAGGCCGCGGACATCGACGGCGACGAGACGCGTGTATCGCGGCCGACCGCGATGCTGTGGGGCTCGAAGTGCTCGACGTAGGCACGTCCGATCGCGTAGGCGCCCTCCTCGTCGAGCTCGTCCGGATAGACGCCGCGTACGTCGTACGCCTTGAAGACCTTGGGATCGAGCACGAGCCGATGCTAAGGGAACGGCGTTCGCGCCCGCGGTGTACCCGCTGCATACTTCTTCGGACCACGATGAAGCTTCTCGCTGCCGCACTTGCGGCCGCCGCTCTCGGGCTGCCTGCCGCACACGCATCGCCGCCCACCGTGTTGGGCCTCGTCTACACGCCCGGCTACGGCAACAGCATGATTGCGCGCTACGACCCGGTTACGCTCGAGCAGAGCGGGCCGCGCGTCCGGCTCGGCGGGAATGCCAACAGCTGGGGCTGGTCGCCGCAGCGGCGGTATCTCGCGGTTGCGAGCTATCCGCAGCGTCTGACCGTGTTCGAGGCCGCGACCATGCGGGTCGTCTCCCGCATCCGGCTCGCGCCCGGAGGCGGCGTCGCTCGCGCCGTTACCTGGGCTGGTGACCGTGTCCTTGCAGTCGTCGAAGCCCCGTTCGGAGCGGTCGTGACGGCGGTCGACCCGCTCGCGGGTCGCGTCGTTCGCACGACGCGGCTGACGCGGCCGTTCGGCTACCAGTTCCAGCGCCTGCGGGATGGGCTCGTCTTCCTGCTCGGCGCACGCAGTCGGATCGGGCCGGTGCAGCTCGCGGTCGTCGACGCGGAGGGCGTGACCCGTGTCGTCACCGTGCGGCAGGCGGCCGCACGCGCCGGGCTCGCGGTCGACCCGGTCGGCCGCCGGGCGTACGTCGTCGACGGCAACCGCGTCCTCGGCGTCGATCTGCGCACGCTCGCCGTCTCCGATCCCGGGCCGCTGCGGACACTCGCCAAGCCACCGTTGGGCTCGGAGCGATCGGCGCTCTGGCTCGGGAACGGGTTGCTGGCGGTCTCCGGCATCGATCGAGATGCCACCAGCGCCAGGCCGGCGGGCCTCCGCCTCGTCGACGTGCGTGACCGGACCTCTCGCACGATCCATCCCTCCGCGACCAGCTTCACGGCGGTGGGACGGGCGCTGCTCGTCGAGGATCGTTCGAGCCGCCGGGCCCTGAACGTCACCGCCTACGGCTTCGACGGCCGTCTGCGCTACCGGCTCGAGCTCGAGTGGGCGACGTGGCTGAAGAAGCAGGGTCGACTCGGCTACGCCTGCCGCCAGGCCTTCCTTCGCTCGGTCGTCGACCTCACGAGCGGTCGCACCGTCCGCGGCGGATTCCCGGCCGAAACGCGCTGCCCGACGGTATTGGTGGACGACTCACGTGCCTAGCCGCCTGCTCGCTGCCGCCGTCGCCGCCCTGGCCGTGGCCGTCCCCGCGAGCAGCGGTGGCGGAACGCTCTTCGGGCTTCAGGGATCCAACGCCGACGGGCGACTCGTCCGAGTCGAGCCGGCGACGCTCCGGGCGATCGGGCCAAGCCTGAGCGTCGGACGCTTCACGGCCGAGCGGGCGGTCTCGCCTGACGGGCGAACGATCGCACTCGTGTCGCAGGACCGTCCCACGGTGAGGCTCGTCGACCTTCAACGCATGCGCGTGCTCGGCAGCGCGGCGCTCGCGGACGAGGGCGAGGTTCACGTCCTGCGCTGGACCGCGCAGGGGCTGGTCGCCCTCGTCGATCCTCCCCTTGGCTCCAAGCTCGTCTGGCTCGATCCTCAGCAGCGCCGGGTCACACGAACGCTCCGCTACCGCGGCGAGCTGACGGATTTCCGGATGGCGTCAGGACGGCTCGCCGTTCTGGAGCGGCCGGGAGGCCGGGTTGGGCCGGTTCGCCTGAACGTGATCGACGCTGACGGACGTGCCCGCTCGATCCGCATCGACCGGATCCGCGGCGGGTGGCAGCGCAAGGGCAGCGACGTGGTGCGGATGGCCGAGCCCGGCCTCGCAATCGACTCCGAGGGCGAGACGGTGTGGCTCGCCGACGGCGACGGTGAGATCTGCGAGGTCGTTCTGGACTCCCTTTCCGTTCGTTGCAACACGGTCAGGACACTGACGAAGAACGGAGCGCCGTGGTCGCGACGTCAGCTCAAGCTCGTCGCGCCCGGCACGCTCGCGCTGTCTGGCTGGGAGAAGCCGGAACGGGGACCGCGCGCGGCGAGAGCTATCGGGCTCTGGGTCGTCGACACGGCGACGTGGCGGCGGCGGCTCGTCGATCGGGGCATCGGCAGCTTCCGGCTCGCAGGCGGCGTCATCGTCGGGGACCGTCGGGGCGGCGTGACGGCATACGACCCCGCCGGAACGCTTCGCTATCGCATCGAGGAGCCGTTCCAGCTCGGCGTCTTGTCGACTGCCGGCCCGTATCTGTACGTCCCGCGCACCGACGGGCGCACGGTCGTCGCCGACCTCGCGACAGGGCGCGTCCTCGGCCGCCCGGCCGGCACCGCGCGCCCGTTTCAGGAGCTCGACACCTGGTAGGACGGCGCCGCCGCTAGGCCAACGCAGATCCCTACAATTAGTGGCATGGAACGCAAGCTCGCCACAGTCCTGTTCGTCGACCTCGTCGGCTCGACCGAGTTCGTCGCCGCCAGCGATCCCGAGATCGTGCGGCGGCGCGTCAACTCGTTCTTCGAGCACGTCTCGCACTGCATCACGACGCACGGCGGGATCGTAGAGAAGTTCGCCGGCGACGCCGTCATGGCCGCGTTCGGCATCCCGCAGGCGCACGAGGACGACGCCGAGCGCGCGATCCGCGCGGCCGCCGGGATCCTCGACTCGGTGCACGGCCTCGGGCTCGAGGCCAGGATCGGCGTCGAGGCGGGCGAGGTCGTCGCGGACGAGCGGGACTCGACCTTCGCCACCGGCGAGGCCGTCAACGTCGCGGCCCGCCTGCAACAGCAGGCCCAGCCCGGCGAGATCCTGATCGGACCGTTCGCGCGCCGGCTGACGATCGGCGCCGTCGAGACGGAAGAGGTCGGGCCGGTCGAGCTGAAGGGATTCGGCGAGCCGCTGATCGCATGGCGGCTGTTGCAACTGCTCGAGACCGACGGTCGCGTCGTCTCGGTCGCCGCGCCGTTCGTCGGCCGGGAGTACGAGCTGGAGTTGCTCGAGAACACGCTCGCGCGCGTGATCCACAACGAACGCGCTCACCTGTTCACGATCTACGGCGAGCCGGGAGTCGGTAAGAGCCGTCTCGCACGCGAGTTCATCGAAGGCGTCGAAGACGCTTCCGTGCTCATCGGCCGCTCGCTGCCGTACGGCGAAGGCGTCACGTACTGGCCGCTGGCGGAGATGGTCAAGGTCGCGGCGGGGATCGCCGACGACGACCCTGTCCAGGAGGCGGTCTCGAAGCTGCGCGCCTGCTGCGGCGACGATGCCGTGGCCGACCTGCTCGCGCTCGCCGTCGGCGTCCTCGAGGGGATCGAGACCGAGCGGAGCCAGCAGGAGATCGCGTGGGCGGCGCACGAGTGGGCGGCCGAGCTCGCCGACGCGCGCCCGTTGATCCTCGTCTTCGAGGACGTGCACTGGGCCGAGGAGCCGTTGCTGGAGCTGATCGAGCACCTCGCCGAGCGCGTCAAGGAGTCGCCGCTGATGATCCTCTGCCTCGCGCGCCCCGAGCTGCTCGACATCCGTCCCGGCTGGGGCGGAGGCCGGCTGCGCGCCGCGGCGATCGAGCTCGAGCCGCTCGCTCCGGCGGAGAGCGAGCAGCTGCTCGACGCGCTCCTGGCCGACCGCGAGCTCTCGACCTCCGAACGGAAGACGCTGCTCGAGAAGACCGAGGGCAATCCGCTCTTCGTCGAGGAGACGATGCGGATGCTGCTCGAGGGCGGCACGTCGGCGAAGCGGATTCCCGACACGCTTCAGGCGATGATCGCGGCGCGCATCGACCGCCTGCCGCGCGGCGAGAAGCGGTTGCTTCAGCGCGCCTCCGTCATCGGCCGCATCTTCTGGGAAGGCGCGGTCGAGCGGCTACTGCCCGACGTGGACGAACTCGAGCCGGTGCTCGATGCCCTCCTGCTGCGCGACTTCGTCACCCGCGAGAGTCGCTCGTCGATCACGGGCGAGCGCGCCTACCGGTTCAAGCACGTGCTGATCCGGGACGTCGCCTACGCGGGTCTCGCCAAGGCCTCCCGGGCCGAGCTCCACCAGCAGGTGGCGGACTGGCTCGAGGAGATCGCGGGTGAGGAGCTCGTCGAGATCCGCGGGTATCACCTCGACCATGCTGCGACGCTGCAGGAGGAGCTCGACGGCGCCGCTCCGGTCGAGCTGGCGGCGCGGGCCGCAGCGGCGCTCGAGAAAGCCGGGCGCCGCGCCCTGGCGCGCGAGGCGAACAACTCGGCCAGGCGGCTGCTCGTGCGCGCAGTGGAGCTCGAGCCGACCCTCCAGCGCCGCTTCCTCGCGGCCCGGGCCGCGCGGCGGATCGCCGACCTGCCGGCGCAGGCGGTCGAGATGGAGCGCGTCTTCGCCGACGCGACTGCGGCGGGCGACACGCGGCTTCAGGGACTCGCGCTTACGGCGCTGGCCGACAACGCGCTGATGCGCGACGCCGACCTGCCCCGCGGGCGCGATCTCGTCGAGCAGGCACTCGTGCTGCTCGAGGACGGCAAGTCGGAGGACCGCTATGAAGCGCTGACGATGCGTGCGCGCATCGGCTGGTGGCTCGGCGACCTGGACGACGACGAGCGCTGGATCGGCAAGGCGCTCGAGGTCGCGCGCGAGATCGGGCGCAAGGATCTCGAGGCGAGCTCCGCAGACGACCTCGCGAGCGCCGCAATCGCACGGCTCGACCTCGACCGGGCAATCCGGCTCGTCGGCGAGGCACTGGAGCTCGCGGAGGAGAGCGGCAACATCACGGCGCTCGGCTGGGCGCTCGTGTCGCAGGCGCGGATCGACGCGCTGCGCGGCCGGCTGGACGAAGCCGCCGCCTGCCTCGATCGCGCCGAGGAGCTCTTCTCGCAGTCGGGCAACGCCTGGGCGCTCGCGCGGCTCAGCAACCACTACGGCTGGGTCGAGCGCCGCCGCGGCGACCTTCCCGCCGCCGACCGCCGTTTCCGCGACGCGATCCGCATCCTGAAGCCGCTCGAGGACCGGGGGACGCTCTGCGAGAGCCAGCGCGGCCTCGCCCAGGTGCTCGTCGTGCTCAAGAAGATCGACGAAGCTGAGCGGTACGCCCTGGAGGCGCGAGAGACCGTCGGCCCGCACGACACGATCTCCCGCGCGACGACGCGCATGGCGCTCGGGATCATTCGCGCCGCCCAGGGCCGCGACGAGGAGGCCGAGACGCTGCTGCGGGAGGCCGTCGCCGTCGTCGACGGCAAGGATCTGCTGCTGATCCGCCGCGAGCTGGTGACGGCGCTCGCCGTCTTCCTGCGCGAGCGGGGTCGCGTCGACGAGGCCGAGGAGTACGAGCTCGAGCTCGCCGGCTACGACGCCGCGCTCACACCGGCCTGACTCCTGCGGCCGGATTGACGGCCCGTCTCGTGGCGTGGGAGGATCCGACCCGTTTCTCCGTTTTGTCCACGATGACGAAGGAGGACAGGATGACCGAGGCAGGATCGGACCCCCGCGAGCGCGACGACGCCGAGGAGTTGGTCGACGAGCTCAGCGACCTCGACGTTCCGGACGACATGGACGTGACCGGCGGCGCGCTCAATACCTACGTCGCCCAGGTTCAGGGCGAGAAGCAGGGAGGACCGAAGGGCTGATCGGGACAACTACTGGCTTCGGGGAAGGAGCTGACATGCCGAGGAAGAGGTTCGCGTACGCCGTCGCGGCGCTCGTTGCGGTGGCAGCAGTGGCTGCGGGGATGGTCGCCGCGGCGGATCCGGCGCCGGTTGGGCCACCGACGTCCGTCGGGACGGGCGGTGCAGCGGCGACGGTCGAGCGGCTGGCGACACAGGCCGCGATCGACACACTGCGCCGGGGTGGCAACGCGATCGATGCCGCGGTCACGGCCGCGGCGGTGCTCGGCGTCACCGAGCCGTTCTCCTGCGGCATCGGCGGCGGCGGCTTCATGCTGATCCAGGAGGACGGCGAGAAGAAGCCGATCACGATCGACAGCCGCGAGCTGGCGCCGGCGGCGATGAAGCCGGACTCTTTCTGGGAGAACGGCGTGCCGCTTCCGTTCAACACCGCGCGCTACAGCGGCCTCTCCGTCGGCGTCCCCGGCACCGTGCTCGCCTGGGAGCGGGCGCTCAAGAAGCACGGCACGATCTCACTCGCCGAGGCGCTCGCACCTGCGATCGCGATCGCCCGCAACGGCTTCGTCGTCGACCAGACCTTCGCCGACCAGATCCAGGGGAACCTCGACTTCTTCAACGACATCCCTGCGACGGCCGCGCTCTATCTCGACGCGGACGGGACGCCCGCGCGACGTCGGCTCGGTCTTCAAGAACCCCGACCTCGCCCGCACCTACGAGCTGCTCGCGGCCAAGGGCCACAAGGGCTTCTACCGGAACGAGCTCGCGCAGGCGATCGTGAGCACCGTGACCCATCCTCAGGTCGCGCCGGACGCGAACCATGTCTGGCGGCCGGGCGTGATGACGCTCGACGACCTGCGTGAGTACACGGTGCCGCAGCGCCCGGCGACGCACGTCACCTACCGCGGTCTCGACGTCTACGGGATGGGCCCGCCTTCGAGCGGCGGCTCGACCGTCGGCGAGGCCCTCAACATCCTCGAGGGCTTTCCGCTCTCGAGCATGACCCGCGAGGCGGCGCTCCACCGCTTCATCGACGCGTCCCGCTACTCGTTCGCCGATCGCGGCGCCTATCTCGCCGACCCGGAGTTCTTCGACGTGCCTCTACGCGGGCTGCTCTCGAAGGACTTCGCCGCGACCCGGCGGGCGCTGATGACCGAGACGGCGGCGGCGCATCCGGCAGGGCCCGGCGACCCGTATCCCTTCAACGACAAGCCGGGGAAGGGTGAGGCAGCGGCCACGTCGACGATCACTGGCTCGACGACGCACCTGACCGTCTCCGACCGCAAGGGCAACGTCGTCTCGTACACGTTCACGATCGAGTCGACCGGCGGTGCCGGGCTCGTCGTGCCCGGGTACGGCTTCCTGCTCAACAACGAGCTGACCGACTTCGACTTCAGCTCGCTGACGCACCCGAACCGCGTCGAGGGCGGCAAGCGACCGCGCAGCTCGATGGCGCCGACGATCGTGCTGAAGAACCGCAAGCCGATCCTCGCGCTCGGCTCGCCGGGCGGATCGACGATCATCACGACTGTCCTCCAGTTGCTCATCGACCGGATCGACCTCGGCTCGACGCTGCCGCAGGCGGTCGCGGCCCCGCGCGCGAGCCAGCGGAACACGGCGACGACCAGCGTCGAGACCGCGTTCCCGCTCCCTGAGCAGCCTGCGCTGTTCAACCGCGGGCACAGGTTCACCAGCGGAGCGGAGATCGGCGCGGCGACCGGGCTCGAGTTCCTGCCCGGCGGCGGCGTGATCGCCGCAGCCGAGCCCGTCCGTCGCGGTGCGGGGCAGCGCGATGGTCGAGAACCCCTGAGCACCGGGCTGCCCTGGGTCTCTAGAGGCCCAGGGCAGCCTTGATCGCCTGCGTCGAAGCCTCGTCGGGCGACTCCGAGATCACGGTCGCGGGGCGGTCGAAGCGCGCCAGCGCCTCGCCGAGCGGCTCGGCGCTCAGGGTTCCTTCGCCGTAGGGCAGGTGCTTCGTCTCGTTCCGGTTCGCGTAGGCGATGTCGGAGAAGTGGATGTGGAACGGCGCGCCGGGCTCGAGCACGGCATCTGCGCTCTCGAGGACTGCAGCGAACGCCTCGGTGATCGGTGAAAGCGCCGTCCGAGGTCGCATGCATGTGCGCGAAGTCGATCACCGGCCGGACCCAGGCGACCCGCTCGGCGATGTGGAGGGTGTCCTCGATCGAGCCCAGCTCGCTGACGCGGCCCATCACCTCGATCCCGAACGTGACGGCGCGGTTCTTCTGCTCCAGATGCTCGCGCAGCTGCTCGAGCCAGCGGATGACGTCCTCGAGCGTCTGCTCCCGGTCGCGGCCGAGCCAGAAGCCGGGGTGGATGACGACGACCTCGGCGCCGCACGCGGCGGCGAGCCCGGCGCTGCGGTCGAGGGCTCCGCGCGCCATCTTCGCCTTCTTCTCGTCGGGGTGGCCGGGGAAGGCGAAGAGCGGCGCGTGGACGGAGAGCGCGATGTCGTTCTCGGTCGCGACCTCGCGATAGCGCTGGCCGCCCACGGGTAGTCCATCCAGAAGCCGCGCTCGAAGTCGAGCTCGCAGGCCGAATAGCCGCGCTCGAGCAGGATCTCGACGGCGGCCTCGGGCGATTCCCGGGAAGGGCAGCGCGCAGGGCCGAGGCGGATCGCTCCCACACCGTGACCGTAACGGACGGCGTGGTGTCGTCCGACGGGGGTCCTAACCTTTTCAAGCATGAAGTCACCCACCCGTATCGACCTGCTCGAGCTCGACATCGACCTCCGGCTCACCGACCTCTGGCGCGAGGCGGGCGAGGTGGCGGAGTGGAACCTCGAGGTCGTCTCCGCGTTCATGCGCGCCGCCTACGGCAAGGGGTACTGCGACGCGCTGACCGAGGACGATCCCGGCTCGCTTTGCCACGACCACGGCTACCGGATTCCCGGACGCCGCGAAGCGGCACCTCGTACGTTTCGTCCTAGTCGAGCTAGGATCAGGCCGTGGCACGGAAGCGCAACCCGGCGCGGCTTGTGATCGCGCTCTCGGTGGCGGCGGTCCTCGCGGTCTTCCTGCTCTACACGTCGATCGCCGGCGGCGGCACGCCGTCGGTGAGCCCGAGCGAGCTCGACGGCAAGGCGGGTGCAATCACGCTCGTCGGCAAGGTCGAGCCCGGCTACAAGGGCGATCCCTACGGTGGCGGGCTTCGCTTCCGGCTGCGCGACCGCAAGGGCGGCGCTCCGGAGCGGGTGACCGTCCTCTACAAGGGATCGATGTCGGACCAGTTCCGCGCGAACCGCGAGGTGTCCGTCAAGGGCGAGCTCCGCAACGGCATCTTCGTCGCCCAGAAGGACTCGCTCGTGACGAAGTGCCCCTCGAAGTACACGGCTAAGCCGAGCGCGTAGATGCCCGAGCTGGGCCGCGCCGCGCTCGTCGCCACGCTCGGGCTCGTGCTGTACGCCGTCGTGGCGGGAGCCATCGCCGCGTGGACGCGCAGGCGGCGGCTCGCGGCCTCCGCTCAGAACGCGCTCGTCGGCGCCTTCGCGACCACCGTGGTGGCGTCCGGCGTCCTGGCTCGCCGCGCTCGTCCGGAACGACTTCTCCTTCGTCTACGTCGCCCAGCACACGAGCCGCGAGCTCCCGACCGGCTACACGATCTCGGCGTTCTGGGGCGGGCAGGAAGGATCGCTCCTGCTCTGGCTGCTGATCCTGACCGGCTACGCCGCCGCGGCCGTCCTCCTGAACCGGCGCAGCGCCCGCGATCTGATCGCCTGGGTGGTGCCAGTGCTCGGCGCCGTCGCGCTCTTCTTCGCGTTCCTCCTCGTCGCGGTCGCGACGCCGTTCGCGGTGCAGACAGCACCCGCCGACGGAGCGGGGCTCACTCCGAGCCTGCAGAACCCGTACATGATGGCCCACCCGCCGATGCTCTACCTCGGCTACGTCGGGCTGACGGTGCCGTTCGCGTTCGCCATGGGCGCGCTGCTCGCGCGCCGCACCGACGAGCGCTGGATCGTCGCCACCCGCCGCTGGACGCTCGTCGCCTGGACGGCGCTCGGCATCGGGCAGCTGCTCGGCGCCCACTGGGCGTACGAGGAGGTCGGCTGGGGCGGCTACTACGCCTGGGACCCGGTCGAGAACGCCGCGCTGATGCCCTGGCTCGCCGCGACGGCGTTCCTGCACTCGGTGATGATCCAGGAGAAGCGCGGCATGCTCCGCGTCTGGAACGTCTTGCTCGTCGTGCTCGCGTTCTCGCTCTCGCTCTTCGGGACGTTCCTGACCCGCTCCGGGATCCTCAGCTCGATCCACTCCTTCACCGAGAGCTCGATCGGCCCCTGGTTCCTCGGCTTCATCTGCATCGTCGTCCTCGCCTCGCTCGCGCTCGTCTTCGCGCGGCTGCCGCTGCTGCGGGCACGCACGAGGCTCGAGTCGCTCGTCTCCCGCGAGGCGACGTTCCTCTACAACAACCTGCTGCTCGTCGCGCTGACGCTGACGATCCTCTGGGGCGTCGCGTACCCGATCCTGCACGAGGCGGTCGTCGGGGAGTCCCGGATCGTCGGCGCCGGCTACTACAACTTCTTCCTCCGCGTCTTCGGGCTGCCGCTGCTGCTGCTGATGGGGATCGGCCCGCTCGTCGCGTGGCGGCGCGCGTCGCTGCGCAGCCTCGGCGCCACGTTCGCCTGGCCGGCCGGACTCGCGCTCGTCACCGGCGTCGTGCTGCTCGCGCTCGGGGCTGGCTCGTCGATTCCGGGCCTCGATCGCGTACACGTTCTCGGCCTTCGTGCTCGCCTCGATCGCGCTCGAGTTCATCCGTGGGACACGCGCGCGCCGCTCGCTCTCCGGCGGCTCGTGGCCGGGCGCCTTCTCGGCGCTCGTCGCCCGCAACCGGCGCCGCTACGGCGGCTACGTCGTCCACGCGGCGATCGTCCTGCTCGCGATCGGCGTCGCCGGCTCGAGCGCCTACGACAAGGTCGGCGAGCGCCGGCTCGCGCCGGGCGAGTCGCTCGCCGTCGGCGACTACCGGCTGACGTACCGCGGCCTCGAGGAGCGCGCAGACCGCGAATGCGACCGAGCTCCGGGCGATGCTCGACGTCGAGCGCGACGGCGAGGCGCTCGGCACGGTCAAGGCGGGCAAGAACGCGTACAACACGGCGGAGCGACTCGTCTCCAGCGAGGTCGGGATCCGCAGCGACCTCGTCACCGGCGAGGACCTGTTCGTGATCGCGCAGCAGCTGTATCCGGACGGCACCGTCTCCTTCCGCGTCTTCGTGAAGCCGCTCGTCAACATGATCTGGCTCGCCGGACTCGTCTTCGTGCTCGGAGCGCTGATCACGCTCTGGCCGGACGCCCGGGAGCAGCGGCGCCTCGCGGTGCGGTACGGCGACGCCAGGGCCCACGCCGGCTCATGAGCGTCGCGCTGGTCCTCGGCGCCCTGCTCGCCGCGGCGTGCGTCGTCCTCGTCGCACTGCCCTACCTGCGCGAGCCGGTCGCCGAGCGGGACGCGCTGGACGACCTCGGGGAGCTCGAGTCGCGGCAGCTCGAGCTGGCGGAGGCTCGCGACCGCGCGCTCGGTGCGCTGAAGGAGCTCGAGTTCGACCACCGCACCGGCAAGGTGTCGGACGACGACTACCGCTCGCTCGTCGGCCCGCTCCGGCGCGAGGCCGCGGCGGCGCTCCGGGCGCTCGAGCCGCGCGCGGGCAGCTCGGCCCGTGTGAAGGCGGAGCGCCCGGGGTAGGGAACAGGCATGGAGCCACTCGAGCCGCAGCTGCCGACGCCCGTCCCGGAGCCGTATCCGCCTCCCGACGAGGGAACTCCGCCGGAGCCTGCCGTGATCCCGGAGCCGTATCCGCCGGCGACCCCTGAGCCCTATCCGCCGCCCGACGAGGGCGACCTGCCGGCGCCGGCGATCGTGCCCGAACCCGGCCCGCAGTAAGAATTCGGCAGGATCGCGGCTAGACTGGACGCCGGCCGGCCCGGGAGGGACGGCCGACCGCCCGACGAAACTACCCACGGATGCGCGTGCGCCTGCTCACCAGCTTTGCTGCTGGCCTGTCTCTTCCTGGTGGTCGTCGCCTGCCTCCGGGCAAGAGGGGATCGGGGAGAGGAAGCAGGTCATCGACGGCCGCATCGACGTGCTCCAGAAGAAGATCGAGGCAGGCCCGTCAGCGCGAGGGCGTGCTCACCTCGGAGATCGCGGTCGTCACCTCCAAGATCCGCGCGCTCCAGGACGACGTCGACAGCGCGTCCGCGCGGCTCGACCAGCTCGAGAACGTGCTCGCGCTCCACCAGCGCAAGCTCGACCGGCTGAACCAGCTCTACCGGCGTCCAGACGCGCAAGCTCGTCTTCCTGCAGCGCCAGCACAAGGCTGCGATGGAGCGGCTGAACAAGCGGCTCGTCGACATCTACACCTCCGACCCGACCTCCGCGCTCACGGTCGTGCTCGAGGCAGGCAGCTTCTCCGATCTCCTCGACCAGCTGGAGTTCCTGAACGACATCGGCGCGCAGGACGAGCGGATCGCGAGCGAGGTCAAGGTCGCCAAGCTGCAGATGCAGGAGACCCGGAACGCGACGCGCAAGACTCGGAAGCAAGTCGCGGCGACGACGCGGACCGTGGCGGCTCGCACCGCCGAGCAGCGGGCCGTGCGCGACCGGCTCGCCTGGAGCCAGCGCGAGCTCGCCACCGCCCGGCGCGACAAGCGCGACGACGCTCGCGACCGTCCAGGAGAACAAGCAGGAAGCGATCGAGCACATGCGCTCGCTGCAGGCGCAGAGCGCGGAGCTCGGAGCGCGGATCCGCTCGGCGCAGAGCTCCGCGATCGTGCCCGGCCCGACGGGCGCGGCCTCGGCTGCGGGCTTCATCTGGCCCGTGCACGGCGTCCTCACGAGCGGCTACGGCTGGCGCTGGGGACGAATGCACGAGGGCATCGACCTCGCAGTCGGCAGCGGGACCCCGGTCGTCGCCGCCGCGTCCGGGACGGTGATCGTCGCCGGCTGGCTCGGCGGCTACGGCAACCTCGTCGTGATCGACCACGGCAACGGGGTCTCGACCGCGTACGGCCACAACACGAGCGTCACCGTCGGCTCCGGCCAGTCGGTCGCGCAGGGTCAGCTGATCGCCTACTCAGGCAACACGGGCCACTCGACGGGGCCGCACGTGCACTTCGAGGTCCGGATCAACGGGTCGCCCGTCGATCCGCTCGGCTACCTCTAGCCGTACCGTTTTCTGCCCTGGATCCGTTTACACTTTGAAAGTGGGAAACGACTCGCTCCGAGGTTGTCGTTCCTTCGTTTCCCGACGGCCGTCCTCGTGGGACGGCCGTTTGCGTTTCTAGGCCGCTGCGACGTCCGGGCGGTCGCTGCCGTACGCGTCGCCGGTGAGATGAACCGGCAGCTCCTCGCTCGTGACGACGTGCAGGTCGGGCAGCGCACGCCAGCGCTCGTCGAGGCCGAGCCCGTAGCCGGCGAAGAGCTCGTCGGGGACGGTGAAGCCGACGTAGTCGAGCGGCACGTCGTCGACGAGCCGCCGGTAGGGACGGTCGAGCAGCGTCACCGCGGAGAGGCTCGCGGGCTCGCGGAGCGACGAGCGTCCGTGCGAGGAAGTTCAGCGTCAGCCCGGTGTCGACGACGTCCTCGACGACGAGGACGTGACGGCCGACGACCGGCGTGTCGAGGTCCTTCAGCAGCCGGACCGCGCCCGCGCGCCCGCCCGAGTAGGCGGCGAGCTCGAGGAAGTCGACGCCGTGCGGGATCGGCAGCGCGCGGGAGAGGTCGGCGAGGAAGACGGTGCTGGACTTGAGCGGCGCGACGAGCAGCGGCTCGCGTGCCCGCGTACGCCTCGGCCAGCTCGGCGCCGAGCTCGCCGACGCGGCGCCCGATCTCGTCACGGGTCAGGTAGACCTCCCCGATCGGGTGACCGTCGGCCGCGAGCAGGCCGGCTGCGCCTTCAGGACGGCGAGCTTCAGCCGTAATCGCTGGGCGAGGCGCTCGATGTCGCGCCGGTAGAAGAGCTTGACCTTGACCTCCGGGTAGAGCCGTTTCAGCTCGCGCAGCTTCCGGTTCTTGCGCGTCACGAGCGACTGCCGCATCACCGTCACCTCGACGTAGAGATCCTGCTCGGGCAGGTAGAAGTCGGGCGTGAACGCGCTCGTGACGCGGCCGTCCGCGTCCTGCTCGAGCACGAACGTGCGCGGCTCGTACTCCCACGGAACGCCGTAGAAGTCGAGCATCTTGGCGCATTCCAGCTCGACCTCGTTGACGAACCTGGGCGGGGTCGTGCCGGCGAAAGCACGGAACGCGGGCTGCTGCCTGGGCACGTACTTCAAGGTAGCGCCGGCGCCCCGGACGGCGCTCCGGCACCCGAAGCTCCTATCGCTTCGCTCGCATGTCCGAGCGCCGCCCGAGGGTACGAGCTTCACGATCGCGCACCTCTCCGATCTCCACTGCGGCGGCCAGTACTTCGTTCCCGGCCTGCTCGAGCGGGCGATCAGCGAGATCAACGACCTGAAGCCGGACATCGTCGTGTGCTCCGGCGACCTGACCACGTTCGGCTTCAAGCACGAATACGAGGAGGCGCAGGCGCTATCTCGACAAGGTCGAGTGCGAGTCGATGGTCGTGATCCCGGGCAACCACGACTCGCGGAACGTCGGCTACGTCCACTTCGAGGAGCTCTTCGGCGACCGCAACTCCGTGCTCCGCGTCGGCCCGGTCACCGTCGTCGCGGTCGACTCGACCGAGCCCGACCTCGATCACGGCCAGATCGGCCGCGGCCGCTACCGCTGGATCGAGGAGCAGTTCGCGCCGGACGCGAGCCTGCGGATCTTCGTCTGTCACCACCACCTGCTGCCCGTGCCCGGCACCGGGCGCGAGCGGAACGTGATCTACGACGCGGGCGACACGATCGAGATGCCTGCAGCGCGCCGGCGTCCACCTCGTCCTCTCCGGCCACAAGCACGTTCCGTACGCCTGGAAGCTCGAGGACCTCTTCGTCGTCAACACGGGGACCGTCTCGTCGCTGCGGCTCCGGGGCAACACGCGGCCCTGTTACAACGTCGTCGAGGTGTCGGGTAGCCACGTCGCCGTCTGGCGCAAGCATCCCTTCCACGGCCAGGAGCGGATCATCCAGTTCTCGCTCGACACGTTCGAGTACGAGAAGTACACGGGCCGGATCGAGGACGAGGTGACGACCCGCTCGTGAGCCAGCGCGCCCTTGCCCTGATCGACGGGGAGCACTACGCGCCGGTCGTGAGGTCGGCGCTGGAGGAGCTCCCGTACGACTTCGTCGCCGCCCACGTCGTCGGCGGCACCGAGAAGCTGCGCGGCGACGCCGACTACGGCGTCGAGGTCGCCGGCGACCTGGAGGCCGCGCTCGCCGAGCACCGGCCGGAGCTCGTCGTCGATCTCTCGGACGAGCCCGTGCTCGGCCCGCAGGAGCGCTTCCGGTTCGCGAGCCGCGTGCTCGCGGCCGGGCTGCCGTACGTCGGCGCCGACTTCCGCTTCGACCCGCCCGAGCTGGCGCCGTTCCCGCTGCCGTCGATCGGGATCGTCGGCACCGGCAAGCGGGTCGGCAAGACCGCGATCACCGCCCACGCCGCGCGGCTCTTCGCGCGCGACCGGAAGGTCGTCGTCGTCGCGATGGGGCGAGGCGGGCCTCCCGAGCCCGAGGTCGCGAGCGTCGCGCCGGACCTCGACGCGCTGCTCGAGCTCTCGCGCGCCGGGCGCCACGCGGCGTCGGACTATCTCGAGACGGCGGCGCTCGCCGGCGTCGAGACGATCGGTTGCCGCCGCTGCGGCGGCGGGCTCGCCGGCACGGTCTCGATCTCGAACGTCCACGAGGGAGCGAGGCTGGCGGTCGAGCTCGGTCCCGACCTCGTCGTGTTCGACGGCAGCGGCGCCGCCTTCCCGCCCGTCGAGACGAGCCGCCGGATCCTCGTCGTCAACGCGCAACAGGACCCGGACGTCGTCACGGGCTACCTGAACGAGTACCGGCACCTCGTCTCCGACCTCGTGATCCTGACGATGGCGGAGCACGGCAGCGGCTGGGAGGAGCTGCACGGCCGCGCGCTCGCGCTGGCGCCGAACGGTGATCGCGACGACGCTGCGCCCGAAGCCGGCCGAGGCGATCGACGGCCGAACGGTCGCGTTCTTCTCGACTGCGCCGGAGTCGGCGTTCGGGGTGTTCGCGGACGCACCTGCGGGACGAGCACGGGGCGGACGTCGTCCACGTCTCCGGCAGCCTCGCCGACCGGGCCAAGCTGCGCACCGAGCTGGCGAGCGTCGAGGCGGAAGTCTTCCTCGTCGAGCTGAAGGCCGCGGCGATCGACGTCGTCGCGGAGGCGGCGAGCGAGCGCGGGGTCGAGGTCGTGCTCGCCGGCAGCGACGTGCTCACCGCAGACGGGCAGGATCTCGACGCCGAGCTGCTGCGTCTCGCCGAGGAGGCCGCGGCATGAGCGAGCGGCGCAAGGGCGAGCGCGACTTCCTCGGCAGCCGCGAGCGGCCGTACTCGAAGGGTCTGATGGCCCGCGCCCTCACCGGCGTCGGCGTGCGCGAGGACGACGCGTACGAGCTGGCGCGCCGCACCGAGCTCGACCTCGTGAAGCGCGGGGAGGTCTCGATCGACCTCGACCGGCTGCGCGAGCTCGCCGCCGACGTGCATGGGAGAGGACCGCGGCACCCGCGCGGTGCGCCAGCTGCGGCGCTTCCGCGACCTGCAGGAGCTGGACCTGCCGGTGATCCTTCTCGTCGGCGGCGGCACGGGCACCGGCAAGTCGACGGTCGCGACCGAGGTCGCCTACCGGCTCGGGATCACCCGCGTCACCTCCACCGACTTCGTGCGCCAGACGATGCGCGCCTTCTTCTCGAAGGAGTTCATGCCCTCGATCCACTACTCGAGCTTCGAGGCCGGCCTCGGGCTGACGAAGGCGGAGGAGGAGGAGTCGGGCGACGCCGCCCTGCTCGGCTTCCTCGACCAGACGCGCAACGTGCTCACCGGCGTCGAGGCGGCGCTGCAGCGGGCGCTCGACGAGGGCTGGTCGATGGTGCTCGAGGGCGTTCACCTCGTTCCGGGGATGATCACGACCGAGCTCCGAGGGTGCGCTCGTCGTCCAGTGCGTGCTCGGGATCCGCGACGAGGAGATCCACCGGACGCACTTCTGGATCCGCGACGAGACCTCCGACGGCGTCCGGCCGGTCGACCGCTACATCGCCGGCCTGCCCGAGATCCGAATGATCCAGGAGTACCTGCTCGACCGCGCCGCCCGCTGCGACGTCCCCGTGATCGAGAACGAGAAGCACGCGGAGGCGGTCGGCGCGGTGATGGAGCTCGTCCTCGAGCAGGCCGAGCGGGTCGCGCAAGGCGTGCGATGAGCGAGGCGCCCCAGCAGACCTGCCCCTGCGTCCTCTTCGCCCGCGCGACCGAGTGGGCCGCGCTCGCCGGCGCGCGCTGGCTCGGGCGCGACGACCAGGACGCTGCCGAGAAGGCGACCGAGGGCGGGATGATGGCCGGGCTCTCGGAGCTTCCGATCTCCGGGAACGTCGTCATCGGCCCCGACGACGGGGAGGCGCTCGGAGTCGACACGCAGATCGGCGCCGGCGGTGAGGCGTTCGACCTCGCGCTCGACCCGCTCGAGGGGCGAGGCGTCGTCGCGCGCGGCGGCACGGGAGCGATGTCGATGCTCGCGGTCGGCCCGCCCGGCTCGCTGCTGCGGCTTGCCGGACATGTACATGCGGCGGATGGCGGTCGGCCCGCGCGCGAAGGGGAAGATCGACCTGATGCGCCCGATGGTCGAGAACATCGCCGCCGTCGCGGACGCGTTCGGGCGCAACGCGAACGACATCACGACGCTCGTGCTCGACCGGCCGCGCCATCACGATCTGATCGAGGAGATCCGCGCCGCGGGCGCCCGGATCAAGCTGATCCAGGACGGCGACGTGACCGCGTCGATCTCCGCCGCGATCCGCGGCACCAACGACCATCTCGCGGTCGGGATCGGCGGCACGCGCCAGGCGATCCTCTCGGCCGCGGCGCTGCGCTGCCTCGGCGGCGACCTGCAGGCGCAGCTCTGGCCGACGACCCGCAGCGAGATCGGGGAGGCCGCCGCGCACGGGATCGACGACGTCAACCGCGTCTTCTCGGCGGACGATCTCGCTCCCGGCGAGGTGATCGTCGTCGCGACCGGCGTCTCGAACGGCGACCTGCTCCGCGGTGTCCGCTTCCTCGCCGACAGCGCCCGCACCCACTCGCTCGTGATGTGCATGCGCTGCAACTGGGTGCGTTTCTCCGAGAGCATCCACTTCTTCGCCCGCGACCGGAAGGAGGAGGTGCGCCTCCTCGGGTAGCCTTGGGCAGCGATGGCCACACGCGAAGAGATCGTCGAGGCGCTGCACACGGTCGAGGACCCGGAGCTCGGGATGGACATCGTCGAGCTCGGGCTCTTCTACGACGTCGAGATCGAGGGCCCGAAGGTGAAGGTGATCCACACCCTCACGTCGATGGGCTGCCCCGCCGGGCAGATGATCCAGGAGAACATCCACGAAGCGACCTCGTCGGTCGAGGGCGTGGAGGAGGTCGAGGTCGAGCTGACCTTCGATCCCCCGTGGACGCCGGACAAGATGTCCGACGACGCCAAGTTCATTCTCGGCTTCGGCTACAGCCGCACTCAGCCGGAATCGTCAGCACGATCTTCCCGAGCTGCTCGCCGGCCTCCATCCGCTCGTGGGCGGCGCGGGTCTCGGCGAGCGGGAAGACGGAGTCGACGTGAACGCGTGCCCGGCCGCTGCGCACGAGCTCGTACGCCCCGAGGAAGTCCTCGCGCGTCCCCATCGTCGAGCCATAGATCGTCAGCTGCTTCCACCAGAAGCGGTGCAGCTGCGCAGGCGGGTTGGGGCCGCTCGTCGCCCCGCAGACGGTCACTCTTCCACCGGGCTTGACCGCTCCGAGTGAGTCCTTCCACGTCGCCTCGCCCACGGTCTCGACGACGACGTCGACGCCGCCGAGCTCCTTCGCCGCGGCCGGCTGCCTCTGCGTGGGGCACGGCGAGATCGGCGCCCCATTCGCGGGCGCGCTCGAGCTTCTCTTCCGACGACGGAGGTGACGAGGGTCTTCGCTCCGAGGGCACGGGCGATCTCGAACGACGCCGTCGCGACACCGCCGCCGATCCCCCAGATCAGCACCCACTCGCCCTCCTGCAGCTTCGCCTTCGTCACGAGCATCCGGTAGGCGGTCTCGTAGACGAGCGGGAACGCCGCCGCGGTCTCGAAGTCGATCGCGTCGTCGAGCGGGAACACATTTTCCTCGGGCACCGCGATCGTCTCGCAGTGCGTTCCGTCGGTGTGCTCGCCGATCACAGTGATCATCGGGCCGTGCTCGAGCCCGGGGTTGATCACCACCCGCTCGCCGGTGTCGACGCGCACGCCGGCGCCGTCGGCGCCGAGGATGCGCGGCTTCGGTACCGAAGGGAGCCCCTTGCGAACCCAGAGGTCGAGGTGGTTGAGCGACGCCGCACGCAGCGAGACGAGCACCTCGCCGGGTCCGGCGACCGGATCCGGGGCGTCTTCGTACCGCAGCACCTCGGGACCGCCGTCCTCGTGGATACGGATCGCTTTCACGGGCACAATCCTGTCATGACCGCCGCTGAGCTGGCCCGGGTCGGTGCGGAGCTCGGCCTGGATGCGGTCGGGGCCGCGCCCGCCGACCGCCTATGAGGAGACCGAGCGGCACATCCGCGAGCGGCGGGAGCGCGGCCTCTTCGCGGGGATGGGCTTCACGATGCGCCGTCCGGAGGTCTCGTGCCATCCGGAGACGCTGCTGCCCGGAGCGCGGACGGTGATCTCGGCCGCGCTCTGCTACTACGGGCCGGCGGCCGAACCGGGGCCGGGGGAGGGACGGCTGGCGCGCTACACCTGGGCCGACCGCTACGGCGACCTGCGGGAGAAGCTCGACGAGCTCGGGCGCAGGCTCGGGGGCGAGTACCGCGTGCTCGTCGACGCCAACGACCACGTCGATCGCGAGGGCGCCGCGCGCGCGGGCGTCGGCTTCTACGGGAAGAACACGCTCCTGATCACGCGGCGGCACGGCTCGTGGGTCGTGCTCGGGACGCTCGTCAGCGACCAGGCGGTCGAGTCGTCGACGCCGATGGACGCCGGCTGCGGCTCGTGCACGCTCTGCATCGACGCCTGCCCGACCGGCGCGCTCGACGAGCCCGGCACGCTCGACTCGACCCGCTGCCTCTCCTACTGGACGCAGGCGCCGGCGCCCGTGCCGGAGCCGTACCGCACCGAGCTCGGCGCGCTCGTCTACGGCTGCGACATCTGCCAGGACGTCTGCCCCTGGAACCGCGGCGTCGAGAAGCGCCGCGCCAGCGAGCCGGCCCCCGCGGCGGCGGAGCCCGCGGTCTCGCTGGTGGACTGGCTCGAGGCGGATGGGGACGAGCTGGTCGAGCGGTACGACCGTCTCTACGTTCCGCGGAACGACCCGCGCTGGCTGCGCCGGAATGCGCTCGTGGCGGCCGGCAACGTCGGCGGCGCCGCCGAGCGCGCCGCGGTGGAGCGGTATGCCGACGACGAGGACCCGCTGCTCCGCGAGCACGCCGCGTGGGCGCTCGCGCGCATCGACGAGCGGGACGTGCGCATGAAGCTGATCCGGATTCTCTCCACCGTCGCGGGTCGCATCGTGCCGCTCGCGCTCGCGAAGCTGCTGCTGGACCGCGACAGACTTCCCGCGGCACTACGAGGCCGCCGCCTGGTGGCTGCTCGGCGCTGCAGGCGCTCGTCGCCCTGGCGCTCCTGGGGCTCGCGTACAGCTGGCGGCGCCGCCTGCGGTGGCTCGCGCTGCTGAACGTCGCGGCCGACTTCGCTCTGGTCGGCGCGCTGCTGCTCGTCTACGCCTGGGAACCGGGTCAGCCGCTGCGCACGCTGCCCTACCTGGTCGTGATCGAGGCGGCGCTCTTCTTCCGCCTGCGCGGCGGCGTGATCGCCGCTGTGCTCACGCGTGCCGCTCTTCGCAGGCCTCGAGCTCTGGCGCGAGTCGGAGTTCGGCGTCCCGACCGAGCCCGACGTCGATCATGCTCCGTGGGCTGATCGCTCTCGCACTCGGCGGCGATCGTCGGGCGCCTCGTCGACATGGAGCGCGGCCAGGCCGCTGCGGCCCGCGAGCGTGCCGCCGAAGCGGAGCGGCTCCGCGACGAGCTCGGACGGCGGATCGACATGCAGGAGGCGACGAGCCGGGCCGCCCGCGCGCTCGGCTCGTCGCTCGACCTCGACGTGGCCTTCGCCGCCTTCGTCCAGGAGTTGCGCGGCCTGCGTGCCCTTCGACCGCGCCGCGATCCTCCTCGTCGAGGGCAGCCGCGCCGTCGTGATGGCGACGGCCGGCATCGACGAGGAAGAGTTTCTCGGCCCCGGCACCTCTGTTCCCATCGACGGACTCGATCCTGGAGCAGGTGATCGGGAAGTACCGGACCGTCTACCGCGAGGACATCGCCGACGGGCGCTATCCCGAGGAGGCGCGCCTGCTCGAGCTCGGCGTGCGCTCGCGCGTGCTCGCGCCGCTGCAGGTCGGCCCGCGGGCGATCGGGGCGCTCGTCGATCTCGCGGACCGAGCCAGGCAGCCTTCCGCGCCGAGGAGGTCGAGCTCGTGACCGCTCCTCGGCCGGCTCGTCGCGACCGCCGTCCAGAACCTGCGGACGCACGAGGCCGAGCGCACGACCGTCGAGGAGCTGCGCCGGCTGTCGGCGCTCCGCGCGGACTTCGTCTCGCTCGTCTCGCACGAGCTCCGCAGCCCGATGGCGGCCGTGATCGGCTCGGCTCGGACGCTGCAGCAGCGCTGGCGCGAGCTGCGCCCGGACCAGCGGGAGGCGTTTCTCGCCGTGATCGGCGACGAGACGACGCGACTCTCCGCGCTCGTCGGCGACGTGCTCGACACGTCGAGGATCGAGTCGGGAACGTTCGGCTACACGTTCTCCGACGTCGATCTCGCCGAGATCGTGCGCGACTCGGCGGCAGCCGCGGAGATCGGCCAGGACGAGGTGCGGCTCTCGCACGAGCTGCCGACGGCGCTACCGCGTGTCCGCGGCGACGCCGAGCGGCTGCGGCAGCTGATGGACAACCTGATCTCGAACGCGGTCAAGTACTCGGAGTCCGGCGGCGAGGTCACGGATCCACGCCCAGTTGGACGACGGTCACGTCGTCGTGCGCGTCCAGGACGCCGGCCCAGGAATCGCGCCGGAGCATCAGGCTCAGATCTTCGAGAAGTTCGGCCGCGCGTCCGGCAGCGCCAAGCCCGGTACGGGTCTCGGGCTCTTTCTCGCGCGCTCGTTCGCAGAGGCGCACGGGGGCTCGCTCACCGTCGACTCGCGGCCGGGCGAAGGGCGCGACGTTCACGCTGAAGCTCCCGCGTGGGCTAGCCGGGAAGCTTGACGCGGGTGAGCCGCAGCTCCTTCAGGAGCTGGGCGGCGCGCTTTGCGATCGCCGGCCGCGCGTCGGCGGGCTCGAGCACGACCGCGTCGCCGCGGTCAGCGAGGATCTCGCCGATCAACCAGTCGCTCGTGCCGACCCGCAGCGTCGCGAGCGCCGATCCGTCGGTCAGCCGCACGGCGCCGCGCTCGACGCGGTAGCGCGCGACCGGCTTGCCGTAGCGGACGCGCACCTGGTGCGTGTCCTGGAGGAAGTGCGGATCGAAGCCGTCGCGCGGCTCGAACGTCTCGTCGGTCATCCGGGCGGAGCGCATCCGGTCGAGCCGGAACGAGCGCTCGGCGTTCGCGGAGCGGTCCCACGTGTGGATCAGCCAGTTGGGCAGGATGCGCTCGAACGTGTACGGCTCGACGAGTCGCTCGGCCGGCGCCTCGTCGCCGTCCTTCAGATAGTCGATCGCGACCACGCGCCGCTGCTCGATCGCGTCCGAGAAGGTGGCGACGAGCCCTTCCTCGTCGCTCTCGGTGCCCGACTGCGGCGCCTGGTGATCCTCGAACTGGCCGAAGGTCTCCTCGAGCTTCTTGCGGACGCGGTCGAGCGGCGTGTGCACCTGCGCCGCGATCGACGGGCCGACGATGTCGAGCGCAAGGTGGATCGCCCGCGCTTCGAGCGGCGTCAGGCGGGGAGCCAGCCGGAAGACGTCGCCGTAGAGCTCCTTGTCGACGCGGACGGAGTCGCCCTCGAGCTCGGCGTAGACCGTGTAGCAGCCGCCGCCGAAGTTGACGAGGTTGAGCAGCGACAGGTGCTCCTGCAGCTCGTCGCGCGGGATGTGGAAGCGCTCCGCGAGGTCGTCGGGGTCGAGGCGGGCGCTGCGGCCGTCGCCGCACGCCGCGAGCAGGTGCGCGAGGAGCGACTGGAGTACCGCAAAGCGCTCCGGCGCCACCGGTGGGGCGGGGCGCTCGGCTGCGTCGGTCAGTGACTGGCGACGGCCTTCACGCGGGCGAGCTTCGGCGGCTCCGCCTCGTGCGCGTCCCGCACGCGCTGGAGCCCTTCGGCGCACGCGGCCCGCAGCTCCGCCGGCTCGAGCGGGACCGCGCGGCCGTTCTGGCGCAGCACCCAGCCCGCGAGCGGCTCGATCGCGGCGTAGTGCGTCTCGAAGACGCCTTCGGTGAGCGTGCCGGCCTCGCGCAGCGTCCGGTGCACCCACCAGGCGGTGTCGCCGTTGACCTCGATCTTCGCGGTGCCGGCGACCGGGCCGTGCTGCCAGTCCTCGCCGACGCGGTAGGCGTCGACGTCGAAGTCGGCCGGCAGGCGGAAGTCGCGCTCGCGCCGCGTCGCGAACCTGATGTCGCTGCGGATCCGCGAGACGCGGAACGTGCGCACGTCGCTGTTGTCGAGATCCTCGCCGACCACGTACCAGGTGCCGCGGTCGCGCCGGAGCGCGTACGGGTTGAGCGAGCGCTCGCGCACGGCGTCGCGACGCGGCGACCAGTAGTTGAACTTGATCGTGCGCTGCTTCGAGATCGCGGACTCGAGCTTCGAGAGCCGGCCGGCCATCTCGGGCGAGTAGTCGGCGTCCCGCACCTGGACGCGGGAGGCGGTGTCGGTCGGCGCGTCGTCGAAGCCGGGTCTGCCGAGCGCGAGGTTCTGGAGCGCGAGCCGGAGCGGCTCCGCGTACGCGAACGTCCCTTCGAGCATGTACAGCGCCGTCTGGAGCGCCGCCAGCTCGTCGTCGTCGAGCTCGAGCTTGTCGAGGAAGTAGTTCTCGGAGCGGAGCGTGTAGAGCTCCTCGCCGGTGAACTCGTCCCGCTGCGAGTGGAGCGGGCACGCCCAGCCCGATCAGCTCGGCGCGGTCGGAGTAGAAGCGGCGCGCGAAGGCCTCGTCGGACATCTCCGAGTAGCCCTCGACGTTGCCCTTCACGTCGCGCGCGGTCAGCGGCCGCCGCTCCGCCATCAGGAACGCGACGAGCGAGAGCTGACGGATCAGCTTGTCGGTGTCGTGCGACATTCGCGCCCGAGCTTATCTCTAGTCCGCAGCGAGCACGGGCAAAGCCCGCGCTCGCGCGAAGTCAAGAGCTGCATGGGCATGGTCAAGCCATGCCCACGGCAAAACCCCTGAAGGGCCGCTTCGCGGTCCGACCAGCTCAGCCCGCCGGACGGGTTGTCAGGCCGCGGCGAGCGAGCGCTCGAGGTGCTGGTGCGACGGGCAGTAGTCGCGCTCCGGCAGCGGCGTGCGCTGGCAGGGCTTGCCCTTGCGTGTCGTTGCCCGGCAGCGGGCGACGCCGCCGTCGAACGCGCCGGCCTCGAGCTGCTCCTCGATGAAGCCGACCGCAGCGCCGACGCCCTCCTTCACGGCCCAGGCCACCTGCGCCTGCGCGGTGATCGGGAAGAAGCGGCGGATGTCCTGGAAGAGAGCCCGGTCAGGCTTCGAGAAGTAGTGCGGATCGGCCGCGAGCCGCTCCATCGTCTGCTGGCACTGCTCCAGCACGGCGCGGCGGGATTCCAGCTGCGCGTCGGGCTCGGAGTACGGGTCGATCAGGTCCTTGATCGAGCGATAGATCGCTCTCGAATACTGATACATACACGTTTGGAGTTGCATGAGCTGGGCTTCCATCTGAGGGGTCATCGCTCCCGTTCTGTCCAGTAAGCAGGCCGAAAGTCGGCGTTCGGCAGGATTGTCGAAACCGAGTATACGGACAACTCGGCGCTGTTACAAAGTCGTTGCACTTTAGTTACTAGCGTGTAAACGGGCCACGGCCCTCCCGGCGTCGCTCCGGACGCGTGTGCCCGCTCGGGCGAATCTCTACACCTCTGTCCGCTCACGGCACGATTTCGCGCTGGTACGCGGCGGGGAACACCGCGCGGGCGCGCTGCAATGCGCTCGCCGCCTCCGCCTCGGTCTCGAAGACGCCGGTGAAGACGACGTAGTAGCCGGGATGGAGGCTCGCGTAGCGGGAGGAGTTCGAGGACGCCGACCCGTCGCAGGCCGCCGCTGCGCGCCTCGGTCGCCTTGGCGGCCGCGGCGCTGCGCCCGTTGGCCTGGGGGAGCGAGAGCAGGACGATCGTCCAGCCGCGCTGGTCGCGCGGCCAGCTGACCGCGGCAGGGTTCGCCGGCGGCGGCGGGGGTGCAGTCGTCGTCGGCGGCGCAGTCGTGGTCGGTGCGGTCGTCGTCGGGGTGGGCTCGGTCGGCTCGGGCGCCGTCAGCGTCGAGCCGGTGTCGGTGACGGTGAGGCTGCCGCCCGTCGCGGTCGAGACCGCGCTCGGCGCCTTGCCGTCGTCGGAGATCGCGATCGCCGCGCCGGTGCCGAGGACGGCGATGACGAGCCCGAGCGCCGCCGGCAGGAGCCAGGCGCCGGCCCAGCGGTGACGCTCTGCCACGCCCACGGACGCCCGCTCGACGGGGCCTGCGCGGGCGCGTCCCAGCCGCCCGCCGCACTCGAGGCAGTACTCCTGGCCCGGCTGCACGACGGCATTGCAGCGCGGACAGCGCAGGGTGCCGCGATCGGTCACTGCGCCTTGCCTGCGGTTCCTGCCGTGCTGCTTCCCCCGCCGGCTGCCCCGGCGACCGGACGGCCGCAGGAGGCGCAGAAGCGTGAGCCCCAGAGCAGCGGTGCGCCGCAGTCGCAGCGAGCGGTGCGTGGTGCGCCCGGCGAAGGCCGGACGGCGCCGAGCAGGACGTCCAGCTCGTGGATCCGTGCTTCGAGCCCGATCAGCTCGGCGCAGCGCTCCAGCAGCAGGTCCTCGCGGAAGCTGTCGCGCCGGTACATCTCCAGCGAGAGCCCGCCGAGGTCGCGCAGCTTCTGCTCGCGCAGGCGGAGGAGCGCGCGACGCTCGCGCCGGAGCTCGGTCGGCGGCGGGGCCGGCCGCCGCCGCCGCGGTGGAGCTGCCGCAACGGCGCCGTCCGGAGTCGGCGTCATGTCGCAGCAGGCGTTGGAGGAGCGGGACGCGCGCCACGCGCGAGTGTACTCGCGGCTTCGGAGCGCTATTCAGGCCGGATCAGAGGTCGATCACGACGAGGCGGTCCTCGGTGAACTCGCGCACGGCGTAGGCGGGGCCTTCGCGCGTGTTGCCCGAGTCCTTGACGCCGCCGTACGGCATCTGGTCGGCGCGGAACGTCGGCGCCTCGTTGACCGTCACGCCGCCGAACTCGAGCCGCTGCGCCGCGGCGAGCGCGGACTTGATCGAGGCGGTGAAGATGCCCGGCCTGAAGCCCGTAGCGCGTCCCGTTTGCGAGCTCGATCGCCTCGTCCAGATCGTCGTACGCGGTCACGGTGCAGACCGGCCCGAAGACCTCCTCGCACGGACACCTTCAGCTCGCGGGCCGGCGTTTGCGATCACGGTCGGCCGGAGGAGCTCGCCGTCAAGTTCGCCGCCGGTGAGGATCGTCGCGCCTGCCGTCCGGGCCTCCTCGATCCACGCGAGCACGCGGTCGCGCGCGTCGGTGTCGATCAGCGGCCCGACGTCGGTCGCCTCGTCGGCAGGGTCGCCGACCACGAGCGCCTCCACCTTGGGCAGGAAGCGGGAGAGCAGCTCGTCGTAGGCGTCTCGCTGCACGTAGATCCGCTGGACCGAGATGCAGCTCTGGCCCGCGAACGAGAACGCGTTCGCGGCGAGCCGCGTCGCTGCGTCCTCGAGATCGGCGTCCGCCTCGACGATCACCGGCGTCGCGTTTCCGAGCTCGAGCTTGACCCGCTTCCGCGGCGCCCGCTCCGCCAGCTTCCAGCCGACACCGCCGGAGCCGGTGAACGTGATCGCGCGCACGCGCTCGTCCTCGACCAGGACGTCGCCGATCTCGGAGGCGGGGCCGACGAGCACGTTCAGCCAGCCGGGTGGCAGCCCCGCCTCGGTCTCGAGCTCCGCGAGCAGCAGCGCCGAGAACGGCGTCTGCGACGCAGGCTTGAGCACGACCGCGCACCCGGCCGCAAGCGCCGGAGCGATCTTGTGGGCGACGAGGTTGAGCGGGAAGTTGAAGGGCGAGATCGCACCGACGATGCCGATCGGCTGCCGCAGCGTGAACGCGAGCTTGCCGGCGCCTGCCTGCGAGGCGTCCATCGGCACCGTCTCTCCGGTCAGCTTGCGCGCCTCGACCGCGGCCATCGTGAAGGTCGACATCGCCCGCGACGCCTCGACCCGCGCTGCCTTCAGCGGCTTGCCGGCCTCGGCGGAGATCGTCTGCGCGACCTCCTCGTGGCGGCGGCCGAGGTAGCCGGCGACCTTGACGAGGATCTCGGCGCGCTTGTGTGCGGGCAGCGGCTCGCGCATCGCGATCTCGGCGGCGTCGATCGCCCGGCGCGCCTCGGCGGCCCCGGCCTTCGCGACCCGCCCGACCAGCTCGCCGGAGTACGGCGATCGCACCTCGACCCACTCGCCGGTCTCGACCCACTCGCCGCCGATCAGCAGCTTCCGTTCGGATGCTGTCGTCGCCATCCTCTGAGTCTATGCTCCCTCTGTGGCCTCGGAAGCGCTGATCGTCGACGCCGTTCGCAGCCCGATCGGGCGGCGCAACGGCTCGCTGTCCGGCACGCGCGGCGACGAGCTCGCGGCACAGGTGCTGAACGGCCTCGTCGCGCGCCACGACCTCGATCCGGCCGAGGTCGAGGACATCCAGATGGGCTGCGTGACCCAGATCGGCGAGCAGGGCTGGAACATCGGCCGGATGGCGCCGATGGTCGCCGGCTGGCCCGAGACGGTCTGCGGGACGACGGTCGACCGCCAGTGCGGCTCGTCGATGCAGACGAACTTCAACGCGGCCGCCGCGATCTGGGCCGGCCAGCTCGACGTCGTCGTCTCGGCCGGCGTCGAGATGATGTCGCGCGTCCCGATGGGCTCGAACGGCGGTGACCTCTCGGAGAAGCTGCACGAGCGCTGGCAGATCGTGCCGCAGGGGATCTCCGCCGAGGCGCTCGCCTCCGAGTGGAAGCTCTCGCGTGACGCCCTCGACGCCTACTCGCTCGAGTCGCACCGGCGCGCGCTCGCCGCGATCGACGACGGCAAGTTCGAGAACGAGATCGTCCCTGTCGAGGTCTCGGCCGCCGGGGCTGCGGTGCTCTTCGCCGTCGACGAGGCGCCGCGCCGCGACACCTCCGCCGAGAAGCTGGCCTCGCTCCAGCCCGCGTTCCTCCCGGACGGTGTCGTCACCGCCGGGCAACTCGAGCCAGATCGTCGACGGCGCCGCCGCGGTGCTCGTGACCAGCGAGGCGGCCGCGACGCGGCTCGGGCCTCGAGCCGCGTGCGCGCTTCGTCTCCTTCGGGCTCTCCGGCGTCGACCCGTACCGGATGCTGCACGGCAACCCCGAGGCGTGCCGGAAGGCGCTCGCGAAGGCAGGGCTCGGCTGGGACGACATCTCCGTGATCGAGGTCAACGAGGCGTTCGCGTCCGTCGTGCTCCAGTTCGCGCACGACGCCGGGCTCGAGGACCGCTTCGACGACATCAACCCGAACGGCGGCGGCATCTCGCTCGGCCATCCGCTCGGCGCGACGGGCGCCCGCGTCACGGCGACGCTCCTGAACGAGCTCGAGCGCCGCGAGGCGCGCTACGGGATCGCCTGCATGTGCATCGGCTTCGGCCAGGCGATCGCCGCGGTCGTCGAGCGCGTCTAGACCGGCTTACGCGACGACGCCGGCGAGCGACGCTTCGACCTCGGCGCACACCTCGCGGGCGATGCCTGCGAACGCCCGCGCGGCCGGGGATTCGTACCTGTCGCGATGTCAGGCGAGCGCGATCCGACGGTGGGGGATCTCCGGGTCGAGCTCCAGCACCGCCACGCGGTCGTCGTTCGGGTCGACAGTGAGCAGCGGCATGAGCGCCGCGCCGAACCCGGCGCCGACGAGGCCCTGGACGGTGCCGTTGTCGTCCGAGCGGAAGGCGACGTCGACGGCGACGCCGCGCTGGACGAGCTCGCCCTCCGCGAGCGCGGTGCTGCGGCACGCGCGATTGGCGATCAGCGTCAACTCGCCGAGGTCCGCGATGCTGGCGCGCTGCAGGCCGCCCAGCTCGTGCTCGTCGGGGACGAGCAGGACGTAGGGATCGCGCAGGAGCACGTCTGTCTCGAAACGGCCCCTCGAGCGTGGGCAGCATCGCGAAGGCGAGGTCGAGCTCGCCGCGCTCGACGAGCCGGAGCAGGTCGTCGTCGGACGCCGACTCCGTGCAGCTCGAGCTCGATGTGCGGCCACGCGGCCAGGAAGCGGCGCATGATCTCGGGCAGGACCTTCGCGCCGACGCTCTGGAACGTGCCGATCCGTAGGCAGCCGCTCTGCCCCTCCGACAGTGCTGCCATGTCCGCGCGGGCGGCCTCGAACCGGGCGACGATCGCCTCGGCGTGGCGGAGGAGCAACGCGCCCGCCTCGGTGAGCGTCACCGCACGAGGGCCGCCCGGCCGCTCGAGCAGCCGCTCGCCAACGATCCGCTCGAGCGTCTGGATCTGCTGGCTGATCGCCGACTGCGTGTAGCCGAGCGATTCGGCAGCGCGGCCGAATGTCCCCTCACGCGCGACGGCTTCGAGGGCTGCGAGATGACGGAGCTCGACGCCGAGCCAACTATCAGGTTCCATGATCGATATGAACAATACCTGGATTTGCGCTAATGGTGCAACGTGGCGATGCTGTTCCCGTGACCATCATCGTGATCGCATTCATCGTCCTGATCGGGCCGCTCGCCGTGCTCTACGGCGCCGACTCGCGCCTCGACGAGCCCCGGCGCTAGCTCCGGCTGTAGGATCGCGCGCCGTGGAGGTGCGCACCGTGGGAGTGGTCGGCCTCGGCGCCATGGGCGCCGGGATCGCGCAGCTCTGCGTCGAGGCGGGCGTCGACACGGTCGGCCGCGAGATCAGCATGGATCTCGCCGAGAAGGGCCGCGACGGGATCGCCCACTTCCTGACGCGCAAGGTCGAGAAGGGGCAGCTGGAGCAGGCCGCCCGCGACGAAGCGGTCGGCCGGCTGACGCTGACGACCCAGCTCGACGACTTCGCGGACTGCGACCTCGTGATCGAGGCGATCGTCGAGGAGCTCGAGCCGAAGCGTGAGCTCTTCGCCGAGCTCGACCGGATCTGCGGGCCCGACGCCGTGCTCGCCAGCAACACCTCGGCGCTCTCGGTCACCGAGATCGCCGCCGCGACGACGAAGCCCGAGCGCGTCGTCGGCATGCACTTCTTCAACCCGGCGCCGCTGATGCCGCTCGTCGAGATCGTCCGCGCCGAGCTGACCGCCGACGAGCCGTTCGAGACGGCGTACGCGTTCGGCGAGCGGATCGGGAAGACGCCGATTCGCTGCCACGACACGCCTGGCTTCGTCGTCAACCGGGTCCTGATCCCGCTCCTGAACGACTGCATCCGCGTCCTCGACGAGTCGCGCGTGACGCCCGAGGACCTCGACACGGGCATGAAGAACGGCGCCGGCTGGCCGATGGGCCCTTGCGCGCTCGTCGACCTCGTCGGCATCGACGTGCACGTGCATGCTTCCGAGGCGCTCTACGAGAAGACGCGCGAGGCTCGCGATGGCGCCGCCGCCGCGTCTCGTCGCGATGCGGAATGCGGGTCTGCTCGGCCGCAAATCGGGCCGCGGCTTCTACGAGTACTAGTGCGGCGGGAGCGGGTACAAAGACGCTATGTCCTGCCGCCTGCTCCGTTTACACTTTCCTTACGTGAACATGATCCTCGGCACACGCGGCGTGCCGATACTGCAACCGTGATGCGGAAGACCTTTGCACTCCTTGGCCTGCTCGCACTTGCCCTCCCCGTGGCGGGAGCGGCCGGCGTGCGCGCGGGCGAGGGTACGCTCTCCGTCGAGGACGGCCAGGGCAGAGTGACGCTTCAGGCCAAGGGTGGAGTGATCGGCCGGCTCGACCGCGGCTCTGTCGACATCTACGACCTCACGCCCGAAGATGCCTTCGATCCGTACGTCGCCGGCGACGACCAGCCACGGCGATTCGTCGGCCCGAGCGGATCCGGCGTCCGCTACAGCGGCCTGGGTCTTCGCTTCCGCCTCGTCGGCGGCAGGTACCGGATCGTGATCGACGGGCGCGGCATCGACCTCTCCGTCGTCGCCAAGGGCATCGGGCTCGATCGTCGGCGCGCTGACGGCACTCGATCCCGGTGTGTACTCGCTCGACGGCGCTGATTGCCGCGACGAACCGGAGAGCTGCAAGCCGCTCCCGGAGCTCGCGAAGCGTTTCGTGCTCGGCAACGAGCGCGGCGAGAAGGGCCTCGCCCGCTCCGAAGCCGACTGATGGCTGCCGGCGCGCAGACGATCCTGGTCGTCGAGGACGAGGCGTCGATCGCGTCGTTCGTCTCGCTCTACCTGAAGAACGCCGGCTACGACGTGCGCGCCGTCACGACCGGCAGCGCGGCGCTGACGCACGTCGCCAACGAGGCTCCAGCGCTGATCATCCTCGACTTGATGCTGCCGGACATCGACGGCATCGAGATCTGCCGCCGCGTGCGCAAGACCTCGGACGTGCCGATCCTGATGCTGACCGCGCGCGACGAGGACGTCGACAAGATCATCGGGCTCGAGGTCGGCGCCGACGACTACCTGACCAAGCCGTTCAACCCGCGCGAGCTCGTCGCCCGGGTCAAGAGCGTGCTGCGCCGGGCCGCGCCCGAGCGGCGCCGCGACGTCGAGGAGGAGCTGCACCACGGCGATCTCTCGATCAACGCCGGCCGCCGCGAGGTGAAGGTCGGCGAGGACGAGATCCAGCTGGCGCCGAAGGAATTCGACTTGCTCTGGGAGCTGCTCGACCACAAGGGGCTCGTGCTCACGCGCGACCAGCTGCTCGAGCGCGTCTGGGGCTACACCTTCGCCGGCGACACGCGCACCGTCGACGTGCACGTGCGGCAGTTGCGCCGCAAGCTCGGCGAGGCGTCGCCGATCGTGACCGTGTGGGGCGTCGGCTACAAGGTCGGCCCCGACCGGGCACCCGCGCCTGCTGCTTAGCTAGCGCCATGAAGTCTCTGCGCTCGTCATGAAGTCACTGCGCTTTCGCCTGCCGGCGCTCTTCCTGGCGGGGATCGCGCTCTCCGGGCTCGTCACGAGCCTGATCGCGCTCCGCCTCTTCCAGGACTACACGGGGACGGAGACCCGGCGGGAGCTGCGCCAGGAGGCACAGGGCCTGGCGGATCTCTATGCCGAATGGGCGGTGCGTGCGCTCGACGAGGACAAGGCTGCACCCGCTTTCGCCGCCTCCAAGCTCGAGGCCGCGACCGGCGACCGGCTCTTCGAGGTCATCCTCGTCGACCCGCGGCTCGGGGAAGACTCCGGCCTGCGGCGCCTGAAAGCGGATGACGTGGGTGTCCAGCTCAGCATCGAGCGGATCGTGACCTTCGAGTTCGAGCCTCCCGGCGAGAACCGGCCGTACCTCGCAGCCGCGTTTCCGATCCGACTCGGCGGCGAGGGCGGCGCCGTCTTCTCGTATCTGATCGTTGCGAAGCCCAAGGCCGAGCTCAGGCAGACGTGGTTGACGTTCCTGTCGCGTCTGGCCGTCGCGTTTCTCGTCGGCCTGATCGTCGTCGGCGCGCTCGCCCTCTACCTCTCCCGCCGGATCACGGGGCCGGTGCTGGCGCTGTCGGACGCCGCCGACCGGGTGGCGCAGGGAAGCTACGACGTCGAGGTGCCGCACGTGCCCGGCGGTGGCGAGATCGGCCATCTCGCCGACCGGTTCCGCCAGATGACGGCGCGGCTCGCCGAGGCCGAGGAGCTCGAGCGCAACTTCCTGATGTCCGTCTCGCACGAGCTGCGCACGCCGCTGACGGCGATCCGCGGCCACGTCGCCGCGCTGCGCGAAGGCGTCGTCACCGACCCGGAGGCGGCGGAGGAATCACTCGAGATCGTCGCCGAGGAGGCGGAGCGGCTGGGCCGGCTCGTCAACGACGTGCTCGATCTCGCCAAGCTCGACGCGCACCGGTTCACCGTTCTGACGGAGGAGGTCGACATGAACCGGCTCTGCGACCGCGCCTACTCGACCTTCTCCGACGAAGCCCGCCGGCGCGGGATCGAGTACACGCAGGCGGCGGAAGGCGCGCCGGTGATCGTCTCGGACGGCGATCGGGTGCTGCAGATCATCTCGAACCTGCTCTCGAACGCCTTTCGCTGGACGCCCGACGGCGGCCGGATCGGGCTCGAGCTGTCGAGCCAGAACGGGACGGTCACCGTCGACGTCGCGGACACCGGCCCGGGCATCAGCCAGGAGGAGCGCGAGCGGATCTTCCGGCCGTTCTGGTCGACCGACGGGCGCGGGACCGGGCTCGGGCTGCCGATCGCGAGAGAGCTCGCGGTCGCACTCGGTGGGCGGATCGAGCTCCAGACAGCGCTCGGCCAGGGCAGCCGCTTCCGGCTCGTGCTTCCTTTCCTGGAGCCCCGCTAGCCGGCGTCGCGGAGCGTGTGGATCGTGCCGCCGACGGTGGCGCGCTCGACCTTCTCCAGCCGGGCGTCGACGCCCTTCCAGCCCGACGAGACGAGCTCGACGAGGAGGCCGAGGTCGTCGATGCGCGCGTGCCGCTCGGCGAGGATGTCCCCCTCGAGCCGCTCGAGCCGGCGGATCGCCTGGTTCAGCAGACCGCGGATCTCGGCGAGGTTGCGGGCGACCGGGACGACTTCGGCGCGGAGGCCGTCGTGGACGGCGGCGCCGATCTTCTCCGGGAGCGTCCCTTCGAGCTGTGCCGTCGCTTCGGCGAGCGCCTCGATCTGCGTCCGCGCGCGCTCCAGTGCCGCGTCGATCTCGGCCGGAGCGACCCTGCCGGCGGCCGCCTCGGCGATGCGAGCCTTGGCTCGTTCGAGTGCCTTCTCGTCCACGGGGAGGAGGCTACGCTCCCAATCGGATGGAGTCGTCGGAGCTCGACTACGACCTGCCGCAGGAGCTGATCGCGCAGCACCCGGCGGAGCGGCGGGACGCCTCCCGGCTCCTCGTCTACGACCGGGTCAGCGGCGATGTTCGTCACCGCGTCTTCGCAGAGCTGCCGGAGGAGCTCTCGGGCGAGCTGGTCGTCGTCAACGACACCCGGGTCGTGTCCGCGCGGATCCGGATCGAGCGGCCGAAGGGCGAGGTGCTGCTGCTGGAGCATGAGGGCGGCGGCGAGTGGCTCGCGCTCGCGCGGCCGACGCGTCGGCTGAAGGCGGGCACCCGGTACGGGGCCGTCGAGCTCGTCGAGCACCTCGGCGAAGGTCGCTGGCGCGTGCGACTGAACGGCGAGCCCCGGGGTGAGGCTCCGCTGCCGCCGTACATCACCGAGACCCTCGCCGATCCATCGCGCTACCAGACCGTCTACGCGGACGAGCCCGGCTCCGCCGCGGCTCCGACCGCCGGCCTCCACTTCACGCCCGAGCTGCTCGAGCGGCTGGACGTCGAGCGCGTCACCCTCCATGTCGGTCTCGACACCTTTCGGCCGCTGACCGCGCCGACGCTCGAAGCAGCACGAGCTGCACGGAGAGCGCTACTCCGTGCGGCCCGAGGCGTGGGAGCGGATTCGCGCTGCCGAGCGCGTCCTCGCGGTCGGCACGACGACCGTTCGCGTGCTCGAGTCCATGGCACGTGACAGTCCGTTAGAGGGCCGCACGTCGCTGTTCGTCACGCCGGGCTTCGAGTTCCGCCGTGTCGACGCGCTGTTGACGAACTTCCACCTGCCGCGCTCGACGCTGCTCGCGCTGGTGATGGCGTTCGCCGGTGTCGAGGAGACCCGCCGGCTGTACCGGCTCGCGATCGAGGAGCGCTACCGCTTCTACTCGTTCGGTGACGCGGTGCTCATCCTCTGAAGCCATTCGGCCAGCGGTCCGTCCGCGAACGCCAGGAAGCGCGGCTCGATCTCCGCGCCGGCCGCGACCAGGCGCTCGGCCACTCCGACGAGATCGCGGTCCGGCAGGTGGTGGTGCTGTGAGCCGTGCACCGCCCACGCGAGCGGCGTGTCGAAGTGGGCGCCCGAGGGTGCGACCGGATCGGCGCCTCGCTCGAGCAGGCGTGCGACGAGCTCCGGCGAGCCGATCCACGCGGCGTGGTGGAGCAGCGTCCCCTCAGGGGAACCACCGACGACGCCGCGGAAGTTCGGCCCGACGACGTCGACCACGAGGTCGAGCTTGCCGCGCAGCGCCGCCAGAACGATTACCTCCTGCGCATCGGGATCGAGTGTCTCCGGCAGCGGGTCCGTCGGACGCTCGCCGCGGGCGATCGAGGAGACGGCGGCGTCGGCCGGGTCGACGTCGGTCGAGGCGCCGAGCCCTGCCAGTAGCTCCGCGAGCTCGTCCTTGCCGCGCAGGACCGCATGCTGGTACGGAGTCCTCAGCGGTACGTGGCCACGCCATGTCTCACCGCCCGGCCGGTCGACGTCGGCTCCCTTCGAGGCCAGCAGCTCGATCATCTCCCGGCCGCCGCCGCGCCGAACGGCGTGCGCGACATGGAAGCCCTCGTTCGGGTCGCCGCCGTGCTCGAGCATCAGCCGGACGTGCTCGATCCGGTCGTTGTCGATCGCGGCCGCAACCGCGTTCGTGCCGTCGACCCGGGCGCCGTGCTCGAGCAGGATGCGCGTGCAGTCGGGGCTCTCGGACTCGGTGGAGTGGTAGAGCGACTCACCGTCGTCCGGGCTCGCGCCCGCTTCCAGCAGCGCCCGCGTCAGCTCCGGGTCGTGCCGAACGCCCGCCGCGCCGTAGAGCGCGGACATGTTCCCGTACTCGTTGACGAAGAACGCGTTCGGGTCGGCGCCCCGCGCGAGGAGCTCGCGGGCGAGCGCGGTCGTCGGGAAGCGGGAGTGGCACGCGTAGAGGAGCGGCGCCCAGCCGAGCGGGCCGCCGGGCGTGCTCGGATCTCCGTCCCACTCGCGTCCGAGCACGAGCCGCACCCAGGGGTCGCGCTCCAGCTCAGGCTGCTCGGCGAGCATCTCCTCGGCCCGCGCGACGCGGCCCTCGGTCGCAGCACGGAGGAACGGCTCGACGTCCACGTTCTAACCCTAAGCTCCTCGCGTGCCGGCCTTCGAGGTCACCGCTACCGACGGCGCTGCGCGCGCCGGGATTCTCCGCACCGCACACGGCGAGGTGAGGACGCCGGCGTTCATGCCCGTCGGCACGAAGGGAACGGTCAAGAGCCTCGACCCGGACGAGCTGCGTGACGTCGGCTCGCAGATCATCCTCGGCAACACCTACCACCTCCACTTCCGGCCCGGCGACGACGTGATCGCGGAGCTGGGCGGGCTCCATGCCTTCTCGGGCTGGGACGGCCCGATCCTCACCGACTCGGGCGGATTCCAGGTGTTCTCGCTCCGGGACACGCTGGTCGAGGTGGATGACGACGGCGTCACGTTCCGGTCGGTCTACGACGGCGCGCTCGCACGCTTCTCGCCCGAGCTCGCGGCTCAGGTCCAGCGCAACCTCGGCTCGGACATCGCGATGTGCTTCGACATCTGCCCACCGGCGGGCGTGCCGCGGCCGGAGCTCGAGGAGGCCGTGCGCCGCACGACTCTCTGGGCGGCCCGCCAGCGGGAGGCCGAGCGCGCGCCAGAGCAGCTGCTCTTCGGGATCGCTCAGGGCGCAGCCGATCCGGAGCTGCGGCGGCGATCGATCGAGGAGATCACCGCGCTCGACTTCGACGGGCACGCGCTCGGCGGGCTGGCGGTGGGGGAGAGCCGCGACGAGATGTTCGAGGCGACCGACTGGGCGGCTCCGCTCCTGCCCGCGGAGAAGCCGCGCTACTTCATGGGGATCGGCGATGCGGAGGGGATCCTGCGCGTGATCGGCGCCGGGATCGACATGTTCGACTGCGTGCTGCCGACCCGCACGGCCCGCACCGGCTCGGCGCTCACCGCGACGGGCCGGCTGAACCTGCGCAACGCCCAGTTCGCCCGGGATCCGCGGCCGCTCGAGGAAGGCTGCACATGCCCGGCGTGCTCACGCTTCACGCGGGCATACATCCGGCACCTGATCAACCAGGAGGAGTTGCTGGGCCTGCGCCTTCTGAGCCTGCATAATCTGCACTTCCTACTCGAACTGACCGCGGGCGCGCGGGCGGCGATCGAACGCGGCGAGCTGGAGGCCCACACGGCCGCTGCGCTCGCCCGGCTCGCCGGCGGCCCACAGGAGGACCCTTGGAACCAGGGGGGCTGATCATTCTCGCTCGCGCATGTTCGCGCTGCTCTGGATGTTCGTGATCAAGCCGCAGCGCCGCCGCCTCAACGACCAGCGCGCGCTGCACGAGTCGGTCGAGTGTCGGCGACGAGATCCTCACCGTCGGCGGCCTGCTCGGACACGTGCGCGAGGTGAACGAGGGCGACGACACGTTGGTCGTCGAGATCGCGCCCGGCACGAACGTGCGCGTCGCGCGGCGCGGTCGCGCGTGTCCGCCGCGATTATCGCGCCCGAGAAGGGCCCTCCAGCAGAGCCGTCCAACAAGTCCGCAGCTAACCTACCGCTGACCGGTGAATCGTCAGACCGCACCTCACTCTTGTAGCGCTGATCGTCGCCGGGCTCATCGGCGTCGGCCTGCTCGCCGTTCCCGGCTCGCCCATCCACCAGGAGCCGACGCTCGGTCTGGACCTCCAGGGCGGCCTCGAGGTGACCCTCCAGGCGGTGCCGCCGCCGAACCGCAAGCTGCAGAAGTCCGACCTGACGCGGTCGGTCGAGATCCTCCGCGACCGCATCGACCGCCTCGGCGTCGCGGAGCCCGAGATCCGGGAGCAGGGCGGCGACCAGATCTCGATCCAGATCCCTGGCATCAAGAACCCCGACGAGGTGATCAAGATCCTCGGCCAGACGGCGCAGCTCGAGCTCTACGACCTCGAGGCGAACCTCGTGCGGCCTTCGATCGGCGTCCAGAACTTCCCGGTCGCGACGGAGTCGCTCTACGCGCTGCTCGCCGGCCAGCAGGCCCTTGTCGACCAGGAGACGACGACGTCCTGGTACCTCTTCGACGTCCAGAAGAAGAAGCGCGCCGGGCCGGTGAACACGAAGAACAAACTGCTCCGGAGCGAAGTGATCGCGAAGACGAACTGCGCGGCCGGCGACGAGGACGCATGCGCGGCTCTGGAATCGCGAAGTCAGCCGAGCGCGGCGGCCGGCGCGGGCTCAGGCGGTGCGTCGCCGCTGGGCAAGCTGCCGAAGGGCTGGAAGATCTTCGGCGTGCCGCCGAAGACGGTCGTGCTCACGTGCGGCATCGGTGAGGTCGTCTGCCCGGGGGTCAACGTCGAGAACCCGACCCGGAACTTCTTCTACCTGGTGCGCTTCGGCAAGTTCCAGACGAGCCAGGGCCTGAAGGAAGTGCCCGAGATGCGCGGCGACGATCTCAAGCTGTCCGGCACCCGCCAGGACTTCGACACGACGTCGGGCCAGCCGATCGTGACGATGCAGTTCACCAACGATGGCGCGGACAAGTTCGGCGAGATCACCAACGCCGAGGCCGACCGGGGCCGTCAGCTCTTCAACCTCTCCGGCGGCGGGGGCGACCCGAGCCAGACGTTCCAGCACTTCGCGATCGTGCTCGACCGCCAGATCAAGTCGTGGCCGTCGATCGACTGGGAGCAGTACCCGAACGGGATCAGCGGCTCGAACGGCGCCCAGATCACGGGCATCGGCGACCTCAGCGAGGCGAAGAATCTCGCGCTGGTGCTCCAGACCGGCGCCCTGCCCGTCACCTTCAACACACAGCGAGCAGACCGACATCTCCGCGACGCTCGGCAAGGACTCGCTCGCGGAGGCCTGGAAGGCTGCGATCGCGGGCCTGCTCGTCGTCGCGCTCTTCCTGCTCGTCTTCTACCGCGTCCTCGGCGTCGTCGCCGTGATCGGCCTCGGCATCTACGCCGCGTTCCTCTACGCAGCGATCCTGCTCTTCAACGTCACGCTGACCCTGCCGGGCTTCGCCGGGATGATCCTGACGCTGGGGGTGGCCGCCGACGCGAACATCGTCATCTTCGAGCGCGTGAAGGAGGAGTACCGCTCCGGCAAATCGGTGCGCGCCGCCATCGCGGCGGGTTACGGCAAGGGCTTCGCCACGATCATCGACGCCAACGTCGTCACCGCGATCACGGCCGTGATCCTCTTCCTCGTCGCGACCGCGGGCGTCAAGGGCTTCGCGCTGATGCTGCTGATCGGAACCCTGATGTCGCTGCTGACCGCCGTCGCCGCGACGCGCGCGATCCTCGGCCTGCTCGGCGGCTTCAAGTGGTTCGACAACCCGCGCCTGATGGGCGCTGAAGGCGAGCCGCCGGCGTGGATCAGGCGCGACTTCATCGGCTTGCGGAACCGCTGGTTCGCCATGTCGGGCGTCATCCTCCTGATCTCGGTCGGTGCGATCGGGATCAACGGGCTGAATCTCGGCATCGACTTCGAGGGCGGGACCCAGATCACCCTGACCACCCCGCAGCCGACCTCGCTCGACGACGTGCGCGCCCAGGCGGCCCAGACCGGCCAGGGCAGCGCGCAGATCCAGGGAAGCGGCACCGCGCTTTCGGGCGACAGGTACAAGGAGTTCCGGATCCGCACTGACGTCGAGCAGGCCGAGCAGACTCGCCTGACGCGGGGCCTGCAGAGCACGTTCAACGCGGAAACGAGCGTCAAGAGCGTCTCGGCGAGCTTCGGCCGGCAGATCGCCGAGGGAGCGATCCTCGCGATCATCGTCTCGCTGCTCCTGGTCGCTCTCTACATCGCGTTCCGCTTCGAGCTGAAGTTCGCCGGCCCGGTGATGGTCTCGCTGCTCCATGACGTCCTGATCACCGTCGGCATCTACGCGTTGCTCGGCAGGGAGGTGTCGACCGCAACGGTCGCCGCTGTGCTGACCGTGCTCGGGTACTCGATCTACGACACGATCATCATCCTCGACCGCGTGCGCGAGAACATGCCGCTGATGAAGCGCGCGTCGTTCCGGACGCTCGCGAACGTGTCGCTGTGGGAGACGATCCCGCGGTCCCTGGCCACGACCTTCATCACCCTGCTGCCGATCTCCGCGCTGTACTTCTTCGGCGGCGAGACGCTGAAGGACTTCGCGTTCGCGCTGCTCGTTGGCATCGGCGCCGGCGCCTACTCGTCGATCTTCATCGCGGCGCCGCTCGTCGCGGTGCTCAAGGAGCGCGAGCCGGAGTATGCGCGCCGCCGTGACGATGCCTCGCTCAGCGACGCGGGCTCGGTCGGCGGTCTCCTGCGCGAGGCCGAGGAGCTGGCCGCTGCTCAGCCCACACCAGACCTGATTCCGGACGTTCTCCAGGGCGACGGTGGCGCCGAGCCTGCCGTGGAAGGGGTCCCCGCGCCGGTAACCGACGACGCCGCGGCAAAGCGCGAGCGCCGGCGGCAGCGGCGCAGCACCCGCCCCCATGGCCGCGCCCGATAGCGGCCCGGCGCTCCGGCAGCTCGTCGACGAGCTCGGCTCACAGCTGCGCGCCGGCGTCGAGAAGCTCGGCGACCTGCCGCAGGAAACCGGTGAGCGCGTCGCGCGCGAGCTCGGGCTCGTGACCCGGGAGGAGTACGACGCGCTGGCCCTGCGTCTCGCTCAGCTCGAGCATCGGCTGAAGTTGCTCGAGCAGCCGTAGTCCCGAAGGTTCTCGAGCGAGGGAACGTCCGGTGTACGCTGCGACAATGGAGGACGCAGTCGTGGTGAAGGTCGTTTCCGACGAGCCCGAAGCCGAGATCGTGTGCGGTCTGCTGCGCTCGGCCGGGATCGAATGCGGGCATCGCGAAACGGATGCGATCGACGCGGTTCTCGAGGACTTCACCGACGTCGGCCCGCGCGAGATCTTCGTGCACAGCTCGGATCTGGACGCTGCACGGGAGTTGCTCGGCGACGCCGCGCCCTGACTCTCGTCGTGAAGGTCTTCAACCTCAACGGGGACGACTGGGATCGCGTCGAGGACCGAGAGGGCTGGCGCTCCAAGGACGCGTGGGTCGGTGCGCACGTCGGCGCCGAGCTCATCGGCGGCAGCATGTACGAGCTCGAGCCCGGCGATCGCCTGTGGCCTTACCACACGCATCACGCGAACGAGGAGTGGCTTCTCGTCCTCCGCGGCACGCCGACCGTGCGCTCACCGGAAGGCGAGCGAGACCTGAGCGAAGGAGATATCGTCTGCTTCGTGCGAGGGAAGGACGGCGCGCACCAGGTCACCAACCGCACCGAGGCGCCGATCCGCGTCCTGATGCTCTCGACGCTCATCGCTCCGGACATCGTCGAGTACCTCGACAGCGGCAAGATCGGCGCCCGCAGCATCGCCGGCGAGCGGATTCTCCTCAGCAGGCCCGGACCGATCCTCGACTACTGGGACGGTGAGGACTGAAACCGTCCCGAGGCAGCCCTACGACAAGGAGGTCAGTCATGTCACTCGCACGAGCCGTGACGTTCGATGGTGTCAGCAGCGACCGGATGGCGGAGATGCAGAAGGAGATGGAAGGCAGCGACCGGCCGGACAACGTGCCGGCCAAGGAGATCCTCGTGCTTCACGATCCCGAGGCCGACAAGTCGCTCGTGATCGTCTTCTTCGACAACGAGGACGACTACCGTCAGGGGGACGAAGCGCTCAGCGCGATCCCGGCCGGCGACACTCCCGGCCAACGCACGTCGGTGACGAAATACAACGTTGCCTTCCGCATGACCGACTAGCACCCGTCCGGCGTCGTAGACTCGACCCATGGGTCGGGTCCCCCGCGTCGTGCTGCGAGCTCTCGGGATCGGCGTTCTCGTCGCCGGTGGGCTCGCTGTTGCGCTCACGGCGCTGATCGCAACGCTCCTGATCGGGCCGTTCGTGTTCTGGCTCGCGTGGAACGTCCTCGACTTCGCGTCCGCGGTCGGTCTGCCGGAGCTCGGTTTCTTCGGCATCGTGCTCGCGGTGCTGTTCCTCGTCGTCGGGTGGTTCGGCAAGGTCGTCATCGCCGGCATCGTCTTCGTCGTCGAGCCGTCCTGGTTCGACGGCGCCGCAGAAGTGCATTGGCCCGAGCCGACGCTGCGCAACTTCGTCGCCTTCGCGCTCCTCGCGATGCTGGCGTCGCGACCGCACGCGCATGCGCACCAGCACAAGGCCCACCGAGACAAGACCTAGTGCCCGGGCAGATCGAGGTCCGCCGTCTCGAGCCGCCCGAGGTGCACGAGCAGCTCGACGCGCTCGCGGCTGTCCTCCACGACTGTGTCGCCGGAGGCGCGTCGGTCAGCTACATGGCACCGTTCTCGCCTGCGGACGCGCGGGCGGCGTTCGTAGCCTGGGCCGCCGAGGTGGAGCAGGGCGGCCGGCTTATCGTTGCCGCTTTTGACAACGGAGAGCTGGTCGGCACGGTGCAGGTGATCCTCGCCTTGCCGCCCAACCAGCCGCACCGCGCCGAGATCGCAAAGCTCCTCGTCCATCGCTCGGCACGCAGGCGCGGCATCGCCGAGCTGCTGATGGAGCAGGCCGAGGCGGAGGCGCGGGCTGAGGGGAAGTCCCTGCTCGTGCTGGACGCGGTGACCGAGGGCGACGCCGCGCGCCTCTATGACCGCATGGGCTGGACGACGGTCGGCGTCATCCCCGGCTACGCGCTCTACCCCGATGGCCGGCCCTGCGACACGACCGTGTTCTGGAAAAGGCTCTAGACGGTCTGCAACGGCGCCTGGGCACCCGAGCGCGGCGTCGCGCGGCCGGCGGCCTGGAGCGCGCGGCGGTAGGCGATGGCCGGGGTCGGGCCACTCGCCATCACCTCGCCGGTCGAGCGCATCTCGACACCCCGGTCGGCGGCGCCGGCGAGGCGCTCGGCGGGGAAGATCGCCTCCTTGGCCCACGCACGATCGAGCACGATGCGCTCCGGGAGGCCGAGCTCGCCGAGCGACGCGCCGAGCAGCAGCCGGCAGGCGTGGTCGACGAGCGGGATGCCGGTCGCCTTCGACACGAAGGGGACCGTGCGCGACGCGCGCGGGTTCGCCTCGAGCACGTACAGCTCGCCGTCGTGCAGCGCGAGCTGGAGGTTGAGCAACCCCCGGGCGCCGAGCGCGTGCGCGAGCGTGGCCGAGAGCTCGCGGATCTCGGTCTCGAGGCGCGCGGTCACCGACGGCGCCGGGACGACGCAGGCCGAGTCGCCGGAGTGGACGCCCGCGCGCTCGACGTGCTCCAGCACGGATGCCACCCAGCCGGTCTCGCCGTCGCAGAGGACGTCGACGTCGAGCTCGATCGCGCCTTCCAGGAAGCGATCGATCAGCGCCGGTCCGTCGACCACGAGCTCAGCGGGCTTGCGCGCGACGAGCATTCTGCTGCCGCCGAGGACGTAGGACGGCCGCACCAGCACGGGGTAGCCGATCCCGTCCGCGATCGACCGGGCGCCGCCCGTCGTCTCCGCATGGCCCCAGGCCGGCGCGCGAACGCCGAGGCTGTCGAGGAGCGCCGCGAACCGGGCGCGGTCCTCGGCGACGGCGATCGCGGCCAGCGGGTTGCCGAGCAACGGCACGCCAGCTTCCTCGAGCCCCGCCGCGAGGCCGAGCGGTGTCTGGCCGCCGAGCGAGACGACGACGCCGAGCGGCCGCTCCAGCTCGACCACGTCGAGCACGCGCTCGAGCGTCACCGGTTCGAGGTAGAGACGATCGCAGGTGTCGTAGTCCGTGGAGACGGTCTCCGGATTCGAGTTCACGAGCACGACCTCGTGCCCGAGCCGGCGGAATGCCTGCGCGGCGCGCACGCAGCAGTAGTCGAACTCGATCCCCTGGCCGATCCGGTTCGTGCCGGAGCCGAGCACGACGATCGATCCGGGCGGTGTCCCGTTGCCGTCGCTCTGCTCGTAGGAGAGGTAGTAGTAGGGCGTCTGCGCCTCGAACTCGCCGGCGCACGAGTCGACCGCCAGCCGGCCGGGCGACCCGCGCCGCGTGCGTACCTCGGTCTCGGAGACGCCGAGGATCCCGGCGACGCGCGCGTCGGGCAGCCCAAAGCGCTTCGCGGCGGGGACGTCCCCGCTCGCTGCAAGCTCACGCTCGGCGGCGCGGATCGACTCGAGCTCTCCGAGGAAGTAGGGGTGCAGCCCTGGGATCTCCGGCAGCTCGTCGCCGGCCTCGACCCCTTCGAGCGCCTTCAGCAGCGCCTCGGGGAAGGTGCGGCCGAGACCGAGCGCCTCCCCGACCGCCCGCATCTCGGTGCCGAGCGTGCGGTCGGCGGCGGGGAAGCGGTCGAAGTCGAAGCGCGGCGCCTTGACGGCGACGTAGTCGAGTGCCGGCTCGAAGGCGGCGCTCGACGCGCCGGTGATGTCGTTCGGCAGCTCGTCCAGCGTGTAGCCGACGGCGAGCAGCGCGGCGAGCTTCGCGATCGGAAAGCCGGTCGCCTTCGACGCGAGCGCGGACGAGCGCGAGACGCGCGGGTTCATCTCGATCAGCGCCAGCTCTCGCGTCTCCGGCTCGTAGGCGAACTGGACGTTGGCGCCGCCGGTGGCGACGCCAACCGCGCGTGCACAGGCGAACGCCGCGTCGCGGAGACGCTGGAGCTCCCCGTCCGAGAGTGTCTGCTGCGGCGCGACCGTCCAGGAGTCGCCGGTGTGGACGCCGACCGGGTCGAGGTTCTCGATCGAGCAGATGACGACGCAGTTGCCGGCGGTGTCGGCCATGACCTCGAGCTCGAACTCCTGCCAGCCCTCCAGCGAGCGCTCGACGAGCACCTGGCCGATCGGGCTCGCGGCAAGGCCGTGCGCGACCCGCTCGCGCAGCTCTTCGTGAGTGCGGGCGATGCCGCCGCCACCGCCGCCGAGCGTGAAGGCGGGACGTACCACAGCGGGAACCGGGCAGTAGTCGAGCTCGTCGACCGACGTGACGACCACGCTTGCCGGCACCGGTAGCCCCGCGTTCTCCATCGCAGCCCGGAACATCGAGCGGTCCTCCGCGGTGCGGATCGCGTCGAGGTTCGCTCCGATCAACTCGACGTCGTACTCCGCCAGCACGCCGTTCTCGGACAGCTCGACGGCGAGGTTCAGCGCCGTCTGCCCACCGAGCGTGGGGAGGTACGCATCCGGCCGCTCGCGGGCGATGATCTCGGCGAGCGTCGGCGCGTCGAGAGGCTCGAGGTAGGTGGCGTCGGCCCACTCGGGGTCGGTCATGATCGTGGCCGGATTCGAGTTGGCGAGCACGACGCGGTAGCCCTCGCCGCGCAGAGCCCGGCACGCCTGGACGCCGGCGTAGTCGAACTCGCAGCCCTGGCCGATGCGAATCGGCCCGGAGCCGACGATCAGGATGCTGCGAAGGTCTGTTCTCTTCGGCATGCCGCGGCGATCCGGTCGAAGAAGGGAAGAGCGTCGTGCGGCCCAGGCGCGGCCTCGGGGTGGAACTGCAGCGTCACGAAGTCCTCGCCCTCGAGCCCTTCGACGGTGCCGTCGTTCAGCGAGACGTGGCTCACCTCGGCGGAGTCGCCCGGCTCGACCGCGAAACCGTGGTTCTGCGCGGTCACGAGCACCCGGCTCGTCCCGGTCACGCGGACCGGGTGGTTGGCGCCGCGGTGACCGAACGGAAGCTTGAACGTGTTCAGCCCGAGCGCGAGCGCGACGAGCTGGTGGCCGAGGCAGATGCCGAAGAGCGGCACGCGGCCGAGCAGGTCGCGAACGGTCTCGACCGGTCCGTCGAGCTGGGAGGGGTCGCCGGGGCCGTTGCCGATCAGCACCGCCGCCGGCTCGAGCGCCAGCACCGCGTCGGCGTCCCAGGTGCCGGGGACGACCATCGCCTCGACTCCGGACTCGACGAGCCGGCGCACGATCGAGCGCTTGCAGCCGAGATCGAGCACGACGACGCGAGGCCCGGCGCCGACCGAGTACGGCTCGGCGGTGCACGCCTCGAGCGCCGGTGCCGGAGACGCGAGCTCGGGCTCCTCGAGCATGCGCGGCCAGTCGAGGTGCGGTTGCGCCAGCGCCCGCGCATAGAGCTCGTCGACGGATGCGGTTCCGAGCGCGCAGCGCATCGCACCGTCGTCGCGCAGGCGCCGGACGAGGGCGCGCGTGTCGATCTCCTCGAGCGCCACGACGCCGCGTCCCGCGAGCCACGCTGACCACTCGGGACGCGCGCGGCGCATGACGACCCCCTCCGTCCAGACGCGATCCGATTCCAGCAGCCGCTCGTCGACGCCGTAGTTGCCGATCAGCGGGTACGCGAACGCGAGCACCTGCCGCGCGTAGCTCGGGATCGGTGACCGCCTGCTCGTAGCCCGCGGGCGCGGTCGTGAAGCACGCCTCACCGGAGGCGATGCCGGGGGCGCCGACCGACCGGCCGGGGAAGACCGATCCGTCCTCGAGCACGAGGTGCGCAAGCATTTACGCATACTAACAACTTTTTCTGCATAATACGCATATGGCTGTCTCAACTGTCATCCTCGGCGCGTCCGGCTATGCGGGCCAGGAGACCCTCGACCGCGTGCTCGCGCACCCCGAGCTCGAGCTCGTCGCGCTGGGCTCCGACTCGCTCGCCGGCCAGGGCGCGAGCGTCCTCGATCCGCGGTTGAACGGCAACATGCCGGCGTTCGTCTCGAACGACGCCGCCCTCACGGCGGGCGCGGAGCTCGTCTTCTGCTGCCTCGACCACGAGCGGGCGGCGCTGCTCGACGCGCACGCCGACGTCGTCGTCGTCGATCTCTCGGGCGCGCACCGGCTGGCGCAGCCCTCGCTCTACGCCGAGTGGTACGGCTTCGAGCATCCGCGCCCGCAGTCGCTGCCGGAGTGGAGCTACGCGATCCCGGAGCTCTTCCCGCCGACCGGGCCGCTGATCGCGAACCCCGGCTGCTACGCGACCGCCGTCCTGCTCGCGCTCGCGCCGCTCGTGGGCGTCGTCGACCCGAGCGGCGTCGTCGTCGACGCCAAGTCGGGCGTCTCGGGCGCCGGCAAGGGCGCTGAAGGCGAGCTCGCACGCCGCCGTCGTGCTCGAGAACGTCTCGCCGTACAAGGTCGGCTCGCACCAGCACGCGCCCGAGATCGAGCAGGCGCTCGGCTTCCCGGTCTGCTTCGTACCGCACCTGCTGCCGGTGCGCCGCGGCCTGATCGCGACCTGCTACGTGCAGTCCGACGCCGACGTGCGCGAGCTGCTCGAGGCCGCCTACGCGACCTCGCCGGCGGTGACGCTGCTGCCGGAGGGCGTCGCGCCCGAGCTGTCGCGCGTGCAGGGCACCGACGGCGCCGAGCTGGGCGTGTTCACCGACCGGGCAACGGGAACGCGGATCGTCGTCTGCGCGATCGACAACCTCGGCAAGGGCGCCGCCGGCCAGGCCGTGCAGAACGCGAACCTGGCGCTCGGCCTGCCCGAGACCGCCGGGCTTCGGCTCGCAGGGGTGCTGGTATGAGCGTCACGGCCGCCAAGGGCTTCGTCGCCTCCGGCGTCGCACGCGGGCATCCGGCGCAAGGGCCTCGACCTCGCGGTCGTTCGCTCGACCGTCCCCGCCGTCGGCGCGGCGATGTTCACCGTCAACCAGGTGCTGGCTGCGCCGGTCATCGTCTCGAAGCAGCACCTCGAGGTCGCCGAGCCGCAGGCGATCGTGATCAACTCCGGCGTCGCAAACGCCGCGACCGGCGAGCGCGGGGAGCTCGACGCGCTCGCGACCGCTGCCGAGGCCGGGCGGCTGCTCGACCTCTACGCCGAGGAGGTGCTGGTGCTCTCGACCGGCGTCATCGGCACCCTGCTCCCGCTCGACAAGGTGCTCACCGGTCTGCGCGCCGCCACGACCGAGCTCTCAGAGTCGGGTGGAGACGACGCGGCGAACGCGATCCTCACCACCGACACGCGGACGAAGGAGTCCGCGGTCTCGCTCGACGGGTTCACGGTCGGCGGGATGGCGAAGGGCTCGGGGATGATCCACCCGCTGCTCGCGACGATGCTCGCCGTCGTCACGACCGACTACCCGCTCGAGGCCGGCGAGGCGATCGAGTTCCTGCGCCCGGCGGTGGACAAGAGCTTCAACTCGATCTCGGTCGACGGCGAGTGCTCGACGAACGACGCCGTCTGCCTGCTGGCGAACGGCGCGAGCGGGATCGAGCGGACGCCTGCGACCGACATCGCCTTCGCGCTCGCGCTCGGCCGCGTCTGCGACGAGCTCGCGCAGCAGATCGTCGCCGACGGTGAGGGCGCGACGGTGCTCGCCGAGATCGAGGTGACCGGCGCCGTCGACGCGGGCCAGGCGCGCGCGATCGCCTCCCGCATCGCGACGTCGCCGCTCGTCAAGACCGCCCTCTTCGGCCACGACGCGAACTGGGGGCGGGTGCTCGCCGCCGCCGGCTCAGCGCCCCACAACGGCGGCTTCGCCTCAGTCGAGACGAGCCGCGTCAGCCTCTCCTACAACGGCACGCTCGTGCTCGACCGCGGCGCGCCGCAGGGCGTCGAGCCGGACGTCTCGAACGGCTCGTGCCGGATCGAGCTCGACCTCGGGCTGGGCGAGGGCTCCGCCAGCTATCTGACGAGCGACCTGTCCTACGACTACGTCCGCATCAACGCGGACTACCGGACGTGAGCACCGTCGTCGTCAAGCTCGGCGGCGCCGTCGCGGCCGAGGCGACGAGCCTCGTCATGCGGCATGGCGCGCGAGCACCAGGTCTGCGTCGTCCACGGCGCCGGGCCGCAGATCTCGGCCGAGATGGAGCGGCTCGGGCTCGACGTCACGTTCGTCGGCGGCCGGCGAGTCGACGACCGCGGCCGGGCTCGAGGTCGTCCGCGCCTCGTTCGCGGCCGTCAACGCGGAGATCTGCGCTGCGCTCGGACCGATCGCCGTACCGCTCTTCGGTGACGAGATCGGGCTCCAGGCGACGCCGGTGCCCGAGCTCGGGCTCGTCGGCGAGGCGCTGCCGTCGCGTCCCGCGGCCGTCGCCGAGGCGCTCGCGGCCGGGCGGATCCCGGTGATCGCGCCGCTCGCCGCAGGCCCGCTGAACGTCAATGCCGACGAGGCGGCGGCCGCGCTCGCGATCGGGCTCGGCGCCGACCGGATCCTCTTCCTGACCGATGTTCCCGGGCCTGCTGCTCGGCGGCGCGGTCGCGGCGACGATCGGTGGCGTCGAGGCCGAGCGGATGCTCGAGGCGGGAGAGCTCAGCGGCGGGATCGTCCCCAAGCTGCGGGCGGCGATCGGCGCCGCCCGCGAGGGCGTCGCGGCGGAGATCGGCGCGACGGCGGTGCTGGCGTGAACACGACCGCCCTCACCGCGACCGCCCTGCTGCCGACGTACGCGCGCGCCGACGTCACCTTCGTGTCCGGCGAAGGAACGTGGCTCGTCGACGCCGACGGCAAGCGCTATCTCGACCTGCTCGGCGGGATCGCGGTCGTCGGCCTCGGCCACTGCCATCCCGCGCCGCTCGCAGCCGCGCACGCGCAGCTCGACCTGCTCTGGCATACCTCGAACCTCTACTCGACCGAGCCGATGAGCGTCCTCGCGGGCCTGCTCTCCGCGCGGTTCGGCGGCGCCCGCGCCTTCTTCTGCAACTCCGGCGCCGAGGCGGTCGAGGCGGCGCTCAAGTGGGCGCGCAAGGCGACCGGTAAGCCCGAGATCGTCGCGCTGGAGAACTCGTTCCACGGCCGCACCCACGGCGCGCTCGCCGTCACGGGCCAGCCGGCCAAGCGCGCAGCCTGGGAGCCGCTCTCGCCGGTGGCGCGCTTCGCACGCCTGAACGACGCCGAGTCGCTGACCGCGCTCGTCGGCCCGGAGACGGCCGCGATCCTGATCGAGCCGGTTCAGGGCGAGGGCGGGATCCATCCCGCGACGCACGAGTTCCTCGCCGCCGCGCGTGCGCTCGCCGACGAGCACGGCGCGCTGCTGATCTTCGACGAGGTGCAATGCGGGACGGGACGCACGGGCAGCTTCTTCGCCTGGGAGCAGCTCGGTGTCGCGCCCGACGCGCTCGTGCTCGCGAAGGCGCTCGCAAACGGCCTGCCGATCGGCGCGCTGCTCGTCGCGGACGGAGCCCCGGAAGGACTCGCGCCCGGCGATCACGGCAGCACCTTCGGCGGCAACCCGGTCGCGTGCGCCGCCGCGTGCGCGGTCGTCGAGACGATCGACGAGCCGCTGCTGCTGTCCGTGCGCGAGCACGGAGCGCAGCTCGCCGCCGGCGCTCGCGGCGCTGCCGGGGGTCGTCGAGGTCCGCGGTCGCGGCCTGCTGCTCGGCGCCGAGCTCGATCGCCCGGCCGGGCCGGTCGTCGCCGACTGCCTCGCCGCGGGTCTCGTCGTCGGCACGGCGGGGGAGACCGTCCTCCGGCTGACGCCGCCGCTGACGGTCACGAGCGAGGAGCTCGATCTCGGGCTCGCCCTACTCGAGGAGGTGCTCACGTGAACAAGTTCGAACGGCAGGGGACGATCCTCCGGCTCGTCGGCGAGCGGCAGCTCTCGACGCAGAGCGACGTCGTCGAGGCGCTGCGCGACGAAGGTCTCGACGCGGTGCAGGCGACCGTGTCGCGCGACATCGCGCAGCTCGGGCTCGTCAAGGTCCGCGGCGACGACGGCCGGCTCGTCTACGCGCTTCCGGGTGCCGCCGACCTCGACCGGCTGAGCGAGCTGACCGTCGGCGCTCCGCCGCTGGGCGACGAGCCTCGAGCACACGGGGAACCTCGTCGTCCTCAGGACGCCGCCCGGGCACGCGAACGCGCTCGCGCTCGCGTTCGACGAGGCCGGTCTGCCGGAGATCGCGGGCTGCATCGCCGGCGACGACACGATCTTCCTCGCCGCCCGCGAGGGGCTGAGCGGCGCCGAGCTCGCCGACCAGCTCCGCCACCACCTGGACGGCGACACGTGACCGTCGTGCTGCCACAGGCGCTGGGTGTCGACCTGCGCGGACGCTCGCTCGTACGCGTGCGCGACTGGACCGCCGCCGAGATCGAGGCCGTGCTCGACCTCGCCGACGAGCTGAAGGGAAAGCAGCGTGCGCGCGAGCCGCACCGCCTGCTCGAGGGGCGCACGCTCGGCCTGCTCTTCCGCAAGCACTCGACGCGGACGAGGGTCTCGCTGGAGGTCGCGGCGGCACATCTCGGCGCGACGGCGCTCTACCTCCCCGACGACCAGCTCCAGCTCGCGCGCGGCGAGCCGTTCGAGGACACGGCCCGCGTGCTCTCCCGCTACCTCGACGCCGTCGCGATCCGCACGTACCTCCACGCGGAGCTCGAGGTGTTCGAGGCCGCCGCCACGGTCCCGGTCGTCAACGCGCTCACCGACGAGGCGCATCCGCTGCAGGCGCTCGCCGACCTGCAGACGATGCGCGAGCGCTTCGGCGCCATCGAGGGACTCCGTGTTGCCTGGATTGGCGACGGCAACAACGTCTGCCTCTCGCTCGCCGAGGGGTGCGCGCTGCTCGGCGCCGAGCTCGTCTGCGCCTCTCCGCCCGGCTACGAGCCCGACGACGCGTCGATCCCGGTCGTGCGCGATCCGCGCGAGGCCGTCGCAGGCGCGCACGTCGTCGTCACGGACGTCTGGACGAGCATGGGGCAGGAGGCCGAGAGCGCCGAGCGGCTGCAGGCGTTCGCCGGCTACACCGTGGACGACGCGCTCCTGGCGCTGGCCGATCCGGAGGCGATCGTGCTCCACTGCCTGCCGGCGCATCCCGGCGAGGAGATCAGCGCGGACGTGCTCTACGGCCCCGATGTGCCGCCTGGGACGAGGCGGAGAACCGGCTGCACACGGCCAAGGCGCTGCTGGCGCTGATCGTCTAGACGAGCCGGCGCCAGCGCGAGAAGACGTCCTCGAGATCGGCGCGCTTCGTGCGCGGGACGAGCACGAACAGGCGGTCGCCGGGCTGGACCACGGTCAGCCGCGCGGGGGGATCGTGTCGTCGCCACGCGTGATCACCGCGATCAGCGCGTCGCGCGGCAGGCCGAGCTCGCGGACCGCGGAGCCGGCGATCGCGTGGTTCGCCGGCGACGCGCGAAGTCGACGAGGTCGAGCTTGCTCAGGTGGCCGACCTCGAGCGGCGCGTCGTGCACCGGCGGCGCTGGCGAGAGCAGCCCGAAGCTTGCCCGCGACCCACTCGAGCGTGGTGCCCTGCACGATCACCGATACGACGACGACGAAGAAGACGGCGTTGAAGATCGTGTTCCTAGTGCGTCACGTCGGACGAGAGCACGAACGTCGCGAGCACGATCGGCACGGCTCCGCGCAGTCCCGCCCAGCCGAGCAGCAGCCGGTCACGGTGCGTGATGCCCGGTGAAGAGCGTCGATGCCCAGAACCGCCGCCGGCCGGATCGATGAGCATCAGCAGCAACGCCAGTGCGAGCCCCGGCAACGCGACGTCGGGCAGCTCGTTCGGGAAGACGAGCAGGCCGAAGACGATGAAGAGCGCGACCTGCGCGAGGAAGGCGAGGCCTTCGTGGAAGGCGACGAGCTGCCGGCGGTAGCGCGATGGGGTGCTGCCGACCGCGAGGCCGACGAGGTAGATGGCGAGGAAGCCGCTGCCGCCGATCACGTCGGCCACGCCGAAGCGAGAGCGCGCCCGCGGCCACCGATGCCACGGGTGCGAAGGCGCCGATCGAGGGGGGCAGCCGTCCGAAGACCCAGGTCGCTGCGGCGCCGAGCGCGACGCCGACGAGGAGGCCGAGCCCGAGCTGCTGGACGACGCAGGACCGAGAGATCGTCGATCCCGTACGAGCCCGGACGCTCGATCCAGGCGATCAGTCCGAGCGTCAGCGCGATTCCCATCGGGTCGTTCCCGCCCGACTCCGCCTCGAGCGTGCGTGCGAGCGTGCGCCGGATGTGCGTCTGCGCGAAGCGTCGCGAAGACCGCCGCTGCGTCGGTCGGCGCGACCACGGCGCCGAGCAGCACGGACTCGAGCCAGGTGAGGTCGAAGAGCCAGTAGGCGGCCACGCCGGTGAGGAGCGCGCTGACGACGACGCCGACGGTGCTCAGGAGGGCCGCAGGCACCGCGACCTGGCGCAAGCGCCGCCACGACGTCTGCAGTCCGCCCTCGTACAGGATCAGCGCGAGCCCGATGATGCCGACCTGGCGCGCGAGCTCCGCGTCGTCGAACTCGATCCCGCCGGGCCCGTCGGAGCCGAGCAGCATCCCGAGCGCGAGGAACGCGACAAGCACGGGCAGGCCGGTCCGGGCTGCGCCGAGCGCGACGACGAGGCTCGCCGAGAGGATGGCGCCGACGAGCAGGAGTACGAGGCCTTCGTCCACGTTCTCCATCTTCGCCGGTGGGACTCACGGCCGCCGCGTGGAACACTTCCGGGATGGCCACGCGTCCGCGGACCCGCAAGATCGGCCGGCTGTCGGAAATCGCGCAGGTCGCGGTCCGGCACGGCTTCGGCTACTTCTTCGAGCGCCACAAGCTGACGGACATCCTGCCGTGGACGTCGCGCGAGGAGCTGGCACCCGGAGCGCCCGCGGTCGGCTCGGAGCGCGGCCGCCACCTGCGCGAGATGCTCGACGAGCTCGGGCCGACGTTCGTCAAGTTCGGCCAGCTGCTCTCGACGCGGCCCGACGTCGTGCCGCCGGACATCGTCGTCGAGCTCCGCGGCCTCCAGGACGACGTCCGGCCGTTCCCGTTCGCGCAGATCCGCGCAGGTGATCGAGGCGGAGCTCGGCCTGACGCTCGAGCAGGCGTTCCTCCGCTTCGACGAGCAGCCGATCGCGGCCGCCTCGATCGGCCAGGTGCATCGCGCGATGCTCCCGAACGGCGACGAGGTCGCGGTCAAGGTGCAGCGCCCGAACGCCCCGCGCCAGATCGAGTCCGATCTGGCGCTGCTCTACCAGGCCGCGCGCATGATCAAGGAGCGCGTCCGGGCGCTCGACTTCATCGACGCGCACGCGCTCGTCGACGAGTTCGCCCGCTCGATCCGGCAAGAGCTCGACTACAAGCTCGAGGCGCGGCACGCCGAGAACTTCCGCCGCAACTTCGCCGACTCGGAGCTCGTCGTCGTGCCGAAGGTCTACTGGGACTACTCGAGCGCCCGGATGCTGACGCTCGAGTTCCTCGAAGGCATCCAGCTCGCCGACCTCGCCGCTCGACACGACCTCCCTGGAGGAGCGGCGCGCGCTCGCGTACCTGGTCACGCAGACGTGGATGGAGATGATCTTCGAGCACGGCTTCTTCCACGGCGACCCGCATCCCGGCGAACGTGCTCGTGCTCGACGGTGGCCGGATCGGGCTCGTCGACTTCGGGCTCGCCGGCAAGCTCACCGACGAGGACATGGCGCGGCTGACGCGGCTCTTCATCGACGCCGCGACCGAGAACGTGGACGCGCTCCCGCGCCGGCTCGCGGAGCTCGGCGTCCGCTATCCGAAGGAGCGCGAGGAGGAGTTCGCGACGCGCGCTGCGCGATCTCTTCTACCGCTACTTCGGCGCCAGCGTCCGCGAGATCGACCCGATCCAGGTGATCCGCGAGGCCTTCGGGTTGATCTACTCGATGAACCTGCAGCTGCCGACGCGATTCGTCCTGCTCGACAAGGCGATCGCGACGCTCGGCGCCGTCGGCGTCGACCTCTACGCGGACTTCAACGTCTTCGAGGTCGCGCAGCCCTACGCGCGGGCGCTGATGCTCGAGCGGTTCACGCCGGCGCGGCTTGCGTCACGCGCGCAGAAGGAGGGGCGGGAGCTGCTCGGGATCGCGCACGACCTGCCGTACCAGATCCACGACGTGCTCCAGGAGGTGCGCGACGGCCAGATCGAGGTCGGCTTCGTGCACAAGGGGCTGGACGAGTTCATGCACAAGCTCGACGTCGCGATCAATCGCGTCGTCGTCGCGCTCGTCGTCGCCGGCGGCCTGCTCGGCTCGTCTCTGATCGGCATCCTCGCGACCGACGGGCCGCAGATCTTCGGGATCCACTTCCTCTCGGTGATCGGGTTCGTCGTCTCGGGGTTGCTCGGCGCGTGGCTGCTGATCGGCGTGCTGCGCTAGCGGCCGGCTCTAGGGTTGTAGCGACTCGACTGCGCCGCTGACGGTGAGCCCTGGCTCCGGCCCGCCGGCGACCGCGTAGACGCGGCCGGCGTGCGCGACCACGCCGAGGCCGTGCCTGGGAGACGGGAGGTCGGCGAGGCGGCGCCAGCCGCTTCGTCCGAAGCTCGTAGGCGTAGACGCGATCGGATCGTTCCCTGGGGCTGCTCGCCGCCGATCGAGACGATGCGGCCGTTCACGTGAGTTGCGCCCGGTGCCGCCGCGCGCCTGCGGAACCGGCGCGAGCCTCGTCCACCGTCGCGTCCTCGAGTCGTAGCTCTCGAAGCGCGCCGTGTTCGTGTCGATGCCGGCGCTGCGGCCGCCGAGCGCGAAGACGCGCGTGCCCACGGCCGCTGCGGCGAGATGCTCGCGAGGAGCCGGGGCCGGCGAGCCTGCGCCCAGCGTCCGGTGCGCAGGTCGAGCGCGAAGGCGATGCGGGCCAGCGAGCGGCGGCCGTCGACGCCGCCGAGGACGTAGAGCCTGCCGCCCGCAATCGCGGCCGCGGCGGCGGCGCGGGCGTCCGGAAGCGGCGCGAGGCGGCGCCAGCTCCCGGCTTCGAGCAGCGAACGCAGTCTTGAGCGGAGCGCGGTCGCCGCCGTAGCCGCCGACGACGTAGACGCGTCCGTTCGCGCTCGCCGCCGCTGCGTGGTCGACCGCGACGGGCAGGTCGGGCAGCCGCCGCCAGCGGTTGGCGGCGATCGAGTAGGCGTCGACGCGTGCGGAGTTGCCGCCGTTCGCGGTGAAGCCGCCCACGACGATGATCTCGCCACGGGCGACGCCCGCCGCGACCTCGGTGCGCGGCTCCGGGAGGGGTGCGTGGCTCTGCCAGGGGGCAGCGGCAGCGGCGGCGACGGGCACTGCCCAGATCAGCCAGGTGGGGAGCGATCGTCGCAGAATCGTTGGAAAGGACATCTTTCGATCCCGAAATCGCGTTGCTAGCTTCAAAGCATGACAGCCGCGCTGCTGCTGGCCGAGCCGGAGCCCGCCACACGGGGCTATCTCGAGCGGCAGCTGGCCAACGACGGCTTCCATGTGTTGCAGGCCGCGTTCGGCGGCGAGGCGCTCGCCCTCGCGGAGCGCACGCGGCCCGACCTCGTTCTCTGCTCCGAGCTCGACCTCTGCGCTCGGCTCCGGGAGGGCGAGCCGGGACGGACGTGGAACCGCGACGTCCCGGTGATCGTGCTCGGCCCGGAGGACGCAGATGCGGTCGACCGTGTCCGTGCCTTCCAGCGCGGCGCCGACGACTACCTGCACCGGCCCGTCGTCTACGACGAGCTGCTCGCACGCATTCGGGCGGTGCTGCGCCGCACGTCGCCGCCCGCGGCGGAGATCGTCGAGATCGGCGACCTGACGGTCGACCGGCTCGCCCGCGTCGTCGCCGTCCGCGGCGAGACGGTGCACCTGGCCGGGAAGGAGTTCGAGCTCCTCTCGGCGCTCGCCGACGAGCCGTCTCGCGTCTTCACGAAGGACGAGCTTCTCCGGGATGTCTGGGGCTACAGCTCCTTCACCCGGACGAGGACGCTCGACTCACACGTCTCCCGGCTGCGGCAGAAGCTCGAGCTCGAACCCGACGACCGCTTCGTCGTCAACGTCTGGGGGGTGGGCTACAAGCTCGTGGATTGACGCCGAGCGACGGTCCTAGTTTTCCGTCGGTTCCCGTCAGCGGCGCCGGAGCGCGGAGATCCCGCTCGCCGCGACGAAGGTCGCCGCCGCGATCAGGACGATCGTCCCGCCGGGCGGTAGGTCGGCGTAGTAGGCGATCGTCAGCCCGCCGAGGACGCTGGCGAGGCCGATCGCCATCCCGAGCAGCAGCGTCGAGCGCATGCTGCGGGCGATCCGCGTCGCCGCGATCACGGGCAGCACCATCAGCGCGGCGATCAGGAGGATGCCGACGATTCGCATCGAGACGGCCACCGTTGTCGCCGCCAGCACCGCCAGGACGACGTTGAGAAACGCGACCGGCACCCCGGCGACGCGTGCGCCTTCCTCGTCGAGCGCGACCGCCGCGAGCGCGCGATAGAGGAGCGCGATCGTCGTCAGCCCGCCGATTCCCAGAGCCGCGACGAGGGCGAGGTCGGTACCGGTCGTCGTCAGGATCGAGCCGAACAGAAAGCCGAAGAGGTTGACGTTGAGCGCTCCCGCCATCGAGATCAGGACGACGCCGGCCGCGATGCCCGTGTAGAACACGAGCGCGAGCGCCTGGTCGCCGGCCGTGTGCTTGCGGGCACGCAGCCACTCGATCGCGCCCGCTCCGCCGATCGAGGCGATCAGCGCCGTCAGCACCGGCGGCAGCCCGAGCAGGTACCCGGCCGCGACTCCCGCGAACGCGACGTGGCCGATTCCGTCGCCGATCAGGCTGAGCTGCCGCTGGACGAGGAAGAAGCCGACCGCCGGCGCAAGCAGGCCGACGATCGCGCCGGCGGCGAAGGCGAGCCGCATGAACTCGAGCTCAAGCATGGCTGTGAGACGGGTCGTGCCAGACGCCAGGCAGCTTCTCGGGCGGGCCGTCGAAGACGATGCCGCGGCGGACGAGGACGAGCCGCTCGACGAAGCTCTCGACGGCCCCGAACTCGTGCGAGACGTAGAGGACGGTGACCGCGAGCTCGCGGTGCAGGCGGTCCAGCAGGCCCGCGAGCGCGTCCTGGGCCTCGACGTCGACGCCGGTGGTCGGCTCGTCCAGGACGAGCAATGACGGCTGGCCGGCGAGCGCCTTCGCGATGAACGCCCGCTGCTGCTGGCCGCCCGAGAGGGTGCGCAGCGGGAGGTCGGCGCTGGCGCCCAGGCCGACCCGGTCGATCGCGTCGGTGACGATGGCGCGGTCGCGACGGCGCAACGGCCCGAGCAAGCCGCCGGACGCCAGCCGGCCCGCGGACACGACCTCGCGCACGGTCGCGGGCGCGTCGACGCCGAGTTGCGAGCGCTGCGCGAGATAGCCGAGCGTGGCGCGACCGGAGAACCTTGCCGCCGGCTCGCCGAAGAGGAGAGCCTCGCCAGACGATGGACGCTCGAGGCCGAGCGCCAGCCGCATCAGGGTCGTCTTGCCGCCGCCGTTCGGGCCTGCGATCGCGACGAACTCGCCCGCCTCGACGGAAAGGCTGACGTGCTCGACGACGGGCTGCCCGCCGTCGTAAGCGAACGAGACGTCACGCAGCTCGATCGCTACCGGCAACCCAGAGCCTCCCTCAGCGCCGCGAGGTTCTCGCGCATGACGGAGAAGTAGTCGTCGCCCGCCGCGATCTGCTCCTCGGTCAGCCCTTCGAGTGGGTTGAGCACGGCGGTCGTCGCGCCGACCTCGCGTGCGACGGTCTCGGCGAGCCGAGGTGACACGAGCGTCTCGAAGAAGATCGTCGTCGCCCTGGTCGCGCGCACCTGCTGTACGACCCGCTCGAGGACGCGAGGCGTCGGCTCGGCCTCCGGTGACATGCCCGTGATCGCGACCTCCTTCAGCCCGTAGCGCTCGGCCAGATAGCCGAACGCCGCGTGGCTCGTGACGAACTCGGTCGCGGTCGCAGTCGGAGAGGCCTGCATGGAGCTCGCGATCCAGAGAGATGAGCCTGGCCGCGAACCGCTCGGCCTCGGGACGGCGGTCGAGCGCTTCCCCGATCCGCAGGGCGACTGCGGCGTACGCACTGGATCGAGCCAGACGTGGGGGTCGAGGTCACGCTCCTCGCCGCGCATCCGTAGCGCTAACCCGGCAAGGACGTCGACACCGTTCGCCGACGTGGACTCGATCGCGTCGTCGAGGGCCGGCTGGAAGCGAGCGCCGAAGTACAGGACGAGGCCGGCGTCCGCGATCGTGCGCACGTCGCTGCCGGAGAGCTCGAGGTCGTGCGGTTCGACCCCGGGCGGGGTCAGATTTCGAACGTCGATGCCCGGTCCTCCGATCTCCTCGGCTGCGAACGCCAGCGGATAGAACGACGCCACGACCGTGTGACCCTTGGAGCTCGAGCTGCCGCCGCATCCGGCCACTGCAGCAGCCAGGGTGAGAGTGAGAACAATTCTCGTTTTCACGGAGTGAACGTTAGCACGCCGATGAGAATCGGTATCATCTTTTCGATGGCGACCGTCCGGAGCTGGCGCGAGCACACGGAGGAGGCCCTGCGGGACGCGGGCTTCCGCGCCGGCGGTGCGCGTGCAGCCGTGCTCGACCTGATGGCGGGTCAGGACTGCTGTGCCAGTGCGCAGGAGATCCACGAGACGCTGCGGGGCAAGAGTCGCTCGGTCGGGATCGCGTCCGTCTACCGCGTCCTCGACGTGCTCGCCGAGCTCCGGCTGGTGCAGCGCGTCGACGTGGGCGACGGGATCGCCCGCTTCGAGCCCACCCTTCCCGACGGTGACCACCACCATCACGTCGTCTGCGACGACTGCGGCAAGGTCGAGCCGTTCTCCGACCCCTCGCTCGAGACTGCGATCGCGCGGGCGTCCAAGCGGCTCGGCTACAGCGTCGACGCGCACGAGGTCGTCCTGCGCGGCGAGTGCGGCGACTGCCGCGAACCCTCCTAGTAGGAGGGTTTGGCGAAATATCAGCTGAGTCGCCGGGCCGCGCTGGACGCCCCGATGCGGCGGCCTCAGTCGCGCCGATAGCAGCAGCTATCGGCGACTCCCTGCGTCCTTGCCTCGGAACGCCCAGCGCACCCCGGCAACGAGCGAGATTCCACCAAACCCTCCTAGAGCATCGCGCCCTCGAGCCGGAGCAGGCGCTCCTTCACGTCGAGCCCGCCGCCGTAGCCGGTCAGGCTGCCGTTTGCGCCGATGACGCGATGGCACGGAAGCACGATCGGGATCGGGTTGCGGTTCATCACCGTGCCGACGGCGCGGGCCGCGCGTGGGGCCCCGACCCGGCCGGCCAGCGTGCCGTAGGTCGTCGTCTGCCCGTAGGGGACGCGGGCGAGCTCATCGAGCACCTGCCGGGCGAACGGGTGCTGCGCCGCGGAGATCGACATCGAGCTCGAACGCGTCGCGCCGTCCCTCGAAGTACTCGTCGAGCTGGCGGCGCGCGTTGTCGACGGTCGATGCCGAGCGAAGCACGCGCGGGCCGAACGACACGGGCGAGGTGGTCGAGGTGCTGCTCCGGCTCGGCGTCGAAGAAGATGCGGCAGAGGCCGCGGTCGGACGCGGCGACGAGCAGCGCGCCGATCGGCGACTCGACGATGTCGAAGCCGACGTCGAGGAGGCCCTCCGCGGCCGCGGCCGCGCGGAAGCGGTGGTCGAGATCAGGCGAGACGGTCATGGATCCTCCCGGATCTGCAGACGACGGACTCCGGACGAGGCGGCCTGGCGGGCAGCCTCGGGCGTGGAGCCCAGTGCGTCTGCGATGTCGTCGTAGGAAAGGTCGTAGGCGTAGCGGAGCACGAGCGCCGCGCGCTCGGTGGGTGGCAGGCCGTCGGCGAGGTGCTCGATCTGAGCGTAGGCGGGACGCCCGTCCTCGACCGGCAGCTCCGGCAGCTCGTGTGCCGTGGGCCGTGCCCGCCTGCTCGTATCGATCACGATCCGGGCGGCGATGGTCAGCACCCAGGCCCGCAGGTGGTCGCCGTGCTCGAGCCGGTCGTACGCTCGCAGAGCGCGCAGGAACGTCTCCTGGAACGCGTCCTCGGCGGCCTGTCCACCCATTCGCTTGCGGAGGAAGCCGAGGACGACGTCGCGGTGCTCGACGTAGAAACGCTCGAACGGAGGGACGGTGGCCACTGCTTCCATCATCCCCTGTAACGCGGGACCGCCGGCATCTGTGAGAGTTGCGTCGTGAAGGTCGCCGTCGTCGGTCACGTCGAGTGGATCGAGTTCCTCCGGGTCGAGGCCGTTCCGGCGCCCGGTGAGATCGTCGGAGTCCAGGAAACCTGGGAGGAACCGGCCGGCGGAGGCGGCGTCGCAGCGGTCGAGCTGGCGCGGCTTGCCGGTGAGGCAAGCCTCTACTGCCTCCTCGGCGGCGACGAGTTCGGGCAAGCAGGCTCGGGTCCGGCTCGAGGCCGCCGGCGTCCGCGTGCGCTCGCCGTCCACCGACGAGGCCCAGCGGCGCGGGTTCGTCTACGTCGACGAGGTGGGGGAGCGGACGATCACCGTGATCGGCGAGAAGCCACGCCCGAAGGGTGGTGAGGGCACGCTCCCGTGGGAGGAGCTCGACGAGACGGACGGCGTCTACTTCACGGCCGGCGACGCGGAGGCGGTGCGTCAGGCGCGCCGCGCCCGCGTCCTCGTCGCCACCGCCCGCGAGCTGCCGACGCTGCATGCCGCAGGCGTGGAGCTCGATGCGCTCGTCGCGAGCGGGGAGGACGAGTCCGAGCGCTACCAGCCCGGCGACCTCGAGCCGCCGCCGAAGCTCGTCGTCTCGACGGCCGGCTCGCTCGGCGGCTGGGCTCAGCCGGGAGGCCCGTACAAGGCGGCTCCTTCGCCCGGGCCGTACGAGGATGCCTACGGCGCGGGCGATTGCTTCGCCGCCGGCCTCACCTACGCGCTCGCCACGGGGATGGAGGTTCAGGAGGCCCTCGTCTTCGCGTCGGAACGCGGGGCGCTCGCTCTGACCCGCAAGGGCGCAGGCCTCACGGGCTGAGCTCGACGAGGCGCACGTCAGGCGCCGCGGCTTCGAGGAAGCGCGCCAGCCTGCGGCCCTCCGCTGCGATCGACGCGAGCAGCCGCTTCGGCAGGCGGGAGACGTGGCTGACGACGAGGGCGTCGGATTCGAGCCGCCAGACGGCGCTGACCAACCCCTCGGCGAGGACGGCTCCGTGGCCGATCGTCCAGGCGTGGGCCAGCGCCTCGCGATCCTCGGGAAGGACGAAGCGGCTCCGGTCGTCGTGAGAGAGCAGAACGTTGTCGTACTCCGGCAGGAAGCGGACCGGTGCGGGCGTCGTCGGGTCCGGGCGGGGAGCGTCGGGTAGATCGAAGAGCTCGCGGCCGCGGTCGTCGCGGAACGTGACGAGACCGGGCCGGAGCCGCTCGACGACCTCCCGCATCCCGGTCAACCGGCACCACGTCGTCACGTCGGCGACCGACGCCGGTCCGAAGGCAGCGAAGTAGCGGCGCACGACCGAGTCGATCGAGGAGTTGGCGGCGAACGGCCTCCCGAGCCACGACTCCGGCGTCGTCGACCGCACCTGCGCGCTCCTCCCCCAGAGCCCGCGCGGCGGCACCTGGACGAATCCGAGCCGGATCTGACAGGCGTGCGTGAGCGCGGCCGCGTTGAGCTCGGGGAACCGCTCCGCGAAGATCGCGCGCAGCTCGGTTCCGCTCCGCGGCTGCTCCTCGAGCCGCGCCCTCGCAAACGTCGACCACGGGCTCCAGGTCGACGCCCTCGAGTGACGGCGCATGCTCGCCGTGCCGGCGCAGCTGGGCTTCGAGAACCGGCTGCATGAGCGGGCGCAGCAACAAGCAGTCGTCGGCTGTGACGAGATGGATCGTGCCGCGCATGACGCCGATCCGCACGAGCTCACGGCGCTCGAGCAGCTCCGACAGCGACTCCGGCCGGAAGCCCTCGAGCCGGGACCAGAGCCCCGTGTACGGGTTGTGCGGCACCTGCGCCTGCATGCCGACGAGGCGCTCGACGGCTGCGAGCGGGGTCAGCGGCGTCCGCACGAGCAAGAGCTGGCGCGCGAGCGTGGCGCGGTTCAGCGCCCGGTTGCTCAGGACTTCCGCGATCCGGCGATTCTCGCGTACGCGCAGGGACCCGACCCGAAAGGGTGAATTGAGCCGCAATGGGTAGACAAGTGGGAGATCGTGGTTTAAAGTGGGGGAAAGTGGGAAACCAGGAGCGCGTGCACCCATGTTCTTCGGCGAGTACGAACACACCATCGACGACAAAAACCGGCTCACGCTGCCGGCTCGCTTTCGCGACGCGCTGGCCGGCGGCGTCGTGCTCACGCGAGGCCTGGACGAGTGCCTCGACGTGTTCGCGCGCTCGGACTGGGACGCGCTCGTCGAGGCACGGCTGGCGCCCCTCGACCCGTTTTCGAAAGAGGCGAGAGAGCTGAAGCGCTTCTTCTTCAGCGCGGCGTCCGACGCGGAGCTCGACAAGCAGGGCCGCGTGCTCGTGCCGCCGGCGCTGCACCGGCACGCGCGACTCGGGCGCGAGGTCGTCGTGGCGGGCGTTCACGACCGCCTCGAGATCTGGGATCGCGCCATCTGGGCAGACCACGTCACCAAGGTCGAAGGGAGTGCGGACGATGTTGCCGAACGTCTTGCAGAGAAACGCGTCTGATCACGTCCCCGTGCTCGCCGAGGAGGTGCGCGAGCTCCTCGCGGTGCGCCCGGGCGAGACCGTCGTCGACGCAACCTTCGGCGCCGGCGGCCACTCGAGCGTGCTCGTGTCCGATCTCGAGGGTGACGGCAAGCTGATCGCGATCGACCGCGATCCGTCGGCGCGCGCGTACTTCGACCGCTTCAAGGCGGGGAAGACGGTGCAGGCTCGCTTCCTGCGCGGAGAGTTCTCGCTCGTCCTCAGCCAGCTGGCCGCCAACGACGTGCAGGCGGACGCAATCCTGCTCGACCTCGGTGTCTCGTCGATGCAGCTCGACCGGCCGGAGCGCGGCTTCTCGTACGCCGCCGACGCGCCGCTCGACATGCGCATGGACACCGCAGCCGAGCTCTCGGCGCGCGAGCTCGTGAACGAGGCCGACGAGCGCGAGCTCGCGTTGATCTTCAAGCGCTTCGGCGAGGAGCGCTACGCACGGCAGATCGCGCGGGCGATCGTCCGCCGCCGCGCCGAGCGGCCGTTCGAGCGGACGACCGACCTCGCCGACACGATCAAGCAGGCGATCCCGACGCCCGCCCGCTTCGGCGACGGCCATCCCGCCAAGCGCGTCTTCCAGTCGCTGCGGATCGCCGTCAACGACGAGCTCGGCGCGCTCGAAGCAGCGCTCCCGGCGGCGGTGCGGATGCTCCGGCCCGGAGGCCGCATCGCCGTCATCAGCTTCCACTCGCTCGAGGACCGGATCGTCAAGCAGTACTTCCGCGCCGAGGCCCGTGGCTGCACGTGTCCGCCGGAGTTCCCGATCTGCAACTGCGGCAACGAGCCGGTCCTGCGCGACCTGACCCGGAAGCCGGTCCGGCCGAGCTCACGCGAGCTCGAGCTGAACCCGCGCGCCGCGTCGGCGAAGCTCCGCGCCGCCGTGAAGGTGGGTGAGTGACATGGCCAGCTGGGCCGGAGCCGCACGCGTCGAGACGCCGCAGGTCGCGCGGCCGCGGCGGCGAACCGTCGCTCGCGCGGCGCGCCGAGGCCACGCCCATTCGGCGGCGTCGTCTGGATCGTTCTCGTCGCGCTCCTGCTGGCGGGGGTCGTCGCGGTCAACGTCGCCGTGCTCCAGCTGAACGTCCAGCTCGACGAGCTCGGCCGCGAGCGGGTCCAGCTGCGCGCCGACACGAATCGCCTCAGCTCGCAGCTCTCGAGCGAGTCCGCGAACGCCCGGATCGAGTCGCAGGCACACTCGCGGCTCGGCCTCGTAGCGCGCCGACCCGATGCTCACCGAACACGTGACACTGGCGCCGCCGAAGCCGTGAGCGAGCGGTCCTCCAACCGCCGCATCCGCCTTCTCCTCGGTCTCTTCGCGCTCGTCTTCGCCGGCACCCTCGGCCGGGCGATCTGGTTGCAGGGCATCCAGGCCTCGACGCTCGAGGGGATGGCGGCGCGCCAGCAGGAGCACACGACGGAGATCCCGGCCGGCCGCGGGACGATCTACGACCGAAAGGGCGAGCCGCTCGCGATCGGTGAGCAGGCGACGACGATCTACGCCGACCCGCGGCTCATGCGGGAGCCGCGGCGGGTCGCGGCGGCCGCCGCGAAGGTGCTCGGCATCGACGCAGAGGCGCTCTACCCGCTGCTCGCCGACCGGTCGCGGCACTTCGTCTACGTCAAGCGGAAGGCCGATCCCGCGAAGGCGGCGGAGCTCGAGAAGCAGAAGCTGACCGGGCTCGGCTACTACGCCGAGGAGCAGCGCTACTACCCGCAGCGGGGCGTCGCCGCGCACGTGCTCGGCTACGCAGGCGTCGACAACGACGGGCTCGAGGGCCTCGAGCGCTCGCTCGACAAGCAGCTGATCGGCAAGCCGGGCAGCCAGACGACCATCACCGACCCGGCCGGCCGCGTGATCGACGTGATCGCGACGAAGCCGGAGCGAGCGGGCGACGACGTCTTCCTCACGATCGACCACCGGATCCAGGCGAACGCCGAGTCCGTCCTCCGCGAGACGGTCAAGCGCTGGGGGGCGAAGGCCGGCAATGCGATCGTGCTCGACCCGCGCACCGGCGCCGTGCTCGCGATGGCGGTCGCGCCCGGCTACGACGCCAACCGCTTCTCGACCGCCTCGGCCGACCGGCGGCGCAACCGCTCCGTCACGGACGTCTACGAGCCCGGCTCGACGTTCAAGGTCGTGACCGTCGCGGCGTCGCTGTCGGAGAAGATCGTCACGCCGAAGACCGCGTTCACGCTCGCGAGCTCGATCCGCGTCGCCGACCGGATCATCCACGAGCACGAGCCGCGTCCGACCCAGCGGATGACGGTCGCGCAGATCCTCTCCCAGTCGTCGAACATCGGCACGATCACGCTGGCGCAGATGCTCGGCCGCTCGCCGGGTGGAGGAGCTGGATCGGCCGCTTCGGCTTCGGCAAGCAGACGGGTGTCGACGCGCCCGGCGAGTCGCGCGGCCTGCTGCCGAGCTACTGGTCGGGGTCGACGATCGGGAACGTGCCGATCGGCCAGGGCATCGGCGTCACGCCGATCCAGATGGCGGCCGCGTACGGCGCGATCGCAAACGGGGGCATGTACCGCACGCCGTATCTCGTCGAGCGCGTGGGCGGCGAATGGCGTAGCCGCAAGCCCGGCAGGCGCGTCATCTCCAGGACCGTGTCGGCGCAGATGATGGCGATGCTGCGCGACGTCGTCTCGGCCGAGGGCGGCACGGGCGCGGCCGCCGCCGTGCCGGGCTACACGGTCGCCGGCAAGACGGGCACAGCCGCGAAGCCCGAGCGAGGCGGATACTCCGACACGCGCTACGTCGCCTCGTTCGTCGGCGTCGTGCCCGCGAAGGATCCGCGGCTCGTCGTGCTCGTCTCGATCGACGAGCCGCACGGAGCGATCTGGGGCGGCGTCGTCGCGGCGCCCGCCTTCTCCGAGATCGCACGTCACGGCCTCGTCGAGCTCGAGATCGCCCCGGACGCAACACCCGACGCGACGGCCGCTCGGTAGCGTTCCCCAGATGGAGCTCGAGCGCCTCGTTGCCGCGCTCGCACCGGAGGCGGTCCTCGGCAGCCCCGACCCCGTCGAGGTGCGGGACCTCGCGTACGACACGCGTGCCGTCACGCCGGGCGCGGCGTTCTTCTGCGTCCCGGGCGAGCACGCGGACGGGCACGACTTCGCCGAAGAGGCGGTCGAGAACGGCGCCTCCGTCCTCGTCGTCGAGCGGGCGGTTGCGCCCGAGGTTCCCCAGCTCGTCGTGCCGTCGTCGCGCGCTGCGATGGCGACCGCCGCGGACGCCTTCTTCGGCGAGCCGACGCGCGAGCTCGAGGTCGCCGGCGTCACCGGCACGAACGGCAAGACGACGACGGCGTACCTCCTGCACGCGATCCTGACGGCTGCCGGCCGCCGACCCGGCCTGCTCGGCACCGTCGAGAGCCGCATCGGCGGCGAGACGCGTCCGGTCGTGCGGACGACGCCTGAGGCGATCGACCTGCAGCGGACGTTCCGCGAGATGCTCGACGCGGGCGATCGCAGCGTCGCGCTCGAGGCGTCCTCGCACGCCTCGGTGCTGCACCGGCTCGACCGCGTCCGCTTCGATGCGCTCGTGTTCACGAACCTGACGCAGGACCACCTCGACTTCCACGGCACGATGGAGGAGTACTACGTGGCGAAGCGCCGGCTCTTTACCGGCGCAGCGCCACCACCCGCCGCGGTCAACGTCGGCGACGCGTGGGGACGGCAGCTCGCGGACGAGCTCGAGAAGACACGCCGCGCGCCGCTGCTCACGTTCGGCTTCGCCGACGACGCGGAGATCCGGCCGGAGGAGCTCGTCCTCGACGGCTCGGGCGCCCGCTTCCGCGCCGGCGGGATCGAGATCGAGACCTCGCTGCGCGGCCGCTTCAACGTCGAGAACGTGCTCGGCGCCGTCGCGGCGGGAATCCTGCTCGACGTGGACGAGGACGAGATCGCGGCCGGCGTGAAGGCGCTCCCCGGCGTGCCCGGCCGCTTCGAGGCCGTGGACGAGGGCCAGCCGTTCACGGTGCTGGTCGACTACGCCCACACGCCCGACTCGCTCGACAACGTGCTCCGGACGGCGCGCGAGCTGACGAGCGGGCGGGTGCTCGTCGTCTTCGGCGCCGGCGGCGACCGCGACCGCGGCAAGCGGCCGCTGATGGGCAAGATCGCCGCCGACCTCGCCGACGTCGTCGTTGTCACGTCCGACAACCCTCGCAGCGAGCAGCCGCTCGCGATCATCCAGGACATCCTCCAGGGTGCGGGCATGAACGTCGAGATCGACCCCGACCGGAGCGCTGCGATCGCACGTGCGGTCGAGCTGGCGGAGGCAGGCGACGTAGTCGTGATCGCCGGCAAGGGGCACGAGCAGGGGCAGGAGATCGGCGGCGAGAAGCTGCCGTTCGACGATCGGCTCGTCGCCCGCGAGGCGCTGCGGTCGTGATCCCGATCCCGGTCGAGACGCTCGAGGCGCTCGGCCTCGGTGAGCTGTACGGATTCGGTGAGATCACCGGCCTTCAGATCGACTCTCGCCGGGTCCGGCCCGGCGATCTCTTCGTCGCGATCCGCGGCGGGCATCGAGTTCGTCTCCGACGCACGCGAACTCGGAGCTGTGACGCTCGTCCCGACCGACGAGTTCGCGGCGATGGCAGTGATCGGCCAGGTGCTCCGTGCCAAGAGCCGCGCGCGCTTCGTCGGCATCACCGGCTCGACCGGCAAGACGTCGACGAAGGACATCCTCGCCGCGCTCTGCGCGCCCGTCGCGCGCACCGTCGCGACGCGAGGGCAGCTACAACGCCGAGCTCGGCGTGCCGCTCACGCTCGGCAAGCTCGAGCCGGACACGGAGATCTGCCTCGTCGAGATGGGCATGCGCGGCTTCGGCCAGATCGCCGAGCTCTGTGAGATCGCGCGTCCGGACATCGGCGTGATCACGGCCGTCGGGCCGGTCCACCTCGAGCTCGTCGGCTCCGTGGACGGGGTCGCGCGCTCGAAGGCGGAGCTCGTCGCCGCGCTGCCCGAGGGCGGGATCGCCGTCGTGCCCAGGTCCGCGGACCTCGATCCGCATCTCCGCGACGACATCGAGATCCGCCGGGTCGGGCCGGTCGACGTCGAGCTCCGCGACGACGGCGCGCACGTGGCGTTCGGCGGCGGCCGGATCCGCTTCCCGTTCAGCTCGCGCCACCAGGCGCAGAACGCGCTCACCGCGCTGACCGCCTACGACGCGCTCGGGCCTGCCGCTCGACCGGCTTGCCGAGAGCGCGGCGGCGGTGCAGCTCTCGCCCTGGCGCGGGGAGGAGATCGCGCTTCCCGGCGGCGGCTTCGTCGTCAACGACGCCTACAACGCGAACCCGACCTCGATGGAGGCGGCGCTGCGCCACCTGGCCGAGCGCGGGGCGGGACGGCGTCTCGTCGCGATCCTCGGCGGCATGGCGGAGCTCGGCGAGCACGCCGACCGGCATCACCGCGAGATCGCGGAGCTCGCAGCCGAGCTCGAGATCGAGGTCGTCGCGGTCGGAGAGCTCGCGGAGGCGTACGAGGCCGCGATGTGGGTGCCCGACGCCGCTGCCGCGCTCGTCGCGGCTCGAGAGCTCGTCCGTCCCGGAGACGCCGTGCTCGTGAAGGCGTCCCGCTCGGTTGCGCTCGAAGGCATCGCCCCCGACCTGGCGAACGTTCGAGCATGGTGATCCGCGCGGCAGCAGTTAGGGCGACTCTGCCGCGAAACCGCGACCGCGCGAATCACTAATGTCCCGAGTCTTCATAGCGGGCCTGATCGCCATGGTGATCTCGGTCGTGATCGGCCCGAAGTTCATCGCGTTCCTGCGCCGGAACGAGCTCGGCCAGCAGATCCGCGAGGAGGGTCCGGCCGGCCATGTGGTCAAGCAGGGAACGCCCGGTGATGGGCGGCCTGTTGATTCTGCTCTGCGCGCTGCTGCCCTTCCTCGCGCTCTCCCGCTTCACGCTGCCCGCGCTGACCGTCCTCTTCATGACGGTCGGTTGCGGCGCGATCGGCTTCCTCGACGACTTCATCAAGCTCCGCCACCGCCGCTCACTCGGGCTCCAGGGCCGGTGGAAGCTCCTGCTGCTCGCTGCGATCACGGTCGTCGTCGGCTTCGCCGTCCACTCGCAGGACCAGCTCGACACCTCGATCTACGTGCCGATCGCGAACGTCGACATCCCGCTCTCCTACGCCTACTACCCCTTCCTCTTCCTCGTCATCGCCGGCGCGGCGAACGGCGCCAACCTGACGGACGGCCTGGACGGGCTCGCCGCCGGGGTCGGGCATCATCGCGCTGCTCACCTTCCTCTCGATCACCGTGATCGCCTACATCCGCTCCGGCGTCCCGACCGAGCGCTCCGAGTTCCAGCTCGACCTCGCGATCCTCGCCGCGGCGCTGATCGGGGCCGCGATCGGCTTCCTCTGGTACAACGCCTTCCCGGCCGAGGTCTTCATGGGCGACACCGGCTCGATGGCGTTCGGCGGCGCGCTCGCCGGCTTCGCGATCGTCACCGGCACCGAGGCGCTGCTGATCCTGATCGGCGGCATCTACGTCATCGAGGCGCTCTCGGTGATGATCCAGACGATCAGCTTCAAGTACTGGGGGCGCCGGGTCTTCCTGATCGCGCCGATCCACCACCACTTCGAGATGAAGGCGTGGTCGGAGACCAAGATCATGGTGCGCTTCTGGATCGTCGCCGCGATCCTCTGCGCGTGCGGCTTCGTCCTCTACTACCGCTACTACATCCACTTCCGGCTGACATGAGGAAGGCGCTCGTCCTCGGGCTCGCGCGCTCGGGGCTGGCGGCGAAGGCGGCGCTCGAGTCGAAGGGCACAGAGGTCGTCGCCGCCGACCGGACGCTCGGCAACGACACGGACCTCGGCCTGCTCGACGGCGTCGACGTGCTCGTGAAGAGCCCCGGCGTGCCGGGCGAGGCGCCGCTCGTCGTCGCGGCGCGCGAGCGCGGGATCCCGGTCTGGAGCGAGATCGAGCTCGCCGCGCGCATGCTGCCGAACCCGCTCATCGGCGTCACCGGCACGAACGGAAAGACGACGACGACGGAGCTGCTCGGCGCGATGCTCGGCGCGCGGACGGCCGGGAACGTCGGCACGGCTCTGAGCGAGCTGGTCGGAGAGGTCGAGCCGACGAGTGGATCGTCTGCGAGCTCTCGAGCTTCCAGCTCGAGGACATCGACGAGCTCCAGCCCCGGATCGCCGTGCTGCTCAACCTCGAGCCCGACCACCTCGACCGGCACGGCACCTTCGAGCGCTACCGCGACGCGAAGCTGCGGATCTTCGAGAACCAGACCGCGGCGGACGTCGCGGTCGTGCCGCGCGGCTTCGGTCCGGTCCCGGGGGCGGGCCGGCGGGTCGAGTTCGCCGCCGACGACGAGCTGCCGGCCGAGCCGTTGATCCCCGGCGCGCACAACCGCGAGAACGCAGCCGCCGCGACCGCGGCGGCGCGCGCTGCCGGCCTCGGCGATGAAGCGATCGCGGCGGCGCTGACGTCGTTCGCGGGCGTCCCGCACCGGCTCGAGCTCGTCGCCGAGATCGGCGGCGTCCGGTGCGTCAACGACTCGAAGGCGACGAACACGGCGGCCGCCCGCCGCGCGCTCACGGCGTACGACGCGCCGCTGCACCTGATCCTCGGCGGACGGGCGAAGGGCGAGCGCTTGGAGGAGCTTGCGCAGGCAGGTCGCGGCCGCGAACGTGGTCACCGCGTACCTGATCGGCGAGGCGGCGGAGCCGCTGGCCGTCGCCCTGGCGTACGAGAACGTGCCGTTCCTGCTCTCGGCGACGCTCGAGCGGGCGGTCGCGGAGGCGGCGAGCGTGGCCCGGCCGGGTGAGGTCGTGCTGCTCTCGCCCGCGTGCGCGAGCTACGACCAGTTCAGGGACTTCGAGCAGCGCGGAGAGGAGTTCAGGAGGCTCGTAGAGAACCTCCAAGGGTGAAGTCTTCAGGTCGAGGCCAGCTCGAGCAGCGCCTGCTCGTCCTCGTGACGCTGGCGCTCGTCGCCTTCGGCCTCGTGATGGTCTACAGCGCCACGTCGGCGGCCGCCGCGCTCGGGAAGGGCGACCCGGTCACGTTCCTGAAGCGGCAGGGCATCTACGCGCTCGTCGGGGTCGCGCTGATGCTCGTCGCCTCCCGCTTCGACCACCGGCAGCTGCGCAAGCTCGCGCCGCCGCTCGTCCTGACGGCGCTCGGCCTGTGCGCCGCCGTGCTCGTCGTCGCGCCGGAGATCAACGGCGCCAGGCGCTGGCTCGATCTCGGGCCTGCGTCGTTCCAGCCGTCGGAGCTCGCGAAGCTGGCTCTGCTCGTCTGGGCCGCGGCGTACCTCGCGCGCAAGGGGCCACCGCAGACGCTCGGCGAGCTCTGGAAGCCGATCGGGATGCTCGCGACTCGCGTTCGCCGGCCTGATCCTGCTCGAGCCCGACCTCGGCACGACGATCGCGCTGATGCTGATGCTCGCGGGCATGCTCGTCGTCGCCGGCGTTCCCGGCCGGACGCTCGCCGGCGCCGGGACGATCGCGATGGTCGTCGGGACTGGTCGCGATCTGGATCGAGCCGTACCGCCGGGCGCGCTTCCTCAGCTTCCTCGACCCGTGGTCCGATCCGGAGAACACGGGCTTCCAGACCGTCCAGGCGATGATCGGGATCGGCTCGGGCGGGCTCACCGGCAAGGGGCTCGGCGAGGGCGTGCAGAAGATCAACTACCTGCCCGAGCAGCAGACCGACATGATCCTCGCCGTGATCGGCGAGGAGCTCGGCCTGATCGGCGTCGACCGCCGTGATCGCAGCCTTCGCGGCGTTCGCGTTCGCCGGCTTCACCGTCGCGCTGCGCTGCCGCGACCCCTTCGGGAAGCTGCTCGCCGCGGGGATCACCTCGCTCGTCTGCGGGCAGGCGGCCGTGAACCTCGCCGCCGTGCTCGGGATCGCGCCGCTGACCGGAATCCCGCTCCCGTTCGTCTCGTACGGAGGCTCGAGCCTCGTGGTCCTGCTCGCGGCCACCGGGCATCCTCCTTAACATCGCGGTCGATGAGCGCGCCCCGCAGCGAATCTAAGGTGCCTGATCGCGGCCGGCGGAACAGCCGGTCACGTGCTCCCGTCGCTCGCGGTCGCAGCAGCGCTTCGCGAGCGCGGCGTCACGGTGACGTTCGCCGGGTCGCCGGATCGCGTCGAGGCTAGGCTCGTCCCCGAGGCCGGCTACGAGCTCGACACGTTCGAGATCTCCGGCTTCCCGCGCCGGCCGTCGGTCGCGCTCGTCCGCTCGCTGCTCACGGCGGGCCGTGCGCCTCGCGCCTGCGCGGCGATCCTGAAGCGCCGCCGGCCGCACGTCGTCCTCGGCGGCGGCGGCTACGTCGCCGGGCCGATGGTCTATGCCGCGTGGCGGCGGAAGGTGCCCGCCGCGCTGACGGAGGCGGATGCGCATCTCGGGCTGGCGAACCGGCTCGCGGCGCCGTTCGCGCGGCGCGTCTTCCTCGCCTACGAGATCTCCGGCCGCGACGGAGCCGAAGTACCGCGTCACCGGGCGGCCGGTCCCGGCCGAGCATCGCGGTGTCTCGCAGGACGAGGGCCGCCGCCGCTTCGGCCTGCCCGAGCACGGGCCCGTGCTCGCGTTCTTCGGCGCGCTCGCCGGCGCGCGCAGCCTGAACGACTTCGCCGTCGAGACGTACGGCGACGCGGGGCCGGCCGTGCTGCACGTTCCGGGCGAGCGCGACTACGAGCGGCTCCGTGCGCAGGTGCACCGGGACGACTACGTGCTCGTCGCCTCGACGAACGAGTTCGGCGCCGCGCTCGCGGCGCCCGATCTCGCCGTCTCCCGGGCGGGGGGCACGGTCTGGGAGCTCGCGGCCGCCGGCACGCCGTCGGTGCTCGTGCCGTATCCGCACGCGACGAGCGACCACCAGACGCTGAACGCCCGCCACTTCGAGCGCGGCGGCGGCGCGATCGTCGTCCCGGAGCCGGAGCTCGACCGCGTTCCCGGCGTCGTCGGCGAGCTCCTGGGCGATCCGGCGCGGCTCGCCTCGATGCGCGCGGCGATGCTGTCGATGGCGCGCCCGCACGCGGCCGACGAGATCGCGGAGGAGCTGATCGCGCTTGCGTCCGCTCGAGGGTAGGCGCCTCTGGTTCGTCGGCATCGGCGGCGCCGGCCTCTCCGTCGTACGCCTTCCTCGCCCGTGCCTGGGGCGCCGAGGTCGGCGGCTGGGACCGCGTCGAGACGCCCTATCTGCGAGGCGCTGGAGGGGGTCGAGGTCGTGCTCGCGCCGGAGCCCGGTCGTGCCGGAGGGCTGGGAGGCGGTCGTCTCGAGCGCGTATCCGGCAGCGTCGCGGGACGAGCCGCGCCGACTTCCTCGCCGAGCTCGTCTCGCTGCGCCGTTCGATCGTCGTTGCGGGCGCGCACGGGAAGACGACGACGACCGGGATGATCGCCTTCGTCCTCGCCGAGCTCGGCCTCGACCCGGCCTGGCTCGTCGGCGGCGAGATCGCGCAGCTCGGCGGCAACGCCGGGCGCGGGGGAGGGCTGGCTCGTCGTCGAAGGCGACGAGTCCGACCGCACGGTCGAGCGGCTGCGACCCGAGATCGCGGTCGTCACGAACGTCGAGCTCGACCACCACTCCACGTTCGCGTCGGCGCGCCGAGGTCGAGGAGCTCTTCGAGCGCTGGCTCGCCGAGGTGCCGCAGGTCGTCCGCGGCTGGGAGCTCGAGCCCGCGTCAGCTCGAGCTGCCCGTGCCCGGCAAGCACAACCGGCGGAACGCCGCCGCCGCGCTCGCGGCGCTCGAGCTCGCGGGCGTCCCGCGCGCCGACGCCGAGCCCGTGCTCGCGCGCTTCCGCGGCGCCGGCCGGCGCTTCGAGGTCGATCGGCGAGCAGGGCGGCGTCACGGTCGTCGACGACTACGCGCACCATCCGAGCGAGATCGTCGCGACCGTCGCGGCGGCGCGGGAGCGGACCGACGGTCGCGTGCTCGTGCTCTTCCAGCCGCATCTCTACTCCCGGACGCGCCACCTCGCGCACGAGCTCGGCGCGGCGCTCTCGACCGCAGACGCCGCCTGCGTGACCGAGATCTACCGGGCGCGCGAGGAGCCGATCGACGGGCGTCGGCGGGAAGCTCGTCGTCGACGCGCTGCGACCGGGGCTGCGCGCCGGGCTGGGCGCCGCAGGTCGAGGACGGCGCTCGCATCGTCGCGTCGTGGGCGCGGCCGGGCGACCTCGTGCTCACGGTCGGCGCCGGCGACGTCGAGCGGGCCGGGCCGCTCGTGCTGGAGGCGCTCGCGTGAAGATCGAGGAAGGGGTCGCGCTCGCCCGGCTGACGACGATCGGCACAGGCGGTCCGGCGCGCGCGTTCGCCAGGCCGGCGTCGCTCGCGGAGCTCGAGCAGGCGCTCGCCTGGGCGGCCGAGCGCGACCTGCCCGTCGCGACCGTCGGCCTCGGCTCGAACCTGCTCGCGGCGGACGAGGGCGTCGAGGCGCTCGTGCTCAGGCTCGCGGGCGAGCTCGCGGCCGTGCGAGTCGACGGCGAGACGCTCGCCGCCGGCGGCGGCGCGACGAACGCCGTCTGCCTGCACCAGGCCCGCGCGGCCGGGCTCGGCGGCTTCGAGTTCGCGTGCGCGATCCCGGGGACGGCCGGCGGCGGCGTCTGGATGAACGCGGGCGCCTACGGCAGCGACTGGTCGGAGATCCTCGTCCGCGCGCGCGTCGTCACGGCCGGCGGCGCCGGCTGGCTGACGCCGGCCGAGCTCGGGCTCTCGTACCGCCACTCCGAGCTCCGGCACGGCCAGGTCGTCGCCGAGGTCGAATACCGGCTCGTGCCCCGCCCGCCGGACGAGATCAAGGCGACGGTCGCCGAGCTGATCGCGCAGCGGAAGGCGACGCAGCCGACGAACAAGCGCACGTTCGGCAGCGTCTTCAAGAACCCCGACCACGAGCTCGGCGCGGGGCGGATGCTCGAGGCGTGCGGCCTCAAGGGCCACGCGATCGGCGGCGCGGTGATCTCGCCCAAGCACGCGAACTTCATCGAGAACGCGGGCGGCGCGACGACCGCCGACGCGCTGGCGCTGATGGCCGAGGCGCGCCGCCGCGCCCGCGAGCAGTTCGGCGTCGAGCTCGAGCACGAGGTCGAGCTGCTCGGCGAGATCGAGCCTGCCGTGGCCGGCGACGTAGGAAGCGCAGCCGCGGCGGCGAAACCCGCCTCGTGGCCGGAGGGAGCAAATCACGGGCTCGCTCGCGCCCGCGTGCGCGCGCGGCAACCGCCGCCGTCCTCGTCTTCCGCGCGCCGCGTGCGGAGGTCGCCTCGAGCTGACCCGGCTTGCTCCCTCCGGCCGGTCTCTCCTCACCGGACTGCTGATCCTGCTGACCGCGGTCGGCTCTACGCCGCCGCTCGGGCGACCTCCGCGTTCGCCGTCGAGCGAGATCGCCGTCGAGGGCGCGCCGCCCGAGGTCGCCGCCGCAGGTGAGGAAGGCGCTCGCTCCGGCGGTAGGGCGAGAGCCTGCTCGGACTCGACCTCGCGGAGCTCGCCCGGCGCGCCGAGCGCGTGCCGATGGTCGCCGGCGCGTCGTTCGACCGCGGCTTCCCGCACACGCTGCGCATCGCCGTCGTCCCCGAGGTGCCGGTCGCGGTGCTTCGCCAGGGGTCGTCGTCGTGGCTCGTCGCCGCGGGCGGTCGCGTCGTCGCCGAGCTCGGCCCGCGGCACGCGGCCGGGCCTGCCGCGCGATCTGGCTGAAGCGCGATGTCCAGATCGTGCTCGGCGAGCGCGATCGGCGGGCTCCAGCTGCGGGCGGTCGCCGCGGTCGCGCCGCTGCGTTCGCGGCCGTTGCCCGTCGCCGTCGCCTCGGTCGTCGCAACGCGCGAAGAAGCTGACGCTCGTGCTCCGGACCGGGCTCGAGCTCCGGCTCGGCGACAGCTCCGACCTGCCCGTCAAGCTCGAGGTCGCGCGGCACGTCCTGCCCAGGCTCGCCGGCGCGGGCGGGCTACCTCGACGTCAGCGTTCCGGAGCGCCCGGTCGCCAGTGAAAGCCTCGACTCTCAGGTTGAGGTTGAGACTACGACCTCGACCATGCCTTGAGCTTCGCATTGACAGCGGCCGACAAGGAAACGTACCCTGCACGCGGAAAGGAACGTCGTCACCCCGATGCTCTACTCGAGCTTCAGGTCGAGAGACGTCGAGGCGTGACCATCCCATGAGAGACTCCACAGGCAACTACCTCGCGGTGATCAAGGTCGTCGGCGTCGGCGGCGGCGGCACGAACGCGGTCAACCGCATGGTCGACGCGGGCCTCGGCGGCGTCGAGTTCATCGCGGTGAACACCGACGCGCAGGCGCTGCTGATGGCCGACGCGGACGTGAAGATCCACATCGGCTCGAAGGAGACGCGCGGGCTCGGCGCCGGCGCGGACCCGGCCGTCGGCCAGGCCGCCGCGCAGGAGAGCCGCGACGAGCTGAAGGAGGCGCTCAAGGGCGCCGACATGATCTTCGTCACCGCCGGCGAGGGCGGCGGCACCGGCACCGGCGGCGCGCCGATCGTCGCCGAGCTCGGCCGCGAGCTCGACGCGCTCACCGTCGGCGTCGTCACGAAGCCGTTCGCGTTCGAGGGCCGGCGCCGCGCCGAGCAGGCCGAGGTCGGGATCCAGAACCTGCGCGATCGCGTCGACACGCTGATCGTGATCGAGAACGACCGCCTGCTGCAGGTCGTCGAGAAGAAGACGCCCGTCACCGAGGCGTTCCGGATCGCCGACGACATCCTCCGCCAGGGCGTCCAGGGGATCACCGACCTGATCACCGTGCCCGGCATCGTCAACCTCGACTTCGCCGACGTGCGCACGATCATGCGCGACGCCGGCTCGGCGCTGATGGGCATCGGCAGTCGCCTCGGGCGAGAACCGCGCCGCCGAGGCCGCGCGCACCGCCGTCTCGTCGCCGCTGCTCGAGCAGTCGGTCGACGGTGCGACGGGCATCCTGCTGAACGTCACCGGCGGCACCGCGCTCGGCCTCTTCGAGGTCAACGAGGCGGCCGAGGTCGTCACCGGCGCGGCCGACGCGAACGCGAACGTGATCTTCGGCGCCGTGATCGACGACTCGCTCGGCGACGAGGTCCGCGTGACCGTGATCGCGACCGGCTTCGGCGCGCCAGCGCCGCCGCCGCCGGATCGAGGCGCCCGCCGAGGCCGTCGCCGGAGCGGGCGCCCAGGAGCAGCGGAGCGAGTTCTCCGACGCCGAGCTCGAGATCCCGTCCTTCCTCCGCGAGGACTGATGTTGTCGACGTTTCGCGCGTGCGGTACTCGAGCGCACATGCCCTCTTGGCCGACTGCCCGGTCGGCTTAGGAGACCCGGTCCGAGGCCCCGGCTTGCCGGGGCCTCGTGCTTTCTCGCAGTCGTTAGAGTCAGCGCCGTGCAGACGCTGCTGCAGCACGCCGCTCCACGGTCGGCACGTCGCCGCCGGTGCGCGGATGGTGCCGTTCGCGGGCTGGGAGATGCCCGTCCAGTACGAGGGCGTGATCCCGGAGCACCGCGCGGTGCGCACCGACTGCGGCGTCTTCGACGTCTCGCACATGGGCCAGTTCCACGTCGAGGGCCCGAACGCCGGCGAGCTGCTGCAGTCGCTGCTCTCGAACGACCTCGACAAGATCGGCGACGGCGAGGCGCAGTACACGCTGCTCACGAACGAGCGCGGCGGGATCGTCGACGACCTGATCGCCTACCGGATCGACCCGCACCACTACCTCGTCGTCGTCAACGCGGGCAACCGCGACGCGGCGTACGCGTGGATGAAGGAGCGCGAGATCCGCGGCTCCGAGGTGCGCGACGCCTCCGACGAGTACGGCCTGCTCGCGGTCCAGGGCCCGAGGTCGATCGAGCGGCTCGGCCTGCCCGAGGCGAAGCCGTTCACGCACGCGATGGGCGAGATCGACGGCGTCGAGGTGATGGTCAACCGCACCGGCTACACGGGCGAGCAGGGCGTCGAGCTGATGTGCCCGGCCGAGGACGCGGTCGCGCTCTGGGACGCCGTCGTCGCCCGCGGCGCCGTCCCCTGCGGCCTCGGCGCGCGCGACACGCTGCGCCTGGAGGTCTGCTACCCGCTGCACGGCAACGACATCACCGAGGACACGGACGCGATCTCGGCCGGGCTCGGCTGGACGTGCGCGCTCGACAAGGAGTTCAGCGGCGTCGAGCGGCTGCGCCAGATCAAGGAGGCGGGGCCGGAGCGGAAGCTCGTCGCCTTCGTGATGGAGGAGAAGGCGATCCCGCGCCAGGGCATGGCGATCACGCAGGCGGTGGCGAGGTGACGTCCGGCACCCACTCGCCGATGCTCGACAAGGGCATCGGCATGGGCTACGTCCCGGCCGACGCGGCCGGCCCCGGCAACGAGCTCACGATCGACGTCCGCGGCAACGAGCGCCGCGCCACCGTCGTCCCGAAACCGATCTACAAGCGAGAGGAGTAATGAGCCCTCCTGGCAAGATACGGCGGCGCCCGACGCGCGAGAACACTGCGCCATGCGTCGTCCTCAGTCGCGTCGATAGCAACCGCTATCGACGCTCCCTGCGTCCTAGCCTGGCTGGTTCTCGCACGCCGGGCATCCACCTATCTCACCAGGAGGATCATTGAGTTGGCCGCAGCCGAGGACTATCCCGAGGGGCTGAAGTACCACCGCGAGCACGACTGGGCGCGGATCGAGGGCGACGAGGCGACGCTCGGGGTCACGTGGTTCGCGCAGGACGCGCTCGGCGAGCTCGTCCACTTCGAGGCGCCGTCCGAGGGCGGCTCGACGGCGAAGGACGCCTCGTACGGCGAGGTCGAGTCGGTCAAGGCCGTCTCGGACGTGATCGCGCCGCTCTCGGGCGAGATCCTCGAGGTGAACCAGAAGGTCGTCGACGCGCCCGAGACGGTGAACGAGGATCCCTACGGCGAAGGCTGGCTCGTCCGGATCCGCCTCTCCGACCCGTGCGAGGTCGACAGCCTGCTCGACGCGGACGCGTACAAGCAGTTCCTCGCCGAGCATGAGCGTAGGCTCGACGGAGCTCATCAGAGCGGAGGGGCCGGCTTTGCCGGCCCTGGAGCGGAACGTGAGCCAGCTCTCGCTCACCGACTCCGATCGCGAGGAGATGCTCGCGGCGATCGGCGTCTCCTCGGTCGAGGAGCTCTTCCGCGACATTCCGGCCGGCGTCCGCTTCCAGGGCGAGCTCGACCTCGAGCCGGCGCTCTCCGAGCCGGAGCTCGTGCGCCACCTGGAGGAGCTCGCGGCGAAGAACGTCGACACGACGAAGGAGCTCTCCTTCCTCGGCGCCGGCATCTACGACCACTACGTGCCCGCCGTCGTCGACGCCGTGCTCCAGCGCGGCGAGTTCCTGACCGCGTACACGCCGTACCAGCCGGAGATGAGCCAGGGCGTGCTGCAGGCGATCTTCGAGTACCAGACCGCGATCTGCGAGCTGACCGGGATGGACGTCTCGAACGCGTCCGGCTACGACGGCACGACCGTCGCCGCCGACGCCTGCTTCGTCGCGAAGCACGCCACGGGCCGGTCGAAGGTCGTGCTCGCCGAGACGCTCAACCCGCAGGTGCGCCAGGTCGTGAAGACCTACGCGCCCGGCTTCGGGCTCGAGGTCGTCGAGGTGCCGCACGCCGGCGGCGCGATCGACCCGGCGGCGATGCGCGGACGCGGCGGAAGACGCCGCGTGCGTGATCTTCCAGCAGCCGAACGTCTTCGGGATCCTCGAGAACGCACCGGCGCTCGCCGCCGCCGCGAAGGACGCGGGCGCGATGGCGGTCGCCCACGTCGATCCGGTCTCGCTCGGCGTGCTCGAGGCGCCCGGGAACTACGGCGCCGACATGGCGATCGGCGAGGGGCAGGGCGCCGGCAACTACCAGTCCTACGCCGGGCCGCACTACGGCTTCCTCGCCTCGAAGGCCGAGTACACGCGCCGCCTGCCGGGCCGGATCATCGGCGAGACGACCGACCTGAACGGCGAGCGCGGCTACGTGCTGACGCTGCAGACGCGCGAGCAGCACATCCGCCGCGAGAAGGCGACGTCGAACATCACGACGAACCAGACGCTGCTCGCGCTCGCGGGGCTCGTCCATCTCTCCTGGCTCGGCCCGCAAGGGCTGCGCGAGGTCGGCGAGACGTGCATGGGCCTCGCCGCCTACGCGAAGGAGCAGCTCGGGCTGCCGCTCGGCCTTCCCGGACCAGCCGACCTTCAAGGAGTTCGCCGTCCGGCTCGGCCGCCCCGCCCGCGACGTGATCCGCGACGCGCGCGAGCACGGCGTCCATCCCGGCTACGCGATCGGCCGCGACTACGAGGGCATGGACGACGTCCTCCTGATCGCGGTCACCGAGAAGCGCAGCCCCGCCGACATCGACCGGCTCGCCCAGGTGCTGGCGGAGGTGCGGGCCTGATGGAGCTGATCTACGAGAAGTCGAAGCCGGGCCGGCGCGCGTCGACGCTGCCCGCGCTACGACCTGCCGGCGGCCGAGGTGCCCGAGGAGCTGCGCCGCGCCGAGCCGCCGCGCCTGCCCGAGCTCGCCGAGCCGGAGGTCGTCCGCCACTTCACCGCGCTCTCGACCCGCAACTTCGGGATCGACACCGGCTTCTACCCGCTCGGCAGCTGCACGATGAAGCACAACCCGCGCGTCAACGAGCGCGTCGCGATGCTGCCGGGCTTCAAGGATCTCCACCCGCACCAGGAGGAGGACGGCGCGCAGGGTGCGCTCGAGCTGATGTGGCGCCTGCAGGAGATCCTGCAGGAGGTCGCCGGCCTCGACGCGTGCTCGCTCCAGCCGGCCGCCGGCTCGCAGGGCGAGCTGACCGGGCCTGATGCTGATGCGCGCCTACTTCGAGGACATCGGCGAGGGCGACCAGCGCGACACGATCATCACCGCCGACACCGCGCACGGGACGAACCCGGCGAGCGTGACGATGGCGGGCTACAAGCTGGAGAAGGTCGGCACCGACGCGCGCGGCAACCTCGACCTCGACGACCTGCGCGTCGAAGGTGAACGAGCGGACCGCCGGGCCTGATGCTGACGAACCCGTCGACGCTCGGGCTCTTCGACGAGCACATCGAGGACGTCGCGAAGATCTTCCACGACGCCGGCTCGCTGCTCTACTACGACGGCGCGAACCTGAACGCCGTCTGCGGGATCTCGCGGCCCGGCGACATGGGCTTCGACATCGTCCACATCAACCTGCACAAGACGTTCTCGCAGCCGCACGGCGGCGGCGGCCCCGGCGGCGGCCCGATCGTCGTCCGCGCGAAGCTCGAGCCGTTCCTGCCCGTGCCGGCGGTCGTCAAGGACGGCGACGCGTTCCGGCTCGACCACGACCGGCCGAAGTCGATCGGCAAGGTGCGGGGCTTCACCGGGCCGTTCGGCGTCTTCGTCCGCTCGTACGCCTACATCCGCTCGTACGGGCCGGCGCTGCGCGAGATGTCCGAGGTCGCGGTGCTGAACGCCAACTACCTGCTCGCGAGGCTCCGCGACGCGTACGACCTGCCCTACGACCGCCTCTGCATGCACGAGTTCGTGCTCAGCGCGCGCACGCTCAAGCGCGAGCACGGGGTGACGGCGCTCGACGTCGCGAAGCGGCTGATGGACTACGACTTCCACCCGCCGACGATCTACTTCCCGCTCGTCGTCCCCGAGGCGCTGATGATCGAGCCGACCGAGACCGAGCCGAAGGAGCGGCTCGACGCCTTCGTCGACGCGATGCTCGCGATCGCCCGCGAGGCAGCGGACGACCCCGCGCTCCTGCACGACGCGCCGCGCTCGCGGCCGGTGCGGCGTCTCGACGAGGTGAAGGCCGCGAAGCGCGCGGTCGTCAAGTACGGCTTCGGCGAGCATCCGGATCTCGCCGGCGAGGTGGGGGAGGCCCGTCAGCTCGAGGCGCCGGCAGGCGCATGACCGGGACGGGCGGAGATCGCCCGCCGCGTCGACGAGCTCGCGGAGCAGCACTCGGGCCGCGACTTCGCGGACGCGATCCGGGCCTATTCGGAGACGCTCGACGAGCAGGCGCAGGCAGAGCTGAAGCAGATCGTGCTCGAGCGGGCGGCCAATTTCGACCAGGCGATCATGGAGCGGGTCGACGCGCGCGGCTGGTTCCGGCGGCAGTGGGACAAGGCCGCGCCACCACCGCCGCGCGACCGATGAGTTTCCGCGCGCCCGCGGTCTGAGCTACCAGGACGCTTAAACAGTTCTTCACCGCCTGGCAACGAACCCGAAAGGTAGGTTGACCCCCGATGGAGCGCCTGGCCTACTACGTCGCCCACCACCGCCGACTCGTGATCGGCGTCTGGATCCTGCTGACCGCCTTCGGAGGCTTCTCCGCCGGCCAGGTCGCCGACCGCTGGCTCGAGGACTTCTCGATTCCGGGCGCATCCGGCTACGAAGCCGACCAGCGCGCCCTCGCGAAGCTCGGCAACGGCGAGCTCTACCCGCGCGTGATCGTCTTCAAGGCCGACGGGGACGTGACGAAGGTGCCGGGCATCGAGGAGGCGATCGAGAAGACGGCCGCAGCGAATCCGGGCTCTCGCGTCAGCTCGTTCTTCAACACGGGCGACGACCTCTACGTCTCGGACGACCGCACGATCACGTTCGCGAACATCTACCCGGCCGGCACGTTCAGCTTCGAGCCGTTGAGCCTCGATCCGACGAAGGACGCGCTCGCCGCCGGCGTTGCCCGACGGTGTCGAGGGGTACGTGACCGGCATCGACGCGCTCTACGCCGAGTCGAGCGAGACAACCGAAGGCGGCGAGCCTCCGAGCATCCTCGTCGAGTTCCTGATCGGCGCTCTGGGGGCGCTCGTGATCCTGTTGTTCACGTTCGGCACGCTGCCGGCGATCGCGATGCCGCTGGTGGTCGCGATCGCGTCGATCCTCAACACCTTCTCGCTGATCTGGCTGCTGACGTACATCACCGACGTCTCGATCATCGTGCAGTTCCTCGTCGCGCTGGTCGGGCTCGGTGTCGCGATCGACTACGCGCTGCTGATGATCTTCCGCTTCCGGGAGGAGCTGCGGCACGGCGCGGACCGCGACACGGCGATCCAGCAGACGATGAAGCACGCGGGCCGCTCGGTGATCGTGTCCGGCTCGACCGTCGCCGTCGGGCTGCTGAGCATGATCATCCTGCCGCTGCCCTTCATCCGCTCGATCGGGATCGGCGGGATGCTGATCCCGGCCGTCTCCGTGCTGGCCGCGATCACCCTCCTGCCGGCGCTGCTGTACACGCTCGGACCGCGGGTCAACAGCCTTCGCGTGATGCCCAAGCGCCTCGTCGAGGGCAGCGACGACCCCGAGCATGGGTTCTGGAACAGGTGGGCGCACTTCGTCGTGCGCAGGCCGCTTCCGGTCGCGGCCGTGGGCCTCGTCGATCGTCGGGGCGCTGCTCTTCTACGGCGTCCAGCTCAACCCGGGCGACGCGCAGGCCAAGGACTTCCCCGGCGGTGGTCCAGGGCACCAGGGAGCTCAGGTGCTCCGCGACGCCGGGATCTCGGACGGCGTGCACAAGCCGTTCCAGATCGTGGTCGAGGGAGACGACGTGACACCGGCGCAGCTCGATCAGGTGGCGTCGAGGCTCGACGAGACCGAAGGGATCGCCGGCGCCGCGGCCGTCCCGGACGCGCGCGCCGACGGCCTCGCGCTCGTCGAGGCGTACTCGACCACCGACGGCTCGAGCCGGGATACGCGGCCGACGGTCACACGGCTGAAGGACGAGGTCGTGCCGGAGCTCGAGAACGAGCTGGGCGGGCCGCAGGTGACCCTCGCCGGGCTGCCGACGTCGGAGCGGGAGTTCATCGACGCCGTCTACGGCAACTTCGCGTACGTGCTCCTGTTCGTCGTCGTGCTCACCTACATCCTGCTGATGCGTGCGTTCAGATCGGTGCTGCTGCCGCTCAAGGCCGTGATCCTGAACCTCGTCTCGCTCGGCGCCGCCTACGGGATCATCGTCTTCATCTTCCAGAAGGGGCACGGCGCGGAGGAGATCTGGAACGTCCCCGCCACCGACTCGATCATCTCCTGGATCCCGCTGATGATCTTCGCGTTCCTGTACGGGCTCTCGATGGACTACGAGGTCTTCATGCTGACCCGGATGCGCGAGGCCTACGACGAGACGGGCGACACGAATCAGGCGATCGCGCTCGGGCTCGCGCGGACGGGCAAGCTCGTGACGAGCGCGGCGCTCGTGCTGATGTTCGCGTTCTTCGTGCTCTCGACGAGCCCGGTACGGACATCAAGCAGTTCGGGATCGGCCTCGCGGCCGGGATCATCTTCGACGCGACGGTGATCAGGGCGCTGCTCGTGCCCTCGATCATGCGCCTGATGGGCGACTGGAACTGGTGGATGCCGGCCGGGCTGGCCCGGATCCTCCGCGTCCAGCCGAGCTCCGCCTGAAACGCGTCCCGAGCACGGCGTGCGACGATGCGCATGCCGTGCTCGGGAGCTTCGATGCCGCCGACTTCGACCGCGCCGTCGCGCTCGTCAGCGTCGAGGCGTCCCCGCAGTCGCTCGTCGAGCGGCTCGGGCTCGACTGGGAGTACCTCGAGTGGCTCGCAGTCGACGCCTCGGCAGCGGTGCTGGGCGAGCAAGCGGAGGAACGGGGCGTCGTCGTCTCGTACGGCGGCGAGGCGTTCACGGCCGGGTTCCTGATCGGCGTCCACCTGCGCGAGGAGCTCAGGCTCGAGGTCGCCCTGCTCGCCGCTGCGGTCGACGCCGTGCAGGAGCGCGGGCCGGCACGCCGTGATCGCGGACCACTGCGACCTGGCGAGCGTCGCGCGGCTGGAGACCGTCTACTCGGACGCGCTCGTCGAGTCGATGGCGGTCGCCGAGGAGGAGCGCGAGGCGCTGCGCTCGCCGGTGACGCGCATCTTCGAGGCGGGCCTGGCCGTCGGGCTGGAGCTCGGGTCAGGCGGCGACGGCGACGCCGGCCCGGAGCAGCCCTAGCCGCTCGAGCACGCGCTCGAGCTCGGCGGCGAGCGGCGCGAACTCCGCCGACGGCCAGACGAACATGTCGTCGCCGTCGAGCAGACCCTGCAGGTGGCCTTGTAGCCAGGGATCGCGTCGACCGCGTCAGCACGGTCTGCGCATAGCTGCGCGCCCAGACCTCCTTGGCGGAGTCGAAGTAGCGCCGCCGCGACCGGCTCGAGCCTGCCGGCGCCCGCGAGGGCAGCTCTGCGGCCGCGGCGCGCCAGTCGTGCGAATGCCTCGTGGTGGCCGGACGCCCAGGACGGGCCCGAGCGCGGCACCGAGCTGGTGGTCGACGAAGTGGCCGACCTCGTGCAGGAAGCTGAGCGCGACCCGCCCGTGCCGCCGTGAGACGCGCAGGTCGACGGGATCGCCCTCTCGCAGCCGGTAGCAGCCGGCCTGGCTCGTCGTCGACGTCGGGCGGACGGGAACCGGCTCGAGGTCGGAGTGCAGCACGTGCAGCGCGTCGGCCGCTGCGAGCGCACGGGCCAGCTCGGGGTAGAGCGGGCTGCGCCGTGGAAGCCGCAAGAGCTCGGGCAGCGGGCGCAGGCGCGGCTCGCCGGAGCGGGTCACGGTCGCGGGATGCCTGCGTCTGCGCGCGCATGCATTCACGCTACGGCTCCGGGCGGACGAAGCCGATACCCCATTCGTGCGGTTCTTGCTGATCCTGATGATCCCCGTGATGCTCTTCTCCGCCTGGCAGTTCGTGCGCCGGGAGGAGAACGAGAACCGGCTGGCGCTCGTCGCCAGCGAGGTCGCCCTGCGCGACGTCGACGTCAGCTGCCCCGGCTTCTGGACGCGGCTCGTCGAGATCACGCCGAACGCCGGCTGGGTCGACTTCGACGAGCACGGCCGGCCCAGCGACGAGACGAGCCTCTCGGCGACGACCTGCCGTGGGCTCGAGCGCGTCTGGCGTGGCGACCAGACCTCGTTCGGCTGCCTGCTCGGCGGCGGCTGCAGACGAGGACACGCTGCGCGCGGTCTTCGGCATCGTCACGCTCGCGCACGAGTCGTGGCACCTCCGTGGGATCGCCAGCGAGGCGCTGACGCAGTGCTACGCCGTCCAGACGACCGAGCGCGTCGCGCGGCGAGCTCGGCGTCCCGCCCGGGACGCGCATCTGATCGCGCTTCGCGTCGCCGCCGACGACGCCGCGATGTCCCCCGGCGAGTACCACTCCCCGAGTGCCGTCCCGGCGGCGCCTACGACCGGCACCCGGAGACGTCTGCTCACCCGTCGGTGTCGCCGCTCCGGGGCGGCGACAAGCAGGTGGAGGCGGCAGCGCTCGTCCCCGAGCGCGCTGGGTTGCCTCGACATCCATGCACGGCTAGGATCAGCGGCGAGCGCGGCGAGCTGGCCGCACGCGGCGGCGATGTCGCGGCCGCGCGTCAGCCGCACCGTCGACGGGATGCGTGCGCGGTCGAGCACGTTCTTGAAGGCGGCGATCGCCGCGCGCGAGGAGCCGTCGTAGAACCCGGTCGGGTTGTACGGGATCAGGTTCACCTTGAACACCTTCGGATCGAGCAGCGCGGCGAGCTCCTTCGCCCGCTCGGGCGAGTCGTTCACGCCGCCGAGCATCACGTACTCGACGAACACCTTCCGCCGCCGCAGCGCGAAGTAGCGGTGGCACTCGGCCAGCACCTCCGGGAGCGGGAAGCGGTCGTTCACCGGCATCAGCTCCGAGCGCAGCCGCGGATCGGCTGCGTGGATCGAGAGCGCCAGCCGGATCGGCTGCTCGACCTCGTCGACGAAGCGCCTCAGGCCGGGCATCCAGCCGACGGTCGAGATCGTCGTGCGGCGGTGCGTGATCCCGACGTCGGGCAGCCGCAGCGCGGCCGCGTACACCTCGTCGAAGTTGAGGAACGGCTCGCCCATCCCCATGAAGACGAGGTGGTTCACCGGCTCGAGCCGCCGGAAGTGCAGCACCTGGTCGAGGATCTCGGACGCCTTCAGGTTGCGGCCGAACTTCATCGCGCCCGTGGCGCAGAACGTGCACGTGAGCGGGCAGCCCGACTGCGAGGAGACGCAGATCGAGCGGCGGCCGTCGCGGTAGCGCATCAGCACCGCCTCGACCGGATGCCCGTCGGCGGTGCGGAAGAGCGCCTTCACGGTGCCGTCCGCGGACTCCGCCTCGTCCTCGACCGAGAGCGTCGAGAAGGGGACGGCGTCCGCGAGCTCGTCGCGCAGCGCGCGCGGCAGGTTCGTCATCTCGTCGTAGCCGGCGACGCCGCGCGCGGCCCACTCCCACACCTGGCGGGCGCGGAAGGCGGGCTCGCCGCGGACGGCGAGGGTCTCGTTCAGAGCGGTCAGATCCACGCGTTCAAGGTAGCTTCTCGCCTGTGATCGACCTTCGCTCCGACACCGCCACGCGGCCCACCGCCGGCATGCGCGCCGCGATCGCCGCGGCGGTCGTCGGCGACGAGCAGAAGCGCGAGGACCCGACCGTCAACGAGCTGGAGGCGCGGGCGGCGCGGCTGCTCGGGCAGGAGGAGGCGATCTTCCTTCCGACGGCGACGATGGCGAACCAGATCGCTCTGCGCCTGCACACCGAGCTCGGCGACGAGCTCGTCGGCGAGGAGAACTGCCACGTCTTCATCTCCGAGCTCGGCGGACCGGCCGATTCACTCGGGCGTCGTCACCCGCGGCCTGCCGGGCGTCGCCGGACGCTTCAGCGCCGACCAGGTCCGCGCCGCGTACCGCGTCCCGGCGATCCACTCGCCGCGCACGCGCGTGCTCTGGGTCGAGAACACGCACAACGCGAGCGGCGGCCGGATCTGGCCGCTCGAGGAGATCGGCGAGCTGCACGCGGTCGCGCTCGAGCTCGACCTGCGCTTCCATCTCGACGGCGCGCGGCTGCTGAACGCCGCCGTCGCGACCGGGATCGACGCCGCCGAGATCGGCGGCCGCTTCGACACCGTCACGCTCTGTCTCTCGAAGGGTCTCGGTTGCCCGCTCGGCGCCATCCTGGCCGGGCAGTCCGAGGTGATGGGGAACGCGCGCCGCATGAAGCACCTCTTCGGCGGCGCCATGCGCCAGGCCGGGATCATCGCCGCCGCAGGCGTCTACGCGTTCGATCACCACATCGACCGGCTCGCCGACGACCACCGCCGCGCGAAGCGGCTCGCGCTCGGGCTGGCCGAGGCCGGGCTCGCCGTCGATCCCGATCGCACCGAGACGAACTTCGTCCAGATCGACGTCGCGCCGCTGACGAAGGAGGACGCGATGGCGCTCCTGGCCGAGCAGGGCGTCGGCCTCTCGGCCACGATCCACCCGACCGTGCTCCGCGCCGTCACGCACCTCGACGTCACCGACGAGGACATCGACGGCGCCCTCGAGGCGATCCCGAGAGCCCTGGGAGCCCGTGTCCGCGCCTGAGGCTCTCCTCGAGGAGCTGAGCCGGAAGCTCGCGGCCGCCCAGGCCGAACAGCGGATGCCGTCGGTGAGCGCGTCGGTCTTCCGGGGCGACGAGCTGGTCTGGCAGCAGGCGCTCGGGCTCGCAGACGTCGAGGCCGGCACGGCGGCGAGCGCGGACACGCAGTACCGGATCGGCTCGATCACGAAGACGTTCACGGCGGTCGGGATCCTCCAGCTGCGCGACGCGGGCGAGCTCTCGCTCGACGATCCGCTGACGACGTACCTCCCCGAGAGCGCGCACGGCCCGACGCTCGGGCGGATGCTCGCGCACTCCTCGGGTCTCCAGCGCGAGCCGCCGGGCGAGATCTGGGAGACGATGCAGGCTCCCTCCCGCGAGGAGCTGCTCGCCGGGACCGCCGACGCGGAGCAGGTGCTCGACCCGGGATCGTGGTGGCACTACTCCAACCTCGCGTTCGCGCTGCTCGGCGAGGTCGTCGCCCGCGCGCACGGCGGCACGTGGGAGGAGGCGCTGCAGGCGAACATCCTCGACCCGCTCGGGCTCGCGCGCACGACGCCGGACGCGGTCGACCCGGCCGCGCGCGGCTACTTCGTCGAGCCGTACAGCGACGCGGTCCAGGCTCGAGCCCGAGCTCGATCTCGGCGGCGCCGGCGCGCTCGGCAAGCTCTGGTCGACGACGGGCGACCTCGCGCGGTGGGGAGCGTTCCTCGCGGCCGGCGACGACCGCGTCCTCAAGGCCTCGACGCTCGAGGAGATGGCGCACGTGCGCGCGATGGTCGACCACGAGGGCTGGAAGCTCGCCTGGGGGACGGGGCTCGAGCTCTACCGCTCCGGCGACCACGTCTTCGCCGGCCACGGCGGCGCCATGCCCGGCCACCTCGCGGGTCTCGCGGTCAACCGCAAGACCAAGATCGGCGCGGCGGTGCTCACGAACACGGGCGCCGGCGCCTCGCCGGAGAAGCTCGCGCTCGACCTCGCCGTCGCGGCGATCGAGGCGCTGCCGGCGGCGGCGGAGGCGTGGCAGACCGGCGGACGCCGCGCCGCCGGAGATCGAGCCGCTGCTCGGCCGCTGGTGGGTGGAGGGCTCGGAGATGGTGTTCTCGTGGCGAAGCGGCCGGCTCGAGGCGAAGCTCGTCGACGGCCCTCCCGGACGAGACACCTCGATCTTCGCGCCCGACGGCGACGACCGCTTCCGCAGCGTCGAGGGCCGCGAGCGCGGCGAGCTGCTGCGCGTCGTGCGGAACGAGCGACGGCTCGGTCGAGAAGCTCTACTTCGCGACGTATCCGCTGCGCCGCGAGCCGTCGACGTTCTAGCGCTCGCCGGCGATGAAGAAGGCGACCGCGACGCCGACGTAGGCGAGCGATCAGGATCACGCCCTTGAGCCGGCTCGAGCGTCCGTCCGCGAGCAGGACGCAGGCGATCACGACGACGGCGACCGCCAAGCGCGATGATCTCGACCTCCCGGAACGCGAGCGCCAGCGGCTCGATCAGCCAGGGCGAGCAGCGCGACCGCGGGGATCAGGAAGACGGCCACCTGCGCGCTCGAGGCGAGCGCGATCTCGGCGGCGAGCTTGATCTTGCCGCGGGCGGCGACGACGACCGCGCCGCCGTGCTCGGCGGCGTTGCCGACGATCGCGACGATCACGGCCGCGACGGAAGAACTCGCTGATGCCGGAGTCCGTCGCGCGAACATGTCGATCGAGCCGACGAGGATCTCGGCGACGAGCGCCGTGACGACGGTCGCTGCGAGACCGAGGACGACAGCGCGAGCCGGAGCGACCAGCCCTGGATCTCCTCGTCGCTCGCGATGTGCAGCGCGGCGTGGCGGCGCAGCGAGTACCAGGTCAACGCCAGGTAGGCGACAAGCAGCACGATCGAGACGGGGATCGAGAGTTGGGCGAGCGAGTGCGCGCTCGGGGTCGCCGTCCCAGCCCGGGATCGACGTGACCAGGAAGAGCAGCGTCGTGACGCGCGACGAGGCCGAGGGCGAGGAAGCTCGACGGCCTGTCGATCTCCCCGCGCCCGCCGAAGAGCAGCGAGAAGCCGAGCACGAGCAGCAGGTTCCCGATCACGGAGCCCGTCAGCGAGCCGCGCACGACCTCGATAGTCCATCGCGTTGACGGCGAAGAGCGCGATGATCAGCTCCGGGGCGTTGCCGAAGGTCGCGTTGAGAAAGCCCCCGATGCCGGGCCCGGTGTGCTCGGCTGCGTGCTCGGTCGCCTCTCCGATCAGCCACGCCAGCGGGATCAGCGCGGCCGCCGCGAGCACGAACTCGAGCGTCTCCGTCGGATGGAACGACGTAGTGCACGAGGATCACGAGCGGCGCGAGCGCGACGGATGCGAAAAGGATGCGGCGGACCATGGCCGCGGACGATACCCGCGGACCGCTGCCTGAAGATCGAGCAAATGTCAAGTCTTGCGGCGCGGCCCGGGAGCGCACACAATTCAGGCGTGGAACAGCCTCTTGCGGCCCCGACCGAGCTTCCGCTCCGCCCTCAGGACGAGGTCGAGTGCCGTCGCTGCGAGGTGCACTGCGACAAGGTGGTCTATCCCGGGGCGTGCATCGAGCGCTCGTGCCCGTTCGTCTACGCGTACGAGGCGTGGGGTCATACGTACGTCGGCTGCATGCAGAGGGTCTACGGGGTCGAGATCGACCTCGACCTGCTGCGCGCAGCAGAGGCCCGGCGGGACGGCTTCGGGGGCATCCGCGCCACCGGCGCGCCGCTGCCGATGTGCAAGGTCGAGGTCGCCCCCTGCTACGAGGGCCGCGGCGACGAGCTCGGCTGCCGCAATCCCGAGTTCCACGAGATCCCGCGCGAGCGCCCGAGCTTCCGGGTCTTCGCGCAGCTGCCCTCGAACTAGCCGCCGCCGAAGGGCTTGTGTTGATTCAACACAAGCCTTCTTTTCGCGCTTCGTTGCGGAATCGTGACGAAGGGCGGCGGCGCGGCCGGCACGCTCGCAAGGTGCGGTTCGCGCTCTCACCCAGCGACCCCCGGATCCACGCGCTCGTGGTCGCGCTCGACCGGGACAACGTTCCGGTCGCCGCGACATGGCGAGCTGTGGGCGAAGCCGCTTGGGAGCTCGGTTTGCGGCGTCCCGGCTACCACACTGTCCGCGGGCTCGTGCGGGCGGAGCGCCTCCGCCGCGCCGCCCGCACGGCGGTACGTGCGGCCGCGCTCGATGCCGTGCTCGCGGTTGGTTCGTCGCGTGTCGTCGATCTGCCGATCGCACTCGACGCGCTCGAGCACGCGAAGGCGAAGGAGAGGTTTGTGTTGAATCAACACAAACCTCCGTGAGCCGTGAGCTAGTGAGTGCCTTCGATGTGCGTGCGGTAGTCGGCCGTCGTTCGGACGCCGTGGTTGAGCACCGCCATCGTGATCGTGTGGCTGCTGTACCAGGGGTACCCGAGACAGTCGTCCTTGATCCGGAGGATCGCGAGGCGGATCTCGGGCGTCAGTCGCGGCGGCAGCACCACGACGTGCTCGAGGTCGGCCTGCCGGCTGTGCTCGTGGATGAACCAGAGGTCGAGGCTCCAGTCGTCGCCCGCCTCGGTCCGGTAGCGCGGCCCCCAGTAGACACCGTCGGGGTAGTTGGGATCCTCGTTCCAATGGCCGGTGTCGTTGCGGAACCGCAGCTCGCGCACGCGCGGATGCGACGAGAGTGCCCGGATCGCCTCGAACACCCGTGTCCGGGTCGAGCTCGCGGCAGAGGATCGTCAGGTCGATGTCGCGCGCGACCATCAGCCCGAGCGCCAGGCTCCCGACCTTGATCGGATCGCCGACGGTCTTGAGCAGCGGCAGCAGCTCGAGGTCGTCGAGCACGGCCGCAGCCTCCTCCTGCAACGCCCGCTGGCGTTCGAGCAGCGGATCCATCAGGCGGCCCACCGGCCGTGCAGGTCGCGCAGCTTCTGCATCTCGGCCGCGTCGGGGCCGTGACCGTCGGGACCGGGCGTCTCCATCACGGCCGGGAGGCCCTGGACGGCCGGGATGCGCGAGGAAGGCGCCCATACGCTCGCCGAGCTCGCCTTCGAGCACGTTCGCGTGCCGGTCGCGGTTCGAGCCGAGCGGCGCTGCCGCATCGTTGACGTGCAGCGCGCGAAGCCGGTCGAGGCCGATCCGCGCGTCCACGTCGGCGAGGATCTCGGCCACCGTGTCGGGGTCGCCGACGTCGACGCCCGACACGAACAGATGGCACGAGTCGAGGCAGAGGCCGAGCCGAGGGTGGCGGTCGAGCGCGTCGACGAGGATCGCGAGCTCGTCGATCGAGCGGCCGATCGTGCCGCCGGCTCCCGCCGAGTTCTCGAGCAGGAGCCACGTCCGGTCGGAACAGCGGTCGAGCACCTCCCGCAGCGCCGGGCACCGCGCGCTTGACGCCCGCCTTCAAGCCGGCGCCCAGGTGCGAGCCGACGTGGAAGACGACCCCGTCCGCCCCGATCGCGCAGGCCGTGTCGACGGTCGAGCGCATCGTCGCGCGGCTCTTGCCGTAGATCGTCCGGTCCTTCGTGGCGAGGTTGCAGAGGTAGAGCGCGTGCACGAGCACCGAACCGAGTTGCGCTTCCTCGCGCCGCTCGCGGAAGCGGGCGAGGTCTTCCTCCGCGTGCTCGGGAAACCGCCACGCGCGCGGGCTCTGCGCGAAGAGCTGCACGGCGTCTGCCCCGATCTCGATCGCCCGGTCGAGCGCGCCCTTGATCCCTCCTGAACAGTGGGCGCCGAAGAGCACGTCGATAACCTAGCCAGCCCATGTCCGTCCGCGTCCGCATGGCCCCGAGTCCCGACGGGCCTCCTCCACATCGGCAACGTCCGGACTGCGCTCTTCAACTGGCTCTTCGCCCGTCACGAGGGTGGCGAGTTCCGGCTGCGGATCGAGAACACCGACACGGGCCGCGAGGTCGAGGAGGCGACGGAGCAGATCCAGGAGTCGCTGCGGTGGCTCGGGCTCGACTGGGACGGTGACGTCACCTTCCAGCTGGATCGGATCGACGACTGCCGCGCGGCCGCCGAGCAGCTGCTGACAGCCGGGCGCGCCTACGAGGACGACGGGGCGATCCGCTTCCGGATGCCGGATGAGGGGGTCACGGCGTTCGACGACGTCGTGCTGGGGCGGATCGAGGTCCCGAACGTGGAGATCGAGGACCTCGTGCTCGTCCGCTCGGACGGACGGCCGACGTACAACTTCGCGTCGCCGCTCGAGGACATGTGGGACGGGATCACGCACGTCATCCGCGGGCCCGACCACATCTCGAACACGCCGAAACAGATTCAGATCGTCGAGGCGCTCGGCGGCGAGACGCCCATCTACGCGCACGTACCGAACGTGAACGGCGCCGACGGGAAGAAGCTGTCGAAGCGGCACGGCGCGGTGACCGTCGACGAGTTCAGACAAGCCGGCTACATCCCGGAGGCGCTCGTCAACTTTCTGGCGCTGCTCGGCTGGGCGCCGGACGGCGAGACGACGATCATGTCGCCCGACGAGCTCGTCGAGCTCTTCACCCTGGAGCGAGTCGGCCGCAGCGCGGCGACCTTCGACTACGACAAGCTCGACTGGATGAACGGCGTCTACCTGCGCGCGCTCGCACCCGACGCCTACGCCGACCGGCTCGTCGCGTACGTCCGCGAGCAGGGCTACGACTGGGACGAGGTGCGGATCCGCGCGGCGGCGCCGCTCGTGCAGGAGAAGATCGCGCGCCTCGGGGAGTTCCCGGAGTTCGCCGGCTTCCTCTTCCAGGACGTCGAGCCGGACCCGGCGCTGCTCGATGCGGCAATCCTCGCTCCCGCGGCGGAGGCGCTCGCGGCCGTCGAGCCGTTCACCGCCGAGCGGATCGAGACCGCCTTGAAGGAGCTCTGCGAACGGCTCGGGCTGAAGCCGCGGCAGGCGTTCGCCCCGATCCGCGTCGCCGTGACGGGCTCGAAGATCTCACCCGGGCTCTACGAGAGTCTCGAGCTGCTCGGCCGCGACGAGTCGCTCGCGCGGCTCAATCGCGCGGCGGCGGCAGCCTCTTGACCGGCGCCAGCGGGTCGAGCGCCCGCTGAAACTCGAGCCACGCGCGGCGGCGATAGCTTGCAGTCGGCGTCGGAACCCGGTTCTCGTCCTCGCTTGCCTTCACTCTGCCCCGTTTCTGCTGCCCTGAATTACCCATTTGTAATGGTTAAACGTGCTCCGAGCCCGATCCGGTACGGGGATGTAGCTACAGTGGCGGCGAGATGAGCGGCGAAGGGGGGCGCACGCACGTCAAGACCGTTCTCGTCGTCGACGACGAGCGCTCGCTACGCCTGCTCTGCCGCGTCAACCTCGAGCTCGACGGCCATGTCGTGCACGAGGCGGGGACGCTCGCCGAGGCGCGGGAGCTGATCGACCAGAAGTCCCCGGACGTGATCCTGCTCGACCTCCACCTCGGCTGCGGAGGACGGGCTCGATCTGCTCGACGAGGTCGAGGCGCTCGAGCTTGCCGATCCGCGTCGTGCTCCTCTCCGGCAGCAGCGAGGTCGGCCCGGAGCTGCGTACCCGCGTTGCCGGCGTGCTCGGTAAGCCGTTCGAGCTCGGACGGCTCGCGTCGGCCGTCAGCGGCCTGATCCTCCGGTAGGCTCCCTCGCCGAATGAGCGTCACGGCGGTCCGCACTCCGGAGCAATACGAAGAACGGCTCTCGCGCTACCTCTTCGAGCGCTCGGAGGAGGGACGAGCGGTCCGCGTCGGCGAGAAGGAGACCTCGGAGCAGGCCGCGATCGTCGAGCGCTATCGCGACCTCTTCTCGGTTCCGCAGGTCGAGGTCCTGCGCGAAGCGGAGGAGGCAGCGGACGGCGACGAGCGCGAGCTCCTCTACCGGCTCCGCAAGACCTGCGAGTCGGGGATCGTCGCGGCCGAGCTGGCGGCGCGGGAGGACGAGCTCGAGAACCGGACCCTGGCTGCGCGGGTCGGCTGGCGCGGTGACGAGCTGCCGTTGCGGAGCGCGCAGGCGAAGCTGGCCGTGCTGCCGGGATACGGAGACCGCGACGAGCTGGGCTCGCTCGCGAACGCGGAGAGCGCCCGCTTCAACGACGACCGCCGCGAGCTGCTCGCGGCCGGCGAGGCGCTCGAGGCCGAGCTCTCGGGCGAGGCGGACGCGATCGCGCGCAACTCCGAGGAGAAGGGGATCTCCCTGCACGAGCTCGAGCGCGCTCTCGACGCAGCGTCGCGTGCCTCTGCAGGTGTCTACGCGACGATGCGCGAGCGCTGGTTCGACAAGCTGCTCGGCCCGGAGCGCGAGGACGTGCCGACCTCGAACCACACGAGCTACCTGCGCCGGCTCTCGCCGCTCGCGCACACCTACACGAAGGAGCGCGCCGTCGAGGTCTGCGTCGCGACGCTGAGCGCGCTCGGCCTGGACATCGAGAACACGCCGGGAATCCGACTCGACCTCGACGACCGGCCGCAGAAGTCGCCGCGCGCATGCGTGATCGCGTCCGACCCACCGAACCTCGTCCACCTGATCACGCGCGCCCAGGGCGGCCTCCACGACTACCAGGCGTTCCTGCACGAAGCCGGCCACGCGCTCCACTACGCCGGCTGCGACCCGGCCCTCCCGTACACCTTCCGCAAGCTCTCGCGCGACCACGCGCTGACCGAGATCTACTCGTACATCATCGAGGCGATCTCCAGAGAGCCCGCGTGGCACGCCGAGCACTTCGGGCTCAGCGACGAGGAAGCAGCCGAGAACGCCGAGGCGACGGTCTTCCTCGAGGCGCTCCTCTTCCGCCGCTACACCGCCAAGCTCCAGTTCGAGCTGGAGTTCTGGGGCCGTTTCCGCGACGACGGCGGGACGGCGGGCGGCTACTCGGAGCGGCTGACCGAGGCCACGGGGATCCGCTATCCGGCCGAGAACTACCTCTCCGACATGGACTCGGGCTTCTACTCGGCGGACTACCTGCGGGCCTGGATCCGGTCGGCGCAACTGCGGCAGTCGCTCATCCGCGACGGTGGTGAGGACTGGTGGCGCCGGCCCGAGACCGGGGAGCGTCTGCGCGCCCTCTTCCACGAGGGGACGCGCCCGACGAGCGAGGAGATCGCAGGCCGGTTGGGCTACGAGCCCTTCGATACCGGCCCGCTGCTGCACGAGCTCGGCGTCACGAGTCCTTGACAGCACCCGCCGCTTGCGCGTAACTTAGACCTGAATCGGGTCTCAGGTTTGAGGAGATCTCAGCGTTTTTCTCACGGAGGTCAGGGAGATGCAGGTAAGGCGTTTGCACGGTGTCGCGGTGCTCGCGACGGCGACGGTGCTCCTCGCGGGCTTCGCCGGTAGTGCCGAGGCGAAGACGGACATCGCCACGGGCCCGGCGGCGGCATCCACGTACAAGGTTGGAATCGTCTACTCGCGCACGGGGCTGCTCGCGGCCTACGGCGCCGAATACATCCAGGGGCTGCGGTACGGCCTTGCCTACGCGACCAAGGGCACGAATGCCGTCAACGGGCGCAAGATCGAGCTCACGATCGTCGACGACGGCACCGATCCCGTGAAGGCCGTCGCTGCGGGCAAGGACCTGATCGGCAAGGGCTACAAGATCCTCGCCGGCAGCGTCTCGTCGGGTGTCGCGCTGCAGATGGCGCCGCTCGCGGCGCAGAACAAGGTGCTCTTCATCTCCGGCCCGGCCGCTTCGGACGCGATCACCGGCATCAACAAGTACACCTTCCGCTCCGGTCGCCAGACCTACCAGGACGTGAAGACCGCGGCGACCTTCCTCAAGGGCGCCGGCAAGAACGTGACCGTCTTCGCCCAGGACTCGGTCTTCGGCGTCGGCAACTACGCGGCGGTCAACCAGATCGTCGGCGGGCAGGGCCACAAGGTGAACAGGATGCTGGTGCCGCTCTCGGCCCAGGACTTCACGCCGTTCGCCCAGCAGGTCAAGCAGGCGAACCCCGATCTGCTCTTCGTCGCCTGGGCAGGGACCACCGCCCCCGCGATGTGGCGCGCGCTCGAGCAGCAGGGCGCGTTCGGCGTCTCGAACAAGATCACGACCGGCCTCGCCGAGCGGGCGACCTGGTCGTCGTTCGGAGACGTGGCGCTGAAGATCGACTTCCTCTCGCACTACGTCTACACGGCGCCGAAGAACAAGGTGAACGACTTCCTCGTCAACTCGATGCGGAAGCGCAGCCAGGCGCCCGACCTGTTCACGCCGGACGGCTTCGTCGCAGGTCAGATGATCGTGCAGGCGCTGACCGGCGCGAAGGGCGACGACGTCGACAAGATGATCGCGGCGCTGGAGGGCTGGAACTTCGTCGGCCCGAAGGGGCAGCAGTCGATCCGCGCCGCCGACCACGCCATGATCCAGCCGATGTTCCAGGTCAAGCTGGTGAAGGTGAACGGCAAGCTTCAGCCGAAGGTGCTCGCCCGGATCAAGGGCCAGTTCGTCGCCCCGCCGGAGCCGCGCTAACCGGTAATCCCTGACCTTCGGGGATCGTGGCCACCTCCGCACCGATCCTCGTCACGCGAGACCTCGGGCTCGACATCGGCGGCGCACGCATCGTCGCCGATGTCTCGCTCGAGGTCCGCGCGGGCGAGCTCGTCGGGATCATCGGCCCCAACGGGGCCGGCAAGACGACGCTCTTCAACCTGCTCTCGGGGTTGATGCGGCCGACGGCCGGCTCGGTCGAGCTGAAGGGCCGGGACATCACGCGTGAGCCGCCCTTCCGGCGCACCCGCGCCGGGCTCGGCCGCACGTTCCAGGTCTCGAGCGTCTTCGCGCTGCTGAGCGTGGGTGAGAACGTGCGGCTCGCTGCGGACGCTGAGCTCGGCGGCACGATGCGAATCTGGCGCCGCGCCGCCTCGATCGGCGCCGAGCGGTCCGAGCAGGCGCTCGAGCGGGTAGGGCTCGCGTCGCGGAGCTCCTGGCCCGCGGGGCTGCTCTCGCAGGGCGACAAGCGCAAGCTCGAGATCGCGATGCTGCTGGCCGGAGAGCCGGACGTGATCCTGCTCGACGAGCCGATGGCCGGCGTCTCGGTCGAGGACGTGGACGATCTCGTCGCGCTGATCCGCGCCATCCACCAGGAGGAAGGCAAGACGGTGCTGATGGTCGAGCACCGGATGGAGGTCGTAGTCGGCCTCGCGGAGCGGATCGCCGTCATGCACCACGGCGCGCTGCTGGCGTTCGACGAGCCGGACAAGGTGATGGCGAACGAGACCGTCCAGACCGCCTACCTGGGGGAGCCCCTCTGATGGCGTTGCTCGCCGTCAAGGACTTGCACGTCTATCTCGGGGAGTCCCACGTGCTCCAGGGCGTCTCCTTCGAGGTGCCCGAAGGCGGCGTCACCGCGCTACTCGGTCGCAACGGCGTCGGCAAGACGACGACGCTCCGCGCGATGATGGGGCTCGTGCCGCGGCGCGGCAGCGTCTCGCTCGCGGGCAAAGAGCTGAACCGGCTGCAGACGCATCAGATCGTCCGGCGCGGGATCGGCTACGTGCCGGAGGACCGCGACGTCTTCTCCGGCCTGACCGTCGAGGAGAACCTTCGCCTGGCCGAGCGGAACGGCGATCCGCGGTACGAGCTGGTCTACGAGCTCTTCCCGGAGCTGAAGACGCGTGGCGCGCAGAAGGCCGGCACGCTTTCCGGCGGCCAGCAGCAGATGGTCGCGATCGCCCGGGCGCTCCTGAACGACAACCCGGTGCTGCTCGTGGACGAGCCGACGAAGGGGCTCGCGCCGTTGCTCGTGACCGAGGTGGCGGCGGCGCTCGAGCGCGCCGCGGAGCTCGCGACGGTGCTGCTCGTCGAGCAGAACCTGGCCGTCGTCGCCCGCGTCGCGCAGCAGGTGGTGGTGCTCGACGGCGGCCGCGTTGTCCACACGGGCGACGCCAAGGAGCTGCTGGGCGATCCCGAGCGCATCCGCGCGCTGCTCGGCGTTCACGGAGGCGGACATTGAGCACCTTCGTCCTCCTGACGATCACCGGCCTCGGCCTCGGAGCGATGTACTTCCTGATCGCGTCCGGCCTGTCGCTGATCTACGGCCTGATGGGCGTGCTCAACTTCGCGCACGGCGCCTTCCTCACCGTCGGCGCGTACGCCGCCTGGGAGACGTCCACCCACGTCGGCGGCGGTCCCGGGACGAAGCTTCTCGTCGGCGCCGTCGCCGGGCTCGCGGCCGGGGCGGTGCTCGCGGCGCTCGTCGAGCTGCTGCTGATCCGGCCGCTCTACCGGCGCCCGATCGAGCAGGTGCTCGTCACCGTCGGCCTGGCGCTCGCGCTCAGCGCGCTCGTCGAGGCGATCTGGGGCTTCGACGCGCGCCAGTTCCCGGTGCCGTCCTGGCTGATCGACACGACGACGATCTTCGGCGCCAACATCCCGAACGACCGCTTCCTCGAGATCGCGACCGCAGCGCTCGTCCTGATCGGGCTGACCGCCTTCCTCCGCTACACGCGCTACGGGCTGATCATCCGTGCGGGCGTCGAGAACCGGGCGATGGTGACGGCGCTCGGGATCGACGTGCGGCGGGCGTTCACGCTCGTCTTCGCGCTCGGCGGGCTGGCGGCGGCGCTCGCCGGCGTCCTCTCCGGTGTCTACTTCGGCGCCGTCGATCCGGGCCGCGGCACGTCGCTGCTGATCTTCGCGTTCATCGTCGTCGTCATCGGCGGCTTCGGCTCGATCGGCGGCACCGCGATCTCGGCCGTCGTCGTCGGGCTGATCCAGCAGTACGCCAACTACTACGCGTCCAGCGGCCTCGGCGACCTCGCGGTGGTGCTGCTGCTGGCGGTCGTCCTCCTGCTGAAGCCGGAGGGCCTGGCCCCCAAGGTGGCGCATTGAGCAAATCATCGAATTGGGCTCGTCATCTGGGCGTGCCGCTCGTGCTCTTCGCGCTGCTCGCGGTCGTGCCGAAGCTGCCGCTCGACATTCCCGTCGTCTTCAGTGGCCCGCTGGACAGCCCCGGCACGCTCGGGCTGCTCGCGCTCTGCCTCCTCTTCGCGGGCGTCGCGCTCACCTACGACCTCCTCTTCGGCTACACCGGACTGCTCTCGTTCGGCCACGCGCTCTACTTCGCGCTCGGCGTGTACCTGACGACGATCGCGCTGACGAAGTGGGAGTGGTCGCTGTGGCAGGCCGTCGCGGTGACGGCGATCGCCGGGATCCTCGTGCCGCTCCTGCTCGGCGCGATCAGCCTGCGCGTCGGCGGGATCGCGTTCGCGATGGTGACGCTCGCGTTCGCGCAGGCGGGCCAGGTGCTGGTGCAGAAGAACCCGGACCAGCTGACCGGCGGGGAGGAGGGGCTCGGCCTCAACTCCGATCCGCTCCCCGACTTCTTCGTCGGCGTCCTGAACGCGAAGAACCTCTACTGGCTGGCACTCGGCTACGCCGTCGTCGTGTTCCTCGTCGTCCGCTACGCCGTCTCGTCCTCGCCCGGGCACGTCTGGCAGGCGATCCGTGAGAACGAGCGCCGCGTCGAGGTGATCGGCCTGCGCCCGTTCGGCTTCAAGCTGATCGCATTCGTGCTCGCCTCGTTCCTGTGCACCATGGGCGGGATCGTCTGGCTGCTCGTGCTCGGCACCGGCGCCAGCCCGCAGGTGACGACCGCGAACTTCACGCTGACGCTGCTCGTGATGGTCGTGATCGGCGGCGCGGGCACGAGATACGGCGCCCTGCTCGGCGGCTTCCTCTACACGCTGCTCGACCAGCGGCTCGGCTCGTTCGCCGGCTCCTCGCAGGTGCAGGATCTGCCGACGATCATCCGAAAGCCCCTCTCGGAGCCCCTCTTCATCCTCGGCACGCTCTTCATCCTGCTCGTCTTCTTCGTGCCCGGCGGACTCGCCGGCCTCGGTCGCCGCGTCCGCATGCTGCGTCGCTCGGCCGGCCTGGAGGGCACGCGATGAAGATCGCCTGGGAGCGCCACGGAGGAGGGCCGCCGCTGCTGCTGATCCACGGGCTCGGCTACGCCCGCTGGGGCTGGGAGCCGGTCGTCGAGCCGCTCGCGCGCTCGTTCGACGTGATCCTCTTCGACAACCGCGGCATCGGCGAGAGCGACGCCCCGGCCGGGCCGTACACGGCTGCGCAGATGGCCGGCGACGCGCTCCAGGTGCTGGACGAGGCCGGGGTGGACCGTGCCCATGTGCTCGGCACGAGCCTCGGCGGGATGGTCGCGCAGGAGCTCGCGCTCGCGCATCCCGAGCGGGTCGACAAGCTCGTGCTCGCGTGCACCACGCCCGGCGGCGCGGAGTCGTTCCCGATGCCGGAGCAGACCGTGCGGCTGCTCCAGAGCGGTGCGAGCCTGCGCGAGTTCGTCGAGAACGCACTTGCTCCCGATCCGGACGCCGAGATCGTCGAGCGGATCCTGCGCCACCGCGAGGCGACCGCGCAGCCACTCGAGGCGTGGTCGGCGCAGGCAGCCGCCGGGATGGGCTTCGACGCACTCGACCGCATCGAGTCGGTCGGTGCCCCGACGCTGATCCTCCACGGCACGGAGGATGCGGTCGTGGACTCTCGCAACACGGCGCTGCTCGGTCTTCGCATCCCCGACGCTCGCGTCGAGCTCTTCCCCGGTGCGGGCCACCTCTTCTTCTGGGAGCAGCCCGACCGCTTCGTCACGGCCGTCGAGGAGTTCCTCCTCCGCGGCGTAGGCTCGACGGAGCCGCGCGAGAGCGGAGGCGCCGGCTTTGCCGGCGTTGGAGCGGGGATATGAGCGGCTCGCTGACCCTCGGGCGCTGGATCAGCGACCGCGCGCGTACGACGCCGGCACGCGTCGCGATCGACTTCCGCGGCGTCGAGACGACGTATTCCGAGCTCGATCAGCGCTCCGACCGGCTCGCCGCCGGCCTGGCTCGACGCGGGCCTGAACCCCGGCGACCGCGTCGCGACGCTCACGGGCACGAGCACCGAGCACGTCGTCGTCTTCTTCGCCTGCGCGAAGGCGGGGCTGATCCTGATGCCGCTCAACACGCGGCTCGCTCCGGCCGAGCTCGCGTATCAACTCGCGGATGCAGAGCCGGCCGTGCTGCTCTGCTCGGACGAGCACGCCGAGACCGCCCGTTCACTCCACGATCGCACCGCGGGGCTGGAGGAGCTTGTGTTTCTGAAACACAAAGTTCTCTCGCCGCCGGCCGACGACGACGGGCTTCTGCTCGTCTACACCTCGGGCACGACGGGCAAGCCGAAGGGCGCGCTGCTGACGCACGCCAACTGCTTCTGGACGAACCTGTCCTTCGACCGGGTCGCCGGCGTGTCGGCGGAAGACACCGTGCTGCAGGTGCTGCCGCAGTTCCACGTCGGCGGCTGGAACGTGCAGCCGCTGCTCGCGTGGTGGAAGGGCGCGACGGTCGTGCTGGAGCCGGTCTTCGAACCGGCTCGGGCGCTGGCGCTGATCGCGGAGAAGCACGTGACGACGATGATGGGCGTCCCTGCGACGTATCTCTTCATGTCGCAGGACCCCGGCTTCGCGCACGCCGACCTCTGGTCGCTGCGGCGCGCGGTCGTCGGTGGCGCGCCGATGCCGGAGGCGCTCCTCGAGGCCTGGCACGAGCGCGGCGTCGAGATCGTGCAGGGCTACGGGTTGACCGAGGCGGCGCCGAACGTCCTCTGCCTGCCGCCGGAGGACGCGGCGCGGAAGCGCGGCTACGCCGGCAAGCCGTACCCGCACGTCGACGTCGCGCTGCGCGATCCCGAGTCGGGCGATCTGCTCGACGGCGCGGGTGAGGGAGAGCTCGTCGTCCGGGGCCCGAACGTCTTCGCCGGCTACTGGCGGAACCCGGAGGCAACCGTCGCCGCCTTCGCCGACGGCTGGCTCCTGACCGGCGACATCGCGGCGCGCGACGACGAGGGGTACTACCGGATCGTCGGCCGGACGAAGGACATGGTCATCTCCGGCGGCGAGAACGTCTACCCGGCCGAGATCGAGAACGTCTTGCACGAGCACGACGCCGTCGCGGAAGCCGCTGTCGTCGGCGTTCCCGACGAGCGCTGGGGTGAGGCCTGTCTCGCCTTCGTCGTCCTGCGCTCGGCCGCGACGGAGGACGAGCTGCTCGAGCTCTGCCGCGGACGGCTTGCCCGCTACAAGGTGCCGCGCGGGATCCGCTTCGTCGACTCGCTGCCGAGGAACGCGCTCGACAAGGTCGTCAAGTCCGCTCTCGTGGAGCTCGTCCGATGAAGGCATTGACCGCCCGGGGCGAGCGCACCCGCCAGAAGCTGCTCGAGGCGGCGGAGCAGATCTTCGCCGAGCTCGGCTACCACGATGCCTCGATCGTCAAGATCACCGAGGCTGCCGGCGTCGGCCAGGGCACCTTCTACCTCTACTTCGCCGGCAAGAAGCAGGTCTTCGACGAGGTCGTGCTCGATCTCAACTCGCGCGTGCGCCATGCGATGACCGAGGCGTCGGAGCGAGGAAAGACGCGTGCCGAGCGCGAGCTGCTCGGCTTCGGCGCCTTCTTCCGCTTCACCGCCGAGCACCCGGCGCTCTACCGGATCATCCGGCAGGCCGAGTTCGTCTCCCCGGAGACGCTGCAAACGCACTACGAGCGGCTGACCGAGGGCTACGTCGCGGGCCTCCGCCAGGCGATGGAGGCGGGTGAGATCGCCGAGACCGACCCCGAGGTGCTCGCGTGGAGCCTGATGGGGATCGGCGAGCTCGTCGGCATGCGTTGGATCCTCTGGGACGACAAGCACGAGCTGCCCGAGGCGGTCTTCGACGAGTTGGCGCGGATCATCGTGCGCGCGATCGGCGCGAAAGACATCGACCCGTGATCGGGATCGCGGCGACCGCCGCGTATCTCCCGGAGCAGTGGCTGACGGCAGCGGAGATCGGAGCGGCGAGCGGGATCCCGGAGCAGGTGATCCTGGAGAAGTTCGGCCTGCGCGGCAAGCACATCGCCGCGGCGGGCGAGCACGTCAGCGACATGTCGGTCGAGGCGGCGTCGCGGCTGCTCGGCCAGCACGACATCGACCCGGCCGAGATCGACGTCGTCCTCTACTACGGGTCGCTCTGGAAGGACTATCCCGTCTGGCAGGCGTCGCCCTGGATCGCGCACCGGCTTGGGTGCGTGAACGCGTACGCCCTCGAGTACGCCAACGTCTCCTGCGGCACGCCGGTCGCGCTCCGGCTCGCCCGCAACTTCCTGCTCGCCGAGCCCGAGCTGCGGAACGTGCTCCTGGTCGCCGCCTGCCGTGAGTCGCATCTGCTCGACTACGGCAACGAGCGCTCGCGCTTCATGTTCAACTTCGGCGACGGCGCCGTCGCCGGCCTGCTGACGCGCGACGCGCCGCACGAGCTGCTCGGGTGCCACGCGCTCACGGACGGCTCCTTCTCGCTGCAGGTGAAGGTGCCGGCCGGCGGCTCGGTCGAGCCCGCTTCCGCAGAGTCCGTAGCCGGCAGACGCCACTATCTCGACGTCGCCGATCCTGCGGAGATGAAGGGCGGGCTGGACGAGGTCAGCCTGCCGAACTTCGTCGCCGTCGCGCGCGGGGCGCTCGAGCGCTCGGGCGCGAGGCTCGAGGACATCTCCTATCTTTGCGGGATCCACATGAAGCGCTCCATGCACGATGCGATCGTCGACGAGCTCGGCGGCCCGCGCGCCGCGTATCTCGACGACACGGGCCACATGAGCGGCGTCGACTCGCTGCTCGCCCTCGATCGCGCCGGCCGCGCCGGCGAGCTCGCGGAGGATGACCTCGTCCTGCTCCTGGCAGCCGGCACGGGCTACACGTGGGCCGCGGCGGTGGTCCGATGGTGATCGAGGACCTCGTCGGGCAGGAGCTCCTCTCCGAGTGGCGCACGATCGAGCAGTCGCGGATCGACGAGTTCGCCCACGCGACCGATGACGCGCAGTGGATCCACACAGACCCCGAGCAAGCCGCTGCAGGGCCGTTCGGGACGACGATCGCGCACGGCTTCCTGACGCTCTCGCTCGTCGTGCCGATGTTCGCCGAGGCGCTGCCGGCCATCGACGGCTACGGCATGACCCTGAACTACGGCCTCAACCGTGTCCGCTTCACCTCGCCGGTGCCCTCGGGCGCCCGCATCCGCGGCCGCTTTCGCGTCGAGGATGTGGAGGACGTGGCGTCCGGCAAGCAGGCCCGAGTCGCCGCCACGATCGAGCTCGAAGGTCAGGAGAAACCAGCCTGCGTCGCCGAGGCACTCTTCCGTTTCCTGGTTTGAAGACGTAGCAACGCGGTACTGCACGGGGCACTCAACCAAGGGAGTCCCCGACATGCATCGAGTCAAGCTGCTCCTCGGCGCCGCCCTCGTCGCGCTCGGAGTGATCGCCAGCGCTGCGGCCGCGCCACCGAACGATCCCCACTACGGCCCCTACCAGTGGGGCCCGAAGCAGATTCACGCCGAGCAGGCGTGGGCGACCTCGCGAGGCGCCGGCCAGGTGATCGCGATCGTCGACAGCGGCATCGACCGCTCCCACCCCGATCTCGCGTCGAAGATCGTCGGCGGCGCCACCTTCACGGGCTGCGCCACCACGGGGCCGTGCGGCAACGGCGACTGGCAGTCCGGCGGCGCGGGCGGCCAGCCGGCAGAGCCACACGGCACGCACGTCGCGGGCATCGCGGCTGCGGTCACCGGCAACGGCGTCGGCATCGCCGGCGTCGCGCCCGACGCCAGCCTGCTCGCGGTCAAGGTGCTCACTTCAGACGGAGGCACCTTCCAGGAGATCGCCGCCGGCATCCGCTGGGCGGCCGACAACGGCGCCGACGTGATCAACATGAGCCTCGGAGCGCTTCCGGGCGTGCAGGCGCTCGCGATCACAGGCATCGAAGCCGACGCTCGCGCCGCAGTCGCCTATGCCGTCTCCAGGGGCGTCGTGGTGATCGCGGCGGCCGGCAACGACTTCGCGTCGATCTGCGGCGAGCCCGCCTTCGATCCGAACGTCCTCTGCGTCGTCGCCACCGACCGCAACGAGCTGCGGGCGTCCTACTCGAACTTCGGCGTCTCGCAGGCGCCCGACAACGTCGTCGCGGCCCCGGGTGGCGCCGGCCTCGTTGCCTGCGCGGACGACATCGTCTCGACCGTCCCGGCCTCGGCGGGCGGGACCTGCACCACCCAGCTCGGAACTCCCGGTTACGACGCGTACGCCGGCACCTCGATGGCGACGCCGCACGTCGCCGGCGTCGCTGCGCTCCTGACCGCTCAGGGCCGCTCGCGCGCCGACGTGATCCGGATCCTGAAGCAGACCGCGCGGACGCCGGTGCTCGGCCTCCGCGGTGTCTACACGCCCGTCTACGGCCACGGGATCGTGGATGCACAGGCAGCGGTTGCTGCTCCGTAGCGCGTAGACAATCGATCCGCCGGCGCCCGTCTCGCCACGGGCGCCGGCGGACTCTCGCCAAGGGCTCGCGCCGGTTGGTCGCTCTCCGTTGGTCGCAGTAGGATTTTCGCTCCGAGGAGGAAGTCAGTGCGACAAGCGATCGAGCTCGTTGGTATCGCCAATCTCGTCCTGTTCGCCGTCGTCGCGGTCGTGTGCGTGCGCCAGTGGCGCCGCGAGCGCGCAGTCACCGCCCTCTGGGCAGCGACCGCGTTCGTCGCGCTCTCGTGCGTGATCCTGGTCGGCGAGTTCCTGCCCGAGGATCCCGATGAGCCTGGGGGCGAAGGCCGTACAGCGGCTCGATCTCGCGATCCTCGTCCTCTTCCCCTACCTGCTCTACCGCTTCGCCGACTGCCTTCGAGCGCATGCGCCGTCCGCTCGCACGCTATCGTCGATGCGATGAGCGTCACGCTCGTGACGGCGACGCTGCTGCTCCCGTCTGTGCCCACCGAGGGGGAGACATGGCCGTTCTGGTTCGGCGTCTACGCCGCTGCATTCCTCGTCCACTGGTCGGTGCTGCTGACCATCGTCGCGATGCGCCTCTGGCGCGCAGGGCGAACGGAGGCATCGGTGGCGCGAAAGCGGATGCAGATGCTCGCGTTCGCCGCCACGGCGCTGACCGTCGCGCTCGTCTCCTCGCTGGCGGCCGGTGACGACATGTCTCCGAGCGCGCTCGTGGTGGCGCTGATCGCGACGATGAGCGGCATCGCGTTCCTGCTCGGCTTCGCGCCGCCGGCGGGCCTCCGCCTGCTCTGGCGGCGGCCCGAGCAGGTGCGCATGCAGCAGGCGATCGGGGAGCTGATGGCGGCCACCAGCGAGGAGGAGGTTGCGGCCCGCGTGCTGCCGCCGATGGCGCGGATGGTCGGGAGCGCGAGGGATTGCTCTCGAGGCGGCCGACGGCACGAGGATCGGCACGTACGGCTCGCTCGAGGAGCCCGAAGGAGACGTGGCGCAGTGGGAGTTTCCGTTCGGACGGCTGATCGTGTGGACGAGTGCCTTCGCGCCGTTCTTCGGCGACGAGGAGCGGAAGCTGCTCACCGCGCTCGGCTCGCTGACCGGGCTCGGGCTCGACCGGGCACGCCTCTTCGCGCAGGAGCGCGACGCCCGCGAGTCACTCCAGCGGGCCGACGAGCTGAAGAGCGAGTTCGTCGCACTCGCGGCGCACGAGCTCCGCTCACCGGTCGGAGCGATCTACGGGCTCTCGGAGACGATTGCGCAGCGTGGCGACCAGCTCCCGGCGGAGCAGCTCGAGGAGCTCAAGACCTCCCTCGTCAAGCAGATCCGCCGCCTGCGGGAGCTCGTGGAGCAGCTGCTCGATCTCTCCCGTCTGGACGCGGAGGCGGTCGTGATCCGGCCGCAGCGCGTGCGTGTCCGCGACCGGCTGGAGGAGATCGTCCACTCGGTCTCACCGCTCGATCCGGTCGAGATCGAGCTCGACGTGGATCCCTCGCTGGAAGCCGAGCTGGACGTAGCCGCCCTCGACCGGATCATCTCGAACCTGCTCCGCAACGCGTGCAGCTACGGCGAGCCGCCGGTGCTCGTCACCGCTGCGAACGAGCACGGCACGCTGCGCGTGACGGTGCAGGATCACGGCCCTGGTGTGCCCGCGGAGTTCGTGCCGTTGCTCTTCGACCGCTTCGCGCGTAGCGCAGGCAGCGCCGCAGCGAGCCCAGGCAGCGGGCTCGGCCTCGCGATCGCCCGCTCGTACGCGCGGGCGCACAGCGGCGAGGTCAGCTACCACGATGCGAATCCCCATGGCGCCGCGTTCGAGCTGCTCTTGCCCGCTTTCGTGGCGGTGTAGGCGGCTTCCCGCGGTACGGTGTGCGTCTGCGGACGTCGCCGGACGTCCCACGACGAAGGGGTGGAATTGGCAGCAAGCAAGCGACAGACGACCTTCGCGAAGATGGCGCGCGAGCAGGCGATGCGGGAGAAGCGCCTGCGCAAGCAGGAGAAGAAGGACGACAAGAAGCAGGCCGCGATCGACGCCGCGAACGGAGTGACCGCTCCGGAGACGCAGCCGGTCGACGAGGAAGATCCCAGCTAGAGCGGCCGTCATGGTGACGGTTGCGGACGTGCGGGCGGTGGCGATGAGCTTGCCGCGCACGACCGAGGCGTTCGTGCGCGGCCGGGTGAAGTTCCGTGTCGGCAGGATCGTGTACATCGCCTTCTCGCGCGACGAGACCGAGATGGGCTTCGGCTTTCCGCGGGAGTGGCGCGAGGCGCTCGTGGAGTCCGAGCCCGACAAGTTCCGGATGCCGGATCAATCCGACCTCCGCTACCAGTGGGTGGTCGTCAGACTCGCCGCCATCGACGCCGACGAGATGCGCGAGCTCGTGATCGACGCCTGGGCGATGTGCGTGCCGAAGGGCGTCGCCGCCGCCTACGCGGCCGAGCATCCGGCATGACCGTGATCGACGTCGGCACGCCCCACGGTCCGGCGAAAGCGCATTTGCACGCGGCCGATCGCCCACGAGCCGCGCTGGTCCTCGGGCACGGTGCGGGCGGGGGTCTGACGGCTCCCGACCTCGTGACCGTGACCGGCGTCGCCGTCGCGGCAGGGCTCAGCGTCGCGCTGGTCGAGCAGCCCTACCGTGTCGCAGGCAGGCGCTCTCCCGCTCCGGCGCATCAGCTCGATGCCGCGTGGACGGCTGTCGTCGACCACCTGCGCGCCGGCGAGCTGCAAGGGTTGCCGCTGGTCGTCGGCGGGCGCTCCTCGGGCGCGCGGGTCGCGTGCCGCACAGCTGCGGCGACCGGCGCCGTCGGCGTGCTCTGCCTTGCGTTCCCGTTGCAGCCGCCGCGCCGCTCCGGCGCGCCGCCGGCGAATCGCCTCTCCGAGCTCGATGCGGTGACCGTCCCGACGCTGGTCGTGCAAGGCACGCGCGACTCGTTCGGGATGCCACCCACGTCCGATTTGCGGACGGTCGCGCAGGTGAGTGCAGACCACGGTCTGAAGACCGATCTCGACGCGGTTGCCGAGGCGGTCGACACGTGGCTTCGCGAGGCCGTATCCGCCTAGGCCGGCTGCGCGTTCAATTCACGGAATGCGGAGACTCCGTCCTGCGGCGTGCATAGTTGCACTCGGTGTCGTGACCCTGCCGGCTGGGTTCTTCGCCGCGCAGGCGCTCGCGGCGGTAAGCCCACCGCCGCTGCCGATCGTTCCGGTTCCGACGACGTCGATCGGCGTGACCGTTCCGACCCCGAGCCTGCCGCTGCCGCCTGTTCCTGCCCCGCCTGTTCCTGTTCCACCTGTCCCTGTTCCGCCTGCTCCGCCGGCTCCGGTCCCGAGCCTGCCGACGCCGACCTTGCCGACGCCGACCGTGCCGAGGCCGATCGTCCCGGCACCGACCGTACCCGCCGTCAGGGTGACCACGCCGACGCCGCCGCGCCCGACGCCGAGCCAGCCAGTGGCTCCTCCCGCAGGCTCGGAGGCACCTGCAGCCGGCGCGGCGCCACCGGCCCCGCAAGCGAGCGGATCGGCCTCGCTGTCGCCTGCCACATCGTCGGCATCCCCCGGCGCGAGCCGGACGCAGATCGCGCCGCAGAGCAAGCGCGCAAGAGCGGTCCGGACGAACGGCCGCGTCGTCGTGAGGATCACGTTCATACTGCCGCGCCGAGAGAAGATCCAGCTGACGCTGCGCGGGCCTGCGCCTTCCTGCGCGACCGTGGGCACTGTGCAGTTCGAGGGCCTTCGCGGCGACAACCGCCGCGACTTCCTGGGGCGAATCCGGAACAAGGCGGTTCGGCCGGGTGTGTACGTGCTGACGCTCACGAGCGCCTCGTCAGGGCGGCCGGTTGCCAAGCCGCTGCTCGTTCAGGTCGTCTCGCCCCGGCGCACGATCCTGCTCGACGACTCGCCAAAGCCGGGTGCGGCTTGCGAGTACACGCAGCGTGCCTCCGACACTCCGGATGCCGGCTTCCTCGTCGGGGCATTCAAGCCCCAGCCACAGTCCAGCGCCTCCGCGCGTCCAGACGGGGCGACGGTCGTGCCGACGACGAAGCGCCCCAAGCGGAACGGCGTGCTGGGCGCGGGCCTGCCGTCGCTTCCCGAGCCTCCCGCCTTGCCGCAGCAGGGATCGTGGGCGCTCGTGATCCTGGCGGCGTTGGTGCTGTTCGGCCTGCCGCTGGTCGTAGGCTCGGTCTTTGGCGTGCGCGCCCTCCGACGACGCCGGGTCGCCGACCTCCTAGGAGGGCCTGGCTTCGGGGTGGCGCGGCAGCTCGTCGTCGGGGAGCGGCTCCCAGACCGCGGCGTACGCCGTGTATTGGTGCCACTGCGGCCGGATGCCAGGATCGCCGTCGACCGCCCCGAGCCGCACGCCGGCGAAGTCGCTCGAGCCGGGCGGCCGGCTGAAGAGCGCCGACCCACAGCGGCCACAGAAGACCTTCTCGAAGCCGCCGTCGGGAGCCCACGACCGCAGCTCGTCCTCACCGGCGACGATCCGGATGCTGCCCGGCTCGACCCGCGCGTTTGCGGAGGCGGCGGTTCCGGTGCGGCGCTGGCAGCGGGTGCAGTGGCAGTAGGACGCCGAGACGAACGGCTGTGTCACCTCGAAGCGGACGGCGCCACAGCCGCAACCGCCTGTCAGGAGCGCGCTCACCGGCGCAGCCTAACGGCGGACCGACGCTGGAGTGAAGCAGCGGCGGTCAACCCAGGACGAGGCATACCGTGAAGCGGGAGGCGCCTCCTAGTCTCTGATCAGGACGCAACGTCGTCCTGCAGCACATGCGAATACATCTCAGCGATCGAGACCTCGTCCCAAGCCTGCTCGCGTTCCTGCGCGAGCACGTTCACGTGACGGCGGACCCCGTCGGCCCGCACGAGATCGAGGTATCGCAGCTGGGGTCGCAGCACGCGGCGGGGCGTCGGCTCGAGCTCGATCTGCTGCTGCGGGTCTGGAGCACCTCGCAGGGACGCGTCGAGACTCGGATTCTCGACTGATGCCCGTCAGCTCCGAGTTCCGCCTGGGAGAGCTCGTTCGCCTCCTCGATCGCCACGGCGATGTTCCGTCGGGCTCTCGCGGGCACATCATCGGCAAGTTCTCAGGCCCGAACGACCGGGCCTACATCGTCTGCTTCGAGGGCGAGGCGGGCACGGCGGATGTTCGGTCGGACGAGATCGTCCTGGCGCACGACGCTCGCGTCTCCGCGTAGCGCTCCGCTGCCTCGACCCTTGAGACACGTTGGGCGGGAAACGCGCGCCTGCCGCATCGGCTCGCGATTTCCCGCCCGGTGTAAGTCGGCTGGCGCTTCGCCGCCCGAAGCGCCGACCGTTCTTGGGATGGTACGGCCGCGAGGCCGCTTCACGCCATCACCCGACGGGAGTTGATTCGCGCACTTCACTCGGGAGAGGGATGCCGGGGCATGCGGCGCCCGCCGATGCAAGGACTGCGTCCGGCGCTCCGTTCAGCCAATGCCGCCCACTGGCTGCGGGAGCAAGAGCGTCTGGAGGACAGGGTGGAGCCGCAGCCCCCCTGTCCTCCCTTTTACCTTTTGATCGGGACGCCTAGGGAGTAGAGGCCTGTCGCACGACGACCTCGACGACGTACGAGAGGCTGACGTCGTCCACCCGCGCTGTCAGCCTCCAGCAGCCTGCGGTCGGGAAGCTGACGGCGCTCGCGTACGACGGCTTGTCAGCGTTCGAGAAGGAGCCCTGATTCACCGAGATCACCCGCAGCGGCGGCGCGGACGCATCGAGTCGTTCGCCCGAGATCGTCGGGCGGCTCCAGGGCGGCATGGTCACCCAGAGCAGCTTGTTGAAGATCGAGCCGTCGGGGTCGACCCGATCCTGCGGCACCGCGTACGTGCCGTCGCGTGCGACGCCGGCCCAGAGAAGGCCGTTCCCGTACCACGTCATGGTGCGCGGCTGACCCGCTGGCCGGCTTCCGTTGGGAAGCGTCACCGGGCACGACTGCGTCGCGTTGATGCGCAGCTGGGCTCGCTGAACGACGAAACGGCTGCGGCCGAAGGTGAAGCAGCCGGGGCACCAGTACGCGAGCGAGTACGTTCCGGAATCGAGAGGCGGGACGCTGACGGTCACCAGCGCGCGCCCCTTCTTGTCGGGAGAGACCGAACCGAGGAACCTCAGTCGCGTGTCGAAGCGGGAGCGGAGCTCAGCCGAAACGTCGGTTCGGACGAGGTAGACGCGGACGGCTCGTTGTAGCGGCTTCGCTCGCTGGCCCAACGTGAAGTCCTTCGGCGTCCCTCGTGTCCGGAGCGTTACCCGGTCGTTCGGCGAGGCGCTCGGCCGGTCGAACTGGAAGACGAGGGCAGCATGCGCTGTCGCCGGCGCTGCAAGCGCCACGAGAGCAACTGCGACGAGGGCAAGACGCTGCACGATCTTTCTACCCGGTAGTACACCAAATGCAAAGGCTTGGTTCCGGCCCCCGGTCTGTTCTTCGGCGTGATCGCCGTCCTGATCGCCGCTGTGTTTCCCGCGCGGAAGCCTGCAGCGGTCTAGCTCAGACGCGCGGGAAGGGGACGCTCGCGGGGTCGAGCTGGACGAAGATGCCCGACGACGTTCGCTTCCCACACATGCAGCAGTGCATGCCGAGGAATCGCTCCCGTCGCGTCGGCGACGGGAGCGGGTCAGGCCATCTGACGCGCGTGGGGGGACTCGTCGCCCTGGTCCAGCACTCGTCGCAGAGGGGTTGCGCCGCCGCCATCAGCCGTACCCTCGCATAGCGGGCACGAGAGCGACATCCGGACTCCGGGCGCGGTCGTGCTCGGGTACGGACTGGGGGTCTCCGTATCCTGCCCGCGGGATGCGCGCGGTCGTGATCGAGGAAGGGCAGCTGGTGGTCGGCGAGCGCCCTGACCCTGTGCCGCGCACGGGTGAGGTGCTGATCCGCGTCCGCGCGGCCGGGATCAACAACGCCGACCTGCTGCAGGCGGCCGGAAAGTACCCGCCTCCGCCGGGCACGACCGCCCCGGATATGCCGGGGCTCGAGTGTGCCGGCGAGCGGATCGATACGGGCGAGCGCGTGATGGCGCTCCTGCCCGGTGCTGGGCAGGCGGAGCTCGTCGTGGTCGACGAGCGGCATGTGCTTCCCGTCCCTGAGGGTGTTGACTGGCCTGCCGCGGGCGGCTTCATGGAGGCGTTCGCGACCGCACACGACGCGCTCTTCACGCAGGCTGGGCTGCGGCCGGGCGAACGCCTGCTCGTCAACGGCGCGTCCGGTGGAGTCGGCACCGCGGCCGTCCAGCTCGGGATCGCCCTCGGCGCGGAGGTGACGGTCACGGCGAGGCGTGCGGCGAGCCGCGATCTCCTCCGTGGGCTCGGCGCCCGCACCGAGCCCGAGGGCGAGTACGACGTGATCCTCGAGCTGGTCGGTGGAGAGCTGCTCACGCGCGACGTCGAGCAGCTCGCGCAGCACGGCCGGTTGGCGGTGATCGGGACCGGGGCGGGCGCGCGGGCGCAGGTCGACTTCGGGCTGGTGATGCGAAAGCGTGCTCGGATCCACGGCTCGACGCTGCGGGCGCGCTCGGCCGAGGAGAAGGCACTCGTCGTCGAGCGGCTCGGCGAGGACACGCTGCCGCTCCTCGCCGCGGGGCGCGTCGCCGTCCAGGTGCAGGAGGTCTTCCCGATGGACGAGGTGCAGGCCGCCTATGCGGCTTTCGCAGCGGGCGGCAAGTTCGGCAAGCTCGTGCTCGTCCCCTGAGAGATCTCTACGGCGCATCGGCTGCGCGGCGCAGCCGGCGGATGCCGATGACCAGCGCGAAGGGTGCGGCGAGCAGGGCGACGATCGATCGGGGCTCGTCGAACAGGTGCTCGGGATCGACGACTGCCCAGGCGAGGATCCCGACTCCCGCCACCGTGAGCAAGCAGCCGCTGAACAGGAGGCCGCCCATCGTCGTCTCCTCCCACTCCTTCAGTCGTCGGATGGGCGAGCGCACGGCAATGACAGTAACGACCCGCTGAAGTGGCTCGAGCGCATTCTCTCGCGGCCCTCTACGGTGTGTGGCGGACCGAACAAGCGATAGCCACCCGAAGGAGGACGATCATGTCACCAGACGAGGAGCCGGGCACCGAACTGGACCCGGAAACGGAGCCGGAGGGCGCCGACCTGCAACCGCCACTCGAGCCCGAGGACCCGTCGGAGAACGAGCCCGATCCGTTTGTCCAGGGCGGCTAATGCGCTGGCGGTGATCGTCGCCCAGCCTTGATTCACGCCGTATACGACAGCGGCAGTGATCGATCTCGCTGAGGGGGTCGAAGAAGTCGAGAACCCCCGTGGGCCGTAGTGCGTCAAATGGCTCCAGTCCTGGCACCCTGGCCAGCGACTACTACGAACCGAGAGTTTTGCGATAGCGCCAGCGCTCGTCCCAGAGGCGCGCGCGACGCTCCACCGTGACCAGCAACGCAACGGCGGGACCGAAAGCAACGAGGAGCCCTAGATTGAGGATCGCCAACGCTACGTAAACCCACGCGGCCGAGACCGCCATTGTCAATAAGAGCGCAAGGAACAGCAATCTATTCGAGCGTCGGCCAGAATGCGCGCTTATTGAGCGGGATCACCAATGCTCGGCCGGCCCGAGTTTGCGGCGCGATGTTGTGCAAACCGCAACGGCCGCCGGCGCGACGGTTCCTCGTCATGACGCCCTTGCACACGAGCGGGCATGACGGGCGCGCGAATAACCGCATTCAACGCACGTCACGAGGTTTGCTTCCTCGGAAGCGGCTTTGTAATCCCCTCCGAACGTTCCCCGCACGTCGGGCCGAGCGGCTCCGACACCGCCGCTGTGCACGTCGTTGCGCGCGTCGATTACCGCGATCCGCTCCCGTTGTAGTCGTTTGTCACGCGCCTTCTGTCCCTCGGGCGGTTTCTTCGTTCTCGGCTTCTTGCAGCTCATCGTGATCACCGTAGGTCGGCGTGGGCATCCCGTCTACCCAACATAAGGAGGGCGACGCGCGCCGCGAGCCTTCACCCCGGTCGGGGATGGACTCAAGGCTGAGGGACGGGGAGGAGCGACTCCGAACCTCAATCGAGGGATGGCACTTGCTCGTCCCTCTGTCGAGGGAGGAGCACCTACGTCTCTGCGGCGGAGGGGATGTCAGCAGCATGGGGTCAGTTCGCGCACGTCGCATGTTCGGGGTTGCCGCCACGGCGGTGCTGGCATTGGTGGTCGTTCAGGTTGCCCTGGCCGAGGTGCCGGTCAGTCGCTTCACGGCTGCGGATCAGGCGTCGGCGAAGACGGCTGTCGTGAGGCTGACCGACTTCCGCGCCGGCGCCGGCTGGAAGGGCGGGCTCGTGAAGAACGCCAAGGCATTCACCGGCCGCACCTGTCCCGGCCTCTATGACCCGAAGCAGTCGGACCTCGTGATCACCGGCGTAGCCATGGCCGAGTTCAGCGCTGCCGGCGCACACCTCGCCAGCGGCGTACAGATCTACGAGACGGCGAAAATGGCGCAGCTCGACTGGCAGCGAACGGTTGTCCTACCCGCAGCTCTTGCTTGCCGGAAGAAACTGGCCCTTGCCGACTCGACCGCGGAGTTGCGTTTCGTCTCGATGAAGCGGATGCCGTTTGTTCGCATTGGCGGCAGTCGAGTTGCGGTTCGCCGGCGGACGATCGTGGATTACACGCCAAAGGGCGCCAAAGAGCCCGTGCGCCTGCTGATTGATGACGTCGCGTTCGGTCGCGGTAGAACGGGCATCGCGTTCTCGCTCACGATGCCCTACCGAGATCGTGCGGACGCTGACACCGCCGAGCCGGACATCGCCCGTACCCTCGACCGCCGGATCAGAGCCTAGTGACGTCGACCAGGGTTGTTCGTGCGCTCGGACTCGCGCTCGTGCTCGGAGCGCTGGTGTCGGGGTGCGGCAGCGAGGTCGTCTCGACACAGCGGCAGCCGGCCGCTAGTCCGCCCGTGGACTACTCCGGGCTGATGGTTCATTCGCTCACGCAGGCAGGCTTCAGCATCGGCGTGCCCGCCGGGTGGACCGCGATGACCGGCGAGGATGCCGACAGAGTGAAGCTAGACGCGGTCGTCGCAGACGATCCGGCGCTCGACGCGCAGCGCGCGCTGTTGACGATGCCCGATAGTCCGATGAAGCTGATCGGGCTCGGCGACGACACCGAGGCGTGTACCTGCTCGACTATCAGCGTGATGACCTTCCCGCTCAACGACAAGTGGAACGAGAACCTCGCCGACACGGAGGGTTTTCTCGAGGGTGTCAAAGAGCTGGCGGTCCCCGGCACGACACCAACGGCACAGCGGGTGACGACTCCGATCGCCGAGGGCCTTCGCATCACGATGCGCACGACCCTCCCGGGCTCAGAGATCGAAGTGATCATGACGCAGTACTACCTCGGGACGGACACATCGATATTCCTCGTCTCGTACACCTCGAGCCCGGACTCGATGAAGACCCAAAGCCGTCTGTTCGAGCGTTCGGTGCAGTCTCTCCGCCTGGTCTGACTCGTCCGATCGAGTGCGGGCCCGACCCGCAGCGATAAGCCGTTGCGGTGAAGCCAAGCTAGAGAGGAAGGCCCATACGGGATTCGAACGCCCCTGCAAATAGGCACTTTATCTCGCTCGCGGTATCACCGGGGTATGCACCACTTGGGTTCACTCGACGCGCATGAGCCCGAAATCGGGTTGTTTGGACCGTCCGGTGTACTCGTCGATCCAGAGCTAAGCCCTTGCGTGAATCGTGGTATATCGGTATCGTGATACCAATGAAGGAGTCGAAGAAGACTAAGGCGCTCACGCTGAGGCTGCCTGTCGAACAGGCCGAGGCGCTCGAGGCGGTCGCCGGCGTTGACGAGGTCTCGATCAACGAGGAGATCCGCCGTGCCATCGCCGCTCACATCGAGGCGCGCCGTCAGGACGTGGAGTTCCGCGAGCGCCTGCGCGCGAGCATCGAGCGGAATAGAGAGATCCTCGAGCGCCTCGCTCGTTGATCGCCTACCTCGAGCTCGCCGACTACCTGCTCATCGCGGAGAGCGTGCTCGGAGTTCCCGCAGAGGCGATCGCGAACTTCGATCGGATCGGACTCGCCCAGTCCGCGCTCGCCGCGCCGCAAGGCGGTTTCGGCGGCGTCGAGGCGTACCCGGACTTCGAGACGAAGGTCGCCGTCCTTTGCTGGCATCTCGTCAAGAACCATCCGCTCCCTGACGGCAACAAACGCTGCGCGTTCCTCGCCACGGTCGAGTTCGTCGAGCGGAACGGGCGAACTTGGGTGCCGGCACCGGGCGATCCGACCGAGACCGATGATGTCATTCGCGGCGTCGCGAGCAGCGACCTGAGTCAGGCGGACTTCCGCGAATGGATCGCGGCGCGCTGCGGGTAGCCCAGGTTCAGCGCTCTGTCAGCGCCGCATAGTCGATCTCGCTCTCATCGACGAGCACGTGCGTGTAGGTGTTCGCCGTTACCGCGAGGTTGCGCTGGCCGACGTGCTCGCCGATCCGGGCCCACGGCACGCCGCCGAGATGCAAGAGGGAGATCCGTCGATGACGGAGGTCGTGCGGCGAGAACGCCGGGACGCCGGCGGCGGTGCAAGCGCGCGCGATGGCTGTCCGCAGGCGGTCCGCCGTGACCCCCAGGAAGACAAGGGCCGCGCTCACGCGGTCGTCCCGAGGGAGAAGGTCGAGCACAGCCCGGAACAGCGGCTCGGGTACGGCGACCCAACGTGCGCGGCCGGTCTTCGCGACAGCCTGCGAGACGCGCCAGCGCCCGCGCGGCTCGTCGATGTCGCCCCAGGTGAGCTGCTCGAGCTCTCCGACCCGCATTCCGGTCGAATCGAGGACGAGCAGCGGCAGCCGATAACGCGGCGGCAAGAGCCGGTGAACCGCGAGCACGTGCTCGGCCGTCGGAGGGTTGAACTCGCGCCGCGTCTCGTACGGCAGCTTCACAGTCTTGTCGCGCACCGGGTTCGGCGCGACGCCGGCGAAGTCGAGCACCATCGCGAACGTCGCAAGCGTCTTACGGATCGACTCGCGCGCAAGCCCGTCCGCGGCGAGCTCGCCGGCGAGCTCGGCTGCCTCGGCGGGCGTGATCTCGTCGATGCGACACCCACCGAGGCGCGCGAGGATCCTCCTGAGGTTGACGCGATACGTGGCGGCAGTACCGGCGGCGACGTCGATACGGGACTCGCGCCAGGTTTCCGCCACGTTCGCCAGCGTCGGCGCTCCCGCCGGCGTGAGCGATCGGAGATCCGGAGTGCGCATAGCGGCGAGCTCCCCGGCGAGCCAGTTCCGCCGCGCCGTCGCTGCGCGCATCGTCCGAAACGAGCCTCCGTGCTTCGGCGTCGACTCCCGACCGCCCAGCCGGAAGAGCACACGATAGGTCGTGCCGCCGTCAGCGCGCTGCCGCCGAACGACCCACGCGCTAGCCATGGGCGCTCAGTCCTAAAGGACGCACGCAGTCGTCGCGGTAAGTGTAGGCGGCGACCAGCTCGAGGTACTCCTCGGCGTGGATCATCGGCCGTGAATAGCCCGGCAACGCGACGATCGGCAGTCTGCGAAACACGGCGTCGATCGCGCGCCGCTCGAGGCCAAGCTCGCGGAGGTCCGAACGCGTGAGCAGCGCGCCTGGAGTCTCGAGCAGATTCTCCGCTGCGGGCCGTCGTGCAGTCGTCGCGGAAACGCCGGCAACGACCCCAGGGTGAACGCACGCCGTGGTCCGGGGCGGGCGTGTCTCAGGGTGGAGCAACTCCAGTTCCAGCTGCTGCGGCGAGACACGCGGCATCAGGCTAGTGTAGCAGATTAGGCTCACGAGCAATATTTGGGCATGACAGGCTAGGATGACGGCGTGACGAGCGGGATGCTGATCCGGGAGGCGCGCCTGCGAGCTGGGCTCTCTCAGGGTGAGCTGTCGGAGCGGAGCGGTAAGGATCGGGCGCAGATCGCTCGTTGGGAGCGTGACGTCGTGCAGCCGAGCTTCGAGACGTTGCGTGAGCTCGTGCGCGCGTGCGACCTCGATCTGGCGCTCGCGCTCGTTCCCTATGAAGTCGACGAGGAAGGCGAGACACGGCTGCGCGAGAAGCTCTTCCGCTCGCCCCAGGACCGCTTGCAGGCGATGCTTGAAGCACTGGGGCACTGATGCCGCCGGCGACGGAGCCGGAGTTCGATCCGATCGGAATCTTCAAGGCGCTCGACCGCGCGCGCGTCACGTACATCGTTATCGGCGGCCTTGCGCGCGTGCTCCAGGGGACGGACGAGTTGACGAACGGCGTCGACATCGTGCCCGCGATGCGGGAGGAGAACCTGCGCCGGCTCGACGTCGCCCTCGGCGAGCTGAACGCGCGACGGCGGGACGGGAAGAAGGCGCTCGCAATCGCCGACGTGGACGTGCTCGACCTCGACACGGATCTGGGTGAGCTGAAGATCGTTCCCGAGCCCGCGGGAACCCGCGGCTACGACGACCTGCGGCGGGCGGCGTCGCGGGAGCACCTCGGCTCCGGTGTGCGCGTGGCCATCGCATCTGTCGGCGACCTCGCGCGTATGACCGCCGCCCTCGGACGCGAGCAAGACGAGCCCGCCCTCCGCATGCTGCACCGCATCGCCGAGCTCGACCGCAGCCTCGGGCACGGACTCGAGCTGTAGTTCGGCGTAACGGACAGCAACTCCGAAACGGATAGCCAGCGTCACACAGATGCACCTCGGTGCGAATCGGCCGCATGATTGTTGTACGGTGTACGGATGGCGAACCGGCGGCAGCGGAGAAAGGGCGAGAAAGAGCATCGCCACGCGCCGCCACCACGGAAGCTGCCGGCGCCAGACGTGCAGCTCGCCGAGCGGGTCGAGCGACTCGCCTACACGCGCGAGCAGGCCGCCAAGGCGATCGGCGTCAGCCTCGCAACGCTCGATCGCCGCGTCATCCCGGCAATCGCAACGGTGCAAACGGAATGGGGTGCACGGTTGATCCCAGTCGCCGAGCTCGAGCGTTACCTCGTCGAGCGCAGGCAAGCGGCGCGAGGTCGGCAAGCTACGCGGCCCGGTCGCAAGCCGGGACTCCCGCCCGAGCTGGTCACGCAAATCAGCCGAAGACACGCCCAAGGCGAGAGCCTGGGCGAGATCGCGCGCCAGCTCAACACTGAACAGGTTCCGACCGCGCAGGGCGGGCGCCAGTGGTGGCCGTCGACAGTACGCGCCGTTCTTGTCCGCTCTGCTCCGCCCAACGCCGCCGCAGCGCTCGACTAGGGTCGTGCTCGAGCTGCTCTTAGAATCTCGTGCGGAGGCGTACGGAAGAACGGGGAGCGCTACCGCCCGGACGGGAGCACTGCGAAGTGCATCTGCGTCTCACCTACTAGTCTTGGTCCGAGTTCGTGCCTCACCTAGTCTTGGTCCGAGTTCGTGCCTCGCTCGCCCGAGTCTATGGGGACAATCGGCGTAGGACGCGTTGAGCGATCACGGCATCTTCCGCAAGTAAGGCGAGCAAAGCGCGTACGACGACACTCGCATCCGTCTCTGCGTCGAGGGCGAAGAGCTTGAGGAAGCGGTGTTGCTCTCGAGCCAAGTCGAGCGTGAAGCGAACCGGCCGGTTGCTTCGACCAGCAGGGCTCGGAGGGGTTCCTGCGTCGTCAGAAGTCATAGCTCGAATCCCCTCCTAGGACAAAGGGTCCGCCAACCGCTAGGCTGGTCGAGGGCGAACCCATCTCCGCAGTACTGTTGAACCGCACCGCCGCAGCAGTACCCACGCATCTACTCACATCCGCAGCGCCTGCGCAACGAGGAGGCAGGGCGGCTCCCCGGTACCTGAGTACGCACGTTGACGCGTGGCCGGCCGCTGCCAGGTCGACTTGCGGTTCTCAGCTCGATCTGACGCACTTCGACTCAAGTACGGCATTGCTTAGTTACGCCGAGCTGAGTGGAGGGGTGGGGTCAACGCTCAAGTGCGACGATCGGCATGGATTGGATAAGTGCGAGGAGTCCGGCGCGCGTCGTATAGCTTCGACGAGGGAAGAGCTGTGAGGCACGACCCCATCGAGATCGGCGAGCGGCGGGTCGATTCGTCAGTGATCTGCGTACTGACCCGTTTCGGCCTCCGGTATCCCTGGCACCTCGCAGCAACGCGGCGCGAGTACCTCACGGTTGCTCGTCTCGCCGAGCAGGCTCGTGTAGGGCTTCTGAAGCAGGCGTTCTTGATCGAGTCGCCAACCTCTTGCTTGAGCCTTTCCGTCTGGCGCGACGACGCGGCAATCCCGCTCTTCGGCACCGCGGTCCCTGAGCACGTGGAAGCGGCTCGGCGAGTCTTTGGCCGCCTTCGCTTCCATCCCGGCGTAGGGCCGGAACTCTGGTCAACCCGATGGAGGCTTGCCTCGATCAGCAACAACCTATTGTGGCCGGGCATGGATCTCGTCGCCGATTTCCCAATTTCGGTGGCGGAATAGGCTGCCGTGCCCTCCCTCGTTCTCGCCCTCGAGTTCGCCGTTGGATTCGTCTTTGCCGCTGCGGCTTTCTCGAAGCTTCGGGATCCGAAAACGTTCGTCGCGGTCGTCCAAGCGCACGAGATCGCTCCTGCTGGCGCGGCTTCGGCTGTGGCCGTCGCAGTGATGGGCGCCGAAGTCCTCCTTGCCATTGCCTTTATCGCTGGCATGTTCGTCGGTCCAGCGATCATTGTCTCGTTCGCACTGCTTGCGAGCTTTACCGCGGTGGTTGGTGTAAACCTGAAACGTCATCGGTCGCCTCCCTGTGGCTGCTTTGGAAGCGACGCGTCGATCTCACGATGGACGCTGGTTCGGATCGGGCTCGTGGGGGGATTGATCGCGGCGGTTTTCGCAGTCCGCGCCGTGGCACAACCGGCCACGCGCGTCGAGCTGGCGAGCGTATTGAATTCGGCTGCTATCGCCGCAAGTTTCGGCGCGGCGGCGGTATGTCTCGCCGTTCTGTTCCGCCTGGCGCGAGATCTCGAGCTTATTCCAGGACAGTCTTCTCGACAGAACAGGAGTCCTCGTGGCCTTTGAATTGTCGTACGCCGCACTGTGGGTACTCGTGCTGCTCCAGACTGTGGTGCTGGTCGGGCTCGCCCATTCCTTTTTCAGGCTCAAGTCGTCCGGCGCATTCAGCGACGAGCGGATGCGAGGGAGAAAGGCACGTCGCTTCACGGCGACCGATCTGACAGGAGCCTCGATCAGCACCGCATCCATGGACGGTGACCCATATGCAGTCCTGTTCGTCTCGCCTTCTTGCGCCTCGTGCAACGTGACCCTAGACGAACTCGGCGCTGTGAGCTCTAAAGCGGATGGAAACGTGATCGTTGTCTGCCGTGGCGATGTCGCCGATTGCCGTCGCCTTGCCGAGAGCTACGGGCTGGCGGTTCCGGTGATTGCCGACCCCAGCTTCGAGATCAGCGGGCTGTTTGAAGTCAACTCCGTGCCAACTGCGGTGACCGTGGATGCGAAGGGGACGATCACGCGATATGGACACCCGCAGCGCGACGAAGAGGTCGTGGACATAAGGGATGTGGACGAGGCGCTCGAGAGCCGAGACGAGGTCCGCGTGTGAATGGCCACGCGCTCAGGCGCACTCACGTCGCGGCGCGGCTCGCCGGAGCGAACATCGTCCTCGTCGCCGCCGCAGCGGTTGTCTTCTCCGTCGGGCTTGCTGGTCACGAAGAGCTGCTCGCGCTCGCCGCTGGCAGCTTTCTGCTCGGCTGGGGGCACCTCGTAGGCCTCTGAGGGCAGTCGCTCCTCGGAGCGCTGACGCCCCTCGGGAAGGAGGCAAAGCGAAGGCGACAGTGGATGACCGCAGTCCTCACATACACGCTCGGCGGAATGCTGTCCAGCCTCCTCGTGGGTGTCGTCGCCGGAGTGATCGGACTAACCCTGGTTGGCAGTACAGCGATAGTCCCCGTCAGTGTCGCGATCGCGCTCTTTCTCGTAGCTGCGACCTGGGAGGCCGGCTTCATCCGCGCCCGGTTGCCACAGCCGCGACGTCAGACGCGAAGCTGGTGGAGCAAGCAGTTCCCTCTTCCGGTCGCCTCCGCGATGTGGGGAGTCGAGATCGGTCTCACGTTCACGACCTGGCTCACGTACGCAGGCAGCGCCGCCCTGCTCTGTTCGGCAGCCCTGCTCGGGGACGTCAAGATCGGAGTCATCATGCTCGGCGCGTTCTGGCTCGGTCGGGCGGTTCCAGTTTGGATAGCGCCGATGCTCATCGCCGATGTCCGTGACGTCGACAAGCTGGTCGAGGCGGTTCGAGATAGTCGCCGGGACTTCGCACGGATTCACCTGCTGGGCGTCGTTGCCTGCGCTGTCGCCCTTGTCGTTCTTCTGGGAACTGCCATCGAGCTCGAATTGTAAGAAGCTACGAAAGGAGGAGGCATCACCGTGTCAACCGAGGACCTCATCACGAAGTTGGGGGAGAGAACCGACCGTTCTCGGTTCCTTCGCCGCGCCGCCGTCGCGACGGCAGGAGTCACCGCAGCGATGCTTGGTTTCGCATCCGATGCGCACGCCTTGTACTACATCAAGTGTTGCGAGCTCTGCCGCCAGCCTGGATGTGGCGGCTGGGATCCGATCTGCAGTTGGTGCTGGTACTGCTGTCACACCGATCATCGGCAGTACAAGTGCTGCGAGTACTACTCGGCGGGCAACTGCAACGGGTCATGCGTGAACGTGTTTTGTTCGACCTATCAGGACTGGGGCACGTGTCTCGCCCCGGGGCCAAACCTGCGCTCAGCCGTGCCCGTGCCGTGAGCTCAGGCCTGGTGCGGTGGATCTGCGTCCTTGCGGCCACGCTCAGCGTGGCCGCAAGCGGCTGCAGCAACGATTCGAAGGAAACTGTCCGTTCATCTGAAGGCGACTGTCAGACGACGAAGCCCAACGGGTCGACGCCACCGGGAGAGGCTGCGAGTTCCGGTCATCATGGGAACGGATCCTTGTGGACGGTCCTGAGTTCTGATGGCACGATCGATGGTCGCGCGGCCGGCGATGTTCTCCCGGACGGTTCGGTACGAATCAAGTTCCCCTGGTGGCGGACCGCGCGGGGTGCTCTTGAGATAAGCGGCTACTCATCCAGTGCCGAGGGCAGCATCCGTGCACACATCCCGGACGGCTATGGCGATTCGGGATTCCAGGCCTCGGCAATCACGTTCCCCCGGCCGGGCTGCTGGACGGTTCGCGCAAGAGCAGGCTCAGCTCGTCTCACGTTTACTGTGCTCATCGCTGCTTAGAGTCTTGGTTCCCGAGCCGCGAATGGGGGGATGTCGGCGGGACCTCGTGGCCCAGTCGTGGCCCAAACGCCCGCAAACCCATCTGTCTGCCGCGTGACGTCAGCCGGGCAGCCAGCGGCAGGAGGCGCATGTTTGTGGGGAAATGGCTGCGACCGGCTCTGTGAGTCGTCGAACGTTTACCAGCTCGACAAGCTCGCGGTCACCGGAGGGCAACACGGGCATCCAAGTCAGCTCCGGTCTAACCCCGCTGTCGCCTGAGCCGACAACGAGCCGTGGTATCACCGAGGTATGCACCGCATGCGCCTGAGCGGCATCCGTGACGCCTCTGACCCACGGTTTCAAGCCAAAACCGCGATGGAGAAACGAGTAGAAAGGCCCATACGGGATTCGAACCCGTGCCGCCGCCGTGAGAGGGCGGTGTCCTAGGCCACTAGACGAATGGGCCGTGGCGCTGCGGCAGTCTAGCTGAACGCATACGAAGGCCTTAACCAAGAGCTTGCCTTCGCTTGCCCTGCCCCTGGGAGGCCTCCGGGCATCCTCGTCTCATGACCGAAACGAGGAGGTATCGAGTGATGAACAAGGTCCTGATCGGGCTGCTCGGCGCCGGCGTGATCGCCACGGGTGGCTACGCCGCCGCGACCGGCATCGATGACTCGACGCCCGCTCGCACAGTGTCGATCCCCGGAGCGACGACGAACGACATTACGACGACCGGCACGACGACGGGCACGACGACGGGCACGACGACCGGCACGACGACCGGCACGACGACGGCGGACGACACCGTCGTCGGCACCGGACCGGCGACCACTGGCGGGACAACCACCGGCGGGGTGACGACCGGCGAGGACATCTCCGGCCCGTGCGACGAGGCCGAGCACGCAAACGACCCGCGCTGCACAGGCGGCGGTCACGACCAACGACGACGACAACGACGACGACGACCGCTCCGGCCCACAACCGCGGCTCGGACGGCGACGACGACAACGACGACCACGACCGGTCCGGCTCGAACTCTGGCTCCGGTCACGGCAACGACAACGACAACGACGACTGAGGAGCGAACAGATGACCGGTATCAAGCTCGCACTGCTGACGACCGTGGCGGTGATCGCGAGCTTCGTCTCGCTCGCCGCGGTGGCCCAGAGCGCCACGACTGCCCAGACGGTCCGCGTGACCGAGGCGAGCTACTCGATCCGCTTCTCGGCGAAGCCGAAGGCCGGCGTGGTGAAGTTCGTCGTCAAGAACGCCTCCGGCGACGCCCACGACATGTGGCTCCGTGGCGGCGGCAAGACCTGGAAGACGCGCGTCATGGGCGGCCAGGCGTCGAGCACCCTGACCGCCACGCTGAAGAAGGGCGTCCGCTACACCTTCTGGTGCGGCGTCGGCGGCCACAGCTCGGAAGGCATGCGCGGCAGCTTCGTCGCCCGTTAGCCGGCGATGAACGCGGGGGCGCCGGTCCTGTCCCACGGCGCCCCCGTGGTCCCTTTTCGCCCGCGCAGGGCATCCTTCAGGCGATGGCACACGCGAAGCGGACGATCCTCCTGGTGGAGGACGAGGAGTCGATCACCACGCCTCTCGCCGAGGCGCTCGAGCGCGACGGCTTCCGCACCGAGATCGCCCACACCGTCGCCGACGGGCTCGAGAAGGGAAGGACCGTCCGGCCCGACCTCGTCCTGCTCGACATCGGGCTCCCGGACGGGTCGGGCCTCGACGTCTGCCGAGAGCTGCGGGCGTCGTCGAGCGTTCCGATCATCATCCTCTCGGCGCGCGGGGAGGAGGCCGACCGCGTCGTCGGCCTCGAGCTCGGCGCCGACGACTACGTCGTCAAGCCGTTCAGCGCCCGCGAGGTGATCGCGCGCATTCGCGCCGTCCTGCGGCGCTCCGCAGCGCCCGCGGCCGCGCCCGCCGGCCCGATCGAGATCGGCAGTGTCCGGCTCGACCCGGCGCGGCGCACCGTCGCCTTCGGAGGCGAGGACGTCGAGCTCGCGCGCAAGGAGTTCGACCTGCTCGCGCTGCTGATGCAGGAAGCCGGCACGGTCGTGCAGCGGGAGCGCCTGATCGACGAGGTCTGGGACGTGAACTGGTTCGGCTCGACGAAGACCCTCGACGTGCACGTGAGCGCGCTGCGGAAGAAGCTCGACCCGAGCTACATCCACACCGTCCGCGGCGTCGGCTTCCGGTTCGCGTCACCGGAGGAGGTGACGTGAGCCTGCGGCTGAAGCTGCTCGCCGCGTTCGCGTACGTGCTCGTGCTCGTTCTCGTCGCGCTCGAGATCCCGCTCGCGCTCAGCCTCTCGAGCCGCGTCGACAGCGAGGTGCGCTCGCAGGCGGCATCGCAGGCGCAGGTCGTGGCAGCGGCCGCAGCGGCGCGCCTCGGCAATCGCCGCGCAGCTGCAGACCGTGGTCGAGCAAGCCGGACGCGACCTCGGAGCGCGCGTGGTCGTGGTCGACAGCAAGGGCGGGCTGCTGGCCGACTCGGCCGGGAACGGGCTCCGGACCGAGTCCTACGCCTCGCGACCGGAGATCGCCGCAGCGCTCGCCGGCAGCGGCAAGCAGGGAACGCGGCAGAGCGACACGGTCGGCGCCGAGCTCCTCTACACCGCGGTGCCGATCCTCGATCAGGGGCGGACGGTCGGAGCGGTGCGTGTCACGCAGAGCAACGCGGCCGTGGGCGAGCGCGTGCGCCGCAACGTGCTCGTGGTCGTCGGCGTCGGGCTCGCGGCGCTCGCGCTCGGGCTCGTGCTGGCCTGGGTGCTCGCCGGTTCGCTCGCGCGGCCGCTGCGCGCGCTGGCGGGGACGGCGCGGCGCGTCGAGGAGGGCGAGCTGGACGCGCGCGCCGACGTCACCGGCGCACGCGAGCAGCAGGAGGTCGCGATCGCGTTCAACGAGATGACCGAGCGGCTCGCACAGGTGCTCGAGGCGCAGCGAGAGTTCGTCGGCAACGCCTCGCACCAGCTGCGGACGCCGCTCACCGGGCTCCGTCTCCGGCTCGAGGCGGCCGGCCTCAAGTCCGGCGACCCGGCCGTGCAGAAGGAGCTCGAGCTCGCCGAGGCGGAGGTGGAGCGGCTGACGCGGCTCCTGAACGCGCTGCTCACGCTCGCGCGCGACGGCGAGCGGCCGACGCTGCGCGCGCCGGTGTCGCTCCGCGCCGCTTCCGAGGGCGCCTACGAGCGCTGGCTCCCGCGCGCCGAGGCGAGCGGGCACCTGCTCACGCTCGACGGCGACGGAGACGCACTCGTCCGGGCCGGGGAGGAGGACGTCGCGATCGCGCTCGACAACCTGATCGAGAACGCGCTCGTCTACGCGCCGGCGGGCACCACGGTGACGGTGACCTGGGACGAGCAGGGCCGGCTCGCCGTTCTCGACGAGGGGCCCGGCGTGCCGGCCGGGGAGCAGCGCCACGTCTTCGAGCGGTTCCGGCGTGGCCGCACCGACCGGCCCGGCACGGGGCTCGGCCTGGCGATCGTGGAGACGCTCGCGCGGCGCTGGGGCGGCTCGGCGTCGATCCGGTCGCGCGACGAGGGCGGCGCGCGCGCCGAGGTCGTCCTGCCCCAAGCCCAGACGACACAGACGGGGGCGAGCTGATGCGCACCGTGCTCCTCGGCCTGCTCGGGCTCGCGCTTGCGGTGGCGGTCGGTTTCGGCGTCCACCTGATCACGCGCAGCACGATCTCGCTGCCCGTCGTCCAGCTCGAGCAGCCGCCGCCGGTGCCGCCGCGGGCGACCGTGACGACCCGGACGACGACGCAGCGGACGACAACGGCGACCACCGAACGCCGGACGACGACCGAAGAGGCCGAGACCGAGACGGACGACTCCTCGGGCCGCGGCCGCGGTCGCGGGCGGTCGGGTGGTGACAGCGGAGGCAACAGCGGCCCGCGGCGGCGGCGACGACTGAGCGCCTAGGATTCCGCGCGGCGATGGCGACAGACATCCAGCGGGAGAAACGGCGGCTGATCCTGCGCGCGGCGATCACGGTCTTCGCGCGGTCCGGATACCACACGAGCCGCGTCTCGGACGTCGCGAAGGAGGCCGGGGTCGCCTACGGGCTCGTCTACCACTACTTCGGGTCGAAGGAGGACCTGCTCGAGACGATCTTCCGCCGGACCTGGTCGCGAATGCTGGAGGCGGTCGAGGAGCTCGAGCGGTCGGAGACGACGGCGCGGGAGCAGATCGCCGGCGTCGCCCGGATCGTGCTCGGCTCCTGGGAGCTCGACCCGGACCTCGTCCGCGTCCTCGTGCGCGAGGTGGCGCGCAGCCCGCAGCTCGCCCGGGAGGTGGACGAGATCGAGCACGCGTTCGCGGCGCTCGAGCGGATCGTCGTCAGGGGTCAGGAGCGGGGCGAGCTGCGGCCCGGTCTCGACCCGCGCTTCGCCGCCTGGGTCCTCTACGGCGCGCTCGAGGAGATCCTCACGGGCTGGGTCTTCGAGCGGCTGCCGGCCGGCGCCGACGAGGTCGCGCGTGCCGAGCGGACGGTCGTCGAGCTGCTCACCGACGGGCTCGCGCTGGATTGATTCGTCAATCAGTCGCGATTGATTCGTCAGTCAATTCACAGCCCATATCCGAACAGGTTTGGCGCGCGTTTTACGACGGTATGACTCGTCCAGGTTTGCCCTGTCCCCTCGTGAATTGGAGTCCTGCATGCGCGCACGTCTTCTCGCTCTCGGCCTGCTCTGCGGACTGATAGCGCTCGTCCCCGCCGCAGTCGCCGATGCTGCCGTTCCGAGCGCCGGCACCGTCTCGCAGGCCACCGCCTCGTCCAGCTGGACCGGCGGCCCGTTCCTCACTTCCAATCCTTCAGGCCTGTGCTTCGCGGTCGATCCGTCGTGCGACACGTATTCGCTGACGATCGTGCCGCCTGCGACCGGCAACTACACGGTCGAGATCACGACGACGCCGTCCTCGGAGGGCGACGACTACGACCTCTTCGTCAACGGCCCCACCGGCACGCGCGTCGGCAGCTCGGGCTCGCCCGGCGGCCACGAGAAGGTCGTGCTCACGAACCCGCCCGCAGGGACCTACAGCGTCAGCACGCTGGCCTGGCTCGTCACTCCGGGCGGGACGTACACCGGCAAGGCAACGTTGGCCGTGGGTGCCGCTCCGCCGCCTGCCGACACCGGCAGCGTCCTCTTCGAGTACGACCCGACCGCCGCGCAGGCGACGGTCGAGGTGCCGCTACGCGTCGTCGCCGTCGGCTTCGCGCCGGGCGAGCTCGACGAGGCGAAGGTGCTCGGCGAGATCCCGAACTTCCAGCGCCCCGGCGTGCTGATCCCGCGCGGCCAGGACTCGAGCGGCGACCAGTTCCCGCTCTTCGGCGCCGAGACGCTCGTCAACCACGGGCGCAACTACTACAACAACACGAAGCCGTACACCGTCCCGTACGAGTACACGTGGAAGCCGAAGCTGATCTACGCGCCGGCGGCATTCACGCAGGGCCTCTTCAACGCGATGAAGGCCAACTCGACGACCGGCGATTTCGCCAAGTCCGGGAACCGCCAGTACCTCGAGGGCTACAACGCGACCCGCGGCGTCTACCGCGGCACCGGCGCGCTCGTCGCGCCGAACGCACCGGTCCGCTTCATCGACGGTGAGAAGACCGAGGACTGGATCGCCGCCAACTCGAAGGCGCTCCTCGGCTGGGACGACCCTGCCCGCGGCAAGGGCCCGGGCCGCAATCCCGGCTACACCGTCTACATCCTGAACACGTGGGACTCGGCCGAGGCCCGCGCGATCCTGAAGCCGCAGAACGAGTACCACGTCTGGAAGGTCAACCGGACCGACCCGGACACCGGCGAATTCGACGGGATCGACTGGGCCCGGAACTGGGGCGGCCGCTACCGCTTCATGATGGTCGACACGGGCGCGGCGCCGAACCCGTACGAGGCCGAGACCTGGGGCAACCGCAACCGCTCCGTCTACGGCTCGGCGAACTACGACCCGCCGCTGTGGGAGTACCGCGCGAAGGCGCCGCGGCCGGTCACGCTCGTCAACATCGAGGACGGGCATCGAGCAGGCGATCACCCCGGGCGCGACCTGGGACGAGAACCAGCTCAACCGGATGCTCGGCCGAACGGTCAACCAGGCGTCCTCGTTCCGGTTCCTGCACTCGTACCTCTACGAGCCGTACCCGGCCACCGGCCAGTACTGGTTCTCGGACAACGTCTGGCACGACGCGAAGGCGGAGCTGCCGTGGGCGTCCGACCTGAACAAGCTCTACAACCAGGAGGTCGTCCTGGCCGGGCTGCGGACGCTGACGCCGTACCTGACCTTCGCCGGCGACGTGCGCTTCGCGTACCTCGCCGAGGGCGGAGCGGACAACGACGCCGACCAGGCGATGCTCGACCAGGCCAAGCAGGACGGTGACGACGTCGCGGGCGCTCCGGGCGTCTCGATGCACACCGACACCGCGATGGACTACATCGACCAGCAGTCGCGGCTCTTCCGCGGCGGGGCGTGCTACACGACGGTGCCTGCGATCAACGTCGTCGCGGAGAAGCACTACGCGTGGGCGCTTCCGATCGCCGCCGGCATCGCGACGAACCGCGAAGGCGTCCCGTGGGGCTATCTCGGCTCCGTCAACGACGTCTTCAAGTCGCCGCAGTCGGACCGCGACCAGTCGATGGCGTTCGCCCACCCGCAGGTTTCGGGCGGCGCGTTCACGTACACGTCGATCCACGAGGCGAGCCACTACCTCGGCCTGGCGCACCCCCACGACTCGATCGGTGCGACGCGGAACGCCGACGGCACGCCGCGCTACTACGACGGCTTCACGTGGGCGTTCAACTCGACGGCAGCGCCGACGACGTACTCCCACACGGAGCTCGTCTACTCGATCCTCGACCAGGAGAACATCGCGCGCGGTCACGCGGCGTACTACCTCAAGTGGGCCGATCAGGCCCTCTCTGACGGCGGCGTGGCATACGCCTCGCGCGGTGTCACCCAGGTCGCGCTGCTGCCGGCGAACGCCGCGCGTCTGCGCAAGGAGGCGATCGACGGGCAGAAGAAGGCCGAGGCGGCCTTCGCCCGCTTCGACTTCGTCAACGCGACGTTCGCCGCGCAGAAGGCGTTCCGCTCGGCCGCCGCGTACCGCGACATCGCCCTGGGGCTCCCGGCCGGCACGACGGAGCTCGAGAAGGGCACGAAGAAGCAGGGCGCTTCGGCCTGTCAGTCGGCCAAGCGGTAGGGGGCGCGACCCAGGGGCGGCGGGTAGGGTCTCCGAGTGGGGCCCGACCCGCCGCTCCGGCTCTATCGCTTCCCCTTCTCGACGAACGTGGAGCGCGTGGCGCTGGCGCTCGCCCACAAGCATCTCGAGGTCGAGTCGGTCTGGGTCGACCCGGCCGACCGGAGCGAGCTGGTGCGGATCAGCGGCCAGGAGCTCGTCCCGGTGCTCGGGGACGGCGACCGTGTCGTCGCCGACTCGACGGCGATCCTCGAGCACCTGGAGGAGCGTTTTCCGGAGCCGCCGCTCTATCCCGCCGATCCGGCACGGCGGGCCGAGCTCCGGCTCTTCATCGACTGGTTCAACCGCGTCTGGAAGCGGCCGCCGAACGAGATCGTCGACGAAGAGGCAAAGGCGGAGCCGGACCGCGCGCGGATCGCTGCGCTGGAGGCGGAGATCGCCGGCGCGCTACCCGCCTTCGAGGACCTCCTCGACGGCCGCGAGTTCCTCTTCGGCGACGAGCTCTCAGCCGCCGACGTCGTGGCGTTCCCGTTCCTCAAATACGCGCTGCTCTGGGAGGAGGGCGACCCGGACCGTTTCCACGAGATCCTTCGCGACACCCAGCGCCTGGACGGCCGCTTCCCGCGCCTGGCGGCCTGGATCCGGCGGCTCGACGGGCTACCCCGCGCCTAGCTGAAGTCGACGTCCTCGGTCTCGACCGTCCCGGCAGTCCGCGCGGTCTTCGGCCGGTTCTCGAGCGTGGTCACGCCGGGCTGGGCGACTCGGGCTCGCGTGCGTCGAGCCGGATCTCGAAGAGCGTGCGCAGGTCCTCGCCGGTCGTCAGCACGTCCTCGTAGCGCGGGCGGCGGGGCGGCAGCTTCACGATGCGGACGTCGTTGTCGCGGCTGCCGTGGCAGCGCTCGTACGCCGCCGCTTCGTCGAGCGGCGGCAACGCAGCACGACGGCCGAGAAGGCGCACACCCACGGCATATCACGCCCCGCCGCGCGGCGAAAGCACCTTGGCCGCAGTTTGCGCCCGAAAACGACGAGGGGGCCTCGAGAGGCCCCGCCGTCCGCTTGGGTAGGGCGCTCGCCTCGGAGGGGAGAGTCGCGCCCTATGCCCGCCTCTGCAAGCGGGAGTTCGCAAAGCATCTTTGCGAAACTAGAGCGAGTATAGTAGGAGAAAACAAGGAAGTAAAGCCCACAAACAAAAACCCCGCCTGAGCGGGGCTTTTGTCAAAGGCTGCGGGACTAGGACTCGAACCTAGACTACCGGATTCAGAGTCCGGCGTCCTACCATTAGACGATCCCGCAAGGGCTGTCGGGCGCCAGTTTAGCCAACTACGATTCGAGTCGGTAGATCGGAACGAGCCGCTTTTCGGCCTCCGTATCGATGTGCGCGATCACCTCGACGTAGGGCTCGAGGCCGGAGCCGCGCAGCTTCGCCTTCAGGAGACCGTCGACCTGGAAGAGGCCGGAGGAGTTGTTCATCACGATCTCGATCATCACGGGATGCGACTCGCCGTCCTTGATCGAGACGTCGTCGATCGCAGCCGCGGAGAGCGAGTGCATCGAGACGCGACCCTTCTCGAACGGGATCCGCGAGCGGCCCTCGGCCATGTCGAGCGCGTCGGCGACGCGCAGGATCCCCGCCTCGAGCGCCAGCGGCTGGCCGTCGGCGCGGTGGCTCGTGATCGCCTGCAGCACCTCCGAGACGACGACGGTCAGCTCCGGCTCCTCGTAGATCCCGCGCAGGAGCTCGCGCATCTTCGGCTCCGAGAGGAAGAGCGAGAAGTCCTCGTGCCCGTGCCGGTGGACGGACATGCCGACGCAGTGGAGCAGAGCGCGCGAGGGCGACGATCACCTCGGCGTCGTCCTGCTCGAGCCCGAAGTCGCGCACCGCCGAGGGCTCGACGCCGTGCTTGGTCAGCTGGCGGAGGAGCTTCAGCGCGATGTTGGCGACGATCTGGATGTGCACCCAGGAGTGGTCGTTGATCTCGAGCCGCACGACGGCGTTCACGTTCGAGACGTGCCACCAGGCCTTCAGCTGCTTGTCCTCGTTGACCCGCTCGACGAGCTTGCGGAGCTTCCTGTTGCCGCGCACCGGCAGGTTGATGTGCATCTTCTCGATCGCCTCCGCCGGCGTGAGGCGCGTCTCGCGCATCGCCTCTCGGAGACAGGCTCGTCGATCCGATCCTCGGTTTCCTTGTCCAGGTCCATCAGGTGCGCACCACGACGCTGCGGGCGAACTTGTCGTGGAAGGTCTGCCGGCGCCGGTCGCGCAGCGGCCAGAGGTGGTCGAGGACGCCGGGAACGGTGAAGAGCGCCCAGAGGAAGGCGGTCGAGAGCCACCGCCTGAACGCCCGCGCATAGCCGATCGGCGTCACGCCGTCGACCTCGTCGACGACCTTGATGTGCAGCGCCATCTTCCCGAAGGTCTGGTTCCGCGAGCCGATCATCGCCGTGTCGTAGATCGCCTTCGGGAGCACGAAGAGGAGGACGAGGGCAAGCGAGCTGCCCTCGAGGAGCGTGGCATTGATCTCCTCGAGCGGGCTTCCCGCAGCCACGATCGTCGACAGCACGACAGCGCTGAGGATCAGGCCGTCCACGAGCAGACGCCGCCAGCCGGCGCCCCCAGCTCGCAAGCTCGTTTGCGTCGGGCGCTCATGACCGGCAATCTACTGCGGATCACGCCATGCAGCCGTTATCGTCCGGCGTCCATGAGCGTCACCCAGCTTCGCCCGCTCGGCATCGGCGAGATCCTCGACGTCGGGATCACGATCTACAGGCGGAACTTCCGGGCGCTCCTGACGCTCGTGTTCGTCGTCGTGGCGCCGTTCGAGATCCTCTCGGCACTGGTGCAGGCATCGGCGCTTCCCGACAACTCGTTTCTGACGGACACATCCGCGGCTGAGCCGGTCGACATCGACAGGGAGTTCTGGCTCGGGATCGCCGCCTTCGGCGCCGCGGCCTTACTCTCGTTCATCGCCGGGATCGTCGCGACCGGTGCCTGCTTCAAGGCGGTCGCAGACGGCTACCTCGGTGAGCGGGCGGAGTGGCGGCCGGCGCTCCGCTACGCGGCCCGGCGGTTCCACTCGATCCTCTGGGTGACGATCCTCGGTGACGTTCATCGCTGTGCTCGGATTCGATCCTGCTGATCGTCCCGGGGGTCTATCTCTAGGTCTGCTTCGCGGTCGCCGTCCCGGTGCTGCTGACAGAAGGGGTCAAGGGCAGGAAGGCGCTCGGCCGCTCCCGCCGGCTCGTCAGCGGCCGGTGGTGGGGGACGTTCGGCGTCGTTCTTCCTCGGCGCAATCCTCGTCGGGATCGTCGAGGGCGCTCTCGTCGGGCTGACGGCGATCGTGACGACGCTCGACACCGCCGATCCGTCGATCGGCTCGTTCATCTTCAGCACCACCGCGACCGTGATCGCGAGCGTGATCTCGACGCCGCTCTCCGCAGCGTTCATCACCGTCCTCTACTTCGACCTGCGCGTTCGCAAGGAGGCGTTCGACCTGCAGCTGCTCGCGCAGCAGATCGGAGTCGAGCCCGGTGAAGGCGTGTCCCCGGCGGCCCGCGTCCTGGGAGCAGGCGTCGCGGCGCGAGGAGCTGGATCCGGACGACCAGCCGCCGTACTGGCCGCCGCCGCCCGGGTGGAAGCCGCGCAGCCAGCGAGAAGCCGAGGCCGACGAGCACCGGAAGCCCCAGCAGGAGGCAGAGTGAAGCGGCTCGCAGCCGGGCTGGCTGCTGCTGCGCTGATCGCGCGCCGGCCGCGGCCGCCACGAGCGCGACCCCCGCCGAGGTGCGCGAGCTCGCCCGCCGTGCCGCAAGCGACTCCGCCGCGCTCGCGCAGCTGCGGCAGGTCGACCGCGTCGACGGCGCGGCCGTCGATCTCCGGACGGCGCTCGCGGGGGCGCGCGGCCAGGAGCTGGAGCGCCGTCTCGCCGCACTTGCCGGCGGCGGCGGCGAGCGCAGTCGCTGCTGCTCCGGCCGACGCCCGAGCCGAGGCCGCCGCCGTTCTCGTCGGAGCGGCGCTTCAGCGAGACACCGCCGCCGCGTCCCTTCCGCCGCCTGCTCGGCTGGATCGGTGATCGGATCGACGGGCCGCTCACCTGGCTGGCCGAGCACACACCCGGCGGCGGGGCCACGCTCTGGGTGATTCTCGGTGCGCTCGTCATGGCGGGCGCCGCACTCGTTGCGGTCCTGCTCGGGTCGAGGCTCGGCGGCGTCGTCGTCGAGCGGAGTGCGCGCTCCCGTGCCGAGTCAGGGCCCGATCCGCGCGAGCTCGAACGCCTCGCCGAGGAGGCCGAGGGCCGGGGCGAGCTGGAACTGGCGCTGCGGCTGCGCTTCCGCGCCGGATTGCTGCGGCTCGCCCGCATCGAGGCGGTTCCACAGCCCGAGACGCTCACGAACGGCCAGCTCGTTCGCCTGCTCGGGTCGGAGCACTTCGGCCCGCTCGCCCGCGACCTCGACGAGGTCGTCTACGGCGGCCGGGCGGCCTCGCGCGCCGATCTCGAACATGCGCGCGCCGGCTGGCCGCTGGTGCTCGCCCGGGCACGCGGCTGATGAAAAAGCGCGTCGTCATCGCCATCGTGGCGATCCTCGTCGGGCTGAACGTGGCTTCGCGCGCGGTCAAGCTGGCCTACCCCGGCAAGAGCGGGCCGCCGGCGTCGGCGTACGCCACCACCGAGCAAGGCCTCGCCGCCTTCGCCGAGTTGCTGCGACGCGACGGTCACGCCGTCGCGCGGCTGCGGGAGCGCCCGCAGCGAGCTCGACCTCGATCCGGCACTCACCACGCTCGTGCTCGCGGACGCCGGCATCGTCGAGGACGCGGACGCACGTGCCCTGCGCCGCTTCGTCGAGCGCGGCGGCCGGCTGCTCGTCGCCGGCTCTGCGTTCGGCTGGCTGCGCCACCTCGTCGAGCCCTGCTCCCGTTTGGGCTCGCCGCGCGCCGTGGCCGCGGCTGCGTGTCCTGGCGCCACGGCAGGAGCTCGCCGGCATCCACCGGGTCGCGGGAGCGGCGGCCTCGTGGGACGAGGCCGGTGCGACGCTGCCGCTGCTCGGAGGCGGCGAGGGAGGGCTCGTGAACGTCGCGCGGATCGGCGCGGGGGAGGCGTTTCTGCTCGCCGACACCGGGCCGCTTCAGAACGAGACGCTCGCCGTCGGGGACAATGCAGCGCTCGCACTCGCGCTCGCCGGGGCGCCGAAGCGCCGCGTCGCATTCCTCGAGCGCTACCACGGCTACGGGGCGGAGAGCGGTTTGCGGGCGATCCCGAACGGATGGCTCGTTACGCTGGGCGGGATGCTCGCCGCCGCTTTCGCCTTCATGCTCGCCCGGGGCCGCCGGCTCGGTCCGGCTGAGGCCGCGACGCGAGAGCTCGCGCCGCCGCGCCGGCTCTACGCAGAGGCGCTGGGCGTCCTGCTGGCACGAACGCGTCGGCCTACCGCCGCGGTCGCGCCACTGCGCGCCAGAGCTCTCGAGACGGCCGACCGGCTCGGCGCCTCGCCGGAGGAGCGCGTCGCGCTCGAGGGCGCCGACCCGCTCGGGCTCGGCAAGCTCGCGGCGGCACTCGAGCGGCGGGCCAGGAGGCTCCGATGACCCCGCTTCGCGATCGCGTTCAGGCCGAGGTGGCGAAGGTCGTGCTCGGGCAGGAGCAGGCTGTCGACCGGCTGCTCGTGGCGCTCTTCGTCGGCGGCCATGTCCTCCTCGAGGGTGTGCCCGGCGTTGCGAAGACGCTGCTCGCGAACGCAACCGCCCGCGCGGTCGGGCTGCCGTTCCGTCGCGCGCAGTTCACGCCCGACATGCTTCCCTCGGACCTCACCGGGACGATGATCTACCGGGAGGGCGAGCTCTCCTTCCGGCCGGGCCCCGTCTTCACGAACGTCCTGCTCGCCGACGAGATCAACCGCACGCCGCCGAAGACGCAGGCCGCGCTGCTCGAGGCGATGGAGGAACGCCAGGTCACCGTCGAGGGCGAGCCGCATGCGCTGCCCGATCCGTTCCTCGTCGTCGGCACGCAGAACCCGATCGAGTACGAGGGCACGTACCCGCTTCCCGAGGCGCAACTCGACCGCTTCCTGTTCAAGCTGGCGATCGGCTACCCCGACGAGCAGGTCGAGCGCTCCCTGCTCGAGTTGCGGCATCGCGGTGTCGCGCCCGCGACGCTGGACGACGTCCAGCCGGTGGCGAGCGTCGAGGAGTTGCGCGAGGCGCAGCGCGAGATCGACTCGACCGGCGTCAGCGACGAGGTCTTCACCTACGTGGCGGCGGTCGTGCGCGCCACGCGCTCGCTTCCCAGCGTCGAGCTCGGGGCGAGCCCGCGCGCAGCCGTGCACCTGCTCGCTGCGGCGAAGGGCGCGGCGCGGCTCGAGGAGCGCGGGTTCGTCACGCCCGACGACGTCGCAGGCACCGCGCACGACGTCCTGCGGCACCGGCTGATCCTCCGGCCGGAGGCCGAGCTCGAGCGGTACACGACCGACTCGGCGATCGACGCCGCGCTTCAGACCGTCGCCGTACCGAGATGAGCCCGACCGCGCGTGGCGCGGCGGTGCTCGGCGCGGCTGCGCTGTCGGGGCTGATCCTGCCGCCGGCGCTCGCCGTGCTCGCGTTGCTCGCTGTCGCAGCGGCGATCGCCGCCGACGCCTACGCGGGCAGGCGCCCACCCGCGGTCGTCCGCGAGGCGCCGACGACGCTCTCACGCGGCGTCCCGGTCTCTCTGAGCCTGCGTGCAACGGGTGAGGGCCGGACGCTGCGCCTGCGTCAGCCGCGGGTGCCGGACGTCTCCGTCGAGCCATCGGAGGCGGACGGGGAGCTGCAGGCCGAGATCGTCGGTCTCAGGCGCGGCCGGCACGTCCTGCCCGCGGCAGCTGCGCGCGTTACCGGACCGCTCGGGCTCGGCAGCTGGAACCACCGCCCGGGGGAGCCGCACGAGCTCGTGGTCTACCCCGACCTGCCGACGGCGCGCAGGCTCGCGCTCGCCGTGCGGACGGGGCGCTTCCGCGACGAGGGCAGGCGCTCCCGCGGCCCGCTCGGCCTCGGCACCGACTTCGAGTCGATCCGCGACTACTCGCCCGACGACGACGTGCGGCAGCTGAACTGGCGCGCGACCGAGCGGCTCGGCCGGCCGATGTCGAACATCTACCGCGTCGAGCGGGACCGGGACGTCGTCTGCGTCGTCGACTGCGGCCGGCTGATGGCGTCGCCGCTCGGCGAGCTGACGCGCCTCGATGCCGCCGTCGACGCGGCCGTGAGCGTGGCTGCGGTCGCGGACGCGGTGGGCGACCGGGCGGGAACGCTCGCCTTCGATCACGAGATCCGCCGCAGCCTGTCGCCGCGACGCGCGGGCGGAGCCGCCGTCATCCAGGCCCTCTTCGACCTCGAGCCACGCCCGGTCGATGCCGACTACGAGCTCGCGTTCCGTCACGTCGGGGAGGCCAAGCGCGCGTTCGTGCTCGTGCTCACCGACCTGCTCGACGAGACGGCCGCCCGCCCGCTCGCCGCGGCGCTGCCCCTGCTCGCCCGGCGGCACGCGCTCGCGGTCGCGAGCTCGACCGACGTCGACCTCGAGCAGCTGCTGACCGACGAGCCGGAGGGGGTCGAACAGGTCTACCGCGCCGCCGCGGCCGCCGAGGTGCTCGCGGCGCGGGAGCGCGTGGTCGCCCGCCTGCGTCGCGCCGGCGCGCTCGTGATCGAGGCGCCCGCCCGCGCATTGCCCGCCGCCTGCGTCGCCGCCTATCTCAGAGCGAAGGCTCGAGCTCGCCTCTGATTTGTAGGCGCAAGATGAGCATCCGCGGAAGCGGATGCTCATCGCGCGAAGACCCCTAAAGGGCCGCCTCCGGCGGCCGGGTTCTCGAGCGACGTCCGAGGATGGCGACGAGCGTCCAGTACACGATCCCGAGCGCGAAGCCGACGACGAGCGCCCCCGTCAGACCGGTGCCCGACCCAGTGACGAAGCCTTCGACGAGTCCGGCGACGACGAGCCACGGCGCCGTCCCCAGCACCATCGCGAGCGCCGGCCGGGCCTCGCGCCTCAGCGCCTCTGCGCGCGTGGCGTACCCGGGGTCGACGAGGGCCCAGCCGAACCGCAGTCCCGCGGCTCCGGCGACCAGGATGCACGAGAGCTCGAGCACGCCGTGCGCCGACACCAGCTCGAAGAAGGGCCGGCCGTTGCCCGACCCCACCGCCAGCCCGGCCACGGCGCCGAGCAGGACGCCGTTGATGATCAGGACCGCGGCGGTGCCGAGTCCGGCGAGGATGCCTGCGGCGAACGCCAGCAGCGAGACGCGGATGTTGTTCGTCATGATCGCGGCGGAGAACGCCGCCTCCTCGTCGGGCGCCAGGCCGAGGTCCTGTCCTTCGGGGCGTGGCTGAGTGACGCTCTGGTATTCGCCGGGCACGAGCCCCGCTGCGGCGCCCGGATCGTCCAGTGCCCAAGCGCCGGCGAGGAACGCGGGCGCGAAGAGCAACGCGGCCGCGACGACGAGCGCGGCGCGCCGCTCGACGACGAGTCGCCAGTAGCCGTGCGTGACGAATCCCACCAGTCCGCCGCGGCGCGAAGGGACGGCGTACACGAGCGTGCGGCCCGCCGCAACGACCCGCTCGAGCCGGGCGACGACCGGGTCGCCGGGGAAGGCGCGACGCGCGAGCGCGAGGTCGGCGCTGGCCGCGCGATAGAGGCCGCCGAGCTCGAGCACGCCGTCCGGACCGAGCGATTCCGCCCTTCGCCCGGCGTCCCGCACGAGCGTCTCGAGCCGGCTCCAGGCCTCGCTCCGGTCACGGACGAAAGCGTCTAAGTTCACGAGGTGCGCTACGACGAGACGGTGACGATTACGACCCCGGAAGGGGTCGATCTCGAGCTCACGCTAGCAGGGGCGGGGTCGCGCTTCGTCTCGGCTCTCGTCGACCTCGGCATTCAGGGGGTCCTGGCCGTCGCGACGGTGGCGGCGTTCGTCGGGATCGGCGGCTTCGGCCAGGCGGCGGTCGCGATCATCACCACCCTCGTCCTGCTCGGCTACGACATCCTCTTCGAGGTGCTCGCCTCTGGGCCGGACGCCGGGAAAGCGCCTGAACGGCCTGCGCGTCGTTCGCTCCGGCGGCGAGCCGGTCGGTTTCCTGACGAGCGCGATCCGCAACGTGCTCCGCGTCGTCGATTTCCTTCCGTTCACCTACGTGATCGGCGCCGCCGCGATCCTCGCGACACGCAAGAACCAGCGGCTGGGCGACATTGCGGCGGGCACCCTCGTCGTCCGCGACCGGGCACCGAAAGCCGCGGCGCACCGGGAGGCGCCGCCCGCTCCGGCCGAGACGGCGGCGTGGGACACGAGTGCGATCACCGCCGAGGAGGTCGCCGCCGTTCGCCGCTTCCTCGAGCGCCGGCACGAGATCGAGGCCGGCCCGCGCGCCGAGCTCGCGCGGACGTTTGCGACTCGGCTGTGGCCGAAGGTCGCGGGCGCCCGGGAGGGGCTCGACGCCGAGCGGTTCCTGACGCTCCTCGTCGCCGCGAAGACTGCACGCGGTTCCTCGACGCGTTAGGATCCCGCGCTCACTTCCTGCGGGTCGAGAAAGGGGTTCAGCTGATGTCCGAGCCGTCGTACCAGCCCACGGGCGGGAGCGGGCCGTCCGGGCCACGCGCCGGCTTCTGGCGCCGCTTCGGAGCCTCGTTCATAGACGGGATCATTCTGGCAGTCATTTACGGGGTTCTCTACGCGATCATCGGCTCGAACGCGGCCTCGGGCCTGTACCTCCTGCTCAGCGTCGCCTACTTCACCTACCTCGAGGGCGGCCCGAACGGGCAGACGTTCGGCAAGAAGGCGCTCGGCATCCGGGTCATCGATCTCAGCAACGGCGGCCCGATCGGGTACGGCCGCGGCTTCATCCGCTGGATCGGCCGGATCGTCTCGTACATCCCGATTTTCCTCGGCTACTTCTGGATGCTCTGGGACAAGGAGAAGCAGACCTGGCACGACAAGTTCGCCGGCGCGGTCGTCGTGCCGGAGTCCGCGTACCCGCTCTAGCTCGACGGCGGCTGACGCATCCGAGGGCGGCGCCGCGAAACGGCGCCGCCCTCACACCGCTTCGGCCCAGTCGCCGTACAGGCTCGTGTAGAGCCCGCGGCGCGCGATCAGCTCCTCGTGCGTGCCGTGCTCGACGACGCGGCCGTGCTCGAGCACGACGATCAGGTCGGCGTCCCGGATCGTCGAGAGACGGTGCGCGATCACGAATGCCGTCCGGCCGGCGAGGAGCCGGCGGAGCGCTTGCTCGATCTGCCGCTCGGTGCCGATGTCCACCGACGACGTTGCCTCGTCGAGGATCAGGATTCGCGGGTCGGCGAGGAGAGCCCGGGCGAACGCGACGAGCTGGCGCTGGCCGAGTGAGAGGCGCGTACCGCGCTCGCCGAGCTGTGTCTCGTAGCCGTCCTCGAGCTCGAGGATGAACCGGTCGGCGCCGACTGCCTCCGCGGCCGCCACGATCTCCTCGGGACGGGCGTCGGGCCGCGCGAAGGCGATGTTCTCGGACACGGTGCCGCCGAAGAGGAACCCCTCCTGCGGCACGATTCCGAGCTGGCGGCGCAGCGAGTGCTGCGTGACCTCGCGCAGGTCGTGCCCGTCGATCGTGATTCGCCCTTCGGTCGGGTCGTAGAAGCGGGCGATCAGCTTCGCGATCGTCGACTTGCCGGCGCCGGTGTGGCCGACGAGAGCGACCGTCGTGCCGGCCGGCACATCGAGCTCGAGCCCGTGCAGCACCTCCGGGAACTCCGGCCCGTAGCCGAAGCGGACGTCCTCGAAGTGGACGCGTCCCTCGATCCGCGGCAGCTCGTGTGCCCCGGTCGGATCGGTACTGACCGGGTCGACCACCTGCGGCTCTTTCGTCGAGGACGCCGATGATCTTGTCCAGCGCCGCGATCGCGGAGAGGAACGTGTTGTAGAGCTGCGAGAGCTGCTGGATCGGGTCGAAGAAGTTCGAGAGGTAGAGCGCGAAGGCGAACAGGGTGCCGGTGGTCATCTGGCCGTGGTAGACGAGCCAGCCGCCGTAGCCGAACACGATCGCCGTCGCGGCCGTCGCGAGCAGGTCGACGGCGGGGAAGTAGATCGCGTTCAGGATCGTCGTCTCGTAGTTCGCGGCGCGGTAGCGGTCGTTGACGCCGTGGAACGCCTTCTCCTGCACGGGCTCGCGGGTGAACGACTGGACGACGCGCATCCCCGCGATGTCCTCGGCGAGCGTGGCTGTGACGAGGCCGAGCCGCTCGCGGACGTTGCGATAGGCGCGGTTCGAGCGGCTGCGGAACCAGGCGGTGACGAACGCCATCGGCACGAGCACGGTCAGCGTCGCGAGCGCGAGTCTCCAGTCGAGGAAGAAGAGGACGACGGCGGTTCCGAGCAGGAGCAGCGTGTTCTGGATCAGGCTCGTGACGCCGTCGGTGACCAGCTGGTCGAGTGCCTCGACGTCGTTGGTGATCCGGCTGATGATCACGCCGGCGCGGTTGCGCTCGTAGAAGCCGAGCGAGAGCCGCTGCAGCTGGCCGAAGAGCTTGTTGCGAAGGTCGGCGAGGACGCGCTCGCCGGTCCACCCGGTCAGATACGTGTTGGCGGAGGAGAGGGCGAGGGCGAGCAGCGCCGAGGCGAGGAACAGGACGACGATCTGCGTCAGCCGGCCGAGGTCGCCGGGGCGGATCCCCTCGTCGATCGCGAGCTTCGCCAGGTAGGGCGGCGCGAGCGCGACGAGCGTGTAGACGAGGAGCGTCCCGAGCGCGAGCAGGGTGCGGCCGCGATAGGGAAGCGTCAGCCGGACGAGCAGCCCGAGGCGCCGCCGCGTCCGCTTCCACGACCAGTCGCGCACAGCGGCGCCGCGCTCCTCCGAGAGGTGGCTGCCCGCCTGCCAGACCTTCATACCCGCTCCGGCGCCGGCAAAGCCGGCACCTCCGCTCCTGGCGGCTCCGTCAAGCCTACGCCGCTCACGCGCTCTCCTTCAGCAGCCCCTGGATCAGGCCGTGCTCGTGGATCTCCTGGTAGACGGCGCTCGTCGCGAGGACCTCGGCCTGCGTCCCGTGTGCGGCGATCCGGCCCTGCTCGAGCACCACGACCTCGTCGGCGAGCGCGATCGTCGACAGCCGGTGGGCGATGATGATCGTCGTCCGGCCCCGCATCGCCTCGGCGAGCCCGGAACGGATCTTCGCCTCCGTCGTCGCATCCACGGACGCGGTCGCGTCGTCGAGGATCAGGATGCGCGGATCGATCACGAGCGCCCGCGCGATCGCGAGCCGCTGGCGCTGGCCGCCCGAGAGGGTGATCCCGCGCTCGCCGATCACCGTGTCGTAGCCGTACGGCAGCTCCTCGACGAACTCGTGCGCCTGCGCCGCGCGAGCCGCCTGCTCGATCCGCTCGTCCGTCGCGTCGAGGACGCCGAAGGCGATGTTCTCGCGGACGGTGGCCGAGAAGAGGAACGGGTCCTGTGAGATGACGCCGATCTCCCGCCGCAGCGAGCGTCGCGTCACCTCGCGCACGTCGACGCCGTCGACGAGGACGCGTCCGTCGGTGGCGTCGTAGAAACGAGGCACGAGCGCGGCGAGGGTCGTCTTGCCGGAACCCGTGTGCCCGATCAGCGCGACCGTCTTCCCGGGCGCGAGCTCGAGGTCGATGTCGTGCAGCACGGGACGGTCGGCCGCGTATGCGAAGCCCACCTGCTCGAAGCGGATCGCACCCGGCCCGGCGGGCAGCTCGCCGGCGTCGGGCCGGTCGTCGACTCCCTCCGGCTCGTCCATCACCTCGAAGATCCGCTCACCGGACGCGGTCGCACGCTGCGCCTGGCCGACCCACATGCCGAGGCTCCGGAGCGGCACGATCAGCATCGCGAGCAGCAGGTTGAAGACGAAGAACTGAGGCAGCGTCAGCGAGCCGCTGACGACCATGCGTCCCGCGACGAGCAGCACTGCGCCCTGCGCGACGAGAGGAAGAAAGGAGAGCAGCGGGACGTAGATCGCGCGCTGCCGGAACGCACGCACCGTTGCCTCGAAGACCGCTCCCGACGCGCGCTCGAACATCGTCTGGCGGCGCTCCTCCTGCGCGAACGACTTGACCACGTGCACGCCGACGATCGACTCCTCCGTGACCGTCGCGACGTCGCCGAGCTTCTGCTGGACATCGCGCAGCACTGGGTGAGAGACGTGGCTGTAGCGATAGGCGACGGCCACGATCACTGGCGTGATCGCCAGCGCGATCAGCGCCAGCCGCCACTCGATCACGAGCAGCACCGCCATCACCGAGACGATCGTGAGGATGTGCTGGAAGAAGAAGATCAGCCCGAAGCCGAGGAAGAAGCGGACCGACTGCAGGTCGACGGTCGCGCGGGACATCAGCTGGCCGGTCTGGTGGCGGTCGTAGAAGCCGAACGAGAGCCGCAGCAGGTGGCCGTACAGGCCCTCGCGCATGTCCTTCTCGATCCCGAGCGCCTGGCGGCCGGAGATGATGCGCCGCCCGACCATCAGCGCGGCCTTGAGCACGCCGACGACCACGATCAGCGCGACAGCCCACGCGAGCGTGCCGGTGCCGCGCTGCTCCTCGATCCCGTCGATCGCCTCGCCGACGAGCAGGACGATCGCGATCGCAGCCGCCTGCGAGAGGACGGCGAGGATCGTCGAGACGACCAGCGAAGCCCTTGTACGGCCGCAGGAAGCCGAGCAGGCGGATGAAGGTGCGGCGATACGGAACGGCGCCCGTCGTCACGCTCGTGCTCACGTCTCCGAGCCTAGCCGCACGAGCTCGCGCTTCACGTGCGTCACCGCCTTGCCGAGGCGCGCCCGGTTTGCCGGGTCGTTCAGCCAGCCGCTCGCGCCCGAAGGGTGGGGGAGCGGGATCACGATCGCGTCTCCGTTCGTGTAGCTCTTGCCGATCGCCTCGGTCAGAGACGAGACGCCGAGCAGCCGCCGCAGCGCGAGTCCGCCGACGGTGACGATCAGGTCCGGTCGCAGCAGCTCGAGCTCCCAGTCGCGCCAGAACTCGCAGAGGTCCTGCTCCCGCGGCGTCGGCGTTCGGTCGCCGCGGCCGGAGGCCGGACGCCCGGGATAGCAGCGCGTCACCGAGGCGCAGTAGAACGTCTCGTAGAGCTCGTCGCCCTCGAGCCCGAGCCAGCCGCGCAAGCGCTGGCCGGCGCGGCCGCGCCACGGCAGCCGCTCCTCGCCCTCGACGATCCCGGGCGCCTGGCCGAAGAGGTACGCGCGCTGGCCGTGGTACGGCGCCCGCACCGGCCACGACTCGAGCGGATAGCCGGCCTCGACGCAGGCCCGGCAGCGCGCGTTGTCGCGCTGAAGCGACCGCGAGCGAGCGATACGAGCTCTTTCGGGCGGTCACGCGCGGACGGCGACGAACCAGCGGCCGGCGAAGAGCGTCTCGCCGCCGCCGAGCTCGGTCGCGAGCTCGTCCGGGGTGAAGAAGCGCTTGTACACCTGCCAGCTCGAGCCGTCGTTCAGGATCCGCTCCTGCCACTCGACCGGCTGCACGTCGTCGCGGAGCGCCGAGTCGACGACGACCAGCTCGGGCGCGACGCGGCGGGCTTCGCCGAGGAAGCGCGACGCGCTCGGGCTCCTCGAGATGGCCGTAGAAGTGGCTCGTGAAGACGCGGTCGAACGTGCCGTCGGCGAACGGCAGCCGCAGCGCATCCGACTGGACGAAGCCGGCGTCCGGCACCCGCGCACTGGCGAGCTCGAGCATGCCCGAGCTCTGGTCGAGGCCGGTGACGCTGCCGGGCAGGTGCTGCGTCAGGAAGCCCGTGCCGCACGCGACGTCGAGAGTGCGGACCGGCTCGAGGCCCGTCAGAGCGGCGATCAGCTCGGCGCGCTCCTCCTCCCAGCCCGGCCGGTCACGCTCCACGAAGCGGCCCGTCCCGAGCCACCAGTCGTCGTACTCCGGCGCTCTCGCCTCGTAGTAGGCCTCCACGCTCCTAATCTACGGGTCGTGCTGGAAGCCGTGCCGAACTTCTCCGAGGGCCGCGACGCGGCGGTGATCGAGGCGCTGCGCGACGCGCTGTCGTCGCCGGCGCGGCTGCTCGACGTCCACGTCGACGCCGACCACCACCGGTCGGTCTTCACGCTCGTCGGCGAGCCGGACGAGCTCGTCGAGACGCTGCTCGCCGGGATCGCGTGCGCCCGCGAGCGGATCGACCTGCGCCGCCACGACGGCGCCCATCCACGGATCGGCGCTGCGGACGTCGTCCCGATCGTCCCGCTCAAGCCCGAGGGCATGGAGCAGGCGAAGGAGACCGCGCTCGCCCTGGCACGCCGGATCGGCGACGAGCTCGGCCTGCCCGCGTTCCTCTACGCCGAGCTGGCGCCCGGCCGCGGCCCCGCCTTCTTCAGGAAGGGCGGGCCGGAGGAGCTGCAGCGGCGCGTCGACGCGCGGCGAGCTCGCTCCCGACTTCGGGCCCCCGCGGCTGGACGAGCGCGCGGGCGGAGTGATCGTCGGAGCGCGGCGGCCGCTGATCGCCTTCAACGTCAACCTCCGCGGCGACATCGAGGCGGCGCGCGCGGTCGCCGCGGTCGTGCGCGAGAAGGGCGGCGGCTTCCCCGGCGTGCGCGCGCTCGGGCTCGAGCTGCCCCGCGCAGGCGTCGTCCAGGTCTCGATGAACGTCGAGGACTGGGAGGCGGCGGCGCTGCACGAGATCGTCACGCGGATCGAAGCCGAGGCCGGCGCGCGCGGCGCGGAGGTCGTCGGCTCCGAGCTCGTCGGGCTGATGCCGGCCGGCGCGGCCGCCGCCGCCGCTGGAGCGATGCTCCGCATCGACGGCTTCGACGAGTCGCACGTGCTCGAGCTGCGGCTTCTCCCGTAGCGGTGTTTCAACCGCGGCCTGAGCGGAAGGGGAGACGGAGAAGCCAACGAGGAGGATGAGATGAAGAAGTTCGGATTAGGGGCAGTGCTGGCCGTTGTGGGCGTGTGGCTCGTCGCCGATCGACGGCGGCGCGCCGTCGTGGTCGGACGGATCCGGAGCCTGATCTCGAAGACGCACCCGAAGCACTACGACGACGCGACGCTGAAGGACAAGGTCGAGTCGGAGCTGTTCCGGGACGAGCACGAGGTCAAGGGCTCGATCAGCGTCAACGCACAGGAAGGCGTCGTGCAGCTACGGGGCCAGCTCCCGTCGCAGGACCTGATCGACGCGCTCGTCGTCCGGACGAAGCAGATCCACGGCGTCAAGGACGTCGAGAGCCTGCTGCATCTCCCCGGTACCGAAGCACCCATGCACCACTAGCTGCGACGAATGAGCAGGCTGGCCCGCCTTGGGCGGGCCCTTTAGGGGTTTCGCGCGGTGAGCATCCGCTTCCGCGGATGCTCACCCTGCGCCTAGACTCAACAGCGTGGTCGCGAGTCACGCGCTGACGGGGAACGACCTCCGGATCGACGACGTCTGGGAGGTCGCCGTCCACCGCGCACCGGTCGCGCTCGCCGACGAGGCTCGTGCGAGCATGAAGGCGGCCCGTGCGCTGGTCGATCGGGCGGCGGAGCACACCTACGGCGTCAACACCGGCTTCGGCCGCTTCGTCTCCGAGTCGATTCCCGACGATCAGGTCGAGGAGCTCCAGCTCCGGCTGCTCCGCAGCCATGCGTGTGGGGTCGGCGAGCCCTATCCGGCCGACGTCGTCCGGGCGGCGATGCTGCTGCGCGCGAACGCGCTCGCAAAGGGCTACTCCGGCGCGCGCGTCGAGACGGTCGAGCTGCTGATCGAGTGCCTGAACCGGGGCGTGCTGCCGCGCGTCCCCGCCCGCGGCTCGGTCGGCGCGAGCGGCGACCTCGCGCCGCTCGCGCACCTGGCCCTGCCGCTCGTCGGCGAGGGTCGGGCGTGGTTCGCCGGGACGCTCTACGGCGGCGCCGACGCGCTCGCCGCCGCGGGGCTCGAGCCGATCACGCTGGCGGCGAAGGAGGGTCTGTCGCTGATCAACGGCACGCAGTTCATGGCCGCGATGGCCGCCCTCGCGCTCGTGCGCGCGCGACGGCTCGCCCGCATCGCCGACCTCGCCTGCGCGCTCTCGCTCGAGTCGCTCCAGGGCTCGCGGACGAGCTTCCACCCGGCGATCCACCAGGCACGGCCGCTGCGCGGGCAGGTCGACTCGGCCGCGAACGTCCACCGCCTGCTCGAAGGGTCGGCGATCATCGAGTCGCACCGCTGGTGCGACAAGGTGCAGGACGCCTACTCGCTTCGCTGCGCGCCGCAGGTGCACGGCGCGAGCCGCGACCTCCTCGACTACATCGAGGCGACCGTCGCGGTCGAGCTGAACGCCGCGACCGACAATCCGCTCGTGCTCGTCGACGAGGGCCTCGTCGTCTCGAACGGCAACTTCCACGGCCAGCCGCTCGCCTTCGGGCTCGACACGCTGGCGATGGCGGTGTCCGAGCTGGCGAGCATCTCGGAGCGCCGGGTCGAGCGGCTCGTCAACCCATCGCTCTCGGACGGGCTGCCGCCGTTCCTCACGCGTCGAGGGCGGCCTCAACTCCGGCTTCATGATCCCGCAGTACGTCGCCGCGGCGCTCGTGTCCGAGAACAAGTCGCTCTGCCATCCGGCGAGCGTCGACTCGATCCCGACGAGCGCCGGCCAGGAGGATCACGTCTCGATGGGGAACGCGGCGGGCCTGAAGGCGCTGCAGGTGCTCGCGAACGCCGAGCGGGCGCTCGCGATCGAGCTGCTCGCGGGCGCGCAGGCGATCGAGTTCCTGGCTCCGCTCGAGCCCGGGCCGGGCGTCCGCGCGACCCACGACGCCGTGCGCGAGCTCTCCGAGCGGCTGCGCGACGACCGGTCGCTCTCCGACGACATCGAGCGCGTCGCCGATGCGATCCGCGACGGGTCGATCCTCGCGGCCGCCGAGCTCGAGATCGGGGCGCTGCGGTGAGCGGAGCCGCTCGTTCGCCGGTGCCGAAGCATCCGTACCGCGACACCGTGCTGCTCAACCTCGTCCTCGCCGGGCTGATCGTCCTCATCTCCTGGGCGACGGGCGGCGAGCTCGGGCGTGCGGTCGTCTTCGCGACGCTGTACTTCGTCGTCGCGACCGCGTGGTCGTGGTGGCGGTTCAGCAAGCGCCTCGCGAAAGAGCAGTCGTGAGCGTCTCTTCGCTCGATGCGGCCGTCGAGGCGCTCGCCGGCGACCTCTCCCGGATCCGTGCGCCGCGCGGGACACAGCTGAACGCCCGCTCGTGGCAGACCGAAGCGCCGCTGCGGATGCTCCTGAACAACCTCGATCCCGAGGTCGCCGAGCGGCCCGAGGAGCTCGTCGTCTACGGAGGCTCAGGCCGCGCGGCGCGCTCGCACGACGCGCTCAAGGCGATCGTGCGGACGCTCCTGCGCCTCCGCGACGACGAGACGCTGCTCGTCCAGAGCGGCAAGCCCGTCGGCGTCTTCCGCACCCACGAGGGCGCGCCGCGCGTCCTGATCGCGAACTCGCTGCTCGTGCCCAAGTGGGCGACCTGGGACGAGTTCCGCCGGCTCGAGGCCGAGGGCCTGACGATGTTCGGGCAGATGACGGCCGGGAGCTGGATCTACATCGGCACGCAGGGGATCCTGCAGGGCACCTACCAGACCTTCGCCGCGGCCGGCGAGAAGCACTTCGGCTCGGCAGACCTCAGCGGCCGGACGATCCTCACAGCGGGGCTCGGCGGCATGGGCGGCGCCCAGCCGCTCGCGGCGACGATGGCGGGCGCCGCGATCCTCTGCATCGAGGTCGACCCGTCTCGGATCCAGCGCCGGCTCGAGACGCGCTACCTCGACGAGGTCGCCGACTCGCTCGAGGACGGCGTCGCGCGCGTACGCGCTGCGGCCGCCGAGGGCCGGGCGCTCTCTGTTGCCGTCGAAGGCAACGCGGCCGAGATCGTGCCGGAACTGTCACAAGAAGCGTGAATCTTTCGACCTCGTCACCGACCAGACGGCGGCGCACGATCCGCTCACCGGCTACGTCCCGGTGGGCCTTTCCGTCGGGGAAGCGGCTTCGTTGCGCGCTTCCGACCCCGACGAGTACCTCCGACGGGCGCGCGAGTCGATCGCGCGGCACGTCGAGGGGCTCCTCGAATACGTCCGCGCGGGCAGCTATGTCTTCGACTATGGAAACAACCTTCGCGGGGAGGCCTATGAGGCGGGTGTAGAGGAGGCCTTCTCATACCCGGGCTTCGTCCCGGCCTATATCCGGCCGCTCTTCTGTCGCGGCGTCGGTCCGTTCCGGTGGGCTGCTCTCTCGGGCGACCCGGCCGACATCGCGGCCATCGACGACGAGCTCCGGCGGCTGTTCCCCGACGACGCGCTGCTCCTGCGCTGGCTCGAGCTCGCTCCCGAGCGCGTCGCCTTCCAGGGACTGCCCGCCAGGATCTGCTGGCTCGGCTACGGCGACCGCGCCAAGGCCGGCCTCACGATCAACGAGCTCGTCCGCTCGGGCACCGTCTCGGCGCCCGTCGTGATCGGCCGCGATCACCTCGACTCCGGTTCGGTCGCGTCCCCGTACCGCGAGACCGAGGCGATGCGCGACGGCTCCGACGCGATCGCCGACTGGCCGATCCTGAACGCGCTCCTGAACACGGCTGCGGGCGCGACCTGGGTCAGCGTCCATCACGGCGGCGGCGTCGGGATCGGCAACTCGATCCATGCCGGCATGGTCGTCCTCGCCGACGGCAGCGACGACGCGGCAGAGCGACTCGAGCGCGTGCTGACGACCGACCCCGGCACGGGCGTGATGCGGCACGCCGACGCCGGCTACGACGAGGCGCTCGACGCCGCGCGCGAGCACGGCCTCGATCTGCCGAGCGTCAGCTGACGCGTGCCGAAGCTGCTCGTCCGCGACCTGGCACAGGTCGTCTCGCCCGCCGGGCGCGACGCGCCGCTGCGTGGCGCCGCGTTGCGCGAGCTCGAGCTCCTCGAGCACGCCTACGTGCTCTGCGAGGACGGCTCGATCACCGCGATCGGCGCGATGCGCACGCTCGAGCCGCTCGACGGCGACGTCGTCGAGCTGGACGGGCGCGGGCTCTGCGCGATTCCGGGCCTCGTCGACTGCCACACGCATCCGGCGTTCGGAGGCGATCGCGTCGACGAGTTCTCGCTCCGAGCGGGCGGCGCGACCTACGAGGAGCTGCACGCGTCCGGCGGCGGCATCCTCTCGACGGTCCGCGCGACGCGGGCGGCCGGGGAGGACGGGCTTGCGGAAGCCGTCGCGCGCCACGCGCGGCTGGATGCTGCGCGCGGGCACGACGACGTTCGAGGGGAAGTCGGGCTACGGGCTCGACCGCGAGACCGAGCTCGCGTCGCTGCGCGCGATCCGGTCGGCGGGCGGGATCCCGACCTGGCTCGGCGCGCACGCGATCCCTCCGGAGCACGACGACGCGGACGCCTATCTCGACTTCCTGCTCGCCGACGTCCTGCCCGACGCGGCTCGGATCGCCGAGGCGGCCGACGTCTTCCTCGAGCGAGGCGCGTTCGACGCCGCCCAGGCGCGCCGCTACCTCGAAGCGTGCCGCGAGCAGGGGCTCGCGCTCCGGCTCCACGGCGACCAGTTCACCGAAGCGGGCGCGATCCCGCTCGCGATCGAGCTCGGCGCCCGTTCGGTCGACCACCTCGAAGCGACAGGCCTTCGAGGGCGTCGCGGCGCTGGCGGCGAGCGACGTGACCGGCGTGCTGCTCCCTGCGAGCGCGCTGTTCCTCGACCGCCCGATGCCGCCGGCACGTGCGCTCGTCGATGCCGGTGCGGCCGTCGCGCTCGCGACGGACTTCAATCCCGGCAGCGCCTTCTGCGAGAGCCTGCCGCTCGTCTGCTCGCTCGCCGCGACGCAGCTGCACCTGAGCCCGGCCGAGGCGCTCGCCGCCTGCACGGTCAACGCCGCCCACGTCCTCGGCCGCGCGGGCCGGCTCGGCCGGATCGCGGCCGGGTACGCCGCCGACCTGACGCTCCTCGACGCGCCCGACTGGCGCCACCTCGCCTACCACCTCGGCGGCGACATCGTCTCCGCCGTCGTCAAGGACGGAGCCGTTGCGTGGTCGCGCGCGGCATACTGACCGCATGCCGACGAAGAAGCAGATCCGCCGCCAGCAGAAGCTGAAGCGGCACGAGTGGGAAGAGGTCTACGTCGACGAGGAGGGCCGCGAGCTCGATCCCGAGGAAGCGGCGGAGCTGATCGGCGCGACGCAGTCGCCCAAGGCGGCGAAGACCGAACGAGCCGCGCGGAAGCAGCCTGCAGCCCGCGCCGGACGCACGATCGAGCCGCCGTCGATGCGGCGGACACTGAAGCGCGGAATGCTCTTCGCCCCGTTGATGCTCGTCACCGTGCACATCCTCGACCCGGGCGTCCCTTGGGGTACCAAGATCGTCTCCACGGCACCGCTGTTGCTGTTCTTCCTGCCGTTCAGCTACTTCCTGGACACGATGGTCTACCGCTCGTACCAGAAGCGCATGGGCCGGGACGAGCCGAAGGGGTCTTAGCTGCCGCGGTAGTGGCCCTCGCCGGGCCAGGGCGCGAGCAGCAGCAGTACCCGGGCGCCGTCGTCGCTCGCGAGCGAGTGCCGTTCATCCGGATCGAAGCGGCAGAGCACCCCGGACCCGCGTCGACCGACTCGCCCCCGGCCGAGATCCGCACCCGCCCCTCGAGCACCGTCACCCACGCGTTCTCCTTCACCTGATGGTCGCCCATCACCTGTCCGGGGTTGAGAACGATCAGCACGGCGCGGGCTTCGTTGCCCGAGTGGACAACGAGGGGATCACGCGTCCCTGCCGGCGCCTCGGTTTCCATCAGGTTCCAGCTCTGCACGGGCCCAAGGATAGACTCATCCGCCCATGACGCTCGCGGTCGACCAGCTCTCGCTCGGCCAGATCGGGACGAATTGCTACCTCGTCCGCGCCGACCGGTCAGCGACGGCAGCGGTCGTCGTCGACCCGGGCGACGAGGCGGCCGAGATCCGGCTCAGTCTCGCCCGTTCGGGTGCCACATGCGCGGCGATCCTGCTGACGCACAGCCACTACGACCACATCGGCGCGCTCGCCGACCTCGCCGAAGGGACGGGCGCGCCGGTCTGGCTGCCGCAGGGCGAGCTGGACGTCTTCCGCCGCCCGAACGACTTCTTCCCCGGCATCTCGGTGCGGGCGTACGAGGGCGAGGCGACACTGCTCGCGGGAGGCGAGACGGTCGAGCTGGCAGGCATCTCGTTCCAGGTGCTCCACGTTCCCGGACACTCGCCCGGGCACGTCTCGTACTACGCCGACGGCTGCCTCTTCTCCGGCGACGTGCTCTTCGCCGGCTCGGTCGGCCGCACCGACCTGCCGTTCGGGGACTGGGAGACCCTGGTCGAGTCGATCCGATCCCTGACCGACGCCTATCCGCCCGAGACCGTCGTCTACTCGGGGCACGGGCCGTCGACGACACTCGGCGGCGAGCTCGCGCGCAATCCGTTCCTCGCCGAGCTTCGCGCGTGAAGCTCCAACGACCGCGCGGCACGCACGACATCCTCCCGTCGGAGCAGCCGCTGTGGCAGCGCGTCATCGGCGAGATGGAGCGTCTCTGCGCGCTCTACGGCTACCGGCGCATCCAGACGCCCGTCTTCGAGGACACCGAGCTCTTCGCGCGCACGTCGGGCGTCGGCTCCGACATCGTCCAGAAGGAGATGTACACCTTCACCGACCGCTCCGACCGGTCGCTGACGCTCCGCCCCGAGGGCACTGCGCCGATCTGCCGGGCGTACGTCGAGCACGGCTTCCACAGGGAGCCGCAGCCGCAGAAGCTCTACACGATCGGCTCGATGTACCGGTACGGGAGGCCGGGCCGCGGCCGCTACAGCGAGCACTGGCAGCTCTCGGTCGAGGGGATCGGCACCGACGACCCCGCGATCGACGCCGAGATCATCCAGCTCTACGACACGCTCCTGCACCGGCTCGGGATCGAGCAGTACCGGCTGGAGCTGAACTCGATCGGCTGCCGCGAGTGCCGGCCCGCCTACCTCGAGAAGCTGCGCGCCTGGCTCGCCGAGCACGAGGACGCGCTGGACGCCGACGCACGGGAAAAGGCCGCCACGAGCCCGTTGCGCGTCTTCGACGTCAAGCACCCGGCGACAAGGAAGCTGCTCGAGGCGGCGCCGAAGATCGGCGAGTCGCTCTGCGACGCATGCGTCGAGCACTTCGCCGCTGTCCGCGCCGACCTCGACGCGACGGGCGTCGGGTACGACCTCGTTCCGACGCTCGTGCGCGGGCTCGACTACTACTCGCGCACGACCTGGGAGTTCATCGGGCCGATGGACAACGAGAACTCGACCATCTCCGGCGGTGGCCGCTACGACTATCTGGTCGAGGAGATCGGCGGCCCGCCGACGCCGGGCGTCGGCTTCGGCGCCGGGATCGAGCGCCTGCTGATCGCGATGGAGGACGAAGGTGTCGCGATGCCGGAGGCGCCGGCCGTCGACGTCTTCTTCGCCCGCGAGCCGGACGCACCGCGCGAGCTGGTCGCTCCGCTCCTCCGCGACCTGCGCAACGCGGGCGTCGCCGCGGACGCCGACTACGCCGGCCGCTCGCTCAAGGGCCAGCTGACCCAGGCAGGCCGCTCCGGCGCGCGCACGACCGTGATCCTCCGCGCCGAGCGACGCGCTCGTGCGCCGAGCCGGAGAGCAGGACGAACCGGTCGCTCACGCAGAGCTTCTCGGCAGACTGTCTCGATGATCTGGCGTACCCACATGTGCGGCGAGCCCCGCAAGGAGCTCGTCGGCGAGAAGCTGACCCTCTCGGGGTGGGCGGCGCGCCGCCGCGACCACGGCGGGCTCGTCTTCGTCGATCTCCGCGACCGCACCGGGATCACGCAGCTCGTGATCAACCCCGAGCTCGCGGCGGAGGCGGCCGAGCTCGCGCACCAGATCCGCAACGAGTTCGTCCTCCGCGCCGAGGGCACGCTCGTCGCGCGCGAGCGCCGAGACCGTCAACGAGAACATGCCGACCGGCGAGGTCGAGCTCCAGGTCGAGTCGCTCGAGATCGTCAGCCGCTCGACGCCGCTGCCGTTCCAGCTCGACGAGGAGAACGTCGACGAGACGCTCCGCCTCCGCTACCGCTGGCTCGACCTGCGCCGCGACAAGCTGCAGCGAAACATCGGCCTGCGCGCGCAGATGGTCGGGATCATCCGGCGCGAGATGGAGGCCGCCGGCTTCCTCGACATCCAGACGCCGATCCTGTTCAAGCCGACGCCCGAGGGCGCGCGCGACTTCGTCGTCCCGAGCCGCCTCCAGAAGGGCCGCTTCTACGCGCTCCCGCAGAGCCCGCAGATCCTCAAGCAGCTGACGATGGTCGCCGGCTTCGACCGCTACTACCAGATCGCGATCTGCTTCCGGGACGAGGATCTCCGCGCCGACCGCGTCCAGGAGATCACGCAGCTCGACGTCGAGATGAGCTTCCCCGACCAGGAGTTCCTCTACGACGTGATGGAGCGGATGTACGCGCGAATCTGGCGCGAGTGCCTGGGGATCGAGATCGAGACGCCGTTCCCGCGGATGACGTTCGAGGAGGCCGATCGCCGCTTCGGCACCGACAAGCCCGACACGCGCTTCGCGCTCGAGATCGAGGACGCGACCGAGGTCACCCGCGGCTCCGAGTTCGGCGTCTTCGCAGAGCGCCGAGGCCGTCCGCTTCCTGCGCGTGCCGCAGGAGTACTCAGCCGCGGCGATCTCGCAAAGCTCGAGGAGCTGGCGAAGGAGTGGGGGGCGAAAGGGCTCGCGTACCTCGTCTACGACGAGGAGGGAGAGGTGCGCTCGCCGATCGCGAAGTTCCTCTCGGAGGAGGAGCTGGCCGCTTTCCGCGGCGAGCCCGCGTCGACCGTTCTCTTCGCCGCCGACGCCTGGCCGGCGACGTCGCGCGTGCTCGGCGCGCTCCGCAGCCATCTCGGCAAGGAGCTCGGCCTGATCGACGAGGAGGTCTTCACGTTCCTCTGGGTCTACGACTTCCCGATGTTCGAGCGCGACGAGGACGAGGGGCGCTGGACCGCGGTCCACCACCCGTTCACGCGGCCGACGAAGGAGTGGGAGGACACGCTTCGCGGACGATCCCGAGCACGCGCTGGCGCACGCGTACGACCTGATCGTGAACGGGAACGAGCTCGGCGGCGGCAGCTTCAGGATCCACGAGCCCGAGATCCAGGCGCAGGTGTTCGAGCTGCTCGGCCTCTCCGAGGAGGAGCAGCGCTCGAAGTTCGGCTTCCTGCTCGACGCGCTCGCCATGGGCGCGCCGCCGATGGGCGGGATCGCGCTCGGGATCGACCGGATGACGATGGTGCTCGCCGCGCGAGCCGAACCTGCGCGACGTGATCGCGTTCCCGAAGAACCAGGCGGGCGTCGATCCGATGAGCGGCGCGCCGTCCGAAGTCACGCAGGAGCGCTGCTCGAGCTCGGAATACAGCTGCACGAGCCTCCGAGCTAAGAATTTTCCGCAATGACAGCCGATGAACCGGGCATACTTCCGGGCGAGCCGCGCAGCGGCCTGCAGTAGACCTCAGAAAGCGTGACAACAGATGTCGTCAGGTGATTCAGAGCGTTCGGCCGCGGGTCTGACCGCGCTCCCGACGGTGGAGCAGCTCCAGCGCTCCGGCGAGGGCTACGACGAGCAGGGCGTGCGGCAGGCGTTCGACGCCTTCCGCCGCCACACCGCCCAGCTGCAGGCGCAGCTCCGCGTGCTCCAGGCCGCGCACAAGACGTCCAACGTCGAGCCCACCGGACACGCCGTCCGCATGGACTCGCTGCACCTGATCCGCGCCGCCGCCGAGTTCGCCGACACGCTCGAGCGCGACGCCCAGACCGCGTCCGCCACGCAGCTCCAGCGCACCGAGGAAGAGGTGCGCAAGAAGCAGAACGAGCTCCAGGAGCGCGAGTCCGAGATCGAGCGCTACCGCAGCGAGTCGGAGCGCCAGCGCTCGGAGATTCTCGCCGCCGCGAAAGCGGAGGCCCGCGACCTGCTCGGCAAGGCCAACGCCGATGCGACGCGCGAGCTGCGCGAAGCCGAGACACGCGGGAACCGGCTGCTCGAGCAGTCGCGGCACCAGGCGACCGAGCTCACGAACGCCGCCCGGGCCGAGGTCGAGCAGACGCTCGAGTGGGCCCGCGCCCAGGCGACCGCAGTCATGGCCCGTGCGCAGAAGGGGGCCGAGCAGCTCCTCGCTGCCGCCGGCCTCGGCGAGCCCGCGATCAGCCAGGTCGTGCAGTCGATCGTCGATGCGAACGACAGCGAGATCGCCCGCACCGCCGGCCCGGCTGCCCCGGCGCGTCCGGCTCAGGCGATCGCCGCGCCGCCGGTCGAGGCTCCTCCGGTGTCCGCACCGCCCAGTTCGGCTCCCGCTCCTTCCGCTCCGCCCGTCAGCGCCCCGCAGCGGCGCCCGAAGCGGTCGACGAGCCCGAGCGGAACGACGACGACAACCCCCGCTGGTCGGGGGCCCCCGAGGAAGCTCCGCCGCCCGCTCCCCCCGTCACGCCGTTCGCCGGTGCCGAGCCCGAGCACGCCGGTCCGGACGAAGACGGGGAGCCCGACAACGAGCGCTAGCCCATGCTCGGTCGCCTCTGGCCGCGCCTCGCGCTCGAAGCCTGCTTCCTCGCCGGCGTCGCCCTCGCCGCCGGCCTGCTCCACCTGAAGACGATCGCGATCGTCGCGGTCATGTTCGTCGCGTGGCTGATCACGGCCGCCGTCGAGTGGACGCTCTCGCGCACGCCCGCCAAGGCCGAGCCGGATGCTGCGGCTGAGTCCCAGCCCGTCGCCGTGCTCGACTTCGGCGAGATCGTCGCGGTCAGCACCGTCGAGCCGGAGCCGGAGCCGGAGCCGGAGCCGGAACCGGAGCCCGAGCCCGAGCCGGAACCCGAGCCCGAGCCGGAGCCGGAGCCGGAGCCGGAGCCGGAGCCGGAGCCCGAGCCCGAGCCGGAACCTGAGCCCGAGCCGGAACCAGAGCCCGAGCCGATGCCGACCTCCGAGCCGCAGCCCGCGGAGCCGCAGCCCGTCGTCGCCGAGGTCGAGCCGGAGCCAGAACCAGAGCCAGAGCCGGAGCCGGAGCCGGAACCGGAGCCGGAGCCGGAGCCCGAGCCGGAGCCGGAACCGGAGCCGGAGCCCGAACCCGAGCCGGAGCCGGAACCCGAGCCGGAGCCGGAACCCGAGCCAGAGCCGGAGCCCGTCCCGGTGGCGCCGCAGCTCGTCGCAGTCGAGGCCGCCGCCGAGCCGGAACCGGTGCCGGAGCCCGTCGCTGTCGCGCCGGCGGTGCCGGAGCCCACGCCGGTCTCGACGCTGCCGCTCCCCACACAGCCGCAGGAATGGAACGTCTGGGAGATCGAGCGGCTCGCCCGAGCGCGGTCGGGTGCAGACCCGGTCCGCGACGAGGAGTGGGGCTACCTGCTCATCTACCTCCGCGAGTTCGCCTCGCCCGACGGCGCCCTTTCCACGGACTTCGATGCGCTCGTGCGCGAGTCGTTCGGCGAGCTCATCGCCGGGCGCGCACGGTGACGCTCACCCTGCTCCAGCGCACGATCGCTCTGGCGGCCGTCGCCCTCGTCGCCGGAGTGGCGGTGCTCGCACTCACCGGAGAAGCCGCCAGCGACGCCGAGCCGGGGCCGCAGCAGGTGCCGGTCGCGGGCGGCGGCGGCTGGTACACGGCGCTCGCGGGCTCGCGCGGTGCCGCCCGCGACGCCGAGCGGACGACGTGCGCGCTGACGCTCACCGCCCGGTCGCTCGGCGTCAGCCATCCCGTGCTTCCGTGTGGAGCAAAGATCTTCATCAGCTACGGCGGCGCCGAGGTCCTGACCGAGGTGATCGACACGAAGCTGAAGCAACCCGGACGCCAGTTCGAGCTGACCGAGACGCTGGCGCAACAGCTCGGTATCGAAGGCACACAGCAGATCCGCTGGCGATTTGCGACACGAGGCTGAGCCAGGCCGCGAAGCGGCCCCTTCAGGGGTTTGCGCGATCGGAGTCCGCTTCTGCGGATTTCGATCATGCGACGGTATGATTGACAGTGCTCGACCCTGTACGTGGCCTTGCGCGTAAACGTGAACCAACGCTCACGTGAAGGGAGCCTGGGTCCGGTCTAGACCTCACCCGTCGATGTCCGGCACGGCACCCACCTGCTAAGGCAGGTTCGCATCGGCGCAAGGAAGCATCGGCAGGGTCGGAGCGCTATTTTTGTTGCGCAAGATCGGGATCTGCGGAAGCAGATCCCGATCGCGCGAAGACCCCTAAGGGCCGCTTCGGCGGCCGGGCTCGATTGGCGCAGTTGCGCCGACTAGGCTAGCGGGCATGATCGAGGTCGTCGGAGACTCCGCCCGCGGAGCCGAGCTTGCATTCGTGCGGCTCACCGTCGACGGCGACCGGATCGTCGAAGCCGACGCGCCTGGGCTGGCGCGGCCGCTCGCCGGCCTGACGCTGCTCGAGGCGGCCGCCGTCCCCGGCGAGACGCTCGCTGCCGACGCGCTCGCGAACGCGCTCGCCGAGGTCTTCACCGCCGCGCCCGATCCCGGCCGGATCGCGGTTGCGATGAGCGGCGGCGTCGACAGCGCCGTCGCGCTGCTCCGCGCCGGGCCGAAGGCGATCGGCGTCACGCTCAGGCTCTGGCTCGACCCGGCCGGCCCCGACTCCGAGCGCGCCTGCTGCTCGCCGGAGGCCGTGATCGCCGCGCGCGAGACCTGCCACTCGCTGGGGCTCCCGCACGTGACGCTCGACCTGCGCGAGGCGTTCCGCCGCGCGGTCGTCGACCCCTTCGTCGAGTCGTACGCACGCGGGGAGACCCCGAACCCGTGCGGCCGCTGCAACGGCGACTTCCGCTTCGACGAGCTCCTCGCCTTCACCGAGCGTGCGGGCGCCGCGAAGCTCTGGACCGGCCACTACGCGCGGATCGTCGAGCGCGACGGTCGGCGGCTGCTCGCGCGCGCCGCCGATCCAGACAAGGACCAGTCCTACATGCTCGCCCCGCTCGACCCGGCTCAGCTCGACCGGATCGAGTTCCCGCTCGGGGAGCTGACGAAGCCGGAGACGCGTGCCGAGGCCGCGGCGGCGGGACTCGTCGTCGCCGAGCGCCGCGAGAGCCAGGAGGCGTGCTTCCTCGCCGGCGACGACTATCGCGCCTTCCTGGAGCGGCGTGGACTGGAGCCGTCCGACGGATCGATCGTCGACGAGGAGGGCCACGAGCTCGGCCGGCACGACGGCGTCTGGCGCTACACGCCGGGCCAGCGGCGCGGCATCGGTGTCTCGTCGGCCGAGCCGCTGTATGCGCTTCGCTCGGACGCCGCGACGAACACGCTCGTCGTCGGGCCCCGCGGCTCGCTTGCATGTTCTGCGGTCGAGGTGAGGGGCGTGCTGCACGTTCCGGTCGAGCGCGCCGATGCGAAGCTCCGCTACCGCTCCGGAGCGATCGCAGCGCGCGTTCGGCCCAACGACGACGGGTTCACCCTGGCGCTCGAGCAGCCGGCCTACGGCGTCGCACCGGGCCAGATCGCGGCGCTGTACGACGATGGCGGCGCCGTCGTCGGTTGCGGTGTGGTGTCGAGCGCGGGTCGTAACTAGGATTCAGCCGGTGCAGCTTCTCGGATCCACCGCCGGCGACGTCGCCAACTACGCCCTCGCCGCGTTTCTGATCGCGGTCGGGGGCGGCCTCGGCTACGCGTTCTTCCGCCTGGGCGGAACCTTCGGACGTCTTTCCTCGTTGATCAAGGGAACGGAACAGGAAGTGCTGCCGGTCATCAACAAGGTCGGCGTGAGCGTCGACAAGGTGAACGGGCAGCTGGACAAGGTGGATCGGGTGACGGACAGCGCAGTGGACATGGCCGACAGCGTCGACACCGCGGTACGCGCGGTGAGCATGGCGATCACGCGCCCCGTGCAGAAGGTCTCCGGCCTGGCCGCCGGGGTCACGCACGGTGCCGCGTCGCTGAAGGCGCATCGGGACTGGTCCGAAGCGGTCCGCACCGGCAAGGAAGCAGCCGCACGACGGGAGCGCGACCTCGGTGACGAGTTGCGCGCTGCCGACGAACAGAAACCGTGATGGACGAGTTCACGATTCACATCCCGCGAGAGCGCCACTTCTCGGCTGTCGCAGACCTCGTGGTGGGCGGGATCGCGGCCCGGCACGAGGTGACGCTCGACGTCCTGGACGACATCCAGCTGGCGCTCGACTCGCTGCTCGAGCACGACGAGACCGACGAGCGTGAGCTCGAGATCGTCCTCCGCGTCGCCGACGGCACGATCGAGGCCAGCGTCGGCCCGCTTGCGCAGACGACGGCTGCAGCTCTCGACGAGGAGAAGGCGGCGGGCGACGGAGTCGGGCTGCGCCGCCTGCTCGAGACGACGATGGACAGCGTCATTCTGAACGAGCGCGACGGCGGTGCCTGGGTCGAGCTCCGCAAGGGCTACGTGCTCGCCGGGTCGGGATCGTGACGCGCGCGTCCGACAAGGCGCTGCTCCGCCGCTACCACGAGCAAGGTGACCTCGCTGCGCGCGAGCAGCTGATCGAGCAGTACCTCTCGCTCGTGCGATCGCTCGCGCGGCGCTACGCCTACCGTGGCGAACAGCTCGACGATCTCGTTCAGATCGGCTGCATCGGCCTGATCAAGGCGATCGACCGCTTCGACATCGACCGCGGCGTCGAGCTGACCACGTACGCGACGCCGAACATCATCGGCGAGATCAAGCGTCACTTCCGCGACAAGGGCTGGGCCGTGCGCGTCCCGCGCGGGCTCCAGGAGCTCAACGTCCAGCTGTCGAAGATCGTCGAGGAGCAAACAGTCCAGCTCGGCCGCTCGCCGACGATTCCGGAGCTGGCGAAAGCCGCGGGCGTGGAGGAGGAGCTCGTGCTCGAGGCCCTCGAGTCCGGCCGCGCCTACACGTCGCTCTCGCTCTCGGCCGGCGGCTCCGACGAGGACGGCGAGCTCGACCCGCTCGAGTCGCTCGGCACGGAAGAGCACCAGTACTCGGTCTCGGAAGACCGCGCCGTGCTCGCTCCCGGCTTCCGCGCGCTCGACGACCGGGAGCGGAAGATCCTGCATCTGCGCTTCTTCGACGGCCTGACGCAGAGCCAGATCGCCCAGCAGGTCGGAATCTCGCAGATGCACGTCTCCCGGCTGATCCGCCGTGCGCTCGAGAAGATCCGCGACGAGATCGCGACCGACGAGCAGCTCGAGGCCGCGTCGGCCCCGAAGCGCCGCGCCTCCTAGGAGCGCCTGGCGAGACATCGGCTGAGCCGCCGGGCCGCGTTGCTCGTCCCGATGCGGCGTCCTCAGTCGCGTCGATAGCCACCGCTATCGACGCTCCCTGCGTCCTTGCCTCGGAACGAGCAACGCACCCCGGCGACGAGCGACGTCCCGCCAGGCCCTCCAGTCACACCTAGAATCCCAGGGTGCAAACGTCGGCCGAGCTGCGCGAGGGCTTCTTTTCCTACTTCGAGGAGAAGGGTCACAAGCGGCTGCCGTCGTGGCCGCTCGTCCCGCGTGCCGACGACCACTCGACGCTGCTGACGACTGCCGGGATGCAGCCGCAGATGCCGTACTTCCTCGGCCGCGAGTCGCCGCCCGCGCTGCTCACCTGCACGTCGCAGAAGTGCTTCCGGACGCCCGACATCGACGAGGTCGGGCGTAACGGCCATCACCTGACCTTCTTCGAGATGCTCGGCAACTTCTCGTTCGGCCAGTACTTCAAGCAGGGCGCGGTCGAATACGCCACCGACTTCATCCAGAACCGCCTCGAGCTCGACTGGGATCGCGTCTGGGCGACGGTGCACGCCGGCGACCCGGCCTTGGGTCTCGGCCCCGACGAGGTCGCGATCAGGGAGTGGGAGGCGATCGGGATGCCGTCCGAGCGGATCGTCGCGCTCCCGACCTCCGAGAACTTCTGGTCGGTCGGCGGGCCTGGCCCGTGCGGCCCGGACTCGGAGATCTACTGGGACTGGGGGCCGGAGTACGGCTGCGGCGATCCCACGTGTGCGCCCGCGTGCCCGCGGTGCGACCGCTTCCTCGAGTTCTGGAACCTCGTCTTCATGGAGTACGAGCAGCACGCGGACGGGACGCTGACGCCGCTGCCGAAGCAGAACATCGACACCGGCATGGGGCTCGAGCGGCTGGCGGCGATCGTCCAGGACGTCCGCTCCGTCTACGAGACCGACGGCTACCAGGCGATCATGGCGTGGGTGGCGGCGGAGAGCGGCGTCGCGTACGGCGAGTCGGAGCGGGCGACCAAGGCCCACCGCATCCTGGCCGACCACGGGCGCGGGATGACGTTCCTCGTCGCCGACGGCGTCAAGCCTTCGAACGAGGGCCGTGGGTACGTGCTCAGGCGGGTGATCCGCCGCGCCGTCCAGCAAGCGCAGACGATCGGCCTCGAGGAGCTCTGGCGCCTGACCGACGTCGTCGTCGAGCAGATGGGCGACGCCTTTCCCGAGCTGCGGGAGCACGCAGCCGACATCCAGCGCGTGATCAAGAGCGAGGAGGAGCAGTTCGAGCGGACGCTCGCGCGCGGGATGGCGATCTTCGACGAGCTCGCGAGCAGCACTGCCCTCAGCGGCGACGACGCGTTCAAGCTCCACGACACGTACGGGTTCCCGATCGAGCTGACGCGGGAGCTCGCGCTCGAGCGCGGCATGCCGGTCGACGAGGACCGGTACAGGGAGCTGATGCAGGAGCAGCGTCAGCGCTCGCGGACCTCCTTGACCGTTCCGGTCCGGCTGATCGGCGACATCGACTTCAAGACCGACTTCGTCGGCTACGAGAAGCTCGACGTGCTCACCCAGATCGGTGCGCTGATCGAGCGCGACGACGGGACGTTCGAGGCGAAGCTGCGGGAGTCGCCGTTCTATCCGGAAGGCGGCGGCCAGGTGCGCGACTCAGGCTACGTCGAGCAGGACGAAGGATCGAACCGTGCCGAGGTCGTCGGCGTCGAGCGCCTGGTCGGGGACGACCAGGTCGTCGTTCTGCAGGGCGAGGGCTTTGCCGCGGGAGATCGCGTGCGCGCCGTCGTGCCCTGGACGGTCCGCTTCCCGACGATGGCGAACCACACGGCGACGCACCTCCTCCACGAGGCGCTGCGCCGCGTGCTCGGCGACCACGTCAAGCAGGCGGGCTCGGCGGTGCGGCCCGACAAGCTTCGCTTCGACTTCACCCACGACAGCGCGCTCACGCAGGAGGAGCGCACGGAGGTGGAGCGGATCGTCAACGAGCAGGTCTTCGCCAATCACCCCGTGCGCATCTACGAGACACCGATCGACGAGGCCCGCAAGCTCGGCGCTCAGATGCTGTTCGGCGAGAAGTACGGCGACATCGTCCGCGTGGTCGACATCGACGGCTTCTCCCGCGAGCTCTGCGGCGGCACGCACGTCCGCTCGACCGCCGAGATCGGCCCATTCGTGCTCCTCTCGGAGGGATCGGTCGGCTCCGGAGTCCGCCGGATCGAGGCGGTGACCGCCGGCGAGGCGTACGCGCTCCTGCACGAGCGGGCCCGCGAGGCGGACGAGCTGCGGGCCGAGCTGGCGAGCGTGCGCAAGGAGGCGAAGAAGCCTTCTGCGAAGGCCGAGGCCGACTTCACCGTCACACGGGAGACCGCCGCGGGCGGTGTCAACGTCCTCGTCGTCGACGTCAAGAGCGGCGACCCGCTCGACGTCTCCGACCGGCTCAAGCAGCAGCACGCGCCGGCTGCGGTGATCGTCGGCGCCCGCGACGACGGCACGGCGCAGCTCTTGATCAATCTCGACAAGTCGCTCGAGGCGCGCGGCGTCAACGCCGGCGACGTGATCCGCGAAGCCGCGGTGCTGATCGGCGGCAAGGGCGGTGGTCGTCCGACGATGGCCCGTGCCGGCGGGAAGGATCCCGATCGCCTGTCCGAGGCCGTTGCGCTTGCCGAGAAGACGATCATCGAGGCCCTCGGCTAGTGAAGATTCTCGCCCTCGACTACGGCGCCGTTCGCACCGGCGTCGCGATCTCCGACGCCACCGGGACGCTGGCGCGCCCGCTCGTCGTCGTCGAGCGGGCAGCAAGCGAAAAGGGGCTGCGCGAGCTCGCGAGGCTCGTGGCGGCCGAGGAAGCGGAGCTGATCGTCGTCGGCCTGCCGCTGACACTCAAAGGCGATCACGGCGCGCAGGCCGACGAGACGGCTCGGTTCGTCGACGCCCTACGAGCTGCGGTCGGCGTGCCGGTCGAGTCGTTCGACGAGCGGTTCACGACTGCGCTGGCGGCCGCCGGCCCGTCGTCTCGGGCGCCCGAGGACGCTCGGGCCGCGGCACATCTGCTCGAGAGCTACCTGGCGTGGACGAGCCGGGCGGAATGACTACCCGTCGGACACAGGTGGCGCGCAGGCGGGCGGCAGCAGCAGCGCTGCTCGTGGGCTTCCTGGCGCTGGCGCTCTGGCTGGGAACGGGTGCGCTCGGCGGTGACGGGGACGACGAGGCCGCCCCGGCGACGACGGCGGCCCTGCCGAAGCCGGTGATCCTCCGCGTCGTCTTCCCCGAGGGCTTTACGCGCAAGGAGATGGTGAAGCGCGTGGCCGAGGTGCGGAAGATCGCGCAGAAGAAGCGCAACGTGACGCCGAAGCTCTCCGGAAACGCGTATGCGGCGGCGTCGAAGGCGGCGAAGGCGCCGGCTGCGTTCCGCAAGGACGCCCGCGGGATCGAGGGTTTCCTCTTCCCGGCCACGTACGAGTTCACCCCGAAGACGACCGCAAAGAAGCTGGTCGCAGACCAGATCGACTATTTCAACGACAGCTGGGCCAAGGTCGACCAGCGCTTCGCGAAGACGAAGAACCTGACGCAGTACGACGTCCTGATCATCGCCTCGATGATCGAGAAGGAGACGATCGCGCCCGACGAGCGCCCGCTTGTCGCCGCGGTGATCTACAACCGGCTCAAGGCCGGGATGAAGCTCGGGATCGACGCAACGATTCGCTACGGGCTCGACGTGCCCGGCACCGAGGCGCTGCGCGTTTCCCAGCTCGAGAGCGACAACCCCTACAACACTCGCAAGCACCTCGGCCTGCCGCCGACGCCGATCGCGAACCCCGGCCTCGCCTCGATGCAGGCCGCCGCGCACCCCGCGAAGGTCGACTATCTCTTCTTCGTGCGCAAGCCGGACAAGGTGCACCACTTCTTCACGGCCAGCGAGTCGGAGTTCTACGCCAAGTCCTGTGAGTACGGCTTCGGCTGCGGCTGAGTGATCGGCGGCACGACCAGCCTCGTCGGGCTGCTGCGCGATCCCAAGGTGGGGTCGCTCTCGCCGCGGATGCAGAACGCCGCTTTCGCTGCGCTCGCGCTAGATGTCGCATACGTCCCACTCGGTGTTCCGCCTGAGCTGCTCGAGGACGCGATCCGCGGGCTCGTCGCATTCGGCTTTCTCGGCGCCAACGTCACCACCCCGCACAAGGTGGCCGCCGCCGCGCTCTGCGACGAGGTCGAGGGCGAGGCCGAGTCGGTCAACACGCTCGTGATCCGCGACGGTCGGGTGCTGGGCTCCAGCACGGACACGGAGGCGCTCGGGGACCGTCGTCCCGCGAAGGCTGCCGTGATCGGTGCCGGCGGGGCCGCGACAGCCTGGATCGCCGAGCTCGGGGCGCGCGGAGCGGAGGTGCAGGTCTTCGCCCGCAAGGACGACTGGCCGCCGCTGACCGACGACGCCGACCTCGTCGTTCAGGCAACTCCGGTGAAGGACGAGCTTCTCTTCGAGCCCAGGCAGGGCCAGACGGTGATCGACCTGGCCTATCGCGCCGAAGGAGGCGAGACGGTGCACGCCGCCGCCGCTCGCGCGGCCGGTTGCGAGCTCGTGGACGGGCTCGACGTCCTCGTCGCACAGGGTGCCGCGTCGTTCGAGCGGTGGACCGGGGTGCCCGCGCCGGTCGAGGTCATGCGCGCCGCGATCCGTCCACAGTTGGAGGAGTAGGAGGAGGGACCCGCCGCCAGGGCCCCTCCAATCCCGCGACTAGTGAACCTGGATGTTCCCCCCATTGAGGGTCTGCACGCCCGAGTCGTAGCCGTTCGAGAGCTGGAGCCGGTACGTGTCGCTGCTACCGGGCTCGCCCAGGTCGGTCACGTCGATCTGGTACTCGAACGACCCTTTGCCGTCGATCGTCGCCGTGCCCCAGATGGTGGCCTGGGTGCCGAGGCTGCTGGGCTCGGAGCCGAAGATGCCGTCGAGGCCGAGGATGCCGGACACGGAGACGTCGCCACCGCAAGCCAGCGAATGGACCTCGATCGAATGCATGTTCATGTTCGCAGTGGATCCGTGATCCTGATACTCGATCTGGCCCTTCTGGCCGACCGCATGAGAATTGCCGCCAAATGTGGCCTTGGCTCCTGCCGCGGTCGTGATCCAGCCGCCGAAGGTGACCTTGCAACCGCTGGCGGACTGAGCCTGGCCCGCGATGCCTGCGAAGACGACGAGTGCCGACGCGAGTACTCCCGCGATCGTTCCTTTTGCCCTGCCTGTTCCTGCGCGCATAGTGCGCACCTCTTTTCTGTTGGCCGCATGGCGGCGGTACGTCGCTGGCCAACAGGGGGGATGCGGCAGCGTTACCCTCATTCTCGAAGCTCGACCGCGGGGCGCATCCCGCTTTCGGGTGGTGCCGTCGTGGCCGTTTCCGCGTGATACATACGCTTGGGCCATGACCCTGGGCCTCACCACGGCGGGCGAGTCGCACGGTCCCGCGCTCGTCGCCATCCTGACCGGGCTTCCGGCCGGCCTCCAGCTCGACCGCGAGGCGATCGACGCGGACCTCCACCGGCGCCAGCTCGGCTACGGCCGCAGCCCGCGGCAGCAGCTCGAGCAGGACACCGTCGAGGTGCTCGCCGGCCTCCGGCACGGGCGGACGCTCGGGACGCCGCTCGCGCTCGTCGTCCGCAACCGCGACCACAAGAACTGGCTCTGGGGCATGAATCCTTGGCCGCCCGAAGGCGAGCCGTCGGGGAAGGGGACGAAGCCCGTCACCCTGCCGCGGCCCGGCCACGCGGACCTCGCCGGCGTGCAGAAGTACGGCCACGAGGACGTGCGCGACTCGCTCGAGCGGGCGAGCGCGAGGCACACCGCAGTCGTCGTCGCGGCGGGATCGGTCGCCAAGACCTTGTTGCGCGAGCTCGGGATCGAGGTCGCCGGCTCGGTGCTCGAGATCGGCGGCGAGCGCGAAGGCTGGGAGGCGGCGATCGACGCCGCCCGCGCCGACCGGGACACCCTCGGCGGCATCGTCGAGGTACGTGTCACCGGCGTCTTCCCGGGGCTCGGCTCGTATGCGACGCGGGAGGAGCGGCTCGACTCGCGCCTCGCCGCGGCGCTGATGGGAATCCAGGCCGTCAAGGGCGTCGAGGTCGGCGACGGCTTCGCGCTCGCCCGCGAGCGCGGCTCGAAGGCGCACGACGAGATCGATCCCGGCCTGAGACGCCGGTCGAACCGGGCCGGCGGGATCGAGGCCGGGATCTCGAACGGCGAGGAGATCGTCGTCAGGGCCGCGATGAAGCCGCTGCCGACGCTGATGCGGCCGCTCGACTCCGTCGACCTCGCCACCGGCGAGCCCGCACAGGCGCTGGTCGAACGGAGCGACGTCGCCGCGGTCGAGGCGCTCGCCGTCGTGGCGGAGGCGGCCGTCGCCTGGGAGCTGGCCGGCGCGGCACGCGACAAGCTCGGCGGCGACGCGATGGTGGACATGCTCGCGGCGCACGCGGCCTACCTGGAGCGGATACGCACGCGCTAGACCGTCACGTCGCTCTGATCGGCTTCATGGGCGCGGGCAAGTCGACCCTCGGCGAGGAGCTCGCCGCGAAGCTCGGGCGACCGTTCGTCGACGTCGATGCGGAGATCGAGCGTGACGAGCCCATCGCGCGGATCTTCGAGACCGGCGGCGAGGCGGCCTTCCGGCTGCGAGAGTCCAAGCACACGCGCGACGCGCTCGCCTCGAGCAAGCCGGCCGTGATCGCGCTGGGGGGCGGTGCCGTCGGGACCGACCAGATCCGCAAAGCGTTGCGCGAGCGGGCGCTGACGGTGCTCGTAGAGGTTGAGCCCGAGGAGGCGTGGCGGCGCGTGCGAGGCGGCGACCGCCCGCTCGCGCAGGACGAAGCGGCCTTCCGGACGCTCTACGAGCAGCGACGGCCGCTCTACGACGACGCCTCCGACGCGCGCATCGGTGACCTCGATGGGGCCGTGCTCGTCGCGGGCGGCGTCCAGGTCGAAACGGGCTCACTCGAGCGACTCGGCGAGCTTGTCCCCGGCGACGGCCCGGTCGAGCTGGTCAGCGACGCGCGCGTGGCCGGGATCTACGGCATGGACGCTCAGCTCGCGCTCGGGTCCCGGTCTCGCGCTAGCCACGAGGTCCCGCCGGGCGAGGAGGCGAAGAGCATCGAGTCGCTCGAGGCGCTCTGGAGCGCGCTGCGGCTCGAGCGTGGCGGCACCCTCGTCGCGCTCGGCGGCGGTTGCACGACCGACGTCGCCGGCTTCGCCGCGGCGACATACGTCCGCGGAATCGACTGGGTTGCCGTGCCGACCACGCTCGTCGGCCAGGTCGACGCGGCGATCGGCGGTAAGACCGCGATCGACTTGCCCGGGGGCAAGAACCTGATCGGTGCCTTCCACTGGCCGGTCCGCACGGTGATCGACCCGGCGACGCTCGAGACGCTGCCGCAATCGGAGCTCGAGAACGGGCGCGCCGAGGTGGTCAAGACCGGGCTGCTCGCCGGCGAACCGCTCTGGGAGCTGCCTCTCCCGGAGCAGGTGCGACGCTGCGCCGCGTTCAAGACGGCGATCTGCCTGCGCGACCCGCACGACCGCGGCGACCGCCTGCAACTGAACCTCGGCCACACGTTCGCGCATGCTCTCGAGGCCGCCGCAGGCTTCGAGCTGCCGCACGGCCGCGCTGTCGCGCTCGGCCTGCTCGCAGCACTGCGGCTGTCCGGCCTCGATACGGCAGCGGTCGAGGAGACGCTCCGCCCGGAGCCGGTCAAGGTCGACCGCGAGCTCGCGTGGGCCGCGCTCGCCCGTGACAAGAAGGTCGTCGGCGGCGTCCCACGCCTTGTCCTGCTCGAGGCGCCCGGCCGGCCTGTGCTCGGGGTCGAGCGCCCCGCGGCCGAGGTGCGAGCAGCACTCGATGCGCTGATTGCCGGATAGGCTCTCCGCGTGCGGATCGCAGTTCTCAACGGCGTCAACCTCGACGTGCTCGACCGGCGCGACGCCTCCCACTACGGAGGCCTCACCCTGTCCGACCTCGAAAGCCGCATCTACGCCTGGTCGAAGGAGTTCGAGTGCACGACTCGGTGCCGGCAGACGAACCACGAAGGGCAGTTCATCGACTGGTGCCACGACGCGCTCGACTGGGCAGACGGCGTCATCCTGAATCCCGGCGCGTGGTCCCACTACAGCTACGCGATCCGCGACGCCGTCGAGCTCTTCAAGGTCCCTGTCGTCGAGGTGCATCTCTCCAAGATCGAAGCGCGTGAGGACTGGCGACGGGTGTCCGTGATCGGCGACCTGGCCACGAAGCGTGTCTCCGGCGAAGGGCCCGAGGGCTACCGGACGGCGATCGAGTTCCTGGCAGGGCAGCGATGAGCCGCATCGAGCGTCTCGCCGCGCTCCTCGAGGAGCCGCTGCTCGTCACGAGCGGCGTCAACGTGCGCTACCTGACCGGGCTCGCGAGCTCGAACGCTGCCGTGCTCGTCGCTCCGGACGGCGACGCCACCCTCTTCACCGACTTCCGCTACGCGCAGAAGGCGAGTGCGCTCGAAGGCATCCGCTTCGAGCAGACGGCGCGCGCCGTGATCGGCGACCTCGCCACGCGGCTCGCCGGCCAGACCGTCGGGATCGAGGCGCATGTCCTCACGGTCGCGAGCCACGAGGCGCTGCAAGAGGGCGGCGTCGAGACGATCTCGCGCACCGGTCTCGTCGAGCGGCTGCGGGCGGTCAAGGAGCCGGCCGAGCTCGAGAGCATGCGTGCGGCTGCCACGATCTCGGACAGGGTCTTCGCCGCGCTCGCCGAGGAGCAGTTCACCGGCCGCACGGAGGTCGAGCTCTCGTGGCGCGTCCGCGAGCTCTTCCACGAGCACGGGTCCTCCGAGCTCTCGTTCGACTCGATCGTCGCCGCGGCCGATAACGGCGCGAGCCCGCATGCGGACGTCCGCGCTGTTGCCATTCCAGCGAACACGCTCGTGACGGTCGACGCCGGTTGCCGCGTCGACGGCTACGCCTCCGACTGCACGCGCACCTTTGCGACCGGTGATCTCCCAGACGACCTCGCGCGCGCCTACGAGGTGTGCCTCGAGGCCGAGCTCGCCGGGCTCGACGCGTACGGCCCCGGCGTCAGCGGCCGCGCCGCCGACGCCGCCGCCCGCGACGTGATCACGGCCGCGGGCTGGGGCGAGCAGTTCGGGCACGGGCTCGGCCACGGGATCGGACTGGAGGTCCACGAGCTCCCGGCCGCACGGGCCGAGTCGACGGACACGTTCGAGCCGGGCAACGTCATCAGCTGCGAGCCGGGGATCTACCTTCCCGGCGTCGGCGGCGTCCGGATCGAGGACATGGTCCTGATCACCGACGAGGGCCGCGAGCGGCTGACGCACGCGGGCAAGGAGCTGACCACCGTCCGCTAACCTGCGGCGTCGTGGCCGACGTCGTCTCCACCAACGAGTTCAAGACCGGTATGCACATCGAGCTGGAGGGCTCGGTGTGGCGGATCCTGGACTTCCAGCACGTCAAGCCGGGCAAGGGCGGCGCCTTCGTGCGGACGAAGGTGAGGAGCATCAGCTCGGGCTCCGTGGTGGACAAGACCTTCCGGGCGGGCGAGAAGTTCCCGCGCGTCTTCACCGAGGTCAAGAACATGCAGTACCTCTACGACTCGGGCGACGAGGTCGTCTTCATGGACGAGCAGAGCTACGAGCAGCTGTCGCTGCCGCACGCGACGCTCGAGGCCGAGCTCCCGTACATGCAGCCGTCGACACCGGTGCAGCTGCTCTTCGTCGGCGGCCGGCCGAGCGGCGTGCAGCTCCCGTCCTCGATCGAGCTGGCGGTGACCGACACCGAGCCGGGCGTCAAGGGCGACACCGTCTCGAACGTGACGAAGCCGGCGACGCTCGAGACGGGCGCCGTCGTTGCCGTGCCGCTCTTCGTCAACGTGGGCGACAGGATCAAGGTCGATCCCCGCGAGGGGCGCTACATCTCCCGAGCCTGATGGCCGCGGGCGTCGTTTACGCGACCGACGTCGCCGGAGTGACTCCGGCCGAGCTCGAGGGCTTCTTCGTCGGGTGGCCGTCGCCGCCGTCGCCGCAACGTCATCTGGAGATCCTGCGTGGGAGTGACCACGTCGTGCTCGCGCGCGATGACGCGGGGCGCGTCGTCGGCTTCATCACTGCGATCAGCGACGGCGTGCTCAGCGCCTTCATCCCGCTGCTCGAAGTGCTTCCCGACTATCAGCGCCAGGGGATCGGCAGCGAGCTCGTCCGGCGGATGCTGGCCGAGCTGGAGAGCTTCTACATGGTCGATCTCGTCTGCGATCCCGAGCTGGAGCCGTTCTACCGCCGCTTTGAGATGATGCTGCTGTCGAGCATGGGCGTGCGCCGGCGCCATCTGCTCGCCGCCGACTGACGAACTAGAGCCCGAAGCCCTCGCGCACCCAACCGAGCCGTTCGACCGCGTGGGGCCGGATCGCCGGCGTCCGCTCGGCCAGCACGAACGTCCAGGCGGCAAGGAAGAGGGCGTGCACCGGGATCAGGAGTGGAACGAGCTCCTGGTCGAAGTCGCCGTACCCCGCGAGCAGCTCGTCGTCCTGCGATTCCCGGCCGTGCGCGCGGGCACGGATCTCGTTGCAGGCGATGTCCAGCTCGCGAGGCCCGAGGCAGACGTTCTCGAAGTCGCTCCAGAGCGGCCCCGACGGTGTGTGCAGCAGGTTCCAGCGATGGGCGTCGCCGTGCAGGGGTTGCAACGCCGGGTCGATGTCCTCGACCGTGCTGCGGGCAGCTGCCAATCCCTCGTCGAAGAGGCTTCTCTCCTCAGATGACAGCTCGAGCGTCGCGACGAGCGCGCCGATCTCCTCGAGCCGCGCGAAGTGCTGCAACCCCTGCGGGTCCTGATCTGCCAGGAGCTCGTGGATCTCTCGCAGTGCCTCCCCGGCGCGGCGCGTGTCGACGGGACGTTCGCGATCGTGGTCGACGTACTCCCAGAGCGTGACGAGATAGCCGTCCCGCTCGTGCGGCCCCGGATCGACAGAACGCGCCGGTCCTGCCACCTGCGCGCCCGCTTGCGCGAGGGAGCCCGTGATCTCCAGCTCGCGGTCGAGCCAGGAACGGTCGCGCAGGCGCGTGAAGGTCATCGGCACGCGGGCGACGACCGGCTCCGGCGCGAGGTGCACGACGACGTTGGTGACATTCCGCAATAGCTGCGGCTTCCGGACGTCGAGCCCGAGCTCGCGGGCCACTGCGACGGCGGCTTCGACCGCTTCCTCCACTCGGTAGGGTCTACCACGTGCCGCGGCTCGTAGACACCACTATTCGCCTGCTCTCGCAGGAACCGCTTGCCGGGAAGGTTCCGACGGCCGAGCTGCTGTCGCTCGCCGAAGTGCTCGACAAGGCGGGGTTCGCGTGCCTCGAGGTCTCCGGCGGCGGCGTCTTCGACTCCGCCGTGCGTCGCGGCGTCGAAAGCCCGTGGGAGCGCATCCGGGCGCTCAAGAGCCGGACGACGACGCCGCTCGGGCTCGCGCTGCGCGGCCGCTTCCTCGTCGGCTCGCGCCCCGTCGGCGGCGACTTCGTCCGCCGCTTCGTCGCCTCCGCGGCGGAGAACGGGATCGACGTCTTTCGGCTGCACGACCCGCTGAACGACGTCTCGAACCTGCGCGACGCCGGTGAGGCGATCGTCGGAGCGGGGAAGGAGTTCCATGCCGGGCTGGTCTACAGCCCGGGTGGGGAGGGCGCTGCCGACGCGCTCGTCGAGCAGGCCCGCGAGCTCGCCGACCTGAATGCGACACGCGCTCTGATCCACGACCCCACGGGCGGGCTCCAGCCGCACCAGGCGGGTGAGCTCGTCTCGCGGGTCGCCGAGGCCTCGGGGCTGCCGGTCGGCTTCTACTGCCAGGGCGCAAGTGGCAGCGGCATGGCCGACTCGATCGAAGCCGCGCGTGCGGGAGCCGATCTGATCGCCTGCGCGGTCTATCCGCTCGCGCTCTCGCTCCATCGCGTCGCGGCCGAGTCGCTGGCGTCCGCGCTCGCCGGGATGGGATTCGACACCGGCGTCGACGTCGACCGGCTCTGGGAGGCCTCCGACCTCGTCGACGAGCACATCGGCGACGAGGTCGTGACTCCGCACGCGCCACGTCTGGCGGTCCGCGCCGCCGAGTACGACCTGCCGACCGGCCTCGTCGCGGCGCTCGACACGCACCTGCGCGCGCACTCGGCCGGCGACAGGCTGCTCGAGACGCTGGAGGAGCTGCAGACGATCCGCCGCGAGACCGGCTGGCCGCCGCTCGCCGCTCCGATCGGGCAGATCCTCGCCTCGCAGGCGCTGATCCACGTCCTCTCCGCGCGGCGGTACGGCACAGTCGTCGACGAGTTCCGCGACCTCGTGCAGGGCCACTACGGCAGCCCGCCGGCGAAGGTCGATCCGACTGTCGCACGCGCCGTCACGCTTCTCTCGGACGGTCTGCCGCTCCACGAGGACCCCCCGAGCGCCGAGGACGTCCGCCAGGAGGCGGAGGGCCTCGCAGCGAGCGAGGAGGAGCTCGTCCTGATCGCCCTCTTCGGCGAGGAGGCGGAGGCGCTGCTGCGGACGATCCGGGCCCGCGCCACGCGCGACGACTTCGGCACACCCACGCTCGACCAGTCCCGCGAGCAGCGGATCCGCGAGCTCGTCCGGATCGTCCAGGAGAGCGGTGTCGCCGAGGTCGAGATCGAGGACGAGGGGATGCGCGTCTCCGTCAAGCGCACCGAGGAGCGGCCCGAGCTGGAGATCGCGGCGGGGACACCGCTTGCCCAGGACCCGACCTCCGAGCTTCCGGTGCTCTCTGCAGCCGCCGCCGGCGCGATCCGTGTCGAGTCGCCCATGGTCGGCGTCTTCTACCGCTCTCCGGAGCCCGGCAAGCCGTCGTTCGTCGAGGTCGGCGACGTCGTCGTGCCCGGGCAGACGCTCTGCCTGCTCGAGGCGATGAAGCTCTTCAACGAGCTGAAGGCCGACGCCGCCGGACGGGTGACCGGGATCCATGTCGAGAACGGCAGGCCGGTCGAGTTCGGGCAGCTCCTCTTCGAGCTCGAGCCGATCGTCGCACCCCCGGCTCTCTGATGTTCGGTCGCGTTCTCGTAGCGAACCGGGGCGAGATCGCCGTCCGGGTGATCAGGGCCGTGCACGAGCTCGGCGCCGAGGCCGTCGCGGTTTATTCGACCGCCGACGCCGACGCGCTCCACGTCCGGCTCGCCGACCACGCGGTCTGCATCGGGCCGCCGTCGGCGTCGGAGAGCTATCTCCGGATCCCGAACGTGATCGCCGCGGCCGAGACGACCGGCTGCGAGGCGGTCCATCCCGGCTACGGCTTCCTCTCCGAGAATCCGGCCTTCGTCCGCGCCTGCGAGGCGAACGACCTCGTCTTCGTCGGCCCGGGTGCGGACGTGATGGAGCGGATGGGTGACAAGGCGCAGGCGAAGGCTGAGATGAAGGCCGCGAACGTGCCCCTGGTGCTGGGAACCGAGGGCGGCGCGACGCTCGCCGAAGTGCGGACGGCGGCGAGCGAGCTCGGCTTCCCCGTGCTGCTGAAGGCCGTCTCGGGCGGCGGCGGCAAGGGGATGCGGCTCGTCCACGGGCCGGACGAGCTCGAGGCCGCGTACTCGACCGCGAGCGTCGAGGCCGAAGCCGCCTTCTCGGACGGGTCGCTCTACCTCGAGAAGGCGCTCGTGCCCGCTCGCCACGTCGAGATCCAGGTGCTCTGCGACAAGGACGGCGGCGTGCTCACCCTCGGCGAGCGCGAGTGCTCGATCCAGCGCCGCCACCAGAAGCTCATCGAGGAGTCGCCCTCGCCGGCTATCGACGCGGCGACGCGGGAGGAGATGGAGTCCGCGGTCGAGCGGGCCTGCCGCACGATCAGCTACGAGAACGCCGGCACGTTCGAGTTCTTGCTCGGCGAGGACGGCACCTTCCACTTCATCGAGCTGAATGCCCGCCTGCAGGTCGAGCATCCCGTCAGCGAGCTCGTCACCGGCGTCGACATCGTCCGCGAGCAGCTGCGGATCGCCGCCGGCGAGCGTCTCGCTCTGACCGGACGCGCGCCGCGGCGCGGACACGCCCTGGAGATCCGGCTGAACGCCGAGGATCCGTCGCGGGGCTTCGCGCCTGCGCCCGGAACGATCACGCGCTTCCGGCCACCGCTCGGGCCCGGCGTTCGGGTCGACACGCATCTCGAGGAGGGCTCGACGATCTCTCCCTACTACGACTCGCTGATCGCCAAGCTCGTCGTCTGGGCGGAGGATCGCCCGGCCGCGATCGCGCGTGCGGTGCGCGCGCTCGACGAGATCGAGCTCGACGGGGTGCCGACGACTCGCGGGCTGGCGCTCGACATCCTCCGGTCGGCCGAATTCGGCAGTGGCGAGTACTCGACGAGCTTCCTCGCCGAGATGGAGGGGCGGCTGCCGGCCCTCGCTGCCTCGGCGGAGGGGTCGTGAGCCGCGATGGACACGTCATCGCCGGCCCGCGCGGAGCAATCCGGATCGAGGGCGATGCGCTCGCCGGCCTCGTGATCACGGCCGCGGAGCTCACCGACGGCGCACGCGTGAGACGACCGCGGCGCGGGCTGGACGTATCGATCGTCGATGGCGCGATCCGCTGCGAGGTCGAGATCGCCGCCCGGTTCGGGAGCGTCTTGCCGAATCTCGCACGCAACGTCCAGGCCACCATCTACGCGGCGCTCGGCACGTCGACGGGGCTGCCCGTCGAGCGCGTCGACGTATCCGTCGAGGAGCTCGACCGGTGAGCGTCGGACGGCGGCAGGCCAGGCGCACGGCGCTCTTCCTGCTCTACCAGTGGGATCTGACCGGGCAGCCGCTGACGGCGCTGTACGAGGGCGAGCCCGACGAGTTCGCCCTGGGGCTCGCCGAGGCCGTCTCCGTGCACGCCGAGGATCTCGACCGGAAGATCACCGATGCGGCCGAGGGCTGGACTGCCGACCGCCTGGGTACGCTCGAGCGGAATATCCTGAGGATCGGGATCCACGAGCTGGAGGAGGAGAGCGTGCCGCCTGAGGTGGCGATGAACGAGGCCGTCGTGCTGGCGAAGCGGTACGCGTCCGAGGATGCGGGCCGGCTCGTGAACGGGATCCTCGCGCGGGTCGCCAGAGAGAGGGAGGTCGCGTGAGCGGCAGTGCCGACGAAGCTCTCGGCCGGGCCGAGGAGCTGCTCGAGCGGCTGAAGGCGACCCGGGACGAGCTGGAGCGGCTCGCGGCGGCGGAGGATGCCGAGTCGGCCGTCGAGGTGCTGACCGAGCTCGCCGATCTCGCCAAGGAGGTCGAGGTCGAGCTCGCCAAGGCGAGGTCGCGGGCGGATGCACCGCAGTCCTGACGAGCTGCGCACGCTCGTCGAGGGCTACCTGGGCGAGCTCGCGTTCACACCGGAGCTCGGCGCGCTCGAAGAGGCGCTGCGCTATCCGCTCGAGTCGGGCGGGAAGCGCGTGCGCCCCGTCATCTCGCTGGCCGTCGCCGAGGCCGCGGGCGCGGTCGCCGAGCACTGCCTGCCCGCGGCGGCGGCGGTCGAGCTCGTGCACACGTTCTCGCTCGTCCACGACGACCTGCCTGCGATGGACGACGACGACGAGCGGCGGGGCCGCCCCTCGGTGCACATCGCCTTCGACGAGGCGACGGCGCTCCTTGCCGGCGACGCGCTGCTCGCAGAGGCATTCCGGCTCGCGCTCTCCTATCCGACGCCGATGGTCGGCCGCGAGCTCGCCCAGTCGACGCTCGGCATGATCGGCGGGCAGCACCGCGACATCACCGGCGAGACCGACGACCTTGCCGCGCTGCACCAGTTGAAGACGGGTGCGCTGTTCTCAGCTGCCGTGGGCGTTGCGCTCTGGGTCGCCGAGGTGCCGGAGGGGGAGCAGCCACCGTGGCGCGCCTTCGGGGAGGAGCTCGGCCTGCTCTTTCAGGCGATCGACGACCTGCTCGACGGCGACGGCTACGCGGCGCTGCACGGGGTCGAGGAGGCTCGGCGCCTCGCCGACGAGTCGGCGTCGCGAGCGCACGAGCGCCTTGCCGTCATCCCGGCGGACACGAGTGTGCTCGCGGAGATCGTCGCCGGCCTGGCCGCTCGCACCGCATAGATGCCGCCGCCGGCCCACGTGCTCGCGGGCTTCCGAGCGGCCGGCGAGCCGGAGCGGCTGGGCGGCGGCCAGGGATCGTCGTGGCGAGCCGGTGACCTGGTCCTGAAGCCGGTGGACTTGGCCATGAGCCCGGATGAGCTCGAGTGGCAGGGAGCGGTGCTCGGAGGCGTGTGCGAGGAAGGCTTGCGCGTTCCTCGGCTCCGGCGAGCCGCAGACGGCTCGGCGCTGGTGGACGGCTGGTGCGCATGGGGCTACCTCGAGGGTCGGCACGAGGAGCGCCGTTGGGCCGACGTGATCGCGGTTGGCGAGCGGTTTCACGCCGCTCTCGCCGGCGTGCCCCGGCCGGCGCTGATCGACGCCCGCACCGATCACTGGGCGATCGGCGACCGGGTCGCGTGGGGCGAGCTCCCGCCGGCGCGGTTCGCGCACGCCAAGCACCTATCCCGTCTACTCGTCGCCCTCCGGCCGGTCGACGCTCCGAGCCAGCTCGTGCATGGCGACCTGACCGGCAACGTGCTCTTCGCGCCAGCTCTCCCGCCGGCGGTGATCGACTTCTCGCCCTACTGGCGGCCCACTGCCTTCGCGTCGGCGGTAGTCGTGGGCGACGCCTTGGCGTGGGAGGGCGCCGACGAGAATCTGCTCGGCGCCGTGGAGGACATCGCCGACTTCCCCCAGTTCCTGCTCCGCGCGCTGATCTACCGAATCGTCGTCGACGCCCTCTTCCGTCCGGGCGAGCCCGACCGGCCGGACGACGACGACTGCTTCCTCGCCCCGGTCGAGCTGGCGTGCCGGCTGGCCGAATAGGATCCGGCGCGATGGAGCAGCGCCTCAGCCTCGTCACGCTCGGCGTCCGCGACGCGAGGACGGCTCGGTCGAGCTCGCAACTTGACACCGGGTAAGGAATCCACGCGGGCTGACGGACCGTCTGTTGTAAAGCTGGCCGTGATCGTCATCGACGGCCTTCCTCGCCAGCTCCTCGATCGGGCTTACCCGGATCTCCCGTTCCTCTCCAGCCGGACGCCGCATCGTTCGACGGCGATCTCCTGCTTTCCCTCGACGACCGGCCCGGCCTACTTCCCGCTGCTGGCCGGGGTGACGCCAGGGAGAGCGAACGTCACGGGCATCCGCTGGTTCGATCGCACACGGCCGACTCCGTCGAGGTTTCCCCATCGCGGCCTTCGAAGCTATGTCGGCCCGGACGCCGGCAAGCTCGCCTCCGACACCGAGGCAACCACGATCTACGATCGCCACGCTTGGCCGGTCTCGACGCCGGTGAACAAGGACTCTCCCAAGGGCCGCGAGAAGAGCCGTGACCTCCTCTGGGTCTGGGCGCACTTCACGCATCAGTGGGACGTTGCGGACCGCCGGACCGCCTGGAAGCTCGGGCGGGCTCTGGAGAAGGAGCGTCCGATCGTCTTCGCCGTCTTCCCGTCGGTCGACGAGCTCGGGCACACCAAGGGCTTCGAGGGTGACGAGTCCTTTAGGGCGCTGATCGAGATCGACGGAATGCTCGCGGAGAAGCTCGGAGACTTCGACGGCGACGTGCTCGTTACCGCCGATCACGGTCTGACCGCAACGTCGAACCACATCGATCTGCGCGCGGTCGTAGAGGCGGAGGTCGGATCGACGATCGCTTTCCCGCTGACGGGCAAGCCCGACCCGGAGGCGGTCGTCTGCGAGTCCGGCAACGCGATGGCGAATGTCTACCTGCGCGGCGAGGAGAGCTGGAGCGAGCTGCCGTCGCAAGCCCGAGCACGCGATCTGGCGGAGAAGCTGATCCAGATCGAGGGGATCGACTCGGTTGCAATTCGGGGCGCAGAGGAGACGAGCGCAGAGCTGCACACTCGCAAAGGCGTTGGCTCGGTCCGCTTCCGGAACGGGCGCTTCGACCAATCCGGCGCTGCATTCGCCGAGAGCTTCGAAGGGCTGACGCCGCTCGAGGCGCTGGAGCGCTCCTATGAGGAGCACAACCCGGACGCCGCTTTCGCGCTCACGTCGCTCTTTGCGTCCGAGCGAGCCGGCGACCTCCTCGTCTCCGCTTCTCTCGACTGGGACCTGCGAACCGTGCGCGAGTGGCCGGAGCACCACGCTTCGCACGGCGCCCTCCATCGCGCTCACACGCTCGTACCCGTTCTCTCCTCGCAACCGCTCCCGGCGCGGCGCCTGCGGACCATCGACCTCTTCTCCGAGACGCTGCGCCTGGCCGGGATCCCGCTCGACGAGTATCCGGACTCGGACTCCTACGCGATCGAGCAGGGGACCTGGGCTCCCGGGGTCATCCGCTGAAAGGGCGATTGAGGCCGGTCTGGGGCTTTCTCGGCAGGCACTTCAAGTGGGTCGCCCTCGTCGGCACGGTGATCGGCATCGCGATCGCTCTCTCCTCGCAGTGGGAGGCGATCACGCGGTTCGACTGGCGGATCGCGCCGGGCATCTTCGCTCTGTCGATCCTCCTCCTTGCCGTCGGACCGATCCTCCAGGGGATCTCCTACTGGCTCCTCCTGCGAATGCTCGGGCTTCCGAGCAACTTCAGCGAGGCGCTCCTGATCTGGATGCGCTCGTTCCTCGTCCGCTATGCCCCTTCCGGCGCGCTGACGGTTGTGATCCGGGTCCGGGAGCGGGAGCGGATGTCGGCAACGCCGATGGACATCTACACCTCGACCGCCTACGAGCAGCTCGTGGCTCTGATTGCCGGAGCGGTCGCCTGCCTCGCGGCGTTCGCCGCCGCGGGGACCCGGCCGCCGGTGCTCGCGATTGTCATCTCCGTCTGTGTCGTGCTCGTCGGGATTGCGGTGCGTCCGCGCATCTTCCGGCACTGGGGCACGCGGCTGCTTGCTTGGCGGGGCATCGACCCGGGGCCGCTCCTGCGGGGGCGCCAGCTGATCGTGGCCGTCATCTTCAATCTCCCCGGCTGGTTCGCAACCGGCCTCGGCACCTGGCTGCTGCTGCGGTCGCTGTCGAGCGAAGAGATTCCGGGAATCGCCTGGTTGACCGGCGTCTTTGCCTTCAGCTGGATGGTCGGCTTCCTGGTGCCGCTGCTACCCGGCGGTCTCGGCCTCCGCGAAGCGACGTTCGTCGCCCTGATCGGCGCATCGGTCGGGGTCGGCCCCGCGACCGCGCTCTCACTTGCCCTCCGGCTCACTGCGACGATCGGGGAGTTCGTGGCGATCGGGCTCGTAGAGCTGCTCTACGTGATCAGAAAGCGGTCCGCAGCGTGGCGGGGCGACCTGGAGATTCGCCTCGGGCGAGGCGCCGAGTAACAGACTGTGGCCACAGACTGTTACTTGGCGGCGTGGAGGACGCGGAGGGCGTTCAGGGTCAGAAGCTCGTTCGGGCCGGAGCCCCAGTCGATCACCTCGACGTTGGCTCCCTTCGAGCCCGGCGGCCTCCACCAGCGGCCGCCGGCGCGCCAGCGGCCGTCCGGGAGCCGGCGCTCCTCCAACAGCTCGAGCCCGTCGGCCGCCCGCGGGTCGCCGGCGCGGCCCATCCGGGCCAGCACGACGAGAGCGCGGAAGAAGTCGTAGTGCCAGAACGGCGGCCAGTGCATGGCGACGAACGAAGACCGGATCGGCTCGCCGGTCGCAAGCGTGCGAAACAGCCGATGATCGAGCAGGAGCTCTGCAGTGCGCTCGGCAGCATCCTTCGCGGCTGTTTCCCCTGTGGCGAGCCAGTACTCGTGCAAGCCCCACATCGGCGGCAGCGACTCGTTGAACGAGGAGCGGTAGCCCGTCGCGTTCTTGTCGCAGTTCCAGCCGCCGTCCGGCCACTGCCATTCGACGAGCGACTCGGCGAGCAGCCGGACACGAGGATTCTCGGCGAGGCCGAGCCGGCAACAGACCGCGAGCGCGTTCCCTTCCTGCGAGCCGCAGCGCCGCACGAGCCCGTTGACCGCCTTGACCCCGGCTCGGTGCGACTTGCCCGTCAGCCAGTCGAGCACGGTCTCGGCCGCCGCGACGCAGCCGGGCTCGCCCGCGGGAACGCCGAGCTCGACGAGCGAGACGAGCCGCCAGTGCGCGCCGCCCCACTTGCCGTAGACGTTGACGCCGAAGCCGCCGTCTGCCCGCTGTCCCGTGAGCAGGCCGCGCACCAACGGGCCGTCCAGCACCTGCTTCGCCTCGGGCGGGTCCGGCTCGCCGAGGAGGTCGCGCTTCGCCTGGAGGACGACGCCGGGCTCGTCCGAGGCGAGCAGCCACTCGAGCGCGCTCACGCCGGCGTGAGCTCCGACGCCAACATGTCGAGCAGGAGGCCGTCGCGCCACACGCCTTCGGGATCGAGCCAGTACTCCCGCATGATCCCGACGCGCTTGAAGCCGGCCTTCTCGTAGCAGCGAATCGCGCGCTCGTTGTGCGCCGCGGGGTCGATCGTGAGCCGGTGGTGGCCGCGATCGTGGATCAGATGGTGCGCCATCGTTCGCACCGCGTCGGTTCCGAGGCCGCGACCGTGGTACGGCGCGCCGAGGAAGAGGTCGATTCCCGCCGAGCGAAACTCCTCGTCGGTCTCCTCGTAGTGTTGGATCATCCCGGCCACCTCGCCGTCGGCGAGGATCGCGAAGATCACCGCGCCGTCGTCCTCACCGCGCGCCTTCCCGAGGACGTGCTCGTGCGTCAGCCCGCGCCACCAGCGCGAGACCTCGGGATCTGCTCCCAGCTCGACGATCCGATCGACGTCGCCTTCGGCGAGCGGTCGCAGGACGACGCGATCACCGCGCAGTTCCATGACGGTCTTGTAACACCCGCGGCGACTACCCTGGGCAACGATGAAGAAGCGACTCGACGTCCTGCTCGTCGAGCGCGGCCTGGCGGAGAGTCGCGCTCAGGCCCAGGCGCTCGTGCTCGCCGGCCTCGTTCCCGGCTATGACAAGCCCGGCCACCAGGTGGCCGACGACGCCGAGCTCGCGGTCGACCGGCCGCCGCGCTTCGTCTCACGCGGCGGTGAGAAGCTCGCGAACGCGCTCGAGCAGCTCGAGGTCGAGCTCGACGGGCGCGACTGCATCGACGTGGGCGCCTCCACCGGCGGCTTCACCGACTACCTGCTCCAGCACGGGGTGGCGCGAGTGATCGCAGTCGACGTCGGCTACGGCCAGCTGCACCCGAAGCTTCGCGACGACCCGCGCGTGACCGTTCTCGAGCGGACGAACGCCCGCGCCCTCGAAGAGCTGCCGTTTCGCCCTGACCTGCTGGTCTGCGACGTCTCCTTCATCAGCGTGCGCCTGGCGCTCCCACCGGTACTCGCGCTGATGGAGCCGGGCTGGGACGCGCTCGTGCTCGTCAAGCCTCAGTTCGAGGCGGGCAAGGAGGAAGTCGGAAAGGGAGGAGTCGTCCGCGACCCCGAGATCCACCGGCGCGTGCTCCGCGAGGTCGTGGACGTCGGCCTCGTGTGGGGTGCGACCGCGGTCGGCGTCGTAGACTCACGGCTGCCCGGCCCGAAGGGCAACCGCGAGTTCTTCGTCCACCTGATCAACTGCGACGACCCAGTGCTCCTGGATGACATCGACGAGCGAATCCGTGACGCAGTCCGCTAGACGCCTGAGCGTTGGTGGGCGTGCCCTCAGGGAGGGCATGCGCCAAGCAGCGTGGTCGACTCGACCGGTGCCAAGGCTGGACGCCTTGGTGCCCGGCGAGGCGGCCTCGCGGCGCCGTGCGCAGGCCCCCACTCGGGGGTGCGACCATTAGCGCTCAGGCGTCTTTGGCGGTGAGACGCGCCGCCGTGGTCACGCACGGCAAGCCGCAGACGATCGGCCCGGCACTCGCGCGGCTCGCCACGGTCGCCCGCGAGGCAGGCATCGAGCTGCAAGTGGGGGAGGCGGAGGCCGAGAAGCACGGCCTCGATCCCGGCAACGGAGACGTCGCGGACGTCGACCTCGCGGTCGTGCTCGGCGGCGACGGAACGATGCTCCGCGCGCTCACCCGCTACCTCGGCACGAGCGTTCCCGTGATCGGCGTCAACTTCGGCACCGTCGGCTTCCTCTCCTCGATCTCGCGCAACGACCTGGAGTCGGGGCTCGCGCGCGTCTTCGCCGGCGAGTACAAGGTCGAGGAGCTGCCGACGCTCGAGGTCGAGGTGGGGGAGGAGCAGCGCGTCGCCGTCAACGACCTCGTCGTCACGAGCGCCGAGGTCGGGCGGATGATCCAGCTCGAGTGGGCCGTCGGCGGCGAGGGGCTCGGCCGCCGCGGCTGCGACGGCGTCGTCTGCTCGACTCCCTCCGGGTCGACGGGCTACAACTTCTCGAACGGCGGCCCGGTGCTGGTGTGGGGCATGGACGCGATGGCGGTGACGTTCGTGGCGCCGCACTCGCTCAACGCGCGGCCGCTCGTCGTGCCGCGCGGCAGCGACCTGCTCGTCTGGAACCGGACGCCGGACGTGCCTGCGACGGCGCTCGTCGACGGGCACCGCGTCGCCGACCTGCCACCGGGTGGGCGGGCGCTCGCCCGCATCGGCGCGCAGCGCTCCCTGCTCGCGACGCTGCCCGGAAGTGACCTTCTTCACCCGCTACAGCCGGACCTTTGCTTCGTAGCCTGCGGATCGAGAACCTCGTTCTCGTGCGCGAGGGAGAGCTCACGCCCGCGGCCGGCCTGACCGCGATCACGGGCGAGACGGGAGCGGGGAAGACGATCCTCGCCCAGGCGATCGGCCTCCTGCTCGGCGCGAAGGGCGACGCGGGCGCGATCGGCGCCGCGGCCGGTGAGGCCTACGTCGAGGCCGAGCTGGACCTGCCCGAGGGCTTCCTCGAGGACGAGGAGCTCGCCGGCCTCGCCGAGCTCGCGCCCGAGGACGAGCCGGGGCTCGTTCTTGCCCGTCGCGTCTTCGCGGACGGCCGCACGCGCGCGTACGCCTGGGGTCGCGCGGTGGCGCGGGAGGATCTCGCCGCCGCAGCCGAGCGCCTGATCGCGATGTCCGGCCAGTTCGAGCAGCGCCGGCTCGCACGGCCGTCGTACCAGCTCGACGTGCTCGACGCCTACTGCGGCGAGGAGCAGCTCCGCCGCCGCGGTGAGGCGCGGATCGCGTGGCGCGAGCTGGCCGCCGCGCGGAAGCGGCACGAGGAGCTGAGCCGCGGCGCCGTCAGCGAGGAAGCGCGCCTGCGCGAGCTCGCCGCGCTCGTCGAGGCGACCGAGGGCTTCGAGCCCGGGGCGGAGGACGCGTTCCGAGCCGAGCGGGAGCGGCTCCGTCACGTCACCGAGCTGGCGGAGGGAGCGCAGGCCGCGGCCGAGGCGCTCGCGCCCGAAGAGGGCGAAGGGGCCACCGGCCTGACAGCCGCTGCCGAGCGGGCGCTCGCTCCACTCGAGCGGCTGGCGCCCGAGCTCGCACGCGCGGGCGAGGAGCTGAGAGACCTCGAGCTGAGGCTGCGCGAGCTCGGCTCCGACCTGCGCGGGTTCCTGGCCTCGCTCGAGGCCGAGCCGGACCGCGTCGAGCACGTCGAGGCAGAGCTGGAGCGGATCAGCGACGCCCGCCGGCGCTTCGGCGCGGCCGACTACGACGACCTGCTTGCGCGCGCGAGCGCGGCACGCGAGGAACTGGCTGCGCTCGAGGAGGGCCTCGACCCTGCCGCGGCGGCGCAGGAGGCCCTGGCTGCGGCGCAGGCGAAGTCGGACCGGCTCGCCGCCGAGCTCCGCACGGCGCGGGAGCAGTCCACCGAGTCGTTCGCCGCCGCGGTCGCCGAGGAGCTGCGCGGCGTCGGCATGGGCGACGGCGAGTTCCGCGTCGAGCTGCGCGAGCGCGATCCAGGCCCGACCGGCGTCGACGAGGCCGTCTTCCTCGTCCGCCCGAACGCCGGGCTGCCCTTCGGGCCGGTGGCCGAGACGGCATCCGGCGGCGAGCTCTCGCGCGTCGCGCTCGCGATCGCGGCGGTCGGCGGCGGCGAGACGCTGGTCTTCGACGAGATCGACGCCGGCATCGGCGGCGAGACCGCGCACGCCGTCGCGGCGACGCTGAAGCGGCTCGCCGAGCGGGCGCAGGTGATCACGATCACGCACCTGCCCCAGATCGCGAGCGTCGCCGACACGCACTACCGGGTCGAGAAGATCCCCGGCGATCCGACGCATACGCGGATCGAGCTGCTCGACGACGCGCAGCGGCGCGACGAGCTCGAGCGGATGCTCGGCGGCAAAGAGTTCATCTCGGCGCTGAGATGACCGGGGATCTGGGATGAGCACGTTGATCGAGCACACCGGCCCGGCACGGCTCGGCAGGCGGACGAAGGAGCTCGTGCGCCGCCTCGGCTCCGACGACATCGCGATCATCGACCACACCGACATCGACCGCGTCTCCGCGGAGGAGCTCGTCGAGTCGGGCGTACGCGTCGTCGTCAACGTCTCCCCGTCGCAGTCGGGCCGCTATCCCGAACCCCGGGCCGCTGCTCCTCGTCCGCGGCGGCGTGCGCCTGATCGACGTCGCCGGCACCGAGCTCTTCGACGAGATCTCGGACGGCGAGCAGCTGACCGTGCGAGGAGCGAGCCTGTTCCGGAACGGCACCTGCCTCGCGACGGGCCGCACGCTCGGCGAGCACGAGCTGGCCGATGCGCTCACCGAGCAGCAGGGCCGTGTCACCGAGGCGCTCCAGGACTTCGCCGACAACACGCTGCGGTATCTCCGCGAGGAAGGGCGTCTGCTGACCGAGGGGATCGACTTCCCGCAGCTCCGCACGGGCTTCCGCGACCGTCACGCCCTCGTCGTCGCCCGCGGCCCGGGCCACAAGCGCGATCTCCGGATCGTGCGCCCGTACGTCCGCGACTTCCGGCCCGTGCTCGTCGCGGTGGACGGCGGCGCCGAGGCGCTGATGGAGGAGGGCTGGAAGCCGGACGTGATCGTCGGCGACATGGACTCGGTCACCGACGCGACGCTCCGCTGCGGCGCCGAGATCCTCGTCCACGCCTATCGCGAGGGCCACGCGCCAGGGGAGGAGCGCCTGCGTCGCCTCGGCGTCCCGTTCCAGACGGTCGCCGCGCCCGGGATCTCGGAGGACATCGCGATGCTGCTCGCCCACGAGCGCGGCGCCGAGCTGATCGTCGCGGTCGGCACGCACTTCAACCTCGTCGAGTTCCTGGAGCGCAGCCGCGCCGGCATGTCGTCGACCTTCGTGACCCGGCTGAAGGTGGGCGAGATCCTGATCGACGCCAAGGGGGTCTCGCGACTCGTCAGCCGGCGGATCGGCGTCTGGCCGCTCGTTGCCTTCGGGCTCGCGGCCCTCGCCGCGCTCGTCGTCGCGGTCGTCGCCTCCCCGGCGCTGCGGAACGTCTTCGGCCTCTAGGCTGAGGGCGTGTTCGACCTGCGCTACCACGTCGCGTCGCTCGCGGCCGTGTTCCTGATGCTCGTGGTGGGGATCCTGATCGGCGTCGGGATCTCCGGGCGTGGCTTCGTCGACGACCGTGAGCGGGACCGGTTGAACGACCGGATCGCGGGCTTGCAGGAGGAGGCGGACGTTGCCAACGCCACGGCGGACGATCTCGAACGGCGGCAGAAGGCCGCGCAGGACTTCGTCACGACCGCGTATCCCGTCCTGGTCGAGAACCGCCTGGAGGGAAAGAACATCGCCGTGGCCGTTCTCGGCTCGGTGGAGCAGCGACTCGTTCGAGCCGATCGAGCGCGCGATCGGGAAGGACGACGCCAACGGCCGGCTCGACACGGATGCGCGCGCTGATGCTCCCGCTTCGCCTCGAGGCGATCGAAGCCGCGCTCGCGGATCGGCCCGAGCTCGGCGGCTACGTCGGCGACGAGCAGCTTCGCAACCTCGGCCGCGACCTCGGCCGTGAGCTCGTCACCGGTGGCGCGACGCCGCTCTGGGACGCGCTCGCCGGCGAGATCGTCGAGCAGCAGTCGGGCGGCCTGGCCGGACCGGTCGACGGGGTGGTCGTGATCCGGGCCGCCGAGCCGCAGGCGGGAGGCAGCTCACGCTTCCTGGCCGGCTTCTACCAGGGGCTCGGCAGTACGGGCGTGCCCGTCGTCGGCGTCGAGCCGTCTCGGGTCGAGCAGAGCGCGATTCCGGTGTTCCAGCGCTACGGCCTCTCGACCGTCGACGGGATCGACACCGAGTCCGGCCAGCTCGCGATGGTGCTGCTCCTCGGTGACGCCAATCCGGGCAACTACGGCATCCGCGACACCGCGACGAGCGGGATCCTGCCGTCGATCGAGCCGCTGCCTCCGGCTGGTGGGTGAGCCCCTGACGATCCTGATCGCGGCGCGCGACGAGGAAACGCGGATCGGGACGACCATCGCGGAGCTGCGGCGGCAATTTCCGGAGGCGCAGGTGATCGTCGCCGACGACGGCTCGCGCGACGCAACCGCCCGCGTCGCCGAGGATGCCGGCGCCCGCGTCGTTCGGCTCCCGCACCGGGGGAAAGGACAGGCGCTGACGCTCGGCGAGCGCGAAGCGGCGCCCGGTGATCTCCTGCTCTGCGACGCCGATCTCCGCGGCGACCTCGAGGCCGCTGCTCGACGGCGACAGCGACCTGACGATCGCCGCCTTCGCCCAGAAGCAGGGTGGCGGCTTCGGGATCGCGAAGGAGGCCGCCCGCCGCCTGATTCGATGGAAGTCGGGCTATCCGGCGCAAGAGCCGCTCTCGGGGCAGCGGCGTCTGACCCAGAAGGCGCGCGACGCTGTCTTCCCGCTCGCTGCCGGCTTCGGCTGCGAGGCGGCAATGACCGCCGACGCGATGAACGCGAAGCTCGGCATCGGGGAGGCCGGCCTGCCGCTGGAACACCGCGCCACCACGCGCGATCTGAGCGGCTTCGTCCACCGCGGCCGGCAGCTCCGCGACATCCTGCTGGCATTCGGGCCGCAGGGGCGCAACCACCGCGGGCTGCGGCTCCCGCTCGTCGGCTGGCTCGTCGCCGTCGCCCAGCCGAGCCTGCTGCCCGTGGCGGCGATCGGCGTCGCGGACGACATCTGGAGCGGCGAGGAGCGGGGCTTCCGCGCGCACCTCCGCGCTGGCTCGTACGACGGGTGTCCTGAAGCTCGTCGGGATCCCGCTCTACGGGCTCCTCAGGACGCGCTCGCTCTCGGGCGCGCTGCTCGTCGGTCTCTCCGCGAACGTGATCAACCAGCTCGACACGCGGCCAGGCAGGGCGCTGAAGGCGTTCGCGCTGGGCTCGCTGCTGCTCCGGGGAGCGCCGCGCGGAGCGGCAGCCGCTGCCGTCCTCCTCGCGTCATACGATCTTCGAGAGATGGTGATGCTGGGGGACTCCGGTTCGAACACGCTCGGCGCCGTGCTAGGTTTACGGTCCGTGAGCGAGTTCACGGAGAGGCAGCGCTGGAGCGCGATCGCGGCGCTCGCGGGCCTCACGCTCCTCGGTGAGCGCCGTTCGCTGGGCGCGCTGATCGAAGCGGACGCCGGTGTTTCGGGAGCTCGACGCCTGGGGGAGGCAAGAGGCATGAGCACGGCAGACGAAGCCCAGACCAAGTACATCTTCGTCACCGGCGGGGTTGTCTCCGCGCTCGGGAAAGGGATCGTCGCCGCCTCGCTCGGCCGGCTGCTGAAGTCGCGCGGGCTGCGGGTGCAGGCGCAGAAGTTCGACCCGTACCTGAACGTCGACCCGGGCACGATGAGCCCCTTCCAGCACGGCGAGGTCTTCGTCACCGAGGACGGCGCCGAGACCGACCTCGACATCGGCCACTACGAGCGCTTCATCGACGAGAACATGTCGCGGAACGCGAGCCACAGCGCCGGCGCGATCTGGGAGGCGGTGCTGCGCAAGGAGCGGAAGGGCGAGTTCCTCGGCGCGACGGTGCAGGTGATCCCGCACATCACGAACGAGATCAAGGCGCGGATCAAGCGCGCGGCCAAGGCGGCGCCGGCCGACATCGTCATCTCCGAGATCGGCGGCACGGTCGGCGACATCGAGTCGCTGCCGTTCCTCGAGGCGATCAGGCAGTTCCGGCGTGAGGTCGGCCCCGAGAACGTGCTCTACCTCCACTGCACGCTCGTCCCGTACATCGAGGCGGCCGGTGAGCTGAAGACGAAGCCGACCCAGCACTCCGTCAACGAGCTGCGGCGCATCGGTATCCACCCCGACGTGATCGTCTGCCGCTCGCACGAGGAGCTCGACCAGGGAATCAAGGACAAGATCGCCCTGTTCGCCGACGTCGACATCCGCTCGGTCGTCGCCTCGCCCGATGTCGTCGACGTCTATCTCGTCCCGGCCGTGCTGCGCGCCGAGGGGCTCGACGAGCTGGTCTGCGAGAAGCTCGGGATCAACGCGCCGCCCGCCGAGCTGGGGGAGTGGCAGGACCTGATCGACCGGATCGGCGAGCCGCGCGAGCCCGTCACGATCGCTCTGGTCGGGAAGTACGTGAAGCTGCACGACGCGTACCTCTCGGTGCACGAGGCGCTGAAGCACGCCGGCCTGCACCAGGGCTCCCAGGTACGAGTCCAGTGGGTCGACGCCGAGAACATGTCGTACGAGGAAGCGGCCGAGCTGCTCGAGGGCGTCGACGGCGTGCTCGTTCCCGGCGGCTTCGGCTCACGGGGCTGGGAGGGGAAGATCCTCGCCTGCCAGGTCGCCCGTGAGCGCGGGATCCCGTATCTCGGCATCTGTCTCGGCATGCACGTCGCCGTCTCGGAGTTCGCGCGGAACGTGTGCGGGCTCGACGGCGCCAACTCGACGGAGATGGATCCCGAGACGCCGTTCCCGGTCATCGACCTGCTTCCGGAGCAGAAGGAGATCGAGGATCTCGGCGGCACGATGCGGCTGGGCGCGCAGGCGGTCGAGGTGGCGGAGGGCACGCGCACACGCGACGTCTACGGTGACGCCGTCATTCACGAGCGGCACCGGCACCGCTACGAGGTCAACAACCACTACCGCCCGGCGCTCATCGCGGCAGGGCTCGTCGTCTCGGGCACGTTCCAGGAAGGACGGCTGGTGGAGATCGTCGAGCTGCCCGACCACCCGTGGTTCGTGGCGAGCCAGTTCCATCCTGAGTTCAAGTCACGGCCGACCAGGCCTGCGCCGCTCTTCCGGGAGTTCGTCGGCGCCGCGCTGCAACGCGCGCGTTCGCGCAGCGGCGTCGAGCTACGAGCCGCCGGCTAGCCCGACTAGGCGTCGATCGGCCAGCAGATGCCGAGGTACAGCGGCATCCCGCCGACGGTCGTCCGCGTGGCGCGGTAGTGCATCGGCAACTCGCGGCCGTCGCTGTGGCGCAGCACGGTGATGCCGTTCTGCATGCCCGTGCGCTGCATCTCCTCGAAGTCTTCCTGCGCGCTTGGATTCACCGCCACATCGCTGAGGGGAAGCTCGAGCAGCTCGTCCCGGGTGTAGCCGAGCAGCTCGCAGGCGTACGCGTTGACGGCGATGTAGCGGCCCGCGTCGTCGGCGACGAAGATCGCCATCGGTCCATGCTCGAGCGCTTCACCGACTAGGCTCTTCTGCACCAGCTCGTGGGCGACTGTATTAGACATCTTCAAGCAGATTTTACTACATTCGGCGGAGCTCCGGGCGGATGAGTCTGAGTGCGCTCGATCTCTTTCTCGAGCTCGCCGCGATCGCGAGCCCACCCGGCGAGGAGCGTGCGGTCGCCGACCGCGTGATCGCCGAGCTGCGCGCGTTCGGCCTCGAGGTGGAGGAGGACGACGCCGGCTCGAAGATCGACTCGACGATCGGCAACCTCCTCTGCCGCCTGCCCGGCCGCAACGGGACCGGTACGCCGGTCTTCTTCTGCGCGCACCTCGACACGGTGCCGCCGCAGGGCCCGCTCGAGCCAGTCGTCGGCGAGGACGGCATCGTCCGTAACGCGGGCGGAACGATCCTCGGCGCCGACAACAAGTCGGCGGTCGTCGCGATGATCGAGGCCGCGCGGCGCATCGTCGAGGAGGGTCGCCCGCATGCCGGCGTCGAGCTCCTCTTCACGCCGAAGGAGGAGGTCGGCCTGCTCGGCGCGGGGGCGTTCGACCACACGACGCTCGAGGCGGAGCTCGGGTTCGTCTTCGACCAGGCCGCTCCGATCGGCGACGTCATCCTGGGAGCGCCGTACCAGCGCTCGCTGCTCGTCCGTTTCCACGGCCGGCCGGCGCACTCCGGGATGGTGCCGGAGGAGGGCCGCTCCGCGATCTCGGCCGCGGCGCGTGCGATCGCCGACCTCAGGCTCGGCCGCATCGACGACGAGACCACGGCGAACGTCGGCCTGATCCGCGGCGGCAGCGCGCGCAACATCGTGCCGGAGTGGTGTGAGCTCGAGGCGGAGGCGCGCTCGCACGATCCCCGCAAGCTGGCCGACCTGATCCAGGAGATGCTCGACACGTTCGCCTTCGCCGCGAGCGTTGCCGAGTGCACGCTCGAGACCGAGGTGAGCGAGACCTACCAGGGATATCGCTTCAAGGACGTCGACCCGATCGTGCAGCTCGCGCGAACGGCGCTCGAGCGGTGCGGATACGAGCTCGTGCCGACGCTCACCGGCGGCGGCGCCGATGCCAACGTCTTCAACACGCGCGGGCTGCCGTGCCTCAATCTGGCGAACGGGATGGCCGAGATCCACACCGCCGACGAGCACATCGCCGTCGCCGATCTGGACGCGATGGTCGACGTGACGCTGGCGCTTGTCGATGCCGCTCGGGCTTAGACGGGGCACCGTCACGGCGGTCGTCGAGGAGCTGCCGGGTTTCCTCCGGCTCGAGGTCGACGGGATCCCCTGCGTCGCGTATCCGCGCCTGACAGGCGAGGTCGAGGTGGGGGACGAGGTGCTCGTGAACGAACAGGGTCGGCTGCTCGAGCTCGGCTCCGGCGGCTTCGACGTTCTCTACGCGAATCTCACTCGCGGGCTCGGGCTTCCTGCGGAGGAGCGACGCGCACGTGATGGTGCTCCCGTACACGCCGGGGCAGCTTGCGTTGCGGAGCAACGAGGAGACAGACGAGATCGAGGAGTCGATCGGGGGCATGCCCGTTGTGCTCTGCACGGTTCACAGCCAGGTCGCTCCCGTGTGTGCCGGCTTGGGCGAAGGCCTGCAAGTGGCTTACATCCAGGTCGCGGGCGGAGCGTTGCCGGTCTCGCTCTCCGACACCGTTCGACTCCTGAAAGAGCGACGGATGCTGACCGTTGCCTGCGCGGTCTCCCCCTGTCTCGATGGCGACGCGCAGTTCGTCACGGCCGCGGCTGCGCTGGCGTGGGCGAAGGCGCAAGGAAACGACGTTGCAGTCTGCTCGGTCGGCCCCGGGATCGTCGGGACCGGATCGAGGCTCGGCCACGGCGCGCTCGCCCTCGCGGACGTTGCGAATGCGGCGTTCAGCCTGCGAGGCCGGCCGGTGCTTGCGATCCGGACCTCGGACGGCGGACGCGCGCGGTCGGCACCGCGGGGTCTCGCACCATGCGCAGACGGTCATGCGACTTCAGCCTCTCTGAGCTCGAAATGGCCGGAGGAGGGAGACGACGACGGCTGGGAGCAGGCGTGCGCCGATCTGCCCCTGTCGCACATGGGCCGGGGCCCGGCCGAAGATCCCGTGTTCTTCGGCGCCGCGTACGCGGCTGGTGTCGCCGCGCGGAAGCTCCTGCGGTGATGGAGGAGCGGCGCCTCGGACCCGTCGTCGGGCTCGGCACCTGGAACACGTTCAAGGGCGACGAGCCGCTCGCGCGCGAGGTCGTCGGCGCGGCGCTCGGCGCGGGCAGCCGCTGCTTCGACACCTCGCCGATGTACGGAGCCGCCGAGCGGTCGCTCGGCCGCGCGCTGGAGGGACGCCGCGACGATGCGGTCCTGCTGACGAAGATCTGGAGCCCCTCGGCGGAGGAGGCACACCGCCAGTACGCCGACCAGCTCGCCTGGTTCGGTCGGGTCGATGTCGAGCAGATCCACAACCTGGTGGCATGGGCGGAGTACCTGCCGTGGCTCGAGACGGAGCGGGACGCGGGGAGGATCGGCCGGATCGGCGTCACCCACTACGCGACCTCGGCTTTCGGCGAGCTCGAGCGGGCGCTCCGCACGGGCCGCTTCGAGACGATGCAGGTGCCGCTCAACCCGCACGAGCGCGAGTGCGAGCGGGTGCTGCTGCCGCTCGCGGCTGAGCTCGGCGTCGCGGTCGTCGTGATGCGTCCGCTCGGCGGAGGATCGCTGGCGGCGCGTCCGCCGTCCGCGGCGGAGCTCGCTCCGCTGGAGCCCTTCGGCGTCACGACCTGGCCGCAGGCGCTGCTCAAGTGGGCGCTCTCCGACCCTCGCGTCGACCTCGTCATCCCCGCCACCTCGCGACCCGAGCGCGCCGCCGAGAACGCCGCCGCCGGCTCGCCGCCGTGGTTCGGGCGTGAGGAGCGGGCGTACGTGGAAGGACTTGCGCGATGAGGGTGTGGCAAGGAAGGCGCTTCTCGGTATTGGTCGAGGACGGGTTCGAGGTCGCCGACACCGCGGACGCGGTCGCGGTCGTCGCGCTGGACGCCGACGAGCGCATCGTCCTGGTCCGCCAGACACGGCGCGCGGTCGGCGCCGAGCTGCTCGAGCTGCCGGCCGGGCTCGTCGACGAGGGCGAGGAGCCGCTCGCGGCGGCGCAGCGCGAGCTGCGCGAGGAGACGGGCCTGCACGGCGGCCGCTGGCGCGAGCTCGCCTCGTTCTGGACCTCACCCGGCTTCGTCACCGAGCTCTTGACGGTGTTCGTGGCGGACGGGCTCGAAGAGGGGGAGCCCGAACCGGACGAGGAAGAGGAGCTCGAGGTCGTCCGCTGGACGTTGGCCGAGGCCGAGGCGCAGGTTCACGAGCTGAGAGACGCAACCACGCTCGTCGGGCTTCTCCTCTGGCTGCGGGAACGTTCCTAAGAGATATCGTTCCGCGGCCATGCGCATCGGCGTCGCCAAGGAGATCAAGCCTCAGGAGTACCGCGTCGCGCTGACGCCGGCCGGCGCGCGCGAGCTCGTCCAGCGCGGCCACGACGTCGTCGTCGAGACCGGGGCCGGCGCGGGGAGCCAGTTCCCAGACGCCGACTACGAGGCGAACGGCGCCCGGATCGCGTCGGTCGACGACGTGTGGAGCAGCGCGGAGCTGCTGTTGAAGGTGAAGGAGCCGATCGCGCCCGAGTACGGCCGCCTGCGTGAGGGCCTCGTGCTCTTCACCTACCTGCACATCGCCGCCGACGAGCCGCTGACGCGGGCGCTCGCCGACAGCGGCATCGCAGCCGTGGCCTACGAGACGGTCGAGACGGACGATCGCCGGCTGCCGTTGCTGGCGCCGATGAGCGAGGTCGCAGGCCGCCTCGCGCCGCAGGCCGGCGCGCACTACCTCGAGCGGCCGAAAGGCGGCCGTGGGCTGCTGCTCGGCGGCGTCGCGGGCGTCGCTCCCGGGAAGGTCGTCGTCATCGGCGGCGGCATCGTCGGCTACAACGCGGCGGTGATCGCGCTCGGGCTCGGCGCCCAGGTGACGATCCTCGAGCGGTCGGTCGACCGAATGCGCCATCTCGAGGAGGTGCTGCACGGCCGCGTCACGCTGCTGATGTCGACGACCCTCCAGATCGAGAGCTCGACCGCCAACGCCGATCTGGTGATCGGCGCGGTCCTGATCCCCGGCGCGCTCGCGCCGAAGCTCCTCACGCGCGAGATGGTCGCCGGGATGAAGGACGGCAGCGTCTTCTGCGACGTCGCGATCGACCAGGGCGGCTGCGCGGAGACCTCACACGCGACGACGCATGACGATCCCGTCTACGAGGTCGACGGCGTCACCCACTACTGCGTCGCGAACATGCCGGGCGCCGTCCCGATCACGTCGACGATGGCGCTCACGAACGTGACGCTGCCCTACGTCGAGGCGATCGCCGACCACGGGCTCGCTCAGGCCGTGGCGCACGACAAGGCGCTCGCACGAGGCGTCAACGTGCTCGACGGACGGATCACCTACGAAGCCGTCGCAGAGGCGCATGGGCTCGAGTACACGCCGCTCGAGGACGTGCTCGGCTCGACCGTCTAGGAGGTCGAGGCGTTCTTCGCGTCGAGCTGCTTCTGGCTCTTCGACGGGCTGAGCTTGACGACCGCCCACGTCACGGCCGAGGCGAGGCTGATGATCAGGGCCATGTAGATGGTGAGGCCGATGAGACCGAGGACGGTGTCCATTCGCGCCGTACAATAGCCCGCCTAGGAGGGTCTGGCGAAATATCGGCTGAGTCGCCGGGGTTCCGCCAAACCCTCCTAGAATGATTCAGTGCCGCGGGCGTGCGTGATCGTTCTGGATGCCGTCGGCGCGGGAGAGTTGCCCGACGCGGCCTCATTCGGAGATGAGGGCTCCAACACGCTCGGCAACGTCGCCCGCGCCGTCGGAGGCCTCGACCTGCCCGCGCTCGAGGCGCTCGGCCTCGGCAACGTGATGCCGCTCGAGGGCTGCCCGCCTCAGCCGGGTGCGCCGGCGGTCGCAGGGAGGCTGCTCGAGCGCTCCAAGGGCAAGGACACGACGACCGGCCACTGGGAGCTGATGGGGATCGTCACCGCGACGGCGATGCCGACCTACCCGCACGGCTTCCCGCACGACGTGATCGACCCGTTCATGCACAAGACCGGCCGCGGCGTGCTCGGCAACAAGCCCGCGTCCGGGACGGAGATCATCCAGGAGCTCGGCGAGGAGCACCAGAAGACCGGGAAGTGGATCGTCTACACGTCCGGCGACTCCGTCTTCCAGATCGCCGCGCACGAGGAGACGATCCCGCTCGAGGAGCTCTACGAGGGCTGCAAGATCGCGCGCGAGATCCTGACCGGCAAGCACGCGGTCGGGCGGGTGATCGCCCGCCCGTTCGCCGGTGAGCCCGGGAGCTACGAGCGCACACCGAACCGGCACGACTTCTCGCTCGTGCCGCGCCGGCCGAACTATCTCTCGCTGATCCGGGACGCCGGCCACAAGGTGAACGGCGTCGGCAAGATCAGCGACATCTTCGCCGGCTGGGACGTCGACGAGTCGTTCACGACGAAGTCGAACGTCGACGGGATCAACAAGATCGTCGAGCTGCTCCAGTCCATCGACGGCGGCTTCGTCTTCGCGAATCTGGTCGAGACCGACCAGCTCTGGGGGCACCGGAACGACCCGGTCAACTTCCACCGCTGCCTGCAGGACTTCGACCGGCGGCTCGAGGACATCCTGGAGGCGCTCAGACCCGGCGACCTGCTGATCATCACCTCCGACCACGGCTGCGACCCGACGACCGCTTCGACCGACCACTCGCGGGAGCACGCGCTGCTCCTCGCGTACGCCGCGGGTCGGAACGCGCAGGGCGCCGTGCACGAGGGGGAGTTCGGCGACGTCGGCGCGACCGTGAACGCCTGGCTGGGCGGCAAGGGCCCCGGTCGCGGCATCCCCGGCAAGCCGATCATCGAGCCATGAAGCTCGACAACCCGCTCGTCGTCCAGTGGGAGTACGCCAGCGAGGAGCGCCTCGCCAAGCGCAACCAGACCTACCGGGAGCTGACCGAGGGCGTGATCGCCGAGGACGCCGTGTTCGAGGCCATTCGCGACGCGAAGCCGGAGCGCTTCCTCGACGCCGGCTGCGGGATGGGCGAGCTCGCCGAGCGCGTCCAGCGCGAGCTCGGTGCCACCGTCAAGGCGATCGACATCTCGCCGCGGATGGTCGAGCTGACGCGCGCCCGCGGCGTCGACGCGGAGGTCGCCGACCTCCAGGAGCTCCCATTCGAAGCCGCGTCGTTCGGCTGTGTCGCCGCCAACTGGGTGCTCCACCACGTGCCCGACCTCGACCGCGGCATCAGCGAGCTCGCCCGTGTCCTGCGCCCCGGCGGCCGGCTCGTCGCCGCGACGCTCGGCGACGGGAACATGCAGGAGCTGTGGGACCTGCTCGGCGGCGAGGTCACGGCCGGCCTCTCGTTCGGCTACGGCAACGGCGAAGCCGCGCTCGCGCCGCACTTCACGCAGATCGAGCGGCACGACGCCAACGGGACCGTCGTCTTCCCCGACCGGCCGTCGATGCACGCGTTCGTCGCGGCGACGACGTCGCGCTCCCACCTCGCGGAGCGCATCCCCGAGTTGGCGGAGCCCTTCGAGACGCGCTCGACGCACTGCGTCTACCTCGCTGAGAAGGCCGCGTGAACACGCTCAACGACCCGCAGTACGTTCGCGAGGAGTACGCGAGCGAACGCGGCTTGCTCGGGCGGCGAAGCGCCTACGACTACGCCTCGGGGCCGAACCCCCTCGAGCTCCTCTTCGACGCGATCGCCGTGGCGCGACCCAGACGGGTGTTCGAGGCCGGCTGCGGGCCCGGCGAGCTCGCCGAGCGGGTTCAGGTAGAGCTGGGAGCCGACGTCGTCGCGGTCGACACCTCGCCGCGGATGGTCGAGCTCGCCCGCGCTCGCGGTGTCGACGCGCGGGTCGGCGACGTGCAGGAGCTTCCGTTCGCCGACGCCGAGTTCGACTGCGCGATCGCCGCGTGGATGCTCTACCACGTCCCCGACGTCCCGCAGGCTCTCGCGGAGCTCGCCCGCGTGCTCGAGCCAGGTGGACGCCTCGTCGCGGTCACGAACTACCTCGATCATCTCCAGGAGGCGCGGGAGCTGATCGGCGCGCCCTCGCGGACCTTCTCCGCGTTCAGCGGCGAGAACGCCGAGGAGCTGCTTCGCGAGGCGTTCAGCGACGTGGAGCGGTACGAAGCAAGCGGGGAGATCAGGTTCCCGACCCGCGAATCCGTCATGGAGTACGTCGCGGCGACGCAGGGTCTCTGGCGGATCGAGGCAGAGGTCCCGCGGCTCGAGCTGCCGTTCGTCGTCCGGCGGCGTACGGTCGTGCTGGTGGCGGCGACGTGATCCGCCCGGCGGAGCTGATCGAGCGGAAGCGCAACGGTGAGGAGCTGCCGGCCGCCGAGATCTCCGAGCTGATCCTCGGCTACGCACGAGGCGAGATTCCCGACTACCAGCTCGCGGCCTTCTGCATGGCCGTCTACTTCCGTGGCATGACCGCCGCGGAGACGTACGCGCTCACGGACGCGATGATCGCGAGCGGACGCACGCTCGACCTCGGCGGCGCGCTGGGCAGGAAGGTCGTCGACAAGCACTCGACCGGCGGCGTCGGCGACAAGACGACGATCGCGGTCGGCCCGATCGTTGCCGCCTGCGGCGTGCCGGTCGGAAAGATGAGCGGTCGCGGCCTCGGCCACACGGGCGGCACGCTCGACAAGCTGGAGGCCATCCCGGGCTTCAGCGTCGACCTCTCCGTCGACCGCTTCGTCGAGCAGGTGAAGGAAGTCGGCCTGGCGATCGTCGGCCAGACCGGCGATCTCGTTCCCGCCGACAAGCAGCTCTACGGGCTCCGGGACGTGACCGCGACGGTCGACATCCTGCCCCTGATCGCGTCCTCGATCATGTCGAAGAAGATCGCCGGCGGGGCCGACGCGATCGTGCTCGACGTCAAGGTCGGCGACGGAGCGTTCATGAAGACGCTCGAGGACGCCCGCGCGCTCGCGGAGACGATGCTCGAGCTCGGCCGCCACGCGAGCCGCGAGGTGGTCTGCCTGATCACGGACATGGACCAGCCGCTGGGCGCCGCCGTCGGCAACGCGCTCGAGATCGTCGAGGCGCGCGACACCGTGTGCGGGCAGGGCCCGCCGGACTTCACCGAGCTCGTGCTCGACGCGTGCGCCCGGTTGCTCGCCCTCTCCGACCTCGGGATCGACGTCGAGGAGGGACGGCGCCGAGCCGAGGGCGTCGTGGCGGACGGCTCCGCGCTCGCCGTCTACGAGCGCTGGGTGCGCGCTCAGGGCGGCGACCCCGATCCGGGCGTATTGCCGCGTGCGCCGGTGATCCACGAGCTGCGCTCTCCGGTCGCCGGCCATGTGACCCGGCTCGGCGCAATCGACATCGGCCTGGCGGCGCTCCACCTGGGGGCGGGGAGAAGCACCAAGGCCGACGAGATCGACCACTCCGTCGGTGTCGTCTGCCGTGCGAAGCGCGGCGCGCTCGTCGCGGAGGGCGACGTCCTCGCGGAGGTGCACGCGCGCAACGAGGAGCAAGCGCGGTTGGGGAGCGCCGAGGTGCTCGCCGCCTACGAGATCGGCGACGTCCCGTCGCCCGAGCGGCCGCTGCTGCTCGACGTCGTCGCCTGATGATCCGGCGCGAGCGCCACGAGGACGAGGCCGAGATCTCCCGGCTGATCGATGCTGCGTTCGGCGACCGCGAAACGTCCGTGTTCGCCGAGCAGATCCGAGCTTCGCCCGGCTACGTCGCCGAGCTCGCGTTCGTCGTCGAGGAGGAGGGCGAGATCGTCGCGCACACGATGCTGAGCCGGGTACGCCTGCAGGGACCGGACGTCGACGTGCTGATCCTGACGCCGATGTCGGTGCGGCCCGACCGCCAGCGGCAGGGCGTGGGCAGCGAGCTGATCGAAGCCGCGCTCGCCGCTGCGGACGAGTGCGGGGAGCTGCTGGTGCTCGTCGAGGGCGTGCCGTCCTACTATCCGCAGTTCGGCTTCGTTTCCGCGACCGAGCTCGGACTCGAGCGGCCGGACCCGAAGATCCCCGAGGCAGCCTGGATGGTGCGCCCGCTGAGCGCGTACGAGCCGGCGCTCCGGGGTCGAGTCGTCTACCCCTCGTTCTTCCCACGGCCACCCGCCGGTGCCTGAGCTCCCCGAGGTCGAGACCGTCCGGCGAGCGATCGCGCCGGCACTGGAGGGGCGGACGCTCGACCATGTCGAGATCAGCGACGTCCGGCTGACCCGGCCGGAGGATCCGCTCGAGGTCGCCACGGAGCTGACAGGGGAGCGCGTCGAGCACGTCGACCGGCGCGGCAAGTACCTGATCGTTCGCTTCGCTTCCGGCCGCGCGCTCCTGATCCACCTGCGGATGACGGGCAGCCTGCTGCAGGACCCGGGGGAGACGACGCATGTTCGGGCTGTTCTCAAACTTGACAACGGTACGGAGGTCGGCTACCGAGACGTGCGCCGCTTCGGCACCTGGCTCCTGCTCGAGCCGGGCGAGCTCGAGCCCTATCTCGGCGCGCGCCTCGGTGAGGAGCCGCTTCTGGCCGCGTTCACGGCGAGGGGGCTCGGCGAGCGGCTGGAAGGACGCCGGGCGCCGCTGAAGGCGGCGTTGCTCGACCAGCGCACCCTGGCCGGGCTCGGGAACATCTACGTCGACGAGGCGCTCTGGTACGCGAAGCTCCATCCGCTCCGCGTCGCCGGCTCGCTCGACCGAGACGAGCTCCGGCGACTGCACCGTGCGATCCGCAAGGCGCTCGAGCTCGGGATCGCCCGGCAGGGCTCGACGCTCACCGACTACCGGCTTCCGGACGGCTCGTCGGGCTCGATGCAGAAGGAGTTCAAGGCCTACGGACGCCTCGACGAGCCGTGTGACCGCTGCGGCACGCCGCTCGAGAAGATCCGCGTCGGCGGCCGCGGCACCTGGTTCTGCCCCCGCTGTCAGCGACCCTGAAACCTAGACTCGTAACTTCGGCCCACACCTGTTAGAAGTTGTATGCCGGGCGCTGGTTGCGCTTCGGCACGTGCCCAGGGGAACCAGGGGCATAGAGGGCAAACCAACTAAGGGGGATCATCTTGCAAGTCAGAATGCGCTTTGCGGTGGCTGCGGCTGCCGTTCTGACGGTTGCGCTCAGCGCGGCTGTCGCCTTCGCGGACAGCGTCGGGCCGATCATCTTCGAGCCGCCGACCTACGTCGTCGGGGACATCGACGGCCAGGACGGCTGGAAGAGCACGGGGCCGTACGACCACGCGGTCGCTGCTCAGAGCCTGTACGCGGGCTTCGATTCGCAGAGCCTGCGCATCTCGAACGCGATCACGAGCGGCAGCTTCGGCGACCAGACCTTCTCGAAGGAGCTCGTCAGCGAGGCCGGCGAGACGTCGGCACAGGGTGACGGCGTCTCCGGTCCGCGGCGGAACTACTTCGAGGCGCGCTGGAAGTTCGCCTCGACCACGCCGAACGCCGAGCAGCCCGGCCTGCAGTTCGTGGCCAGCCCCGACCGCGGCGACGGCGCCCGGATGAGCTGGGTGCAGATGCGGGACACGCCGGGCGGTCTCGAGGTCAACTTCAACGACTACCGCGACAACGCGCCCTTCGGTGGCGCCAACGGCGATCCGGCCGGCTGCGGCGCCGAGGACAACTTCGTCCAGACGACGCTCGCCACCGGCCTCGACCGCAAGAAGCCGCACACGGTCGAGATGGAGATCAACTTCCGTGAGGGTCCGCGGAACGACGTGGTGAAGGTGTGGGTCGACGGAAAGCTCGAGATCACCGGCACGACGTGGGAGGACTACTTCCGCTACTGCGAGGGCAACCCGACTCGCACGGTGGACTCGATGCTCTTCCGCACGGCCGGCGATCCGGCGCCCGCGACGCTCGGTCACGGGTTCCTGGTCGATCGCCTGGCGCTGTTCTCGGGCACGCGCTAGACCGCACGACCTACCTAGAACGAAATCGAGGGGCCGGGAAACCGGCCCCTCGAATCGTTCCAAGCTGGCTTCGGGCTAACTAGCCCTTGCCCTTTCCCTTGCCTTTGCCGGGGTTGTCGCCCTTGCCGGGGTTGTCGCCCCGCTCGGACTGACCTTCCTTCTTCTTCTCGGCCTGCCGCTCCTCAGCCCTGGCCTTCGCGGCTTCGGCCTTGGCGGCCTTGGCCTTCGCAGCCTTGGCCTTGGCGGCCTTGTGCTTCTTGGCCTTCGCGGCCTTCGCCGCGGGGCTCGTGCACGGGCCGAGCGTGTCGCCGTGGCGCTGGTGCGCCCGCCACGCGTTCTTGCTGATCTTGATCGTCTTCTTGCCCTTGTGGCAGATCGTCACCTTCTTGCCGTATGCGCCCTGAGCAGAGCTGACGGCGCTCTGGGCGACACCGACCCCCCCGAGTGCGGCGACCGCGACGAGCGTGCAGGTCACCATCGCGGCGGCGGCGGCGATGCGTGAGCTCAGCTTTCTTGGATTCGTCAAATTGGCTCCTTCCATACGAGTGCGGAGAGTCCGCCTTCTGGCTAGTGGACGCTCAAGAGCCTCAACCCCTGCGATTACGGAGGTAAAGGTTTTGTTTGGAGGTCGGCTACCTCCTGGCTGAGCGGGTTGAGCGCTTGCGCTCGATCGAGTGCCCGACTGCGCATCTCTCCTCGGCTCGCGACGGCGAGGTCGAGCAACGAGACCCAGCTCTCGGAGTTCCGGGCGAGCGCTCGAGAGAAGCTGCGCCGGGCGGCAGGCTCGTCCCCGAGCTCCAGCTCGGCTTCGCCCCGCAGCTGCCACGCTTCCTCCGACCAGGGAGCCCAGGTGATCGCGCGTTTCGCCTCTTCGAGCCCACGCACGGGCTCGCCTGCCTCGGTCGCGGCGATGCTGCTCGCGGCCGCGCGGTTTCCGACGTGCGCGACGAGCGCGACCACGGCGAGTGGCGCGAGCAGCGCCAGTGCCACACCACGCCGCCTGCCAGTCAGCGGAGGTTCCTCCTCCTCGCGGTTCCAGGCCAGCACCACGGCCGCGCAGAAGATCGCCGGCACCGTGACCGCCGGAACCTCCCAGTCCCAGTCGACACCGGCATGCGCGAGATAGGCGACGAGGGCGCTCCCAGCCGCCGGGCCGAGTGGGAAGCGTCGGGCATTGCGCAGGGCGAGCAAGGGGACCGCAAGCGTCCCGAGCAGGAGGGACAGGCCGACCGGGCCGAGCTCGGCGAGTGTCTCGAGGTAGAGGTTGTGTGCGTCGCGCGCCTGGAAAGCAACCGTCCGCTCCCTGAACCAGTGAGCCTCGAAGCTGCCGGCTCCGCCGCCCAGCAACGGCGCCTCGCGAACCAGGTCCCAGGCGACGCGCCAGTACTCGCTCCGGCCGTTTCCTGACGCGCTCAGGAGACGCCGTTGCAGGTCCCCCTCTCCGGGCGGCGGCTCTTCGTCGAAGGCGTCGGCGGCGCGCTCGACGACCGCGACCGGCCCACCTGCCGCGATGACGGCAGCAGCCGGGAGGAGGAGCGACGCGGCTGCGACCACGGCAACCAGCAGCGAGCTCGCGCGGCGCGGGAGGCGCACACGCCGCTCGACGAGGTGCAGCGCGACCGCGCTCACCGCAGCGACCAGAGCGAGCCAGACGAGCCACACGGCGATCTGCCTGCCCTCCCGCTGCGCGGTCGTGAGCGAGTCGCCGGGCGAGGTGAGCGCGTGAGATTGGGAGGCCAGGTAGACACCGAGAGCAGCCGGCGCGCCCAGGAGCAGGCCCGTTGCGAGCAGCCGCGCCCGACGTGGGTCGGCCACGATCTGCACGGCCGCCCCGACCACGAGGGCGATGAGGGCTCCGCGGGAGAACGTGAAGTAGAGCGTCGGCAGCAGCACGACCACGGCCACGGCCGCGAGCATCCTCGTCAGCACGTGCTCGCTGTGGGCGACGAAGCCGCCGCAGAGCAGGAGCGCCACCGCGGTGAGCAGCCCGAGCGCGTTCCAGTAGCCGATCGGTTCGGCCAGCTGGTAGCCGCTCGACGGGTCGTACGCGCCGCCGACGTGGCCGGGGAAGAGCCGCGTCGCGAGCGCGTAGAGAGAGATCGCGACGCAGCCGGCGACGATGCCGGCGAGCAGCGGTGCGATGGCGTCGCGGTACGCGAGCAGGGTCATCGCAGCCGTTGCTGCGGCGACGTAGAGGAGACCGCGCTCGGCCTCGAGCACCGGAGCCGTGGCTCCTGCCGACCACAACGTCGACAGACCGGCCCAGAGGGCGAGCGCGGCGAGCCCGCCGGCGAACGCGAGCTCGGGACGCGACGGTCGTGGCAGGTCCGCAGCGACTACGGCGACCGCCGCGACCATGACGAGGCCGAGGGTCGCGAGCCCCCACGAGCTCGCGAAGTAGCCACCGTCGACGGCAGCGAGGCCCGCCACGGCTGCGAAGGCGGTCAGGAACGCTGCCGCCGAACGGATCGTCCTGAGAGAGAGCGCGTTGTTAGTCGTGGCGCGAGTCTAGGCAGCGGTGCGCTCGTCGAGCGCGCCGGACTTGTCGAGCCGCCAGAGCTCCGTGAAGCCGCCGATCGGCACATCGTCGATCAGGATCTGGGGGACGGTCCAACCGCCGGTGAGGTCGAAGAGGTTGCGGCGGAACGCCGGGTCGTCGTCGAGCGAGATCTCCTCGTACGCGATCCCCTTCGCATCCAGGAGCGCTTTCGCGCGGACGCAATAGCCACACCAGCGGGTCGTATGGATCTGAATCCGGCTCATTACCGGTTACAACGTAGACGACGATTCGTTCGTTCCTGTCGGATGCGGTCTCTAGACTCGGAGCATGGCGCGGACGTACAGGACAGAGGCGGTCGTGCTGCGCTCTTTTCGGCTCGGCGAGGCCGATCGGGTGCTGCACGTCTACACGGCGGAGCGTGGCCGGGTGGGCGCCGTTGCGAAGGGCGTCCGGCGGACGAAGTCGCGCTTCGGCGGCAGGCTCGAGCCGCTCTCGCACGTCGAGCTGATGCTCCACCAGGGCTCCGGTGAGCTCCAGACGGTGACCGGGGCCGACCTCCGCGCCTCTCACCACGAGTCGCGCGAGGACCCGTACCGGCTCGCGGTCGGGCTGATCGGCGCCGAGGCGATGCTGCGGCTCTTCACCGAGCAGGAGGCGAACGAGCGTGCGTTCACGGCTCTGACCCGCTTCCTCGACCGGCTCGACGTGATTCCGGCGCGCGAGACCGAGTCGGCGATCCCGGCGCTCGACCCGCTCGTCCTCTCCTTCCAGTTGAAGCTGCTCTGGGTGTCGGGCTACATGCCGCACCTCGAGAGCTGCGTCGAGTGCGGCGCCGTCGAAGGGCTGCTCGGCTACCTGCCGGCAGCAGCCGGCGCGGTCTGCCGCAACTGCGGCCCCGGCACCATTCGGCTCTCGACCGAGGGCGTGCGGGCGATCCAGACGCTCGTCGCCACTCCGCTCGCCGACGCGGGCGAAGCCGGGCTGACGGAGAGCCGCGCGCGGGAGGCGCTTGCGATCGTGCGGGCGTCGTACGAGCACCAGGGCGGCTTCCGCCTGCGAACGCTTTCCGCGTGAGGAAGCAGCTCCGGCAGGGCTACGAGCTCGACGACGACACGGCGCGCGTCGATCGCGACGCCGTGCACCGGTTCATCTCCGAGGAGTCGTACTGGGCCAAGGGCCGCGCGCGGGAGGCGATGGAGGGCCTGATCGATCGCGCCTCGAGGAACGTCGGTCTCTATGCCCCGGACGGCTCGCTGGCCGGCTACTCCCGCACGGTCGACGCGGCCGACGCGTTCCTCGTCTACCTCGCGGACGTCTTCGTGCTGCCCGAGCATCGCGGGCACGGCCTCGGCATCGACCTCGTGCGCTTCACCGTCGAGGAAGGGCCGTATGCCCACCGCCGCTGGGTGCTGCACACGCTCGACGCGCACGGCCTGTACGAGAAGCTCGGCTTCGCCCCGGCCGAGCGGCTGCTCGAGCGGCCGGCTTCGAGCGGCCTCCGCCCGAGTGCCGGCGCCGACGAATAGCTCTAGGTGCTGTTGGGTCAGCCCGCTTTCGGCGAGCGCCAGTCGGCGGCGAGCAGCTCGCCGAGCTTCGGGCGCACGCCGCCGATCGGCACGCGCTCCTGCGCGAGCGAGTCCCGGTCGCGAACCGTCACGGTGTCGTCCGCGAGCGTCTGCTCGTCGATCGTCAGCCCGTACGGCGTCCCGATCTCGTCCTGGCGGCGGTAGCGGCGGCCGATCGCGCCGCCGTCGTCGTACTCGACGCTGAAGTGCCGGCGCAGCTCCTCGTAGAGACCGCGGGCCTTCTCCACCATCCCCGTGTCCTTGCCGATCAGGGGCAGCACCGCCGCCTTCACCGGCGCCAGCTGGGGGTGCAGGCGCAGCACGGTCCGCTCGCGCTCGCCGACGACCTCCTCGTCGTAGGCGTCGACCATGAACGTCAGCATCGAGCGGTTGACGCCGAGCGCGGGCTCGATCACGTACGGCACGAAGTGCTCGCCCGTGCTCTCCTCGAACCACTCGAGCTTCGTCCCCGACGCATTCGTGTGCTGGGTCAGGTCGAAGGCGCCGCGGTTCGCGATCCCCTCGAGCTCCGACCAGCCGATCGGGAACAGGTACTCGATGTCGCTCGTCCCGCTCGAGTAGTGCGAGAGCTCGTCCGCCTCGTGCGGGCGCACGCGCAGGTGGCTGTCACGGACGCCGAAGCGCTTGTGCCAGTTGAGCCGCTCGTCGACCCAGTAGCGGTACCACTCGTCCGCCTCCGCCGGCGGCACGAAGAACTCCATCTCCATCTGCTCGAACTCGAGCGTCCGGAAGATGAAGTTGCCCGGCGTGATCTCGTTCCGGAACGCCTTGCCGATCTGCGCGATTCCGAAAGGAGGCTTGCGCCGTGCGATCGACGCGACGTTCTTGAAGTTGATGAAGATGCCCTGCGCCGTCTCCGGACGGAGGTAGACGTCGACGCCCGACTCCTCCATCGCGCCGACGCGCGTCTGGAACATCAGGTTGAAGTTCCGCGGCTCGGTCAGGTCGCAGTCCGAGGTCTCGCCCGGGCGCTTCGACGGCCGCTTGCCGCACCGGATCTCCTCGTGCTGGGGATCGGCGAGGTGGTCGGCGCGGAAGCGCTGCTTGCACGTCTTGCAGTCGACGAGCGGGTCGCTGAACCCGCCGACGTGGCCGGACACCTTCCAGACCTCTGGGTGGAGGATGATCGACGAGTCGAGCGCGACGATGTCGTCCCGCTCCCGCACCATCGCCTCCAGCCAGCGCGCCTTGACGTTGTCTTTCAGGAGAACGCCGTAGTGGCCGTAGTCGTACGAGGAGCCGAGGCCGCCGTAGATCTCCGAGGAGGGGAAGACGAAACCGCGCCGCTTCGAGAGCGAGACGATCTTGTCCATCGTGACGGAGTCTGTGGCTGGGTCGGACATGAGCCGGAGACGTTAGCGATAGCCTCCGCCGCGTGATGACCGCACGTGAGACCGTCGAGTTGCACATCGTCTCGGACTCGACCGGCGAGACGGCTGCGCGCCTGGTGGCGGCGCTCGAGGCTCAGTTCCCCGACCAGCCGTTCGAGGAGATCCGCCATCCGCGCGTCGAGTCGCTCGACGACCTGCAGCTGACGGTCAGCCGCGCCAAGGGGCGGCCGGCGGTGATGGTCTACACGCTCGTCGACCAGGAGATGCGCGAAGCGATGCGGATGTTCTGTCGCAGCGCCCGCCTCCACTACTGCGACCTGCTCGGCCATCCGATCGCGGCAATCGCCAAGGTCTCCGGCATGGCCGCGAAGATGACGCCCGGAGCGCGGCCGCCGCTCAACTCGATCTACTTCAAGCGAATGGAGGCGATCGAGTTCGCGGTCAAGTTCGACGACGGCGTCGGCAGCGGCCTCGACGAAGCGGACATCGTCCTCGTCGGCGTCTCCCGCACGTCGAAGACGCCACTCTCGATCTACCTCGGCTACCTCGGCCAGAAGGCGGCGAACGTTCCGATCGTGAAGGGGATCAAGCCGCCGCCGGAGCTGTTCGAGATCGACCCGCTCAAGATCGTCGGACTGACGATCGACGCCGAGCGACTGGCCGAGATCCGCGCGGCGCGCGCCCGCGGCATGGGCGGCAAGAACCGACAGTACGCGGAGATGCTCGAGATCTACGACGAGCTCGAGGAGGCCGCCGCCGTGCACAGGCGGCTCGGCTGCCCCGTGATCGAGGTGACCGGCCTCTCGATCGAGGAGACGGCGCACCGCGTCGTGCGACTCGTCGACCGCCGCCGCCAAGAGGCGCATGCCTGAGCGCTCGAAGCCGCCGGTTCCCAAGTGGCGGTGGGCGCTCTGGTGGACGATCCTCGGGGCCGCTGTCTTCACCTTCTACGTGTTGCTGACGCCGATCTGGCTCGGCCTCCGCGGCCTCGCCTGGGCGGCCGAGTGGCGCTCGCGTCGTCGCAAGCCACGCTCTTGACACGGCTGCTCTTGTTTTGTCAAATGGCTAAGTCAAATGACTGAACAGATGGCTGTCGAGCGGACCGTTGTGACGCGTGAGCAGTCGCGCGCCCGCTATCCGGACGCCGACGGGTACGTCGAGCGCGACGGTGTCCGGGTCTTCTACGAGGTCTACGGCTCGGGCGAGCCGACCGTGCTCCTGCTCCCGACGTGGTCGCTCATCCACTCGCGGCATTGGAAGATGCAGATCCCGTACCTCGCGCGCCAGTGCCGCGTGATCACGTTCGACGGGCGCGGAAACGGCCGATCCGACAGGCCCGTGGGCGCGGAGGCGTACGCGATCCGCGAGTTTGCGCTCGACGCACTCGCCGTGCTCGATGCGACCGCGACCGAGCGCGCGGTCGTGGTCGGCGTCTCGTGCGCCGCGCTCTGGGGCGTCTTGCTCGCTGCTGAGCACCCAGAACGCGTTGCCGGCACCGCGTTCATCGGCCCGGCGGTCGCGCTGGCGCCGCCGCTGCCCGAGCGCGCGGTGTACTCCTTCGACGAGCCGCTCGACACCGACGAAGGGTGGGCGAAGTACAACATCCACCACTGGCGGCGCGACTACCGTAATTTCCTCGAGTTCTTCCTGGGAAAGTGCTTCACGGAGCCGCACTCGACGAAGCAGATCGAGGACGGCATCGCGTGGGCGCTCGAGACGACGCCCGAGACGCTCGCAGACCACGACGCGGGGATCGGCCTGGCGACCGGTGTCGAGTTCACCGATCTCTGCGCGCGCGTCCGCTGCCCGGTGCTCGTCATGCACGGCGACGAAGACGCGATCCGGCCGCACGCGCAGGGCGTCGCGCTCGCCGAGGCGACGGGCGGTGAGTTCGTCACGCTCGAGGGCTCGGGGCACTTTCCCCAGGCGCGCGACCCGGTGAGGGTGAACCTCTTGCTCCGCGAGTTCCTCGCCTCGTTGCCCCGGAGTCGCTCGTGACCGTCGTCTCCGACGCGCGCGATCACACGCGCGCCCGCTACCCGGATGCGGAGGGCTACGTCGAGCGCGACGGCGTGCGGGTCTTCTACGAGGTCTACGGCGACGCGCCGACGACCTTCCTGCTCTTCCCGCCCTCGCCGATCTCGCACTCCCGGCTCTGGAAGGCGCAGATCCCGTACCTCTCGCGCCACTTCCGCGTCGTCGTCTTCGACCCGCGCGGGAACGGCCGCTCCGACCGCCCGACGGAGGCCGCCGCCTACTCCTGGTGGGAGTTCGTCGCGGACGGCCGCGCGGTGCTCGAGGCGAGCGGCGCGAACGAGGCGCTCGTCGGCGGCATCTGCGACGGCAGCGGCTGGGCGCTCATGCTCGCCGCGACCGACCCGGCGGCCGTCCTCGGCGTGGCTGCGATCGCGCCGTTCGTGCCCCGCCTGACGCCGTCGCATCCGAACTACACGCTGTTCCCATCCGACGTGCCGCTCGACAGCTACGAGGGTTGGGCCAAGTGCAACGTCCACCACTGGCGCAGCGACTACCGCGACTTCCTCGAGTTCTTCTTCGCGCAGCAGCTCCCGGAGCCGCACTCGACGAAGCAGATCGAGGACTGCGTCCGCTGGGGGCTCGAGGGTGGACCGGAGTCGCTCGTCCTCGCCGACGAGGAGGCGCCACCGCCGTGGTCGAGCAAGGAGGAGGCGGAGGACATCTGCCGCCGTGTCCGCTGCCCTGTGCTCGTGATCCACGGCGACCTCGACAACTGCCAGACGCACGAGCGTGCGGCCGCAGTGGCCGAGCTGACGGGCGGAACGCTCGTCACCCTCGAGGGCGCCGGCCACCTGCCGCAGGCGCGCCACCCGGTCAAGGTGAACGGGCTGCTGCGCGAGTTCGGCGAGGCGGTCGTGCCGCCGGCGCCGAAGGTGAAGACGTGGACGCGGGCGCTCAGCCGCAAGCGGCGCGCGCTCTACGTCTCGTCGCCGATCGGGCTCGGCCATGCCCGTCGCGACGTCGCGATCGCCCAGGAGCTGCGGCAGCTCCATCCCGACCTGGAGATCGACTGGCTGGCGCAGCATCCGGTCACGGTCGTGCTCGAGGCCGAGGGGGAGCGGATCCACCCGGCGAGCGCCCTGCTCGCCAACGAGTCGGTGCACATCGAGTGCGAGTCGGCCGAGCACGACCTGCATGCCTTCCAGGCGATCCGGCGCATGGACGAGATCCTCGTCGCGAACTTCATGCTCTTCCTCGACGTCGTGCGCGAGGAGAACTACGACCTCTGGATCGGGGACGAAGCCTGGGAGGTCGACTACTTCCTGCACGAGAATCCCGAGCTCAAGTCGGCCGCGTACGTGTGGCTGACCGACTTCGTCGGCTGGCTGCCGATGGAGAACGGCGGCGAGCACGAGTCGTTCCTGACCGCCGACTACAACGCCGAGATGATCGAGCACATCGCGCGCTTCCCGCGCATCCGCGACCGTGCCGTCTTCGTCGGTGACCCCGAGGATGTCGTGCCCGACTCGTTCGGCCCGAGTCTCCCCGGCATTCGCGACTGGACCGAGCAGCACTACGACTTCGCCGGCTACGTGACGGGGTTCGAGCCCGTCGCGGACCGCGAGAGGCTCCGTGCAGAGCTCGGGTACAAGCCCACGGAGCAGGTCTGCATCGTCACCGTCGGCGGGTCGGGCGTGGGCGGTCACCTGCTCCGCCGCGTCATCGACGCATTCCCGCGGGCGAAGGCGCACGTGCCCGGGTTGCGGATGGTCGTCGTCGCGGGCCCGCGGATCGACCCAGCCACGCTGCCGACGCACGACGGCCTCGAGATCCGCGCCTACGTCCACGACCTCTACCGCCACCTCGCCGCCTGCGACCTCGCCGTTGTCCAGGGCGGCCTGACCACGTCGATGGAGCTGACGGCCAACCGTCGTCCGTTTCTCTACTTCCCGCTCCGGCACCACTTCGAGCAGAACTTCCACGTCCGGCACCGCCTCGAGCGTCACGGCGCTGGGAGGCGCATGGACTTCGAGACCGACGGCCCGGACGAGATCGCGACCGCGATCGCCGAGGAGATCGGGCGCGAAACGGACTACCGGCCGGTGGCGACGGACGGCGCGGCGCGTGCCGCTGCGTTGATCGCAGAGTTGCTCTAGAGCTGTTTGGCGACCGTGTCGAGCCACCGCTCGACCTCGCGGGTCGTGCGGAGGCGGACGACCGGGTATGGCGCCAGCTGGCCCGCATAGCGGCGGCGGCGGGAGAAGTGCGTCCGGAGCGAGTAGGCGACGAGTGACTCGCGGCCCCAGAAGGCGCTGCGGTAGGACTCGGTGTTGTCGTTCCAGAGCAGCTCGTGGCCGCGGATCCTCCGCAGCGTCCGGCGCACGAGCCGCGGGAGCCAGATCCGGATCGGGAGGTCGAGCCAGACGACGGTGTCGGCGCCCGTCAGCACGAGGTCGCCGAGCTTGCCCCGATACGTGCCGTCGATCACCCAGCTGTCCCAGGCAACGATCGGCGCGACGAGCGCACGCAGCTCGTCGTTCGGCGTCTCGACCCAGTTCGGCCCGTGCACGAGGGCGTCCAGCTCGACGTACGGCACGTCCAGTCGGCGCGCCAGCTCGCGGCCGAGCGTCGTCTTCCCGTTGCCGCTCGCGCTCGCGACGATCGCGACGCGTCTCACAGCCGGCGTGGCTCGAGCGGCTCCTCGCCGTCGCGCGTGACCCGGTAGCCGCGGGCACCCTCGCGTTGGCTGACGACCTCGCGCAGCTCGGTGCCCTCGAAGTGGAATGCCGCGTCGTCGTCGGCGGCGTAGCCCGGCGCGAGGACGCCGTCGCGGATCAGCCGCGTGTACGTGCTGCGCCGCTCGGGCTCGACGTCGTAGTGCGGGCAGAACGTTCCCGGCAGCAGGCCGAGCCCCGCTCCGAGCGCGCGCAGCTCCGGCCCGAAGGAGTCGGTGACGGAGTCCTCGAACCAGCAGTTCGCACCGGCGCTCCAGCCGCCGAGGACGCCGCCACGCTGCCAGACCTCGCGTAGCGCCCCGTCGACGCCGTGGACGCGCCAGATTGCAAGTGCGTTCGCCGTGTTGCCGCCGTTCACGTACACCACGTCGGCGGCTGCGACCCGTTCAGCCGCATGCTCGGGCAGGCCGAAGAGCGTCACCACGTCGAGCTCGCATTCGCGCCTGCCGAACACGGCCGTGGCGAGCGCGACCCGCTCGTCGCTGTCGGCTGCGGCCGTGGGCAGGTACACCACGCGGGGACGGGGCTTGCCGCTCAGCTCGAGCAGTCGCCGCTCCAGCTTCGAGCCAGGGCTCAGCACGCCGCCGCCGCCGATGGCGAAAATGTGGCCGCTCACGGTCCCGGAGTATGGCCCACCGGAGCTTGTGGGAAGATTCCGCGCCGATGCGCTACGTCTACGACTTCGACGAGGACTCCGGCGGCGGCGGGCGCGAGCTGCTCGGCGGCAAGGGAGTCGGGCTCGCCGAGATGACCGCGCTCGGCGTTCCCGTCCCGGCGGGCTTCACGATCACGACCGACGCGTGCCGCGCGTACATGACCGGCGGCGGCGAGCTGCCGGACGGGCTCGACGCCGAGGTTGCGGAGCACATCGCCTCGCTCGAGGGCAAGGCGGCGAAGCGCTTCGGCGATCCGGACGATCCGCTGCTCGTCTCCGTCCGCTCGGGCGCCGCCGTCTCGATGCCGGGGATGATGGACACGATCCTCAACCTCGGCCTCAACGACGAGGCGGTCGCAGGGCTGGCGAAGACGACCGGCAACGAGCGCTTCGCCTACGACTCCTACCGGCGGCTGATCCAGATGTACGGCGAGGTGGTCGACGGCGTCGAGGGGCACCGCTTCGAGCAGTCGCTGACGGACATGAAGGCGTCGCGCGGCGTGAAGCAGGACGTCGAGCTGACCGCCGCCGACCTCGGCGAGCTGATCGAGACGTTCAAGCACACGTACGCGGCCGAGACCGGCAGCCCGTTCCCGCAGGATGCGCGGGCCCAGCTCGAGAAGGCCGTGCGCGCCGTCTTCGAGTCCTGGGACTCGCCTCGTGCCCAGGTCTACCGGCGCACCTACGACATTCCGGACGACCTCGGCACCGCCGTCAACGTCGTCCAGATGGTCTTCGGCAACAAGGGCGACGGCTCCGGCACCGGCGTCTGCTTCACGCGCGACCCGTCCACGGGCGAGAGCAAGCTCTACGGCGAGTTCCTCCAGAACGCGCAGGGCGAGGACGTCGTCGCGGGAATCCGCACGCCGGAGCCGATCGAGCGGATGAACGAGCTGCTTCCCGAGGCCTACGCGCAGCTCCTGGAGACGATCCGGCGGCTCGAGGAGCACTACCGCGACATGCAGGACATCGAGTTCACGGTCGAGGAGGGGAATCTCTTCCTGCTGCAGACCCGGACGGCGAAGCGCACGGCGGCGGCGGCACTGCGAGCTGCGGTGGAGATGGTCGAGGAAGGGCTGATCTCGAAGGAGGAAGCGGTCGCGCGGATCGACCCGGCGCAGCTCGACCAATTGCTGCACCCGATGATCGACACCGGCGCAGAGTTCGAGGTCGTCGCGAAGGGTCTGAACGCCTCCCCGGGAGCGGCCTCCGGGGCCATCGTCTTCGACGCCGACACCGCCGAGGCGCGCGGCAAGGCGGGCGAGAGCGTCATCCTCGTCCGCTGGGAGACGACGCCCGACGACTTCCACGGGATGGTGCAGGCGGCCGGGATCCTGACCGCCCACGGCGGTCTCACCTCGCACGCGGCCGTCGTCGCGCGCGGGATGGGGACGCCCTGCATCACGGGCTGCGAGGCCCTGCACGTCGACGTGCGGGCCAGAACGGCGCGCCTCGCCGGCCAGGAGCTGAAGGAGGGCGACACGATCACGATCGACGGCGGCACCGGCGAGGTGATCATCGGCTCGGTCCCGCTCGTGCCGCCGCAGATCAACGACGACTTCTCCGCGGTGCTGGAGTGGGCCGACGGGATGCGGCGCCTGCGCGTGCGGACGAACGCCGACAACCCCGAGGACGCGGCCAAGGCACGCGAGTTCGGCGCCGAGGGGATCGGGCTCTGCCGGACCGAGCACATGTTCGCGGACGCCGACCGGCTCGGTCTGATGCGGGAGATGATCCTGGCCGCCGACGAGGACGGCCGGCGCTCGGCGCTCGACCGGCTGCTGCCGATCCAGCAGGCCGACTTCGAAGGGATCTTCGAGGCGATGGCGGGCCTGCCGGTGACGATCCGCCTGCTCGACTGGCCGCTGCACGAGTTCCTGCCCGTCTCTCGACGAGGAGCAGGACGAGCGGATGCGCGAGCGGATCCGCTCGCTGCAGGAGTCGAATCCGATGCTCGGCTGGCGCGCGTGCCGGCTCGGGCTCTTCTACCCCGAGATCTACGAGATGCAGGTGCGCGCGATCGTCCGGGCGGCAATCGCCGTTCGCGAGCGCTCTGCCGCGCCGCTCGTCGAGATCATGCACCCGCTCGTCGGCTTCGGCGAGGAGCTGAAGCGGCTACGCGAGCTGACCGTGCGGGTCGCCGCCGAGGAGGGCGAGCTCGACTACCTCGTCGGGACGATGATCGAGCTGCCGCGCGCCTGCGTCCGCGCCGACGAGATCGCCGAGCACGCCGACTTCTTCTCCTTCGGCACGAACGATCTGACGCAGACCGCGCTCGGCCTCTCCCGCGACGACGCGGGCCGCTTCCTCTCGCACTACCTCGAGACCGGCGTGCTCGAGCGCGACCCGTTCGAGACGATCGACCAGGACGGCGTCGGCGACCTGATGGCGCTCGCCGTCGAGCGCGGCCGCAGCGCGCGTGCCGATCTCAAGCTCGGCATCTGCGGCGAGCACGGTGGCGAGGCGAAGTCGGTCGCGTTCTGCCACCGGCTCGGCATCGACTACGTCAGCTGCTCGCCGTACCGCGTGCCGCTCGCCCGTCTCGCCGCCGCGCAGGCCGCGCTGGCGGAGCAGGGCACGGTCGCGGTCGCCATCGGCGGCTAGGTGTAGCCCTTCACCTTCCAGTAGGCGACGGCGACGCTGGCGACGCCGACCGCGAGCAGGCTGGCGAGCGAGACGATGTCGATCCGGCTGTAGACCGCGCTCCGCTTGCCGAACTGGGAGAGCGCGAGGATCACGAGCGCGCCGCCCGCGAGGCCGCCGAGGTGGCCGCCGATCGAGATGCCCGGCCGGAACGAGAGCACGAGGCCGAAGATGAGCAGCGTGATCGCGCTCCCGCCGAGCACGTAGGTCTGCTGCCGCTCGAGCACGACCGCGGCGCCGAGGATCCCGAAGACCGCACCGGACGCGCCGACGGTGATCGCAGCCCGGGTCGAAGAGCAGCGCGCCGGCAGACCCGGCGAGGCCCGAGACGAGGTAGAGCAGGACGATACCGCACCGGGCCGAGCCAGTCCTCGAGCGGCCGGCCGATCCACCAGAGCGTCAGCATGTTCAAACCGAGGTGGAGCGGGCCGCCGTGGAGGAAGGCGGACGTCAGCAGGCGCCACCACTCGCCGTGCCCGAGGCCGACGATCTGTCCGCTGGAATCTCTCGCCTGGATGAACAGCGCTCCGTGCTCGTAGATCCAGCCCGAGTTGGCGTTGACGGTGGCGCCGCCGGCGAGCTGCAGCAGGTAGATGCCGACGTTGATCACGATCAGCGTCGTCGTGACGATGCCCGGGTTGCGGGCCGTGCGCCGCTGCACGTTCTGCACGACGCGACGCGCGCCCTGCGCCTTGCCCGAGTGGTCGGGGCAGCGGATCCCGACCGGCCCGAACGTCATGCAGTCGGGGCAGATCGGCCGGCCGCACTCCGAGCACGAGACGCCCGTCTCCCGGTCGGGGTGCCGGTAGCACCTGAGCATCTCGGTCATGGCGATTAGCCTAGCCCACCGTGAGGGTTCACGTCGCGTTCACGCCCGACGAGGCGGCTGCGGCTCCGACCGGGATCGTGATCGACGTCCTGCGGGCGACCTCGACGATCGCGCAGGCGCTCTCGGTCGGCTATCGGCGCGTGCTCTGCGTCGCCGAGCTCGAGCAGGCGCGGGCGCTGCGCGCCGAGCTCTCCGACAGCATCGTCGGCGGCGAGCGGGATGCGATCAGGATCGAGGGCTTCGACGTCGGCGCCTCGCCGCGCGAGTTCCTGGAGCCGCGGGCCGAGACGCTGATCCTCTCGACGACGAACGGGACGAGGACGATCGTCACGGCCGCGGAGCGCTGCGACGAGGTGCTGGTCGGCAGCCTGCTCAACCTTGCCGCGGTGACGGCGGCGGCGCGGGAGCGCGGGGAGGACGTGGCGATCCTCTGCGCGGGCTACAAGGGCGCCTTCGCACTCGACGACGCCTACTGCGCCGGGCGGATCGTGCAGCTGCTCGACGGCGAGCGGACGGACGCCGCGGTAGCTGCCGAGGTGCTCGCCGGTGCCTACCCGGACGCGCTCACCGGGCTGAACGCGCGGACGTACGGGCCACCGGGGCTCGAGGAGGACATCGCCTTCTGCGCGCAGGAGAGCGTCCTCGACGTCGTCCCGCGTTTCGCGGGCATGCAGGGGCCGGCCGCCGAGATCTCGCTCTAGCGGTTCGCGTCGTTGTCGAGCCACGTCCCGGACGTGATCGCCCAGAACTCCGGTTGCGGGCGGAAGCCGAGCGACTCGTAGAGCGACTGCGCGCAGCTCGTCTGCAGCCCCACGTGCTGGCCCGGGACCGCGTCGATCAGCAGTCGCATCATCGATGACGCGATCCCTTGCCGGCGGTGGGACGACGCCGTCCAGACGTCGACGACGTAGGCGTTGCAGACACCGTCCGACAGCAGGCGGGCCATCCCGACGACGCGATCGCCGTCGCGGGCGATCGCGACGTGCTGCGACTGCTCGAACGACCGCCGGAGCGCCCGCGGTGACCGTCCGTTGTCGAAGTCGTCGGCGATCAGGTGGGCTCTCGTCGCCTCCCAGTCGATCCCGTCGAGCGAGTTGTCGATCCGGACCGCCATGGCCGGAGCATCGCAGGCGGCAGCGGCTAAGCGGCGGCCGGAAGCAGCACGCGGAAGGTCGAGCCTTCGCCGAGCGTGGAGTCGATCTCGATCTTGCCGCCGCTCTGGTTGACGAAGCCGTACGCGGTCGCGAGACCGAGCCCTGTGCCCTTGCCGGTGTCCTTCGTCGTGAAGAAGGGCTCGAAGGCTCGGTTGCGCGTCTCCTCGTCCATGCCGGTTCCGGTGTCGGTGACCTCGACGGAGACGAACGTGCCGGCTTCGAGGTCGACGGCGCTCGTCGTGATCGTCAGGGAGCCACCGGCCGGCATCGCGTCGCGACCGTTGATCGCCATGTTGAGCACGACCTGCGCGAGCTGGTCCGGGTCGGTCTCGACGAGTGCGAGCCCGTCCTCGAGCGACGTCTTCAGCTCCACCTCGGCGCCGATCGTGCGGGCGAGCATCGGCTCCAGGTCGCGGAGGACGGTGTTCACGTCGAGCCGCTGGGGCAGCAGCACCTGCTTGCGGCTGAACGCGAGCAGTTGCCGCGTCAGCGCGGCCGCGTGAGCGGCGGCCTTCCGGATCTGGTCGACGTCCTCGGCGCGCGGGTCGCCCTCGTCGAAGGAGTAGGCGAGCAGCTCGGCATAGCCGCTGATCGCCGTGAGCATGTTGTTGAAATCGTGGGCGATCCCGCCGGCGAGCTGGCCGACCGCCTCCATCTTCTGCGACTGGCGCAGCTGCTCCTCGAGCTGCTTCTGCTCGGTGATGTCGAGCAGGAAGCCCTGGTGGCCGACGATCGCGCCTCGGCGTCGCGCATCGGGATCGTCTGGTCGAGCACCCAGACGACGCGGCCGTCGCGCGCGACGAACCGGAACTCCGAGCGCGTGGGGACGCCCTGCGTCGCGTGCGTCGCGAGCCTGCTGCCCGATGCGCTCGCGGTCGTCGGGATGGATGCCGTCGCGTGCGAGCTCGGGATTCGCCGCCCACTCCTCGGGCGTGTAGCCGAGCAGCGACTCGACCTGCGGGCTCATGTAGAGCGAGCGTGAACGGCTCCTCGACGCTGTTCATGTACGTGACGAGCGGAATGTTCTCGATCAGCGACCGGTAGCGCGCTTCGGCAGCCGTCTTCTCCTCCTCGGCCCGGACGATCTCGGTGAGGTCTCGCAGCGTGCCGGTGAAGAACGTCTTGCCGCCCCGCTCGAGCTTCATGATCGCGAGCTCGGCGGTGAACGTCGAGCCGTCTCTCCGCAGCGCCGGCAGCCTCAGCCGCTGGCCCATGATCCGGCTCTCGCCGGTGCCGGCGGCCCGGGCGAGCTCTTCCTCGTGCCGCTGCCGCAACTCCTCGGGAACGATCATGTCGCCCAGCCGGCATCCGATTGCCTCCGCGCGGGTCCAGCCGAACGTGTGCTCGGCTGCGGGGTTCCACTCGCAGACGACGCCCTCGTCGTCCATGACGACGATGCAGTCGAGCGAGGAATCGAGCACGGCTTCGTGCTCCGCTGCAGCTTCGCGCGCCCGTTTGATAGCGCTGCGCAACCCGATCTCGGTCATCACGGCCGCTGCGAGCCCCTCGGTGATCTCGATCTGAGCCCGGCTCCACTCGCGTGCGTGGCGGTCGACCGTGCACAGCACTCCGACCACCTCGCCCTCCGTCGTCGTCAGCGGTACGCCGAGGTAGGCGCCGATGCCGAGCTCCAGGAGCGCTGCTTCGTTGCGGGCGAGCGGATGGATCTGCGTGTCGGCGACCACGAGGCGGGCGCCTGAGGAAACGATGTGCCGGCAGATCGTCTGTGACAGCGGCATCCGCTCTCCGGCCGGGATCTCGGGAATCCCCGTGATTCCGGCGAAGACGATCTCGTCCGCGCTGCAGTCGGCCAGCGTCACGAACGCGGCCGAGCTCTGAACGGCGGTCGCTGCGAGCCGGGCGAGCCGGTCGAACGTCTCGTCCTGCCGATGCCGGCCGGTTCCTCGAGGACGATTGTCACGGCGAGGTGATCGGCCAAGAGCAAGTCAGGTTTGACAGGAACACCTGTTCGCATGTAGAACATACGTTCCCGTGATCGCGTGTCTCCTCATCCCAGGTTTCGAGCTGCGTGCGGCGCTGCGGGAGAGGCCGCGGCTGGCGCTCGTGCCGGCGGCGCTCGCACCCGTCGCGGGAACGGAGCAGCTCGTTGGGCCCGGTCACCGCCGCCGCCGAGCTCGCCGGAGTGCAGCCGGGGATGCGGCTGGGCGAGGCGCTCGCGATGTGCCCGCAGCTCGTGCTCGTCGAGCAGGATCCCGCCACGGTCGAGCGGGAGTGGGAGGGGGCGCTGCAGCGGCTCGAGGACTCCGGCTTCGCCGTCGAGCCCGAGGAGCCGGGGCGCGTCTACTTCGAGACGAAGGGCGTCGAGCGGCTGTACGGAGGCTTGGAGGCGGCGCTCGAGCGAGCGCTCGCCTCCGTCGGAACTGCCTGGGACCCACGCGCGGGCGCTGCGCAGCGCCGGTTCGCCGCACTGGCGGCGGCGAGCGTCGCGCGTCCCGGGCAGGCACTCGTCGTCTCGGCCGGCAAGGAGGAGGGCTTCCTCGCGCCGCTGCCGCTCTCCCTGCTGCCGCTGCCGGCGAACCGCTACGCGGAGCTCGAAGGGCTGGGGGTGCGCCGGCTGGGGGAGCTGGCGGCGCTGCCGGGGGGAGCGGTCGCGGAGCGGCTCGGCCGGGAGGGCACGCAGGCCTGGGCACTGGCGCGCGGTGGAGCGAGCGCGCGAGTGCGTGGCCGCCGCCCGCCGGCCGAGCTCGCGGAGGCGCTCGAGTTCCCGGAGGCGATCGGGAACGAGCTGACGCTCCGGCGCGCGTTCGGCTCCCTCCTCGACCGGCTGCTCGCGCGGCCGGAGCGGGCGGGACGGCCGTTCCGCAAGGTTGCGCTCTCCGCCCGTCTCGTCGGCGGCGGCTCGTGGCGGCGGACGGTGACGCTGCGCGACCCGACGGCCGACCGGCCGCGGCTGCGCGCCGCCCTCGGCCCGAAGCTGCTCGAGATCCCGGCCCCCGTCCTCGAGCTGCGGCTCGAGGCGGTCGAGCTCTCCGAGTCGGTCGGCCAGCAGCTCGAGCTCGTCAAGCCGGTGGGCGACGAGGTCAATGCACGCCTGAGCGACGGGCTGCGCCAGGTGCGCGCCAGCACCGGCTCGGGCTCCGTCGTCGCCGTCGTGGAGGTGGCGCCATGGTCGCGGATTCCCGAAGCACGGGCGCTGTTCGTTCCGCGGGACGAATAAACGCTCCCCGGCCGGCGCTGGTGGAAGCCAGCCCGGTCGGGATGCCGATGCGGGTCAACCGGGAGGCGTCACGGTCGTGCGCGAGGAATGGCGCGTCGTCGACCGCTGGTGGACGGAGGATCCGCTCGACCGCCGCTACTTCGACCTCGTGCTCGAGTCGGGCCAGAACGCGTGCGTGTTCAGGGACGAGGAAGCCGGCTGCTGGTTCAGCCAGCGGGCCTGAGGGCGTCTCGAGCGAGCGACTCCCACTCGTCCGCGTGCGCCTCCGGCACGACCACCCATTCCTTGAACGGCCGGCCCTCGCCGGAGGGGTCGAAGAGGTGCGCGCCTTCGAGCGCGAGCGCGCGGGCGTGCGCCTCCGGGTCGGGCAGCTTGAACACCATCGATCCGCGCGTGAAGCCCGCGACCATCTTCCCGCTCCGCTTCACGCAGGGCATGCCCATCATCTGCGAGGGCTCGACGTCGTCGTTCTGCGCGCAGAGGTCGTCCACGAGCTCCTCGTAGCGCTCCTTCGCATCCACGCGGCGAGCTTAGCGCGAGGCGATGCGCGCGACGGTAGGCGGTGCAGGCTGCTCGTCGGCCGTGGCGAGCGCGTGCGCGAAGAGCGCGGTGGTCACCAGGGTGATCGAAGCCATCAGTGCCGCCATCGTGCGCATGCCAGTGTGCAACGCACGACCGCCTCGCTTGGATTCGGCCTAGGAGGGTTTGGCGAAGCATCGGCTGAGTCGCCGGGCCGCCAAACCCTCCTACGCCCGGATCTCGAGGAACGCGGCCGTCCTCGAGGGCGTAGAGGCACGTGAGCCGATTCGATGCCGGCCCCGGCTCGTCCCGCACCTCGATCCGGATCTCGTGCCGGTCGACGAGCACGCCGCCGGTCCCGGGCGGAACGATCAGCGCCTCCTCGACCGGCCGGCCGCCGTCCGCGGGCGGATCCTCCGAGTCGAAGCCCGGCGTCACGCCGCGCAGGTAGTCGGCGAAGCCGCCGCCGGGAGCGTGGAAGTTGAGATAGCGCAGCTCGGCGTCGCTCCCGTTCCGGAAGCCGTGGACGACGAGCGGCGGCGCGAGCACGAGCGTGCCGGCGGGGAGCACGCGCTCCTCGTCGGTCGGGGCCGACGAGGAACGTCAGCTCGCCCGCGAGCACGAAGAAGAGATCGCTGTGGTGCGCGGTGGACGTGGGGCGAGGCGCCGTCGCGGTAGGGGCCGAACCGCGTCCAGGTCACGCACAACTCGTCGCGGTCGCACAGGATCTCGACGCGGCGCTCCGCGGAGTCGCCGACGACCTCGCCGTCGCCGGGCACTAGGAGGATCGGGTGGCCTACGTCGAGCTCCACTGCCACTCAGCCTATTCGTTCCTCGACGGCGCCTCGCACCCTGAGGAGCTGGCGCTGCGGGCGGCGGAGCTCGGCTACGAGGCGCTCGCGCTCACCGACCACGACGGCGTCTACGGCTCGCTCGAGCTCGCGCACGCGGCGAAGCTCGTCGGCGTCCGCCCGATCACCGGGCGCCGAGGTGACCCTGTACGGCGGCGCGCACGTGACGCTGCTCGTCGAGTCGTCGCAGGGCTACTCGAACCTCTGCCGGCTGCTGACCGCCGCGCACGCCCACACGCGGCCCAAGGAGGGAGAGCTGCTGCCGCCCGCGCTCGATCCGGCGCTGCTCGCCGAGCTGAACGAGGGGCTCGTCTGCCTCTCCGGCTGCGCCCGCGACGGGCTCGGCGTGCGCGACCCGAACGCCGCCGCGGCGCTCGCGGGCGCCTTCGGGCCGGAGCGCTTCTACGTCGAGCTGCAGCGGCCGTTCGAGCGCGGCGACGCGAGCCGGAACGCTCACCTGCGCGACCTGGCCGAGCATGCGGGCGTCCGGACGGTCGTCACCGGCAACGTCCACGCTCACCACCCGCGCCGCACCGCGCTCCAGGACGTCCTCGTCGCGATCCGCCACAACACCTCGCTCGAGTCGTGCGAGCGCGAGCGGCGCGGCAACCACGAGAGCGTCCTGCGCGCGCCGGCGGAGCTGCTCGAGCTCTTCCCCGACGACCGCGACGCCGTCCTCCGCACGGCCGAGGTCGCGGCGCGGCTCGAGTTCGACCTGACGCAGGAGCTCGGCTACCGCTATCCCGACTTCTCCGACGGCGCCGTCCCGGCGATCAAGCAGCTCGCCGCAGGTCTGCGACGACGCGTTCTCCGAGCGCTACCCGCCAAGTAACAGACTGTTACTAGGTCAGGCTCGCGCGCGGCTGGAGCAGGAGCTGAGCCTGATCGACGAGCTCGGGCTCGCCGGCTTCTTCCTCCTCCACTGGGAGGTGCTCGAGCTGGCGCGTGAGATCGCGAACGGGATCCGCGGGCCCGGCTCGCCGCGGCGCTGGCTGCCGCCGGGGCGGGGGCGGGGCTCGTCGGTCGGCTCGATCGTCTGCTACCTGACCGGCCTCTCGCACGTCGACCCGGTCGCGCAGAACCTCTCGCTCGGCCGCTTCCTCAACCGCGAGCTCGCGTCGGTGCCGGACATCGACCTCGACTTCCCGCGCGACATCCGCGAGCAGCTGATCCTCGGCGTCACCGAGCGCTACGGGCGCGAGCACGCCTCGCTCGTCGCGAGCTTCTCCACCTACCGCGCCCGCGGCGCGATCCGCGACGTCGGCAAGGCGCTCGGGCTGCCGTTCGCCGAGCTCGAGCGGCTGGCGCGCGTCTCGGACGGCTGGAACGCGAAGCGGGTCGCCGAGGAGCTCCTGCTGCTCCCCGAGGCCGAGCGGCGAATGCTCTCGCCGCGCTGGCGCGCGTTCGCCGAGCTGACGCGCGAGATCGCCGGCCTGCCGCGCCACATCTCGCAGCATCCGGGCGGGATGGTGATCTCGACGCGGCCGCTGATCGAGCTCGTGCCCGTCCAGCCGGCGGCGATGACCGGCCGCCAGCTCTGCCAGTGGGACAAGGACTCGTGCTCCGACGCGGGCTTCCTCAAGATCGACCTGCTCGGGCTCGGGATGCTCTCGGCGGTCGAGGACTGCGTCGAGCAGATCGCGGAGGTCTACGGCGAGCCGATCGACCTCTCCCGGATCCCGCTCGACGACAGGGCGGTGTACGCGGAGATCCAGAAGGCCGACACGATCGGCGACTTCCAGATCGAGAGCCGCGCGCAGATGCAGAGCCTGCTGCGGACGAAGCCGGAGAACCTGGATGACCTGACCGTGCAGGTCGCGCTCGTGCGGCCGGGGCCGATCCAGGGCAAGGCCGTGCACCCGTACATCGACGCGCGCGAGCGGCTGCGGGTCGATCCGGACGTACGTGCCGCCGGTCGACCACGAGCTGCTGCGCGAGCCGCTCCGCGACACGCACGGCGTCGTCGTCTTCCAGGACCAGGTGCTCGACGTGGCGATGGCGCTCGCCGGCTTCACGATCGGCGAGGCGGAGGGACTGCGGCGGGCGATGAGCCGGAAGCGGAGCGAGGAGGCGATCGAGGCCTTCCGGGAGCGCTTCATCGAGGGTGCGGCGCGGAAACGGCGTCGACGGCGAGACCGCGGACAGGGTCTACGACAAGCTGGCGGCCTTCTCCGGCTTCGGCTTCCCGAAGTCGCACGCGGCGGCGTTCGGCCTGCTCGCCTACCAGTCGGCCTGGCTGCGCCACCACTATCCGGCCGAGTTCCTCTGCTCGCTCCTGAACGCGCAGCCGATGGGCTTCTACCCGCCGTCATCGCTCGTGCGGGATGCCCAGAGACGAGGCGTGGAAGTCCGTCCCCCGGACGTCAACCTCAGCGAGGTCCACTGCACCTGGGAGGAAAGCGCCGTCCGGATGGGGCTGAAGTACGTCAAGTCGGTGGGGGAGGACGACGCCGAGCTGCTCGTCGCCGAGCGGGAGGCGAACGGGGAGTTCGTCGACGTCGGCGACCTCTCGCGGCGGGTGCGGCTCGACGCGCGCGAGCTCGAGGCGCTCCTCCGCAGCGGCGCCTGCGACCGCTGGGGCAAGCGCCGCGACCTGCTCTGGGAGCTCGGGCTCGTCAGGCGGCCGCAGACCGTGCAGCGCACGAACACCCAGCTGGCGCTCGAGCTCGACCCGACAGCGGCCACGCCCGCCCTCCCCGACCTGACCGCCTGGGAGCGGATGCTCGGCGACTACGCCTCGACGAGCGTCTCGATCGACGTCCACCCGCTGACGCTGCTGCGCCCGCACCTGCCGCCGGGGGTGCTCCCGAGCGACGTGCTGAACGAGGCGCCGCACCGCAGCCGGGTCGCGTTCGCGGGGATGGCGGTCGCACGCCAGCGGCCGTCGACCGCGCACGGGATCGTCTTCATGCTGCTCGAGGACGAGCTCGGCCAGGTGAACCTGATCGTCTCGCCCGAGCTGTACGAGCGGAACCGGGCGATCGTCCGCGGCGAGCCGCTGCTGCTCGTCCGCGGCCGCTTCGAGCGGATCAAGGACAACCGGAACATCGTCGTCGAGTCGCTCGAGAGCCTCGGTCCGCTCGCGCGGTCGATCGCCAGCAGCGACGTCGGCGCGTCCCTGCCGTCCGCGCACCACTTCGGGCATAGGTAACGCGTGCCCGGGGAACTGCCGCCCTGTGCGGACCGACGGTTACCTGCCGCTGCGCGACTACGCCGTGATCGGCGACGGTCGCACCTCGGCGCTGGTCGGCCGCGACGGCTCGATCGACTGGCTCTGCCTCCCGAACGTCGACTCGGCTCCGGTCTTCGACCGGATCCTCGATGCGGACGGCGGCCGCTTCGAGCTGCGGCGTACGGACTCATCTTCGAGGCGACGGGCCGGGCAGGGTGGCCTTCGGGCTCCTACTCGGAGCGGCGCACGGGGCGTTCGCCGGGGGAGGCCTGCTGAATGTCCTGCTGCCCGTCGTCCACCCGCGGATGGGCAGGTCGTGGACCGACGCGCGCTCGACGCCGCTCCTCGAGCCGCCCGGATTCCTGCTCTCGAACTACGGCCGCGCGACTCTTGTCGCGACGTTCGTGCTCCATCTCGCCTACGGCGCGATCGTGGGCACGTTCGCATCGCTGTGAGACTGGAGCGCCTTCTCGAGCAGGAGCGCGGTGTTGATCAGCCCGATGTGCGAGAACGCCTGCGGGAAGTTCCCGACGAGGCGCTCGAGCCCGGGGTCGTACTCCTCCGAGAGCAGGCCGAGGTCGTTGCGGAGCGCAAGCAGGCGTTCGAACATCTCGCACGCCTCGTCCAGCTCGCCGAGCAGCACGAGGTTGTCCACGAACCAGAACGAGCAGAGGAAGAAAGCGCCTTCTCCTGGTGGCAGCCCGTCGACGTCCTCGACCTCCTCGTCGTGGCGGTAGCGCTGCACGAATCCGTCCACGAGCAGCTCCCGGCGCACCGCCTCGAGCGTCCCGCGCACTCGAGGGTCGTCGGCCGGCAGGAAGCCGAAGAGCGGGATCGTGAGCAGGCTGGCGTCGAGCCGTTTCGAGTCGTAGGACTGGACGAAGGAGCCCAGCTCCTCGTCGTAGCCACGCTCGAGCACCTGCGCGTGGATCTCGTCTCGCACCCGCCGCCAGCGCTCGACGTCACCGTTGCGCCCGAAGTCCTCGACCGCCTTGACGGCTCGGTCCATCGCCACCCAGGCCATCACCTTCGAGTGGGTGAAGTGGCGTCGCGGCCCGCGCACCTCCCAGATGCCCTCGTCAGGCTCCTGCCAGCGCCGCTCGAGGTTCGCGAGCAGTACGCGTTGAAGAGCCCACGACTCGTCGCCGGGCCCGATGCGGCGCCGCCTCGCCTGGTGGAGGACGTCCATCACCTCGCCGTAGACGTCGAGCTGGAACTGCGTGCTCGCGCCGTTGCCGACCCGGACGGGCTTCGAGCCCTCGTAGCCGTTCAGCCAGGACAGCTCGCGCTCGGGCAGCCGGCGCTCCCCGGCCGGCCCGTACATGATCTGGAGGTCGTCGGGATCGCCCGCGACTGCCCGTAGCAGCCAGCTGCGCCAGGCCTGCGCCTCGTCCTCAAAGCCGCTCTCGAGCAGGGCGTCGAGGGCGAACGTGGCGTCGCGCAGCCAGCAGTAGCGGTAGTCCCAGTTGCGGACGCCGCCGATCTGCTCGGGCAAGGACGTGGTCGGAGCCGCGACGATCCCACCCGTTGGCTGGTAGGTGAGCGCCTTCAGCACCATCAGCGACCGACTGACCGCCTCCTCCCAGCGGCCGCCGTTGGAGCGGTCACCGAGCCAGTCGCGCCAGAAGCCGCAGGTCTGCTCGAGGGCTTCCTCGGCGTCGACCGCGTGCGGCAGCTCGTGATGGGACGGGTACCACGTCAAGACGAACGGCTCGCGCTGCCCCGCCTCGACGGTGAACTCGGCCACGGTGCGAAGGTTCTCGCCGCGCATCGGCACCGGTGTGCGCAGCGAGAGCGCGTCCGGCCCGGCGATCGCCACGCGCGTCTCGTCGTCGAGCCGCCGCACCCAGGGGACGATCGAGCCGTACTCGAACCGGATCACGAGCTCGAGCCGCATCGGCACCGATCCCTCCAGCCCTTCGACGATGCGGACGACGTCGGGCTCCTCGCCGCGCGGCGGCATGAAGTCGATCACGCGGACGCTGCCGGACTCGCAATGGAAATCGAGCTCGTGCACGAGCGTCCGCTCGCGGTAGCGGCGCTCGACGCGGTGCACGGGGCAGTCCGGGGCCAGCAGCCAGCGCCCCGCCCACTCGTCGTCGAGCAGGGCGGCGAAGCACGCGCCCGAGTCGAAGCGCGGCAAGCAGAGCCAGTCGATCGATCCGTTCAGGCCGACGAGCGCGGCCGTCTGGAGATCGCCGATCAGTCCGTAGTCCTCGATCCGCATCGTTTCGTCCCTAGAGGTCGGCGCGCAGCTTCGGGAAGCGCTTTCGGGCGGCGCGGCCGAAAGCCTGCGCATACGCGTCGGCGGCATCGGCGTCCAGCGTCGAGGCGTAGGTGTCGCGCAGCTCCTCGAGCCGGTCCGCGACCGACTCGAGCACGAGCTGATAGTCGCCGTACGCTTCCTCGGCCTCCTCGCGCTCGGCGGCGTCGTAGGCTCTCTCGGCGGTCTCCGCTTCGCGGAGCAAGCTCGTCCTCGTCCTCGGAGAACAGGTCGAGCTGTCGCCGGACCAGGTCGCCGAACCGGTTGCGCCGGAAGCTCACAGCAGCTCGCGGTAGAGGTCGAGGTGCGCGGCCGCCGCGGCCTCCCAGGTCAGCTCCTCCCGGGCGCGAAGCGCGCCGGCGCGGGCAGCCTCGAGCGCGCCGGGATCCTGAAGCAGCTCGCGGATCGCAGCGGCCAGACCGTCTCTGTCGTCAGCCGAGACAACACGGCCGGCCTCGAACGTGCGCACCGGCTCGGCCAGTCCGCCGACGTCGTAGACGACCGCCGGGATGCCCGCTCCGAGCGCACGCAGCAGCGCGCCGCTCTGGTCGAGCTCGGCGCGGTACGGAAAGACTGCAATGGTCGACTCGGCGAGCGCCTGTTCGATCTCGGCGTCGCTCAGGAACTCCTTGGGGTCGCCCGCGACACGCAGCCGCGCTCCGTCCACCCGCGCTACCGCCTCGCGCGCGTGGTCGAGCTGCTTGTACGGGCGGACGAGACCGAGCGCGAGCACCGTCGAGCCGTCGTCGCCTCGCTCGGTCGAGCCCGGGAAGACTGGGTGGGCGATCACGCGGAGCTTCTCCTCGGCGACGCCGAACCCGGCGAGCGCCTCGCGGCCGCGCTCGCTGTGAACGACGACCCGCTCGAAGCGGTCGAACAGGCGGCGCCAGAGAGCTTCCTTCTTCGCCGTGCGCCGCGGCAGCAGGTCGTGTGCGGTGAAGACGAGCGGAGCGTCGTGCCGGAGCAGCCGCGCGTCGAGCTCGGGCGCGGCGATCCACTGCAGGTGCACGACGTCGGCAGGCACCCGGGCAAGGCGAGCCAGGCCGAGCGGGTGCTCGAGCACCTTCAGTGGCAGCCGCAGCTTCGAGCGGCCGAAGAGTCGCGACGAGACCGGGTAGAAGAGCTCGCGGCGGCGATAGCCGTCCGGCGGTGGGACCTCCCCGAAGCGGAAGCGAGAGGTGACGAGCTCGACGTCGGCGCCCGCGCGGGCAAGCGCCGCCGCGAGCGCGTGGTCGTACGGCGGCGTGAAGGCGGGTGGATCGGCGACGACGACGCGCATCGCTCGTAGGCTAGTGGCCGTGCTCGTCCGCAGCTGGAACCTCTTTCACGGCAATACGCTCCCGCCCGGCCGTCGCAGTCGGCTCGAGCAGATGGTGCGCCTCGCCGCCGCCGACCGCCCGGACGTGCTCTGCCTCCAGGAGGTGCCCCTCTGGGCGCTGCCGCGCCTGCCGGCGTGGAGTGGAATGAGCGTGCGTCACGTGGTCACGCGCCGCGCCCTGCTCGGCGTGTGGCTCGGCGGGCTGATCACGCGCCTGCACAACGGGCTCTTCCGCTCCGCCCTGGCGGGCCAGGCGAACGCGATCCTGCTCGCGCCGGAGCTCGATCCGGCCGAGCACCGGACGCAGCGGATCGACGAGCGGCGCCGCGAGCCGCGGTTCTGCCAGGCGGTGCGGCTGGAGGAGCTCGTCGTCGCGAACCTGCACGCCACGAACGACTTCAGCCACCCCGCGGTCGCGGCGGCGGAGGTCGTGCGGGCCGAGGCGTTCGTCACGGTGGTCGCCGGCAGCCTTCCCTGCATCCTCGCCGGCGACTTCAATCTGCGCGCCGAGCACCTGCTGGAGCTCGCCGGCTGGTCCGCGCGAGGCCCGGGAATCGACCACGTGCTCGTGCGTGGGCTCACGGCCTCGCCGCTCACCGTGTGGCCCGTCGATCGCCGCCGTCACAATGGCGCGGTGCTCTCGGACCACGCCCCGGTGGAGGTGAAGATCGGGTGACGCCCGCCGAGGGACGGGCGCTTTTCCCGGTGCTCGAGCGGCTCGCCTATCTCAACGCGGGCACCTTCGGCCCGGTCGCGCAGGCGACGGCTGACGCCGTGCGGGCGCAGCTCGACGACGAGCTGGAGAACGGACGCTTCGGCAAGGAGTACTTCGAGCGCATGCTCGGGTTGCGGACGGAAGCCCGGGCGGCGCTCGGGTCGCTCGTCGGCGCACCGGCGGAGCAGGTGTCGCTGACGGGCTCGACGACCGATGGCTGCAACATCGTCGTCGGCGGGCTCGACCTCGGCTCCGAGGACGAGGTCGTCACCACCCGTGAGGAGCACTTCGGCCTGCTGGGGCCTTTGCACGCCAGCGGCGCCCGCGTGGTCGTCGTCGACGCCGATCCCGAGGCGATCCTCGCGGCGGTGACGCCGCGGACGCGTCTGCTGGCGCTCTCGCACGTGCTCTGGACGACCGGCCGCGTGCTCCCGGTGCGGGAGCTGCGCGAGCAGTCAGGCGTGCCGGTCCTGGTCGACGGCGCGCAGTCGGTCGGCGCGATCCCCGTCGACGTTCAGGGCGTCGACTTCCTGACCATCTCCGGCCAGAAGTGGCTCTGTGGCCCGGATGCGACCGGCGGCCTGGTCGTTGCCGATCCGGAGCGACTGCGCGTCGCCCGGCCGAGCTTCTTCTCGCAGACCGCCTACGAGGAGACGGGCAGCTACGAGCCGGCCGTCGGTGCGGCCCGGTTCGACCCCGGCTGGGTCGCGACCGCAAGCCTCGCCGGGCTCGTCGCCGCGCTCGAGCTGCCGCCCGACTGGCGCTTCGAGCGCGCCGCGGCGATGGCCGTACGCTGTCGGGAGCTCCTGGCGCCGCTCGCGGAGCTCGAACCCGCTGACGCGACGCTCGTTGCCTTCCGCGCCGAGGATCCGCCGGCGCTCGTCGCGAAGCTCTTCGACGCGGGAGTCGTCGTCCGCGACCTGCCCGGCACCGGCCTCGTCCGTGTCTCGTGCGGCTGGTGGACGAACGAGGACGATCTCGACCGGCTCGTTGCCGGGCTAGCCGCCTGAGGTCGGCAGGCCGAGCTCCTTCGCGATCGGCTGCAGCGCGGCGACGACGTTCGCGATGTGCTCGTCGAGCTCGACGCCGATCAGCTCGGCGCCCGCGTACACCTCGTCTCGGTGGACCCCCGCCGCGAACGACGGCTGCTTCAGCTTCTTCTTGACCGACTTGGGCTCCAGGCCTTCGAGGCCGGTGGGCCGGACGAGCCCGCACGCGTGGACGAAGCCGGAGAGCTCGTCGCAGGCGAAGAGCGTCTTCTTCAGCGGTGTGTCGCGTGGCATCGCGAGGTGCTCTGCGTGCGAGAGCACCGCTTCGATCACGATCTCCGGATAGCCCTCCTCGCGCAGGATCGGGGCGCCGTCCTGCGGGTGCTTGTCGAGCGTGGGGTGGATCTCGTAGTCGAAGTCGTGCAGGAGCGCCGTGACCGCCCAGAGCTCCTCGTCCTCGCCGAGGCGCCGTGCGTACGAGCGCGTCGACGCTTCGACGGCGAGCGCGTGCCGCCGCAGCGACTCGCTCTTCGTGTAGCGAGTCAGCGTCTCCCAGGCCCTGTCGCGCGTCACGTCCACAAGCCGACTACGATACCCCGCCTCGACATGGCGATTACGCTCTCCACCGGAATGCAGGCCTTCGTGATCGAGGGCGGACGCCCACTCGGCGGGACGATCCGCGTCGCCGGAAACAAGAACGGAGCCCTGCCGATCCTCGCGGCCTGCGTGCTCGCAACCGAGCCGGTGCATCTGACGAACGTTCCTCGCATCCGCGACGTGCAGACGATGCTCGAGCTGCTCGCGGACATCGGTGCGGAGGTCGACTGGACCGGCGAGAACGACATCACGATCGACCCGACGGGGGTGAACAAGACCGAGCTCGACGAGGTGCTGTGTCGCCGCATCCGGGCTTCGTTCCTGCTCGCGGGCCCGCTCCTCGCGCGCTTCGGCCGCGCGTTCGTGCCGCCTCCCGGCGGCGATGTGATCGGCCGTCGCCGCCTCGACCCTCACATCCACGGCCTGGCCGAGCTCGGCGTCGAGATCGAGATCGACGGCCGCTACGAGATGACCGCGACGACGCTCCGCGGAACATCGGTCTTCCTCGACGAGGCGAGCGTGATGGCGACGGAGAACGTCGTCATGGCAGCTGTGCTCGCCGACGGCGAGACCGTGATCGGGAACGCAGCCTGCGAGCCGCACGTTCAGGATCTCTGCCGCTTCCTCGTCTCGCTCGGCGCGCAGATCCAGGGGATCGAGTCGAACGTGCTGCGCATCCAGGGCGTCGAGACCCTCTCGGGTGGAGAGTGGCGCGTCGCTCCGGAGCACATCGAGGTCGGCAGCTTCATCGGCCTCGCCGCGGCGACCGGGAGCGATCTGACGATCGAGGCCGTCGAGCCGCGCGATCTGATCTCGATCCTGCCCGCGTTCGAGCGGCTCGGCGTCCGGGTCGAGGTCGGAGAGACGACCGTGCGCGTGCCGCCCGGCCAGCGGCTGGAGATCCAGGACGATCTCGGCGGTCAGATCCCGAAGATCGAGGACGGCCCGTGGCCCGCGTTCCCGGCCGACCTGACGTCGATCGCCGTCGTCACCGCGACGCAGGCGCACGGCACGATTCTCGTCTTCGAGAAGATGTTCGAGAGCCGGCTCTTCTTCGTCGACAAGCTCGTCGCGATGGGCGCCCGGATCATCCTCTGCGATCCGCACCGGGCGGTCGTCACCGGCCCTGCGCAGCTCTACGGCGAGCGGCTCACCAGCCCTGACATCCGCGCCGGCATGGCGATGTTGATCGCAGCGCTCTGCGCGGAGGGGACGTCGACGATCGGGAACGTCGGGGAGATCGACCGTGGCTACGAGCGGATCGACGAGCGCCTGCGCAATCTCGGCGCCAGCATCGAGCGCATCGACGTCTGACTACCTGAGAGTCAGCGTGATCGACTTCGATTACGCTCGCGCTGATGAGTGCCCGTGTCACAGTGGGGCCGGGACCGGCAAACGTCGCCACCGGCGTCCCCGTGCTCGACCATCTGCTGACGCTGCTCGCCCGTAGCGGACGGTTCGAGCTCGCGCTCGAGCTGCCACCGGGCGACGTCGAGGAGGAGGTCGCCGACGCCGGTCGCGCGCTCGGCGAAGTGTTCGAGCCGCTGCTCCGCGCGGACGGCGCCGCCGGGCACGGCTCGGCGTTCATGCCGGCCGACGAGGCACTTGCGCAGGTGGCGCTCGAGACGTCGCCGCGGCCGCTCGTCGCCAGCAACGTCGACCTGACCGAAGCCCGGGCGGGCGGGCTCGGGAGCGACCTCGCCGCGCGCTTCCTCGACGCGTTCGCGCACGCCGCCGGCCTGACCCTGCACGTCCGGCTGATCGACGGCGAGGATTCGCGCCACGTTCTCGAAGCCATCTTCAAAGCGCTCGGAGCTGCGCTGTCTCAAGCTTGCGCAAGATGAACATCCGCGGAAGCGGATGTTCATCGGGCGAAGACCCCTAAAGGGGCCGCTTCGCGGCCCGACCCATCCCACGACCTCGAGGAGAGACATGCCAGAGAAGGAGATCGTTCGGACCGAAGCCGCGCCGGCGCCTTTTCAGGGCGCGCCCTACAACCAGGCCGTCAAGGCCGGCGGTCTCGTCTTCACGGCCGGCCAGGTGGGCCTCCAGCCCGGTGGCGAGATGGCCGGCGCCGGGATCGCGGAACAGACCGAGCAGGTGATGCAGAACCTGCGCGCGATCCTCGAGGAGGCAGGCAGCGGGCTCGACAGGCTCGTCAAGACGACCGTGTTCCTGCAGAACTTCGACGACTTCGCCGCGATGAACGAGGTGTACGCGAGCCACGTCGGCGACAGCCCGCCCGCCCGCTCGACGGTCGAGGTGTCGAAGCTCCCCTCCGGGGCGCTCGTCGAAATCGAGGCGGTCGCGCTGCTGTAGTTGGCGCAAGGTGAGCACCCGCGGAAGCGGGTGCTCACCGCGCGAAGACCCCTAAAGGAGCCGCTTCGCGGCCCAAGACCGCGTCGCCTTCGGCCGCTCGGCCACAATGGGCGCCGTGTGGAACTCGGTCGCCGACTACGTGCACTCGCTGGGCCTCGACGCCTACGTCGTCGGCGGCGCGGTCCGGGACGAGCTGCTCGGGATCCCCGTTCGCGAGCGCGACTTCGTCGTCCCCGGGGTCGGCCACGCCGAGCTGCGCGCCGCGCTCGAGCCACACGGCCGGGTCGAGGATCTGATCGTCGCCGAGCAGCGGGTGGGAGTACGCCTGCTGCCGCGGGACAAGGACGCGCGGGCCTTGCAGCCGGCGGGGATCGAGTTCGCGCCGCCGCGCGTCGAGCACTCGACCGGGCCGGGCCGCCACGACTTCGAGATCGTCGCCGACGCCGGGATCTCGCTCGAGCAGGACATGGAGCGCCGCGACTTCACGATCAACGCGATCGCGCGGCGGCTCGAGACCGGCGACGTGCTCGATCCGTTGGGCGGCCGCGACGACCTCGAGCGCCGTGTTCTCCGCACCACGAGCCCGACGAGCTTCCGGGACGACCCGCTGCGGATCGTGCGTGGCCTGCGGTTCGTCTCGCAGCTCGGCTTCGACCCCGACGAGGACACGCTGCGCCAGATGCGCGAGTGGGCGCCGCAGCTCGAGCACGTCTCGGGCGAGCGGATCGGCGGTGGGCTCGCCGCCGACGGGCTCGGCGAGCTCTCGAAGCTCCTGCTCGGCGCTCATCCGGCGAAGGCGCTCCGGCTCGCCCGCGACACCGGAGTGCTCCTGCACCTGCTGCCGGAGCTCGGTCCTTCGATCGGCTACGACCAGCAGAGCGACCGCCAGCATCTGACGCTGGACGAGCACGTGTTCACCGTCGTGCAGGCGGGCGCAGGCGCGAGCGTGCCGCTGGAGGTGCGTCTGGCGACGCTCCTGCACGATCTCGGCAAGCCGGAGGCGGAGCGGGAGGGAGGCGACCACGCGGCGATCGGGGCGGCCATGGCTGCACGAGCGCTCTCGCGCCTCCGTTATCCCACGAGGCTCCGGGACTACGTCGTCAGGCTCGTCCGCGAGCACCCGTTCGATCCGCAGGGCGAGCCGGCGCCGGTGGACGCGCGCCGCTTCCTCGCCCGGCACGGCGAGCGCCTCGCGCTCGACCTGCTCGCGCACCGCGCGGCCGATCTGGCCGGGAAGACCGTCCCCGACAGCGACTGGGAATGGCTCGGCCGCTTCCGGACGCTGGTCGAGCAGGAGCGCGGGCAGCCGCACCGGCTCGCCGACCTCCACGTCGACGGGAGCGACCTGATCGTCTCGGCCGGCTTCTCCGAGGGGCCGGAGCTCGGCAGCGTGCTGCGGGCGTTGCTCGACGAGGTCGTCGAGGATCCGGAGCGGAATACCCGCGACTACCTCCTCTCCCGCGCCAAGGAGCTCGTGTGATCCGCTGGCAGCCGCCCGGCCCCTACGAGGTCGCGTTCTCGACGCGCGCCGGCGGCGTCAGCGAGGGGCCGTACGACTCGCTGAATCTCGGGCGCATGACCGGCGACGACGTCGAGCGGGTCGACGAGAATCGCCGTCGGCTCTGCGCGGAGGTGGGCGCCGTCCCGGACCGGCTCGCGCTCAACCGGCAGATCCACTCGAACCTCGTCCTCTGCGCCGAGCCCGGCTCGCGCGGCGAGCCGGGCGACGGGCTCTGGACCGAGGAGCCCGATCTGCCCGTGCTGGCGATGAGCGCCGACTGCCTGCCGATCGCACTTGCGCGGGTCGGAGCCGGCCCGCCGGGGGTGGCCGTGCTGCACGCGGGCTGGCGCGGCCTGCTGGCGGGGATCCTCGCCGAAGGGGTTCGCGCGCTCGGCGGCAGGGCACATGCCGCGATCGGGCCGGCGATCGGGCCGTGCTGCTACGACGTCGGCGCCGAGGTATCGGCTCCCTTCGCGGAGGCGTTCGGAGGGGACCTGGTGCACGGCCGCAACCTCGACCTGTGGACCGCTGCCGAACGGGCGCTGCGCGCGGCGGGCGTCGAGGAGATCGAGCGAGTCGACCTCTGCACGTCTTGCAATCCTGAGCTGTTCTTCTCGCACCGCCGGACGGGGAAGCCGCGCGGCGTCCAGGGCGTGATCGCACGTGTCGCCTGACGCCGTCCGGGCGGCCTACGAGCGCATCCGCACCGAGGTCGGGAGCGGCGTGACGGTCGTTGCCGCGACGAAGTACGTGTCGGTCGAGGACATGGCCGTGCTCGCGGAAGCCGGGGTCGAGGTCGTGGGGGAGAACCGTGCCCAGGACCTCGAGCGCAAGCACGCGGTCTACGGCGACGCGTTTCGCTGGCACTTCATCGGCCACCTGCAGTCGAACAAGGCGAAGGTCGTCAACGGGATCTGCGAGCTCGTCCACTCACTCGGCTCCGAGTCGGCCGCGAGCCGCCTCACAGTGCCCGCGCTCGTCGAGGTGAACCTCTCCGGAGAGAGCTCGAAGTCGGGCGTGGCGCCCGAAGCGGATCGGCGAGCTCCTGCGCTCCTACGGGGATGTCCGCGGGTTGATGACGATGCCGCCGGCGGCCGACGACCCGGAGGCGTCACGGTCGTTCTTCCGCCGTTTGCGTGAGCTCGCGGCCGAGCACGGGCTGCACGAGCTGTCGATGGGCACCTCGCAGGACTACCGCGTCGCCGCCGAGGAGGGCGCCACCCTGATACGTGTGGGGTCCGTCCTCTATGGGCCATAATCTTCCCTGCACCTATGGGATTTGCCGACGTCTGGAACCGTACGCTCGTCTACTTCGGCATCGCCGAGGAGGACGACTGGGACGAGGACGGCTATGCGACCAACGAGGAGCTCCAGCGCAGCTACGGCGCCCGTGAGCGGGCGAACGTGCGGCGTCTCCAGCCCCGCCGCGGCCGCGACTTCGACGACTGGACCGACCCCGAGCCGGCGGCCGACAGCACGGCCGTGATCCGCCCTACGACCCGCCTCCGCGGCGTCGAGGCGGTGCCCAATCCGGCGAACGTGAAGGTGCACCTCGTCATCCCGCGGAGCTTCAACGACGCCCAGCAGATCGCCGACCGCTTCAAGGACGGCGTCCCGGTCATCCTCAACCTCCAGAGCGCAGACCAGGATCTCTCCAAGCGCCTGATCGACTTCGCCAGCGGCCTCACCTACGCGCTCGACGGCGGCATGCAGCGCGTCGCGGACAAGGTCTTCCTGCTGACGCCCCGCAACGTCGAGGTGTCGGCGGAGGAGCGTGCGAGGATGCTCGAGCGCGGCGGGTTCTTCAACCAGGCGTAGGAAAGCCGCCATACAAGGAGAACGACATGCTCATGGGCGGTCTTCTCGCCAGCACGACCTTGCTCGCAGACCTCGGCTCGCAACTCGCGAACTTCGTCGGCGTGTTCATCTACGTCTACATCCTGCTGCTGCTCGCGTACATCCTCACGTCGTGGATCCGGCTCCCGTATCGACCGTGGCTGAACCGCGTGCAGCGGTTCCTGTACGACGTCTGCGACCCCTACCTGCGGATCTTCCGGCGATTCCTGCCGCCGATCGGGCCGCTCGACCTGTCGCCGATGGTCGGGGTGATCGTCCTGATCATCCTCCAGGGAGTCCTCACCTCGCTGCTCGAGCGGCTGTAGGGAAGGAGAGCCCGATGGCAATGACACCCGTCGAGATCCGCCACGTCCAGCTCGGCCGCAGCCTGCGCGGCTACAAGCGCGAGCTCGTCGACCGGCTGCTGACGGAGGTCGCCGACAGCTTCGAGGACGTCTGGCGTCAACGCGCCGACCTCGCAGACAAGGTCGAGCAGCTCGAGGTCGACCTCGTACGGCACAAGGAGCTCGAAGGCCTGCTCCGGACGACGCTCGTCTCCGCTGAGAGCGCATCGCAGCAGCTGCGCGAGCAGGCGCGCAAGGAGGCCGAGACGATCGTCGGCGAGGCGCACGCCGAAGCGCGTGCGATCGCGCGCCGCGCGTCGGCCGAGAAGGAGCGCCTCGACACGGAGCTCCGCCGGATCAAGTCGCTGCTTCGTGCCGCGCTGGACAGCATCGACGATGCTGCGATCGACGAGCGGGAGCCCGTCGGCGAGTCCACCGGCGAGATCCGCCGCATGATCTCCTAGGTCGCCGACTATCCTGTCGGCGTGGGCCCGACGACCAGAGTGCGGCTGCGAGTCTCGCCGGGTGCGGCGCGTGCCGCTGTCGTCGGCCGGCACGGTGAGGCGTGGAAGGTGCGCGTCGCCGCCGCTCCCGAGCGCGGGAAGGCGAACGAGGCCGTCCTCGCGCTGCTCGCCGAGACGCTGGCGGTCCCGCGGTCGAGCGTGACGCTCGTTTCGGGTGGCGGCTCACGCGACAAGATCGTTGAGCTGGCCGGTATCGAGCCGGACGAGATCGAGCGACGGCTCGCCACGGCGGGCGGACAGGAGACCCAGTGACCACCATCGACACCGACCGGTTCCGCGCGGAGCTCGAGCAGCACCGCGAACGGCTCCGGAGCACGATCGCCCACCACGACATCGGCGCCTCGTCCCTCACGGAGGCTTCGGGCGAGCTGATGTCGTCGAGCGCCGACAACCATCTCGCCGACACAGCCAGCGAGACCTACGAGCGCGAATTCGACGAAGGGCTCGAGGAGGATGCGCAGGAGCAGCTCCGCGAGGTCGAGTCCGCGCTGACGCGGCTCGAGGACGGGACCTACGGAACCTGCAGGGTCTGCGGGAAGGAGATCCCCGTCGAGCGGCTCGAGGCCGTCCCCTGGACGTCCCTGTGCATCGACGACGCGAGGAAGCTGGCGCGGTGACCGAGCCCGCGTGGCGAGACCGTCCGCAGGCTCCCGACATCCGCGTCGGCTCGTCGACGAACGCGCTTCGCCCGATTTCGGCAGCGGAGCGGCCGCTCGGTGCGGCGGCCAGCCAGTGGCTCGGGCTCGTCTCGATCGCCGCCGCAGCGGTCGGCGCCGACCAGCTGACGAAGCAGGTCGTCGCCAGGACGCTCACGCTCGGCGAGGAGGTGCAGATCGCAGGACCGTTCTCGATCCACCACGTCCACAACTCGGGGATCGCGTTCGGGCTCTTCTCGAGCGCCACGTCGGTCGTGATCGCACTGACGGCGCTCGCGGTGCTCTGGATGCTGATCTTCTTCGCGCGCTCCGGCGCGCGGCACCCCGTGCTGCCGGTTGCGCTCGGCTTCGTGCTCGGCGGCAGCGTCTCGAATCTCGTCGACCGCGTCCGGCTCGGTCACGTGACCGACTTCCTCGATCTTCGCTACTGGCCCGCTTTCAACCTCGCCGATGTGTTCATCGTCGTCGGCGTCGCCACCCTCTTCGGAGCCCTTGCAGGGGCCGACCGAGCGAAGCACCGGCCCCGCCGAGTTGGCCACTCTCCGATTTCGCGCCCCTGAGGCCGAGCGCCTCGATCGCGCGGTCGCCGGCCGGCCGGAGGTGGGCTCGCGGGCACTCGCCGAGCGGCTGATCACGGGCGGCGCCGTCCTCGTCGACGGTGAGCTCCGAGTCAAGAGCCACCGGCTCGAGGGCGGGGAGGACGTCGTCGTCGAGTTGCCCGCCGACGCTCCGCCGCTCGAGGCGGAGTCGATGGACCTGCACGTTGCGTGGGAGGACGAGCACCTGCTGGTCGTCGACAAGCCGGCGGGCATCGTCGTCCATCCTGGAGTCGGCCACGCGACGGGAACGCTCGTGCATGGGCTGATCGAGCACGACGCGGCCGGCGGCGACGAGGACCGGCCCGGGATCGTGCACCGTCTCGACCGGGACACCTCGGGCCTGCTCGTCGTCGCCCGCTCCGACGAGGCGCACGAGCGGCTGCAGGAGGCGATCCGGCGGCGGCTCGTCGAACGGCGGTACCTCGCGCTCGTGAAGGGCACGCTCCGCTCGCGCTCGGGCCGGATCGAGGCGCCGATCGGCCGCGACCGCACCGACAAGTCGCGCCACTCGCTCGACACGCCGACGCCGCGTGAGGCCGTGACGCGCTTCGAGGTCATCGAGGTGCTCGGCCCGCGGGCTCTTCTCGACGTCAAGCTCGAGACCGGCCGCACGCATCAGATCCGCGTGCACCTCGAGGCGATCGAGCTCCCGGTCTGCGGCGACCCGGTCTACGGCATTCTCGGCGACCTCGGGCTCGAACGGCAGTTCCTGCATGCGTCCCGGCTCTCGTTCGACCACCCCTTCACCTCGGAGCGGATCGACGTCGAGTCGCCGCTGCCCGAGGACCTCGCCGCGGCGCTCGAGCGCGCCCGCGAGCGAGCGAAGGGCTAGCCGCTCACAGCCGCGACCGCGAGGGAGAGCCACCCGCGGGGAGGGGTGTAGATCGTGCGCGTCGAGCCGGTCTCTGGGTTGATTGCGACCACCTTCGGTCGTTCGAAGTCGACGGCGAAGAGGCCGTCGGGTGTCCAGCGCTGCAGCAGCGGCGGCGTCGAACTCGCGAGGACAGACGTCGCCGTCGACAGATCCTGGCGTGCGCGCGCAATGCCCGTGCTCGTCGCGTAGGCGACCTGTCGGCCGTCCGGCGACCAGACCACGCCGGCGCCGTTCGGGCACTCAGGGCGGTCCTCGCAGAAGGCCTTGCGTACGACGACCCGTCCCGTGGCGGCATTCACGACAGCGAACACCGGATCCCGAGGCCGGTCCCATCCCTGGGTCACGAACGCGAGGGAGCGGCTGTCCGGCGACCACGCGGAAACCGGGTGATCCTTGAAGTGGGCTGTCCGGAAGACTCGACGGACGGCCCAGGTCTTCGTGTCGACCACATAGACGTCTTTGGGACCGTCGAACTCCGTGCGGACGAACAGGAGCCTCCGGCCGTCAGGGGACCATTCCCCCTGGTAGTAATCGAGCTGCCGTCCTGCAGCGTTCGTGCCGGGATAGCTGTACCGACGCAACACGGTGCCGTCGCCGAGAGCTACACCGAGCGTGGTCTTCCGGTCATCGAGGTCGCCGTACGACATGAACGCGAGGACGTTCGTGCGCGACCACGCGAGCGCGGAACCCGTCGCGCATGGATGTTTCGGACTCGCGCACGCGCTCACCGCAACAGTCTTCGCCGTGCCGCCGGCCGTCGGCGCGACCAGCACGCGTGTGCGGTCGTTGCCGTGTGCATACCAGGCGCGATAGCGCCCATCCGGGGACACTGCGCTCCAGCCTGTCGGGCTCGTGAGGACGACGCTCCGCGACCCGTTTCGGGTAACTGTGACCACCCGCGTCGCGATGCCGGTGCCGCCGTTGGCCAGCAGACGCACCTCAGTGATGCGGAGCCACGGAGACGTCGGAGCTGCTGCCGAGCGGACGGAGCCAAGGGAGGCGCCCGCAAGCAGGACGAGCCCGATGCTCGACACGAGCTGCACTTTCACGTAACAACTGTTACAGGCCACCTCGGTCCGCGCAAGGCCGGGCGGGCGAACGATCCAGCTACACTGCCACGGTCGTTTTCCTCCGTCCCGGCGACCAGGACGGGTGGGGGTGCCAGGTTCTGAGCCTGGTTCCGCCCGCGCCCCGCCGGCTGTACCGCAACCCAACCGAGAAAGGGGCCAGTCCCTTGGCAGTCGTATCCATGCGAGAGCTCCTGGAAGCCGGAGTCCACTTCGGCCACCAGACCCGCCGCTGGAACCCGAAGATGAAGCGCTTCATCTTCACCGAGCGCGGTGGCATCTACATCATCGATTTGACCCAGACCTCCGAGCTGCTCGAGGAGGCGTACGACTTCGTCCGCAACATCGCGCAGCGCGGCGGCACGATCCTGTTCGTCGGCACGAAGAAGCAGGCCCAGGACGCGGTCGTCCAGGAGGCGCAGCGTGTCGGGATGCCGTTCGTCTCCAACCGCTGGCTCGGCGGCCTGCTGACGAACTGGCGAACGATCACCGACCGGATCGCGCACCTGCACGAGCTCCGCCGCCTGAAGACAGAGGGCCAGCTCGAGCTCCTGCCCGCCAAGGAGCGGATCGGGCTCCTCGCCGAGCTCGAGAAGCTCGAGTCGAACCTCGGCGGCGTCGCCGACCTGAAGCGGCAGCCGGACGCCGTCTTCATCGTCGACCTGAAGAAGGAGCAGCTCGCCGTGCGCGAGGCGCGCCGGCTGGGCGTGCCGATCATCGCGCTCGTCGACACGAACTGCGATCCCGACGAGGCCGACTACATCATTCCGGGCAACGACGACGCGATTCGCTCGTGCGGCCTGATCGTGCGTGCGATCGCCGACGGGATCGCCGCGGGCCAGACCAAGGTCACCGAGAAGGAGATGACCGAGGCTGCGACGACGAACGGCAACGGTCCCGCTGCCGCCGTCGAGCCTGCCGGCGCGGAGCCTGCCGTCGTCGAAGAGGCCTCCGCCGACGAGGCGATCCCCGAGGCAGTGGTGGCGGAGGAGCCGGTCGCAGAGGAGCCGGTGCCAGAGGAGCCCGTGGCAGAGGAGCCCGTGGCAGAGGAGCCGGTGGCAGAGTCCGTCGCGGACGAGCCCGCCTACGAAGTGCTCTCGCAGGGCGAGGAGACCGTCGAGGCGGTCGAGCCTGCCGAGGTAGTCGAGGAGCAGCAGACCGAGGAGGAGACCCCGTGAGCACGACCATTTCCGCATCACAGGTGAAGGAGCTTCGCGACGCCACCGGCGCGCCGATGATGGACGCGAAGCGGGCACTGGTGGAAACGGGCGGCGATCTCGAGGCCGCGCGCACGCTTCTGCGTGAGAAGGGCCTGGCGCAGGTCGCCAAGCGCGCCGGCCGTGCGACGACCGAGGGCATGGTCGGCTACCGCATCGCCGACGGCTACGGGACCCTGGTCGCGCTCGGCTGCGAGACCGAGCCCGTCTCGAAGAACGAGGAGTTCCAGGCGTTCGCGAAGCGGCTGTTCGAGGCAGTCCACGCGGGTGGGCCCGAGGCGGTCGACTCGGTCGAGCAGGATCGCGTCGACGTCGCAGCGAAGCTCGGCGAGAACATCCAGGTCGTCGGCGCCGAGCGCTACGAGGCGGGGGAAGGCGAGGTCGTGAACGCCTACACCCATCCGCCGGCGAACAAGATCGGCGTGCTCGTCAAGCTCGCGGGCGGCACCGAGGAGCTCGCGCGGCAGCTGGCGATGCACATCTCGTTCGCGGCGCCCGAGTGGACGACGAAAGACGAAGTTCCCGCCGACGCGATCGAGGCCGAGAAGCAGGTCTACCTCAACTCCGACGAGCTCGAGGGCAAGCCGGAGCAGGCAAAGGAGAAGATCGTCGAAGGCATGCTCGCGAAGCGCTTCTTCGCGGCCCAGCCTGGTGGCGTGCTCACCGAGCAGCCGTGGATCCACGACTCGGCGAAGACGGTGGGCCAGGCGCTGGGCGAGGCGGGCGCGCATGTCGTCGCCTTCAAGCGCCTCTCTGTCGCAGAATAGGCTCCGTGCCTTCTGTGACAACGCAAGCCGAGACCGAAGGATCGCTGCGGGGCGCGGTTCCCGCGTTCCGCAGGGTGCTCCTGAAGCTCTCCGGCGAGGCGCTGATGGGCGCTCACGACTACGGCATCGATCCGAAGCGGGTCGACGCGATCGCGCGCGAGATCGTCGACGTGCAGACCGAAGGGCTCGAGCTGGCAATCGTTGTCGGCGGAGGCAACATCTACCGCGGTCTCGCCGCCTCGGCCGAGGGCATGGACCGCGCGACCGCGGACTACGCCGGCATGCTCGCGACCGTCCTCAACGCGCTCGCGCTCCAGGACGCGCTGGAGCGGGCCGGCGCCGACACGCGAGTGCTCTCGGCGCTCGAGGTATCCGAGGTGGCGGAGCCGTACATCCGCCGCCGCGCGATGCGCCACCTCGAGAAGGGCCGGGTCGTCATCTTCGCGGCCGGCACCGGCAACCCGTTCTTCACGACGGACACCGCAGCGGCGCTGCGCGCGCTCGAGATCGGCGCCGAGGCGCTCCTGATGGGAAAGAGCGGCACGAAGGGCGTCTACGACGGCGACCCGCGCACCGACCCCACTGCGACCTTCCTGCCGGCGCTGACCCATCTCGAGGCGATCGAGCGCGGGCTGCGCGTGATGGACACGACCGCGCTCTCGCTCTGCATGGAGAACGCGCTGCCGATCCACGTCTTCGAGCTGGCGGAGGGCAACATCCTCCGCGTCGCCACCGGCGAGCAGGTCGGGACGATCATCTCGACGCCGTCACATTCACTGTCGCCAAAGGAGGGTTGATGCCGACCATCGAGGAGTTCCTGGACGACGCGAAGCGCCGGATGGACAAGTCGATCGAGACGACGCGCACCGAGTTCAACAGCGTGCGCACGGGCCGCGCCTCGGCGGCGCTGCTCGACCGGATCACGATCGACTACTACGGCACGCCGACGCCGCTCAAGAACATGGCGACGCTCGGCGTCCCCGAGCCGCGCCTGCTCACGGTGCAGCCGTTCGACCCGACGCAGATCAAGGCGATCGAGAAGGCGGTGATGGAGTCCGACCTCGGGCTGACGCCCTCGAACGACGGGAAGATGATCCGCCTGCCGATCCCGCAGCTGACCGAGGAGCGGCGCAAGGAGCTCGTCAAGCTCGTCAGGCGCTACGGCGAGGACGGGAAGATCGCGATCCGGAACGTCCGCCGCGACGTGATGAAGCACCTGGAGGAGCTGGTCAAGAACGGCGACGTCGGCGACGACGAGGAGCGCCGCGGCGAGGCGCAGGTGCAGAAGCTGACCGACGAGCACACGGGCGCGATCGACGAGCTGATCAGGAACAAGGAGTCAGAGATCATGGAGGTCTGAGGTCGCCACCGACCTCAAATCGACCGACCTCGCCCGCAGCGTTGCGATCATCATGGACGGCAACGGCCGCTGGGCCGAGCGCCGCGGGCTCCCGGTCGCCGACGGCCACCGCGAGGGCACGCGCGCGCTGAGGCGCACCGTCGAGGCGGCGATCGACCTCGGTGTCACGTCGCTCGCCGTCTACGCGTTCTCGACCGAGAACTGGTCGCGCCCCGCCGACGAGGTCGAGGATCTGATGGAGATCTTCGGCGAGACGATCGAGCGGGAGCTGCCCGACCTGGCGAAGCAGGGCGTCCGGACGCGCTTCATCGGCCGCCGCGACCGTGCGCCCGACGCGCTCCGGGAGCAGATGGCCGCGCTCGAGGCGCGAGACGGCCGCGAACGACCGGCTCTCGCTCTGGATCGCGTTCGACTACGGCGGGCGCGCCGAGCTCGTCGAGGCCGCGCGCGGCCTGATCGAAGCGGGCGTCGCGGCCGCCGACGTCGACGAGGACGCGATCGCCGCCCGGCTGTACGCACCCGAGCTGCCCGATCCCGACCTGCTGATCCGCACGTCCGGCGAGCTCCGGCTCTCGAACTTCCTGCTCTGGCAGCTCGCCTACGCCGAGCTCGTCTTCGTCGAGACGCTGTGGCCGGACTTCGGCGAGGCCGACCTCCGGAACGCCCTCGCCGACTATGCGAGCCGGCGCCGGCGGTTCGGCGGCAGATGAACCAGTTCGTCTCGCGGGTGCTCGTCACGGTCGTCGGCGTGCCCGTCGTCCTCTACCTGGTCTATCTCGGCGACTGGTGGATCTTCGGCCTGGCCGTGTTCGCCGCTCTCGTCGCGCTGCACGAGCTCTATGTGATGGCGCGCGGCGCTGCGCCCGCTCGTCCTCGCCGGCTACGCGGGCGCGCTGGCGACGCTGGTCGGCGCCCACCTCGGCGGAGCGGAGTGGATGATCGGCGGCTTCATGCTCACGCTCGTGCTCGCGTTCCTGCTCTACGGAATCGCCGAGACGCGCCAGACGGCGACCGTGACGATGAGCTCGACGATCCTCGGAGCCGCCTGGATCGCGCTCGGCCTCGGGCACCTGCTGCTGCTGCGCGACGTTCCGGAGCACGGCAGGCTCGCCGTCTTCACCGTCCTGCTGGCGGTGTTCGCCGACGACACCGCCGCCTACCTGGTCGGCCGCCTCGTCGGCCGCCACAAGCTCGCGCCGTCGCTCTCGCCCGGGAAGACCTGGGAGGGCTTCCTCGCCGGCACGGCGGCGGCGATCGCCGTCGCCTTCTTCGCGCTCTACGAGCAGGGTTTCCTGACGATCCCGGAGTCGATCGCGCTCGGATTCGCGATCGCGCTGGCCGGCGCCGCCGGCGATCTCTTCGAGTCGGCGTTGAAGCGCGACCTCCAGGTCAAGGACTCCGGGCAGCTCCTCGGCGGCCACGGCGGCATGCTCGACCGCATCGACTCGCTGCTGTTCGCCGCCGTCGCGGCGTTCTACGTGGTTATCGGCTTCTCGGACGCTTAGGGCACACTGTCCCCGTGAAAAGAGTCGCGCTGCTCGGCGCCACCGGCTCTATCGGCCGGCAGGCGATCGAGGTCATCGAGCGGAACCCTGAGCTCGAGCTCTGCGCTCTCGCCTCGGGGTCGGCCGATCTCGCGGCGCTCGCCGCCGAGCACGGCGTCACACACACGCAGGTCGGCGGCGACCTGACGGAGCTGCTCGAAGCCTCGGAGCCCGACGTCGTCCTGAACGCCGTCGTCGGCTTTGCCGGCGTCGGGGCGACCCTGTGGGCGCTCGAGCGCGGCGTCACGCTCGCGCTGGCGAACAAGGAGAGCCTCGTCGCCGCCGGCGAGCTCGCGCTCGCCGCGAAGGAGCGGGGTGGAGGGCTGCTGCTGCCGGTCGACTCCGAGCACTCGGCGCTCTTCCAGTGCCTCGAAGGGCCGTGACCCGCGCTCCGTCGACTCGCTCGTGCTGACCGCCTCCGGCGGGCCGTTCCGCGGCCGCTCGCGCGCCGAGCTCGCCGACGTCGGCGTCGACGACGCGCTCGCGCATCCGACCTGGAGCATGGGGCCGAAGATCACCGTCGACTCCGCGACGCTTGCGAACAAGGGCCTCGAGCTGATCGAGGCGCACTTCCTCTTCGGCCTCCCGTACGAGTCGATCGAGGTCGTCGTGCATCCGAGCTCGATCGTGCACTCGCTCGTCCGCTTCCGCGACGGCGCCGCGCTCGCGCACCTCGGCTACCCCGACATGACCGTGCCGATCTCGTTCGCGCTCACCTATCCCGAGCGGGCCGCAACGGAGGTGCCTCGGCTGGACCTGGCCGGCGGTCTGACCCTCGAGTTCTCGGCCCCCGATCTGGAGACGTTCCCGCTGCTCGCGCTGGCGCGTCGCGCCGGCGAGCTCGGCGGGACCTACCCGTGCGGTCTTCAACGCCGCGAACGAGGTCGCCGTCGCGGCCTTCCTCGAAGGCCGGCTGCCGTTCCTCGGGATCGCGGAGATCGTCGAGGAGGCGATCGCGGCGGCGGACGGCGGCGCAGCACGCGACCTCGCCGAGCTGATGGAGGCGGACGCGGCCGCGCGCCGCCTCGCCGAGCGAGGCGTGCCCGTCGCATGAGCATCTTCGTCTCGATCCTCGGGCTCGGATTCCTGATCCTGATCCACGAGGCCGGTCACTTCCTGGTCGCGCGCGCGGTCGGGATGAACCCGCGCAAGTTCTACCTCGGCTTCCCGCCTGCGCTGGTGAAGACGAAGCGGAACGGGATCGAGTACGGAATCGGCGCGATCCCGCTCGGCGGCTACGTGAAGATTCCGGGCATGCACCGTCCGGCGGCCGGCGACCTGGCCGTCCACTTCGGACGAGCCGTCGAGGAGGACCCGTTGCTCCGACGTCCGGTGGACGAGCTGCGCGCGCACCTCGAGGAGAGCGACTACGCGGGCGCACGCGATGCGATCGCACGGCTGGCCTCCCAGATCGAGCCCGCGCGCCTGTCGCCCGTGGCGCTCAAGACCGTCGAGCGCGGGCTCGGCCGAAATCGGCGACGCCCTGGCGCCAGACGCCTACTGGCGTGCGAAGACGTGGAAGCGCGTCGCGGTCATCTTCGCCGGCCCCGGCTGCGAACGTCCTGCTGGCGGTCGCTCGTTCACGGTGCTCGTCATTGCGATCGACGCCTCTACTGCGTCGGCGGCGAGCAAGGCAGCACACCAGCCAGGTCGACGAGACGCATCAATGCCGATCGCCCGCGGCTAAGATGCGGGCTTGCGGCCGAACGACCGGATCGTCGCCGATCAACGGGCGCCGAGTCGACGCCGACGAGATCGCGACCGCATCCGGGCTCGGGCGGCGAACCGCTCCGTGTTCACAGTCGTGCGCGGCGGCGAGACGGATCGACCTCGGCCCGGTCGCGCCGCGAAGACAGTCCGGTCGCGTACCGCCTCGGATTCGTCCTGCGAGGGAAGGGCTCGGGCCGCTGAGTCGACCTGGCGAGGCGTGACGCGTACCGAGCATCGTCACGAAGGAGATCGGCGCGTCGGTCGGCTCGTCACCGGCGACGGGCGTGACGAGATCTCGAGCCCGATCGGCATCGTCCAGGGCTCCTCGGAGGCCGATCGAGCAGCGGCGCGGACGAGTATCTCTGGGTGCTCGGGCTGATCAGCCTGTCGCTCGCGCTCCTGAACCTGCTGCCCCTGCTGCCGCTCGACGGCGGCCACATCGCGTTCTCGCTCGTCGAGGGGATTCGCGGGAAGGCGGTCGCGCGCGAGGTCTACGAACGAGTCTCGGTCATCGGGATCGCGGTCGTCCTCCTGCTCTTCTTCATCGGCCTCTCGAACGACATCGGCCGCCTCGGCAGCTAGAGGGGTCTAGCCCCGGCTACCCTTCGGGACATGGCCTCGGACGTCCAGATCAAGGTCGGGAACGTCGCGATCGGAGGCGGCGCGCCGGTCGTGATCCAGTCGATGACGCTGACGCCGACCCGCGACGTCGAGGCGACGACCGCGCAGATCGCGGCGCTCGTTTCCGCCGGCTGCGAGGTCGTCCGCTGCGCGGTGCCGAAGATCGAGGACGCGAACGCGCTCGCCCGCATCGTCCGCCTGAGCCCGATCCCCGTGATCGCGGACATCCACTTCAACGCCAGCCTGGCACTGAAGGCGATCGAGGCGGGTGTCGCCGCCGTGCGGATCAACCCCGGCAACATCGGCGGGCCGGAGAAGGTGGAGCTGGTCGTCGCGGCCGCGAAGAAGGCCGGCATCCCGATGCGGATCGGCGCCAACTCGGGCTCACTCCCCAAGCACCTCGAGGAGCTCGCGCAGGCCGACCAGGCGGAAGCGCTCGTCGCCGCCGCGATCGAAGAGGTCGAGCTGCTCGAGCGGCTCGACTTCCGCGACTTCAAGATCTCGGTCAAGTCGACCCACGTGCCGACGATGATCCGCGCCTACCGGATGCTCGCGGCGAAGGTTCCGTACCCGCTCCATCTCGGCGTCACCGAGGCGGGCACCCAGTTCTCCGGCTCGATCAAGAGCGCCGTCGGCATGGGCGCCCTGCTCGCCGACGGGATCGGCGACACGATCCGCGTCTCCCTGACGGCCGACCCGGTCAAGGAGATCGAGACGTGCTGGGAGATCCTCAAGGCGCTCGGACTGCGCGAGCGCGGCCCCGTGATGATCTCCTGCCCCTCGTGCGGCCGCGACAACGTCGGCGTCGAGAAGCTCGCGGTCGTCGTCGAGAAGCGGCTGAAGGACTATCCGCAGGCGTTCGAGGTCGCGGTGATGGGCTGCGCGGTCAACGGCCCGGGGGAGGCCGGCGACGCCGACTTCGGGATCGCAGGCGGCCGCGACGTCGGTTTCATCTACGCGCACGGCCGCGTGCTCAAGAAGGTGAGCTCGGACATCCTGATCGACGAGCTCTTCTTCGAGATCGACCGCTGGATCGAGGCGGGGATGCAGCGTCCGAAGCGCCTGAAGATGGCGAAGCCGGCCGCCCTGGCGATGGCCGAAGCCTCGCATCCTCTCGACTGATCTCTTTGCAGCGGTTGCCGATCCTTCGGATCGGCTGCGGACATCCGCGGAAGCGGATGCCCGCCGCGCGAAGACCCCTGAAGGGCCGCCTGCGGCGGCCGCCGTTTCACTAACCTCTCGCGGATGATCCACCGCGCCTCCAAGCTGCACCTGCCGACCCTGCGCGACGCACCGAGCGACGCCGAGGCGCTCTCGCACAAGCTGCTCGTGCGCGGCGGCTTCATCCGCCAGGTGAGCGCCGGCCTGTGGACGTTCCTGCCGCTCGGCTGGCGCGTGCACCGGAAGGTCGAGCAGATCGTCCGGGAGGAGCTGGACGTGATCGGCGCCCAGGAGATGTTCGCGCCCGTGCTGACTCCCGCCGAGCTCTGGATCAAGTCCGGGCGCTACGGGAGTCCCGAGCTCTTCAAGCTCCAGGACCGAAACGGTCGGGACTACGTCCTGCCGATCACGCACGAGGAGACGTTCGCCTTCCACGCGGTGGAGCTCCAGAGCTACCGGCAGCTGCCACAGTCCTGGTACCACTTCCAGACGAAGAACCGCGACGAGCCGCGTCCGAGGGGCGGCCTGCTGCGCCTCCGGGAGTTCGTGATGAAGGACTCCTACTCATTCGACCGCGACGCAGCGGGGCTCGACGTCAGCTTCGAAGCGCACAGGGGGGCCTACGACCGGATCTTCGAGCGCTGCGGGCTCGAGACGCACTATGTCGCGGCAGAGAGCGGGATGATGGGCGGCAAGGAGTCGATGGACTACCTCGCGCCGTCCGGCTCCGGGGAGAACACGCTCGTCACGTGCGAGAACGGCGACTATGCGGCCGATCTCGAGATCGCGCTCGGCGTTCCGCGCGCGCCGGAGTTCCCCGACGCCCTCGAGGCGCCCGCAGAGATCGAGACGCCCGACACGCGCACGTGCGAGGCGCTCGCGGCGCTGCTCTCGATCGACCTCGCGGCGACGACGAAGGCGATGCCGGTCGTCAAGGACGACGGCACGCTCGTGCTCGCGCTCCTGCGCGGTGACGACCGCCTCGAGGAAGCCAAGCTCCAGGCGGCGCTCGGGACCGACTTCCGGCCGGCAACCGACGAGGAGATCGTGGCCGGCTTCGGCGCCGAGGGCGGCTCGCTCGGGCCCGTCGGCTTCTCCGGCCCGGTGGTCGCCGACGAGACTCTGCGTCAGGGGCAGTTCGTGGCCGGAGGCAACCGGACCGGTTGGCACCTGCGCGGGGTAGAGGCCGGCCGCGACTACCAGCCCGAGTTCGCGGACATCCGACAGCCGAAGGAAGGCGACGCGTGCCCGACGTGCGGGGGCCGGCTCGGGTTCCAGACCGCGATCGAGGTCGGCCACATCTTCAAGCTCGGCACCCGCTACTCCGAGGCGTTCGGCGCCAGGTATCTGGACGAGGACGGTGCCGAGAAACCGATCGTGATGGGCTCTTATGGAATCGGGCCTGCGAGGGTTCTGACGGCTGCGGTCGAGCAGCACGGCGACGAGAAGGACGGAATGGTCTGGCCGGCCGAGATCGCGCCGTACGACGTGCACGTGGTCGTGCTGGGCTGGGACAACGCCGGAGCTCGTCGTCCTCGGCGACCAGGTCGCGGAAAGCCTCTCGGCCGAAGGGCTGGACGTCCTGCTCGACGACCGCGAGCTGCGTCCGGGCGAGAAGTTCGCCGACGCCGACCTGATCGGCTGTCCGCTTAGAATCACGGTCGGGAAGAAGACGCTCGAGGACGGCGCCGTCGACTTCAAGGACCGGACGAGTGGAGAAGAATCACGGGTTGGGAGTTTGGAGATCGCAAAACGGGTAGTCGCACACTGATGGCACGCAGACGGAAGTACAGCGACGACGATTTCGGCGTCACGATCGAGCGGTTGATGACCGAGACCGGGCTGACGTATCGCCGGCTGGCCGCGAAGACGGACCTCTCGGCGGGGTACCTCAACCACCTCGTGCACGGCAACCGGCCGGTGCCGTCGAAGGACGTCGTCGCGAGGCTCGCGGACGCTCTCGGCGTCGAGCCGGAGCACTTCCGCGAGTACCGCCTGCGCGTGATCGCCGACCGGCTCGAGCAGATGCCCGACCTGGTCGACCGGCTGTACCGCAAGCTCGCCGTGTAAAGAGTTTTCCACAGCGCGTTTTCCACAGGGTCGCTGGGGGAATCAGCCGTGTAGTGGAGCCGAACTTCGCCCATCCCGTCGAGCAGGAGCTGGCGCGCATCTTCGACGAGCTCGAGATCCCGTGGGAGTACGAGCCCACGACCTTCGTGCTCGAGCGGCACCCCGACGGCACCGTCGCCGAGGCGTTCACGCCCGACTTCTATCTCCCGGAGCAGGAGATGTACGTCGAGTGCACGACGATGCGGCAGAAGCTGACCGCGAAGAAGAACCGCAAGCTCCGGAAGCTGCGCGCGCAGGGCGTGCTCGTCACGGTGCTTTACCGGCGCGACTTCGAGCGCCTGCGCGAGCGTCACGGCTTCCCGTTCGACCTGGCCGCCTGAGCGCCAGAGGAGTGAATCAGCCATCGAGCCGGGAGACCGCTTCCCGCATCCCCTCGGCGAAGGTGCTGACGCGCTCGCGGAGGTCGCTCAGCTCGCGAGCGACGTCCTCCTGGAGGTGCGTGTCGTTTGCGACGCTCATCCGCACGAGCTGGCCGTGGACGATGCCGAGGGACGCGATCAGGTGCTCCATCTCGGCGTTGAACCGCCCGAGCTCGCCTTCCAGGGTGTCGCCGAGCCGGAGCTGGTCCTGGACGGCGTCGGCCGCCCGCTCGCGCGCCCGATCGGCCTCTGCGCTCGTCGCCGGCGCGTTCCGGAGCTCGCGCAGGCGCGACCGGGCGTCCTCGGGCCGCTGCTCGCTGAGGTACTTCCAGATCGACTGTGCGCGGCCGGCGATCCGCTCCATCTCCGTCGTCAAGCTGCCGACGTCCGCCATCACGCCCTCGAAGGTGAGCCCCGACTCGGAGACGGTCCTGAAGATCCGCGACTCCTCCGCCCGGGCTCGCTCGAGAAGCGACGCGATCTCCGGCGCGAGCCCGGGCGGCAACGCGCGCGCTGAGGGCTGGGTGAGGGTTCCAGCCCGCCTGTACGCCTCGTCGCCGACCCGCTCCGCCTCGTTCGGGTCGAAGAACGTCGCGGCGGCGAGCCCGAGGTAGAGGGCCGCTGCGACCGCGAGCAGCCACGGTGCGCCGATCACGAACGCAGCCACGGCGACGGCGGCCGCGACGCCGATCGCGAGCGGCTTCGTGACGGCGTTGACGACCAGGTCGCGCCGCAGCGAATCGCGCGTCACGACCTCGCGGCCGGGCACTAGAAGTAGCTCGAGATCTGGAGGTAGACCGCCTCGATCGTCTCCGGGGCGCCGGAGTACGCCTTGCCACCCGAGGCGGCCGCGATCTGCTCGAGGACATCCGTCGTCGAGTCCTTGCCATAGGCGATCGTGAAGATCCGGATCTGGCGGCCCTCGCCGTTCGCCCGGCTCTTCAGCTTGGCCGTCAGATCCGAGAGCTCGTTGTTGCTCGCCGTGTCGGCGCCGTCGGAGAGCAGCACGACGGCGTTGATGCGCGTGTCGTCGTTCAGGGCATCGACCGTGTCCCAGCCGGCGATCGTCGCGTCGTAGAGCGCCGTGTCGCCGTCGGCGAACAGCTCGGAGACGTGGGAGCGGAGAGCGGGTCCGTTGTCGGCGAAGCGGCCGACCGGCTCGATCGACTGGGCCGCGCCGCTGAAGGTCGTCAGGCCGACCCGGTCCTGCGGAGACAGCTGGTCGAGGAACGTGAGCAGCCCTCGCCGCGCTTGCCCGATCTTGTCCTCGTCGTTCATCGAGCCCGAGACGTCGACGACCAGGAGCACGTTCGCCGGCTTGCGGTCCTCGTGCCAGGCCTTCTTGATCTCGGCGAGGACCTTCGGCTCCGGAAGCTGCAGCAGCCGCTTCGGCTGGTCGGGCAGCGTTCCGTTCGCCTCTGTCACGGGCGCGAGCGGCACGGCACCCGGCTCGCCGGAGCGATAGCGGAACCTGGCGACCAGCTGGGGCGTCAGCTTCTCCTCCAGCCAGCGGCCGAGCTCCACCGCGGCCGTGCGATGCGCCGGCGTGACCCAGGGCGCGTCGAGCAGCATGTACGGGTTGTCGGACATGTAGGTGCCCTCAGCGGGATAGATCGCGGCGAGCTTCATCTCGTCTGGACTACGGCCCTGGTTGAACTCGATCAGGGTCGTCTCCTCCATTGCGACCGCCGAGGCGTACCCGGGGCCATTCGCATCCAGCTGGTCGGCGAAAAAGCTTCCGGTGTCGCCGTAGTGGACGATCGATCGCTCGATCGCGCGTACCTTCGCCCGGATCGCCGGGCGCTGGACATCCTCGATCGTCAGGCCTTCGCGCTTCCCTGCCGCGCTGTAGTACTGGGCCGTCACGAACGAGAGGCCCGAGGTCGAGAAGTCCGGGTTGGTGTGGCCGAGCTTGAAGGTCCCGAACGTGGGCTTGCCGAAGTCGGCCCAGTTCGACTTGGTCGTCGCGAGCTCGAGGATGTCCGCGAAACCGATCGGCTTGTCGGGCCAGCCGAGCGCTCGGGCCAGCGGCTCCCACATCGCGATCACGACTGGAGACTGCGCCAGCGACGGATTGTCGTCGGCGACATAGGAGCGGTCCGCCGTGTAGTTGAGGAGCGTCCCCCAGAGCGACGACGCAGGCGACCACGCGTGCGGCTTCAGCTTGCCGTCGACGATCTTGGTCTGCACCTCGCCCGACGCCGCGGGAACGCCCTCGACGAACACGGGTCGGCCATCAGCTTCGAACCGGCGTGCGTTGAACTCCGGCAGAAGGGTCGCCATCATGTCCTCGAGGTTCGAGGAGTAGGCGAAGGTGAGCCTCAACGCTCCTTCGGGCGCAGGCGCAGTCGCCGTCGGGCCGGGCGTATCGGCGCCGTCGTCGTCGCGTGTGGCAACCCACGCGGCGACCACAGCGGCGATGGCCACGACGACCAGCAGTCCTCGAACCGCGCGCACAGGCCGCACGTTACGCCGTACCGCCGAAGTTGCCTAGAGTCCGGTCGGGTATGACAGAGCCTCGCAGCCGTACTAAGCTGCGGCGCATGGGACGGGTCTGGTTCATGATCAAGGCGAAACTGGCGCGTCTGGTCGACCGGGCGGAAGATCCGCGCGAGACGCTCGACTACTCGTACGACCAGCAACTCGCGCTCCTGCGCCAGGTCAAGCAGGGGATCGCGGAAGTCGTCACGGCGAAGAAGCGCGTCGAGCTGACGGCCGGCAAGCGTCGCGACCAGCTCGTCACGCTCGAGACGCAGGCGCGCCAGGCGATCTCGGCGAGCCGCGAGGACCTCGCGCGCGTCGCGCTGGCGCGGAAGGCGGAGGTGCAGCAGGAACTGCGCTCGCTCGAGGGGCAGATTCAGGAGTTGGAGGTCCAGCAGGAGACGCTCGTCGAGCGCGAGCGCGACCTCCGCGACCGGATCGAGCGGTTCCGCTCCGAGAAGGAAGTGATCAAGGCGAACTACTCGGCCGCCGAGGCGATGGTGCAGATCGGCGAGGCGACCACGGGGCTCGGCAAGGGCCTCTCGGAGGCCGGCCGCGCGATCGAGCGCGCCCGGGACAAGACCGAGCAGCTCCAGGCGCGCGCGCTCGCAGTCGACGAGCTGATGGCCGCAGGCACGCTGACAGATCAGCTCAGTCCCGGCGAGACCCCTGTCGACCGGGAGCTCGCCGAGCTCTCGAAGTCGGCCGACGTCGAGGCCGACCTCGCACGGCTGAAGCGCGAGCTGGGCCCGCCGCGCGAGCTCACGAGCGGCAGCCCCGACTCCTCGTCCTAACAGCGCGTCCTAACAGCGCTCCGATCTGCGGTTTTGCCGCAGCAAGGCTGCGCGGTGGCCCCGATGGGTCGACGCCGGAGTGCCCCTACGCTCCGAGGACTGTGAAGACCTACGCAGTCAAGTGGCGTGAACCGGACGGGCGAACCTTTATCGGGCGCCTCGTACTCGGTCCGCTCTCGTTGCGCCTCGACGGGCGCCTGCGTGGGGCGGAGGAGCCTCCGGTCAGACGGCAGTTCGACTACGGGGACATCTTCGACGTGCCCATCGGCAGCCGGGGCAGGCTCGACGGCCGCCCGGCGCTCGTCGTCCAGGGAACGGCCGGGACCTATCTGGTGGCCGACGCCGGGATGGGCGCTCCGATCGTGCAGGAGCTGGTCGACCGGCTCTCCGAGCTCCTGCGACGCCGCAAGAACGCTGCGGCAAAACCGCAGTAGATCTGCGCCTGGCTCCGTATGGAGCGGCGCCGTACCCGATCTACGTTAGGGCCACAACCAAGCACGACAAAGGGAGGCACGACATGAGGAAGCTCTTCGATATCGGCGGAATCATCGCAGGGACGGTGCTGGTTCTCTTCGGCGCCGCAGCGATCTACATGGGTGCCGACGGGCGCACGACCGTCCGCGACAGCCTCAAGGCGGAGCAGATCACGTTCGGCGCTGCCGACGATCCGGCAGTGGCCAAGTTCGCGTCCCAGTGGGCCGACGAGCAGGTCACGACCGGCACTCAGGCTCGCGCCTTCGCACAGGTCATCCACGAGCACGCGCTCGAGGGCTCCGACGGCCTGACCTACTCGCAGATGGGGCGGTTCATCTCCGCCGACGATCCTGAGAGTGCGGCCGGCACGAGCGACGAGGCTGCCGCGCTGAAGGACGAGAACGGGAACCCCGTTTCGAATTCCGCCCGCAACACGTGGGTCACCGCGACATCGCTCTCGACCGCGCTGAACATGAGCTACATGGCCGAGCAGACCGCCCTCTTCGGGATGGTCGTCGGCATCGCGCTCCTGCTCAGCGGCATCGGCTTCATCGTCCTCACCCTCTCGCTCGGCGGAGCACTCGGCCGCCGCGAGTCGGTCGAGCTCGCGAAGCGCGAAGCCGGCATCAAGTCAAAGGTCGCCACGGTCTAGCAACCCAGTCCGTGCCCCCGCCGTTGAGGGCGGCCCCGGCCGCCCTCAACGCTTTTCAACGAGCAGCAGCAGAAGGAGAGTCGCACATGGCCTCACACACACAGCGCTCAGCCCCGGTCGAAACCGAGTCAGCGGTGTTCGCCAAGGTTGCCGCACTGCTGCTCGGGATCCTCGTAGCCGTGCTCGGCTTTCTCGCGATCCTGATGTGGGCAGACGCCCGCGACGCGCGCGGCACGGCCGCACCGGCGACCGACGTCGCACAGGACCACGCGACCGACCACAACGTCGCGTTGCCGCTGAACAGCTTCGCCGGCGTCGTCCCCGAGAACGCCGCAGAGCTCGCCGCCGCGCACAAGCCCGTCGACGCGACCCTGCCGGCGCTCACGAGCGGAGACCTCGTCAGGGTGCACATGACCCTCAAGGACATGACGGTCGAGATCGCGCCCGGCGTCAAATACAACACCTGGGCCTTCGACGGCCACGGCGCCCCCGGGCCCACCGTGCATGTCCGCCAGGGCCAGACCGTGGAGATGACGCTCACAAATGGTGGCGCGATCCCGCACTCGATCGACTTCCACGCGGCTCGCATCGCGCCGAATCTGGCTTTCAAGGACGTCAAGCCGGGCGAGTCCTTCACCTTCCGCTTCAGGGCAGGCGATCCGGGCGTGTTCATGTACCACTGCGGCACCAAGCCGGTGCTCGCCCACATCGCCAACGGCATGTACGGCGCCATCGTCGTGAGCCCCACGAAGCCGCTGCCGCCGGTCGACAACGAGTACGTCCTCGTCGCCAGCGAGTGGTACCTGAGCGGCGACGGCATCGCCGAGCCCGCCTCGCTGGACATGGCGAAAGCCCGCTCGACGAGCCCGGACTGGACGACGTTCAACGGCTACGCGAACCAGTACGTCACGCACCCGCTGACCGCCAAGCCGGGGGAGACGACCCGCTTCTACGTCGTTGCTGCCGGGCCGACGCTGGACACCAACTTCCACGTCGTCGGCGGACTGCTCGACCGCGCCTGGGTCAACGGCGACATGACGAGCCCACCGCAGATCGGCGTGCAGACGGTCATCGTGCCGGCGGGCGGCGGCGGAGTCTTCGACGTCAAGCTCGACGACGAGGGCCTGTACCCGTTCGTCAGCCACGCGTTCGCGCACGTCGATCTCGGCCAGGTCGGGCTGCTGAAGGTCGGCAGCCCCAAGGGCTCGATGTCCCATTGAGACCCGTGACCGGACTTCAGCGCTACGCCCTCGTGCTCGGCGTCGCGGCGGCCGTCGCGGCCGTGTTGATCGGAGCCAGCCAGATCGGCTCCGGGGCCGCCAAGACAACGGCGCCGGCACCCGCAGCGGTGACCGATTCGCTCTTCGCCATGGTCGAGCAGCACGGCATCGCGCTCGGCTCGCCTGACGCACCCGTGACGCTCGTCGAGTACGCGGACCTGCAGTGTCCCTACTGCGCGCAGTGGTCGCGCGAAACGCTGCCGGTGCTCGTCGATGAGTACGTTGCGACCGGGAAGCTGAGGATCGTCTTCCACGGCCTGGCGTTCCTCGGCGCGGACTCCGACAAGGCGCTGCGGACTGCGATCGCTGCCGGCCAGGACGACCACCTCTGGGACGTCGTTCACGGCCTGTACTTGCGTCAGGGTGCCGAGAACTCCGGCTGGGTCAGCGACGAGCTCGTCCGTGCGGTCGCGGCCGGAGTGCCCGGTCTCGACGGCGAGAGCCTCCTCTCCGCTCGCTGGGAGAACTCGGTCGATCCACAGTTGAAGCACGCGGCCGACGCGGCCACGAGCGCCGGCGTACAAGGCACGCCCGCATTCCAGATCGGGCTGACCGGCGAACCGCTCGAGCTCCTCCGTGTCGATTCGCTCGGCTCCGAGGCCATCGTGCCGGCGATCGACGCGCTCCTGGTCGGATGAGCGAACGGACCATCCGGCTCGCGAGCGCCGTCATCGCTGCTCTGGGCGCGGCCATCACCGGCTACCTGCTCTACGTGCGCCAGACAGGTGGCGCCCTCGTCTGCTCCACCGGGGGCTGTGAGACCGTCCAGAGCTCGGCGTACGCCGAGGTGCTGGGAGTGCCCGTCGCGGCACTCGGCCTCGCAGGCTTCTGCGGGCTGCTCGTGACGGCGCTCGTCCGCGGCGAGCCGGCACGCCTCAGCCAGGCCACTCTCGCGCTCATTGCCGTCGCCTTCGCGATCTACCTTCTCTACGTCCAACTCGTCGTCATCGAGGCGATCTGCCAGTGGTGCCTTGCTACCGATGTGCTCACGCTCGCGATCGTCGGGCTGGGATTCCTTCGGCTGCGGGTCGGCGACGGTCGATCTAGGGTGACGTGATGGTTGCGACCGAGCACGCCGATGTGATCCTCCGCGACGGCCGCACGCTGCGCCTGCGCCCGCCGGCGCGCGGGGATGCCGACTCCCTGCTCGCCTTCTTCGGCGCGCTCTCGCAACGGAGTCTCTACCTTCGCTACCACGGCTTCCCCGAGGTCGGCCCGCGTCTCGTCGAGTCGCTCCTCGATCCGGACTGGCAGGAGCGTGGGGTGCTTCTCGGCACGCTTGTCGACGAGGACGGCGAGAGGGTCGTCGCGGTCGCCAACTACGTTCGCCTGCGCGATCCCAAGCTCGCCGAGGCCGCGTTCGCGGTTGCAGACGAGCACCAGGGCCGCGGGGTCGGAACGCGTCTGCTCGAGCAGCTCGCGGCGCGCGCAGCCGAGGTCGGGATCGAGCGCTTCGTCGCCTACGTGCTGCCGGAGAACCGCGCCATGCTCGGCGTCTTCGAGGCGGCGGGCTTCCAGCTGACGCGCGAGCTCGAGGGCGGCGAGGTCGAAGTGGAGTTCCCGATCGCGTCGACGGAGAGCTATCGCGAGCACGTCGAGGCTCGCGACCACGAGGCGGTCGTCGCCTCGCTCACGCCGTTCTTCCGACCCCGGAGCGTCGCCGTGATCGGCGCCTCCAAGCGCCGAGGATCAATCGGCGGCGAGCTCTTCCGCAACATCCTCGAGGGCGATTTTGCGGGCGCAGCCTTCCCGGTGAACCGAGACGGTGAGCCGGTGGCCGGCGTGCGCGCCTACGCCTCGATCGAAGAGATTCCCGATCCTGTCGACCTCGCGGTGATCACCCTGCCGGCTGCGGCGGTCATGGGCGCGGCCGAGCAGGCTCTGCGGAAGGGCGTTCGCGCGCTCGTCGTCATCTCGGCCGGCTTCGCCGAGGTCGGCAGCGAAGGGTTGGAGCGGCAGGAGCAGCTACTCGCGCTCGTCCGCTCCCATGGAGCGCGGCTGATCGGGCCCAACTGCCTCGGCATCGCGGTCTCCGGGCCGAGCCTCAACGCGACCTTTGCCGCCCGCACGGCGCCCGCCGGGAACATCGGGTTCTCCTCGCAGAGCGGAGCGCTCGGCCTTGCCCTCCTGGAGGCAGCCGAGTCGCGCGGCCTCGGTCTCTCGTCATTCGTGTCGATCGGCAACAAGGCGGATGTCTCCACCAACGACTTGCTGGAGTGGTGGGAGGAAGACGACGCGACCGAGGTCGTCCTTATGTACGTCGAGTCGTTCGGCAATCCGCGCCGGTTCGGACGGCTCGCTCGCCGGGTCGCCCGTACGAAGCCGATTCTCGCGCTCAAGAGCGGGACGACGGCGAGCGGGCAGCGGGCGGCGAGCTCGCACACGGCAGCGTTGGCCGGCTCCGAGGTCGCAGTCGATGCGCTCTTCCATCAGGCGGGCGTCATCCGTGCGTCCTCGCTCGAGGAGCTGATCGACGTCGCAGCCTTGCTCGCCAACCAGCCCGAGCTGAAGGGCCGTCGCGTGGCGGTGCTGACGAACGCCGGTGGTCTGGGGATCCTCTGCGCTGACGCCTGCGAAGCAGCGGGGCTGAACCTCCCCGACCTCGCGGCCGAAACCCGCTCGGCGCTGTCGGCGCTCCTGTCACCGGAAGCCAGCGTCGAGAACCCGGTCGACATGCTCGGCGGCGCCACCGCGAGCACGTACGCGGCGGCACTACCGCTCTTGCTGGAGGACAAGCAGGTCGATGCCGTCGTCGTTCTCTTCGTCCCGACCGTGACCGCAACGGCGGACGAGGTCGCGGAAGCCATCGACGGAGCCACCGCTGCCGCCGCGAGCGAGACGCCCGTGCTCGCGGTGGTGCTGAACGCGGACGGGATTCCGCGAGCGCTTCGCCGCGAGGAGGCGCACGTGGCCGCCTTCGCGTACCCGGAGTCTGCGGCGCGGGCGCTCGGGCGTCTCGCCGAGCGCGCCGAATGGCTCCGCCAGCCGCACGGCACGATCCCGGCCCTCGAGGGCATCGATCGCGAGGCTGCCGAGCGCGTGGTCGAGCGCGCCCTCGAGGCTGCCGACGATGCGTGGCTGACCCCGGCGGACACGCGCGAGCTCCTGCTCGCCTACGGTCTGCCACTCGTCCCGGAGCGCCTGGCCGCCTCGCCCGACGAAGCCGCCGCCGCGGCCGCGGAGCTCGGCTTCCCCGTCGTCGTCAAGACAGCGGTCGCCGGTGCGCACAAGACCGAGCTCGGCGGCATCGCCCTCGATCTCCGGGACGCCGACGCCATACGAGCTGCTGCCGAGCGGATCGGCACGCCGCTGATCGTCCAGCCGATGATCCGCGACGGAGCAGAGCTCCTCGCCGGGGTCGTCCAGGACGCCGTGTTCGGGCCCCTCGTGGCGTTCGGTCCCGGAGGTGTCTTTGCGGAGCTGATCGGCGAGGCCACGTTCAGGATCGCCCCGCTCACCGACCGCGACGCCGACGAGCTCGTCTACGGCGGCAAGGCCGGGAAGCTCGTTCGCGGCTTCCGCGGCGCCCCGGCCGCCGACGGGCCAGCACTCGCCGACCTGCTGCTCCGCCTGGGCCGGCTGGGCGAGGACTTTCCGGCGGTGGCCGAGCTCGACCTCAACCCGGTGCTCGCGCTCCCGGATCGGTGCATCGTCGTCGACGCTCGCGTCCGCGTGGAGCGGCCGGACCTCACGGTCCGCGTCAAGACCTGGTAGCTACTCGGCGTCTGTCTCGAGCAGACCGTGCCCGAGCGCGTAACGGACGAGCTCGGCGCGGGTCGTGATCCGGAGCTTCTGCATGATGTGCGCCCGGTGCGTCTCGGCGGTGCGCACCGAGATGTAGAGCTGGCTCGCAATCTCCTGGTTCGTGTGGCCGAGGGCGAGCAGGCGGAGGACGTCACGTTCGCGGTCGGAGAGCGGATCGTCCTCGGCGCGCTTCCGCTCCTCCGCGTCCGCGGCGACCATTCGCGCACCGAGTGCCGGATGCACGTAGCGACCGCCCGCCGCGACGTCGCGGATGGCTGTGACGACGTCGGTGTCGACCGCCTCCTTCAGCACGTAGCCGGACGCGCCTGCGTCGAACGCCTCGCGCACGTAGCGTGGATCGTCCTGCATCGAGAGGATCAGCACCTTCGCCTCCGGCGCGTCGTGGAGGACGTCTGGGATGGCCTCGATGCCGGTCTTTCCCGGCATGATCACGTCCATCAGGATCACGTCGGGGTTGGTGGCGCGTGTCTGGAAGACCGCGGTCTGCGCGTCGCCGGCCTCGCCGACGACCTCCATGTCCGGCTCGGATTCGAGCACCTTGCGCAGCCCCGAGCGCACGACTGCGATGATCGTCGACGATCAGCACGCGGATCATCGCAACGGAACCTCGGCCACGATCGTCGCCCCGGCGCCTGCGCTCGACTCGATCTTCAGCTTGCCGCCCAGGAGCGCGAGCCGCTCACCCATTCCGAGGAGACCGAGACCGTCGCCACCGCCGTGCGTGAAGCCGCGCCCGTCGTCCTCGATCACCGCGGTGATCGCACGGCTGCTGCGAGCGAGGACGATGCTGACTGCGCTCGCCTGGGCGTGCTTGACGATGTTCGTGAGCGATTCCTGGACGATTCGGTAGAGCGCGGTCTCGACGTCGCTCGGCAACCGGTCGCCGACGTTTGCCTCGAGGTCGACGCGCATGCCGGTCTGCTCCGAGAAGGTGTCGCGCAGGTGCTCGAGCGCCGCGACCAGGCCGAAGTCGTCGAGGGCTTTCGGCCGCAACTCCACGGCGAGACGACGGACGTCGTGCAGCGTCTCGACCACCTGCGCGCGAACAGCGGCCAGAGCCTGCGCTCGCTCGCCGTCGCTCTTCGCCTCCTCGACCGCCTTCAAGCCGAGCAACACCGACGTCAGCTCCTGGCCGGTCTGGTCGTGGAGCTCCCGGGCCAGCCGGCGGCGCTCGAGCTCCTGCGCCTCGACGACGCGGCGCAGCGCGTCACCGGCGACACGCGCGGAGAGGTCGACAGCGACGGCGGCACGGGGCGCGAAGGTCTCGGCGAGCCGCAGATCGGCATCGGTGAAGCGCGGGTCGGTGCCCTCACGGTCGTGGGCGACGATGACTCCGATCGGCCTGCCCCCGGCAATCAGGGGGACGTAGAGGCCGCTGCGGGCGCCGAGCCGTCGAGCCGCCTCCTGGTCGACTTCGGGATCGTCGAGGAGCGAGTCGACCCGCTCTGCTCGGCGCCGTTCCAGCACGCGGCCGCTCTTCGACCCGGCTTGCTCGAGCTGCAGGTGCACGATGTCCCCGGCGCCGGTGCCGTCGGCTGCTTCGATCTGCAGCGTCCCGTCAGCGGCGGGCAGCGCGATCGTCACGAGCTCTGCGCACGATCAGGGCGCGTAGCCGGCGGGCGATCAGCTCGAGCAGCCGTGCGAGCTCGATCTCGCTCGCGAGCGCCGTCCCGACCTCGTTCAGCGCTTCGAGCTGCTCGGACCACGATGTCGCCGCTTCGTACAGCCGCGCGTTCTCGATCGCCACCGCCGCCTGGCTCGCGAGGGTCCCGACGAGCTCCTGGTCGTCCTCGGTGAACGGTCCCGACGCCTTTTCGGTCAGGTAGAGATTGCCGAAGGCTCGGCCGCGGAGCAGGATCGGCACACCGAGGAAGCTGCGCATCGGCGGATGGTTGGGCGGGAAGCCGACCGAGCGGGGATCGTCGGTGATGGCCTCGAGGCGTAGCGAGCGCGCATCGCTGATCAGGGCGCCGAGGATGCCGCGGCCCAACGGGAGATCGCCGATCGCCGCCACCGTCTCCGCATCCATCCCTGTGTGGACGAAGCGTTCGAGCCCCGTGCCCGACGGGTCGATCACCCCGAGAGCCGCGTACCGCGCTCCGGTCAGGTCGGCAGCCGTCTCGGCCAGCTTCAGCAACAGATCGTCGAGGGAGAGCTCGGAGCTCAGCGCGATGCCGGCATCGATGAGCCCGCGAAGACGGCCGGTCGGAGACATGAGCCCGATTATCCGTGTCGGATGGCCACGGGTCGCGGATTTACCGCAACTTCGAGGGGGCAGCCCCTGATGCCCGGTCGCGCGGCGCGGCGGAAACTTGGATCAACGCAAAAGAAGGAGCGATCCTCATGAAGGCACTCGTGTACGAGGGACCGGGCCAGAAGGCATGGAAGACCGTGCTCGATCCGGCCATCCAGGAGCCGACGGACGTGATCGTCCGCATCGACTCCTCCACGATCTGCGGCACCGACCTGCACATCCTCAAGGGCGACGTGCCCGCGGTGAAGCCGGGAACGATCCTCGGTCACGAGGCGGTCGGGACGATCACCGAGCTGGGGTCCGGGGTGACGACGCTCGCTGTCGGCGACCGCGTCCTGGTCTCGTGCATCACGTCCTGCGGGCGCTGCAGCTACTGCCGCGAGGCCCACTACGGCCAGTGCACAGGCGGCGGCGGTTGGATCTTCGGTCACCTGATCGACGGGCTTCAGGCCGAGTACGCCCGCATTCCGTTCGCGGAGAACTCGGTGTACAAGATCCCCGATGAGCTGAGCGACGAGCAGGTGCTCTTCCTCGCGGACATTCTTCCGACCGCGTACGAGGTCGGCGTTCTCAACGGCAAGGTCGAGCCCGGGGACACGATTGCCGTCGTCGGCGCAGGCCCGATCGGGCTCGCCGCGATCATGACGGCGCGCCTCCGTAGCCCGGCGAAGATCATCGCGATCGACCTCGCCGACTCGAGGCTCGCTCGTGCACTCGATTTCGGCGCCGACGTGGTGATCAACAACGGGGCCGAGGACGCGCTCGCCCGTGTCATGGAGCTGACGGGCGACCGCGGCGTCGACGTCGCGATCGAGGCCGTCGGTGTACCGGCGACGTTCGATCTCTGCACCGAGCTGATTCGCGCCGGCGGCCGCGTCGCCAACATCGGCGTTCACGGGTGCTCGGTCACGCTGCACCTGGAGAAGCTCTGGATCCGCAACGTGGCGATCACGACGGGGCTCGTCGACACGTTCACGACCGAGCGTCTCCTCAAGCTGATCGAGGCGGGCCGGCTCGACGCGACACCGTTCGCGACGCACCGGTTCCCGCTCGACGAGACGATGGAGGCCTACGACGTCTTCGCCGACGCGGCGACGACGCAGGCACTGAAGGTCGTGCTCTCCGGGTTGCCCGCGGAGATCGCGCCGCCGACGGCGGAGACGCCGGCCGTCGCGAACGCGTAGCTCGCTGCGAGTGGGAGGGCCGGCACCTGCCGGCTCTCCCGCCCTGCTACCGTGCGCAGCGTCGCGGGGCGTGGCGCAGCCTGGTTAGCGCGCTAGTCTGGGGGACTAGAGGTCCCGAGTTCGAATCTCGGCGCCCCGACTGAAAGCCCCGCCGCGAGCGGGGTTTTCTCGTTCGTCAGCGAATGAAGGCTTGCGCGGCGAGCGCCAACGCCATGCCCACGGCGACCAGCCAGAGGGTCCGTGTGACCAGCCGTGGCCGGTGTCTTCGCTTCCGTCCTGGTTCGAGGTACCGCACGAGGATAGAAACGTCGCGCATGGGCCGCCGGTTACGGTTGCCTTCGGAGAACCGTGTGACCGGCAAACGAAGAGGCCGCCCAATCGATGCAAGGCGGCCTCTCGGATCTCTCAGGAAGCTGCGGCACTCCCCGGAGCTCGTCAGCGAGGTTAGCGGAGCAACTCGCGGCGCGTCGGGCCGTACCAGGAGGGATTGGCGTCAGTCGTCCTTGCTCGTTCCGATTCGCCGGTGTAGATGTCTATGAGCTCGCCGTTTCGGGCCGCGCCGACGCCGGTGCCGAACCCCTCGAGAGCTTCATGACTCCCGGTGCCGTCGGAGATCAGCCACCACCAGAGGTCTCGTCTCGACTGAAAGCCTGCTAACGCGGATCAGGCAGGATGCGGTCGAGCGTTGTCGGCACTCGTCCGAAGATGACGACTGCGCTGATCGACAGGACCGCTGAAATTGCTCCTGGTACAGCCCACGCACCAGCGTCCTGACCAACAGCAGTCAACTGTCCGCATCCGGCGGCGACCAGGCCGGCATACGATCGCGACCGCCGGAGAAGCTTAGGCCGCGGTGGCGATGATCTCGTCGCCGCGCACTTCGATCACGTCTGCGGAGAAGCTGACGATGTAGGTCGGATTGTCACATGCGAACCTGCCGACGACACGGCCGAGGGCTCCCGAGGGAACCTTGCCGTGACGGTCGAGGAGCCGGACGGCGCCGGCGTGGGGGTGAGTATCGACTCTTGTGTGTGCGTTTGGATTCATGTTTTCCAAACCCCCCGTTGAGCAGACCGGGTACGGCCACGCGGTCAAGATCACCCTTTCGGGGCGCCGCGATCGGGCTATCGTTACGGATGTGACAAGCAGGGTTGGTCAGCAGTTCGGCCTTCGAGACACCGTTCGCCTGCTCAACCAGCACGACGCGATCCCCGCCGGAGCGGTTGGCAGCGTGATCGGCTGGTTCGTCGGCGAGGAGACGTACGTCGTGAACTTCGTCGACGACTGCGCCCGCGTAGCCGAGGTCTACTCGGACGAAATCGTCTTGACGAAGCTCCACTAGACCGTCTCGCATCCCGGCGTCGCGTATCCAATTGTTAGCCGGGAAGGTTTCAGGAGCATGACCCCACTGACAAACGCATCCGTACGGAACGAGTTTCGACCGAACGACGCCGTTCGGCTCCTCGATCGCCACGGCGACTTGCCGTCGGGCAGCGCCGGACACATTGTCGGCTGGTTTGCGCGTGCCGAGCCGACATACGTCGTCAGCTTCGACGGCGAGCTGCCGTGTGTGGTGGTTCGCTCCGACGAGATCGTCCACAAGGACGATCTCCGCCGCTCGGCCTAGCGGCCGCGACCTACGCGGTCGTGGCCGTCGCGAGAGTTGCTTCGATCGTCGCGACGATGAGGTCGGGGGAAGCGCCCTTCTCGAGGTAGTTCGCGGCGCCAAGTGCGAGGATCTCGTCCGCGACAGCGGCGCTGGCGAACCCGGAGAAGACGATCACCTGAGAGTCCGGTGCGACGCGTCGGACCTCGGGGAGCGCGTCGAGCCCGCTGAGATTGGGCATCGCGAGGTCGAGCAGGATCACGTCCGGTTGTAGCCGTGCTGCCTCAGCGATGACCTCGTTGCCGTCGGCGGCCTCCCCGATGACCTGCATGCCGAGGCAGGTGTCGATGATCGCGCGCAGCAGCCCGCGCAACGCCTCGTTGTCGTCGCAGATCAGAATTCCGGCAGCCGTGTCGCCCGCAGTGGGCCCGTTGCTCATCGCTACTTCGGGGCAGAGTCGCGGATCAGGTCGTGGAGCGGCACTCCCTGTCGTCTCAGCTCGTCGAGTGATGTGCTGACGATTGCGCGGGTGTTCTCCAGGGCGAGGAGCAGCGCTTCCTTCGACTCTTCGGTCCGGTCGAGCTCCAGAGCGAGCTGGGCGACGGAGAGCGACTGCACGACGCCGTCGTGAAGCTCGAGCAGCTGCCGCTGCTGTGCGGCCATCCGCTCACCCTGGCGGTCCGTTTCGGCGGAGCGCAGGTCGAAGGCCCCCTGCAAGCCCTGGAACTCTGCGAAGCGGCGCAGGGTGATGTCGATCGCGCTCTGCAGCTCTTCCGGCCTGCTGTCGACGATGTAGGCGAAGACGCCGCGTGACGCCGCCTCGTTCACCCACTCTCCGTCGTAGGCGTCGAGCAGAGCGATCACGGGGCAAAACGCCTCGGAGACGATCTCCGAGATCTGCTCCAGAGCATGCTGGGCGTTCTCGCCGAGCCCCACCAGCGCCACGTCGGGGCGCTCCCGTGCCGTCACGGCCGCGACGTCCGAGACGTGGATCTCACGGGCGATCACGTCGTGCCCGAGCCCCGTCACGACCTGGGCGAGGACCTCGAGTCGGTCGGAACGCTGATTCGCGATCAGAACGCGGAGGTGATGGATCCCGTCCATGCCGACCTTCCGTAACAGAGCGGAGCGGGGCGACGAGAACGGGCAGCGGTGGGTTGGGCGGCCGGAGAATGGTCTCGCTTGAGAGCAAATTGTAACAGATTTCACAAACCAGCGTTGCCTGATGGCGACAGATGTTTGCCCAAGAAGAGGTAGTAATCAGCGGATTCTCGACGTAGGATCAGCGTCCCTTGATGATCCTGCGGCTCGCCTTGATGACGATCGCGGCATGTCTTGTCATGCCCGCCTCGGCGTGGTCGGGCGGGAAGGAGCCGAGCTCGCCGGCGCCGGCGGCCCGGGTGGGGATCTTCTACTACCCGTGGTTCGCAACACCGCAGCACGATGGAGGCTTCGCGCATTGGCAGCAGGGCGGGCGGACGCCGCCGGCCAGCCTCGCATCCGGCTTCTATCCGGCGCGCGGGCCTTATTCGTCGGCCGACGCGCTCGTGCTCGACGCGCAGATGGGCGAGATCGCCGCCGCCGGCATCGGCACCGTGATCACCTCGTGGTGGGGGCGAGGCTCGGTCGAGGACCAACGGCTGCCGGGGGTGATCGCAGCGGCGCGAGCGCACGGGCTCGCCGTCGCGGCGCATCTCGAGCCCTATGACGGCCGCACGGTCGCAACCACGGAAGGCGACATCGGCTCTCTGCGCACGCTCGGGATCTCGGACTTCTACATCTGGGCTTCGAGCGCGCTCCCCGACGCCGAGTGGGCGGAGCTGAACGCCCGGCTGGAAGGTGTGCGCACGTTCGCCAACACGAATCTCGCGGGCCGTGCGGTCGCCGGCCGGTTCGACGGGCTCTACACCTACGACGTGCTCATGTTCGACGGCGTGCTCTTCCCGCGGCTCTGTGCGCAGGCGCGCCGGCTCGGACTGTTGTGCGCCCCGTCCGTGGGGCCTGGCTACAACGCCCGGCGGGCCACGGGCGACACTCGGGTTCGGCTGCGTCGGAACGGCGCGACCTACGACTCGATGTGGCGCGGAGCGATCAAGGCGCACGCGGATCTCGTCACGATCACGAGCTACAACGAGTGGCACGAGGGCACGCAGATCGAGCCGGCGCGCGCGAGCAGGCGCGGCTACCAGGGCTACGACGGCGCCTGGGGATTGCGCGGGCGTGCGGCCGAGACCGCGTACCTCGATCGCACCGTGTTCTGGGTTCGCCGCTTCAGCGGCTGACGACGACGTCCGCGGCGCAGCTCGAGACGAGCGCGTCGAAGACGTCGCCGGGGTCGACACCGCGCAGAGCTTCGTGCCCGAGGTCGATCTCGATCTCCGGCCACGACTCGAGCCCGAGCGAGCGGCCGCCCTCGTCGGCGCCGAAGCAGAGCAGCCGCTCCGTGGAGAAGACGCCGCGCTTCCCGGTCTGGCGCCGGGCGATTCCCTCGAGCTCGCGGAGCTCCTCGAGCGGATCGATGCGGACGTTCGAGTCGGAGCCGACGCAGAGCGCAATCCCGCGGTGCTCGATCCGGGCTGCGGGAAGGAACCCGTCCGCGAGATCGGCCTCGGTCGTCGGGCACGCGCAGATCGTCGTGCCGCTCTCGGCCAGCAGGTCCAGCTCGGCGCCGTCGGCGTGCGTGGCGTGGACGACGGTGACGTGCGGCCCGAGACAGCCGGTGCGCTCCAGCAGCTCGATCGGCCGGCAGCCGTGCTCGGCGATGCACTCCTCGATCTCCCGCGGCTGCTCGTCGGCGTGGATGTGCAGCGGCAGACGCTCGGCCGCGGCGTAGCGCCCGATCTCCTCGAGCCAGTCGCGCGGGCAGGCGCGGACGGAGTGGGGGGCAAGGCCGACCCGAATGCCGTCCGCGCGGAGCTCCTCGAGCTGGCGTAGATAGTCCGCCGGCGACTCCTGCCGCATCCGCGGCAGCCCGCCGCGACCGTAGGCCGCGAGCAGGAGCACGAGCTCGATCGCCGCCGCGGCGCCCGCCTCGGCGGCGGCCCGGGCCTCGGCGAGGCCGAGGTAGTGGAACTCGCCGACCGCCGTGTAGCCGGCGGCCGCATCTCCCGATATGCGTCGGCGTAGAGCGTCGCGTACCGTCTCGGGCGTCTGTCGCTCCGCCTCCGCCAGCATCAGCTCCCGCCAGGCCCAGAAGTCGCCGCCGCCGGCGCGTCCGCGCAGCGCCCGCTGGAACGTGTGGCTGTGCGCGTTGACGAACCCGGGCAGCGTCACAGACTCGGCCACGCGGCAGACCCTATCCTGTGTGGACAATGGTCTCCCGCGCCGTCCCGGCACCCCTCGCGCAGCTTCCCAACGCGCTCACGGTGCTCAGGCTCGCGCTGATCCCGCTCTTCATCGTGCTCTACCTCCGCGCGGACGACGGTTCGAGCTGGGCGGCCGGTTGGGTGTTCCTGGTGGCTGGGGTGACCGATCAGATCGACGGGTTCCTCGCCCGCCGCTGGCACGTCGAGTCGCAGTTCGGGAGGCTCGCCGACCCCCTCGCCGACCGGCTGATGATCGATGCGGCCGCGATCCTGGTTGCCTCGAGGGCAAGCTGCCGTGGGCAGGTGCGGTGATCATCGTCCTGCGTGACGCTCTGCTCGTCGGTGGGTACAGGCTGCTCATGCCCAAGAACTACGAGCTCAACGTCACCCTGCTCGGAAAGATCGCCACCTGGCTGCTCTACCTCTCGGTCGGGATCCTCACCGTCACCGGCCACGCGACCGACTGGCCGCGCTGGCTCTTCTGGTTCGCGCTCGCGCTTGCGCTCGCAGCCGCGGCCCAATACGTGATCAAGGCCAGGCGGGCGGTGGCGCGTCGTGAAGGCCGTCGTCATGGCCGGCGGCGAGGGGACGCGGCTGCGGCCGCTCACCTCGAACCAGCCCAAGCCGATGGTGCCGATCGTCGGCAAGCCGTGCATCGAGCACATCGTCGAGCTCCTGCGTGAGCACGGGCTCGAGGACATCGTCGTCACGCTCGCCTTCCTGCCGCAGGCGATCCGAAGCTATTTCGGCCACGGCGAGACGCTCGGCGTCAACATCGAGTACTCGGTCGAGGAGCTGCCGCTCGGGACGGCGGGATCCGTCGCGGCTCGCGAGCGCGAAGCTCGACGAGACGTTCCTCGTCATCTCCGGCGACGCGCTCTGCGACGTCGACCTCGGCGGGCTGATCGCGAAGCACCAGGACACGGGAGCCGATGTCACGATCGGGCTCAAGTCCGTCGACAATCCGCTCGACTTCGGCATCGTCGTCACCGACGAGGACGGCAAGGTGGAGCGCTTCCTCGAGAAGCCGTCGTGGGGCCAGGTCTTCTCGGACACGATCAACACGGGCATCTACGTGCTCGAGCCGGAGGTGCTGACGCACATTCCCCGCGAGGGGCCGTACGACTTCTCGAAGGAGCTCTTCCCGCTGCTGCTCGAGATGGGCAGGCCGATCTACGGGCACGTGCTCGACGGCTACTGGCAGGACATCGGCAACCTCGACCAGTACCGGCAGGCGAACTTCGACGCGCTCGACGAGAAGGTGCGCCTGAACATCGCGGGCGTGCGGTTGCGCGGGAACGTCTGGATCGGCGAGGGCGCCGACATCCACGACGCCGAGGAGATCGAAGGCCCCGCGTTCATCGGCAACCATTGCCGGATCGCGCGGGACGCGTCGGTCGGCCCGTACACGGTGCTCTCGAACGGCGTCACGCTGCGCGAGCGCGCCCGCACCGTGCGCACGGTGATCGACTCGTCCACCCACGTCGGCCGGAGCGCGCTGATCGAGGGCGCGATCGTCGGCCGCTCCTGCGACATCCGCGACCACGTCCGGATCCAGGAAGGGGCCGCGATCGGCGACGAGGTGACGATCGGCTCCGAGTCGAGCATCATGCCGCACGTCCGGATCTATCCCTACAAGGAGGTCGAGACCGGCTCCCAGCTCTACGAGAACCTGATCTGGGAGACGCGGGCGTCGTCACGGCTGTTCGGCAAGGACGGCGTCACGGGGCTCGTGAACGTCGACCTGACCCCGGAGACCGCCGCCCGGCTCGCGACCGCGCTCGGGACGGCGCTCAAGCGCGGGGCACGCGTCGTCGCGAGCCGCGACTCGGCGCCGGGGTGCCGAATGATCAAGCGGGCGATGATCTCCGGCCTGAACGCCGCCGGGCTGGACGTCGCCGACCTGCGCGTCTCGCCGCCAGCGGTCAGCCGGCACGTCCTCAAGACACAGAGCTTCGCGGCCGCGGTGCACGTGGGGCACAGCCAGCTCGATCCCGAGGCGGTCTTCATCCGGATCTACGAGCCGCCGGGGATCCTGCTCACACCCGGCCTGCAGACCGAGATCGAGAAGAACTTCACGCGCCAGGAGCTGCGGCGCGTCGCCGCGGGTGCCGTCGGCTCGGTCTCGTACCCGGCGCGGGTGCGGGAGAGCTACGCGCAGGATCTGCTCGAGTCGATCGACGTCGACTCGGTCCGGGCGCGCCGGTTCCGGATCGTCGTCGACTATGGCTACTCCGCCTCGTCGTTCGTGCTGCCGCTCGTCGTCGGCCCGATGGGCGTGGAGGCGATCTCGGCGCACGGCTTCTTCGCCGAGGAGACGGCCGACCGCGAGACGCTCGCGCAGGCGGTGGGCCACACGAAGCGCCTCGTCACCGCGATCGGCGCCGATCTCGGCGTCGTCTTCGACCAGTCCGGCGAGCGGCTCTACCTGGTCGACGAGCTCGGCCGGGAGGTTCCGGTCGACCAGACGCTGCTGCTCTACGTGCGCCTGCTCGACGGAGCGTGGGATCCACGGCAAGGCCGCCTTCCCGAACACGGTCACGAGCAAGGTGGACGAGCTCGCCGGCGACGCGCTCGAGATCGTCCGCACGGCGAACTCGCTCAGCGACCTGACGAAGGCGGCCGCGGAGCCCGGCGTCGTCTTCGCGGGAGCCGTCGGCGGCGGCTACGTCTTCCCGGACTTCCTGCCGGCTTACGACGCGGTGGCCAGCCTCGCCAAGCTGCTCGAGTTGCTCGCGCCTGAGCGGCCGGCCCCTTTCGGAGCAGGTCGCAGAGCTGCCCGAGCCGACCCTGATCCATCGCAGGCTCGCGTGCCCGTGGGCGAAGAAGGGTCTCGTCATGCGGCTCCTGAACGAGCGCCTCGCCGGCCGCGACCTCGATCTGACCGACGGAATCAAGCTGCAGGACGAGCGCGGCTGGTCGCAGGTTCTGCCGGATCCCGACGAGCCGCTCGTGCACCTGTACGCCGAGGGCGCGACCCTGCAGGTCTCGGAGGAGCTCGAGCACGAGGTGCGCGAGCTCGTCGAGGAGATCATGCAGGGAGACGCGACCGCACCGCGAACCTCGGTAGAAGCCTCAAGCTGAGGTTGACCCCTCGGCGCGCCTACTGCTTTACTGACCAAGACCGCCATCGAACACCGGTACAGGAAAGGCGCTATGGACTCGCTGCCCGATCTCGCGACGCTCTCAGACATCGACCTCAAGACGCTGATCGAGACGCTCGAGCTGGAGGAGAACGAGGTCTCGTTCCGCCGCCGCATGCTCCAGGGGCGGATCGACATCCTCCGTGCGGAGCGCACCGCACGGCTGAAGGGCAAGGGCGTCAGCGACGTCGACGTCGAAAAGCTCACCGACATCCTCTCGTCGCGGAGCTCACCCCCGGCTGAAGAGGGCGCGTGAGCCACGTCTACTGCGCCGAATGCGGGTTCCAGAACCCCGAATCCTCCAATTTCTGCTCTCGCTGCGGCGCGACGCTGAACAAGGGCGAGGCGGGCGAGCAGACGATGAGCTACACACCTGAGGAGCTCGGGGACGACGCCGGCGCGGCGTTGCAGGATCTCGGCGGCAAGGGCCCTGCGCTCGTCGTCCGCTCGGGCGGCGGCAGGGCGGGGGAGAGCTTCTTCCCCGAGGGCGAGCGCACGCTGATCGGCCGCTCGCCCGAGTGCGACGTGTTCCTCGACGACGTCACGGTCTCGCGCAAGCACGCGGAGCTCGTCCGCGAAGGCGAGACCTTCACGATCAGCGACTGCGGCAGCCTGAACGGGACGTTCGTGAACAGGAAGCGGATCGAGACCGCGGAGCTCGAGGACGACGACGAGCTCCAGATCGGGAAGTACCGGCTGACCTTCCTGCGTCGATGAGCACGACCGCGCCCACCGAGCGTCGCCCGGAGCAGCGCCTGTACACGATCGGGGCCGTCTGCGCGCGGCTGCAGCCCGAGTTCGAGGACATCTCGATCTCGAAGATCCGGTACCTCGAGGATCAGGGCCTGCTGACGCCGAAACGGACTCGGGGCGGCTACCGGCTGTTCAGCGAAGAGGACGTCGAGCGGCTCGAGACGATCCTGAGGCTGCAGCGCGACGAGTTCCTGCCGCTCCGTGTGATCAGGCAGGAGCTCGCGTCGGGCAGCGGCGGCACTGAGCGCAAGCGGCGTCGCCCCGCCGGACTCGGCGAGCAGGAGGGCGAGCTGGAGCTCACCGAGCTCTGCGAGCGCGCCGGGATCGATGCGGCTCTCGCACGGGCCCTCGAGGAATACGGCCTGCTGACACCCCGGCTCGAGGGCGGCGAACGGCTCTACCGCGAAGGCGACGCGGAGATCGCCGCCGCGTGCGGGCAACTCTCCCAGTACGGCATCGACGCCCGGCACCTGCGCACCTTCCGTAACTCGGCCGGGCGCGAGGCGGGCCTGTTGGAGCAGCTCGTCGCGCCGGCGCTCCGGGCACGCAACCCCGAGCGACGCAAGGCCGGGCTCGAGGACCTGCAGGCGCTCGCCGAGGCGTCGCAGGAGCTGTCCCGGCTCCTCTTCTGGCGCGAGCTACGCGTCCTCGCCGAGAGGTAGGGTCCGCGAGTGACCTCCGGCGCCACGCTCGATCTACGCGACCGCGTCCGCGACGTTCCGGACTTTCCCAAGCCTGGGATCGTCTTCAAGGACCTGATGCCGCTCGTCGCCGACGCGACGTACTTCCGCGAGACGATCGACCGCCTGGAGCAGCTCGCACGTCCGCTGGAGCCCGACATCATCCTCGGCGCCGAGGCGCGCGGCTTCATCTTCGGCGGCGCGCTTGCGGACCGGCTCCACCGCGGCTTCGTGCCCGCCCGCAAGCCGGGAAAGCTGCCGTGGAAGACCGTCGAGGCCACATATGACCTCGAGTACGGAACCGACAGCCTGCAGATCCATGCAGATGCGATCGGGAAGGGCGCCCGGGTGATCGTCCACGACGACGTGCTCGCGACCGGCGGCACCGCGAAGGCGAAGACGGAGCTCGTCGAGCAGCTCGGCGGCCAGGTGGTCGGCCTGCTGTTCGTGGTCGAGCTTGCCTTCTTGAACGGCCGCGACAAGCTCGCCGGCTACGACGTCCAGTCGCTGATTTCCTACTAGGGCCGCGAAGCGGCCCCTTTAGGGGTCTTCGCGCGATGGGCATCCGCTTGTGCGGATGCTCATCTTGCGCTAACTAGAAAGGGTGTCGGAAAGGCCGTCCGCCGGGTCGATGAAGATGCGGACGATGTACGACGCACTCACGGCCCGATACACGTTCGCGTGTCCGCGGCGGGAGCACGCTCATGTGGCCCTGTCGTCCTTCCGGCTGCTGGAACGGCTTCCCGGTGCGTCCCATCCAGCTGTCTACGGCGTCCGCTTCGACTGTGCCTGCGGCGAAGAGCATCCGGGACTGATTTCGCACGACGACCTCGACTGGGCTCCGCTTGGGCGCGCACGCCGGGGCGTTCGTCGACCTGATGACCTCACGCACCGGCGACGCAGCCGGTGAGCTGCTCGATCGTCGCCGCCTCGCACCTGAAAGCGGGGGAGTGGCCCTGGAGCTTCTACTGCTACCCGGAGGGGAGGCCGCGTCCCGTCTTCCCGTCGTCGTTCGTCGCTGTCGCGCCCGGCGAGCGGTCGCTGGGGCTTGCCGTCCGCTGCCCAGCGTGCAGCGCGCTCTCGGTCAACCTCGTCTCGCGCTCGCACGTCGACCTGCCGTTCGCGAACGACGAGCGGATCGGTGTCGTCGACCACGTCTTCGCCGAAGACGCTCTCCGCACCGTCGCCGAGTTCCACGCGGAGCTGCACTCGGCGCACTTCGACGAACGCCGCCTGCATCTGCAGCTAGCACGGTTCAGATTCCGTTCAGGCCGGGAACAACATGGCCAACCTGGAACGGAGGCTGTGATGATCGGAGTGACACGCGGTATCTCGACGCTCGCCGGAGCGGCGGTGGCCGGCATCCTGCTGTGGTTCGCGACCCAGGTCGGCGCCGAGACGTCGGGCGAGTACTGGGCGACGTACGGGCTGATCGCCGCGGCGGGTCTGACGATGGCGCTCTCGCAGATCCTCGGCGGCTGGACGAAGTGGGGATGGCCGCGGTTCTCGACCGGCGTCTTCGCGCTCGGCTTCCTGCCCGTGCTCGTCGCGGGCGGCTGGATCCTGCTCGCGCGCCAGCCGGCCGACTGGATGAACACGTCGAACTGGTCCCGCGACCTCGGGATCTTCGGCGCCGTCGCTGATCTCGGCAACATCCTGCCGGCGATCGCCTTCGGGATCGGGCTCGTGTTCGGGCTGTCGTTCGACACGGCGGGGCCGAAGCGCGAGGTCGTGGAGCACGATGTGCCTGTCGCCGCCGACGTGCCTGCCGCCGACGAGCCGCTGACAGCGGATCGCGGGCCGTACGCCGAGCCACCGCCCGTCGCTATCGGCGAGCGCACCGAGGACACGACGGCTAAACCACTGGGATAAGGGATTTCGCTCCGAGGCGCTGCGGGTCGATAGGGGTGGTGATGGATGCCGCCGCCGTCAATCCTCTGAAACCCGCCGCCTCGGAGCTCCTGCTTGCTCATTGCAACGCGCTGAACAGCGACGATCGAGGGCTTCCCGACAGCCGCTGCGCGCCTCGAGGCGCTGATCGGCCGCGATATGGCCAGACGCCTCGTTTCGGCGCTTTCAGCGGCTCGTTAAGCGCCGCGAAGGCGCACGAACAGGAAGATCGCGCCGCCCGCGACGAGCGAGAGGATCAGCGCCGTCGCGCTCGAGACCTCCAGCGCGAGCATCCCGACCCAGAGCAGCAGGAAGAAGAAGACGGCCCAGAGGAACGCCTGAACGCCCTGGTCGATGCTCGGCATGCGCAGGTGCACGGCCACGATCCTAACCAACCGGCTCTCACCGCCGGTCACTGAACCAAGCGGGCGAGCCTGATGAGCGAGCCCCGAGATCGACGCACGCAGCTTCAGGGTTTGGCGCGAAAACGGATCTGCTTCCGCAGATCCGTTTTCACGATTGCGCCACAAATATATTCAGGGAGCCGGTGGCGATTTCGTCCACCGAACCCGCTGACTTTCCGCTTGCGCGTACGGCCCTCGAGCTCGGCTTCGACCTAATCTCGCTCCGTGCTCCCTGCAAGCGAGAACGTAGCCGGACTGCCTGGTCCGATCAAGAGGGCTCCCGGAGTGTTTCGTGCAAATTGCGTGAACTTCTGGTTGGGAGGTCGGGCCGGCATCGACGTCCGTAGGATGCGGCCATGGGCCGCGCAGCCGTCTGGACCGTCGCCGGCGCGGCCTTGCTGGCTGCCGCCGTCCTGACGCTCCTCGGACTGGGGGACAGCGCGGATGCGCTCCCGAACTGGCAGGCGCTCGTCCTGGGGCTCGTCCAGGGCGCGACCGAGCTGCTGCCGGTCTCGTCGTCCGGCCACCTGATCCTCGTTCCATGGGTCGGCGACTGGCAGTACCTGAAGGAGCACGACGCCTTCAACCAGACGTTCGACGTCGCGCTGCACCTGGGCACGCTCGTCGCGGTCGTCATGTACTTCTGGCGGGATCTCGTCGCGGCTGGTCGGCAGCGTGGTTTCGGACGCTGCGCACGCCGCCGCATCGAGACCGCCGAGGAGCGAATCGCCTGGTTCGTCTTCGTCGCGACGATTCCGGCAGCCATCGTCGGGCTCGCCGCCGAGGACGCGATCTCGGAGCATCTCGGCGAGCCGTGGCAGATCGCGATCTTCCTGGCGGTCTTCGGCGTCGTCCTCTGGTGGGCCGACCGGCAGCCCGAGCGGCAGGAGATGGGCGACCTCGGCCTCAGGGCCGCGGTCGGGATGGGCCTCGCGCAGTGCCTCGCGCTGATGCCGGGCGTCTCGCGCTCCGGGATCACGATCTCGGCTGGGAGGCTGCTCGGCCTCGATCGCGACTCCGCAGCGCGCTTCTCGTTCCTGCTGCTCGTCCCGACCGTGCTCGGCGCGGTGTTGCTGAAGGGTGTGAAGGACGTTCTGCTCGGAGAGCTGCCGCCGGGATCGGCCGGCCCGTTCGTCGTCGGCACGCTGGCCGCCGCGGGAAGCGGCCTGATCGCGATCTCAGCGCTGCTCGGCTACGTCCGCAAGCACGACTACAGCGTCTTCGTCGTCTACCGGCTGCTGATCGCCGCGATCGTGCTGCTGCTGATCGCCACCGGCGCGCGGGGGGCCGGCTTCTAGGCCCGCGATCTCCGCCAACTTGACATAACGCTGATTCTCGTGCATTCACGAGACTGCGCCAGGAAGAGGTTCGGCGGCTAGCGAACGCCACCCGAGCGACGGAGCCGGGCGCGGCCGCCCAGTGACTCTTCAAGCATCGTGACGCCGACCGCCTGGTGCAAGTACTCGCCCTCGAGCGCGGCGCCTTCGACCTCTTGCCGCTCGAACGTGACCTTCTTGCCGGCGCAGCGGCCCTCTGGCGGCGTTCCGGGCAGGAAACCGTCCCGGTGGACGTACAGCCGCTCGCCCTCCTCCGTACGGATGAAGCCGAAGCTCTTGGTGTCGTTGAAGAAGAGCATCTCGCCGCGCATGCACTTGGCCTTCCCTCGAGGGGCGCGCAACGCTGCTCGCTCCAGTACGCACAATCTTAGCACTCGTTTTCCCGCCCTTTTCGCGGTTCCCGTGTCCACTCGGACTGGACACGAGGGTTTGGAGGCGAGATGGTGGCGGGTAGAAGGCGCGCAACTGCTTCCTTCATGACGTCAGTCGACATCGATCATCTGCTGCGCAACGACGAGCTCCAGCAATTGCTGGACGCTGCGGAGCAGGCCGGGTCGCTGAAAGCGACGGAGCTCGCCGAGATCGTCGACGCACACGAGCTCGACGCGCTCGAGCAGGACGCGCTCTACCGCGAGCTCGACCGGCGCGGCATCGAGCTCGTCGAGGAGGCGCAGCCGGAGGAGCCTGCGCCTGCGCCCGCTCCGGCCGCGGCGACCCCGCAGGAGACCACGACCGACGCGCTGCAGCTGTTCCTGCGCGAAGCCGGCCGGCACGCCCTGCTGACAGCGCCACAGGAAGTCGAGCTCGCGAAGAAGATCGAGTCGCGGCGACATGCTCGCGAAGCAGCAGATGATCCAGTCGAACCTGCGGCTCGTCGTCTCGATCGCGAAGAACTACCGCAATCAGGGGCTGCCGTTCCTCGACCTGATCCAGGAGGGCACGCTCGGGCTGATCCGGGCGGTCGAGAAGTTCGACTGGCGCCGCGGCTTCAAGTTCTCGACGTACGCGACCTGGTGGATCCGGCAGGCGGTCGCCCGCGCCCTGGCCGACAAGGCTCGCACGATCCGGATGCCCGTCCACATCGTCGAGCGGCTGCAGAAGATGAACCGCGCCGAGCGCACGCTCTGGACGCAGCTCGGCCGCGAGCCGACGCTCGAGGAGATCGCCGAGGAGGCCTCCCTACCGCTGCAGCAGGCGATCGAGGTGCGCGCGGCGGCGCGTGCATCGACGAGCCTCGACCAGCCCGTCGGCGAGACCGAGGACGCGGTCTTCGGCGACTTCGTGGCCGGCGACGGCCCACTCCCGGAGGAGCAGGTCGAGATCTCACTGCGCAGCCAGGCGCTGAAGGAGGCCCTGGGAGCGTTGTCCGACCGCGAGCGGCAGGTGGTCGTCCTGCGCTACGGGCTGACCGATGCGGAGCCGAAGACGCTCGAGGAGATCGGCCGCCGGCTCGGGCTCACCCGCGAGCGCGTGCGTCAGATCGAGCTCGACTCGCTGAAGCGACTCGCCTCGCTCCGCGAGATGGAGTCGATCGGCGCGTTTCTTTAAGCAAGACCTCCACTGGGTGGCGCCGACGAAGCGGACCCCTAAGGGCCGCTTCGCGCTGGCCGGAGTCTGCTTCCGCAGGTTCCGATCAGCTGCGGAGATAGAACTCGAGCCCTGGTGCGACCATGCGCAGCTCGCGCAGGGCACGGGACTCGAGCTGGCGGACGCGCTCGCGGGTGATGCCGAGGCCCGCACCGACCTCTTCGAGCGTCTGCGGCGCGACGCCGTCGAGCCCGAAGCGTTGTGCGAGCACGTGGCGCATCCGCGGATTCAGCCGGTCGAGCGCAGCGGAGAGCTCCGTCGCGCGGAGCCGGTCGGCGGTCTGGGCGTCGGGGCCGTCGGACTTCGTGTCCTGGATCATGTCGCCGTAGAGGCTCTCGCCGTCACCGACGGGTGTCTCGAGGCTGACGGGATCCTGGACCAGCTCGAGTAGCTCGCCGACGCGCTCGGGCGTGAAGCCCGCTCTCGACGGCGATCTCCTCGTAGCTCGGGTCGCGGTTCAGCTTCTGCGCGAGGACACGGCGGCCGCGCGTGACGCGGCGCACCTGCTCGGCGACGTGCACGGGCAGGCGGATCGTCCGGCCCTGCTCGGCGAGCGCCCGGGTGACCGCCTGGCGGATCCACCACGTGGCGTACGTCGACAGCTTGAAGCCCATCTTGTAGTCGAACTTCTCGACGGCGCGGATCAGGCCGAGGTTGCCCTCCTGGATCAGGTCGAGCAGCGGTACGCCGGCCTTGGTGTAGTTGCGCGTGATCGACATCACGAGCCGGAGGTTCGACTCGATCAATTTCTGCTTGGCCGCCTCGTCGCCCTCGTCCTTGCGGCGCGCGAGCTCGCGCTCCTCGAAGACCGTGAGCAGGCGTCCGTCGCCGATCGCGCGCACGTAGAGCTTGAGCGGATCCTGCGTCGCCTCGGGAGCAGCAACCTCCTCCGCCTCCTCGGCCTCCTCCCCGCTCGGGTCGTCGAGCGCAGGCAGAAGCTCCAGGTGCGGCTCGGGAGCGGCCTCGAATACCGGCTCGGCTGCGTTGGGCTCCATGTGCACCGGTATCGGCCGTCCGGGCTCCTGGCTTGAGGAATCCGTTCGGCCACGTCGAACGCGGTCTACGACGAACCGGGCTCACGACCCGTCCTAACTTCCTGGAAACACCTGCCGTCTACCCTACTCAAGTAGCTAGCCATTCCAGCCGATCAGCGGGGTACGATTTAAGAACGTTATGTGTGGTATTGCCGGATACAGTCTGAGTCCCGAGTCGAGCGTGATCCGCACGCTGGCCGCGCAAGCCCTGCTGGCCGGAATCGCCGAGCGCGGCGCGGATGCTGTCGGCTACGCGCATCGCGGCTCCAGCCCCTTCGTCACCGTCCACAAGCGCCGCTCCGGGGCCAGTGAGCTGCTCGACGAGGTGCACGTGCCCTCGGCATCCACCCAGGTGCTCGTGCACGTCCGCGACTACACCAAGGGCCATCCCACGATCGAGGCGAACAACCATCCGATCCGCCACGGCTCGGTGGTCGGGATCCACAACGGGATCATCGTCAACGACGAGGAGATCTTCGCCCGCTACGGCTTCGAGCGCGCCCATCCGGAGATGACGGTCGACTCCGAGGCGATCTTCGCGCTCGTCGAGCACGCGCACGGCAGCGCCCAGGCGCTCGAGCAGCTGCACGGCGCGATGGCGACCGCCTGGCTCGACGAGCGGGACGCTTCCGTGCTCTTCCTCGCCCGCGCCGTCGGCCGCCCGCTCTGGCTCGGCACCGCCGGCAACGAGGTCTTCTTCGCCTCGACGCGCGCCGCGCTCGACCTGCTCGAGCAGACGCTCCGGCTGGCTCTGCGCAAGCGTGAGGTCGACGAGGGCACGCTGCTGCGGGTCGAGGACGGGTCGATCACCCGCACCGAGCGCTTCAAGCCCGACCGCTCCTACATCGAGGAGACGATCCTTCCCGCCGTGCGCGCCCCGCACGAGGGCGCCTCGTGCCTGCAGCGGCTCGCCGCGATCACGCTCGCAGCCCGGCCGCTCTAGCTGACGCTGCCGTCTGCGGCCACCTCGGCGCCCTCCTCGCGCAGCCGTTCGCGCACGAGGTACTGGAACGCCGCCCACGCGGGCTGCACGTCGATCATCCGGTAGACCTGCCACTCGGTGAGGAGCGACGCGTCGGCGCGGCGCGCCGCGGCCCAGTCGGCCATCTTCGGCAGCCTGCCGAGCGTCCGGGCGAGCGTCGCGCCCTGCTCGACGGCGCGCTCGAGCCGCTCCTCCCCCACCGGCACGTCGAACCCGGCTTCGCGGAGCGCCTGTGCGAGCGAGCCGAACGTGTGCCACAGCAGCGACTTGGACGGCATCGCGCCCTTGCGCGCGTCGATGTCGCGGGCGGTCGGCGTCCGGCCGAGCTCCTCGCCGAGAGCCCGCAGCCGGCCGAGCAGCTCCTCGCGGGTGGCGAAGCGGCGTGGCACGAGGCCCGCCTGCCGCTTCGCGGCGTTCCAGCTGCCGAAGTGCTCGATCACCGTCTGCGGATGGACCGTCGTCTGCGAGTCCGCCGCGAACTCCCGCATCGTCGGCGAGCGGCCGAGCCGCTCCGCGCTGCCGGTCAGCTGCGCGAGGATCTCCTCATCCGTGTAGCGCTTGCGGATCCCGGCCTGGAAGGCGGCAAGAGCTTCCGGATCGATGCCTGCCACCGAGGGGTGGCGGCGGGCTCGTCCCATGCAAACAGTGTAGAGCATCTTCGCCAATCTGCAAGTACGCCAGAACGGCCACGTCCGGACCAGGACCCGACGTCGCGGGAACCGGCTAGGAACGGCCAGCAGCTTCGGGCGCTGCGCTGCTTCGTCGGTCAGCGCGTCGAGCGGCAGGATCCGCTCGAGAGCCGTGACACAACGCGGGCAGAACTGGGAGGTGGCGGCATCGCGGAGCTCGGTGAGCGCCTCGTCGAGGGGCCGTGCGGCGCGGTAGATGCGCGTCGTCAGCATCGAGTCGAGCGCGTCGGCGACGTGGATGATGCGGGCGCCGAGCGGGATCTCCTCGCCCCGCAGCCGGTCGGGATAGCCCGTGCCGTCGAAGCGCTCGTGGTGATGGCGGATCGACGGGACCGCGTCGCCGAGGAACCCGAGCCGGTCGATGATGCGGGCGCCTTCGTCGGCGTGCCGCTGCATCAGCGCCCACTCCTGCTCCGTCAGGCTCGCCGGCTTCAGCAGGATCGAATCCGGAATCGCGAGCTTGCCGATGTCGTGGAAGAGCGCCGCGTGACCGAGCAGGTCGAGCTCGGCGTGCGAGAGCCCGAGCTCGCGGCCGATCGCCAGCGCGAGCTGCTGGACGCGGCGCGAGTGACCGGCGGTGTAGGCGTCGCGTGCGTCGACGGTCGCCGAGAGGCTCTCCATCGCCGCCGTCGAGCGCTCCTTCAGCAGCCGGTTCGCCTGCTCGAGCGAGACGTTCTGGGTGTGAATCGTCTCCGCGGCCTGGCGTAGCTTCTGGGCGCTCCTGCGCGTGTGCGACAGATACGCCTCCTGCGTCTTGCGCATCAGCAGGAGCGGCACCGCGAAGACCGCCAGGGCGTAGAGCCCGGCCGCGGCGTAGCCGATCGCGATCACGCCGCCGATGAAGCCGTAGACGAGGTAGTGCGGCGCCAGCCAGAGGAAGCGCTCGTGCCAGACGCGCCAGACGTTCTCGCGTCCCTCGACGGCGAGTGCGATCGACAGCAGGCCCGTGTTGACCGCGAAGTAGACCGCTCCGGCGACGAGGCCGGCTGCGACGGTGACGAGCTCGCCCCAGCCCCCGTTGAACCCGAGCATGAAGACGGAAGCCGCCGCGAGCGACGAGAGGGCGAGCGTGCCGATGTTGAAGAGGACGCGGTGGATCTGCTGCCGCTGCGCGCTCCACTGGACGACGCAGATCGCCACGGCCATCGCCAGCGCCGCTCGTGGACCGAAGAGGGCAGCGCCCGCGAGGGCGCCGACGGCGCTGACGGAGATCGAGCCGTCGTCGAGCTCGAGGGCGAGCGCCTCCCCCACGCTGACGAGCGCGATCACGGCGAGGATTCCGATCACGTCCGTCGAGGTGCCGAAGAGTGCGCCGAGCACGCCGGCCGACACGCCGAAGAACGTCACGAGCCCGACGAGCAGACCCAGGCGGGTCGAAAGCTGGAGGAAGCGTGGGCCGCTGGTCGTGTGCGCCGTATGGCGGCGCTCCTGCTCGGGCAGGGCCTCCGGGACGCGGGCGAGCGGCTCGCGGTGGTCGCCTTCCTCGGGGACCGCGACGAGGGGAACACTCCGGTCGGCCGGCATCAGCAGCGGCTCGGAGCTCGCGCCGAGGACGCGGTTGCGGCCCTGGAGCTTCGCGCGGTAGACGGCGAGGTCGGCCTGGTGGATGAGAGCGTTCGGGTCCTGGGCATCCTTCGGGTAGCCCGCGACGCCGATCGAGACGGTTGCGCGGATCGGCTCGCTGGACGTCTCGACGTCGTACAACCGCTCCGCGACGGCGCGGCGAATCCGCTCGGCGATCTCGAGTGCCTTCTCCGGCGACGTCTCCGGCAGGAGGATCGAGAACTCCTCGCCGCCGAACCGGGCCGGAACGTCGTAGTGGCGCAGCTCGGCGCGGAAGACCTCGGCGATGCCCTTCAGCACCGCGTCGCCGGCGAGGTGGCCGTAGGTGTTGTTGATCTCGCGGAGCAGGTCGAGGTCGGCCATGATCAGCGACAGCGGGCGCTCGAAGCGCTGTGCGCGGCTGAGCTCCTCCGTCAGCGCCGAGGCGAAGTAGCGCGCGTTGAAGAGGCCGGTCTTGGGGTCGACGCGCGCCTCGGCCTGCAGCTGCGGCACCGACAGGGCCCGGTGGATCAGCAGCAGCGGGGCGATCGCGAACGGGACGAGCCAGGCGTTCCCGGTCCAGAAGGCGGCGAGGACGACGCCGAGCGCGGCGAACACGAACTCGGTCGAGAGCGTCTGGTACGAGAAGAGCAGGCGCATCGGGTGACCGTTGACCCACCGGATCATCGGGCGCGAGCAGGGCCGAGTTCAGCGCGACGAGCACCACCGAGGCGGCCGTGCCGGCGAGCGCGAAGCGAACCTCGTCGCTTGCGATCAGGCCGTCCGCGGCGATCACGACGTCGGCCGCGCCCCACGCCGCCATCGTCGCGATCGTGAAGACGAAGATGTTGGTGATCTGGACGTACCAGGTGCCGCGGCTGCGCAGCCACTCAGGCACGTGCTGGATCAGCGGCAGCACGGCCAGGAGCGCCGGCGGGAGCAGCAGCACGGCGGCGATCAGGAAGACGCCGGTCGTGTGGTAGCTCTTGTTGCCCGGCGTGCGCACGACGAAGAACTGCGCCAGCGCGACGCTCGCAGCGAGGATCGCGAACTCGAGCCAGTTACCGGTCGTCTCGGTCGAGCTGCGCGAGGAAGGGCGCCGTGACAGCGATCGCGACCGCGCCGACGAAGAGGAAGTAGCCAAGCGCCTTCGGCGGCAGCTTGCTGCGGTGTTCCGCGCCGCCCACGCCGCCCGCGCTCTCGCGCTCGATCACGTCTTCGAGAGGGATGGCGCTCATCGTCCGCTTGTGCCCTTCATGCCGCTTTCTCCTTGAGCCGCCGCAAATCGACCGCGCAGTTGAGTGACATCGTGGCCGAGACCAAATCTATTGCGCCCCTCCGGGTGAGGCATCCCCCGTGCGGGGTACCCCAAAGCGAGTTCCCCCGAAAGGGTGAGCGCCCGGGGCCGGCGCAAGGCCGGCCCCGGGCGCTCGAGTTGCTACGGAAGTAGCGCCTGCAGAGGCGACTCGAGGAGAGTCGCGTCGGGAAGCGGATCCAGATCCGGATCCGCTGCCGCCGCGAGCTCCTCCTCGGGAGTCAGCGGCACACCCGATCCATCAGATGTACCCGCGTCCTCGCCAGCGTCCTCCCAGGAGACGTCGCTCCAGGAGACATCGCTCCAGGAGACGTCCGTCCAGGAGACGTCGCTCCAGGAGACCGCATCCCAGGAGACGTCGCTCCAGGAGACGTCGCTCCAGGAGACGGCGTCCCAGGAGACGCTCGCCCTGGTCGCGTCCGTCCAGCTGACCGCGTCGAAGACCGTCTGGCCCGTCGCCGCGTCCGTCCCGACGAAGCGGTTCAGCGCTGCATTCGGATTTGACGTCTTGGTCGCGTTCAGGACTGCCCGCACCGCGTTGACCTGGCCGACGCCGCAGGAGAACTTCTCAGCCTGCGGTACCGCCCTGGCCCGCCGCAGCACGGCGCCCTTGACCTGGTCCGGAGTCATGTCCGGGTTCCGGGCGAGGATCTGAGCCGCGACACCCGAGATCACCGGCGCCGCGAACGACGTCCCGGAGAGCTCGACGTAGCCGGGGGTCCTGATCTTGCTCGCCTTCTCGATCGCAAGGGTCGAGCCCATCGGAATCGGGCCGACCATCATCCGACCAGGAGCGCAGATCTCGGGCTTCAGAAGCCGTCCTGCGTCCGGCCGTATGCCGACCACGGAGCACGATCGTCGTCGTTCACCCTGGCGGTGCCGCCGATGTCGATCGCCCCGACCGTGATCACGAACGGGTTGTTGCCGGGAGCGAAGAGCACGCCGCTCGGGGCCCCGTCCTTGCCGTAGTTGCCCGCCGCCGCGACCACGACCACGCCGGCATGCCACAGCTTCGAGACCGCCTTGTTCAGCGGATCGTCGTAGAAGTGAGCCTTGCCGCCGCCGTGGAGCGAGTAGTTCACGACGCCGATGTTGTATTTGACGTGGTTCTGGAAGATCCACTCGGTCGCCGCGATCACGTCACTCGTCCGACCGGAGCCGGAGTCGTCCATGACGTCGAGCGAGACGAGCGGAGCATTCGGTGCAACGCCCGCAGCGTCCTTGCCCGCACCGGCAGCGATGCCGGCGACGAAGCTGCCGTGACCGCGACCGTCGAGCACGCCGTTCGGCTTGCCCGAGCTGACGAAGTTGACCTGCGGGAATGCCGCGTCCTGCGAAGTCGGGCAGGGACGTATCGATCCCCGAGTCGACCACAGCGATAGCAGGCATGTTCCCGACCGTCTTCGTCCAGAGGTCGCGCGACCCCGGACTCGTGCGCCCAGAGCTGCTTGGAGTTGTACTTCAGCAGGTTGCTCAGGACCGTCGGAAGCGCCGGCAGGAGATCCTGCTGCTGCACCTCGACGTCCTCGGTGATCGTGAGGCCGGTGCTGCGAGCGAGCCGCTCGAGCCGTCGGCCGGACATCTCCAGCGAGACACCGTTGATGAAGCCGAAGCGGGCATCGAGCTCGCCCTTGGCAGACTTGCGAAGAGCCTTCGAGCTCCTCACGCTTCGCACGCGCACTATCACGCGCAGCCGCTGCCTTCGCCTTCTCAGCCTTCGTCTTGTTCTTCGCCGAGTACGCCTTGTCAGCCGCCTGCTCGTTGTCCTGAGCCAGCTTCTCCTCGTTCTGGAGCTGCTGATCGTCGGCCTTCTCCACGTTCTCGAACGCATCCTCCGCCGCGTCGGCGCTCTTCGCGCTCTGGACGATGATGCGGAACATCTCCTTGGGATTCGCCTGTGCCCTCTCGAGCAGGCCTGCCTCCACGACGGTCGCGTTGACCGCAGGAGCAGCCTGCTGAGCGGTGCCACGTGCCGATGCGGCGCCCGCTGCCAGTGACAGCACCAGGACTCCGACCAGCGTTACGACGCTTCCGCGACCTCCCTTGCCCCACAGGGCATTGGAGCGGAACTCGCCGCCGCGGTTGCCCGAGCCCCAGAGAGCGCTCTGACGTACATCCCCGCGATTGCCGCTTGTGTTCCTAGCCATCTTTCTCCTTGTCCGCACCGCAATGGCGCGTGCCGCATAACCTGAATGGTCGAGCCGGGGTACACCGCACGTGCCGGCCCGACTAGTGGAACTGCGTCAAAGGTATGCGCGGAAACGGGGCATTCCCTCCCCCTTTCGGGGCACAGCCCCGCAAGTTCACTCGATCGAGGGACTAGGCTCCCGGCGTGAGTGCGCGCCTCGCCGTCGAATCGTTCGCCGCCCGCGCGGCGGCCCGTCTCTCGCGCGTTGCGGGCGCCGGCGGCGGCACCACCCTGCCCGGGAAGCTGCTCTGGAAGCTCGATCCGGGCGCGATCGACGCGCTGGCGGCCCGGCTGCCGCAGGGCGCAGCGGTCATCTCGGCCACGAACGGCAAGACGACGACGACAGCGATGGTCGCCGAGATCCTCGGCTCACGCACCCGTCTCGCCTGGAACAGCTCCGGCGCGAACCTCGTCTCCGGCGTCGCTTCGACCCTGCTCGCCCAGCGCGACGCCGAGCTGGGGCTGCTCGAGGTCGACGAGGGCGCGCTGCCGGAGGTCGCACGCCGAGTTCGACCCCGCGCGATCCTGCTGGGCAACCTCTTCCGCGACCAGCTCGACCGCTACGGCGAGCTCGAGCACATCGCCGAGCGCTGGCGCACCGCAACGGCCACCCTCCCGGCCGACACGGTGCTCGTCGTCAACGGGGACGATCCACAGGTGGGCGAACTCGCGCACGACCGCCCCAACTCGATCGTGTTCGGCATCGACGATCCGCGGCACGCCCGGGCCGCGCTCCAGCACGCGGCCGACTCTCGCTACTGCGTGCGCTGCGGACGGCCGTACGACTTCGCGGCCGCCTACGTCGGCCACCTGGGCGACTACCGCTGTGCCGCCTGCGGTCACACGAGACCGGCATTGCACGTGCGCGCCACGGAGATCGAGCTGGACGGGCTCGAAGCGGCGTCGTTCACGCTCGAGACGCCCGAGGGCAGCATCCGGCTCAGACTCCCGCTTCCGGGCCTCTACAACGTCTACAACGCCCTCGGAGCGGCCGCCCTGACGCAGGCGCTCGGTACGCCGTTGGAGGAGATCCGCACCGGGCTGGAGCGTTTCGGCGCTGCGTTCGGCCGCTTCGAGCGGATCACCGTCGGCGACAAGAAGCTCCTGATCCTCCTGATCAAGAACCCCGCCGGCGCGAACGAGGTCGTGCACACGCTGCTGGAGGGCGGCTCGCCCACGCTCGTGCTCGTCGCGCTCAACGATGCGATCGCCGACGGGAAGGACGTGTCGTGGATCTGGGACGTCGACTTCGAGCCCCTGCTCGAGCGGGCGGACCGGCTGATCGCCTCGGGCGACCGGGCCGCCGAGCTCGCCGTGCGATGTATCTACGGCGGGCTGGACGAGGACGCGGTCGACGTCCAGCCGGACCTGGAGCGGGCGCTGGATCTGGGGCTCGAGCTGACACCCGCGGGCGGTGAGCTGATCGTCCTCCCAACCTACACGGCGATGCTGGCGTTACAGCGGATCGTGACCGACCGTGGCCTCGTCAGGCCCTACTGGGAGCGCTCGTGAGAATCCGCGTCGGCCACCTGTATCCGGACTACCTGAACATCTACGCCGATCGCGGCAACATCGCCGTCCTCGAGCGCCGCGCGCGCCTCCGCGGCCACGAGCTCGACGTCACCGCTCTCTCCATGGGCGACGAGCTGGGTTCCGGCGAGCACGATCTCCTCTACATCGGGGGCGGGCAGGATCGGGAGCAGCTGCTCGTCGCGCCCGACCTCGTTGCGAAAGGCCCCGCGATCGAAGCCGCGGTCGCCGGCGGCGCGGCTCTCCTCGCCGTGTGTGGCGGCTACCAGCTCCTCGGCCGGGGCTATCTCGGACGACACGGCGACTCGATGCCCGGGATCGGCCTCTTTCCGCACGAGACCGTCGCCGGCGAGCGGCGCATGATCGGCGACGTCCTTCTGGAGACGGAGCTCGTCCCCGGCGAGCGCCGGACGATCGCGGGCTTCGAGAACCACGCGGGCCGGACGCGCCTCGACCCCGGTGCAGAGGCGCTCGGCCGCGTCGTCGCCGGCTTCGGGAACGACGGTGAGTCCGGCTACGAGGGCGTCAGGGTCGGGCGGGCGATCGGTACGTACTTGCACGGCCCGCTGCTGCCACGGAACCCCTGGCTTGCGGACTGGCTGCTGTCACAGGCGCTCGCTCACGCCACAGGCGGCGAGCCGCCCGAGCTCGAGCCGCTGCCCGACCGCCTCGAGGCCGCGGCGCACGCGGTGTCGGCGCAGCGGGCCCGCGACCGCGGCGGCCGCTTCTAAGTCGCCGCTTGAGCCACGTCAGCCGAGAGCACGCTCGCCCAAGCGGCTGACACTCGCCACATATCCTTGGGCAATGAAGTCCGGCCGGACGCAGTGGATCGTTGAGAAACGGCGATATTTTCTCGACGAGTGGGAGGACGGCGTCGCGGAACGCGTGCGCGCTGAGCGATACGACGAAACGGCGTGGGTCCGCGTCCTGGACGCGATCTACTGGTGGCCCGAACGCGAGGGGAAGCATTGGCCCGCCGAAGTGATTCTCATCCCACTCCGAAGCGCGGGCGACATTCCGGAGCCTGACGCTTGGGCGCACTTCGAGGCTGCTGTCGAGATAGACGACCGATACCGATGGGAGGAAATTTGCGGCCCGCCTGGTCTCGGGTGACATTGCGGCACACTCACGCGAGTCACGCTCGCTCCTCCTGAGCCTTGAGCTCAGGTCTGTGCTGATGCCCGCAGCTCCAGGAGGAGCCCCTCGATCCCGTCGTCGCCCGCGTGCTCGCCAAGCTTGACGAACCCGCACTTCTCGAGCACGCGGATCGAGGCGACGTTGCTCTTCGCCACGTATGCGTGCAGCGGGCGCGCGTCGACCACGTCGAGGAGTTCCGCGAGGGCCTGCGTCGCGAGCCCGCGGCCCCAGAACTCTCGCCCGATCCAGTACCCGACCAGCCTGCGTCCCTCGTCCTCCCAGCAGCCGATGTTGCCGGCGACCGCGCCGTCGGAGACGACCGTCCAAGTCAGGGCCCGGACGTTCGCGAGCGTCTTCGCCCAGTGCGCCATGAACGCGTCGCGTTCGCGCGGCGGAAACGCAGCCATCGCCGCCGCTTCCCGGTCGCGCTGGTGCTCCTTCCGCCCGAGTCACGCTGGCCTGTGCCCTGGCTGCTTCGATCGCATGAGAGCGTTGAACTCGCGCCCGCGTCCTCGATCCGGGGCGAGCGACGCCTAGATCACCGTCAGGGTGTGCTCCCGCACACTCGCGCACCCGAGAGCGTAGTCTCGGCGGCCTGGTTCTTCGACCAAGGGAAGAGGTGTCCATGGTGGCTGCGAGCGCTGCGTATCTACATCAACCCGAAGAGAGCGAGCTGCGCTGGATGGGAGAGACGTCAACCTACTTCCTCGCCACGGGAGAGCAGACAGGAGGGGCGTTCGCCTTGGTCGACGAGCGGGCGAAGCGAGGCGAGAGCGTCCCGCTCCACCTGCACCAGGAGGACATGGAGTCGTTCTATGTGGTTGAGGGGGAGATCACGCTTTACATCGGCGACGGCCCCGGGGTTCGGGCCGGTGCCGGTTCGTTCGCGCACCTACCTGGCGGGACGGTTCATGGCTTTCGAGTCGAGTCGGAAACTGCCCGCTACCTGATTCTCACAACACCTCGCCACGGGCAGTTCTACCGCGCCATCACCTTGCCTTCGCGACCAGGCGGATTACCGCCGCTGGAGTCGATCGAGGGTCCGCAGATCAAGCGGGCCAGCAAGGAGTACGGCATCGAGTTCGTCGGACCTCTGCCCGACGAGAACTGATCCAGCCGTGGCGATGCCTCGGTTTCAGCGCACCGAGCCGGAGACTGCGGCGGCCGCTGCCAGAATCGCCGCGACGCTGCGGTCGACGTCCGTCCTCGGACGTCTGCCAGTTGGAGACGGAGATCCGCATCGCTCCGCGTCCTTGCCACTGGGTGCCGGAGAGCCAGCACGTGCCGTCCTCCTGGACGCCGCGGACGACGGCCTGCGTGATCGCGTCGTCGTCGCCGAAGCGGACGAGCACCTGGTTGAGGACGATGTCGTTCAGGATCTCGACGCCGGGCTCCGCGCCGAGGAGCTCGCCGAAGCGGGCCGCGTGGTCGCAGCAGCGCTCCACCATCACCGCGATTCCCTGCCGGCCGAGCGAGCGGATCGCCGCGTAGATCGGAAACCCGCGGGCGCGGCGCGAGAACTCGGGATTCCAGTCCATCTGGTCGCGCGCCGCATCCGGCTCCGCCTGTTCGAGGTAGCTGGCGCGCACGGACATCGCAGCGCGGTGCGAGTCGGGATGTGCGCAGAAGGCGATGCCCGAGTCGTAGGGCACGTTCAGCCACTTGTGACCGTCCGTGCGCCCAGCTGTCGGCGCGCTCCGACCCTGCCACGAGATGACGGAAGCGCGGCGATGCGGCCGCCCACAGGCCGAAGGCCCCGTCGACGTGCAACCAGGCGCCGGAGCCGTCGAGCGCGTCGGCGATCTCCTCCAGCGGGTCGAACGAGCCCGTGTTGACGTTCCCTGATTGCGCGCACACGATTGTGGGGCTCGAGCCCGCTCGCAGCGCCTCCCGCAGTGCAGCGGGAAGCATCCTTCCCTGGCCGTCCACCGGGAGCGGCTCGATCTGAGCGGTGCCGATCCCCAGGAACCGAAGCGCGCGGTCGACGGTCACATGGCGCTCTTCGCCCACGAGGACACGGATCCGCGGCGCGCCCTGGAGGCCGTCGCGAGCCAGATTCCAGCCCGCGGCGTCGAGCACGTGGTGCCGGGCCGCGGCAAGCGCGGTCACGTGCGCCATCTGGCAGCCGGTGACGAACCCCGCGGAAACGCCGTCCGGCAGTGCGAGCAGCTCCCGCAGCCAGGCGAGCGCCACCTCCTCCACGACGGCTGCACTCGGCCCGCCGGCGACGAGGCCCGCGTTCTGGTCCCAGGTCGACGTCAGCCAGTCGGCGGCGAGGGCAGCCGGCACCGCGCCGCCGATCACGAACCCGAAGTAGCGTCCGCTCGGCATCGCGACGACACCTGGCTCGGCCCCGTCGATCAGCTCCGCGACGACCTGCGCGGGCTCGCGGCCCGTCTCCGGCAACGGGCCGCCGAGAGCCTCGCGGAGCGCTTCGACCGACGCCTCGGCCCGGATCGGCCGCTCGTCGAGCGTTCCGAGGAACTGGGTCGCGTAGTCGGCCGTGAGCCGCAGGACGTCGTCTACGGGGTCCACAGCGCTCCAAGATACGCTGCCGGATCGCCGGACTGCCAGCGCTTGAGGAAACGCTGGATCGGCGGGTGGAGCACGATGCCGTCGAGCTCGTCGAGCTCGAACAGCGCGTGGCCACGAACGGCGTCATCGGTCGACGAGACTCGTTCCAGCGAGCCCTCGAGCTCGCCCGTGAAGATGATGTGGACGACGTGCTTCGTCGTCAGCGCGCGGCCCGGCGCGATCGAATCGACGATCGCGATCGGCCCCTCGAACGACGGCGCCGCGATCCCGACCTCCTCGGCGATCTCCCGGTCGAGGGCATCCATCAGCGTCTCGCCGGAGTGGACGCCCCCACCGGGCAGCAGCCAGACGTCCCGTCCGCGCTTGTCGTGCCGGCAGAGCAGGATGCCGTCGCCCCAGCGCAGCAGCGCGGAGACGCGGATCCGGGGCTCAGCGGCCATCACGTCGTCTTGGCCGCCACACCGGACGAGCCCAGCCCACCGGCGCCGCGCTCGCTCTCGGACAGCTCGTCCACCTCGAGCAGCCGCACGCTCGCCGGCTCGACGAGCACGAGCTGCGCGATCCGCATGCCCGGCTCGACGACGAACGGCTCGCGCTGGTCGGTATTGAGCAGGATCACGCGCACCTCCCCGCGATAGCCCGCATCGATCAGCCCGGGCGCGTTGACGAGCGTGAGCCCGTGCTTCGCGGCGAGGCCGGAACGTGGCAGCACGAGACCGGCCCAGCCCTCGGGGATCGCGATCGCGATGCCGGTTCCGACGACACCTCGCTCCCCCGGTGGCAGCTCGAGCCGCTCGCAGGCGGTGAGGTCGAGGCCCGCGTCGCCTTCGTACGCTTGAAAGGGAAGGATTGCGTTGTCGCGCAGCCGCGCGACCGGAAGCTCGATCACTTCACTTCCGCTTCGCGGACGCGATAGCTCTCGGCGACCAGGTAGGGAGCGAACCGGCGTGCGTGCTGGCGTTGCAGCCGCGCCCGGATGAACACCCCTTCCTCTGTATCCCGGCGCTCGTCGATCGGCGCGCCGAGCGCGTATAGCTCGGCCAGCTTGCCGCCCTCCTCGTAGGGCAGCAGCAGCCGGACGTCCTCGTAGCGGTCGGCGAACCGCTCCGCGATCCGTGCCCGCAGCGCCTCGATCCCCTCGCCGCTGACGGCGGAGATCTGCAGCGAGCCCGGGAACGCATTGCCGAGCCGCCTGCGACCGAGCGGATCGACCCGGTCGATCTTGTTCAGCACCAGCTCGAGCGGGACCTCGTCCGCACCGATGTCGCCGAGCACGATGTCCACGGACGCGATCATCTCCTCGAGGCGGTCATCCTGCTCGGAGGCGTCGACGACGTGCAGCACGAGATCGGCGACGAGCGTCTCCTCGAGCGTCGATGCGAACCCCTCGACGAGCTGCGTCGGCAGCCTGCGGATGAAGCCGACGGTATCGGTGACGAGGTAGCGCTTGCCGTCGTGCTCGAAGCCCCGCGTCGTCGGATCGAGCGTCTCGAAGAGCCTGTTCTCGACGCTCACGTCAGAGCCCGTGAGCGCGTTCAGGAGCGTCGACTTGCCGACGTTCGTGTAGCCGGCGAGCGCGACTGTGGGCGTGCCGGTGGCCTCGCGCTCCTTCCGTCGCGTTGCGCGGTGCTTGCCGACCTCCTTGAGGCGCCGCTTGAGCAGCGAGATCTTGCGCCGCGCGATTCGCCGGTCGGTCTCGAGCTGTGACTCGCCCGGGCCGCGGGTGCCGACGCCGGCGCCGAGCGCACCGGTGCCGCCGCCGAGGCGCTCCAGGTGCTGCCACATCCCGCGCATCCGCGGCAGGTTGTACTCGAGCTGTGCCAGCTCGACCTGGAGCTTTCCTTCCGCGCTCTTGGCGTGCTGGGCGAAGATGTCGAGGATCAGCTGCGTCCGGTCGACCACGCGCGCTGTGAGGGCGTTCTCGAGCGCCTTCTGCTGCGCCGGCTGCAGCTCGTCGTCCACGATCAGCACCTCGGCGTTCGCCGCGTCGTATGCCTGCTTCAGCTCCTCGAGCTTGCCCTTGCCGATGTACGTGCGCGGATCCGGGCTCGCACGCTGCTGGACGAGCTCGCCGATCGGCTCGACGCCGGCAGTACGCGCCAGCTCACGCAGCTCGCCGAGCTCCCGCTCGGCGTCGGCGGACTTGGGGAGCACTGCCAGGACGAGCCCGCGCTCGGGCTCGACACCCGAGCTGGAGTTCTGGCGCGTCGTCACTTCGGGGATTGTGCCACGCTTGTCGCCGATGACCGCCCTCGCCGAGCAGCTCGCCGCCCGCACGCTCGAGCTCGTGAACATCCCCTCCGAGAGCCGCAACGAGGCGGCGATTGCCTCCTACGTGCAAGACGCGATCGGCGAGCCGACGTGGCGCGACGGCGAAACGCTCTGGTACGGCGAGAGCAGAGGCGACCGGCCGCTCGTCGTTCTCGCCGGGCATCTCGACACGGTTCCGGCGCAGGACAACATCCCGGGACGCACGACCGGCGACGTCGTCGAGGGGCTCGGCGCCAGCGACATGAAGGGTGGAGTCGCGGTGATGATCGAGCTCGCTCGCGCGTGGGCGGAGCTCGACGGAAGCCAGACGCTCGATCTCAACCTGCTCTTCTTCCCGCGCGAGGAGCTCCCCGCGTCGGAAAGCGTGCTCCCGCACTTCTTCGACACCGTTCCGCGGATCCACGACGCCGAGCTGGCGATCCTGCTCGAGCCGACGGACAACACGATCCAGGCAGGCTGCCTCGGCAATCTGAACGCGCTGATCACCTTCCACGGGGTCAGCGGCCACTCTGCGCGGCCGTGGACGGCGGAGAACGCGATCGAGAAGGCGCTCGAGGGACTGGCGCCATACGCGACGATCGAGCCGCGCCCGGTCGAGATCGGCGGCCTCACCTTCGTCGAGGTCGCCAGCATCACGCAGATCGAGGGCGGCATCGCCACGAACGTGATCCCCGATCACGCCGTCGCGAACGTCAACTTCCGCTACGCCCCCGACCGCTCGCCGTCGAGCGCCGACGCCTACCTGCGCAGCCTGCTGCCGGAGGGCGCGACGTACGAGCACGCCGGCGACTCTCCCCCGGCCCGCGTCGTCACGGACTCGCCGCTCGTGCAGCGCCTGCGCGCCGCCGGCGACCTCGCGCTCGAGCCGAAGCAGGCCTGGACGAATGTCGCCGACTTCACGTCCCGTGGCATCGACGCGGTCAACTTCGGGCCCGGCGCGACCCGCTACGCCCACCGCCGCGACGAGCAGGTGGAGATCACGGCGCTCGAGCAGGCCTACGTGTCGCTCTGGAGCTTCCTCACCGGTACCGTCTGACGATGCCCGTCTCGCCCATCCTCGAGCGCCAGACGACCTATCCGTTCGTGCGCCTGAACGAGGCCGCTCGGCGCGTGGAGGCGCGTGGAGTCGAGGTGATCGACTTCGGCACCGGCGATCCCCGCGAGCCGACCGATCCGAAGATCAAGCAGGCGCTGATCGACGGGGTTCGCGACCGGATGGGCTATCCCGCAGCGGTCGGCCTGCCCGAGCTGCGAGAGGCGATCGCCGCGTGGGCGCAGCGGCGCTTCGGAACGACGCTCGACCCGGCCACGGAGGTCATCCCCACGCTCGGCAGCAAGGAAGCGATCTTCAGCTTCGCCCAGGTGGTGGTGGACATCGAGCGCGGCAAGGACACCGTCGCCTACACCGAGCCCGGGTATCCCGTCTACGAGCGCGGAGCGCTCTTCGCACACGCCCGTGCGCTGGCGCTGCCGCTGCTCGAGGAGAACGGCTTCCTCCCCGATCTCGACGCGATCGACGAGTGGACCCTGAACCGGCTGGCCGTCCTCTGGGTCAACTATCCGAACAACCCCACCGGCGCGACGGCGCAGCTCGAGTTCTACGAGCGAGCTCGCCGAGCTGGCGCGCACGCACGGGTTCGTGCTTGCCTCCGACGAGGCGTACACGGAGCTCTGGTTCGACGAGCCGCCGGCCTCGGCGCTGCAGCTCAGCGACCTGACCAACGTCGTCGCCTTCAACACGCTCTCGAAGCGCTCGTCGATGACCGGCTACCGCAGCGGCTTCGTGGCCGGCGATCCGGAGCTCGTCGCAGCGCTGCGCGCGTTCCGGCCGTCCGTCGGGACTGCACCGCAGGAGTTCGTCCAGCGCGCGTCCGTCGTCGCCTGGGGCGACGAGGAGCACGTCGACCGTGCGCGGGAGATCTACGGGCGAAAGCGACAGCTCTTCCTCGACTTCTTCGCGCAGGAAGGGCGTGCGCGTGACGGGCAGCGCGGCGACGATGTACCTCTGGGTGGCGGTGCCGCGGAGCGAGGCTTCGGAGAGCTCGGAGGCGTTCGCCGAGCGGCTGCTCGAGCACGGCGTCCTCGTCGCACCCGGGCTCCTACCTGGGCGCCGCCGGTGAAGGGTACGTCCGGCTCGCGCTCGTGCCCTCGGAGGAGGATTGCCGCCGCGCGATCGAGATCCTCGAGGAGCTGTTATGACCCCCGAGCTCGCCGAGGAGATTGTTGCCGCGCTGGACAACGGCGAGCGCAGGGTCGCGTCGAAGCAGGGCGAGGAGTGGGTCGTCGACGTCGAGGCCAAGGAGGCGATCCTCGAGTACTTCCGGCTGCGCAAGGTCGAGCCGATCGAGGTCGGCCCCTTCATGTTCCAGGACAAGATCCCGCTGAAGCGCAGCGCTCCGGGGGTCCGGATCGTGCCGCCCGGGGTTGCTCGCTACGGCTCCTTCCTCTCCGAGGGCGTCGTGCTGATGCCCGGCTACGTGAACATCGGCGCCTGGGTCGGCCCGCGGACGATGGTCGACACCTGGGCGACGGTGGGCTCGTGCGCCCAGATCGGCGCCGACGTCCACCTCGCGGGAGGCGTCGGCATCGGCGGCGTGCTGGAGCCGCCGAACGCGGTGCCGGTGATCGTCGAGGACGGCGCCTTCCTCGGCTCCCGCTGCATCGTCACCGAGGGCGTGCGCATCGGCGCCGGAGCCGTCCTCTCAGCGAACGTCTCTCTGACCGCCAGCGTGCCGATCATCGACGTCACCGGCTCGGAGCCTGTCGAGCACCGCGGCGCCGTGCCGGCGCGTGCTGTCGTCGTGCCGGGAACGCGCCCGAAGGAGTTCCCCGCGGGAACCTACGAGCTCGCCTGCGCGCTGATCATCGGCTGGCGCCAGGAGTCGCATGACGAGAAACTCAGCCTGAACCAGGTGCTCCGCGAGTTCGAGCTCGCTGTCTAGATCAGCACCTCGCCCCAGCAGATCTCCTCTGCCGGTCCGACGAGCGTCAGCCGGTTCTCCTCGTCCAGCTCGACCCGCAGGTCGCCGCCGGGCATGCGCACGGTGACGGGGCTCTCGCACCAGCCGTTCGCAATCGCGGCGGACGCGACCGCGACCGCGCTCGAGCCGGAGGCGCTCGTCTCCCCCGCGCCGCGTTCCCAGACGAGCGCCGTCACCTCGTGCGGCGCCGTCGACCTGCACGAGCTGGACGTTGGTGCGCTCGGGGAAGCGGTCGGCTCGTCTCGATCTGAGGCCCGAGCCGGAGCAGCTCTTCCCGCTCGGCGCGTGCGCGCACGACCGCGTGCGGGTTGCCGACGGAAACCGCCGTCAGCTCGATCCGCTCGCCTTCGAGCTCGATCGTCTCGATCTCCCCCACTTCGACGGCGCCGACCGCCATCGCGATCGTGCCGTCCCCGCGGACCCTCGCTGGGTAGCTCCGTCCCCCGGACGAGACCGTCACCCGCTCGGCCCCCGCTCGCCCAGCGAGCCAGGCCGCCGCGATCCGGCTGCCGTTGCCGGAGAACTCCGCCACGGAGCCGTCCGGGTTCCAGATCACGATCTCGGCCTCGGTCCCGTCGGCTGACACCACCTCGAGCACGCCGTCGGAGCCGACGCCATAGCGGACGTCGCAGAGCCTGGCTGGCGAGCTCGGAATCGAGCGGATCGTCGAGCGCGGCCCGCTCGACGAGCAGGTAGCTGTTACCGAGCGCGTGCCACTTCGAGAATCTCATCCGCCACCTCTCCCAGAGGTCGATCCGCGTCGATCATGACGATGCCCGGGATCCGGCGCATCCACTTGCGCTGGTACGCGGCGAAGCGCAGCGTCGCGCGCTCGAGCTCTGCGATCGCCTCGTCGCGCGGGAGCGTCCTCACCGCGTCGAGCCCGAGCACCTGCGGCACGACCTCGCCGGCGGCGCGCACCTCTTCCTCAACCCCCTGGTCGAACATCGCGGTCGACCGGGCGCGGATGCGCTCCGCGAGGGTCTCGCGCGGCACCTCGAGACCGGCGACGAAGGTCGGCAGCCTCAGCTTCCGCGGTCCAGAGCCGCGGCCGCTCGGGCACGAGCGTTCCGCCTGCCTGCCAGAGCTCGAGCGCGCGGACGACTCGCTTGCGGTCGTTCGCGTGGACGCGCGCGGCGGCGCGAGGGTCGCGTCGCTCGAGCAGCGCGTGGGCCGTCGCCGCGCCGCGCCGGTCGTAGAGCGCGCTCCCACCGCGCGCGGGCTCCCGCCGGAACGTCGGCGGGCAGCGCGACGTCGGTCAGCGCCGCCTGGAACCAGAGTCCCGAGCCGCCGACGACGACTGCGGTCCGCCGGCCGGCGACGATCTCGTCGATCGCCTCGTGCGCGAGCCGCTGGAACTCGCCGACGGTGCCCTGCCGGTCGAGCGGCCAGATCCCGACGAGGCGTGCGCCGGCGTCCTGGTTCGTGAGCACCGGCAGGCCGCGGTACACCTGCATCGAGTCGGCGGAGACGAGCTCGGCGGGGATCCTGTCCGCGATCGCCTGCGCAACGGCGGTCTTGCCCGACGCGGTCGGGCCGAACAACCCAAGCACGCTGATCATCGAGCAAGCTCAGGGCCGCCGCAGGCGGCCCTCTTTAGGGGTCTTTGCGCGATGAGCGTCCGCTCCTGCGGATGCTCATCCTGCGCTGCCGGCAACAGCCTTCCAGCCAACGGAGTCGCCCTCGTTGACGACGGGGCGGTTCTCGTCCGGGTTGCCGGCTCGGTGCTCCTGGAACCAGGCGACGGCGCGCGGGATGCCCTCGTCGAGCGAGACCTGCGGCTGCCAGCCGAGCAGGTCGTGCGCCTTCCGGATGTCCGCCACGTAGCGGGTCACCTCGCCGAGCAGGGACGGTGCGATCGTCATCTTCGGCTCGACGTCCAGCTCCGCGGCGATCAGCTCGGCGGCGCGGACGAGCGTGTTGCCCTCGCCGAAGGCCAGGTTGATCGTCTCGTTCGCGACGCGGCCGCTGCCAAGCGCTTCGATGCCGCGCGTGATCCCCTCGACGCAGTCGTCGATGTAGGTGAAGTCGAGCACCTTGTCGGCGCCGCCGTAGACGGTGATCGGCTCGTCGCGCGACATCGCGTGGATGAAGAGCGGCAGCACGCGAGACATCCGGTGCAGGTCGTTGTCGTAGCGCCCGTAGACGTTCGAGAAGCGGAACGCGAGGTACTTGAGGCCGTAGCAGCGGGCGTAGGCGTAGATGAAGGCCTCGCTCGCGATCTTCGAAGCCGAGTACGGGCTCTCGGTGAAGGCGAAGTCGGCGGTCGCCTCGCTGTAGCCCTCGAAGCGGTGCACGTCGCCGTACACCTCCCGCGTCGACGAGAAGACGAGCGGCAGGTTCCGCTGCCGGCAGTACTCGAGGACGTTGAAGGTCATCATCGTGTTCTCGAGCGCACGGTGCGGCTGGCGCGACGAGCAGGTGCACCTTGGCGTGCGCGGCCAGATGGACGACGAGATCGGTCTCCGGGTACGGGACGCCGCCGATCCCGTCCGGGAAGGCCGGGTACTGGCCGGAGAGATCCTGGAGCAGGTAGCGGAAGTCGTCCGTCCAGGTGTTCACGCGCTGGTCGACGCCGAAGACCTCGTGGCCGTCGGCCAGCAGCCGCAGCGCGAGGTTCGTGCCGATCTGCCCCGACGAGCCGGTGATCAGAACGCGCATTACGCAGCCACCGCCGCGCGCTGGGCGCCGCGGAGCGTCGTCGAGGTGGCGGCGGCGATCTCGACGTCGACGAGCTCGCCGGGAGCAGCGTCGCCGGTGAAGTTGACCATGACGTTGCCGCGCGTCCGGCCGCGCAGGAGCGTCGCGTCGGTGCGGCTGGCGCCCTCGACGAGCACCTCCTCGACGGTGCCGATCCGCTCGGCGTTCCGCTCGGCTGCGATCCGCTGCACGACGTCGACGAGGCGTTCGAGCCGCTCGTGCTTGACCTCGTCGGCGATCTGGCCGGGCAGCTCGGCCGCCTCGGTGCCGCGTCGCGGCGAGTAGATGAACGTGAAGGCGCTGTCGTAGCGCACCTGCTCCACGACCTCGAGCGTCTCCCGGAAGTCGTCCTCCGTCTCGCCCGGGAAGCCGACGATGATGTCGGTGCCGAGCGCGAGACCGGGAATCGCGTCGCGCAGCTTGGCGACGAGCGTCAGGTACCGCTCGCGGTCGTAGGTGCGGCGCATCAGCTTCAGCAGCCGGCTCGACCCCGACTGGAGCGGCAGGTGGATGTGCTCGCAGACCGCGTCGCACTCGGCCATCGCCGCGATCACCGGGTCGCGGAAGTCCTTCGGGTGCGGGCTCGTGAAGCGGATGCGCTCGATGCCCGTCGACCGCGTCGCAGGCGCGCAGCAGCTCGCCGAACTCCGTGTCGAGGTCGGGGCGCAGGTCGCGACCCCACGAGTTCACGTTCTGGCCGAGCAGCGTGATCTCCTTGACCCCGTCGGCGGCGAGGCGCGTCACCTCGGCCACGATCTCGCCGGGCCGGCGGCTCTGCTCGCGGCCGCGGACTGCCGGGACGATGCAGTACGAGCACTTGGAGTTGCAGCCCATCGACACCTGCACCCAGGCGCTGAACGCGCGCTCGCGGTGCATCGGCAGATCGCCGGCGAAGTGCTCGTGCGTCCCGAAACGGCCACGCGGCGCCTCTCCTCCGGCGCCGATCCACTCGCCGAGGTGCGGGATCGAGCCCGGGTCCGAAGGCGACGTCGACCTGCGGGTAGAGCTCGAAGATCCGCTCCTGCTGGGCCTCGGCGTAGCAGCCGCCGACGGCGATCACGAGCTCCGGGTCGCGCCGCTTGCGCGCGCCGGCATCGCCGAGGTAGGCGGCCAGCTTCGTATCCGGCTTCTCGCGGATCGTGCAGGTGTTGAAGACGAGGACGTCGGCGTCCTCCTGCGAGGGCGCCTCGCCGAGCCCGAGCGACTCGAGCATGCCCTTGATCCGCTCCGAGTCGTGGGCGTTCATCTGGCAGCCGAACGTGGTCACGTGGTACCGCTTCATCGCGGCGGATGGTACCGGCCGTCCCTATTTGGCCACCTCGATCGCGCGGCTCTCCCGGATCACGATCACCTTCACCTGGCCCGGGTACTCGAGCTGGTCCTCGATCTCGCGGGCGATCTCGTGGGAGAGCAGCACCGCCGCGTCGTCGTCGACCTCGGTCGGCTCGACCATGACGCGGATCTCGCGGCCCGCCTGGAGCGCGTAGGCCTTGGCGACGCCCGGCTTCGCCTTCGCGATGTCCTCGAGCGCGCCGAGCCGCTTGATGTAGTGCTCGAGGCTCTCCCCGCGGGCGCCGGGACGGGAGGCGGAGATCGCGTCGGCCGCGATCAGCAGGACCGCCTCGACCGTCTGCGGCTGCACCTCGTAGTGGTGCGCCTCGATCGCGTGCACGACGCCCTGGCTCTCGCCGTACCGCTTCGCCCACTGGGCGGAGATGCGCGGCGTGCGAGCCCTCGACCTCGTGCGTCATCGCCTTGCCGATGTCGTGCAGGAGCGCGGCGCGCTTCGCGGTCTTGACGCTCGCGCCGAGCTCGCTGGCCATGATCCCGGCGAGGTGCACGACCTCGAGCGTGTGCTTCAGCACGTGCTGGCCGTAGCTCGTCCGGTAGCGGAGCTTCCCGAGCACCTTCACGAGCTCCTCGTGGAACTCGCCGCAGCGGGCCTCGAAGACCGCCTGCTCGCCCGCCTCGCGGACGTGATCCTCCAGCTCCGCCTTCGAGAGGTAGTACATCTCCTCGATCCGGGCCGGGTGGATGCGACCGTCCTCGATCAGCTTCTCGAGCGTCGTCCGCGCCACCTCGCGGCGCAGGCCGTCGAAGGAGGAGAGGACGACGGCCTGCGGCGTGTCGTCGATGATGAAGTCGACTCCGGTCAGGTGCTCGAGCGCGCGGATGTTCCGGCCCTCACGGCCGATGATGCGGCCCTTCATGTCGTCGGACGGGAGCTCGACGACCGTCACCGTCGTCTCGGCGGTGTGGCTGGCGGCGACGCGCTGGAGCGCATCGGCGATCAGCGCTCGCGCGCGGCGCCGCGACTCGGTCCGTGCCTCCTCCTCCTGCTGGCGGACGCTGCGCGCGAGCTCGTGGCGGATCAGGTCCTGCGAGCGCTCGAGCAGGTGGTGCTTCGCCTCCGCGACCGTCAGCCCGGCGACGTGCTCGAGCTGTGTCACCGCCTCGTCCTTGGTCGTCTTGAGCTCTTCCTGGAGCTGCTTGACATGCGTCTCCCGGTCGGCGAGGCCCTGCTCGCGGCGCTCGACCTCCGTCGTTCTGCGCGCGACCTCGTGCTCGGCCTGCGTCAGCTGCTCCTCGACCTTGGCGGCCTCGGTGCGCCGGCTCTGCACCTCCGTCTCGACGTCTGCGCGCAGCTTGACGGCGAGCTCGCGCGCCTCGATCTGCGCCTCGCGACGGATCGTCTCGGCCTCGCGCTCGGCGACGTGCACGCGAGAGCCGGTCCGGAGCCAGCAGCAACGCCGCAGCTAGACCGGCTCCGACCGCCAGTCCGATGAGCGCCGCAAGCGCAGTGAGCATGCCGTCCAGCCTCCAGGGGAAGGTGGGTTGACCGCGGCGGCTATCGGCCTCCGCGGATGCTCACATCCGGCGCTCGGCCTGCACGGCCGGTTCCGGACCTCGGCGCGTCAGATCAGGCTGAAGCCGGCGGTTCCTCCTGGGCGCCGGACGGAGGTGGATTCGGAAGGATTCGGGTCACGTTCGAGCAGATTTCAGAAGTCATTTCGGAAAATCACGCGCTTGCAGGCAAAACGTCGAATGGAAGCACTCCGATTCTACAACCTCTCACTCCTCCGCCGCAACGATGGCCTCCAGCGCGTCCTCGCCGAAGCCCCGTGAAGCGAGGTAGCGAGCCGTCTTGATCGCTGTGCCCACGGCGCTCGGCGATCCGCGCCGCCCGCTCTCGCTCGGGCTCGAGCACTCCGATCGCGAGCTCGACGACGTCGGCCGCGAGGCCGCGGCGCTCGAGGTCGTCGCGGATCAACGCGTCTCCGGAGCCTCGCTCCGCGAGCTGCTCCGCCCGCATCCGGGCGAAGCGCTCGTCGTCCACGTAGCCGATCCGCTCGAGCGTCTCGAGCGCGTGCACCCGCTCCGCTTCGCCGACGCCGCGTTGCTCCAGCCGCGCCTCGAGCTCCGCCGCCGAGCGGTCGCGGAAGCGCAGCGCGCTGATCGCCAAGTCCAGGGGCGCCGTCTCGACGGCATCGCGCTCGGCCATGCCGCGCTACGCCGCGGAGGCGGCTTCCTCGACCTCCTCGACGGACTCGGCCTGCTCGGCCTCCTCGACGTCCTCGAGCACGGGGACGACGTCCTCCGAGGCCGCGACGCTCGGCAGCAAGCGGGCCGAGACGGCCTGATCCGGGCCTGCCTGCGCCTGGATCTGCTGGAGGATCTGCTGCACGAGGTCCGGGTGCTCCTTCAGGAACGACGCCGCGTTCTGGCGCCCCTGGCCGAGCCGCTCGTCGCCGAAGCTGAAGTACGAGCCCGACTTCGCGACGATCTTCCGCTCGATCCCGACGTCCAGCACCGTGCTCTCCCACGAGATCCCGGAGCCGTAGATGATGTCGAACTCCGCCTGCTTGAACGGCGGCGCCACCTTGTTCTTGACCACCTTGACGCGGACGCGGTTGCCGTAGGCCTCGGCGCCGTCCTTGAGCGTCTCGATCCGCCTGATGTCGAGCCGCACGGAGGCGTAGAACTTGAGCGCGCGGCCGCCGGGAGTGGTCTCGGGGCTGCCGAACATGACGCCGATCTTCTCGCGCAGCTGGTTCGTGAAGAGGCAGATCGTGTCGGTGCGGTTGAGCGTGCCGGCGAGCTTTCGCAGCGCCTGGCTCATCAGCCGGGCCTGGAGGCCGACGTGCGTGTCCCCCATCTCGCCCTCGATCTCGGCCTTCGGCGTCAGCGCCGCGACCGAGTCGACCGCGACGACGTCGAGCGCGCCGGAGCGGACGAGCAGCTCCGTGATCTCGAGCGCCTGCTCGCCCGTGTCGGGCTGGGAGACGAGGAGGTCGTCGACGTTGACGCCGATCTTACGGGCGTACTGCGGATCCATCGAGTGCTCCGCGTCGATGAAGGCGCAGATGCCGCCGCGGCGCTGGGCCTCGGCGATCACGTGGTAGACGAGGGTCGTCTTGCCCGAGCTCTCCGGGCCGAAGACCTCGACCACGCGTCCGCGCGGCAGTCCGCCGATACCGAGTGCGAGATCGAGCACGAGCGACCCCGTCGAGATGGCGCCGATCTGCACCTGGGCCTGGTCGCTCATCTTCATGACCGAGCCCTTGCCGAATGCACGCTCGATCTGCCCGAGGGCGACGTCTAGAGCTTCCTCGCGATTCATTAACTCATCCTCCTCCTAGCCGAAACGATTCGAGCACGATGTAATCAGGCGCTGTGTACCGAGCCCCGGACGGGTGCAGACGTGAAAGGAAAGCAGCCGCACCGGACGGAGCAACGATTGGAAGCTCCGGCAGCGCCGGTGAGAGTCGCGGCCGCTCCCGGTAGCGGAGCACCGTGACGTGCGGTAGCCACGCTCGCCGCTCCGGCTCGTAGACCCCCAGCTCGGCCAGACGCTCGTGCAGCCTGCCGGCGAGCAGAGCGCCATTGCCGGTTGCGTCGGAGAAGACGAGCATGCCGACACTCCGAGTCTCGCGGTAGCGGGCGTCGGCCAGCTGCGGCGATGCGACCGCTGCGGCCTCCTGTTCGAGCACCCCGCAGATCGATGCGAGCTCGCCGGCAGGCGTCGAACCGAGAAACGCGAGGGTGATGTGCAGGTTGTCCGGAGGGACGATGCGACCGCGGAGCTCCTGCTGCTGCCACTCCGCAATCGCTCCGACGATGTCGTCGGGCAGCTGCAGGGCGAGGAAGAGGCGGAGCCGCTCATCGCCTCCCACGCTACCCGGCGAGCTCACACCGATTCGTCACGATTCTGTTCCAACATCCGCCGCACGAGATGCAGCGAGGCGACGACGGAGCGGCGCCGGATCGAGTCGCGGTCGCCGGGGAAGTTGAAGTGCGAGCCCTGGCCGCCGGCGGGCGTCTCGGCGTGGAAGAAGACGAGCCCGACCGGCTTCTCCTCCGTCCCTCCCCCGGGCCCGGCGATCCCCGTCACCGAGACGGCCACGTCGACCCCGAGACGCTCCCGCGCCCCGCGCGCCATCGCCTCGGCGACCTCGGCCGAGACGGCGCCGTGCTGCTCGATCAGCTCCGGCGGGACGCCGAGCTGCTCGATCTTGACCTCGTTCGCGTACGAGACGATCCCACCCGTGATCACGTCCGTCGACCCGGGTACCGACGTGAGGCGGGCGGCGATCAGCCCTCCGGTGCAGGACTCCGCCGTCGCCAGGTGCAGGCCGCGCTCGCGGCAGCCGTCGAGGACCATCTCCTCGACCGACCTGCCGTCCGTGGAGTAGAGGAAGCGGCTCAGCCGCTCGGCGAGCTCGGCCTCGAGCTCGGCCATGCGCTCCTCGGCGGCCGGCTGGGCGACGAGGTCGACGTGGATCTCGAAGTCGCGGGCGCAGATCGTCACCTCGAGCCCGTCGCCGTCGCCACCCGCCTCCTGAAACGCCTGCGCGACCTGCGACTCGCCGGGGCCGAAGAAGCGAAGCGTGCGCCGCAGCGGCGGCGTCCCACGGTCGAGGACCGCCCGGACGGGGTCGACCTCGAGCGCCTTCGGCCAGAGCCGCTGCAGCTCGCTGGGAGGGCCCGGCAGGACGACGACCGGTGTCCCGTGCGCGTCGACGACGAGGCCGGGCGCCGTGCCGGCAAGCCCGAGGCAGATCGAGCCCGCGGGGACGGTCGCCTGCTTGCGGACTCCGACCGCGAAGTCGGCGTACGGCCGCTTCAGCCGCTCTGCGACCGCGCGGGAAAAGCCTTCGATCTGCGCTTCGAGCTCGTCGTCGACGTGCAGCTCGAGCTCGGCGACCTTGGCCACGACCTCGACGGTCCGGTCGTCGTGCGTCGGTCCGAGCCCACCCGAGCACGCGACGAGATCGGCTGAGGCGAGCGCATCGCGCAGCGCCGTCTCGAGCTCGCCGGGGTCGTCGCCGACGATCTCGATCCGTGCCGGCTCGAGCCCGGCTGCGAGCAGCGAGCGAGCGAGAAAGGGGCCGTTCAGGTCGGGCCGGTCGCCGCGCACGAGCTCGCTGCCGGTGACGACGATCACCGCCCGCGGGCGGCCTGCACCCGGGCTCAACTGGCGTCGGCGGCGAAGATCTTCTTCGCCGTCACGAAGACGCCCTGCGCCTTGACGGCCGGAGCGAGCTTGACCCGGTTGCCGTTCAGCTTCACGAGCACGTTCGCCGGCGTCTCGAGCCGCAGCCAGAGCACCTTGCCGTCGAAGAACTTCTGCTGGTTGCGCTCGAGCGTGCCCTGGTACAGAAGCGGCCCGGCCGCGCCGCCGGACTTGATGATCAGGTACGAGTCGCCGCGCGTCGCGCGCAGCTCGAGGCGGGCCGTTCCTGCCGCATCCGGAGGTGGCTTGGCGGTCGTCGCCGCGGGTGTCGTGCTCAGCCCACGAACGGCCGGATCGTCCACCTCGCCGAACTGCCAGGCGGCGATCACGAGCGCGGTGACGAGGCCAATCGACGTCAGGGCGAGCAGCACGATGTTCGACTCGCGGCGGTCGCGGCGTCGTGACTTCGCGGCCGGCACGCGCCTGGGAGAGCGAACCGGCGAGTCCTCCTCCCCGACGACGAAGCGCGAGTTGTACTCGTCGACGTAGAGCTGGCCGTCGAGGCCCAGATACTCCGCGTAGGAGCGGAGGAAGCCCTTGATGTAGGTGTGCGAAGGGAGCAGCTCGAACCGCTCGTCCTCCAGGGCGCGCAGATACTTGCCCCGGATCTTCGTCCCGTGCTCTGCGTCCGTGAACTCGATGTGCCGGCGCAGACGGGCCTCGCGGAGGCTGTTTCCGATCTCGAACACGGCGCCATCGTAGCGGTCGCGTCTCATCACGCCTAGGCCGCAGTGAGAACGAGCGCACATTGTCTCGTGGCCGCCGGAGGCGGCCTTTCAGGGGTCTTCGCGCCATGGCATCCGCTTCCGCGGATGCTCATCCTGCGCAAGCAGATCAGTCGGAGACGAGGGACAGGAGCGCGTAGATGCCGACGGAGCCGGCAGCGGTCAGCGCGAGCAGCAGTCCCAGGATCCCGAGCAGGCGCCCGAGGCGAGCGGTTCTCGCGCCCCTGGGACGGCCGAGCGTCGGCCCGAGCCGGGACTGGGCGCGGCGGGCGAGCGCGATCGAGAGCACGGCGAGCAGCAGCGCGACGGGAATCGCGACGGCGCCGTGCAAGAGCTCATACTGCTCTGAGAAGTGGGTCGCGACGACCGTCGCGGGCAGCAGCGCCACCGAGAGCAGCCCGAGGAAGACGGAGACGCGCGCGCTGCCGGGGCGCGGCGGGCCGCCGTTATTGCTTCTGGTAGGGACGACCAACCGATGCCGGCGGTCTCGAGCGGCCGATCACTCCGGCGACCGCGATCAAGGTGAGCACGTACGGAAGCGCCTGGAAGAGCACCGCGGCCGATTCCGAGTATGCGGGTAGCTGCTGGGCGAGGGCGCTCGAGAAGCCGAACAAGAGCACGGCAGCGGCGGCTCCCCAGGGTCGCCAGTTCCCGAAGATGACCGCCGCGAGGGCGATGAACCCCTTCCCGACGGTCATGTTCTGGTTGAACGAGTTGACGAACCCGATCGAGAGATACGCGCCGCCGAGCGCGGCGAGGATCCCGGAGACCACGACGGCCGCGTACCGTGTCTTGTAGACCGAGATGCCAACGGTGTCTGCGGCGCGAGGGTGCTCCCCGACCGCGCGGATGCGCAGGCCGATCGGGGTCTTGAAGAGCACGACCCAGGTGGCGACGATCGTCAAGAACGCAAGCCAGATCATCAGGTTGAGCTGACCGAGCACCGGCCCGATGAAGTACCAGTCCTCGAGGAAGCCCAGGTGGACGCTCGGGATGCCGGAGATGTCCGGCGGCGTCCCCTCTCCGCCGTAGATGTCGATGAAGAGATAGCCGGTGAGCCCGAGCGCCAGGAAGTTGATGGCGGTGCCGCCGACGATCTGGTCGGCGCGCAGGTGGATCGCGAAGAAGGCGTGCACGAGCGCGAAGCCGGCGCCGGCAGCGGCGGCGCAGAGCAGCCCGAGCGCCCAGGAGCCGAGCTTGTCGGCGCCGAGAATGCCGAAGAACGCTCCCGAGAGCATCATTCCCTCGAGCCCGATGTTCACGACGCCGCTGCGCTCGGAGAAGATCCCGCCCATCGCAGCGAAGGCGAGCGGCGTGGCGTAGCGGAGCATCGCGGCCGTCAGCGCCGACCAGACGACGACCTGGTCGAGATGCGACACGCTCGAGCGGGTCGCGAGAACGCCGAGGGCGAGCCCGAGCACGCCGATCGCGATCGCGCCCCAGGCGAGCCGCTTCACCGACTGCTTCACCGCCCACGATACCGAGCGCGACCGCGAGGAGCCCGATCACGACCGGGACGATCGGCTGGCGGACGTTCAACGGCGGGAGCGCCACCCAGAACGCCAGCAGGCCGACGAGGATCCCGATCCATGCGACCGCGCGCGGGCCCTGCGGCAGGCGCGAGAGAAGGCGCTCGATCACTGTGCGGCCTCGGCCGCTCGCTGTCGCCGCCGTTTCCGCAAGCTGAAGAGCGACAGGATGAGCACGTCCGCGCCGACGAAGAGCACGACGAGCCCCTGGATCATCACGGTCAGGTTCGACGCGAGCTCGGGCTTGAAGATCTCGGGGTCGAGGTTGCGCGTCGAGGTCCCGGTGACGAGCGACGCGAACAGGAGGGCGGCGAACCCGATCCCGATCGCCTTGTTGCGGCCGAGCAGCGCGACGGCGATCCCGACGAAGGCGATCTGCGACGAGATCATCACGTCGTTCGTGTTCGATCCGGTACGCCCAGCCGACGATGTCGATCGCGCCGGCCAGACCGGCGAACAGGCCCGAGATCGCCATCGCGAGGAAGTAGTTCCGCGCGACCGAGATGCCGCCGTAGTGCGCCGCCTCGGGGTTGTAGCCGACCGCGCGCACCTCGTATCCGAGCGTCGTCCGGTTGAGCGTGATCCAGTAGACGACAAGAGCGGCGAGCGCGACGAAGAAGCCGACGTGGAGCGCCTGCAGCACCGGGTCTCCCCAGAGGATGCCGAGCTTCGCCTCGTCGTGGATGTCGTTCGAGACGGGGACGAACGGCTGCGTGTCGTTCTGCAGCGGCCCGCCCGAGCCCGAACAGGAAGACTCCGATCCAGATCGCGATCCAGTTGAGCATGATCGTCGAGATCACCTCGTGCGTCCCGACCAGGGCCTTCAGGACGCCGGCTATACCCGCCCAGAGAGCCCCGCAGAGCGCACCGGCGACGATCGCGGCGAGGATGTGGACGAAGCCCGGCAGGCCGGGCAGCTCGGAGCCGACCCACACGGCCATCACGGCGCCGGCGAGGTATTGGCCCTGGCCGCCGATGTTGAAGAGGCCGCACCTGAACGCGAACCCGACGGCGAGCCCTGTGAGGGCGAGCGGCACGAAGTTGATCAGCGTCTGCTGGAGGTTGAAGGCCGCCGTCGACTCGATGTCGTCGACGTTCCACGGGAACGGGATGTGGGCGTCCGTGAACGGGATCCGCAGCTCGTGCGCGCCGACTTCGATGAACCAGTTCAGCCCGGCGCCCTCGAAGATCGCCTTGTAGGTGCTCAGCGGGTTGCTGCCGGTCGTGGCGAACACGACGATGCCGCCGATGAAGAACGCGAGGATCACCGTCAGCAGCGGCACGCCGATGCCCCCGGCCCTTCTGTGCGAGCGCGTAGCGCGTCGCAAAGCTCGGCGCCTGCTCGACCTTGCCTCCGCCCTCCGTGGGAGGCGGTGCGCCCGGCTCGCTCACGCAGCTGCCTTCCGCCCGCCGCCGGTCATCGCGACACCGAGCTCCTCCTCGGACACGCCCGGCGGGAACTCGCCGACGATCCGCCCTTCGAAGATGACGAGGATGCGGTCCGAGAGCGAGAGGATCTCGTCCAGCTCGAGCGACACGAGCAGGACGCCGCGGCCCTCGTCGCGCTCCTCGACGAGCCGCCGGTGCACGAACTCGATCGCGCCGACGTCGAGGCCGCGTGTGGGCTGCGCCGCGATCAGCACCTTCGGATTGCGGTCGATCTCACGGGCGAGCACGACCTTCTGCTGGTTGCCGCCGGACAGGCCGCCGGCACGCGTGTTCGGTCCACCGCCGCGGACGTCGAACTCCTGGAGCAGGCGGCGCGCCCGCTCGATCAGCCGCTTCGGGAAGAGCCAGCCGAAGTGTGACGCCGGCGCATGGTCGTAGTCGTGCAGAGCGAGGTTCTCCGCGAGGCTGAAGTCGAGCACGAGGCCGCGCCGCTGCCGGTCCTCGGGAATGTGCCCGAGCCCCGCGTCGAGGCACTCCTTGCAGCTGTCGCCGGTGACGTCCTCGCCGCCGATGACGATCGTCCCGGACTTCGACTTCCGTAGACCCGCGATCGCGTCGATCAGCTCCGTCTGCCCGTTGCCGTCCACGCCTGCGATCCCGACGATCTCGCCGCCCCTGACCTCGAACGAGACGTCGCGCACCTGCTCGATCGCGCGGTCGTCTTCGACGGTCAATCCCTTGACCGAGAGCAGCGGCTCCGCCGGCTCGGCCGGGGTCTTGTCGACTCGGAGGAGCACCTCGCGCCCGACCATCAGCCGCGCCAGGCCCTCCTCGGTCGCGCCGGCGGCAGGCAGCGTCTCGATCTTCTTGCCGCGGCGCAGCACCGTGATCCGGTCAGCGACCTCGGTCACCTCGTTCAGCTTGTGGCTGATGAAGATGATCGACTTCCCCTGCTCGGTCAGGCTCTTGATGATCGTGAAGAGCTCCTTCGCCTCCTGCGGGGTCAGCACCGCGGTCGGCTCGTCGAGCACGAGGATGTCCGCGCCGCGGTAGAGCGCCTTCAGGATCTCGACGCGCTGCTGCTGGCCGACGGTGATGTCCTGGACGGTCGCGCGCGGGTCGACTGCGAGGCCGAAACGCGTCGAGATCTCCCGCACGCGCTTCTCGGCCGCCGCGTAGTCGAGCAGCACGCCGTTGTGGGTCGGCTCGGTCGCGAGCACGATGTTCTCGGCGACCGTCATCACCGGGATCAGCATGAAGTGCTGGTGCACCATCCCGACGCCGTTCTCGATCGCCGCCTTGGGCGAGCCGAGCTCGGCCGGCTTCCCGTTGATCAGGATCTGTCCCTCGTCCGGGCGGTAGAGGCCGTAGACGACGTTCATCAGGGTCGACTTGCCGGCGCCGTTCTCGCCGAGCAACGCGTGCACCTCGCCCTTGCGCAGGTCGAAGTCGACGCCGTCGTTCGCGACGATGCCGGGGAAGCGCTTCGTGATCCCACGAAGCTCGAGAACGGGCCGCTCGTCCACTCCCGCGCGATTCTATGGCCCTCGCGGCCGCGGGCCTAGCGAGAACGCGCTATTCGACGGTCTCGGGGATGTTCGTGACCTTTCCGGCGGCGATCCGGTCCTGGACTCTGTTCACCTGCGAGACGAGGTCGGCGGGCACGTCGGAGGCGATCTCACCGAGCCCGACGCCTCCCGAGGCGACGTCGAAGACGGTGTTCTGGCCGCCCTCGAAGCTGCCGTCCTCGAAGGCCTGGATCGTCTGGAAGACGGCGACGTCGACCTTCTTCAGCGCGCTCGTCAGCACGTGCTCGCCGAGATATGCCTGGTCGGCATCGACACCGATGCCTCGCACGTTCTTCTCCGCCGCCGCCGAGAGCGCGCCGAGGCCGCACTGGCCCGCGACCTGGAAGATCACGCGGGCTCCGCGGCTGATCTGGTCGAGAGCGGCCTCCTTGCACTTGGCCTGGTCGACGAAGTCCTGCGAGTACGAGTTCAGCGTCTCGATCTTCGGGTTCGCCGCCCTCGCGCCCGCTCGGTAGCCGGCGATATAGCGATCGACCGGTGGGATCTTCAGCCCGCCGACGGAGCCGATCACCTGCCGCGAGCCCGCCTCTCGCTCCACGAGCAGGCCGGCGAGGTAGCCGACGAGGTAACCGGCCTCCTGCTCCTTGAAGAGGAGCCCTCGCACGTTCGCGGGCTTCGATTTCAGCTCTTCCTGGGCGAAGTCGATGATCGCGAAGGAAACGTCCGGGAACCGCTTCGCCACCGTGTCGAGTGCGTCGGCCATCAGAAAGCCGACGGCGATCACGAGGTCGTAGTCCTGGTTCCCCAGGCTGGAGAGGTTCGGGACGTAGTCGGCATTGGCACGGGAGATGACCACGCGCCCCGCAACGCCCAACTCCTCCTCGGCCTGCGCGAGACCCTTGTTGGCCAGGAAGTTGAAGGAGCGGTCGTCGAGGCCGCCGATGTCGGTGACGAGGCCGACCTTGATCGCGTCGCCGCCGCCTTCAGTCGTTCCGCTCGTCACGACGGTATCCGCTCCGGTCGTCGCCGAGCCGGCCGTCTCGTCGTCGCCGCCGCAGCCGGCGAGCACGAGCACGCCCAGCACGAGGCCGAGCAGCAGCGGAAGCAATCGGCGGGCGCTCACACCAGGAGTGATACCGGAAGGGGCGGGATCGAAACCCCGCCCCTTCCAGAGAACGCGTGCTCTAGCCGCCGGTGGGCGGCGGAGACTGCGCGGTTACCTTGATCTTCCCGGATGCGATCTGCGTCCGGATCGACTCGATGGCCTTCTTCCACGAGGGCTGCGCCCGGGTGGAGATCTTGCCGTAGCCGACGCCGCCGTTCTTGACGGTGAAGATTGCGCTGAAGCCCGTCTTGAACTTCGCGCCCTGGAGCCTGGCGGCCTCGATCGTCTTGAACACGGCCACGTCGACCTTCTTCGTGGCGCTCGTCAGGACGTGGTTGCCGAGGTAGCCCTGATCGGCGTCGACGCCGACGCCGAAGACCTTCTTCTCCTTGGCCGCCGACAGGACGCCCAGGCCACACTGGCCCGCGACCTGGAACACGACGGTTGCGCCGTTGGCGATGTGGTTCAGCGCGGCTTCCTTGCACTTCGCCTGGTCGACGAAGTCCTGGGAGTAGCTGTGCTCGACCTTGACGCCCGGGTACGCCTTCTTGGCCCCGATGTAGTAGCCCGCGATGAAGCGGTCGACCGGCGGGATCTTCAGGCCGCCGACTGCGGCGATCACGCCTGAGCTCTGCGGGACGTTCTTCGACTGCAGGCCGGCCAGATACCCGACCAGGTAGCCCGCCTCCTGCTCCTTGAACAGCAGGCCGCGCACGTTCGTCGGGTTGCCGTTCTTGAGCTCCTTCGGAACGCCGCTGTTGTCGACGATGGCGAACTTCGTCTTCGGGAAGCGCTTCGCGACCTTCGCGACCGAATCGGCCATGAGGAAGCCGACGCCGATCACGAGGCCACTCCCGTCACGCGCCGCACGCGTGAGGTTCGGGATGTAGTCGCGATCCGACTTCGAGATGAAGACGTTCCCCTGGATGCCGAACTTCTTCTTCGCGTCCTGCAGGCCCTTGTTCGCGAGGAAGTTGAACGAGCGGTCGTCGAGCCCGCCGATGTCGGTCACGAGCGTGACCTTGAACGGGGTCGGCGCCGCAGTGACGTCCGTTCGTGCGGATCCTGTGCCGGCACCGATCGCCAGCGTCAGGACCGCAACGAGTGCCGCCGCGATGAGCGGCATGAACTTGCGTACTTTCACTTACCCTCCTTAGAAGTCATAACCACCGCCAAGCTTGGACGATTGATTCAACCCTAAGTTGGGGTGAAAAGAAAGTCTTTACAAGGAGGCGGACACGAAACGCTCGAGCTCGGACTCGTCCACGAGGACACGCCTCGGCTTGGAGCCTTCGTAGCCGGAGATGATCCCCCGGCGCTCGAGCATGTCGATCAGGCGTCCGGCTCGCGTGTAGCCCACGCGGAGGCGGCGCTGGATCAGCGACACCGACGCGGTCTGCGTCTGCACCACGATCTCGATCGCCTTCTCGAGCAGCGGATCCTCGTCGGGATCGAAGTCGCCGTCGTGGGCGTCCGCGTCGTCGATCGCCCCTTCCGGCAGCTCCAGCAGCGACTCGTCGAGCACCTGCTCGCGCTGGTGGCGGCACTGCTCGACGACGAGCGTCACCTCCTCCTCGCTCACGTACGCGCCCTGGACGCGCTGCAGCCGTGACGTCCCGAGTGGCTTGAAGAGCATGTCGCCCTGGCCGAGCAGGCTCTCGGCGCCGGCGGTGTCGAGGATCACGCGCGAGTCGGTCTGGCTCGAAACGGCGAAGGCGATCCGGCTCGGGACGTTGGCCTTGATCATGCCGGTGATCACGTCGACCGACGGACGCTGGGTCGCCAGTACGAGGTGGATGCCGACGGCGCGCGACTTCTGCGCGAGCCGGATCACCGCGTCCTCCACCGCCTGCGGGCTGATCATCATCAGGTCGGCGAGCTCGTCGATCACGACCAGCAGGTACGGAAGCGGATCTTCACCCCGCGCCCGGAAGGCGCGGTTCGCCTCGGGCAGGTTGCGGGCGCGCACGATCGAGAGGCGCTCGTAGCGGCGCTCCATCTCGGCGACGACGTTCGCGAGGACGGCGCTCGCCTCCTTGGGGCTCGAGACGACGGGAGTCAGCAGGTGCGGGATCGACTCGTAGTAGTTGAGCTCGATCCGCTTCGGGTCGATCAGGATCATCCGCACCTCGTCCGGCGTCGAGCGGAGCAGCACGGACGTCAGGATCGTGTTGATGCAACCGGACTTGCCGGAGCCGGTCGTACCGGCGATGAGAATGTGCGGCATCCGAGCGAGATCGGCCCAGACGGCGTTGCCGGAGATGTCCTTGCCGAGCCAGACGGCCAGCGGGCTCGCCGTCGACGGGAGATCGTCGTAGATGTCGCCGAGCGTGACGATCTTCGGCGAGAGGTTCGGGACCTCGACACCGACCGCCTGCTTGCCGGGGATCGGCGCGAGGATTCGGATCTCCGTGGTCGCGAGCGCGTAGGAGAGGTCGTCCTTAAGCGCGGCGACCTTCGAGACCTTGGTCCCGGGCGCCAGCTGGAGCTCGTACCGCGTCACGCGCGGCCCGGCGATCTGGCCGACGATCGTCGCTTCGACGCCGAAGTGCGCCAGCGCGGTGACGAGCGTCTCGGCGGTGCGCTGGTCCGCCTTGTTCACGCCCGAGGCGATCGCCGGAGACGACTTGAGGACGCTGCGATCCGGCAGCACGTACGCGCCCTCGGCCACCGGCGCGTCGAAGAGGACAGTCTGCTCGTCGGTCACGCCTTCGGGGTCGAGCAGGAGCGAGGACGGCTCGGACAGCCCCTCCGAGACGACGTCCGGATAGTCGTGGACGACGTCGACCGGCGGCTCGTGGACGAGCTCCGGCGGCGGCGCAAGCACCGCCTGGTGGGTCTGAGCCGCTCTTTCCGGCCGGGCGACGGCGCGGCGAACCGCATGGTGCGAGCGGCGGAGCAGGGCGCCGTAGGACGCGCCCGAGAGCAGGAGCCCACCCGTGAGCAACGCCGTGACGCCGACGAGCAGCGAGCCGGTCGAGCCGAGCAGCTTCGCCAACCCACCCCCCAGTTGCTCTCCGACGAACCCGCCGTGGTCGGAGCCGAGCGTGACCATCAGCCCGGCGAGGGTCACGGCGAGGCCGGTGCGGAATGGTTTCACGTCGAGCAGGGCGCTGCGGAAGAGCATCAGCCCTCCGACCGCGGTCAGTGCCAGTGGCGCGACGTACGCCGCCGAGCCGATCACGTCCCGGAAGGCGGCCTCGATCTTCTCCCCCACGACGCCGCCTTCCCAGCCGAGATAGAGCAGCGAGGCGAGGAAGAGCCCGAACGCGGCCAGCACGAGCCCGATCAGCTCGGGATGCTCGTGCGTGGCCCGCGCGTGCTTCTTCTTCGTCGTCCGCTTCTTGATGCGCGAGGGCGTACGCGGCCGCAGGGGCCGCTTCTTCTTCCGGGCTGCCATGGGGCGCCTCCTTCGGCGCCCCATGGCGGAACCCTCTCTACTGGCGCCGCTCGCAGAGCATGACGAGGTTCAATCCCCCTGCGATCGACGTCGCCATCGGGCAGCCGATCCGCTCGGAGAGGAACTCCCGCGTCGTCTGGTTGCCGTAGACGACGAACGGCGCCGCCCGCGTCAGCTCGAGGTCGAGCTGCGCGTAGGCACGATCCCGCGCCGCGCCGGCAGCGCGTGCGGCCTGCTCCATCTTCCGGTTGAAGGCCGGATCGTCGAAGTAGGCCGTGTTGACGTTGTTCGCCTTCGAGATCGTCTTGCCGTAGAGCAGGACGTTGATGAAGTCGTACGGGTCGGGATAGTCGGCGAACCAGCCGATCAGGTTCATGTCGAACGGCTCGCCCTTGGTACCCGCCTTGCCAATCTGGACCGCGAACGGGAACTCCCGCACGTTCACCGTGATCCCGACGGCGGCGAGGTTCGCGCGGATGATCTGCGCCTGCGACTTCGAGATCGGGTCGTTGCCTGCGTAGAGAACAACCGTTCCTTTCTTGCCCGCGAGCAGCTCCCGGGCCCTGGCCGGGTTCGGGGTGTTCCGGTAGATCGTGCGCGGCCGGTAGCCGGGAATCCCCGGCGGCAGGATCTGGTCGTTCGGCAGGCCGGCGTTCACTCCGCCCACCCGCATCAGGGCTGCGCGGTCGATCGCATGCGCGACGGCCTGACGCGCAGCGACGTCCTTGAAGAACGGTCTGCTGGTGTTCAGGGCGATGTACGAGATCGTCTGCGCCGCGACAACGAAGTAGCGGCCGCGGTTGAGCTTGTACTTCTTCGTCAGCCCGGCGTGCGCCGCGGGCGGTAGCCCCGCGAGGTCGAGGTCGACGTCACCCTGCTGCACCTGGAGGTAGCTCTGGTTGGTGTCGACGTTGAACGCGACCCGCATCTCGTCCCACCGCTGCGGCCGGGTGCCGCCGTAGTGCGGGTTCCGGCGGAGAATCGCCTGCCGGTCGGGATCGAAGCTCGCCACGTAGTAGGGCCCCGCTCCGGGCAGCACGTTGATGCCCTTGGCATCGATCGGCAGGTTCGCGGGCACGGCGCAGAAGAACGGCATCGCGAGCCGCGCGAGGAAGTCGGGCCGTGCTTCCGTCAGGACGAACGTCAGCTTGTCTCCCGAGACACGCAGGCCACTCGGTCGCCGGGCCTTGCCGGCGAGCACGCGGTCGGCGCCGACGAGGTCGCCGATGAAGCTCGACGCCGGCGACTGCTGCTTGGGGCTGAGCGCCCGCTCGACGGCGCGCGCGAAGCTGGCCGCGGTGACGCGGCTTCCGTCCGAGAAGCGGAAGTTCGACCGGACCGTGAACGTGTATCGCTTCCCGTCCCGCGAGATCGTCGGGAAGCCCCTCGCGACCTCCGGGACGAGCCGGCTCGCCGCGGCTCCCGACTTGTCCGGGTAGCTGAGCAGCCTGGCGCAGGTGGCGAACTCGAGACGCCAGCCGATGAAGTCGTAGTTGAGCGCCGGATCCAGGAACTGGACCGCCGTGTCGGAGACGTTCAGCCGCAGGACTCTGGCCGGCGCATCCGGCCCAGCCGCCGCAGCACTCGTCAGGACCGTCGCGACCGCAATCGCGAGCCAGAGATGACGTGCAACCCGCATGTGCCCCTCCTTCGCAGAATGGGCGGTCCTACCGCGCCGGGCGGCCTCGTGTCAATGGGCGCTATCTCTCGGCGCTATCTCGGCGCGCGAACGCTCGCCGTCCCGGTCGAGACGCGCGGCGAGAGGCCGACCGGCCAGGTGCGCAGGTCGACTGCCCCGCCCGGCTTGGCGGGGAACGTCGAGAATGCCTGGAAGCTGCTCTGCCAGAGCTGCAGGGTCTTCCCGCGCGCAGAGGCCGGCAGGACGAGCCGGAAGCGGCCTTTGGCGTCCGGCCACTGCGCCGCGAGCGGCTTCACGACGCGCCCGCCCGCCGATGCGCCGACCAGCAGCCCCTGGTACACGGCACCGTCGTACGGGGACGAGGTGGGCAGCGGCAGCACGCCGCCGACGCGCGCCGGCATCTCGATGTCCATCCGGGCGCTCCGGAGACGCTTGAACTTGACCGTCGGGATCAGGCCGGAGGAGTACGAAACCGGGCCGAGCGCCACCTGGACGCTCAGGGGGACCGGATCGTCGATGGACTTGTCGGACGCGGCGAAGAACGACGTGTAGTTCCCGTTCGCATCCGACGGCTCCGAGAACGTCCAGAAGTCGCGGTCGACGGTGCGTGTGACGACAGTCGCTCCCGCCACGGGTCTTCCGTCCGCGCCCGTGATCCGGCCCGAGAGCCGATACGTGAAGAGGCTGACTCCGGCGGGCGTGAACCCGCCGCGCGTGGCGATCCGGCCGGTGACGACGACGTTGCCACCGTTGCCGGCGCTCGCCTTCAGGTCGTCGATCCGGTAGGCGACGGTGAAGCCACCCGTCGCCGCTCGCGCCGCCGCGCGCTCGGAGGCGCTGAGCGCACGACCGCTCACGCGAGCCCGCGAGAGGTCCGCCACCTTGACGATGTGGCGGCGTGCGACCGTGACGTCGACGGAGGCCGCGAAGCGCCCGTCCGAGCCGGTCGGCTGCGGGAGGACGTACCGGTCGACAGAGATCCGTGCACCGGTCACGGGCCTGCCGCCGACGAGCAGGCGGCCGCGGGCGGTCTGGGTGTTGTCGCCCGACGGGAGCCACGCGCGCACAGGAATCGTGCTGCCGGTCACCAGGCGCGCGCCCTGCGCGGCCGCGGCCGGAGCGCGGACAGCGTCGGGCGCCGTCGCTCTCGTCGGGGGGGTCGAGATGACCCGGGGAGGTGCTTCCCCGGCGAACGCTGCGCGCGTGAGAGCGGAAGGCGGCCGGGACTCCTGCTGGTTGCCGCCGATCGCGAAGACCTGGAGCTCCGCCAGCGTGCCGCCGTTCGACGAGGTCGGCGTCCCGCCGACGGTGATCGCGAGGTACTCCTTGCCGCCGTTCAGGTAGAGCGTCGGTCCCGCCGCGATCGGCGCGCCGGTCTGGAACCGCCAGAGCACCCTCCCCGTCTTGACGTCGAACGCGCGCAGGACGCCGTCGCCGCCGCCGGCGAACCCGAGCCCGCTGGCGGTGGTCGTCACCCCGCCCCGCTCCGGCTCGGGCGTCTCGAACTTCCAGACGCGCTTGCCGGTGGCGACGTTGATCGCGCTGATCGAGCCGTGGTCGTGCCAGCTTGCGAGGTTGGCGCCGAAGTTCCCGTTCTGCAGCCCGAGGAAGACGTCGCCCTGGATCAGCTTCCGCTTCTTCTGGGTCGGCGTCAGCTTGTCCTGGATCAGCACCGCAGCGGTCTCGGCGGCGGCATTGAAGACGTAGTTGGTCTTCGGGTCGTACGAGGCCGGCGAGTAGTTCACGCCTCCGAGGGCGGAGGGGAAGATCGTCACCGGCTGACCGGGCCGCAGCGGCGGGTGCTCGACCCGGTCGATCACCTTCACGCGCTCGTGCAGCGCGTCGCCGGTGCGGGCGTCGAATGCGAACCAGACGCCCTCCTTCGTCGCGACCGAGACGATCCGCCGCGTCCTCCCGCCGACGCGCGCGTCGTAGACGAGCGGCGGCTGCGCGACGTCGTAGTTCCACTGGTCGTTGGCGACGAGCTGCTGCCACCAGCGCTGCCTGCCCGTGTTCAGGTCGACCGCGATCAGCGAGTTCGCGCGCGGGTTCGGACCCGGATGGAGGTCGTGGTAGAAGTTCGGCGTCCCCGAGCCGGTGCCGAAGTACACCGTGCTGGTGCGGGTGTCGATCGTGACGGGCGTCCAGACGACGCCGCCGCCGACGATCCGGCTCAGCCTTCGCCACTGCTGCTGCTCGGGCGGGATCGTCCAGTACGGGTTCGGCCAGGCGGGCGTCAGGTCGGTGTTGAAGGCCATCACGTAGCCGCGCACGCCATACTCGGAGCCGGCCGCGCCCATCACGAGCTTCCCGCCTGCGCAGATCGGCGCGCTCGTCTGCGAGTAGCCGTAGTTCGCGGACGCGTTCGGGACGAACTGGCTGATCGCGATCTTCCCGACGAGCTCACCGTCGCTCGGCCGGAGGGCGATCAGCTGCATGTCGAGCGTGGTCATGAAGAGCTTGCCGCCGCAGTAGGCGAGGCCGCGGTTGGCGGCGACGCCGAAGTTGACGAAGAGGCCGCTGTTTCGCGGCCGGTATTCCCATTTCACTTTGCCGGTCGCCCCGTCGATCGCGAACGCGAAGTTGTTGTTCGTCGTCACGTAGAGCGTCCCGTCGATCGCGAGCGGGTACGACTGCTGGCCGCGGCGCACGTCGGGGTCGACGCGGCGCAGGTCGACGGTGAAGACCCGGCCCATGCGCGCGACGTTGCCCGGATCGATCTGGGTGAGCGGCGAGTGCCGGTTGTTGTCGGGCGTGCGGCCGAAGCCAGTCCAATCGCCCGTGGGCGCTTCCGCGGCAACGGCGCCGCCTCCGCCGCAGAGGACGACGGCAAGGACGAGAGCCGCTCGAGCGAGCTGTCTCATACCCCCGCCATCGTATGGACACGTCGCCGGGCAGGCAAGCCGGTCGGGGCGAACAGGAGCCACAGGACGAGCGCCAGACCGGCGAGCGCCGCGTACGGACCCAGCTCGAACGTGCTGCGACTGCTGCCGGCGACGGTGCGGACGGGCCCGTCGCCGACCGCGGCGCCGAGGAGATCCCGTGCTCGGCCGAGGTCGTCCTCGCGCGCCACCTCTCCCAGCCGGGATGCGAGGGCCGGCGCAGCCTCGTCCGGCCGGTACTGCGGCTCGGCGCGCCCGTTGCCGTAGATCCGCTCGTCGGGATCCCACAGCTGGACGACGACGAGCCTGCAGCCGCGGTCGGCTCCCGCGAACGGCGCGCTCTCGCCGTCGGTGAGGACGACGCAGACACGACGGTCGAGGCCGCGCTCGAAGAACCCCCGCGCGCCGAGCGAGGCGAGGGCGTCGAAGCTCGTGGCGACCCGTGTCACCTGCTGTGGCGGCGGCGACTCGATCTCGACCGCCTCCCGCAGGGTCGAGCCGAACGCCTGCTGGTCGAGCGTCGGGAAGAGGTACGGCAGCGTCCGGTCGGTCATTCCGGCCAGCCCTGCGGGCACCTGCGGAATCGTCGCACGCAGCTCGACGGCCACGCCGCGCGCGCGCTCGAGCCTCGTCGAGCCGCCGGCGCCCGAGGACGCGAGCATCGAGCGGGAGACGTCGACGATGAAGAGCGCTTGGATATCGGTGCGCTCCTCGAGGGCGTCGGACCGGCGGAGTGCGGGCTGCGCAGCCGCGATCCCGAACGCGCAACACGCGGCGGCAAGCAGCAGAGCGCGGCCCAGCCGTGGCGGGTGAGCGGGAAGCCCGATCGCAGCTGCGGCGCGAGTCGCGCGCCTGCGGGCGAGAACGTGCGCGGCGAGTGGAACGAGCGCAGCGAAGCAGGCCAGAGCGCCCAAGGGCGTGAGGAAGGTCAACTCAGTACCCCCGCCCCGGCAGACCTGCGCCGGCGCCGCGCTGCCCGCCGCCTCGCGGCCCCGAGCCCTGACCAGGTCCCGTGCGCACTCCGCCCGCCCGCAGCCGCCGCACGACGAGCTCGAGATCGAACTTCGCCGCCACGTTGCCGTTGTCGAGCCGGACCGCCGTCTCGAAGAGGTTGCGGCTGAGCTCGTCGGGAGTCTCGCCGGCGGCCGACCTGCCGCCGTCAGCCGCGAGGACTCCGAGGAGCACATCCGCCTGCGCCGCCGCCTTCCGGTCCTCGCCAATGGCAACGTCCGTCAGCAGCGCCTGCGCCCGCGAGCGAAGGCCAGCCCTGGTCAAGCCGTTGTCGAAGCCCCGGCCGGCTCCGGCCGCCAGCTCGTAGGCGTCGACGGCCGCCTGGAGGCGGGCGCCCTCCTCCCCGCTTCGGGCGCGGATCGTGAGCCCGAGCAGCGCAAGAAGTGCGGCGGTCGCGAGCGCCAGAGCGGCGAGCCGGAGTCGTGAGACCCTCATGCCCGCTCCAGCCGGGTGAGCAGGAGCTCCCGCAGGGCGAGTGCCGCCGCCGCGGCCAGCGCCGCCAGGAGCAGCGGTAGCCGCACACGCTCGCCTCCGCCCCGCTCCTCGTCCGGCAAGGCCGCCGGCGAGAGGTCGGCCGGCCGGTCGAGCAGCCGCGCGATGTACCGCTCGTCCTCGGGGGCGGCATTGAGCGCGACGACGCGGACCGGCACGCCGAGCCGGCGCAGCGAGAGCATGGTCGTGCTCAGCCGCTCGCGGTCGCCGGCATCGTCGTCGAGGTCGCTGACGAGGAGCACCGCGGGCCGCACCAGCCGTCGCCCCTGGATCGTGTCGAGCGCGACCTGGAGACCGGTCGAGATCTTCGTGCCCGCGCTGAACGAGGCGGTCCACGGATTGGTCGGCACGTCGATCGCGCCGGCCGTCTTCGCCGGGACGTCGAACCTGCGGGCGAACGGCCGCAGCTCGGCGGCCGGTGTCCCGGGCGGGAGCGCGAGGTAGGCCGTGTCGGAGAAGACGATCAGGCCGTAGCGGCCGCCGGTGCGGGCGAGCCGGTCGAGCGTGCCGCCGATGCGCGCGTACGTGTCCGACGAGATGCTCGCGGACAGGTCGAGGACGACGAGCCCGTCGGAGCCGGCCGGCAGCAGGATCGGGCCCGACGGCTCGCCGCGGCTGAGCACGACGACGGCGGCGGCCGCCGACACGGCTGCGAGGCCCAGCACGACGCGGAGCACGAGCGTCCGCCGCGTCGCCGGGGCAACCGAGTCGAGCTCGCCGAACGGGATCGTCGTCACCGTGCGGCCTCGTCTGCGAGCGCGAGCGTCGCGTCGGGCTCCGGCTCGGGACGTGCCCACGCGAGCTGCGTCGCTTGCTCGGCGGGTGGCGTCGCGCCGAGCGTCGCTGCCAGATTGTCGAGCGCCCGTCTCCGGTCGGGCGGCGGCCGGCCCGCCGACTCCCGGACCAGCCGCAACGCGCGGCGGAGCCGGTCGACGGACGGCCGGTCGCCTCGCTGACGCAGCTCAACTGCGACCAGCGCCGCCGCGGCGACTGCGAGCAGGCCTGCAGCCAGCAGGAGCAGAGCCGATGCGGGTCCCGGGTCGTCCGAGGCGGCGACCGCAGTCGGCGCCCGGTAGGCAGGCTTCGCCGCCGCGACCTGCTTGGGCGTGACGCGAGGCAGAACGCGAACGGTGATGCCGCCGACGGAGACGGTCGTTCCCGCACAGGCGTCGGAGAGACAAGCAAGGCGACCGTCGGCGAGCCGGTCGAACGGGCCCGGATCGGCCGTGTCGAGCCGGAACGCGTCCCCGAACAGCACCTCCCGGTCGGCCGCGGCCGCAGGCCCGGCGAGCGTGAGTGCCGCAAGCGCGAGGGCGAGAGCCTTCACGCCGCCCGCCGGCGAAGCGCCTGCCGGCGCGCCGCCCACGCCGCGAGCGGTACGAACGCGTCCTCGCTCTCGACGACGACCGGGTCGAAGCCGAGGTGGCGGAACGTCCTCAGCGTCCGGTCGAGACGCCGCTCGTGCTCCAGCGCGAGCTCGACCACCTCCCGCCCGGTGAACCGTGTCGGCGCGACGGCCCCGGTGGCGGGATCGGCGAAGGGGACGACGACCCCACGCACGTCGGGGAAGCTCTGCTCCCACGTCGGATCCTGGACGACGACGGGCACGACGTCCCAGCGAAGGGCACGCAGCCGAGCCCAGTCAGCGGCGCGGATCGGGGCCAGAAAGTCGGAGAGGACGAAGACGAAGCTTCCGGGCGGCAGGACCTGACCGTGGCGGACCAGCGCCTGCAGCCCGAGCTCGAGTGCGCGCGGTGGCGCCGAGAACGGCGCCTCGGCGAGGCGGCCGCGGATGTCTGCGAGCCGGCGCCGGCTCGCGGGCGGGAGCCAGAAGGCGCGCCCGTCCGGCGCCGCGTGGTCGAGGTACGCCACCTCCCCGAGCGCGTCGAGGGTGCTCGCTGCGATCGCCTCGGCGGCCGAGACTACGGCTGCCGGCTTGTCGAGCCAGGGCGTCTCCGGCCCGAAGAGCCCGAGCGAGGGTCGCCGGTCGACGAGGACCGCCGCGCGGGGAGCTTCCTGAGCCAAGTATTCCCGGACGACGAACTCATCCGTCCCGCGGGCGGCCGAGAGCCGAGCAGACGCGGCCCAGTCGATCCAGGCGATGTGGTCACCGGGGCGGTAGGGCCGCGAGCCGACGACCTCGTCGCCCTGGCCGCGGCGGAGGCTCCGGCGCCGGCCGAACGAGACGCCGACGAAGCGCCGGCGGGGGACGAGCGGAAAGGTCCGCACCGCCGGCATCTAGCCTGCGCAACATGAGCATCCGCGGAAGCGGATGCTCATCGCGCGAAGGCCCCTAAAGGGGCCGCCTTCGGCGGCCCAGAGTCCCTCGCTCATCAGCCTCTATCCCTCCCGAAGCGGGCCTCGTCCCAGTCCGGCTGCGGCCGTGGTGCGCGACCGAGGCAGGCATCCCAGATCACCCGGCCGAGCTGCTCCCGATCGAGCGCCTCTGCGTCGACCGCGAAGTCGACGCCGAGCACGAGCCGGTGGCCGACGACGGGCTCGAAGAGCCGCTCCACGTCGGCCGGGACGACGTAGCTGCGGCCTGCGAACAGCGCCCACGCCCGCACGGCCCGTTCGAGCGAGAGGCTCGCGCGCACGGAGGCGCCGACCTCGACCTGCTCGAGCTCACGTGTCGCCCGGACGAGCTCGACCGACCAGCGCTTCAGGAGCGGATCGATGTAGACCTCCTCGACGGCGGCGACGAGCTCGGCGAGATCCTCGATCGCGACGACCGGCCGCAGTCCCTCGAGCGGGTGGCCGTGAAGCTGGTGGTCGAGGATCTCGAGCTCCTGCTCGAGCGTCGGGTAACCGAGTGAGGTGCGGAGGAAGAAGCGGTCGAGCTGCGCCTCCGGCAGCGGGAACGTCCCCTCCTGCTCGATCGGGTTCTCGGTCGCGATCAGGAGAAACGGGCTCGGCAGCGGCCTGCTCGCCCCGTCCACGGTGACCTGGCGCTCCGCCATCCCCTCGAGCAGCGCCGACTGCGCCTTCGGGAGGGCCCGGTTGATCTCGTCGACGAGGAGGACGTTCGCGAAGATCGGGCCGGGACGGAACTCGAAGCGGCGGTCCTGCGGGTCCCAGACGGAGAGGCCGGTGACGTCGGTCGGCTGCAGGTCCGGCGTGCACTGGATCCGTGAGATCGTCGCCCCCTCGACCGAGCCGGCGAGCGCGCGTGCGAGAACCGTCTTCGCCGTCCCGGGCACGTCCTCGAGCAGCACGTGGCCGTCGCAGGCGAGGGCCGCGAGGACCAGGCGGATCTGGCCCGCCTTGCCCTCGACGACCGTGCCGATATTCCGCTCGAGCTGCGCTGCGACCCCCGCCGCGCGCTCGAGCCGGCCCTCTTCGGGTCTTGCAGTCGTCGCCATTGCCTCAGTTATACGGGGTGGTACCCGCCGGTGGCGAGCCGGCGGGCCCGGTTCACGGATTGGAGACGAAGCTTCCCGTCATCCCACGGTCGATGTGGAACGGCACGTCGCACACGAGCGAGAACCGCCCTGGGGCCAGCGCCACGGTGTACGTCTCCGACTGGCCCGGATCGAGGATCTGACCGGTCTTCACGCCCGAGACCGAGAAGTTGTGCACCTCGGCGCCGTTGTTCTTGATCACGAACGTGACCTGGCCGGACGGAGCAGTTGTCTGCGACATGTTGAACCCGTACTCGACCATCCCGACGTTGACGGTCGTGTTGCCGTTGCCGACCGTGCCCGTCGGCGGCGGCGGCGGAGGCGGCGGCGGCGGTGGCGGCGGAGGCGGCGGCGGCTGGACGACCGGAGCCGTCGCGACCGCGAACTTCCCCTTCATCCCGGCCTTGGCGTGACCGAAGAGCGTGCAAAGGAACGCGTACTGCCCCTTCTTCGCAAACTTGACCGTCAGCAGCTGGCGCTTTCCGCGCGCGAGCGACTTCGTCTTCTTGCCGAAGATCTTGAAGTCGTGCGAGATCTTGCCCTTGTTGATGACGGTGAAGATCACCGTCCCCGTCGGGACGCGCCTCTTCGAGAAGGTGTACCTGAACTCGTACGCGTTCACGGTCACCTTCGAGATCACTGCGGCACTCTTCGTCGCGTCGACCTTCTTCGTTCCCGCGCCGCCGGACGGAAGGAAGACAGCGGCGAACACACCGGCCACCGCCAGTACCGTCAGAGCCAGAACCCCTGTAATACGCCTCATCTGAATCCTTCCCCAGTAGACGTCCTCGATGTTGGAAACTCGTGCAAGCCTAGCACCGAGGCATCCGGGTATTTGTAAGCAAAAGGGGGGTGGCGACCCGTGAGGTCGCCACCCCTGTTGCCGATCAGTTCGTTACGGCAGCACGTACGTGTAGATGCTGTCGCCGCGCAACCGGGCCGGATTCGTCAGGCCGAGGGGCCGCGAGACGTCGTTGTGGGACTGGCCGCCCACAGCGATCGACACGTACTGCTTGCCGCCCACGGCGTACGTGACCGGAGCTGCGGCGGCCGGCGCGTCCATCAGACCCGACTTCCACAGTTGCGCTCCCGTCTTGGTGTCATACGCCGCGAGGTAGCCGAGACCGTTCTGGGCGTTGCCTTCGCCGAGGTGGCCGACCCAGGTCATGCCCGCTGCCGTATTCATCGTGCCGCTGTAGCACGGAGCGTCCCAGATCTGCTTCCACGCCAGCTTGCCCGTCGTCACGTTCAGCGAGGCGAAGTTGCCCCGGTTGGACGTGGACGTGTCGCCGACTCCGAGGCGCCCGGCGCCGATGCCGCCGAAGGCGCCCTTCACCTGCGAGGCCGCCGGGATCTGCTCGAACGAGGTCGCCCGGTCAGTGACGCCGCACGTGATGAAGGTCTGGTTCTCCGGGCTGTACGAGCTCGCCGGCCAGTCCATGTTCTCGAACGGCTGCACGACGTACTGCGTCGTGTCGTACGGGTCGTAGACGCAACCGATCTTGAACGGCTTGCCGTCGGGCGCGATTGCCGTCGCGAACGGCACGTACGCGTTCGTTTGCGTCCGGTTGCCGTCCGTGCACGGGCGCCTGTTGGCGTCCAGCCTGTTGCCGAGGACGTTGTCCGCCATCGGGATCGGCTGGGTCGGCCAGGTGTTGACGTCCAGCGCGGTGCTCTGCGGCACCTTGACCTCGGGGATCGGCAGCAGCGGCTTACCGGTCTGCCGGTCGAGGATGAACGTCATCCCGTACTTGTTGACGTAGGCGACGCCCGGACGCGAGACCAGCTTGCCCTTGATCCGGTACTTCGCGGTGAACATGACGCCGTTGTTCGGCAGGTCGGCGTCCCACAGGTCGTGATGGGTCGTCTGGTAGTACCAGACCATCTGGCCCGTGTAGAGGTTGAGCGCCACGATCGAGTCGGTGTACAGGTTGAGCCCGGGGCCGCGGCTGTTCCACGGTACCGGGTTGCCCGTGCCGAAGATGGCGAGGTTGAGCTTCGGGTCGATGATGGGTGACTCCCACATCGAGCCGCCGCCGTTCGTGGTGTTGTTGGTATAGCCCGCGGAGTTGGCCGACCAAGTCTTGTAGCCGGGCTGCCCGACGGTCGGGATCACACCCCAGGACCAGATGCGCTTGCCGTTGTTCGCCGTGAAGGCTTGCATCGTGGCGCTGGAGCCGCCGTTGTCGCCTGCCGAGTCGCCGATGAGGACCATGCCGTTGACGTAGATCGGCGCGCTCGAGGTCTTGCCGCCGGTTCTCCACGGCGTCACTTCCGTCTGCCAGAGGACCTTGCCGTCCGTCTGGTTGAGGCCGTAGAGCTGACCGTCGGCCAGCCCCGCGAAGACCTTGCCCTCGCCGATCGCGACGCCGGGCTTCCTCGAGCCCGAGCCGAGACCGAAGCCGGCGTCGTACGTGGGCGTCCACTTCCAGAGTGTGGCGCCGGTCGCTCCGTCGAGCGCGTAGACGGCGCCGAACGGGTCCTGGATGTAGTAGGTGCCGCTGGCGACGACTGCGTTCGCCTCGAACGAGCCGCATGCGGCGTTGTTCGTCGCGCAGTAGCCCAGGTCGACCTTCCAGGCCAGCTTGAGCGTGCCGACGTTTGCCTTCGAGATCTGGGTCAGCGACGAATACCGGTGGCCCTTGAGGTTCCCCATGTGCATCAGCCAGTCGTCGCCGGCCGGAGCCCCTAGCTGAGCGGTCGTGTAGATCGGGGATGGCGTGATGGCCTTGCTCGCGGCCGGTGTGGACTCGGCCAGCGAACCGGCGAGCCCAGCGGTCACCAGCAGGCCGAGACAGGCCGTAATCGAAACGAACAGTGCCCTGCGCATTCAGTGCCCTCCTCTAGGACGTGGCGGCCGGCGTAGCCGGTGCGTTATCTGCCAGCACGAACTTAACCCCATCACCGGCTAGAGCTACACGCATATCAACGGAAAACTACAGCGAGCCACGGGCATCGGCAAGTGGCTTCTCGCACATCGGGATCGCGGCGATCGGACGGTATCCTCCCGGGCCATGTCACGTCTCCCCCGCCTCGGTCTGGCCGTGCTCCTCGCCGTCGTCGCCGCGGGCTGCTCGGGGGACGACTCGACGAGCCAGGCGACCACCGGTGCGGACACCATCGCTACGCCCGCCACCGCGACGATCACCTTGCGCGTCGGAAGCACCAACACCGGCCCCTGGGTGCGATCGCTTTCGCTCGAGCACGGCGAGGACGGAGTGCCGGTCAACTTCTTCGTCTGCGCAGTCTGGGACGAGGCCAGCGCTCGCGAGAGGTGCGATGCGGCCCCCGGTGCCAAGCTGCCCGCGGGAACGATCCTTCGCCTCGAGCAGCGCCCGCCGGGCTCCGCGCTCGCGACCCCGGACAGCCCGGGCTGGGGGACCGTCGGAACCTCCGATCGAGCCGAGCTCGAGGTCCCGCTCAGCGACTTCGTCGCAGGGCTGGATGTGCGCACCGCCACGTACAGGGTGACGCTGCGCCGCCTGGAGGGCGGCCCGGCGCTGACGACGTCGAACACGATCACGGTCACCTGGGCCGGGTAGCGACCGGCATCACGGCAACCCGAACGCGACCAGCTCGGGCGTACTGCCTCCTGCTCGTGGGGCTCCGGCGCCGAAGAGGACGAGATCGCCGATCACGGCAGGACAGGCATTCACCCCTGCCCGCAGCCGCGTGCGCCACTCGAGCTTCCCGTCGGCGGCTGCAAGCGCGTAGACGGTCCCGTCGAACGTGGACGTGAAGACGACGTCGTTCGAGACCGTCGCGCAGCCGAAGTCGGGCGAGGGCAGTCGCCGAACCCAGAGAGCGCGCCCCGTCGCGGCGTCGAGGGCGACGAGCCGGCCTTTCCCCCGCGCGGGCCGGAGGCTCGTCAGCTCCTGGCGGGCTGTGGCACTCCCCCACCCGCACAGGTCGACGACCGGGACGAACAGCCGGCCCTCCGCGTAGGCCATCGGCGTCTCCACGCCGCCGAGCAGGCCGGGGCAGACGGTCACTCGGCGGCGCGGGAGCGGGCCGCGGTCGTTCCGGTGCAGCCCGACGGCGGTCTCCCAGCGCCTCTTCCGCGTCTCCCGGTCCCAGGCGATCACCCGCCCGGCCTTGCCGGCTCCGATGACCAGGTCGTCGCCCTCGACCGTCGCCAGGATCGGCGTCGCCTCGAAGTCGTAGTCGCGGACGTCGTGCGGCGTCACCTGGTCGTGCCAGAGCAGGCGGCCGGTGCGTGCGTCGAGCACGAGCAGCGAGTTGGTGTACAGCGCCGGGCCGGGGAACGCTCCGCCGTTCGGACGCCGCGGCGAGCCGCCCCATGGCGCCGGGTTGGCGGTCCCGGCGTAGAGCCGCCCCTGCGCGTCGACCGAGACCGGGTACCAGAGCCCGCCGCCGCCCGCCTCGAATGGGTACTTCCAGGGGTCCCGGATCGTGTCGAACTTCCAGCGCACCACCCCCGTCGCGGCGTCGAGCGCGTAGATCGCGCCTCTCCCGCCCGGGGGGAAGCCGATCGTGCTCGTGAACACGAGCCCCTCCCAGACGACCGGCGCGACGTCGACGAACTGCTCGGTAGCGCTCGTCAGGTGCCGGCTCCAGAGCTGGCGGCCCGTGGCCGCGGAGAGCGCGAACGCGTCGGAGTCGGTGGCGCCGTACACCCGCCGACGGTCCACCGCCAGCCCGTTCGGCCCCTCGTTCGGCGCGCGGTAGCGGCGCACCCACCGCACCTTTCCGGTGGCGCGGTCGAGCGCGTGGACGTTGCTCTCGAGATCCTGCACGTACACCGTCGTCTCGTCGGCGACCGGCGTCGACGCGAAGGCGCCCGAGTACGGCGCTTTCGCCGTCAGGCGGTACCGCCACCGGACCTCGAGGTCCGAGACGTTGCCCGCGTCGATCGGCGATCCGGCCGCCGCGCGCGTGCCCGCGAGATCGCCGTTCGGCAACTCCCACGTGCCGTCGGCGTCGCCTCCTCCGCAGCTGACGAGGCTCGCGACGACGAGGAAGACAGCGAGGGTGGGCGCAGCTCGAACGGCGAAAAGCCGGTGATACACTCGCATTCGTGAAGTCACCACTCCTCGCGCTCGCCGCACTCTCCGCGGTGGCGCTCGTGCCGGCCGCGCAGAGCGCCGACCAACCGCAGACGACGGCCCCGCCGCCGGTTTCCAACGTCAAGATCATCATTACGGACGCGGGGATCTCTGTCAGTCCGAAGCTCGCGCAGCGCGGCACCATCGGCCGCTTCATCCTGATCAACAAGGGCAAGAAGCCTCACACGCTCGTGTTCGGTCACGAGCGGCGCGGCACCGGGGTTCAGACGGGCTTCAAGAAGGCACTCAAGCCGAGCCAGCAGAGCGTGCTCATCCTCTTCCTCGACTTCCGCGGTGAGATTCCGTATCGCAGCATCCTGCCGGCGGACCAGAACAAGCCGCGCATGAAGGGGATCTTCCGAATCGTGTGAGGGCCGGCCGCGGCTGGGCGTAGAGCTCAGCTGGGCTGCCACGCGGGAGGCGAGTCGCCGGCGGCAAGGTGGGGCTTCGTGTCGATCGTCCTCGTCTTCCCGGTGGCGACCGTCCGGAGCGTCAACGCTTCCAGGTGCACGTAGGCCAGGGTCTTCCCGTCCGGTGACCAGCCCGCCGCGCCGGTGTCGTTGACGATCCGCCGCGGCCGATGCGGCGCCGGGACACGGGCAATGAAGAGCGCGAACTGGGGGCACGGGCCCTCGCCGCAGTCCTCGGGGCCCGTGCTGAAGCGGGGGCCGAGGTAGACGACCGTCTTCCCGTCCGGCGAGACAGCCGCGGTCTGCGTGGTCTGGATGTCGAGCGTCAGGCCGTAGTACTTCTGGATCCTCCCGGTCTGGGAGTCCACCTGGACGATGTCCGCGGCGGAGGGAATGAGGATCGACTTGCCGTCCGGCGTCCAGCTCGGCCGGCCTGCGGGAGGCGCCAGCGGCAGTCGCCGCAGTCCGGCACCGGTCGGAGACGTGACGTAGAGGCGCCACTCGGCACGGTAGGGTCGCGTGAACGCGATCCGCTTGCCGTCCGGAGACCAGACCGGAAAGATGTCGCGGGTGCCGGATGTAACCCTGCGTAGACCCGTCCCGTTGAGGTTCATGCTGAAGATGCCGGAGCCGAGGCGCGCGAACGCGATCCGCTTCCCGTCCGGCGAGAACGACGGTTGAACCGCCGACTTGCTGCCCCTCGTGATCTGCTGCACACCGGCACCGTTCGTCTGGATGCGGATCAGCTGGATCGGGCCGGGCTTGTCGTTCGGGTGCGCCGAGAGCACGATCCAGCGGGGCGCCGGCGCGGCGCCCGATGCCGCATGGGCGACCACGACGACGGCCACGAGCGCGCAGAACGACGCAGTCAGGATCGACCGGCGGCGAGAAACCATCCCCTGAACCAATACCACAACGAGCGCTACGACCTGAAGACGCTCCAGGCAAGCAGCGCGAGGCCACCGACGGCGAGCGCGATCCCGGCGAGCACGCCGTTGAACGCCGCGACGCCGCCCACTGCCAGCGCGGCGGCGCCCGCGGCGGCGACGGCTACCCGGGCCAGACCGGGCGGCATCAGCCGAGCGTCGCGATCCGCTCGAGCAGGAGCCCGAGGAACGCCTCGGCGTCGATCTCGATCCCGACGTTCGCGTTCGGGGCGCGGTCGGTTCGGTGCCAGCGGTCGACGACGGTGCGGCCGCGGTTCAGCTCGGACTCCAGCTCGACCTCGACGTTGAGGTGCTCGGTGCGGACGATCCCGGGCCGGAAGGCGTGCGCAAGCGCCACGGCGTCGTGGATCGGCGCGCCGTCCCAGCCGTAGGTGCGCTGGTGGTAGAGCTTGAAGAACTCGACCAGCTCCGCGACGAAGGTGCCGACCCGTCCGGCGTCGCGGAAGCGCTCCGCCCAGGCCGGCGTCAGGAGCGCGCCGTGCGTCACGTCGAGGCCCATCATCGTCACGTCGAGCCCCGACGAGAAGACCCGCGCGGCCGCCTCCGGGTCCGCCCAGATGTTGAACTCGGCCGCCGGCGTCACGTTTCCCTCCGCGATCGACCCGCCCATGAGCACGATCCGTGCGGGCCGGATGCCGCGATCGAGCGCCTGCGCGATGTTCGTCAGCGGCCCCACCGGCACGAGCACGGTCTCGGGTCCGACGTGCTCGACGAGGAAGTCCACGGCCGACTGCTCGACGGGCTCGGACGCGCGTGGCGGCAGATCCGGACCGTCGAGCCCGCTCTCGCCGTGCACGTGGTCGGCAACCCGGGGCTCGCGGACGAGCGGCCGGTCGGCCCCCATCGCCACGGGGACGTCCTCACGGCCGACGAGCGCGAGTACGCGGAGCGCGTTGTCGGTCGTCTTCCCGAGCGTCTGGTTGCCGTGCACGGTGGTCACCCCGACGAGCTCGATCTCGGGGCTCGCGAGCGCGAGCAGGAGCGCGATCGCGTCGTCGTGGCCGGGATCGCAGTCGAGGACGACTGGAATCGTCATCGCGCCACGATCGCGTCGACCTCGGCCGCGGTCGGCAGCGAGGGCTGCGCACCGAACCGCGACGCTGCGATTGCCCCTGCGGCGCACGCGCGTCGAAGCGCCTCGTCGCGGTCGCGGCCCTCGAGCAGCGAGACGAGCAGGCACGCGGTGAAGGCGTCCCCCGCAGCGGTGCCGTCGACCGCGTCGACCTCTGGGGGCTCGGCGCGCGCGACCTCCTCCCCGTCCTCGAGCAGCAGCGCTCCCTCGGCGCCGAGCGTCACCGCGACGAGGCCGTCGCGGCGCTTCAGGGCCTCGAGCTCGTAGCGGTTGACGACCGCGAGGTCGGCGTCGACGTCGATCGGCCGCGCCGGCGCGGCGTTCAGGCAGAACAGGCCCGTCGCCTGCTCCCAGGCGCTGATCACCGTCTCGTCGGGGCTTTCGAGCTGGCACAGGACGGCGTCGCTCTCCCCCAGCTCGACGGCTCCGAGCTCCGCGTTCGCGCCGGGCGCGACCGCGATCTGGTTCTCGCCGGCGGCGTCGACCAGGATCAGCGCGATTCCCGTCGCGGTCGAACACCGCTTCGCCTGGACGAGCAGCCCGTCCTCCTTCGGCAGCGCCTCCGCCGCGAAGGCGTCGTCGCCGACCGCGCAGACGAAGGTCACGTCGGCGCCGAGCCGCGCGCACGCCACGGCCTGGTTCGCCCCCTTGCCGCCACGCACCCGGTCGAAGGTCGCATCCGTGACCGTCTCGCCCGGCCGCGGCAGCCGCTCGACCCGGGCGACGAGATCGAGGTTGACGCTGCCGACGACGGTGATGCTAGGCGGCAAGCGCTCTGAGGTCGTCGACGGTCGAGCCCAGCAGCGTGTCGCGCAGGTCGAAGAGGCCGGCCCAGAGCGATGACGCGTCCGGCGGAGCGTCGAGGCGCGCGGCGTCGGAGAGGCCCTGGAGCGCGCGCACCAGCACGGCCAGCTCGAGATAGGCGGACGCGACCCGATCCGGGGAGGCGTGCACACCGGCCCGCAGGAGCACTGCTTTCCATTCGACGAGCTCGCCGGCGCCCGGGCCCGTGTACCAGGAGCGGCCCTCCGCCTGGTCGGCCTCGAGCTCGATCAGATAGCGGCCGAGCGGCGTCTCGAGTCCGGAGAGCGCCGTCTCGACGCGATCGGCCGCGTGCCGGAGCGCCGCCTCGCGCCCGCCCGCGGTCGCAGGCTTCGCCTCTCCCCTGCCCCAGCGCTCGAGCAAGCGGCAGAACGAGAGCGCCGCAGCCTCGCAGGCACGCAGCTGCGCGATCAGACGCCGTGCAGTCAGCTCGCTCGCCGCATGCCCGACCAGGATGTCGGGCCACCCTGTCTCCGCTCCGGCGCCGGCAAAGCCGGCACCTCCGCTCTTAGGCAACTCCGTCAAGCCTACGCTGCCTCAAACTTCGATCACCACAGGGAGAATCATCGGCCGCCGCCGGGTGCGGTCGTAGATCACCTGGCCGACGGCGTCGTGCAGGTGCTCCTGGAGCAGCTTGATCTCGGTGATGTCGTCGGAGGCCATCTGCTGCAGCACCCGCGACGCTTCCTCGCGCAGCTCGTCGAGCAGATCCTCCGAGTCGCCGAAGCCACGTGCGATCAGCTCCGGAGGCGCGGTGACGCCTCCGTTCGAGCTCGCGAGCGTCGTGACGATGATCAGCACGCCGTCCTCGGAGAGCCGGCGCCGGTCCCGCAGCGCCACGTCCCGGACGTCGCCGACACCGAGGCCGTCGACGAAGGTGACGCCGGCCTCGATCCGGTCGATGATCCGCGGCGTCTTCCCGCGCTCGAGCTCGACCACCGAGCCGTTCTCGGCGATGATGATCGCGTCCGCGGGCACTCCGGACTCGAGCGCGAGCTGACCGTGCGCCGCAAGCATCCGGTACTCGCCGTGCACCGGCATCATCGCGCGCGGCCGGATCAGCGAGAGCAGCGTGCGCATCTCCTCGGAGCAGGCGTGGCCGGAGACGTGCACCGGCGCGATCTCCTGGTGCAGCACCTCGGCGCCGGCCTTGGCGAGGCGGTTGATCGAGTCGTGGACGCGCAACTCGTTGCCCGGCACCGGCTTCGCCGAGATGATCACCGTGTCGCCGCGCTCGACGGCGATCGACGGGTGATCGTTGTAGGCGATCCGCGTCAGCGCGGACATCGGCTCGCCCTGGCTGCCCGTGCAGAGGATCATCACCTGGCCCGGCGGCAGCTCCATCGCCTGCTGGGGCTTGATCAGGATGTGCTCCGGCACGTCGAGGTAGCCGAGTGCGCGGGCGATGTTGAGGTTCTTGCGCATCGAGCGGCCGACGATCGCGACCTTGCGGCCGACCTGGATCGCGACGTCGATCGCCTGCTGCATCCGGTGCACGTTCGACGCGAACGAGACGACGAGGATGCGGCCCTTGCGCAGCGGCATCAGCGTGCGAAACGCCTCGCCGACGAGCCGCTCGGAGCCGGTCATTCCGGGCCGCTCGGCGTTCGTCGAGTCGCCGAGCAGCAGGTCGACGCCCAGGTTCCCCAGCTCGGCGAACCTGCCCACGTCCGTCTTCAGGCCGTCGACCGGCGTGTGGTCGAGCTTCCAGTCGCCCGTATGGACGACACGCCCCGCCTCCGTCTCGAGCACGATCGCGACACAGTCCGGGATCGAGTGCGCGACGCGGACGAAGTCCAGCGTGAACGAGCCGACCTGGATCGGCTTGCCCGTCTCCGCCTCCTGCAGCTGCGTCGAGGCGCTGAGACCGTGCTCGTCGAGCTTCGACTTGATCAGCCCGAGCGTCAGCTTCGTCCCGATCACCTGGTCGCAGTCGACCTCGCGGAGGAGGTACGGCAGCCCGCCGACGTGGTCCTCGTGGCCGTGCGTGAGCACGACGGCGTTGACGCGGCGGTCGCGGAGATAGCCGATGTCCGGCAGGACGAGATCGACGCCGAGGTGCTCGTCTCGCGGGAAGGCGAGGCCCGAGTCCACGACCACGATGTCGTCGCCGTGCTCGTAGACCGTCATGTTCTTGCCGACCTCGCCGAGGCCGCCAAGGGGAATGATGCGAAGGCTCACGCGGCGGAGTGTATGTGCGGTTCCGCCCTAGACCGCGGCGGGCTGGAGCAGGCCCAGGCGTGACAGGCAGTCGCGCACGCGGTCGCGCTCGTCGTGGCTCGCCTCGACGAGCGGCAGCCTGTGGCCGCCGACCTCGTGCCCGAGCTGGTTCAGCGCCGACTTGATCGCGATCGGGTTGCCGACGACGCGCAGCAGCTCGATCGAGGGGAGCAGCTCCCGGTCGAGGGAGCGGGCCGCGTCGTGCTCCCCCGCCTTCCAGAGCCGGATCAGCTCCTTCACCTGCGGCCCGACGACGTGCGTGTGCACGCAGATGCCGCCGACGGCGCCGAGCTCGAGGAACGGCAGGATCAGGTCGTCGTCGCCCGCATAGAGGTCGAGCCCGGTTTCGACGATGTGCTTCGCCTCGCCGAGGTCGTCGTTCGCCTGCTTGACCGCGGTCACGTTCTCGATCTCCGCCAGGCGGGAGATCGTCGCCGGCTCGATGTTGATCACGACGCGGCTGGGGATGTTGTAGACGACGATCGGCTTGTCGGTCGCTGCGGCGATCGCCTTGAAGTGCTCGACGATGCCGCGCTGCGGAGGCTTGCTGTAGTACGGCGTCACGATCAGGCAGGCGTCGACGCCGAGCTCGTGCGCCCGCTCGGTCAGGTGGATCGAGTGGCGCGTGTCGTAGGTGCCCGTCCCGGCGACCACCGTCGCGCGGTCGCCGACCTCGTCGATCGCGGCGGCGTAGAGCTCGAAGCGCTCGTCGTCGGAGAGCGTCGTGCTCTCCCCCGTCGTCCCGGTGATGACGAGACCGTCCGAGCCGTGGTCGACCAGGTGGTGGGCCAGCGCCCTGAAGTTGTCCAGGTCGACCGAGCCGTCCCGCTTGAACGGCGTCACCATCGCGGTCAGCACTTCGCCGAGCACGGCTGAATCCTACCTCCGCTTGACTTCTCCCCGGCCGCCGATCACAGTCGAGCTGCGGCCCGTCTGCGCTCCGGCCCAGCCACCTTTGCGGCGGTGGCGGGATTCACCCGGGGGGTCGGCGGGCCGTGCTACAGCAGGGCGTCGAGCCCCACCGTCAACCCAGCGGGCAGCGACGGCAGCTGCTCGAGCGCCAGCAGGACGCCGGGGACGAACGCCTCCCGCGACGTCGTGTCGTGCCGGATCGTCAGCGTCTGACCCGGCCCGCCCAGGATCACCTCCTGGTGCGCGACGAGCCCGGGCAGCCGGACCGAGTGGATCGGCGTGCCGTCCGGAAGCAGCGCTGCCGTGGCCTTCGCGGTCCCCGACGGCGAGTCGAGCTTCGTCTCGTGGTGCAGCTCGACGATCGCCGCGTGCGGCATCACCTTGCCCGCCTCGGCCGCGAAGCGCATCATCAGGACCGCGCCGAGGGCGAAGTTCGGCGCGTAGAACACCGGCAGCTCGTGCTCGCGCGCGAGCTCGGCGACACGCTCCTGATCGAAGCCCGTCGTCCCGACGACGCAGGGCACCCCCGCCTCGAGGCACGCGCGCACGTTGTCGACGACGGCGTCTGGCCGCGTGAAGTCGACGGCAACGTCCGCGCCGGCCGCGGACTCGACGAGCTCGTGGCCCGCGGCCTCGAGCGCAGGGCCGAGGACGGTTCCGACCTTGCCCGTCCTCCCGAGGAGGAAGACCTTCACGTCATGCAGCCTTGCGCCCGACGAGCGCCGGGTTGACGCGCTGGATCGCGGCCTTGAAGCGCGCTTCGCTCGGACCGATGCCGGCCGCCGAGAGGCGGTCGAGCCGCAGCAGGTCACCCGCCACCGAGGCGACGTCGTCGCCCGTGACGGCCTCGATGCGCTCGACGATCTCGTCCAGCGACAGCAGTTCGGTGTCGGTGATCAGCGACTTCCCGAGCCGGCTCATCCGGTTCGACGTCGACTCCATCGACAGCAGCATCCGGCCCTTCAGGTTCTCCTTCGCGCGCTCGAGCTCGCCGGGACGCACGTTCCCGGCCGAGACGTCGCCGAGCTCGCGCGCGACGATCTCGAGGCACTCGACGAGGTTCTCCTCGCGCGTGCCCACATAGAGCCCCACCTGGCCGGAGTCCGAGTACTGGGAGGCGAAGCTGTAGACCGAGTACGCCATCCCCCGCTTCTCGCGGATCTCCTGGAACAGCCGCGACGAAGCGGAGCCGCCGAGGATCGAGTCGAGCAGCGACGCGGCAAAGCGCCGCTCGTCGCGTCTCGAGATCCCGGGGGCGCCGAGGCAGACGTGGTACTGCTCGGTGGACTTCCTGTGGAAGCGGTAGCCCGGGGCCGGAGCGCGTGAGAACGGCTTGCGGGCGCGGCGCACGGGCGTCTCGGTCTTCGGCAGCCGGGCGGAGAGAAGCGCGAGGACGCGATCGTGCGTCACGTTGCCTGCGACGGCAACGACGATGTTGTCGTGCGCGTACGCGATGCGGTGATACTGGGCGAGCGAGCGCCGGCTGATGCTCGAGATCACATCCGCCCGCCCGATCACCGGCCTTCCGAGCGGATGCCCGCCGAAGACCGCGTCCGCGACGACGTCGTGGACGAGATCCTGCGGATTGTCGTCGACCATCGCGATCTCCTCGAGCACGACGTCTCGCTCGGAGTCGATGTCGGTGAAGGACGGGTCGTAGACCATCCCGACGATCACGTCCAGCGCCGCCTCGAGCCGGTCGTCGGGCACGCGGGCGTAGATCAAGGTCGTCTCGCGTGACGTGGCGGCGTTCAGCTCGCCGCCGAGACCGTCGAAGATCTCCGCGATCTCCTGAGCGGAGTGCGAGCTCGTTCCCTTGAAGAGCAGGTGCTCGATGAAGTGCGAGACGCCGGCGCGGGCGTCCGTCTCGTCGCGCGAGCCGGTCCCGATCCAGAAGCCGAGCGAGACCGAGCGGACACTCGGGACGTGCTCGGAGATCACGCGCTCGCCGGTCCGGAGGTGCGAGAGGTCGTAGGTCTGCACCGACCGATCCTAGCTTCCGATTCGGCTTGACTTTGCCGTCCCGGCGTTGTTAGTTGCTGTGGGAGATTTCTTTAGGTTTGGGGAGGGAGGATCAGGGATGAAGTCGATTGCACGGCGACCGCTGCTCGCGTTCGGGCTCGGGCTGGCCGTCGCGGCCGCGGCGTTCGCGGGGAGTGAGGCGTGGGCACGGCTGGGTGCGACCCAGGCCTCGGAGACGATTTACGCGTGTGTAAAGCCCAACGGGACCGTCTACTTCGTCGACGCGACGAAGGCCTGCAAGAAGAACGAGACAAAGGTTTCGTGGAACACGGAAGGCCCGAAGGGCGACCAGGGCGATCCCGGGCCACAAGGGCCGGCAGGTCCTCAGGGCGCCCAAGGCCCGCAGGGACCTGCAGGCGCAGATGGAGCCCCAGGAGCTCCCGGCGCCAAGGGCGACAAGGGTGACAAGGGCGATACCGGAGAAACAGGCCCGCAAGGGCCGGCGGGTGCAAACGGTGCTCCGGGCGCTCCCGGCGCCAAGGGGGACAAGGGTGACAAGGGCGACACCGGCGATACTGGCCCGCAAGGGCCGGCGGGTGCGAACGGAGCTCCCGGTGCCCCGGGTGCGCCGGGCGCAACCGGCCCGCAAGGTCCCCAGGGCCCGCAGGGGCCGCAGGGGCCAGCCGGCGGCGCCGCGAACCTGACCAGCCCGAACGGGCTCTACAAGATCACCGTCACCGACGCTGGGATCCTGCTGAAGGGACCGGGCGGCACGGTCAAGATCGACCGTGGCGCGGTCAGCGTGAAGGGTTACCCGTACGTCGACATCGAAGGAGCTGATCGTCCATGAGCGAGTCCAAGACGACCCGTCGAGGGATTGTCGCGGGCGGGCTCGCCCTGCTCGGCGGGCTCGGCCTCGGCGCCGCGGCGACGAGCCGCGCAACGGACAGCGAGAGCACGTCCGGCCGTACGCTCGCCCTGCGGGCACCCCGGCTCCGCGTCGGCAATCCCGACGCAGCACCGGGCATCCCCGGACGGGCAAATCGCCTCGAGGGTGAGGCGCAGCTGGTCGACCGACACGGCAAAGCGGCCGGAATGTTCAGCTCCGTCGTGCTCCCGAGCGGGCGCGACGGCGTCGAGCTGCACACGTTCCAGCTCGAAGGCGGCACGCTCCTCGGCATGGGCCGCGTCGGCGGCTACGCCGTCGTCGGCGGTACGGGCACGTACGCCGGCGCCAGCGGCGCGTACGTGTTCGAGCACCTGGCCGAGCATCTCGGCGGGGACGGCTCCGCCCACTTCGTCATCGATCTGAAGGCATAAGGGGAGACGGGCACATGGCAAGCAGCGCACTACTGAAACTCGAAGGAACGCAGCAGGGATGGATCAAGGGCGGTGTCATCCAGAAGGGTCGCGAGGGGCTGATCGAGGTCACCTCGTGGAGCTGGGGAGCCGAACGCAACTTCCAGGGCACGACGCCGACGGGGACGCCGACCATTTCGGAGTTCCACATCACGAAGCCGCGCGACCAAGCAACGCCAAAGCTGCTCAACGCTTTCGCGAACAACGAGGCGCTCTCGGAGTGGAGGTTCGACCTCTACGATCCCAGCTTCCAGGGTGTGGAGACGAACACGATGCGGGTCGAGCTCGAGAACGCTCGGATCGCCTCGGACCGCTACGGCGGCGTCCAGGCTGGGTCGAATCCACCGGATGCGGAGGAGCTGACCTTCGTCTTCGAGAAGATCACCGTCACCTGGTTGAACGGCGGTATCGTCGGTACGCTCGAGCAGTGACTGATTCACCTGCGCCGCCGGCCGTCACCAGGCCGGCGGCGCAGGCTCTTCGCGACGTCTTCGTCTCCGCTGGCTACCGCGGGGACGAGGCGCGTCGCCTGCTCGGCGTTGAGACCACGCTGCTGCTCGACGAGTCGTCGCTGCCGGTCGCCCGCAGGCGAGTCGACGTCCACGACACGCCGCTCGCAGCGCTCGTCTCGCTCTTCCTGCTCGGCGACTCGCTCGAGGACCCGGAACGCCGCCTCGGGTCCGGAGCGGAGCTGCTCGTCGAGTCGGGGTTAGCCCGGGAGGACGGAGGAACGCTCCGCCGCCTCGTGATGGTCATCCCGCATGACGACGTCCTGATCGCCTCAGACGATCCTCGGGGCACGATCGGCGGGGACTATGTCCCGGAGGTGGCGCGTGCATCGGCCACGCTCGCGTCGCTCACGGTCCGTAAGCCCGTGGAGCGGGCACTCGACATCGGCACCGGCAACGGGATCCAGGCCGTGCTGGCGGCGAGGCATGCGGATGCCGTCGTCGCAACCGACATCAGCGAGCGAGCACTGAGCTTCGCGAAGTTCAACTGCGCGCTGAACGGCGCCGACAACGTCGAGCTCCGGCTGGGCAGCTTCCTGGAGCCGGTGGCGGGCGAGCGGTTCGACCTCGTCGCGTCGAACCCACCCTTCGCGATCTCGCCCGAGAACGACCTCGTCTTCCGCGACAGCGGCCTCGGCCGCGACAGGGTGAGCGAGGACCTGCTGCTGTCGCTGCCCGCGGTGCTCGAGCCCGACGGCTTCGCCTCGATGACCGCAAGCTGGATCGTCGAGGGAGACGATTCGGCTGCGCGGCCGCGCGAGTGGCTCGAGCGCGCGGGCTCCGACGGCTGGGTGCTGTACGAGGAGGCCGTCGACCCTCTGGCGAGCACGGTGATGTGGACGGGCGGAACCGACGACGAGAAGACCGGCAAGTGGCTCGACTACTTCGCCCGAGAGCGGATCGAGCGGATCTCGTACGGGGTGATCGTGCTCCGGCCGAGCGGCGGCGAAGGCTGGACGCGGGCGCGACCGCTTCCGGAGGGCCTCGGGGGCGCCGGCCCGCACCTCGAGCGGCTCTTCGCCGGCGTGGACACCGGCGCGAACGACCTCGCCGCCGTGCCGCTGATGCTCGCCCCCGACGTCGACATCGAGCAGGTGATCCGGCGCTCCGCCACCGGGTGGCAGCTCGCACAGGCGCGGCTCAGGCTGACCGGCGGCCTCCCCTTCGAGACGACCGTGGACGAGAGCGTGCTCGAGCTGGTCCGGGCGCTCGACGGGCGGCCGCTCGCCTCGGTGCTCGCGACGATGACTCCCGGCGAGCGGCCCGAGGTGATCGCGGTCGCCCGCGGCCTGCTGGAGCTCGGCTTTCTCGTACCGGTGGAGTAGGCTGCCCCCGAGATGGCCGTGGTCGACTGCTTCCTGAAGCTCGACGGCGTTCGTGGCGGCAGCACCGACGCCAAGCACAAGGACGAGCTCGAGCTGCTCTCCTTCAGCTTCGCCGCAACCCACGCGGGCGGCTCAGGTTCGGGCGGGGGCGGCGGCGCCGGCAAGGTTCAGATCAGCGGTCTCTCCTGCACGGCCGTGACCGGCCGGGCCGGGCCACAGCTCTTCCAGCTCTGCGCCGAAGGCAAGCACGTCAAGCAGGCGCTCCTGACCGTGCGGAAGCCGGGCAAAGCCGCGTTCGAGTTCGTCAAGATCAAGCTCGAGGACGTCGTCGTCTCGAGCTACGCGGTCGGCGGGGGCGAAGCCGATGTGCTGCACGACGCGTTCTCGCTCGGCTTCAAGCGCATCACCTACGACTTCGTGCCCCAGAAGCCGGACGGCTCCGCCGACACGGTCGTCCACAGCGGCTGGGACCTCGCAGCGAACAAGAAGATCTGAGACGAGAAGGGGGCGGCTCGCGCCGCCCCCCAGTCGTTCTTAGTCGCGGCGCGGGCCGCGGCTGCGGCCGCGATCGCCGTCGCGGCGGGGCCGCTCCTCCTCGGGAGGCCGCGGCGGGGCGCTCTTCGCCCGCTCGATCAGCTCCTCCGGCTCGACGAGGCGTCCGTCCTCGTGCTTGTGGACGAGCTTGAGGCCGATCCGGCCGCGCGCCTTGTCCACCTCCTGCACGATCACGTCGACGATGTCGCCGCGCGCCATCACGTCCTCGATGTGCGCGACCCGGCCCGGCCCGACGTTCGAGACGTGGAGCAGGCCGTCGGTGCCCTTCTTCAGCTCGACGAACGCGCCGAACTGGGTCGTCTTGACGACCTTGCCGGTGTAGGTGTCCCCCACCTCGGCCTCCTTGGTCAGCGCCGCGATCGCCGCGATCGCCGCGTCGCCCTTGGTGCCTTCGGTCGCGTAGACGAGGATCGTGCCGTCCTCCTCGATGTCGATCTGCACGTCGTACTCGGACTCGAGCGAGCGGATCGTCTCGCCGCCCTTGCCGATCACCATCCCGATGAAGTCCGGGTTGATCTGGATCGACTGGATCCGCGGCGCATGCTCGGCCAGCGCCTCGCGAGGCTCGCCGATCGTCTCGAGCATCACGTCGAGGATCGAGTTGCGTGCCCGCTTCGCCTGCTCGAGCGCGCCACTCATGATCTCCTGCGTGACACCGGTGATCTTGATGTCCATCTGGAGCGCGGTGATGCCGTCCCTGGTGCCGGCGACCTTGAAGTCCATGTCGCCCAGGTGGTCCTCCGACGCCCTGGATGTCGGTGAGGATGACGTAGTCGTCGCCCTCCTTGACGAGGCCCATCGCGATCCCGGAGACCGGCGCCTTGATCGGCACGCCTGCATCCATCAGCGCGAGCGTCGAGCCGCAGACCGAGCCCATCGACGACGAGCCGTTCGACTCGAGCGTCTCCGAGACGATCCGGATCGTGTACGGGAAGTCCTCCACGTTCGGGAGGATCGCCTCGAGCGACCGCTGTGCGAGAGCGCCGTGGCCGATGTCGCGCCGCTTCGGGCCTCGCATGAAGCCCGTCTCCCCGACCGAGTAGGGCGGGAAGTTGTAGTGGTGCATGAAGCGGCGGTCGGTCTCGAGCGACAGGTCGTCGATCCGCTGGCCTTCCTTCGCCGTGCCGAGCGTCAGCAGGCTCAGAACCTGCGTCTGCCCGCGCTGGAAGAGGCCCGTGCCGTGGGCGCGCGGACTGACCGTCACCTCGCACTCGATCGGCCGGATCTCCTCGGCGCCGCGCCCGTCTGGGCGCCGCTTGTCGATCGCGATCTTCTTGCGGACGAGGTCCTTGTAGATGGCCTCGGCGGCCTTCTTGACGTAGCTCTTCGTGAGCGAGTCCTTGACCGCCGGCCCGTCGCCGTCGACTGTGGCCGGGCCGACCGGGAACGGCAGCTCGGTCGTGTCGACGATCTTGTCGAAGAGCAGGTGCCGCTTCGCGGACTTGAGCTCCTTCGAGTCGTCCTCCGCGTCGGTGAGCGCCCGCAGATCCGACTCGAACTGCTCCCGCACCGGGGCCTCGACCGCGGCGAGCCGCTGCTTCTCGAGCAGCATCGCGAGGCTGGCCTTGACCTGGACCTGGCGCTGGATGTCCTCGTCGTTCGAGTCCATCGAGAGCTCGGGGGCGAGCTCGGCGAGGAGCTCCGACTCGATCGAGGCGGCCTCGCGGAGGCCGTCCCGCTGGATCCGCTCCCAGATCGAGTGCCCGTGCGACCCTTCGATCTCGGCGGTCAGCTCCAGATCGAGCCACTTCGCCTTGCCCGCCTGGCGGCGCAGGTCCTCCTGTGCCTCACAGAGCTTCTTGATCTCCTCGTGGGCGAGTGCGAGCGCCTCGAGGAGCACGTCCTCGGGGACCTCGTCGGCACCGGCCTCGACCATCGTCAGGCCGTCCTTCGTGCCGACGACGATCAGGTCGAGCGACGTCTCCTCGAAGTTCTGCTCGTGCGTCGGGTTGAGGACGAACTCGCCCTCGATGCGGCCGACGCGCACGGCGCCCACCGGGCCGAAGAACGGCAGCGGCGAGAGCATCAGCGCGGCCGAGGCTCCGTTGATGCAGAGGATGTCGTGCGGCGTGACGAGGTCGGCCGACAGGACGGTGCAGATCACCTGCACCTCGTTGCGGAAGCCCTTCGGCCACAGCGGCCGGATCGGGCGGTCGATCATGCGTGCGGTGAGCGTCGCGCGCTCGGTGGCGCGCCCCTCACGCTTGAAGAAGCCGCCGGGGATCTTGCCGGCCGCGTAGGCCCGCTCCTCGACGTCGATCGTCAGCGGGAAGAAGTCGGCGCCTTCGCGCGCCTCGGGCCGGCCGACGGCCGTTGCCAGCACCATCGTGTCGCCGGAGCGCATCACAACCGCGCCGTCCGCCTGCTTGGCGAGCTTGCCCGTCTCGAACGTGATCTCTTTTCCGCCGATCTCGACGGAAACTGAGGCGATCTGCCCCATTACGGTACTCATTCCATTGCCTCCACTCTGCTGTGTGGAGAGTGGAAGTTTGGATCAACCCGCAGCTCTGAAACACAGGGTCAGGGGCTCATCCAAGCTTCCACTCTCCCGGGTTGAGCTAGCGCCTGAGGCCTAGCTCCTTGATGAGGGCGCGATAGCCCTCGAGGTCGTGCTTCTGCATGTAGGTCAGGAACCGCCGCCGCCGGCCGACGAGCTTCAGCAGCCCGCGCCGGGAGTAGTGGTCCTTCGCGTGTGTCCGCAGGTGCTCGGTCAGGTCGTTGATCCGACTGCGTGAGCATCGCGATCTGGACCTCGGGAGAGCCGGTGTCCGTCTCGTTGCGGCCGTGCTTCCCGATCAGCTCCTGCTTGACTTCCTTGGTGAGGGCCATGCGGCCTCCTTCTGTCTAGGTCTCCGGAGTCCCCGCGCGGCGTGAAGGAAGACACGGCCGGCCGAGATCTCGGTCCGGAGTAAGGTAGCAAGCGGTGTTGCCCGCCGCTGTCGCCGCCGGACACCCCGCGACCGTGGCGGCGGGGATCGAGATCCTCGAAGAGGGCGGAACCGCGGCGGACGCAGCCGTTGCGGCCTGCTCTCGCCTCGTGCGTCGCCGAGACGGTGATGACCGGCCTGCTCGGCGGCGGGCACGCGATCTACTGGGACGGCACCCGACGCCTGGAACCTCGACTGCTTCGTCGACGTGCCCTCGGGCACCGGAGCGCCGCCGGTCGCGCTGCAAGGTCCCGTTCGGCGAGGAGCTCGTCCACTACGCGGTCGGGCCCGGAACGTGCGCGGTGCCGGGCCTGCCGCGCGGCCTCGGAGCGCTGCACGAGCGCTTCGGCCGGCTGCCGTGGGCGCGGGTCGTCGAGCCGGCGCTCGCGATCGCGCGCTCGCGGCGTGACGATGCCTCCCGCCCACGCCGCGTGCCTGGCGATGCTCGCGCCGGTCTTCACGATGCAGCCGGACGGCCGGCGCATCTACGCCCCGGCGGGCCGGCCGCTCGAGGCGGGCGAGCAGCTCGACCAGCCTGGGCTCGTCCGGGCGCTCGAGCTCCTGGCTGCGGAGGGGCCGGACAGCCCCTACGTCGGCTCGATCGCGGAGTCGCTCGTCTCCGGCGTCGAGGGGATCGCGGTGTCGCGCGCCGACCTGGAGGGCTACGAGCCCCGTTGGGATCGACCGGCCGAGGTCGGCGTGGGCCGGGCACCGGTTCCTCACCCGCGCGCGGGCTCTCCGGCGTCCCCGAGACGCTCGCGCGCCTGCCGCGCGCTCCGAGAGCTCGACGCCACGGCGCGCGTGCATGCGCTGCTCGCCGCGCTCGACGGGCCGGGCGCCGAGGGGCACACGACGAACCTCGTCACCGCCGACTCGGACGGGAACGCGTGCGTGCTGACCTCGAGCCTCGGGCTCGGCACGGGCGACTTCCTCCCCGGCCTCGACCTGCAGCTGAACAGCATGCTCGGCGAGGTCGATCTCGTCCTCGAGCCGCTCGCGGCCGGCAGAGCGGATGCAGAGCATGATGGCCCCGAGCCTGGCTCTCGACGAGCGACGGGCTCGTGCTGGCGATCGGCTCTGCGGGCGGGACGCGCTTGCGGACCGCGCTCGTCGGCGTCGCCGCCGGGATCCTCGACGAAGGGCTCGAGCCCGATCGAAGCTGTCGCGCGTCCGCGCTTCCACCGCGCCGGCGACGTCGTCAACGCCGAGCCGGGTGTCGACGAGCAGGCGCTGGCGGAGCTCGAAGCGGAGGGCCTGCAGGTGCGGCGCTGGCAGGCGCAGCACCACTACTTCGGCGGCGTCAGCCTGGTCGGCGCGGGCCGGTCGCCGCACGGCGATCCGCGGCGAGAGCGGCCACTGCCGCAGCGACGTCAGCCACCGCCGCTCCTTAGGTCGAGGCAGGAGCTTCTCACGCGCCGGCTTGCGATCCAGGTGCCGACGAGGCCGAGCGCGGTCAGGTAGGCGACGTTCACGAGCTGGACCGCGAGCCGACCGTTCCGGTCGTAGCGCGCGGATCAGGTCGACGCCGTGGTAGAGCGGCGTCAGCCTGGATCACCGTCTCGAGCCAGTCCGGGTAGGTGGAGAGCGGGAAGAACGTCGCCGAGAAGAGGAACATCGGCAGGATCGCGAGGTTGAGGATGTCGAAGTCCTGCCAGCTGCGCATGTAGGTGACCGCCGCGACGCCCGGCGCCCGCGAAGGCGAAGCCGACGAAGACGGTCGCGGGCAGCGCGAGCAGCGCCCACCACGACTCGACGAGGCCGAGCACGGCGATGACGGCGAAGAAGCCGATCGCGTAGAGCAGGCCGCGGAAGAGCGCCCACGCCGGCCTCGCCGGCGGCGATGTCCTTCGGCCCGAGCGGCGTCGAGAGGATCGCGTCGTAGAGCTTCTGGTACTTGAGCTTCCAGAAGACGTTCGTCGCGTCGTAGAAGGCGCCGTTCATCGCCGACGCGGCGAGCAGGCCCGGCGCGACGAAGGTCGCGTAGTCGATCTGCGCGCCGTCGATCACGACCTCGCCGACGTAGCTGCCGAGCCCGAATCCGAGCGAGAGCAGGTAGAAGAGCGGCTCGAAGAAGCCCGAGACGATGATCGGCCACATGCGGCGGTAGCTCATCAGGTTGCGCTCGAAGAGCAGCACCCCGCGGCCCGCCGGGACGGTTCAGCGCTCGCGCGGCGAGCGTGCTCAATTGAAGAGCCTCCGCCGGTAGGCGCGGATCGCGAGCGCGAGGCCGCCGATCGTCCAGGCGAGCAGATAGGCGACGATGGCCGAGCGCCGGCAGCAGGCTCGATCGTGCCGAGCATCAGCCCGCGGCAGAGCTCGACGCCGTGCCAGATCGGCGTCACGTACGCGACGAGCTCGAGCACGAGCGGCATCTGCGAGACCGGGAAGAACGTCCCGGAGAAGAGGAACATCGGCACGATCACGAAGCGGAAGATCGGCGGGAAGCTCGCGTCCGACTCGGTGGTCGCCGCGTACGCCGCCATCGGCATCGAGAACGCCGTCCCGATCAGCGACCGCCACCGGGATCGCGAGCAGGCCGAGCCAGGAGTGGACGGCGCCGAACGCCGCGACGACGAGCAGGTAGGCGGCGCTCGCCGGTGAGGACGCGCGTGACCACGAACAGCTGGTGGCCGATCAGCACGTCTCGCTCGGTCAGCGGGGTCGCGGTCATCGCGTAGTAGGTGCGCGTCCACTTGATCGCGCCCATCACCGGCCAGCTCGACTCGGTCGCCGCCGTCTGCATCGCCGCCGCGGCGAGCAGGCCGGGCGCGATGAAGTCGAGGTACGGGACGCCGGCGGGCGCGTTCGGGCGACCTGTCGACGATCGTGCCGAGCCCGACGCCGAGCGCCGCCAGGTAGAGCAGCGGGTTGACGAGGCTCGTCCCGATCGTGCCCGCGCCAGACGCGCTTGTACTGCGCGAGCCAGTGCTCGTAGGCGCGGAGCGGCTGGAGAATGCCGTCCATCGTCAGTCGACGAGCGTCCGGCCGGTCAGGTGGAGGAAGACGTCCTCGAGCGTGCTGCGCCGGATCAGCGTCGAGTGCGGCGGCAGGCCGCGCTCCGCGATCGCGGTCGCGGTCGCGTCGCCGTCGCCGGTGTAGATGAGCATGCGGTCGGGGAGCTCCTCGACGCGGTCGCCGGCGCCGTGCGAGCGCGCCGTTCTCCGGCCGCACGTCCTCGAAGCGGACCTCGACCACCTCGCGGGTCGAGTACTTCTCGATCAGCTGGCGCGGCGAGCCCTCGGCGACGATCCGGCCGTGATCCATGACGACGAGCCGGTCGCAGAGCTGCTCCGCCTCGTCCATGTAGTGCGTGGTCAGCACGAGCGTCACGCCGCGCTGCTTCAGCCGGAAGAGGCGGTCCCAGACGACGTGGCGCGCCTGCGGGTCGAGGCCCGGTCGTCGGCTCGTCCAGGAGCAGCAGCTCCGGATCGTTGACGAGCGAGCGGGCGATCGTCAGCCGCCGCTTCATCCCGCCCGAGAGCGGCTCGACCTTGTCGCCCGCCCGCTCGGTGAGCTGGACGAAGTCGAGCAGCTCGTCGATCTTCGGCCGCAGCTCGCGGCGCGAGAGCCCGAAGTAGCGGCCGTAGATCAGCACGTTCTCGCGCACCGTCAGCTCGGTGTCGAGCGTGTCCTGCTGCGGGACGACGCCGAGCCGGGCCCGGATCGCGGGCCCGTCGGCCGTCGGGATCGAGGCCGAGGATGCGCAGCGTGCCGCCGCTGATCGGGGAGACGCAGCCGATCATCCGCATCGTCGAGCTCTTGCCGGCGCCGTTCGGGCCCGAGGAAGCCGAACGCCTCCCCGCGCTGGACGTCGAGGTCGATTCCGTCGACCGCGACGAGCTCGCCGAACGCTTGACGAGGCCGCGCGCGTGGATCATTGGGCCGTTCTCGCTCACGGCGCTCAACCTACCTACGCCGGCCGGACTGCTCCTCGGTCGCGTCGACGTCGCGCGCGATCTGGTCGATCAGCTCCTGCTCGCTCTCGAACACCTGCTCGTCGCGCAGCCGCTCCCACAGCTCGACGACCAGCCGCCGGCCGTAGAGATCGCCCTCGAAGTCGAGCAGGTGCGGCTCGATCCGCCGCTCCTCGCCGCCGTAGTGCGGGTTCGTGCCGATCGAGATCGCGGCGCGATGGCCGAGTGCGGCGCCCGCGTAGATCCCGTACCGGGGCACGAGCAGCGTCGGGTCGACGGCGAGGTTGGCGGTCGGATAGCCGAGCGTGCCGCCGCGCTGGTCGCCGGGGACGACGACCCCGTCCAGCTCCGGCGGCCGGCCGAGCAGGCTGCGCGGCCTCCGCGACCTCGCCTGCGTGCAGGTGGCGGCGGATCTCGGTCGACGAGACGCCTTCGAGCAGCGGCACCGGCCGCACCTCGTGGCCGAGCCGCTCGAGCAGCTCGAGATCGCCGCGACCGCCTGCGGCCGAAGCGGAAGTCCTCGCCGGCGACGACGACGCGCAGCGTCGGCGAGCTGGGCGCCGCGAACTCCTCCGGCTCCTGCTGCGCGACCTCGACGCGTGAAGTCGAGCACGGTCGTCTCGGCCACGCCGAGCTCGGCGAGCAGCTCCAGCCGCCGCTCGAGGGTCGCGATCGACTCGACGAAGTTGCCCGAGGACGACCCGCGGGTGCGGGTGGAACGTCAGCACCCGGACCGGCAGCCCCGTTTCGACCGCGCCTGCGATCACCCGCCGGTGGCCCAGGTGCACGCCGTCGAACGTCCCGATCGCGACAGCCTCGGTCATGGCAGCAGCGCCAGCGCCTCTTCGGCCGGGATCACTCGCTCCTCGTCGGCGTCCTCGACGCTGAACGGGCCGATCTCGAGCCGCCGCAGCGTCGTGCAGTGGCCGCCGAGCGCCTCCGCGATCGCCCGCACGTAGGTTCCCGAGCTGACGCGCAGGTCGAGCCGGACGACGCCGTCCGTATACGCGATGACGTCGAGCGCGTGCACCTGTGAGCGCCGCAGCGGCATCTCGACCTCGAACGCCGCGGCGGTGCAGCTTGTACGCGCGCTCGCCGCCGATCTTGACCGCGGACGCGGCCGGGATCGGCAGCTCGATCTCACCGCGGAGGGGCTCGAGCCGTCGCTCGAGCTCCGCTGCGTCCGGCGCCTCGAGCCGCTCCACGACCTCGCCCTCCGGATCGCCCGTGGACGTACGGGCCGTCAGGTCGACGTCCGTGAGATAGCGCTTGTCGAGTCCGACGAACGATCCCGCCAATTTTGTCGACCGGCCGGAGAGCAAAAGCAACAATCCAGTCGCGAAAGGGTCAAGAGTTCCCGCATGGCCCATCTTCGTCCCGGTGCGCGACCGGACGCGCGCGACGATCGCGAACGACGACGGGCCCGGCGGGCTTGTCGACGAGGATGATCCCGCTCGGCTCGAGGCCCTTCGGCGGCATCAGCCGGCGGCGGGCAGCGCGGCGACGAACTCGCGGCGGAGGAACTCGGTGATCTCCTCGATCGAGTCGTCGCTCGAGAAGCCGGCCGCCTGGCGGTGCCCGCCGCCGCCGGAGGCGCGCGCGATCGCAGAGACGTCGAGCTCGTCGTGGGAGGCGCGGAGCGAGATCCGCCGCGCCGGGGTGCCGCCACGCGGCGGCTCGCGGATCAGGGCGGCCATGTCGGCGCCCTCGACCGCGCGCAGGAAGTCGATGATCCCCTCCGAGTACGGCTCGACCGCGCCGACCTCGGCGAAGTCGTCGCGGAGCAGGTACGAGACGACGAGCCCGCCGCCCTCGTACACCTGCGCCCGCTCGAGCGCCCGCGCGAGCAGCTTCAGCTTCGCGAACTGGACGCTCTCGTAGACGCCCTGGAAGACCTTGTGCACGTCCGCGCCCGCCTCGACGAGCTCGGCCGCGAGCCGCAGCGCCTTCGGCGTCGTGTTCGCGTACTGGAAGCGGCCGGTGTCGGTGACGAGCGCCACGTAGAGCGGCTCGGCGAGCTCCGGGCGTCAGCTCGATGCCGAGCTCGCGGAAGACGTCCCGCAGCACCTCTCCCGTCGAGGACGCCGCGTCGTCGACGAGGTTCGACGTCGCCGAAGCGCGAGTTGTCGTGGTGGTGGTCGATGTTGACCGTGAACGGCGCCTGGTGGAGCACCGCCGCGATCGGCGCCGAGCCGGCTCTCGTTCGCGCAGTCGACGGCGAGCAGCACGCGCTCTGCGGCGTCGGCGGGCAGCTCGCGCAGGAGCCCGTCGAGCGGCAGGAAGCGGTACTCGCCCGGCAGCGGCGCCGGGCCTGCGAGGAACATGACGCTGTCCTTCCCGAGCGCCCGCAGCGCGAGGTGAGACGCGAGCAGCGAGCCGAGCGCGTCGCCATCCGGGTTCTCGTGCGTCGTGACGAGGAACCGCTCGCGGCCGCGGATCGCCTCGACGACCGCCCCGAGGTCAGCTGCCGTTGTCGTCTGGTCCGGGTGCGAGCTCATCGATGAGTTTGGACATCCGCACGCCGTGCTCGACCGCGTGATCGTATTCGAACGTGAGCAGCGGAGTCCGCTTCATCCGGAGCTCGCGCGAGAGCCGGGCCTGGAGCACGCCGTGCGCCGCATCGAGGCCGGTCATGCTCTTGCTCCGCTTCTTCTCGCTCCCGAGGACGCTGACGTAGACGGTCGCCTGCCGGAGATCGGCCGACGTCTTGACGCCGGTGACGGTGACGAACCCGATCCGCGGGTCCTTCAGCTCCAGCAGGGCCTCCGAGAGCACCTGGCGGAGCGACTCGTTGACTCTGCGCATCCGCTCGGGCATCGCTCTACCGTAGCGAGCCGCTAGTCGTCGAGCGTCACGAACTCGCGCTCGACGGCGCCCAGCTCCCACTCGCGCGAGGCCAGATAGCGCTCGGCGTCGGCCAGGAGCTTCTCGGCCTCACCGTGCTCCCGCGTCACGACCGCCGCGGTGATCCGCGCGCGCTGCCACACGTCGTGATGATCGACCTCGGCAACCGCGGCCCCGAAGCGGTTCCGGAGCTGGTCCTTGGCGGAGCGGAGCAGCATCCGCTTCTCCTTCAGCGAGTGCGCCTCCGGAAAGTGGAGCTCCGCCGAGAGGATCCCGATCCAGCCGCTCGCCATCGGCCATTGAACCCTCAATCCGCAGCTGTGGCCGCCGATCACCGGCGAGATGACGAACTTGCGATTCGCAGCGGTCTTGCTCGCCTTTGTCTGGCCGCCTCCGGCGTCGTCTGGATGACCGCCTCCAGCGAGCGACAAGCGGCCGAGCGGGATGCCCAGGAGCGCGAGTCCTCAGAAGAGCATCTGTCCGCTTTCCTCGCGCGCAGAGCGCGTTGCGCGGGTTCGCCGAGTCGGGACGCCCGAGCGTTCTCGAGTCTTACGGGAAGCGAGGCGCCTCGCTCGGCGACGCAATCGATCGCGCCTATGCCGGCACGGATGGCGACGAAGAGGAGGAGCTCGCGCCGATCGACGAGCAGGCAGCCTCGCCGAGCGCTGGACCACGCTGGCCGACCGCACGATCCTCCGGATCCGCAACGGACAGCAGCCGACTCCGGAGTCGAGCCTGCTCCAGGGTGAGATCGTCACGCGCTTCGGACAGGCCAACGCTGAGCTGCTGGACTCGTAGAAGCCGAGAGCAGCGCGCGTCCCTGCTCGGCGTCTCGAGCTTCTGGGACTCAAGCTCAAGCCGGGGGCGGCGAGGCGCTGCTGTCGGAGCCGTGAGTGTCGCCGTTCCTCGCCCCCTTCCCATGTGGAGACGGTAAGGCAGAAGGAGGTCCCAAACCGGGATCTCCCTTCCGGATCAGGCTCGGACGAGCGCGCCCGGGAGGATTCGAACCTCCGACCTCCGGTTCCGGAAACCGGCGCTCTATCCACTGAGCTACGGGCGCGAAAGAGACCGGCCGGAGTTGCACCGGCGTACGCGGATTTGCAGTCCGCTGCATAGCTGCTCTGCCACGGCCTCGGGAGTTGGAAACCACGGAGCCCTGTAGGCGGGATCCTGGCTAGGCCCGGCGTCGCCGGCGGCAGCGCGAAGGCCCGAGTCGACCATCCGTCTCACCATCCGCGGCCTCGGTCCCGCCGCGGATGGTGGCCACTCCAACGAGCGGCTGCTCTCTACCCGGACCGACTCAAAGAGACCGGCCCTGCTCGAGATCGCATCCCGCCGACCTGGGAGGTGCGAGCGGCCCCGACCCGTTGCCGGTTGGCCTCCCTCCATCGATCGCGCGTTTTCGCTCCGCGGTCACCCGCGGATGAGATGTCCCGACCTTCCTCGAACCGCCCTGACTGCGAGCGGCCCGCGGCCGACCGGACCCTGTGGTTTCCAAGTTCTTGATGAGCGCCCCGGGCAGGAGTCGAACCTGCGACACCGGCCTTAGGAGGGCCGCGCTCTGTCCGCTGAGCTACCGGGGCTCGTGACCGTCAGGGGAGCAAGAACCAGTCGTGGCCGGCGGCTGTCAGGATGCACCCGGCCCGTCCCGCGGTCTGGAGCTCGCGTACCGCGGTCGTGAAGACGGCTCGCTCTTCTGGGGAGATCGGCTCGCCAAGGCCTCTGCCGTGAACGCGGCGGAGGAGGCGCTCGGTCGTGATCTCGCGCCGCGGCCCATCGCGCTGTTCGCGCTCGAGCTCGGTCAGAGAGACCAGGATCTCCTCCGGGTTGAGCGTCAAGTCGGGGCGAAGCCGCTTCGCTTTTCCGAGATAGACCGGCCGCATCGAGCGCTGGGTCTCGAGATGGATCAGGACCCGGACAAGACCGGAAATCGCGCCGACGACCGGGATCTCCTGGGCACACATCAGCGGCACCTCGGCCAGTCCAAGATCGCGCGCAGCCCGGGCCGGAAAGCAGGCGTTGAGATCAGGCGTCAGGGTGAAGAAGATCGAGATCGCGTTCTCGGCATCGATCGCGTTCGAGCGGATCAGGGCCCCGAGCAGCTCGCGCGTCGCCGCCAGAATCGATTCCTCGTCGTTTCGCTCGACGCCGGCGGCCCCGCGGACCGCTTTGGTGTGTCGCTTCGGGACCATCCCGGCGAGGTTGGGCGGACCGGTGGTGATGAGGCCTGGCTTTGGCGAGCACCCGAGCGGGATCGATCGACCACCCTCGGCGGCTCTTTCCCCAGGCTTGCCGTGCAGTCGGGCTGATAATGGCTTGTTCAAGCGATTAAACGCCACACCCAAGACGTGGAGCCTCCCTGGCTGGATTCGAACCAGCGACCTCCGGCTCCGCAAGCCGGCGCTCTATCCACTGAGCTACAGGGAGAAGACGGGGGCGCAGAGCGTCGCGGTAACTCAGCCCCGCAATGAGCGCGGATTGGCGAGACGCCACTCCGGGTGGGCTCCGCTTTAGGGCGGCCCCAATCCCGGAGTTACGCGCCTCGAGCCTCCCCGGCTGGATTCGAACCAGCGGTCTCCGGTTTCGTAGACCGGCGCTCTATCCGCTGAGCTACGGGGAGGGGAGGGTTTGGCGGGGGATCTCGTTTGACGCGTTGTCTTAGGCGACCCAGTTGGCGCGCGGAGAGCCCTCAAGCTCGAGCAGACGCAGCTTGGTCTCCTCGCCGCCGCCGAAGCCCCCGAGACGGCCGTCGGCCGAGACGATGCGATGACAGGGAATCAGGATCGGAAGGGGGTTGGCGCCGAGCGCCTGCCCGGCTGCACGTGAGCCGTTCGGCGCGCCGGCTCGCGCCGCGACCTCGCCGTAGGTCAGCTTCTCGCCGTAGGGGATCAACGCGGTCTCGAGCAGGATCCGGCGCTGGAAGTCGGAGGTGGTGAGGGAGAGATCCAGCGGAAGATCGAAGCTACGCCGGCGTCCGTTGCAGTAGTCGAACAGCTCATCGGTGGCGCGATCGAGAAGGGGCATTGAGCCCGGCTCGGATTCGAGGGCCTCGAGCTCGACCTCGTGGGCAGTGCTCGGAAGCAGTACCGCGACGACGCCGTCCTCAGAAGCGACGACCGCGAGCTGGCCAAGATTGGTGCGGAGGCGACGGTGGTGAAGCACGTACCGAGTGTGCTCGCTTGCGGCTCGCGGCACCTTGATTATCCGCAGATGCGGATTCATCGGGACGGAAGGAGTCGAACCTTCGCTGCCGCGCCCCAAACGCGGTGTGCGGCCACCAACACTTCGCCCCGAAAAAGAAGAAGTGCGCTCGGTGGGATTCGAACCCACAACGGCCCTTCGGGCCACCGGGACCTAAACCCGGCGCGTCAACCAGCTGCGCCACGAGCGCGCGTGCGAAAGATGAGGGTCAGCCGGCTCGGCCGAGATGCGTGAGTGCCTCCAGCGGGATTCGAACCTGCGACGACGCGGATTATGATTCCGCCGCTCTGGCCAGCTGAGCTATGGAGGCGCGTTCGGCGCTGCGATAGATGAGAGATGGGCGCGGCAGGACTCGAACCTGCGATCACCTGCGTGTCGGGCAGGGGCCTTAGCCACTAGACGACGCGCCCGGAACGGTTCTGGATGGAGACGAAAAACTTGCCCGGGCCGACACCGCATCCCCAGGCGGATCCACTTCCTAGGGTGCTAGCGGGGCGGACACCGGGCCGCATTGCGGCCTCGCTGTGCGATGCGAGACCTGAGTACCCGCGGCTGGACTCGAACCAGCATCAACCACGTTTTGAAGGTGGGGCCTCTTCCAATTGGGCTACACGGGCGAAAAGCGGGCATGGGTAACGCCCACAACTACGAACTCAAAAGAGCGCCCAGCCGGGCTCGAACCGGCGACTTGAGATTGGAAATCTCGGGTGTTACCAACTACACCATGGGCGCGTGTCGATTCCTATCCTCGGTGCCAAGCGCTCGCAACCGGCAACGGGGACCTTCTGGTGCTGGCGACTGCGTCACCTTCTGCCAGTCGGGATGACTGGATTCGAACCAGCGGCTTCTCCGCCCCGAACGGAGCGCTCTGACCAGGCTGAGCTACATCCCGAAGTGTGTGCTGGCCTTTTGGAGCGCGCTCCCGGGGGAGACTTGCGGCCAGCTGGCGCACCGAGCGCCGGAGAGGTCGTTTCACCCGCGCCATGCGGCTTCCTGGGCCGGGCGCCGCGCTGATCCAACCGAGTGACGACGCGATACCCAGGGTGGGAGTCGAACCCACAAAATCTTCCGGGCCTGAACCGGACGGCTTTACCGTTTGCCCACCTGGGCGGGTACCGAATACCTCGCGAGGGCGAACAACTTGTATCGCGAGGGCGAGTATTGGCCGGCCCAGCTGGTGGGCCGGCGCCGGGTGAAGCGAGTTGGGGCGGAGGGATTCGAACCCCCGGCTCACGGATTAAGAATCCGCAGCTCTGGCCAGACTGAGCTACACCCCAGGGAGTGTTCGAAAGCTTGCCTTTGCTTCGGCGTGGCCGTTCGCGCAGAGGCGTGCGAGCACCTCACCTGCCTCGACGCGCTTCTAGCGGCGGCGGCGGCCAGCGCCTCTTGGCGGAAGTGCCCCCACCTGGACTCGAACCAGGGCCAACCCGGTATGTAAAACCGGTGCTCTAGCCGCTGAGCTACGGGGGCGAAGTGATGCGATGAACCAGATGACTCAGCTGGTCCGCGAGCGGAGGCGACAGGGCCCTTCACGGGGGTCCAGGAAGCCCAGAGAGGGGTCGAGAGCGCCCAGCCGGATTCGAACCGGCACCTCCGCGTTGGCAACGCGACGTGCTAACCGTTGAACACCATGGGCGCGGGAGAGGGGAGAAACGTGTGCAGTGAGGGTGGACCCGTAGCGTCAACGGGTGAGAGCCTTCCTCCTGTCCCTCGTTTGCGCCACCGTGCTGGCGTCCGTGGCCCTCATCCCCACCGCCGAGGCGGCCTCGGTTCGCTGGTTCGGTTTCAACGACGCCTTCACCGCCGCCGGCGATCCCTACTTCAAGACATGGCGCGACGTCCAAAACGGACGCGCCGCCGTGGCCTCTGCTCAGCAGTCGGTTAGCGCAAAGACCGCCGCGCTCGAAGCAGAGAAGGTCCGGCGCTCACAGATTCGCGGCCAGGTCGACTCGCTGATCACGCAGCAAGCGCAGTTGAAAAAGCCGGGTCAGGCCCGCCGCCAGAAGTTGCTCAAGCGCGCCGACACTCGGCGCGAGCGACGCAAGGCGCTTCGGCGCTGGCATGCCGAGCTTGTCGCCTACGAGGATGCACGGGAAACCCTGGCCTCACAGATCGACAAGGCCAATGACAGGCTGGCCGGCGCCGGCGGCCGGGTCAACACGGCCGCCGCCGAGCTCGGCAAGGCACAGGAGTTCTACAACTGGGCCAAGCAGGCCTCCGACACCGCCGCGGCGACCTGGACGCAGGCCCAGGCCTTCGAGAGCTGGCGCCTCGATCTTCTTCTCTACTACCCGAAGCTCGCGGGCGCGAATACCTCGAGGATGGCGCTTCACTGGGCCCAGGTCGAGCCGGCGAGCGGCCAGTTCGACTGGAGCTATTACGACATGGTCTACAACCGTTTCCTCACCAACGGGCTGCGGCCCTCGATCGTGCTGATGAATGCCCCTTGCTGGGCTCACCCGTCGATCGGTTGTCCGAGAGGCTACAAGTCACTGCGGCCCGATCCGTCCTACATGAGCTACTGGTCGCGGTTCGTCGCCGAGGCGACCCGCCGCTACCCGCAGGCGCTGGCGATCGAGGTCTGGAACGAGCCCAACGATCCCATGTTCTGGGGCCCTGACGCCAGCGCGCCCGCCTACATGGAGCTCCTGCGGGTCGCTCACCAGGCGATCAAGTCGGTCAACGTGTGGATGCCGGTGGCCACCGCCGGTCTCAACCCCTACGCCCACCTGCCTGCAGACGGCGCCAACTGGGAGCAGATGCTCAACCGCATGTACACGCAAGGTGCCGGCAGCGTCTCGGACATTCTAGGCCTCCATCCCTATCCGAAGAGCGACCCGGTGACCGCCAGCGTGATCGCCCAGTTCGACGCGGCCAAGGCGATCCGCAACAGCGTCGGCATCAGTGACCCGATCTGGGTCACCGAGATCGGTTTGAGCACGGATCCGGGCGCCGGTGCGGTCGCGGTCACGCCCCATAACCAGGCCGTCCGCCTGCTCGAGATCCACAACTACCTCGTCGCCCGCGGCATGGACGCGATGATCGTCCACCGCATCTTCGACGGCAACTACAACTCGGCCTGGGAGAACGGTTCCGGCGTCGTCGATCGCAACGGCCGCGGCAAACCAGCCTTCTGCATCCTGGCGCTCTTGCGCGGGCGCTACGTCTGTTGAGTGCACGCCCGAGGAATTGAACCTCGCACCCGCCGAAGCAGACCGGCTTATCAGACCGGCTGAAGCAACCAGCTTCATGACGTGCTGGAGCGGAGACCGGCAATCCCGCGCGATAGCGGAGCCGCCAACCGAGAAAGCCCGAGACCCACAGGCCAGCGGGCTCGGCACGGTCGACGTCGGCCTCGAGTTCAAGACTTTCGATCCGCCCTACTGACCCCGCCTCCCCTTACTGGCGCCGGCGGTCGATTACGCGCTACGGACACCAAGCTCTCGCAGGAAGGTCTGCCTTCAGCAGCACCCGCACCGACGCTGAGGCGTTGGGGACGCCATTGCCACGTCGGGTCGCCTGGCCACATCCCCGGCTCCCAGCCGGGCGTGCGCTTTGTTAACCGGCGCCGCCGAAACGCGGCGCCGTGGTGGATCGAAAAGTTGGGGCCGCTGGAGTCTGTGCTGGCCACCAAGGCCGAATCGAGCAGAACATCCGGAGCGTTTTCGCGAACGAGACGCGGCCAATGGAGGATGCGGGATTCGAACCCGCGCGAAACCCGGCTTGCAAGGCCAGTGCTCTCCCGGACTGAGCTAATCCCCCGGGGATCTGTTACGTCCTGTTTGCGAGCGCGAGTGCCTAGGGTGAGATCGCGCTGCTCACCTAAAACGTGGCGATGGGCAGGCTCCGCGATGACGTAAGGGATCCAACCTCCAGCGCACGATCAGTGGACCCGGTGGGACTTGAACCCACAGCCTCCTCACAGCCAGTGAGGCGCTCTCCCAATTGAGCTACGGGCCCGAAGGGCGCTTAGGTACTCGCGACCGGTGACGCCGGCTTGACCGGCGTCGGCATCTCCGCATTGGCCAGCTCGATCAGCCCGGCGTGGAGCTTGGCGTGGCAGTTGGCGCACAAGACCACGCACTTGGCGAGCTCGGCCTCGAGCGTGGCCACCGAGACCAGCTTGCGTCGGGCGTCGGCGATCGCGAACTCCTTGTCACGCAGGTGGTGAAAGACCAGGCAGGCGCTCTCGAGCTCATCGCAACAACGACAGCCCCCGGCCCGCGCCGCCTCGATGACCTCGAGCAGCCGGTCCTTTTGACGCCGGTTCCAGCGCGTCGCGCTCGCCTTGAGTCGCGCGCGGTAGGCCGGGTCACGCCGGTAGCGCTCGGCGTGGTAGCGGCGCTGGTAGGCGCGTCGCTGTTCAGGGTCCTTGAGGGCGATGCGCGAGCGTGGCCACAGGCGACCTCCGCGACCCGCGATTTTCGCGATCGCCGGAGGGACGGCGCCGGCCAGGTGTCCGACCGACACAACCCTTAAGCAGGCCGCCGTCGCAACACTCTCTGTTCGCCGCCCCTCCCGCGACCGCCGCCCTGCACGGGCCGGAGAAGATGGAGCACAGCCCGCGCCCTCGAGGCGATCGGACTGGCTGCGCGCTCGAGGAGCGTCCGCGGATAGCGGGGGTGGGAGTCGAACGCCACCTGCGCATGATGCGCGACGGGTTATGAGCCCGCCCAGCCCACCAGGGCTCGTCCCCGCGACGAAGTTGAATTGCGGCGGCGGGAATTGCACCCGCGGTCTCCGGGTCATGAGCCCGGCGAGATAGCTGCTTCTCCACACCGCGCGAAAATTGGGAAGGCCGGGAGGCGGCCAATCGGAGGGCTCGGTGCGAGGGCAGGGCGCTTCATTTCGCCTGCTGCGTCTCATGTCGTCGATGGAATTGTCGGGGCCTCTCTTCACCCTTCGTCCCTAGATCCACCTCGCCAGCTGGCCGGCTGACTTCGGTGCTCATCGTGGAGGGGCGTTGGAGCCAAACCCGCGCGGGCACGAAGCCAGGCGCGAGCCCTTCTCTCTTGAAGGGGCCTTAGTTGCTCGTCTTTGGTTTTCCGATGATCTGTCTCCTTGTCGGTGTAGTGGATTTGGGTCTTGGGTGGAAAGCTGTGGTCCGTCTCAGCGGCCTTTCGGCCAAAGAAAGAGGGCGGTCCTTTCGGAACCGCCCTCGGAAGTCGGACTTCTATTGGAGTCCTGATGCTCTAGGCGAGCACCTCCGAGGGCTGCATGGGCTTAATCGCGCCACAGGGCAGCACGAGTCGCCGTCCGGCGGCGGCCGTGACGGTCGGTGCGACTGGCCTTGAGGCCAACATATTGGTGTCGATCGTGAACATGCTGCTCGCAATATAGAGCATGACTTCGGACGCACCTGGGCGACTTTCGCCTAAGTCGTCTGCGGCGCCGCGCTCTGAGATCAGGGAGGTCAGGGGCCCGCGGGCGTCGCGGCCGCAGCGAAAACTGCCACTCCACCGACGAGCCCCGAGTGATGCTCATCACTGTGATGAGCATCGCAGATGACTCGGCCGGGTCCGAGCCGCCCCTCTATCCGAGCGCGCTCTTGGGTTGGCGAAACTGGCGACCCCGCGATCAGGGCCGGCTCTACTCACTCGGCTTCGGGCACACGACCTGGGGGCGCGGGATCAACCAATTCCGTTGTCGGCGCCACCCAGACGCTCATGCGCTTCCACAGGGCTCTTGCGAGTGCGGCTTCTATGCCTACCACGAGGTCACGCCGCTACTGGTCGGGAGCTCGGTGGTACTCGGAGCCGTCCTTGGAGCAGGGGCGACGGAGATCCATCGCGACGGCTGGCGCGCCGAACGCGCGCAGCTGATCGCCATCTACTCTCCGCGAAGCTGGGATTTTTGGGATCCGTTCCTGGCCTTCCGCCTCCAGGAATCCGCCGAGCGCTACGGCGTCCCGATCTTCGAAGACATCCGCGAGCTGCGCCAGTATGCGGAAAGTCTCGGAGCCCCCGCGCCGCTTGAGCTGCGGCCGGGCAGGCCGCGACGTTGGATTCCGCACGCCGATCATCTGCGCCTGTACTTCCTGCGCTGGATGGCGCTGGTCGGCTCGCTCGCCCTTGTGGCCTCACTCTGTTGCATAGCGGTCTCACTCATCGGCGGCGGAGGATTCACCCCTCGAGCGCTGATCGCAGTCGGCGTCGGCGCCGGGACGCTTCTCGGGGCAGCCGGGCTCCTGCTCGGGTTCCGTTTTGCTCGACGTCAGTGGCGCTGGTGGCGAATCATCAAGCGAGGGTGGCCTGAGGAGAGGGTCCCGGCCGGGGGCCGGCGGGCCCCTGGGCGCTCAGCAGTCGAGTCGGTCGGCGGCGAGTGAGCCGGCGATGCTGGTGGGCGACAACGCTGATCAGGGGCGGTTGTTCATTGCGACGGTCCATCTCGATCTACCGTAGGAGAGGTCAGGCCGACCGCATCGAGCTATGGAACCTTCGCGCTATCCGATCACGCCGCGACTGCTCTCACGGCGCGACCGCCGTGCTGCGATAGCTCTCCGCAGGTCACGGCCGAGAGCTGCAGCGCGCCGCCGGCGTGGGTGAGGCGCCGGGCGGACGGGCTCGGCGGCGGGCTTTGGCGAATCGACCCCGGGACCGAGCGTGGCGCGGCTGGGAGCAGCCGGGCGCCCGAGAGCACCGACGGCGTCGAGGATCTCGAGACGATCGATGTCGCCGCGCTCGAGCAGGGCCGCGGCCAGGGAGTCGAGCTCGACGCGGTGGCCCTCCAAAAGCCGCACGGCGTCCGCGTAGGCTTCGCGGATCAGGCGTTCGACCTCGGAGTCGATGACCGATCTAGTGGTCTCCGCGTGGGCTCCGTCGGCTCCGCTGACAGTGACCTGGCCGGCGCGTTCGGAGAGACCCAGCTCCTGGACGACGTGCCGGGCAAGGCCATTGGCCTTCTGCAGGTCGTTGGCGGCGCCCGAGGTGACGCTGCCGGCGATCACCTGCTCCGCGGCACGACCACCGAGGATGCAGACAAGCTGTTCGTGGAGGTACTGCGCGGAGTGCAGGGCGCGGTCGACCTGGCCCCAGACCGCGAGTCCGGCCGCCTTGCCGCGGGGAACGATCGTCGCTCGTTGAGCCTTCTCGTGGGTCGGGCAGAGCTCCGCGCAAAGGACGTGGCCCGACTCGTGATAGGCGATCAGCTTCCGCTCCTCGGGTGTGGCCGGGTTCGTGCGCCGCTCGGGCCCGGCGAGAACGCGCAGATGGCCCTCTGTCAGATCCTTCTGGCTGATCGCATCGCGGTCGCCTCGAACGGCCATGATCGCCGCCTCATTGATCATCTCGGCGAGGTCGGCGCCCGAGGATCCGGCCGTGATCTCAGCCAGATAGTCGAGATCGACTGCCGGATCGATCGGCTTGCCGCGGCTGTGAACGGCGAGAATCTGCTTGCGCCCCTCACGGTCGGGGAGACCGACATAGACCTTGCGCGCGAAGCGGCCCGGGCGAAGCAGGGCTTCGTCAAGCACATCGACGCGGTTTGTGGCCGCCACGACGATGATGCCCTCACGGGGATCGAAGCCGTCGAGCTGCTTGAGCAACTCGTTTAGTGTCTGTTCGCGCTCGTCGTTGCCTCCGATGTTGCCGGGGCCACCGCGCTTCTTTCCGATCGCGTCGATCTCGTCGATGAAAATCACTGCGCCGTTTTCCTCGCGTCGGGCGTTGTCGAACAGCTCTCGCACCCGACGGGCGCCGACGCCGACGTACATCTCGACGAACTCAGAGCCGGAGGCGGCGAAGAACGGCATCTCCGCCTCTCCGGCAAGGGCCTTGGCCAAGGACGTTTTCCCAGTTCCAGGCGGCCCTTCGAGGATCAGACCCCCTGGGACCCGCGCCCCCATGTTCTTGAAGCGCTCGGGCTTGCGAAGGAAATCGAGAAACTCCTTCGTCTCCTCGACCGCCTCATCACATCCGGCGATGTCAGAGAAGAGCATCTTCGGCGCGTCGTCGTCGACGCGCGTCCCGCGTCTGATTGCGGCGACGCCGGCGAGTGGACCTCCGTTGCGAGCCTGTCGGCGCCGGTTGAAGAGGTGAACGGCAAAGAGGACAATGACGATCAGCGAGATGATGAAGAAGGCACGCAGCACGCTGCCTAGAAACGATGGCTCGTTCGGCCCCTCGATCGCGGCCAGCTCAACGGCGGCTCCATTCTTCGACAGGAGCTCAGCGAGGCGGTCATATCCGAGTGGCGCCGTTGCCCGGGCGCTGCTCTCGTCCTTGAAGTCCAGCTCGACGCCGCCGCTTGCCTGCTCTATCTGAGCCGCTTTGACTCGTCCGCTTTCGGCGGCAGCAAGCAACTCGTCGAAGCTGAGCACCCCATCTTCGGCTCCGGCCTGGCTCGCGAAAGTTCGCGCCGGGGTGCGCGGTGGCTGAGGCCTCGCGGCGGCTGATCCGAACGCAGTCGGTGGGGAGCCAGGGGCAGCGTCGACATCGGCCACGACGCCGCGCGGTGCGGAGACGACGAGCAAGACCATTCCCGCGAGCAAGGCCACACAGAAACCCACCGCTCCCACGAACACGATTGCCTGCTTTGGGCCGGGCGCGATGTTCGACCAGCGTCTCCAGAGGCGCTTCATAGAAGGAGAGTGCGCCGCCCGAGCGCCGATCGGCGGCGTTTCTGCCCGCGATCGCGCCCACAATGGCGCCTCGGAGCCCTCAGCGCAGACAATCGAAACGGCTTGTTATCGCTGGGAACAACCCACCTGGGTTGTCTGACTGAATGAGTCTCCAACGAGGAGACTGAACAGCGCGGACCGGATTCGAACCGGCATCGCCGGGCTTGAAAGGCCCGCATCCTGGCCATTGGACGACCGCGCCGCGATTCGTGAAAGCTGGGGCGGAGGATTGGGCGAGCAACGAACCCGCGGCCGGGTTCAGACTCATGCCTACGGTCGGCCGACCGTGGCGCTTCCACTCCTTCTCGTACTCGCCTTTGTTGCCGGCTTCAGCGCACTGGCGCTACGGTTCGATCGCACGGGCCTCCTGTGACACATTTTTGGATCGTCAACGCCAATTATGTCTACATTTTTGGAGCGAAACCATAGGAATACCGGTTGTAGAGCCAGATTTGCGCGGTCTTGAAGAGCAAGGGCACTCAGCACTGCGCGAGCCTCCTCGAGCGGCTTCTGGAAGCGCCCGTGGCGCTGGAGACCTCTGGCGGCGACGAAGCACGGCCTCGCCGCTAGGCGCGATAGGCGGCTTGCGTGCGCCGGGGCACCAGCTGGCGCGTTCTCGTCGAACAGACAGCCGCCGCTCACGTACCTCCCGCGAGCTCTGTGAGGACTCAACCCGGCACTTAGAGCCGACCCGGCACTTTCCACAGAACCCAGCACCAAACCCCCAAGTGCCGGGCCAATTGCCGGGTTCGACTGCCGTGAACGTCTAGCCGGGCTGTACTGAGAGTCTGTGCTCGGCTTCACGCGCCCTTGCTCTTCAAGACCGCGCAGATAGTTCCGGGTTAGACCGCGGCGCGCTCGAGTCGCCTCCGGCCCGAATCTCGTCTCCGCGTGAGACCTCCTCGGCGCACATGCGCTCGAGGTGGAGCTCGAGGAGCTGGTCAAGCCCGCTTGGGCGTGGACGATCTACGACAAAGACAGTGCGCCGGCGCCCCCGCCAGCTGGCATGCATAGGGAGGAGAGCAGTCGGCCAGTCGTAGCTTGTCGAGCTACAGTTTTGTAGCTCGACGGGCTACAGTACCTCGCCTCGCTCGCGGCGTTTCAGTCAGAGAACGGGCTGTTGCGACGCAGCCACTCGGTTAGGAATGGATCGATGATGCGCCAGCTTCCTGCCCGAAGCTCGACTAGCCCTCTGCGCTGTAGGCGCGGCAGGCTTCGGTTTGCAGCTGTTCTCGAGTGGAGGCCGTAAGTCTCGGCCAGATCCCCGCTCGTCAAGCGATCGTGTCCATCGGCCAGCATCATGCAGGGTCTTCAATTCGGTGGATTCCGCCTCGTCGCCGCCGGCGAGCGCGTCCTCGACGACCGTAAAGTCCGCCTGTTGGTCCTCGATCAGCTCCTCGAAGGCCTGGAGACCAGTGAGCCGAGGGTGACTCCTCGGCTAAACGCGTTCCACACCGGCTACGCGGCGGGGCTATCAGGTGGCCGTGGCCGGCCGACCATTCCGTTGGCTGGCCGGCTCGACCTCGAGGAAGAGTCTGCTCGCGTGTTGCTCGAATTTTTGAGCAGTCGCTTGAACAGACCTAGGGCGAACGACGGGACTCGAACCCGCACTTCTCGGACCACAACCGAGGGCTCTACCGTTGAGCTACGTCCGCCGCGAACGGCCCGCGATCGTGGCGCCTGGTTGAAGGAGTCCTGGCCTTCGGTTAGGGTCGCCACAAGCATCGGAAGGAAAGGGAGAAGAGATGAACGACTCGGGAGCGAATGCCAATCCGCCGCCGGGCTGGTATCCGGACCCGGAGATGGCGGCCACCCAGCGCTATTGGGATGGTGCCACCTGGACTGATCACCGCGCCCCGGGATCGCCGCAAGCGCCCGTGGCCGCGACGAAGCGACGCGGGCCTCGCAAGATGACCTGGGCCCTGATTGCCTGGTCCGTTTTGATCTTGGTCTGGGCGATCGCCGGCGGCGGTGACGCAAACTCGGAGTGTCGCGCCGACGCCGTGACTCAGCTGGAACGCGATGCCTGCGATGCCGGGACGGGGATCGGGGTGGCAATCGTGCTCGTGATCGGTTTCTGCGGCTTCGTCGTTCTCTCGCTGATCTGGTTCATGACCAGACCGCGCGAGGGATGAGAGGTGAGCGACGGGAATCGAACCCGCGGCGCCTGGGGCCACTACCCAGGTCAGCCACCAACGGCTGCCCGCTCACAGCACCCATGTCAGGAGTTGAACCCGAAGAGGCCGGCTTTGGAGACCAGCTGGCGACCGTCGCCACATGGGCATGAAAGATGAGTCCGATCCCGCGTCGTGACGCTGCGCTCTCGAGTTGAGAGTGCGGAGCCGGAGCTCCGTCTGACCTTGGGCCGGTCCGCTACGCAGTGACGCGAAATGCGTCCGCCTGGCGGGCTAGAGACTCGGGGACTTGGGCTCGAACCAAGATTACGGGGACCAGAACCCCGCGTCCTACCGATTAGACGATCCCCGATCGGTGCTGAAGGTACGTGACGCCGCCGCGAGGCGCCGGGTGCTACCCGGACTCAGCTGCCCCACCGTGCCCGCCGCTCGGACGGGCACTCGGGCGATCTTGCCTGCGGTCGTGCGACTCCGCGTGCGCGCGGCGGCGCCAGCGATCCCAGGGGGAGTCGAACCCCCTTCTCCGCGTAGACAGCGCGGCGTCATAACCCGTAGACCATGGGACCAAGAAAGAGCTCTGGGGGTGGGACTCGAACCCACGGTGATCGATGAGATCACGGCGGGTTAACAGCCCGCTGCGAAAAGCCAACATTCGCGTCCCCAGATCGGAAGCGACGGATAGCCCCAGGGAGAGTCGAACTCCCGTTTTCAGGTTGAGAACCTGATGTCCTAACCACTAGACGATGGGGCCGGGTGCTGGCGCGTTTGGCGCCGTCAAGATGAGAAACTCGGGGACCAGGACTCGAACCCGGATAACGGGGGCCAACACCCCGCGTCTTTCCAATTAGACGATCCCCGAACGACTTGAGAAAAGAGCCCCCGCTCGGACCTGCACCGAGTAGTTCCGCGTACAAAACGGGTGCCTCACTCGTTCGGCATCAGGGGCGTTGAAAGCGCGAGAGGTTGATTCGTCGCGATCAAGCTCCAGAGCTTGATCGCAGGGCCAAGGCGGCGCCGGCCCTCGCAGGGCGTCGCCAGCCGGCTGGCTGAAGTCCGTCGGATCGATCCCGGGGCGGTGGGGCCTTCCTCTCGTCGCGTTGACGCTATGTCCGAGCCACTGCGCTCGCCTTCGTCCCTGGATCCACCTCGCCGCCTTCGGCTTCGGTGCTCAATCGTGGAGGGCGTTTGGAGCCAAGCCCGGCCACGCCAATGGCGCGGTCTCGAGCCCTTCTCTCTAGCGCGGGCCTTGATTCACTTTGTCGTTGGTCTCAGATGCGGTGTCCTTTCGTCTCGTTGGTTTTGATGCGGGTAAGTGTTGGTGCGCTACTGAGGAGGAGGAGCGGGCGCAGAACGAAAAGAGGCGCCCGGTGGGCGCCTCGCGGGAGAGATTCGATGAGGGGAGGGCGACTAGTTCTCGGTGGTGTCGTCTCCCGTCACCTCTCCGCGAGGCGTGCCGGTATCTTCCTGATTCCAGGCATGCTGTTGCGTGGCCTCGGGGCCGACGCTGCGGATCGATGTGGGAGCGAAAGTCATCATTGGTCTGAGGGCACTATAAGGCAGTGCGCAGACCGCACCGGCAGTTTCGCTTGACGCCGCGAAGACGCCCCGCGATCAGCGCCGACTCGAAGCGTCCGGCTCGCGGCGCCCGCCGCGGCGATCGAGAAAGAGGCCATCCGCCGGGTTCAGGCTGGCCAGGTAGAGAAGCTCCGGGTTGTGCAGTGCGGCGCCGGCACCGACCACTCGCACGCGACGCCGGCGCCGCGGCGCAGGTCTTTGCTCGATCCGCTCGGCGGGCACCAGCCCAGTCTGTACACGGAGCACTCGCGCTGCAGGGTTATCAGCGGCGCGGGCTCGGCGGCGGGGCCTTTGGCGGCTCCGGGCGCGGCGGGCGCTTGGCGGCGTCCTGGGCCAGTGATTGATCGACGTCGGGACCCGGACGCGCGCTCGAGCGCACCTCATCGATCAGCTTGCCGGTCGAGCGCTGTTGTTCGGCGCCGAGCTCACGTGTTGCCTCGACCGACTGCTTGGCAGTGTCGACGGCCTGCTGTTGCAGTTCGTGGCTTCGCTGCGTCGCCGCCTGCTGTTGTTCGCGGGCGAGCTGCTCTGCGGCCGCGGCGCGGTCAGGGAGCGAGGAGCTTGGAGGCTCGGGGGCGTTGGGGACGGGCGTCACAGCGCCAGCAGCAGCACCTGCGACGCCGGCGGCGGGGGCGAGAGGAGCGCCGGCAGCGGGGGCGGAGGCCTGCGGCGCCGGCCTCGAGGAACGATTGGCAACGGCGCGGACGCCGGCACCGGCCGCGCCGGCGGCGGCGCCACCCGCGGCGGCACCGGCGATGAACTCACCGGTGCTGATCCCGCCACTGCCAGAGGCGGCAGCGGCGGCTGGGGCCACTGCCGGAGCCGCAGCAGGGGCGCCGGCGTTCGGGGAGGCACCGGTGGCGGGCGCGTTGACCGCGGCACCCGGGATTGGAGCGGCCTCCTTGACGAACATCTGCCCGCCCTGTTCGACGACCTCGCCGCCGGCGGCCTTGTTGACGAAGCTGTCGCGCTGGACCTTCGACATCTGATCCCACTGCAGGCCCTGGTTGGAGGCATCGGCGCGGGCGCTGGCGAGGATCGACTGCATTTCTGGTCCCTTGAGCTGGCGGGTGGCACCGACAGCGCCGGCCCCGGCCAGCGCACCGGCTGCACCACCCGCAACGGCCTCCGAGGCGTCACCTTGGCGGCGGTCCATGAACTGATTCATGCGCTCCTTGGTCGAGCGATTGTCTTGGCGCTTGGCCACGGCCCGGTCGACCGCTCCGCCACCGGAGAGGCCGGCCGCGGTCGCCGCGGCGCCGCTCATGCCCGGGGCAAGAGCGCCCATGACCTTGTCCTGGGGAACGAGCTTGCCGCTCATGCGATCCCCGGCTGCGCTGGCGCCGGCGTAGGCGCCGAGGGCGCCGGCGGCCATGTTGCCGAGGCCGCCGAGCATGCCGCCGCGGCTGTTGGAGAGCTTGCCCGCCATCTGGCCGGCGCCGAGCCCCATGAAGCCGGTGCCGGCGACCGCGCTCGAGCTGGTGATCGCGCCGAGTCCGACCTTGGCGACACGGAACATGACCCAGAACGTGGCGACGATCATGAACAGGCCGAGGGCGCCGAGCAGGGTCCCGTAGGAGGAGCTCGGACTGGCCACGAGCGGGTTGATGCTCGTCGTCAGCCACATGATCAGCGCCAGCATCACCGGGATGAAGGCGATCACGAGAATGGCACGCAGATAGCGCACGAAGTGGTGGCGCCAGCCGTCGACCAGGAGGCAGAAGGCGGCGAGCGGGGCAATCGCGATCAGGATGATCAAAGCGATCTGACGGGCGAGCGCCAAGAGGGCGAGACCCGTGACGAAGAGCGCCATTGGGACCACGACCATGGTCTCGATCACGAGCCGGGTGAACTCCTCGCCGCCGCCGCCGACCGAGCCGGCCTGAAGAACGGCTGAGTTGATGAAGCCGAGGACCTTGAACTCATTGGTGAAGCCGAAGACCGCCCCGGTGAGCATGTTTCCGGTCGAGATCACGGCGCCAATCAGGAAGCTCGAGAAGATCGTCAGCACGATCGAGACCAGGAGCCTCGGCAGCAGACGCATCAGGTTGAGGTTGGTGCCGCTGTTGCCGCGGAACATGAACAGGATCGCGGCAACAGCGATCAGGATGAAGTAGGTGCCGGAGATGATCCACTGCAGGAACTGACCGACCTGGATCCAGGGACTCTTCTTCGTCGCCCGGTCGTAGTCGAAATTGCGCTTGTCGTAGCCGAGCGGCTTGCCACCCGCGCACTGTGCGGCGATGTCGGCGCCGTTGAAGGCTCCCGAGTCGACGAGGAGCTCGTCACGCTGATCGGCGGCCGCCTTCTTCGAACAGGTGAAGCTGACGTTCCACATCGTGTCGCCGCGCTCGGTGTGCGGGGTGAAGAAGCTGAACTGGACCGCCCAGGGGTAGGAGAGGTTGTAGATCTCTCCGGCGCCCTTGCGCGGCAGGTAGAACATCAGCTCGAGCATGTACTTGCCCGGATCGCCGAGGAAGTCTGAGAACCCGCCCGGTTCGTCGGGCAGCAGACCCCCGAGGTTGCAGGCTTCAGGAATCTCGTTCGTCAGCTGGAGCGGGTTGCGGGCCTCGAAGTTGATCAGCTTGATGAACTCGTTCGGGTTCGCCTGCATGTCCTCGTATCCCTCGTCCTGCTTGACGCCCTCGTCGATATCGACCTCGGCGCCGTTAAGCGGATACCAGGAGGCCCATTCGCTGCCCTTCTGGTCACCGGCCGGAACCAGCTCGCGGTTGTCCTTTGGGACCCAGCCGCGGTGCAGAAGGACCTGACGCTCGGTCTGCAGGAAGGCGCGCATTCCCGTCTCACCGGTGGCGAAGCCGGAGTTGCTACTCACCTTGGCGTGGATGTCGCCGCCGAAATCCTCGGGGTCGTCCTCGATCTTGAGTTGGTACTCGCCGTTGTAGACGGAGGCGGCGTCGCGGAAGATGCTGCCGAGCAGGAACTCCTGATCCTCTGAGATGGTCTCGCCGTTGTCGAGCACGCAGGCGAACTGGGTCACCTCGGACACCCCCTCGGAGTTGAAGGGCTCGGCGTCGGCCTGATAGGCGTTCGATCCTGTTCCCGGCTCTGAGAACCACGGGCCGTAGTCGGTGGCCGCCGACGCGCTGGTGACAGCGACGAGCCCAACCGCGGTCGCGGCGAGCAGAAGCGGGATCAAAAGCGGGCGCAGACAGCGGCGAATGAGCGCAGAGGTCATCTCGCGCCGAGACTAGGTCCGGATATGGCCGTGACTTCCTTTTCCTTTACGCACCGTCAGTGCCTGGCCCGATCGCGATCTCCCCCAGGAGTTGAGGGGTCCCGGGAAGTTCGTGAGCCAGAGCAGGATCCGGCGTCATTCCGATCGGGTTGCTGGCGAGCGGAACCTCGAGCTTGAGCGTCTGCGGACCGTTGGGGGTCTGTTGTTCGAGCCCACGATCGAAGCCAATCGAGGCGACCAGAATTGCCAGCGCGCAGATCGAGGCGCCGAGCAGTGCAGACGTAGCTCCGAGTGCCTGGAACAAGGGCAGCAGGCGCCCAGTGAACCGAGCCGAGGCCAGCTGTCCTTTGCCCGCCATGGGCTTAAGAGCGATTCTCGTAGTAACGGGCGCCGTCGGGATGGATGTGGCGAACGCCACCGCGGGGGTCGTCGACGTCGCCCCAGTAGCGCGGGATCAGATGGATGTGCGCGTGCGGAACAGTCTGGCCGGCCGCCTCACCGATGTTGACGGCGAGATTGATCCCGTCCGGGGAGTGTTCGGCGTTGAGCCACTTCGTAGCTTCCTCGACAAGATCCCATAGAGCCTCGCGCTCGTGGCGGCTGAGATCGAAGAGGCCCTCGACGTGGCGCCGGGCGGCGACGTGGATGTGGCCTGGATTGAGCGGGAACGCATCGCGGAAGACGACCGCGAGTGGCGACTCGAGCAGGAAACGGCCTACGGAGATGCGCCGACAGAACGCGCAGTCGATGTCACGTAGCGGTGTCTGTCGCTCGTCCACGGGCCGAGATAAGGGCGTGCACACGACGCATCGCCGGTTTCTCCCGGCATTGAGCCGCAGGCGCCCTAGCTTCGGCGGCATGGAAGGAGGGCCCGGAAACGGGACCGATCACGCGGTCCGCCGCGCGACAACGTGCCCTCTGTGCACGCGGTCGAAGAGTCGCGGCGCCTTCATGTGTCGGCTCTGTTATCGAAGCCGCGGACACCGGCCCTCGACATCGCGGAGCGTGACTGCGATTGCTCCCACGGCAGTTGCCCGCAGCGCTCGAGCGATGCGCGAGTGCGGCCTGTCCTGGGAGGCGATCCGCCTTCTGACCCGTAGCTCGGCGCTATTAGAAGCCGGCTCTGCTCTGCTGGATGCCTGACACTCAGGTGACGAGGGGGCTCCCGAACTGATTCGCGCAGGCGCGAGTGGCCGGATTGCCCTAAGTTGACTTCATGGCCGACCACCTCGACGCCGACGAGCTGACCGCGCTGCCTGAAGGCTCCGGCGTCTACGCCCGCGTCGACACCGAGGACGACAACGGCTACCGAGTGATCTGGGAGGGGGAAGCGACGGTTAGCTCCGACCCGCGTTTCGCGGGTCGCTACGTCGTCGTCAGCGGTCATGCCGATTTCGATCTCGACCTGAGGCCCAAGGGCGAGACCAGGCTCGAGCTCGACAACTCTTATCGCGGCGCGATCGAGTACGACGGCATCGGCTTTCTGACGCTCTACGCCGACGCGGCTGCAGCCGCGGCGGCCGCGATCGTCTAAGCCCCGGACTCAGGCCGGCGCCGCCGCGCACCGCACGCCGCTACTCGAGTTCGGTCGTGTCGCCCTTGCGCAGGAGGTAGTCGGGGGAGATGACCTTGAGCAGGACGCGGCCGAGCTCGCCGTCGTAGCGCTCGGCGAGCGGCCTCAGGACGACGCCCTCGCGCACGTGTGACTCGGAGCCGCTCAGGGTCTCCCGGCCCGTGGCGATCTCCTCGATTAGATCGCGGCTGAATGGGCCCCGGTAGAGGACGGGCACGGTCGGAATCTCCAACTCAGCGCAGATCTCCTCGAAGTGATCGTGATCGAGGAAACGACGGCCGAGGCGGATGTCGAAGGCCCGGAACTCGAGCTCACCCTTGGTGAGGCCGTAGCTGAGGTCCTGGACGCCGAGCGTCTCGCCGTAGATGTGGATCTGCTTGGCCTCGGGGTCCGGATAGAAGTCGCTCGCCAGCTGGCGAAGCTTGGCCTCGAGCTCGTAGCGCTCGGCCATCCGCCAGTAAACGTTCTTCGTCCGGCCAGCATCGTCTTGGTCGCGAACGATGCCCAACCCCTTGGCCGCATTGCCCTTCGAAGAGACAGCCGGCCGCCCGTCGATCAGGCCCACGATCGTACAGGTTCCGTGCAATTTTTCGGCCGCGATGACGTCCTCGCCCTCGACCAGGACTCCCGGAAAGCGCTTGATGTTCTCGACGTCTGTATAGGTCAGCAGGCCCTCGACCGGCTCGAGCTGGCCGGCCATCGAGGTCGGGATCGGCGGCGAGTACTTGCTGATCCCGAGCAGCTCACCGTATTCGGCCCCCTCGGTGACGTCGATCGCGCCGTAGGAGCCATCGCCCACGGGCCTGTAGACGAGGCCCTGGGAAAGTGCTCCACGCAGGCGGACGGCCTTGACCCGGTCCTTCCGTTTCTTGCCGTCGGGGCCGAACGTGCCGCCGGCCAGGGCACCGGTGAGTCCCATCTCCTCGAGCAGCAGTTCGGGAACGATCGCCGACTCGGGGATGTAGATGGCGACGTCACCGGTTGCGAACTCGCCCTTGCGGACGACAGCCTGGTAGTCAGTTCCGTCGATCTGGGCGAGCTCGAGGGCATCCGCATTGTCGTGCGGCTTGATCACGAGGCGCCGGGCCTTGACGTCGAAAGTGCTCATCGTCAGGCCAACGTAGGTCGCAAGGTCAACGCGACCGGGGGGCTTTCGCCCCTGGAGAGCCGGCTGGCCCGTTCGCCGGAACCCTTAAAGGTCGCTATCAGCGAGCGCGTCCGGGTACTCGAGAGTGATCTGCCCTGGCGGTGAGCAGTAGGCGAGAAGCGTGCTGGGAAGCTCGTCCGCGGCCGCTTCGATGACCTGCGCGATCACAGCCCAGACGCCACCCGGGATCAGATCGATGGCCGAGGTGTGGCTTGCTGCCCACTCGAGGGCGCCCTCCAATGTCCGCGCCGCGTAGGCGACAACGTCGCCCTCCTCGGGATGGCGCTCCTCGACCAAGTAGATGAACTCGAGGCCGGGCGTATCAATGAAGCCGTCGTGATGAGAATCTGAGCGCAGGAGCTCAGCGAGCTTCGGCCAATTGCCCTGGGCTTCGCGGATCGCGGCCCGCTGGCTCTCATGCTTGAGCTCCTGAGCCTCGTAGGCCGCCTTCCAGCTGGCCAGGGTCTCCGGCGAAGCGGCAGGAGTCCATTTGGGAGCGGGCGCCTCCGGCGCGAACTCGGTTGGCGTCTTCTCGCTCATCGATCCGAATGTAGGTCCAAGATCGCCTTGAGACGGATCAATGCTCTAGGAGACGGCGTCAACGACCGGCGGCGTGACACCGGCGAGCTGGTTTCGATCGCACGGCTCCTTCCACTTGCGAAGCCAGGGGCTGATCTCGGCGTGCATGAGCGCCCGCCAGCCGCCACCGTGAACGCGGCCGACCAGGTGCCCCCACTCGTGCAGGGAAAGAACGCAAAAGGCGCGCCAACCCTCCTCAGCCATGCCCTTCTCGACCTCGAAGGCGGTCGTGAGCCCGCTCATGGTGTGCTCGCAGCCGCCGATCGGGGCCTGGCCCCACTTCCAGCCGGGAAACTCATCGACGATTGTGAGCTCGACCAGGAGCGGGTTGCAGGTGTAGGTCCCGCGGCCTGCCCAGAAAATCGAGGCCAGAGCCTTGACGTCCTCCTGCCAGCCCAAGGGGATCGCGTCGGCCGCCACCTGCTCCGGGCCGACGCCAATCACGCCATCCACACTTGCGCCGGCAGACGCGGTTGCGCTCAAGCAGACGGCGATCGCGACAAGCAGGGTCGCGGCGAAGGGGGTGCGACGCATGTTGCGAGCCTTCGGGGTTCACGGGCAGCGCACACGCGTTGTCGAAGTCGGCGAAGGCAGTCGTTTCATGAGGCATAACGGCTACCGCGAGTCCGTACCCGATCCTACGGTCGGCGCGTGGGCAGAACCACTCTCCTCCGACGTTTACTTGGTGGCCGGCCCCGGGCCCTGCTGTTCGTGTTGGCCTTAGCGATGGCGATCTCTCCGGCTGCCGCAGCGGATGGGCGGCCCAACGTCCTGATCATCCAGACCGACGACCAGCGAAAGGACGGGACGATGGGATACATGCCCGAGACCCGGAGGATGTTCGCCGGACGCGGGGTGACCTTCACCCAGGGATTTGTCACCACTCCCCTTTGCTGTCCATCGCGCGCGACTCTGTACTCGGGGCGCTACGTCCACAATCACGGGATCAAGGGCAACGATGGGACCGCCTTCGACAATGATGCAACCTGGCTCGCCGATCTGACCGAGTCCGGCTACTACACAGGCTTACTCGGCAAGTACCTCAATCACGTGCCGTCTCGGGAAGCGTCAGTGCACTTTGCCCGCTCATGGTCTGCTCGCGACCCCGAGGATCCAAGGCTTGCCGCCGGGTTCGCACAACAGTTCCTCGACGAGGCCGAGCGCCGCGACGGGCGTCCTTGGGCGCTCGTCGTCAACACCTACTCCCCGCATGTCCCGCTCGAAACCAGGCCACTCGATCCGCGAAGCGTGGGTGCCTACATTCCCAAGCCGAGCTTCGACGAGAGCGACCTCTCCGACAAGCACCCAAACATCCAGCTCTTCCGCGAACTTGTATGGCTCCCCGCGCGCCAAAGTCGGATCGAGAGAATCCGCAAGGGGCAGATCCTCGAGCTGCAGGCGGTAGATGAGATGGTCGCGAGCATCTTCGACGGTCTCGACGCCAGAGGTGAGTCCGCCAACACCCTGTCGATCTATCTCTCCGACAACGGCTACTACTGGGGCGAGCACTCACTCACCGCCAAGGAGAGGCCCCACGACGAAGCGGTGCGGATCCCGTTCTACGCCCGCTGGCCCGGAACGTTGCCGGCGAGAGCCACCCGCAACGACATCGTCGCCAACGTCGACGTGGCCGCGACGATCTATGACGCTACCGGGATCGAACCCACCCACGCGCTCGACGGTCACTCTTTCCTGATCGACAGCGGGCGCGAGTGGCTGTTCACGGAAGGCTTCCGGACCACCGATGAGGATCCCGAAGGCAGCGCCAAGGCGCCGCCCTGGGTCGCCTACTTCGACGGGACACGCCACTACATCCGCTGGGATGATGGGTTTGTCGAGGACTACGATCTGCAGGCCGATCCATACGAGATGGATGCGTCGAACGTCATCGATCCCGAGATCGAGTCTCTCTTAAGCGATGCCGCGCTCTGTGCCGGCCCTTCCTGTCCTTAGGTCTCTGCGAAGTTCAGGTCGTGTCAGGCGCCCTCGCTCAGGCGCTGGCGAGCCGCGGCGATGCTGATCGTCTCGCGGCGAGCCCGGCTGATGCCCGGGAGGCTCGGAAGACGGACGGTCTCGACCACGATCGTGACCGAGTGGTTGCCGTCGTTCCAGCGCTCGAGCTCGCCCTCGGCGCTCTCGATCGCTTCGCCGAGGCTCTCCGCGCGATGCACGCCGGCGCCGCTTCGCGGCGCGTTTCGCATCGTCGTTCGGACCTCGTAGGTGACCATGTACTCGGGCTCCTCGGATCGGCTCGCGATCGGGCCCTGCTCGTTTCGGCTTCCAGCTCCTCGCCCCACGTCGCCAGCATCGTGCTCAAGTCTCTCCGGAGCCGTGATTTCCGTTAGAAGGCCCCGTGCCTTGCAAAGACCGGAGGCGGCCCTCCCCGCATGGGCCCCTTACTCGTCGCAACCGCTCGCGCACCAACCGCGTCCGCTCAACTCGCCGGCGCACTTCGGGCAGCGGTTCCCGCCACCCTTGGTCTCCGGTTCCGCTGCGGACACCTCGCGGTCATCGGCCGAGTGCGTTCCGCGCAGGTAGGTCTTCTCTTGCTCGCCGATCAGCGTGTAACAGACCGGGCAGGTCAGGGTCCCGTCGACCAGCGCATGGCCCGGAGGAATGCCGATCAGGCGCTTTGAGGGCTCGTGGAGCCAGATCGCGATCTGCTGGTCGAGCTCGGAGACGAAGGCGTCGGCGTTGTCGAGCGGATCGCCGACCAGCTTGACTCGGATTAGGTCCTCGGGTACCTCGAGCTCCGGCATCAGGGCCGGATCCGCGCCCGTGGCCGAGTCGGGGTCAAAGCGCCCCTGCAGCCTGGTGCGCCCGCCGAGCAATCCGGCGCCACCGCGTTCCATCGTTCCAGCCCCTCTTCCCATGGAGGCGAACGTAAAGCACCCACAACCTCCTGGCCATCATTGGTGTCAGCGGAACCCGGCGCGCTCGCAGCGGCTGCTCCGAGCACCGAGAGTCTTGGGTGGCCGGCTGGCTGGGCGCCGGGCCCACCGCGCCAACCGGCGAGAACCCACCTTTGCTCGTGCTCGCGGCCGACAAACTGGGCATGACGTCGGCGTAGCGCACGCTCGGGTATTAGCCCTGGGGCTATATCGGCCCGACTATTAGCCTGAGGCTTAAGTTCGCGGTTGCCGCGCATCACGGCCAAAAAGGCGGGTTCTCGCCGGTTGGCGCCGCTCCTGATCGCGGGCGTCGCCGACGAAGGTGTCCTTCGGATTTTTGATCTTGACCTACGTTCAGCGCGATGGCCAAGGACCGACCCCAGATCGTCCTCAGACCACGCCGAAAGGACAAGCGCGTCGACGTCCCCGGCCCCGAGGCCGGGTTCTCCTCGCGACGTCAGGGCAAGCTCACTCTGGTTGTGCCGGAGGGAAAGAGCGGGCGTTGGGGCAAGGCCGAGCGCCCCTTCCGCTCGCTGATCTTCGAGGACCGGCGACCTGCGGGAGCGGTCCTCAGCTGCGGGCTGCCCAAGTTCTTTACCTCCGAGCAGGACCCGGACTCGGTTGAGGCCGCCAATCGGGCGCTTCGAAGCGGCGAGGAGGTCGACGTCCGCGTCAAACTCGACGGCGTTCTCGTGATCCGCTCGGTGATTCGCGGCGCCGTGGTAATGCGCACCCGCCAGAGCTTCGACGGAGAGCACCTCGGGGAGCGCTTTGAGGCCGTCGCCGCGGCCGATCATCCCACGCTGCTCGATCCAGCCCTCGAGCCCGCGCGCTCGCTGCTCTTCGAGTACGTCTCGCCGAGGCACCGGATCGTCATTCCCTATGAGCGCGAGCGCCTCCATCTGATTGGCGCCGTCGACCACGCGAGCCTGCGCCTGGCAACACCCGCCGACCTCACCCAGCTGGCTTCAGACCATGGCCTTGACCCGGCGCCAAAGCTCCCGCAGCCTCAGAGCATTGGCGAGCTCAAGGCGGCTCTGGATGAGCGCGAGGATCTCGAGGGCGCGGTAGTGCGCTGGAATGAGGGCCAGAGCCTGCTCAAAGTAAAGAGCGCCGCCTGGGAGCGCTCACAACGCCTGCGCTATGAGCTCCACCCGCGCAAGGTGCACCAGCTGGCGACAAAGCTTGACCGGAGCGGGCGTCTCACCCGCGAGCGCCTCTTGGGGGCTTGCCGGGTCACGGATACGGATCCGCTCGATGTGTTCTACGTGGAAGACCTGCTCGAGCGCTACCGGGCGCTGGGTGAGGATCTCGAGCGGACCCTGGACGAGTTAGAGGGCATCGTGAGAGCCCAGGAGGAGCTGCCACGCAAGCGCTTCTCACGAGAGGTGGCGCAGCCGCTCGGGGCTCCGCGCTCGCTGGCGCTACTCGCCCTCCGTGAGGGCGATCGTGAGCGCGCTCGAGCCCTGCTCGAGGCGCACTGGCTGAAGGAACGCTTCGGCGATCCCACGGCCTGAGTCCGTGTGTTCGGGCCAATCGGGGGAGCGCTGAGATCAGCGGACGATCTGCTCGCGGGCGCAGGGAGCCTTGAACTTCTTCTGCCAGGGGTTCTGCTGCGAGTACATGATCGACTTCGGGTTCTCGGAGTGGTCACGACCGATCAGATGCCCCCACTCGTGCAGGACGAGAACGCAGAACATGCGCCAGCCGCGGATCGCCATGTCGTCTTCGATCAGGATCGAGGTCTCATAACCAATCGCCGTGTCCTCGCAGGCGCCGATGTCGGCCTCGCCCCAGCGATTACCGGGCAGGTCGGGAACGACGGTCATGCTCACGTACTCATCGACACAGGTGCGCCCGCGCGCTGACCAGTAGAGAGAGGCGAGGGCGAGCGAGTCCTGCTGCCACTCATCCGAGATCGTGTACGACTCGCGCTCGGCCGCGGATGAAGCGGCGTCGGCGCCGGCGGCGAGCAGACAGGCCAGGCAGACGACGCTGAAGAGGAGGGCGGAAAGACGGACCATCCCCGCGACCAAAGACCGGGTACGCCCGCCGACGTGGTCTCTTCGCCAGGGCTCCCGCGGCCCGCGCGGGCTCCCCGTCAGAACAATCTCATGTCGCCGCCTTTCCGCGCCCTTACAGTGGGCGCATGGGACGAGGTAAGAGCCCCGACGGCGCTGACGGCTTCCGCCGGCCCACACCCGGTGGTTCGTTCGTTCCCTCGGCAGAGGGCCCGGCCGTCGGTCTAAGCGACGAGGGAGCTCGCCAGGCGCGCAAGCTCGCCCGCGAAGTCGCCAAGACCAGGGTCCAGGATCCTGGCAACGCCGAAACCGACAACACCCCGCCCGCGCCGCCTGATGTCGAGGTCGAGCTCACGCGCGATCGTGAGCACCGGGCCGTGCTCGGCGAGACGCGCGTTCGTGCCGCCGGCTTCGACGTCTATATCGACGGCCTGCCCGACGATCACCCGGGCGTCCGCGACCCCGACGGCGGCGTCAGGATCTATTTCGACGACCTCCCCGAGCTGATCTGGACGCTGAGCGAGGGTGGCAACCAGGCTCGCATGATCGAGCTCGAGCAGCGTGAGGACGGTCTTCACATCACAACCAACGCGGATGAGACCATGGACGGGGTGATGGAGTGGGATTCGACTGTCGTTCCCACGGACGAGGTTCCGGCCCTGATCGAGGTGCTCAAACAGATGTGGCGCCGCCGCCGCGAGCGCAGCATCTAGGCGCGCGTTCCAGGTTTTCCCGGGCCGCTGACCTACCTTGTAGGAACCGTGAAGGCCACGATCATCTCAATCGAGGACTGGGAAGCTCTCTACATCGAGGGCCAGCTGGTCTATGAGAACCATCGCATCGATGGCTACGACTTGGCCGACCACGGGGTGCTTGAGTGCACCTCCGCTGAGGAGGGGACGCTGACCAGGCACGTCGAGCGCCACGGGATGCCCGAGAGCCTCGAGGAGGCCAAGAAGCTCCTCGCTGTTGACGTCCCGGACCCTCCCAGTGTTCCAGGGCGACGATCTTGACCTTCACCACATCAAAGTAGTGCGCGGGCTCGTCAAGACCTAGAGCTAAACCATCCCGAACAAGGCGCCGCCGAGCTTACGTTCGCGGCGATGCGCCGAATCCCCATAGCGGCCCTTCTGCTCGGCATGGTGGCAGCACTGATCCTGACCCCGTCACCAGCCGCGGCCCAGGAGGCCCCCGTGTGCCTGAAGGGCAATGAAAAGCTCGATGACAACCGAGACGTCTGGCGTGGCTCGAACGGGCGCGACAGCGTCACCGGGTTGCGCGGCAACGACAAGATGGACGGCCGCGCTGGCGCCGACCTGGTCAACGGCGGCCGCGATAACGACGTCGTCAGCGGCGGTCGCGGCGACGACGTCCTCTGCGGCGGTCGTGGCGCGGACGTCCTCTACGGCGGCCCCGGCGACGACCTGATCTACGGCGAAGAGGAAAATGACAGGATCTATCCCGGCCCCGGCGACGACAAGGTCTTGGGCTCACAGGGCGACGACCAGATCTACGGCTGGGGCGAGGACGGAGGCGAGATCATCGACGACGGCGTTGATCTACTCGTCGGCGGCTACAACGACGACCATATCGAGGCCGGGGGCGCGGACCTCGTCGACGGATACACGCACCACGACGTGCTGACGACGAAGACGCCGTGGATCGCACCGGAGTTCATGAACGGCGGCGGCAACGACGACCAGGTCTACGGCTCCGACGTCGACGACGTCATCATCGGTGGCGAGGGCCGTGACGTGCTCTACGGCGGCCTCGGTAACGACACGATCTCGGGCGATGGCAACGACGACACGCTCTATGGCGAGGTCGGCGACGACGAGCTGGACGGGGGAGGGGTTTCGACTCCCTGGACGGCGGCGATGGAGCCGACACCTGCGCCGGCGGCGAGCACACCGACGACGGTCGTGACTGCGAGGTCGAACTCTCGATCGAGCGCTACTTCGATGACTCACTCAACGTGGCCGCCGCCGGGCGGCGCAGCGGCAACGACGGGGTCGGGCTCGGCGAAGGTGGGGCCAAGACCAGGATCACGATCACGCGGCTGAACATATTGACGATAAGCGGCAGACTGGATTCCGGGAATCCCCGCTGCCTTGCCAGCCGCCACATTCAGATCTTCCGCTACATCTACGACGGCTTCTTCTCAGACAAGATCGCCCGCTTCGACGCCAACCGCAATGGCACTTGGGTCCTCCACCGCGGCCTCAATCCCGGCGTCTACTTCGCCAAGGTCGACTCGAAGCCCGGCTGCCGTTACGACGTCTCGCCCAACACGCGCTTGGGCGGCTGAGCTACCCTGGCGGCAGGCGCCAGACCCCCGGCGAGCGTGTCGCGTCAGCACCAAACTCATGCCGATATGGGATGAGGAACGAGCGAGACGGGCGCCGGCCTGCTCTACGGGGCCTCCGGCCGCCGGCGGCTCGGGTCCACCTCAGGCACTTGCTGCGAATCCTCCCAGCGCAGAAGAGCCCGGGCCAGGGGCCAGGTTGGAACATTGCGCTCGCAGAGCCGCTGCCACTCAGCGACGTCCGGGAGCTCGTAAGCCCGAGATCTGGCCCTCGAAGGTCTCAGCGCTCAGGCGCCGCGACCCGAAAACGGGCATTGCGCGATCCTGTATCGAGCGCCAGAGCTCACCGCGCCGGGTCGGAGTGAGCGCCCTCCAGATCTAAAGCAGCGCAAGCTGAGACCTGGCCGCCCCCTTGAAGGCGTTCGAGATGCCACTCGCAGACCTCGGCCATGCTGGCAGTGGCACCGAACGGCAAAGCGGCAAAAAAGCCTGCGCCCTGAGGGCATCCATCGTCGACGCGCAAGCCGCTCTGCTGGTGAAACCTGAGATTCGCTGTCCACAGCTCGAGGCCGGCCGTGAGCGCCTCCTCAGCCGGCAGCTTCGCTCGCGACGTCAGGTCGACGTAGGGCGGTAGGTAAGGCGCCCGCGCGATCGACTCACCGAGGTCAACGACAAGACCGCCGGCGGGCGCGCCAAGAAGAAAGTCGCGCAGATCAACGACGTCGAGGGGCGGGCGGCGGCGCTCGACGCCGGCGGCGCCGAGGGCTTCGAAGCCGCGAACCTCGATTCCGGCATCCCCCAGCAAGGCGCTGACGGCTTCGACCGTCAGTCCGCTGGCCCTGTCGTCGTCGGCAAGGAGGCAGCTTCCGGGAGTCAGGGCCGCAACCTGATCAGCGAGCGGTGAAGATCCCGGCCTGGCAACGATCCCCCGCGCCGCCATCTGCGCCCCAGCTGGCTCAAAGACCCTCGAGACCGCAAGCGTCTCGGAACCGCCGGCGAGGGGGTCAAGGCTGATCACGCGACCCGCGCGACGCTCGAGCTCACCGAGGGCGCTCCGTGAATCCGATGGATCCATCAACTCGACCGCCGGGCTGCCGACGGCGACAGCGAGGATCGCACGGACGCGTTCGCTGAACTCGCGCAAGGGACCGTCGAGACCCGGCCAGGTGGCGGCGATCCAGTCGCGATCGTCGCGAAGCCCGTACCACTCGCCTCGAGCTCCAGGCGCTTGCCGAGGCCGGCGGGCAGAGCGACGGATCGAGGTCGAGCTCTCAGCAGCATGTGGAGATGGAGACAAGAAGACAATGTCGTCCCGATCTGCGAGCAGAGGGTCCTCGCAGACCGTCTTCGCAATGTCGCCGCGTCCGCCGCACACACAACGCCCGCGGCGAGCGAAGGCACGCGTAAATCCGGCGTTGTCGCTGCCGAAGACAAACCAGACCTCGATCGCGGGGTCGATTTCGGCGGCGACGCGCTCGAGATGCCTGATCACCTCGCTGAAGTTGACCGCGAACGGTGTGTAGAGGGCCTCCCAGGGGCAGGTCTCAAGCCAATCGCTGGCTTCGGTTCGCTCCTGACAGGAGCGAACCCGGCGTGCTGCGCCATAAGCTGCGGCGCCGTGCGGTTTGGTCGAGACGTAGCCGTCGTGGCCGGGGGATAGGTAGCCGGCGCAGACGTTGATCCCGCGGCGCTCGAGCTCGGTTCGCGCCGCCTCGAGCAGTCCGAGGTGGCCATCGTGAACTGGGGCCAATGCGCCCGTTAACAAAAGGACGGCGTTCCGGGTCCCGGGTTCGTGGTTTGCACGGACCTTCCCCGTCGGCGTCACCGTGAGCTCGTCGCCGGAGACCATCTCATGCTCGAAGTAGCCGCCGATCCCGAGCGATCCGGTGCCGTAGACGTCAATCAGATCGGCGTAGAGAGGATCGGCGAGCGCGCGCTGCAGATAGCTCGAAGCCGCGGTCATCGCCCCGCCTGCGGTTCGTAGACGACATCGGTACGCAGGATCACCTTCTCGCCTTCGCCGGCGAGCGGCTCGCCGTCGTGAAGGACGCGGTGGTCGAAGAGCAGCCCGCCACCCGGAGCCGGCGTCTTGCTCTCGAGGACCTCGGACGCGAGCGCAAGCCGATCCCAGTCGGCGAGATCACGTCCGCTGACCGGAGTCGAGGCCTGGGGATCGCGGATGAACCGCGTCGCTCCGCCGAGGACCCCGGGATCAAGGCGCAGGTAGACGACGAGGCTGCTCAGGGTGCGCTGGCCACCGCGCTCGAAGGGCGCGTCGTAGTGGGGGACGAGGAGACCGCCGTTTCGGTAGCGGATGAAGCGAAGAAGCGGGTTGATGCCGACCGGGCGCCAGACGCGGTGTGGCTCCCAGTCCGTCTCGGAGTCCGGATTCATCCCGCGCTGCGCGGGAAGCAAGTCCCGCAGCCGGCTCCACAGGCCCGTGGCCAAGGCCTCATCAAAAGCCGAGACCCGCCACGAGCCGCTGGCCTCGGCACCCGGGGCGTAGTCCTCGAGGATCCCGTTCGACCCCACCGGCACCCAGCGCTGGCGATCGAGGGCAGCGTTCAGTCGAGCGAGCTCGGCGGTATCGAGCAGGGCATCGATCAAGGCCGGGCGCCCATTGGCCGGATCACCCGCGGCGAGCGCCGCCGCCGGCGCGTTGCTCAGCTCGAATCCGAGCTCCACCGGGTTGACTGCCGACTTCATCGCCAGCCCCCGGGAACCGCGCTCGGCAGCACGTTGAGATGGACCGCTGGTGATCCGACCAAGTACTTGTGCGCGTTGTGGCGGTGGACGCGCTCGAGCGCGAGGGCCATCGACTCAAAGGATCGTTGATCATCCGCGTCAAGCTCCGCGCGCAGCTCGTGGCGGCGGCCCTTGCTTAGGCAGAGCCAGCTCAGGTAGAGCTCGACGAAGTCATAAGGAGCGCCGAAGACCTCTTCGTCAATCCGGCCGTCATACATGTCACCGGTCGGCGTCGCCTCGAGCAGCGGCTCGGGTAGGTCCAGGGCGCGGGCGAGTTTGTAAACCTCGCTCTTGTGCAGGTCCGTGATCAGCTGCAGGTCGACCATTCCGTCACTGGCCTTGCCGACATAGCCGAGGTAGGCACCCTCGTCACGGTTCGTGGTCCCGGCGACGAGGGCCTTGTGGCCCGTTGCCGTCAGCAGGCTGGTCTGAAAGTAGAGCGCCGGCGTTCGCAGGTAAGAGACCAACTGGCCCGAGGCCCAGTCATCGACTGCAGCGCCCACCCCTGCTCCCGCCGCCTCGAGCATGGCTCGGTGAGGTTCGCTCAGGTCGACCTCGAGCAGATCCAGACCGAGACAGGAGGCAGTCAGTTCCGCGCGAAGGCGGGCATCTTGCTGTCCGGTGGCGGCGCGTTGATCGTGAACGGGCAAGAAGATGGGAACGATGCGGGTGATCGGAGATCCTTCAGTGGCTCGCGCCGCCTGAAGAAGCGCGGCGACGACGGCTGAATCGATGCCACCGCTGAGGCCTACGACCACGGCGTCGATGTCGTGCTGATCGCAGTAGGAGTTGATCAGCAATACCTTGCCCTGGGCGACCGCCGAGGCCTCGAAGCCGCGCTCGGATCGGACCCGCTCGAGCTGGGCTTGCAGCGCGGGGGAGAGCGCTCCGGCGGGAGCATTGCGCACCTTCATCGGCTGCCTCCCATGAGTGCTTCATCGATCCCGGCCTCGAGCGCGTCAATGACAGGCATCCTCAGATCGGGAAGATCGAGCATCGAGAGCTCCGTGCAGCCGAGAACGAGAGCCGTCGCCCCTCGTGCCTTGGCGCCGCGAGCGATCGTGGCGATCCTTCCGCCAAGGTCGCGACGGTGGCCGGCCATCGCCGCCGCGATCACCTCTCGCACCATCTCGGTCTCTTCCGGATCGAGGCCGAGGTCCTCGACGCCGCGGCGGCGAAGCGCCTCCCGGCTCAGCCCTTCGAGCCCGGCGCGCTGGCTGGCCAAGGCAACGACGTAGCTGTGGCCCGCGGCCGCCGCGGCCTTGGCGCCGGCGTCAGGGAGGCTGATTACGGGAACCTCGGTCCAGCTCGCCAGTTCACCGCGAAAGGCGTCGAAGGTGTTACAGGCGGGCAGGATCACGTCGACGCCGAGCCGACTCAGATCGCGAATCGATGCTTCCAATCGCCGGCGCACCCCGCTGGTCTCCGCCTCCTCCCAGCCGGCGGCGCTCATTCCAGCGGCTCGGGAGAGAACCACGACCTCGGGAAAGTCGTGATCCTCGCGTGCTCCGTAGAGCTCTTGGGCTCTCTTCATCAAGCGCTGGTGTGCGTGGGCACCGGCCAACGGGCCGCTGCCGGCGAGAATTCCAATCGTCGGTTCGCTCACCGAGTGAGAGTGCGTCAAAGCAAGCGCGGTCATCCGATCTCCACCATGCGGTCGATCGGGACTCGAGCGCGCGCGGCGATCTCGGATGGGACCTTGACCTCGAAGCGGAGCTCGGCCAGGGCCGCCTTCAGGTTGCGCAGGCCGATCATCTTCATGAAAGGGCAGACCGCGCACGGGTTGGCCTCGATCAGCTTCGCCTCAGGCGCCGCCTGCTGCAGCGGGTAGAGCATCCCCGTCTCCGTCGCGACGACGAACTCCCCTTCCGGGTTCGCCTGGACGTGCTGGAGCATCCCCGAGGTTGAGAGCATGTGAACGCCGTCTGAATCCACGTCGCCGGAGGCCACGTACTCCATCGCCTGCGTGGAGCAGCCGCATTCGGGATGGATCAGGAACTCCGCGTTTGGGTTCTCCGCGCGGGTGCGGGTGATGTCGTCGGGCCGGATCCCTGCGTGAACGTGGCACTCGCCGTCCCAAACGTGGAAGCGCCTGTAGCGCTCCGGGTCCTCGGTCAGCCCCGTCTCCCGGGCGACGAAGGAGCCGAGCCACATGTCCGGTCCGAACAGGACCTCGGTCTCCGGGCCGTGCTCGGCCCAGATGTGCTCGACCACCTGGACGGCGTTCGAGGAGGTGCAGCAGTAGTCGGTCTCCGCTTTCACCTCGGCCGACGTGTTCACGTACATGACCACCTTCGCGCCAGGGTGCTCCGCCTTCCAGGCGCGCAGCTGGTCGGCGTTGATCGAGTCCGACAGCGAGCAACCCGCGTCGGGGTCGGGGATCAGGACCGTCTTCTCGGGCGAGAGGATCGAGGCCGTCTCGGCCATGAAGTGAACGCCGCAAAAGACGATGACGTCGGCGTCGGTGGAGGCCGCCTCGCGGGAGAGCTGCAGGCTGTCCCCGGTGAAATCGGCGACGTCCTGGACTTCCGGGGGCATGTAGTTGTGGGCGAGGATCACGGCCCCGCGCTCATGCGCCAGGTTGCGGATCTCGGCCGACAGCTTCGCGATCTCGGGGTCACCTAGGTTCTCGGGAAGGGCGATCGGATAGCGGCGTGGAGTCTTCATTCTGCGGTGGCGGAGTTTTAGTTGATCTGACTAAAACTCTAGCGGACAGAACGGACCGGCGCACGTGTTTTGCTTCGAAGCGGGGAGGGGACTTAGCCGAGCTCGGTGCTGACGTGCTGCCAGCCGGCCGGATAGCGCCCGAGACAGATCAGGTGAGCTACGCCAGCTGAAAGGGCACGAACAGGGGCGGTCGTCAGCTGGCCGCTCTGCGGGTGGATAAGCCGGACCTTGTAGTCGCGGCGCGAGGCGTTGACGAGCATGACCGCGGCATCGACGGCGGCATCGCCGTCGATGAGAAGGCCGCGGTCATAGAGGATCTCGAAGTGATCGAGATCGAGGCCAACGAGCTCGATCACCTGTCGTTCGAGCCACTCGCGGTACTCGGGAGCTGACATCTCGACAATCGGGCTCCCGGCGGGGGTCTGGGTGGTCGGCTCCATGGTCTCAAGGTAAGCCTCCCTGTGACTAAGACCTGCAGGCACGGAGCTGGATGATCTTCAGGATCTCCAGGTACAGGGCGATGCGCCACCTACGTTCAGTACATGGCCCGCCGCGCGAAGATCGAGGACGCGAATCCGAAGCTCGAGGAACTGCGCAAGCGCGCGGTCGCTCGAGGGCTGGCCGCCGTGCCCGGCGCCTATGAGGCGGTGGCAACGTTTTGGAGCAACAAGGGCGAGCTCAATGTCGAAGTCAAGGTCGAGGGCGCGCCGTCGCAGATGTTCCGCTACTCGGAGGCCGACGCCGCCAAAGTCGTTGCCCAGGTCGAAGAGGCCGCGGTTGACGAGGTCGAAGACGAAGAGACCGACGAGCCAGATGTCGACAGCGATCCGGCCGCCGCACTCGATGGCGAAGCCGCCCCCGTCGCTGCCTGAGCTGCCGCGCGCCGCTCTGCCACCTTGCGGATCCGGCATCGGAATTGATCTACTTCGTCGGCCAGTGGCCCACTAAGTAGATCGCAGGGGGAGCGCTTCAGCGGCCGCCTCTGAGGGCCCAGGGCCTGGAGTCGAAGAACCGGCTCTCATACCCGGCCTGGCGCAGAGCGCGATACTCATCCTCAGGGGCATGGCTCTTCAGATCCCGCAACCTTGTCTCGAAGAAGTTGCTCATCCGCATCTCGTTGGGGACCGCGATGTGGCGACCGTCCCGGCTCCAATCCTGCCGGGCCCAGTAGGAGCGGTTAACGTGGGTGGCGGCGATCTCGGCGTAAAGCTCGATCACGGTTCGCTCAGTCAGCTCCACGTCGCTCAGGTCGAGCTCGGCGAACCAGCTGGCGGCAGACTCGTTGTCAAGGACACCATCGCGCTCTAGACCCCGGAAGGCCGGACCCGCCAAGGCCAGAAGCTCTGAGTTCCGGGGCGTCTTGGGAAAGACCAGGCGAAGGTCCGCGGCGGCGCAGTAGAGCGCGCGGGCGAGCTCTCGGCGATGGAGATAGGCCCGCCATTCAGGACTCTGAGGGCCCACCACGAACGGATCTACCTCGACTCCGACCCACCGCTCAAGAGAGGCGGGCAGGTCTTCGATCTCGGCGCTCATCGGGTCGCCGCTCGTCCGCCGGCGGCGATCGTGGCCAAGCAGGCCGCAGCCTCGGCTGATCGTCGGCGTTGCTCCGCGGCCCATAGAACCGAGAGTAGGGCGACGGAGTCACGGGTGCCGGAACTTGGGCGCGGAGCCCTGGTTCGCCACCTCCTCACCAGGCCGGTGAGGAGAGCGGATCGACCTACACTGAGATCAGGATGGGCTATCCCTACGACATCACCTTTCTCGGCCTCAAGGCCAAGCTGCCGAGCGCGATCAAGGTCGAGCTCACGCACCCGAAGCTCGAGCAGCCGATCGAGCTCGAGCTGAGCGGTGTCTGGTACCAAGACAAGCCCGGGGAAAGCCTCACCTTCTCGACCAGCACCGAGGCGGTCTGCGAGCGACTCGAGCAGCTCGGCATCGACGTCGACGAGATCGAAGAGCTCTTCAATTTCTGAGGCGCTGCGGCCCGTGGTCTATTCGGCCTCGGCGGTGAGGTAAAGATCGCAGCCGCCGGAAGCGGCGGGGACGGCGGCCCAGACCCGGCGGGAGTCTCCGGTTCCGTCGATTGTGAAAGCAGGCCCGTTCGGCCCAGCTTGGCCTCGGCCTTTTATAGCTCGAGGATCAGCTCGATGCGCGAGCTGGCACGCGAGACCGCAGCCGTGATCAGGAGCGTCGAGCAGCGGGGCAGCGGTAGTCCCCGCCGGCCCTCAGCAAAGACCACCAGGTCTCGAGCACACCGCGCGCTACGTTGGGAGCATGTTGAAGAACGCGCGCAATCCCGAGGCCTTCTGCGGCAGCTACAACGGCTGTAGCTGCCATAACACGAAGAGCCAGCGCCGCAAAGGCAAGAAGGAGGCCCGACGCAAGGAAGAGCGGGCTTGGCGGCGAGACGCGGAAATCAGCTGACTCAGCTCAGCGTGATCGATTAACGCCACAGTGGCTCCCGATTGGAGAACTGCTCTCAATCACGGATTTCCAGCCAGGCGGGATCGACTGGGTCTGTGGCCCTCAGGGGACGAATGAACGTCGCCTCTCGCACGCCCGTCGCGCACGATGGAGGCGAGCCGGCGAGCTCGGGCGCGCGGGGTCGTTACCGGAGATGAGCGCGGCGCCGAGCTCAGACGTCTACGGTTGCCGCATGGGTCGTGGAAGAGCTCCACTGGGTGCAACAGCCGCGCAGCTCGCGCGCGGTTGTCGGTAGCCGCCTCGTCATCCGCAATCACGCCACTCCCGAGCTCACCCAGGAAGTGACCATCGTCGCCAAGGGGCAGACGGATGCCACCAAGATGGAGCTCGGCCTCGACACCCCGATGGCGGTGGGCCTGCGCGGACACCGCGCCGGCGACGAGGTCGGTGTGCGCCTGCCGAATGGCCAGACGCGGACCTACTCGATCATCTCGGTTGACTGAGCAAGCGCGCCGCGAGCTTCGTTGTCGCAGCTGAAGCGTCTGCTCCCTGTACCTGCGAATCACAGCGCCTGGTCTCCGCGCCTCGCGCCTTTGGCGCGCCATGAGCGAGTTGGGGTGGTACCCGGTCCTGTCGGTGCGTTAGGTTCGGCAGAGTGTCCGACGCGGGAGAGGAGTCAAGCGTGAAGAGCATGTGTCTCGTGTGCATCAGTCTGGTGATCGGAGGCCTGATCGCCGGGTGTGGCACCGATGAGGAGGCAGTACAGGCGAGAGCCGACGCTGAAGAGATGGTCGCCGAGGCTGAGGAGGAGATCTCCGACGTCGAGGCGGATGTTGTAGACGCCGAGCGCCAGCTGGCAAAGGGGGAGGAGTGCTCCGAGTTGCTCGGACCTTTCATGCGGGAGCTCCAGGATCTCGACGGCCTGCTCGCGGTCGGCCTCAACTACGAGGACCACACTGCGAGCATCCAGGACATCTCCCTTGCCTATAACCGAATCGACTTCAAGGACCTCGGGTTCGACTGCCTTGATGCCGGCATCGGCGCAGAGCGCGCCTTTCGCCTGTACGCCAGGGCCGACGACGTCTGGGGCGGATGCATCGAGGATTTCGGCTGTGATCCCGACTCGATCGACCCCCAGCTACAGCGTTCATGGAATGAGGCCTCTAGCGCATACCGTCAGGCCGACCGCAATCTCGAAGATCTGACCGAGGAGGTCGCGAGCGAGCTCGAACGCCTCGAGGATGATCTCTCTGATGCCGAGGAAGCCTTCGATGAGGCAGAAGACGAACTGAACGCCCTCGCAGAGAGCTGATCTGGGGCCCGCGCATCGGGTCAGGGAAGCCGGGACAAGGCCTGCCCATGCAGTGCTCGATAACATTCGTTATGCCTACCTGAAGGTGTGAAAAGGGCTTGGGAGTGCCGATTCGATCGCGACCCTACTGCGGCATGAACCAAGGATGAGCTACCTTGACCAGAGAGATGGCTGCTCCGACATTCGAGCTTCCGAAGCGCGCAGAGCCGGTGACCTTCACCGGCGATGATGCCGCGCGCCTTGTCAACGAGCTCCCACGCGCGCTGTCCGCAGAACAGGAAGACCAGCTTCGGGGGCGCGTTCTATCCGCAGAAGAAATCAAGTCGGCCGTTTCTGAACGAGCTCCTGGGTTAGCTGCGCAGTTTGGCCGCTTCGCCGAGACCGTAGTCACCGGCGACCCGCCAGAGCCTGCCGTCCTGGTCGCGGCGGATCGAGCCGTCCTCGTTCTCATCACCGCGCTCGATCGCCTCGTAGCGATCGGGATCGGCGACGTCGTCAACGAGAACGTTGATCCAGATGAACTCCGGATCCCCCCAATCGGTCAGCTTGGCGCGGACCGGCTCCCGCTCGGAGTTCATCAGGATGTCGATGTGCATGCCGGCAATGTAAGGCGCGCGGAGACGTAGACCTGGTGGCGCGTGGAGCGCTGAGAAGCCCAGCATGTTCCAGCTGGGTCAGGTGATCGGGTGTCCGCGATCGACGGCAATAAGATGGGCCTGGCGCAGGTGCTCGCCCAGGGCCGTGTCGCTGAGGCTACGGGCGGCCCTGGCAAGTAGGTCCTGGGAGACTGAGGCCCCGAGCATCTCGGCCGGGACCGCCTTGAGAGCCTGCTGGCACTCATGGGCCCGCTTGCGCTTGGCCTGCTCCTCCCCACCTTCACGCATCGGATAGCCCCGGGGGTTGTAGGCGGCCTCGAGCACGAGCTTTTTGAGGCACTCCTTGCGGGCAGCCTGATCATCGGCCGGCGGCTCGATCACGACCGCGTAGTCGATGTCGTCATCCCAGACCAGCTGGTGGCCGCTGTAGCGGACCTCACGCACTTTCATCCCGAGGCGCTCGAAGGTCTGCTGGATCCGCGGGTAGAGCTTCTCCTCATCGACCGGATCCTCGACGGTGATCTCCTCTTCCCCTTGGTAGTCGGTGCGGCTGCGATAGGCGACGCCGGCGCCCTTGCCGGAGACGACGACGTTGAAACGGAGCGATCCATCCTCTTGTGGGCGGACCGAGAACCCGGTCGAGCCCAATGCGGCTGTCAGCCCCGTGATCTCCGCACCGGCGTAGGTGCTGGTCCGCGGCATGCCGGCCGCTGCCAGCGCCTCGCTGATCCTCTGGACCAGCTGGCGCGAGGAATCGAGATCGAAGATGTCGGCCAGGGTCGGCTTTGCGGGCGTGCGTTGGCCGACGAGGCCCCTGGTCGGTGCATCTCCCTGTCCCCTGCCTCTCCCCACCTTCGGCGATCTTAGTTACGAGCTCCCCGAGCACAGCGCTTTGGCGAACGGCGCGAAGGCACGATCAGCGAGCGCGCGTCCTAGGCTCAGATCATGAAGGTCGAGAAGCACACCTGCCGGTCTGCCCATCGAGGCTTTCGCTGTCAGCTGGAGCGGCGCCATCCCGGGCTCCATGCCGCCCCCGCAGGCGCCGGCACCGCGCGCTGGCCGCGCTCCGGTCTCGAGGATCTCCTCGCCCGCCTTCGCCGCTCCCGCTGAGGGACTGAGGTCTAAAGAAGCTCTTCGCGGCCGCGATCGCGCATTGACTCGACAAAGCGCTCGAGCTCGGAGCGCGAGTAGCGACGCTGGCCGCCGAAGGTGCGGGTGGTCTTCAGCAGCCCCGCGTCGGTCCAGTTGCGAACCGTGCTCATGCTGACGCCGAGGATCTCAGCGGCCGGGTTGATCCGGACGATGTCCGCCTTGACGACGCCCTCGATGTCGGCGCGGCGGTAGAGCCGGTGGCCTCCGGGCGTGCGGTAGCTCTCGAGCCGCCCCGTCTTCGTCCAGTTGCGAACGGTCGAGCCGCTCACCCCGAGCAGCTTCGCGACCTCCCCCACTCGCAGGTACTGGCCGTCCGCCTCCATGCGCTCGATCCTACCAAAAGCTCCAGGATCCTCCAAGATGCGGGCGGGGCGGTTTCCTGCAAGTTGTACCAAGCCCATTCAAAGATAGATAGGGATAAGGAGTTCTTGGTAGGCTGACGCAACTCTTGTAGAGGGCAGACCTGGGGAGGTGGACTCATGGGCTACCGCACCAACTGAGGCTTTCGAACCGATTCGGATCGCGTCGATGCCCGCGGAGCGCCTCGAGCGACCGCGGGCCGACGCCTGACTTCTACCCGCTGCTCTAGGAAGCGCGGGCGTACTCGCCGATGCGCCGCTCGAGGTCGAACTCCTCCTCGAAGGTGACGTCGGCTCCGATGCGGTACTCGAGATCCTTGTCGGCGAGCACGCTGATGAAGGCTTCGACGATCTCGCCGTCGAGCTGGGCGCCGGCGACGCGGCGCATTTCGATGATCGCCTCGTGTGAGGACATCGACGGCTTGTAGGAATCGCGGGCCGTCATCGCGTCGTAGGCGTCGGCGACCGCGACGACGCGCGCCAGCAACGGAATCTCCTCGCCGCCGAGCCCACGCGGGTAGCCGGCTCCGTCGACGCGCTCATGATGGGCGACGATGATCTCCCCCACCGGCTGATAGCCGTCAATCTGGGAGACGATGCGCGCCCCCTCCTCCGGGTGACGGCGGATCTCTTGCCATTGCTCCTTGGTTAGTTCGCCTGCACGAGCCTTCAATACCGTGTCCGGGAGCGCGAACTTGCCGATGTCATGAAGAAGCCCGGAGGTGTGGGCGAGGTCCTGGTCGGTCTCCGAGAGGTCGATCGATGCGGCGATCTCGCGCGCGTAGCGGGCAACCGCAGCCGAATGGCGGCCGGCCATCCGATCGCGCATGTCGAGGGTGCGAAGCAGCGCCGCGAGCAACGCCATCTGGAAGCCGGCCAGCTCGTGTGCCCTGCGTTCGAGCTCTTCCGCGCGTTCTTGTGAGATCAACAGGGCGCCGACGAGATGCTGGAAGACGACGATCAGCGCCGCTACCAGGGCGACGGCGGCGGTACCAAGCTCGTGATAGGCGAAGGCGACCCCGAGCGCCAACAACGCCGCGGAGAGCTCAGAGGGCAAAAGCGGCAGGAACGAGCGCTTGACCTGTTGGCTGAAAGAAGGTCCGGTGACGTAGGCGACGTAGACGGCGATCATGGCGAAGTCGATCGCCAACGTGACGCAGAACACCACCATCAGCCACAGGTAGTAGGTGACGTCGTCGGGGGCAAAACCCGGGGCGTGAAAGAGAAGCCCGGCGATCAGCGGAAACCAGGCGTAGGTGACTGTGTTGATCAGCAGCGAGTGGAGGGCGTACCTCTCCTTCAGGTAGCCGGCGAGGATCGAGGTCACTCCGATCACAGCCGCCGGCGCCGGCCCCAGCAGCGCCGCCGCGGTGACGATTGCCAAGAAGCTGGCCGAGAGCGAAAGCTTCTGCACCGACAGCCTCACCGCGGAGAGGTCGCTGATCACTGCCAGCGCCACCAGCGTAACCAGCACGCCCGGTTCCCAGTTCGAGATCCCATCGACAGCCACAGCAGTGACCACGGCGCCGGCCAGCGCGACGCAAAGCGCGCTGATTACAGCCTTGCTCGGGCGTTTATCCATCTTGCTCGTCTCGCCGCCTTCGAGTCCCGTCTCACCTGCGGGCTTGGGGCTCTCCATTGTTCCGCGAGATCCGAACCCTCCAGCCCATGAGCCACCTGGGTGAAGATCTAGGGAGCTTCCCTTTGCGGAACCTAGCGGGAAGGCTCCCTTCGCCCGCTCGCCCGCGGCGCTCGCGGCCGTCGCCTTGCAGCCGAACAGGCTGTCAGCCTCAGCCCGAGGCAACGTTGACGGCAAGTCCCGCGGCGATGAAGAAGATTCCAGGTGCCAGCCAGACGACGTTGACGTCTTCGCCGCGGCGGCTTGCGTGCCTGATCGCGACGATCTCGCAGACGATCCCGAGCGTGATCAGGAGCAGGCCGGCCGGACTCATAGGCCGGAAGCTAGGTGCGAGTCGGCAGTGAGAATGCGTTTGCGCCTTGCCCGCGGTCCTAGCGTTGGCCGGTGCTCCGCCGCATCACGATCCTCGCGGCTCTGTCCATCCTTGTCGCCGCCGCCGGCGCGGAGCTGGCAGCGCGCGCCGATGAGCGCCGTTTCTCGGAGTTCACGGCATCATTCAGCTACGGATCCCAGCCAATCGCCAGCTGGGCGATCCCGTGCGAGTACCCGACGCAAGACGTCGGCTGTGACCTGATCGAGCACATGGCTCGCGAACCAGGCGACTCCTCGCGGTTTCACCCCTGCCACCACGATCTGCTTCCGGATCGTCGTGTCATCATCGCCGGGGAGCTACGGGGAAATCCGCTGGTGCTGGTCGTCGACGACTGCGACACAGGCTCTTGGGAAGGAGCGTTGGCGCTGCTTTTAGATGAGGCCCCTGAACGGGTCAAACCTCTGCTCGTGGTCCGCGATCTTCCGCTCGAGCTGGCACTGCCCTCACCGGTTCGCCGCGCCCTCGAGCCGTGAAATGTGAGAGTTCCCTCAGGCGTCGATGACGCGGCGGAAGGGAAGCTGCTCGTTGTTGCGGATGTTGGCGCTGAAGAAGCGGCCCTTCGAGTCTGCCGCCAAGAGCTCGCGGAAGATACGGCGATCAGCGCATCCGTACTCATAGAGGCGCTCCGGCTCCCCCGTCTTGTGATCGCGGAAGCGGACCAGAAGCGAGCGGCGGTTGCGGTCATAGCCAACTTCGGCAATGGCGGAGGAATCGACTCTCACCATGCGCGGAGTGAAGACCTTGTTTCGGGCGGCAATTCGGAGGCGTTCGATCAGGTTGCTCATAGTGGACTGACGGTGCCACCACCGAGTGGACCAGGAATGCCATTTGCTCTCGCCCAGGCGCGCTGTGGGAGAACTTGGCGCCTTCGCGCCCGCAAGGAGAGAAGGTGTTCGTCAGCCCGCCCGAAGACGTTCGGAGATGATCCCGCCGACCCTAGATGAGAAAGCACGGCGCCCCTTCTCGCTGTCGACCATCGACTTGGTGCCGGGCTCGGTCATGGCGCTGGCGACAAGCCTCAGATGCTCGTCGAGCTTTCGCCACTCGGAGACGATCATCTTCAGGTCCACCTCGGTGAGAGCGGGCCACGATTCGCCGGCATCAGGGAGCTGTGCGCGATCGGCGCTGGTGAGGAGGGCGGATGCGAAGTGGCGGCTCAGCGGTCCCATCTCCTCGGTCTGCACCTTCAGCAAGACGTCGACGATGCCATCGTCGATCGACTGACGATTTGCCTGCGCGAGCTGGCCGGCCAGTCCCTCGACCGATTCCGGTGTCAGCTCCTGTGAGCCATTAACGACCTGATCCGTGATCCGGGCACTCGAGGCTGCGAGATGGGAGTCGACGGCCCCGCTTAGGACCGGGTAGTGGCGGGGCTCCTCCTCACCGTCAGCGAAGAACGCTTTGCCCTCGTTGGCAGCGCGCGCTTCGGCGCTCGTGCGACAGCTCAGACAGGCCTTCTGCTCTCCGGCCCAGAATGGGTCATCGCCGCCGCCGGTCAGATAGGACCACTGGCCGCGCGGGGCATAGCCGACCACGCCGGAGATCGTCTTTCCGCACAGCGTTTTGTCCTCGCCGTCGCGGCGCAGGTGGAGGGTCTTGGTAGCGCCGATCTCAACCACGCGCCGATTCCAGGCATCGGCGACCTGAAGGTGAGCCAGGAACTCTCGGGTCGGCTGCTCAGCCTGGGCCTTGAGGCTGAGCCCGAGGCGGTACTCGAGCTGCAGGATCGCGTCACTGCGGCGGCCCTTGAGGCGGCGAGCGATGCGAAGCCCGTCCGCCAGAGCCTCGGGATTGGGCTCAAAGCAGCGCCCGATCACGGCCTGGGCGCGAGGGCCACTGATCGATCGGGTCAGGGCTAGCTCATCGATCGTCAACTGCGTGTCAGGGGCCACGCCGCGGGCCTCGGCTCGAAGCCGGGAGATCACCTGTTCGCGCATCAGGGCGCTCACTTCCTCGCGCTCCTCTTGTGCTTGCCGCGGGTCCGCACCGTCGTCGGCATTGAACGGTTGATCGATCCCCTCCGCATCGACGCGAGCAAGAACGATGCCGCCGAGCAGGAGCTCGAGGGCCGGTCTGGGCCTGTGCTCGACGTGATCGATGTTGGCCCGAAGCAGGTCAAGAACCGGACGCGGATTCCCGGAGCGGGTCAGAAGGGCGAGGCGTCGAGCCTCCTTCCAGGTCACGTCGTTGGGCTCGGCAGCGGCGAAGTCGATCCCCGCTGGCCGGCGTCGGCGGCCTGCAAGCAGGCCAACGTCAGCGCCGGCCTCTCCCCTACCCCGGCCCATTGGGATTCTCCTTGGCAAGCAGGGCGTCGTCCAACTCGGCCAGCACCGTCCGAAGCGAACTCTGGATTTCATCGCGATCGGCGATTGCCGGGCTGAGGCAAGCACTCAGGTCCTTGTGCGAGAGAGACACCGGGCCGGCAAGAGCCAGGCCGAGCGCGGTCTCGATCGCCTTCGCCACCGCAGGTCCACTGCCAGCCCGGCGAAAGGCATATGCCGCCATCGCGCGACTGATCTCGAGTTGGAGCTCGTCGGTTACGCGCTCCTCGGCTTCGTAAAGACGAGCCGCCGTTGGCTTGGCAGAAGCCGACAGAGCAAAGGAGAGCTCGGCCCCGCACATCTGCGTCACGTCGGCGCGAAATCGCGAATCGAAGATCGGGTAGGTGGAAGGCGAATCGCCCACGCGCTCGGGCAGGCCTTCTGGGCACCGCTCGAGGCAGGCGGCGCAGCGGGGGTTCGGCCCGTTCTTCCAGACTCCGAGCAGGGCCGGCTCCATCGTTGGCGTCTCCGAAAAGTCGATCCCGCAGAGCGTCCGCTGGCAGCCTTCATCGCGCAGATGGACGCCCTCGCCACTGAGATCGGGCGTCCGGATGACGGCGATCTCGCTGTGCGTCGACCAAAAGCCGATTGAGGACATGATCGCGCGCGGCTGAGCCTCGATCCGAAGCGCCATCGCCCTGGTCACTTTGGCGCGCAGAAGCTCGAGGCGGCGGGACTGAGCGCCGCGGAAACGGTGAAGCGGCGACAGCGCGGTCTCGTAGAAGTCCTCCATCCCGGCTTCGCTGGCGCGAAGGGAGGCGTTCATCTGTCTCCAGCGCTCGCCGCTGCCCTCGAGGAGCAGAAGGAGCTCACGGGTGTCCTCGACGGCGATCCTGGGTGATTCGAAGCGGATCGGAGCACCGGTGAGCTCCTCGGTCGCCAACTTGATCAGGGCCGCCCGCTCTTGCGGATCGTCATCGGCGAAGAAGGGAGTCTTCATCGCCAGGTCGTGTTCCTCGACGAGCTTCTCGGCCATCGCCGCGACGATGCGGGTCAGCGCCGGCGGTAGCTCCTCGCGCGCCAGGGCCTTGGGATTTGAGGTCAGGATCGGCAGGGCTCGGTCCAGCTTCCCGGCCCTCACCTCGCTTTCGATCGCCCGCAGGCGAGTTTCCTGGCCCGCCAGCAGCGTCGGGGCGCTCCAGCTGGGCTCGCCCGTGGTGATGCGCCGGCGGCCGCTGAGAAGAGCCGTGCTCGCGTTGATCTGGGTGCTCCCTCTTCCCACCTTCTGAGACTAGGTCGATCGAGCCGCCGAACCTGATCTTCCTTCGTTGCGACGCCTGAGCGCCGCAAAGTGAGCACGAGGGCCGAGAACATCCCTACCTTGAAGACATGGGACGCGGATCGAACCAGAGTCCGGGCGCCGGCGCGACAGCACGCGGGTCGATCGAGGGCATCCCGGAACCGCGCATGCTCTCGGTCCACTCTGAGGACGGCTTCGAGGTGCCGATCACGATCTACGGCGATATCGACCCGCGGGCGATCACCCAGCTTCTCACCTGCGCCAAGGCCGGCTCGGCGCGCGCGGCGGCCCAGATGCCAGACGGCCACGTCGGCTACAGCATGCCGATCGGCGGCGTGATCGCCTATGAGCACCACGTCTCCCCATCCGGCGCTGGGGTCGATATTGGCTGCGGAGTCATGGGCGTGCGCACAGACCTGCAGGCCGCCGACGTCGAGATCGAGCCGATCATGGACGAGATCACCCGCCGGATCAGCTTCGGCATGGGACGGCCCAACAACGAGCCCGTCGACCATCCGGTCCTCGACGAGATCCGCGCCGCCGAGTTCACTCCGCAGCGGGCCCTGGCTCAGAAGGCCGCAGCCCAGCTGGGTACGGTCGGTACGGGTAACCACTACATCGTTCTCGCCGAGGACGAGGCCGGCCAGCTGTGGATCACCTGCCACTTCGGCTCGCGCGGCTTCGGCCACAAGACCGCTGCCGGCTTCCTCGCCCTTGATGCCGGGCTCGAGTTCACCGATGAGGTCGGGGATGCGCCGATGGACTCTCCCCCGGTCCTCTTCGACATTCACTCCGAGATCGGTCAGGCCTACATCGGCGCCGCCGATCTGGCCAGCCGCTACGCCTACGCCGGGCGCGAGGCGGTCTGTGAGCGGGCGCTCGAGATCCTCGGCGCAACCGAGACGCGACGCATCAACGAGCACCACAACGCCAGCTGGCTCGAGGAGGTTGCGGGTGAGAAAGCCTGGGTCGTCCGCAAGGGCGCTACTCCCGCCTATCCTGGCCAGGAGGGCATCGTCGGTGGCTCGATGGAGTACGGCCTCGTCATCGTCGAGGGCCTCGACACGCCCGATCGCGAGGCGAGCCTCAACTCGACCATCCACGGCGCCGGGCGGGCAATGAGCCGTATCAAGGCCGCCGGCAAGGTCAAACAGCGCAAGTTCTACCGCTGTTCGCATTGCGACTACGAGATCAAGGCCGGCAACTACAAGCAGAAGCACACGTCCTGCCCCGACCATGGCCAGGTCAAGTTCAACCGCTTCTGCCGCGAGGAGCGGATCCGCGAAGGCGCCGTCGACTACGACGCGGTTAAGGCCCGGATGGCTGCCGCGGGCGTGATCCTTCGAGGAGGGGCAGCCGACGAAGCGCCAGAGGCATATAAGCGTTTGGACGATGTCCTGGCCGCTCACGAAAACCACATCAAGGTCAGCGGCCGCTTGCGCCCGCGTGGCGTCGCCATGGCCGGCCCCGACGTCTACGACGCCCACAAGGTCGACTGAGCCGGGGCCCCGGCTGAGCTCGTTGCCGACCACGTTTCCTCCCGGCCCGAAGTAGAGATTCCGGCGCCGAGCGCCATCCGTGGCAGGTTGCAGAGGTGAGGAGAAGTGCTTTCGCCGCCCTGATCGCCTTGGCACTCGCCGTGGCCGCCTTCGCCGGCCACGGTCTCGCCGCCGCGGGCCAACAGCGCCAGGTCGAGGTCGTGAAAGCCAGCTGGACCGATCCGGACGGCGTTGAGCACACCTGGCGCATTCCCTGCAACGCGGGCGGGCCGATCGGATGCGAGCGCCTCTACGAGCACGCATCGACATCGCTCTCCCCCACCGCGATCACGCTCAGCGCGCCCGGTCTCGAGCTGAGCCTCGAACCAGGGAGCGCTGCCTATCACGAGCTCCTGCCGTTGCTGAGCGCGGGCGCCCCCGCCCAGCTGGCGCGCCGGCTGATCCGTGCCGCTTAAACCAGGAGGGGCGGCACTTCCCTGTCCTACGTTGGCGCCATGACTAACAGGCGAACCCCAAAGGCCCTCGAAGCCACGAGCGGGCGTAAGCAGGTCACCATCTGGAGCTGTCCCAACGAGAGGTGCGGGCGTCAGAGCCTTCAGTCCGGTGAAGCGATCAGGCACAAGATCCGCTGCCGAGGGAACGGGTACACCTCGACCGTCTACGTCGAAGCCACCGCGGATCAAGACCGGATCATCGAGGCCGCCGAAGCCGCCATTCGCCACTACCTCGAGATCCCGGCTTGCGCCCTCGATGAGCAGCTGCTCGAGGATGCACTGCGGATCGCCGAGAGCCGTGGGGCCGGCCGCGCCGCTGGGTTGAGCCGCGATCAGATGGCAGCCGTGATCAGAGACTGGATGGATGAACAGGGCTACGGCGAGTGCAACGCCGGCGTCGACACCTGTCCGAACTGGACGCCCGCCTATGAGGCGGCCGACCTTCTCGTCGCCGCGATCGAGCCCGTTGTCGCCGCGAGTCCTATTGAAACGCACGGACCTTCCCTGTGCGCATGTTGCGAGGCCGAGGTCATGGACCGCGGCGCTTCGGATCCGTGGCAGGGCGCCCTCAGTGCCTACTGCCTGCGCTGCGCCGAACAGCGCTGTGATGCCTTCCCCGGCAGCTGCCGCGAAAAGGCTGAAGCGCCGAGGCTCGGCCTTGTCGAGCTGCAAGCGGAGATCGAGCGGCAGAACACGACGCATCCGAGCGGCTACCCGGCAACCCGTGACGGGATCCGCCTCGGGCTCGCCTGCGCCCAGGACGAGCTCGAGGAAACGCTCGCGGCCTGGCGCGCCGACCGCTGCAAGTGTCCAGCCCCGCGCTGTGATCACGCCGAGTGGGAGCACACCTTCGAGGAGGCAATTCAGACCGCGGCGGTGTTGATGCGGCTCGCAGCCTCGATCTCGCCAGCGTCAGATAAGTGCGACGTCTCCACGTAAAAGCGGCCCTCGCCGACCCCGGGGCGACCTAGCTTCCGATCATGCCGACGACACAGAGTCCCGTCAAAGCCAAGACCACCGATCGCTATGCGCAGGCGCGCGAGCATTTCGAGCGTGATACCGCCGAGCACGAGATGACGGTCCTCCACGACGACGGCCTTTACCGCCACCTGCGCTTTGCGACTCCGGGGTCGTTCATGTACGGCTACGACCTGATCACCTGGCCCGGGCACCTGGCAATCAACGGCGACATCGACAGCGGCTACACCTTCGCCCGCCGCGAGGACATGACCCTCTTCTTTGCCTCGGGCCCCGACATCAATCCCGACTACTGGGCCGAGAAGATCACCAACAGCGCCGCGCGTGCCGGGACCCGCGTCTACTCGGAGGATCGTTTTCATGCCGCCGTCGAGCAAGCCTTCGAGAACTCGGCCCTCGAGGAGGATCCCGAGCGCGAGGCGCAGATTCGCGCCGCATGGGCCGAGCACATCGAGTTCAAGGACCTCAACTGCGAGGACGTCGCACACATTGCGCTCCGGGACTTCGACGCCGAGGGCTTCCAGTTCTACGATTGGTGGGAGTGGGACCTGCGCGCCTGGGATTACCACTTCCTGCTCTGCTGCTTTGCGATCCGCGCCGGCGTTGAGAAGTACCGCGCCCTCTCCCCCGCCCCCACTGGCGAGCCCAAGACCTAACGCTGATGGATCCGAACTACGACGCCGCGAACGCCTATGAGACCTCTCTCGCTGAAACCGAGGAGGCACTCGGCAGGCGGGCCATTCTTCACCTCACCGGTGAGATCACAGACCACGGCGCATCGGCTTCTGGCCGCTACGTCAAGTTCGAGGTCGACGATCGCTGGGGCTTTCGAGAGATGAGCCTGACTCTCGACCTGGAGGCGCTTGAGATCCTCAGGGGATCCGCGGAGTCTCAGACGGGCGGCGAGGCCGAGGTTGGCGAAGGAGAGCAGCGCGCTCTCGCCCACGCTCGGATCAAGCTCGCCCGCGAGTTGATCGGCGAGGTTTATGCCCAGACCGAAGACGAGGCGCTCGAGGAGGCTCTCTTCAACAAGGTCAAGCCGGTGCTCGACCGGGCTCTAATCGATCTCGACCCGAACACCCCGGACCGCAAGGAGCCCTCCGCGATGACCGAGACCGTCCGGCTTCTCATCAACACCGACACGATCCAGCGCAACTGGAAGCTGGCCGACGGCGACAGCGACTATCAAGCCCAGGCGGCCTTCGGAGCCATCGTTCACCTGCCCCGAGCCGAGTTCGAAGAGCTTCGCGCCAACTCAGTCCCGGACACCACCAGCAGAGAGGGCTGGATGATCGAGGTCGGGCCCTCCAATTCATCTCCGGTCGCGGACCCGGAAGCGCCCTAGCTTCTCGCCATGGCCGACCTGCTCACAGTACGCGCCCTCGTCGAGGCGGAGGAAACGCTCGATGCCGCCGTCAACCAGATCGTGTCAGCCCGCGTTGACGTAGCTCGCTACCTCGACGACGATCCGCCGGAAAGCGGAGAGGAAGGGCCAGTGCTCAAAATGTTCAGGCGTATCGACGCCGTGGGCACGGAAGCGAGCGAGCTGACCACGACACTCCGCAAGCTGATCTTCGATGCCGGCGCCCTGGCCGCCGAGCTCGACCGCGCCCGCGGCGAGTCCTAGCCCTAGCGTCCGACGTCGATCGCCCCCTCGAGCTCGGCCAGCTTCGTGCGCAGTTCCTGGGCCTGGCGCGGGGAGGTGACGATGCAGCTGGCGTGCCCGCGTACGACGCCACCTCGGCCCGAGCGCAGATCGAGCTCGCGAAGTTCAGCCCCGGATCCATAGACGACGTCGGCGAGGCGATGAAGCAGATTCGGGCGGTCGAGGAACTTGACTTCGACCCGCGTCGTGAACGAGCGCTCGGATCCAGCCCACTCACAGGCAATCAGCCGCTCCGCTTCGGCGGCGGCTAGCGCGGTGATGTTGGCGCAGTCGTTTCGGTGCACGGTCACCCCGCGAGCGAGTGAGACGTATCCGACGATCTCATCGCCAGGCTCCGGATGACAGCAGCCAGCGATACGCGTGCGCATGCCGCTCTGCCCGTCGACCAAGACCTCGGCGCCGGCGCTCGGGTGGGGCGGGGTTGTCGGCAAGGCAGCTTTGGATGCCTCGGGTTTCTCCGTCAGGCTGGCGATCACGCGCTTGGTGATGAAGCGAAGACGGGATCGATCGCGCAAGGCGTCGGCCGCGGCCCTGGCGCTGGTCTCGAAGCCGGCGCGCTCAAGGGTACGATCGAGCTCTTCACCGCGAGTAAGCGGCGCGAGGCCGGCGGCTCGCAGAGCACTGCGAATCAGCCCGAGCCCCTCGCGCGTGCGCTCGGCCTCGAGCTCCGCCTGGTGGAAGGCCCTGATCCGGTTTCGCGCTCGGTTTGTCTTCACCGCCGTGAGCCAGTCGAGAGGCGGCTCGTGGGTTCGACTGCTCAGGGCCTCGACGACGGCGCCGGCCGGTAGCGGCTTGATCAGCGGCCACAGGCGGCCATCGACGCGGGCTCCCGTGAGTCGGTGGCCGAGGTCGGAGTGAACCGCGTAGGCAAAGTCGATCGCAGTTGCCCCGGCCGGCAGGAGTTTGACATCGCCGGCCGGCGTGAAGACGTAGAGCTCGTCGGCGAAGACGTCGCGACGCAGGGCGGCGAAGGCCTCATCGAGCGGATCATCGCCGGCGGCCGCTGCGCGCTGACCCTCGGCGGCAAGTTCGATCCAGCGCCGCGTCGCCTGTGGTCCTCCGCTTCGAAGCGTCGCCGTTTCCTCTTTGTAGGCCCAGTGGGCGGCGATGCCGCGCTCGGCCACCTCATCCATGTCTCGGCTGCGGATCTGTACCTCGAGCACACGCCCGCCGCCGGCGATCACGGTCGTGTGCAGTGACTGATAGAGGTTGGCGCGCGGAACCGAGATGTAGTCGTCGAAGCTGCCGGACTTCTGGGGCCAGAGATCATGCACCACGCCCAGAACGCGGTAGCAGGCATCGCGACTCGCGACGATCACTCTCATTCCGAGCACATCCTCGAGGGCGATCGTCTCCGCGGCTGCCTGGCGATGGAGCTTCTCGGCTATCGAGTAGCGCGACTTGACCCGAGCCTTGATCTCGGCCTCGATCCCTTCGGAGACGAGGCGTTCTGAGAGCAGAGAGCACAGCGGGTCGAGGAGGGTGAGATCGATCGACCCGAGAATCTGTCCGGCTTCGGCGTAGGCCCGCGGGTCGACGATCGCCAGACATCGGTCCTCGAGCTCGGCGCGAATCGCCGACATTCCGAGGCGGTGGGCGAGCGGGGCGTAGATCTCGAGCGTCTCGCTCGCGATCGCGCGTCGGCGGGGAGCCGGCATCGCCTGCAGCGTGCGTACGTTGTGGAGTCGGTCAGCCAGTTTGACAACAAGGACGCGGGCATCATCAGCCGCGGCGAGGATCAGCTTGCGGTAGGTCGCGCTCTTTCGCCGTTGTACCGAGCCGCGTGGAGCGGCTCGGTTGATCTTCGTCACCCCCTCGACGATCAGGGCGACGTCGTCTCCGAAGCGGTCCCGAAGCTCCGACTGATCGCAACCGGTGTCCTCGAGCAGGTCGTGACAGATACCCGCGATCACGGTTTCCGGCGAGAGCCCCTCATCGGCGAGGATGCGTGCGACCTCGAGTGGGTGAAAGACGAATGGCTCGCCGGACTTGCGCAACTGGCCGTGATGGCGCGAGAGTGCGAAGTCGATCGCCTCAGCAATCGCCTCGCGAGCCGCATCGCTGTCGAAGCGTCGGCAGATCTGATCGCGGATCTGATCGAGGCGCTCTGCAAGCGCGGGCGTGAGGTCGGGCGAGGGCACGTTCAAGCTAACCGCCTCCGCGCCTTGAGCCGGAGCGTTTTCGTCCTGCCGCCACACTCGATTAGCGTGGATGTATGAGTCGGGGCAGGGCGCTAGTCTGGTCTGAGCGTGGGGGACGTCCCGGTCTGTCCTAAGCCAGGCCACTCTGCGCGCTGGCCGAGCGATCGACCAACGACCCCACGACGACCCCTGGGCCACTGGTCAGCTAGTCGCGCGTGTGCTTCACAGGTGGGATACCGAGAAGCGCTCCTTCAACTCAAGTAGCCGGTCTTCGTAGAGCTCTCGATTGTCACCAAGCGGCTCGGTGAATCCGGCCCTGAGGAGGTTCTCCAGGGCAGCGTTCGCTTCCTCAACCGCAAGCCGAGTATCTGTGCCCTGATATCGAACTCGGAGGCAGGGCTGTCCTTCGAAGTACAGCCACTCGGCGACGAGGTAGTCGTTGCTCGGAGTCTGGCGAATGTCGACTTTCCGACGGTCGTTGACGAGCTCGATACCGTGGGTGGTTCTAATCGGCCGGCGCTCCGATGAGCCAAACCACTGGCTCGTGCGCACGGTCGGGCTTTGGCGCGCAAGCGGTGTATGCGGGCAAATGCTGTTCGGCTGGAACGAGCCCGGCCAGATACTGTTCTGATCGGACGGCGGCGTGGGCCACCGGCCTTTCAGTTCGCGGTTGACGTGCAGGAGGTGCTCGATGCTCGAGGACTTCGGCCGCGGAGACCGATCGACTGCTCGCCGCAGGCGTGCAGCCAAACGGGAACCTCGAGTTAATGCCGGCGCGCCTCCTCTACCTCGTCCCACAGATGAACCCTAAGCCAGCAGGCGCTGGGTAGCTGGCATCTCCACATGCCCGCACTGGGTGACCGATCACATCCGCGCTAATCGAGTCTCGTCCTGCCGAGGGTGATCAGTCGCAGATCTGCGCGAGGCCTGCCCCGGAGACACCTTCGAGCGCTGCCGGATAGACGAAGCGGTAGGAGTCGATCGGGGCGCGCTCGAACCAGGCCTCGGAGTCCGGCTGTACGAACATCTGCGCTTCGCTCAGTTTGCCGCTGGGATCGAAGGCAATCCTGGTGCGGACGAGCGTCCCGGCCTCGGTGCCGGCACGTTCCCAGAGCACATCGCCCTCAGACCCCATCCACCAGCTGGCCAGGGCCGGATCCCCCGCGCTCAAGGCGGCGATCAGGCGTTCACGGGAGAGTTCGGGCTCCGCCTCTCGACAGCGACCGAAGCTTCTCAGGTGCTCGAGCATCACCCGGTCTCCGAACCCGGGGCCGGCCGTGAAGGCATGATCGGTCTCCGCCCGCTGCCCGCCGGCCGCGAGCTGAGCGGCCATGACCTCACCCTCCCCGTCGACGGTGTAGGCGAGCACCGCGTCGCCCTGAAAACGGCGCAGAACGACCTGGCCGCTGGAGGCTTGATCCTGGGCAACGACGATCGTCTCCGCAGAAGTGATCGCCTCAGCGATCGTCGCGGCCTGGTCGGGCCCGGAAGCGGGCCCGTAACCGGCCGGCGGGATCGGCGTCTCCGTCCCTCCCGGGAGAGAGCAATGACAGAGCCGACAAGCAGCGTCAGCATCAGGGCGGCGGCGAAGATCAGGCGTTGTTTCACATCCTGAGCATCACCCCGGGCGTCGCGAGCGAAGCGGCTTTACGGTCAGTCGCCTGCGGGTAGCAGGCGAACCTGCTCGCGCAGCTCGGCAATCCGAGCCCTCATCCAGGCGCGATCGCGATCGCCAACCTCTGAAAGCTCGTCTTCCTTGATTGCGATCACGAACTCGGTTCGTGATCGCAGGTAGGGGCGCAGGCTGGTGAACCGCTCCCACAAAGTCGCCAGCGCCAGCTCCTCGCCGCGAAGCCACCAGCTCATCGTCTGGCCGTGGAGTCGGATCCTGCCCTCCGTCGTTCGTAGTTCCTCGAAATCGATGCTCTGACCGTAAAGAAGCAGCGGGGCACCGCGCTCAAGCCGCTCGAGCGCCAGGGCGAGGCGTCCTCGAGCCGCAGGGTCCTCACGGTTGAAGCGCTCATCACAGGCCAGCTGGCTTACGTCAACGACTCCCTCCGGGTACTCGATTGGGGGCAGCTTGCTCACCTGGCCAAGCTACGGCCGGGGACTGATGTGGAAGTCGGTTTCTTGGCCGAAGCCGGGCCCGTGGCCGCCCGGGCGTTCCACGGTCAGGACGGATGGCAGCGCGAAATCAGCAGGACCAGGATTCGATGCGGGAAGAGATCGCCGATCTCGAGCGGCGCCTCGAGCATCTTCGCCGCGTCGTCCTTGATCGCAAGCGCAACGAGAGGCAGATCGCGGGTGCGCTCGTAAACGCGATCCACGCCCACGGGCCGATCACGATCGCCAACCGCGCCTCAGCGGCGAAGCGAATCGAGTCCGCGCTGCGAGAAGAGATGAAGCGGCGTGCCAACGGCGAGCTGACCGGTAGCGGTCGCTGACACTCAGGCGGTAGTAGCAGCGGGGGCCTTGGCCAGTTCGGCCTTCAAGCGGGTGATCTCGCTCGATGCCTTGGCCTTCGACATCCGCGGGTCGAAGGGGACGCCCGCGCGCTCACAGAGCTGACTGAGATAGTTGACCTGAGCAGGGGTGATCTGCTTTGCCTCCTCTGCCTCGCGCTCGGCGCCGTCGGGCTTGTAGGTGCGACGGAGCTCGGCTTCGATCTTGCGTTTGGTCTCCTCGTTGGCGGTCATCAGGCTCGGCGGCGAGCTCGTGGCCACGGGCGTCGCGATCGAGGTCGGCTCGCCCTCGCCTTCGCTGATCAGCACGTAGTCGCGGGTCAAGAGCGCGGGGTCGATCATCTTGTTGGCGAGGCCGTCGTTGACCATGACGGCGCGATATCCCCACTCCTCGTCGGCGTGAACCAGCTCGACCTCGGCTGAGCCCTGACGCGAGCGCCAGCGCGAACCGGAGCGAACGGCATCGAGCTCTGCGAAGCGGCGAGTCGCCGGCGCCGCAGTACATGCCTTTCCTCGTCCCCGTCCCATGCATCGAAGATAGGCGCGCCTCCCGGCTGCGAGCGGATCTCGCTCAGACCCAGCCGCAGACCGAGTCCGCGCGGCGCGGGCGAAAGGCCGCGCCGCCGCGAGAGCGCGCCCCGATCGTCACCGGGTGAAGAGGATTCTCCTCGCTGCGGCGCTGTTTCTACTCGCTCTCTCACCGACGACGCTCAATGCCGCCGAGCCACCCCTCCCCCGCCCCGCGCCGCAGACCAAGATCCTGCCGGCGTCGACGATCTCCCAGATAGCCCTGCTCAGCGAGTGGGAGGAGACTTTGATGAGCGAGCCTGGAGAGCGCTACCGATACGTCACCGTGCGCGAGACGGTCCACGAACGCGTCGCCTCCTACAGGAGCGCCAACCCGAGAACTGAAATCCTCGTCTACAAGAACGGATCCTGGGTCGCGGAGGACCCAGGCTGTCCATGGGACCCGTTCCAGTCATCCGGGGCCAGCTGGTGTGAGGCCGAGGACCATGAGGAGTGGTTTCTTCACGACGCCTCCGGCAACCGCCTGGTCTCGAGCGGCTATCCGGAGCTGCGAGCGATGAACATCGCTGACCCGGGCTACCGCGCCTCGTGGATGGCGAATGTGCTCGCTCGCCTGGCCGACGCCCACGGTGACGGATCCGGCGTCAGATGGAACGGCGTTTACATCGACGACGTCAATCTCAATCCCTCCCACGGCATCGAAGGGCGGATTGCTGAGCTCAGCGACGAGGATTACGCCCAGGAGACGGTCGAGTTCGTCGCCGCGGCCGCCAACGAGCTGAAAAGTCGCGGATATACGGTCATGGCAAATGTCGCTGTCGACCCATGGTCGGATCAGCAGCGTGCGCTGCTCGCCGAGCTCGCCGTTGACCTCGACGTCGTCAACCGCGAGTACTTCGCCCGCTATGGGGACGGCAACGGTGACGAGCCGCTTTTCACCCACCCCGAGGCCGGCGGCGGCTCGGACTGGGCAATCGAACAGAAGATGATGCGCTCCGTTCAGCGAGCCGGTGCCGGTTACCAGGCGATGGTCTACGGAGAACGCGCCGACCGGCGAGCCCAGGTCTACGGCCGCGCCAGCTTCCTTCTCGCCTTCAAGCTCGGCTCGGGGTCCGCCTTTGCCTTCCGGACCCTCGACGGCGAGCCCGGCGCCGGGCCCTGGCAACGCGAGATCGGAACGCCTTCGGGACGCAAGCGAGCGGTCGGGGTCGGGTACATGCGCCGCTTCAGCGATGGCCTGGCGCTCGTCAATCCGCATCCGGAAAGCAGGCAGCGATTCGAGTTCGGGCCGCGCCGCTATTGGCGCTCCGGGCGTTGCCGTTCCTCACTCGTTCTCGGGCCGGCGCGGGGCGCCGTTCTGGGCGACTGCGCGAAGCGCTAGCGCAGGAGGGCGTCGAGGTTGTCGCGAACTGCGCGGCCGTCGAGGAGGGGCTGCTGATTTCCCACCGGGTGGTAGACGGAGCCGCTGCTTGACATCTTCGCTCGCAGCTTCGTGTTGACGGCGGCGACGGCAGAGTTCAGGTTGCGGCCCTCATACTCGCGGCTGCCGCCGCGGCCGACGTTGCCGCCGGGGCCGTAGACGGTGAGGCCGACGAAAAGCTTCTTCGAGCGGTCATAGGCGACGTGGCCACGGAACTCCTTGCCCGTGGCCGAGGCGGCTTCGAGCATCCCGCCCGAGCCGATCTCCTCGCAGTTGGCGTGGACGCGGCTGTTGTTGGATGGGTACATCCTCGGCCCTGGCTGGCGCGCCTCGAGCTTGGTCAGCATTTCCTCGTCGGTGAGCGGCTGGTTCGAGGCCGCCGGCGGCTTGGGCTTCGGCTTCGGCTTGGGCTTGGGCTTGGGCTTGGGCTTCGACGTTGGCGCAGGCGGCTTCGGGCCGAGATGAAGGCGGCGGCGGCCGCTGAGCAGGACACTGGGCTGTGCCTCCGGCTTCGCGTCGGTTCCTCTTCCTCGTCCCACCTCCCGAAGTTAGGGCGACAGGCGGACCGGGACCTGGATTCACACCAATTCAATCGCCGGCAAAGGCCTCTCGGGGGCTCCGAAGGTGCTTTAGGTTCGAGCGATGGAGGGCAACCAGCCGATCGTCCATTGCAAACGCGACGCCTTCGATGTCTACATCGGCCGCGCTCCGGGGCCGCGCGGGCGCTGGGGCAACCCCTACTCACACAGGCCAGGGACTCGAGCCCGATTCAGGGTGGCGAACGTCGAGGAGGCGATCGAGGCCTATCGTCTTTATCTCGGCCGCCAGCTGGCAAGCGGTGCTGTGAAGGTCGAGGACTTGGCCGAACTCGACGGCAAGGTCCTCGGGTGCTGGTGTGCGCCCGGGCGATGTCACGGCGAGGTCCTCGTGCGCGCCGCGGCCTGGGCCTCGAGCGAGATCCGCTCGCGGCAGAGCGGATCCGCTTCGTAGTTAGTCCCTGAGCCTCTATCGCACAGGCAGCGGGCCTATGCGCGGCAAACGAGGTCTCGCAGGACCTCGAGCGTCCCGGTGTCGGTGATGTTGACCGGGCGAGGGCGCTTGGCGGGGAAGTAGAGCCAGATGACCTGCTGATTGGCGCGCGGATTGACGGATCCGTCGACACTGATCGCCCAGGCGCTGTTGCCGGCGGAGCTTCGGAACTCGGCCGTCAGCTTGGCAAGTCCCCGCTCGAGGGCGACATGCATGGCATCGATCATCGCCAGCAGCTCGCCGAGGCGCGCTCGCGGGCAGGTGATCGAGCCCAGTTCTCCTCCGCGCGGCCCGATCCCGCGAAGAACGATCTCCGTTGCGTCCGCATCGACCTGAATCGACCACTTGCTCGGATCCCAGGCTAGGCCGAGTGTTCGCATGGGTTGAAGGTAGGTCCTCGATCCGGACGTACCTGGGTCCATCGAGATCTAGATCTCGCGATCTGCCTGACTCGCTCCGTCGCTTCGCTGCCGATGGCTAACGCTCGGCTCAGCCGACACGAACGAGGAGACCACCGCTCAGGCAGCGCGGCGAAGCAGGCGGCGCGGCGAAGCGGCTACGAGATGTGGCGGCGGCGCCAGCGCCTCATCGGGGCGCGGGCGAAAGAAGGCGATCTGCTGCGCGGCAAAGCCGGCGACGGTCTGTGAGATCGTCTTCGAGGGAACGGTCATGATCGTCAGCAACCCGCTCTCCTCCCCCAAACGGGCAAATGCTGTCCCGAGAACGCCGAGGCGCTCTTCATCAAGCGAGGCCCCGACCTCATCCAAGAGCAACAGCGGCGGTGCTTGCTCGGTCCCGAGGCAGGCGAGAATGGCCAGGGTCACCGCGGCCGCCCTCCATCCGCCTGAGAGCGAGGCTCGGGTCCCCGTGAGCGGGCGAAGCGCCTCTCCCGCCTCCTCGGCTACCCAAATCTGGCACTCGCGAGCGCCGGAGACGCCGGCGGCAATCTCCATCTTGCCGGTGAAGCCGGCGTGCTCACAGAGTGCCTCGAAGCGCTCCGCGGTTTCGGCAAGGACCTGTTCGACCGCCTGCTCGTAGACCTCGTGCACCTGCTCGAGCTGCGACGCCGTGTTCTCGAGCAGCTCACCGCGGCTGGTGAGCTCGGCACGATCGGCGCCAACGCGCTGTTCGAGCTCGCCGAGCTCGGGACCCTCGGCGGGACCCGCCGCAGGAATGCCCCGAGAGGCGAGTGCGTTGAAAGCGCCGATCAGCTCCGCCGGATCGGCCGCCTCCACAGCCTCTTCTTCGAGCTCGATTCCCGCCTGTTCGAGGGATGTGAGGATGCGGGTGAGCTTGCCGCGTTGAGCAGCGGAGACACTCGAGCGCGCGTCGTCTCCCGCGGCCGGCCCACAGACCAGACCCTGGCGCTCAATCCCCGCCAGCGGCAGGCACTCACCGGGACCCAGTAACGCTGCGGCATGCTCGGCGTCGGAGTCTCGAACCGCCCATAGGTTGCCATCCTCGATCAGCTCGATCCCAGCCGCGCTCAACAGACGCCGCGAGCGAAGCAACGGACGTGGACCCTGCCCGGCGGAGGCGAGCAGCTCCCTGGCCTCGGCCCCGAGCTCTCCGAGCCGAGCGCGCAGCTCGCCGGCCCGCCGAGCTTCAGCGGCCGCCAACTCGGCCTCGGCTAGCTCGGCGCGGCTTCGATCGAGGCGGCGGCGGGCTTCGGCTTGGCTTGAGCGCGCCGCCGCCACCGCCTCGCGGGCAGCGGCGAACTGCTCGCTCGCGTCGCGCCCTCCGGAGAGCTCCAGTAAGAGCTCGAGTAGCTGGTGCGAATCGCGATCGAGGGCGCGGGCGATCTCGCCCTGGGGCAGCTCGAGCAGACGGCGAAAGGCCGGACCCACGCCGAGCGGGCCGAGCACCCGCTGCTCCCACTCGACCGGGCTCATCCAGCCGGAGCGTGGGAGCTCGCGCAAGCGTTCGAGGCCGGTGTCGAGCTGGTCGGGATCGATGATCTGCTCTCCCTCGAGCAAAGTGAAGCGCCGGCGCGAAGGTCCGACTTCCAAGACCATCGTCGCCTGCTGCGTGGCGACGTCAAGGCGGCCGCGATGGGCGACGACGCCGAGCACGTAGGCGCGCTCGAGCGGAGGCTCTCCCCCACGCCCGCCGAAACGATAGGAGGAGGCGCTGCGTCCGCCGCCGAAGCGGCGCGCCCCGAGCAGAGCCTTGACCGCATCGATCGTGCTCGACTTGCCGCTGCCGTTTTGGCCGATCAGCACGCTCACGGGCCCGGTTATGTTCACTGGCGCCGGATCGAGACACGACCAGCCGATGCTCTGGATCGAGCGCAACATCAGACAGCGGCGGCAGAGTGAGCGTCGAGGCGTGCCCGTAGCGCTGCCTGATCGATGGCACCGAGCACAGGCCCCGCGACTACGTAGGCCTCGCGGGCGCGCTGACCCGGCTTCACGACGCGGATCAGGCCGCGATGCTCAAGCGGGCCGAGGGCGGCTCGGCGCACGTAGGCCTGGTTGTGGGCGCCGGGCAGGCGCTCAGTGAGCTCGGCGACCGCGATCCGGCGGCGCTCTGCTGTAGCGATCTCCGGGTGCAGCTCGAGGGCGCAGATTGCGAGCGCCGAGCGCGCCAGCGGCGACAGCGTGTCGCGCTCTTCGGCAATCAGTGCGACCGGCGCCTCTCCCCCGCGCCGCCATAGCCGCATCCCACAAGCTCTGAGTCGTGACTCGACCTCGGAGACGGTTTCCGACGAGGAGCCGAGCAGCTCTTCGTCAGCGCGCTCGGACTGCGCGCTGACGATACGGGCACAGAGCTCGCGTAGCTCCTCCTCGGCGAGGTTCACGCTGCCACCCGGCCTTCTTCTTGTCCGGACCGCGACGCGACGGCTCGGATTGCCAGTGGGCTGACCGCGCTCAGCTCACCAACCCGCCCCAACGGCCCGCGCAAACTCTCGAGACCGAGGTCATCCAACACCGGGCGCCCGAGCAAAGCGATCACCGCGTGGCGAGCGAGGGCCTCGCCGGCTGGTGCGGCGGCGTAGAGAGCTTCGAGCGGCGCGGGCTCGGCGAGCGCCGCGCGCACGGCACCTTCGCGGCGCGGCTCCTTGCCCAGGTCGGGGAGCTGGCGCTGTGGAGTCGCCCGCGGCACCCGCTCACCGGTAAGGGCGGCTGCCAGGCTTGACGACCCGGGCAGCCGGATCGGTCTCGGCGCCCGCAAGACCAGGCCCTGGATGAGACTCTCATTGATCGAGGGCGGCGCTTTTAGGAAGCTCTCGGTCGGCTCCATCCGGCGAGAGCGGCGTTTCGGGGCTAGACCGCGCGCCAGCAGCTCGATCAACTCCGCACACAGCGAGCTGACCCGGATCGCCACCCGCGCGTCGGCCTCCTCGGCGCTGCGGAGCTCCTCGACGGTCTCGCGTACGTCGGCGAGAAGGGGCTCGAGGTCGCTGGAGGCGAGCTCTTTACGACGAAGCTGATCGCGCTCTGCTTCCAGCTCGGAAGCCAATGCCTCGAGCAGAACGTCACGCTGAGGACGAGCGGAGGCGCGGCGGAGGAATCGGTGGAGCCCACCAACAATGCCCGCACGACCGCGGCTCATCGCCTCCTCCATGGCCAGTAGGGGCGCGATCAGCGCCGGATCGAGACGAGGACGATCACGACGTGATCCACGGATGAAGCCCCCACGGCGCAGTCGCTCGAGCTCGGCAGAGCTCACCTCCTCGCCGCGCGCAAGAGCCAGCGTCGCTTCGAATTCGCCGGGGCCGCGGCGAAGAAGGCGCGACAGCAGCTCACCTGCCCCAGACACAGGCCCGGTCAGCCCGCGAGGGCGCGCTTGATGCGATCGACGAGCTCGTCGCCATCCTCGGGGCCAATCCCGGCGACGTCCAGATCCTCGGCGACGAGCTCGTCGACGGCGCGGGCATAGGCCTGGATCACGAACGCTGCCCCAAGAGAGCGGCGCGAGCCGGTCCGCAGAGGACGAACCAGAGAACGCGCGCGGTAGAGCATCGACTCCGGCAGGTAGATCTCGACGCCGATCTCGGCCTCGCTCCGCCGCCGGCGCCGTCGCGGTTTTGAGGCCTCTCCCCCACTTCGCTCGGCTTCGCTCTTCACTGAGTTAACGGCCTGATTGAGCTCGCGGACCTCCTCGGCCTCGACCGCGCGCTCATCCGGCTTCGGGGGCGACTCGGTGGTAGCGGTTGAGCTCGCCCCGTTTGTCCCATTCGGCGTTCGGCTTCGCGGGCCGATCAAGTCGAGCTCTGAGACGGCGGAACGGGCCGCTTCCCTCTTGTCAGACCTGGCCATTGCTTTCGATCCTCTCCTCTATCTCCGTGGCCAGCTCGGCGTACGCGCGAGCAGCCGGGTCGTCGACATTCACTTGCCGTAGTGCTTTGTGTTGGGCCTGGGCGTCCTGGACCGTCACCGTTTGCGGGATCGCCGCCTCGAACAGCGTGCCGTTGAGTTGGGACTTGACCGCCTGCATCGTTTCTCGGGCATGGACGGTGTGTCGCCAGAGTGAGAAGTAGACGCCGAGTAGGCGAAGCTCCGGCTTCTGGTGCTCCTGGATCATCGCCAGGCTGGCGAGAAAGCGGCGCAACCCGGCGACCGACACGTAGTCGGCGGTGGTTGGAATCGCGACCGCGTCGGCGGCGATCAGGCAGTTGTAGGCGAGCTTCGATGACGCCGGCGGCGCATCGATGAGGATCAGGTCATAGCGCCCGCGCACCTGCCTCAGGGCCCACTCGAGACGCTGCAAGGAGCCATCGGCGTGCGGCTCAGAAAGCACGCCCTCGGCCGCGGCCATATCCGTCGATGCGGGCCAGATGTCTCCGCCCCAAGGCGCGGTGTGGGTAATCGCGTCAACGTCAAAGTCGTAGTTCTCAGGCAGCATCGCCGCCAGGAGTGTCTGCGTATGCGGGAGTCCCTCGGCGTCGAGGCCGGCGAGGAGAGTGAGGATTCCCTGCGGGTCCCCGTCGACGGCGAGGACCCGCTTACCGCGTGAGGAGAACTCGGCGGCAAGGTTGAGGACGGACGTGGTCTTCCCCACTCCGCCCTTTCGCGCTGAACACGTCAGAGTCGTCATCGCCGCACCTTTCGCCGCTATCGGCCCGATTCCTTCCACGTCTCGGCGTCCCGGCGGATGGGTTAATAGCGATCGCTGCGGATGACTAGATCGCGAGCGCCGCGCCTCCCGGTCCATCGAGGTCTAGATGTCGGGGTTTGTCCAGCTCGACCGCTGGTGATCTCCAGAGTCCCCCGGCTGGCGAGCTGTATGGATGCATGATTGCCGAGCTCGTGGCTCCCCTGATCCCTGGGATCCCGGACCCCCTGCCTAGGGAAACCCTCTTTTCCCCGTCCACCGGGATCGCCAGCTGGCCGCTTCCCGCTTCCGGGCAACCGCCACCTCTGTCTACGGCGCCCTCGGGTTACCGCCAGCTGGGTGGCCGAGGGGACCCGGAAATGTTGAAAGCGCGGTTCCGCCAGTTCCGCTGTGCGCAGAGAGCGCGAAGCGTTGTTATCTCGCCCTCGCGAAGCCGCGACGTGGGGAAAGGCTCGAGGCTGCACGTGTGGGCAGGCGCCGATCCCCGTGCCCAGGCCGGTATTGAGGCCTGGGCACGGGGCATACCGGGGAGGCATCGAGATCCCGAGATCTAGATCTCGATGGCCCAGACGGCCATGCGATCGGGGCGGATACATCGGTTTTCGGCCGTGAAGCGCCCGAGCGGGTGTGGGGGAGAGCTGGGCGAAAGGCGGCCGGCGCCGGCGCCGCACACCTAGCCTGGCCTCGTGTACGCACGCGCTCTTGGCACCTTCTCGCTCGTCGCCCTGATTGCGGCGATGGCCGTCTACGCGCTCGGCTGGCAATCGCAGGTCTCGAGCTTTTTCGGGCCCGGGGGCGGACTCGAGGAAAAGGCGCGCGAGACCGTGACCAAGCCCGTCGACAAGGCGCGCGAATCGCAGGCAAAACAACGCATCGAGACCTTGATCCGGGCAGCCCAGTTCGAGGCCGTCGGGGCCGAGAACATCAACACCGCGACCCTCGAAGCGGCGCTTCTCACGGCTGAACCGGACACACGCATCGGCCAGCCGATCGACATCGGTGGCATCGAGCTGACTGTTACCGACGGTGATCTCGCCGTCTTTTGTGCCCATCCGGATGACTACTTCTGCTCGGGAACCAACCTCGCAACCCGCTTCCGACACGCCGCCTCAGGTCCCAAACTGGCACCTCTAAAGCGCCAGGTCGCCGCGGAGTTGCGATGAAGATCGCCCCGCGACAGATCGCCGGGGCCGCGGTCGCGATAGCCGCAATCGCTCTCACACTGCTCGGGCCAAACCTCACTTTCAGCGCCCCCGAGCCGCGGCTTGACGTCGGCGATCAACCGCCTGTCGCTGGCTCCACGGTTCCCGCCCCCGAGATCCTCGCGCTCGCTGAGCGAGCCCTAGCGCGCGATCTACCAGAGCATGTCGACTCTGCCTCCGGGTCCCCGATCGAGCTCGAAAGCGTCGGTTCGCAACGAGCGATCCTCTGCCTCGCTGAGGATCAGTGCGCGCTGGTTCGCCGGGGCCTCGAGCGGGTTCTGATCAACGACGAGCCCGGAGCGCGTGAGACCCTCCGTCGCGCCGCGGAAGCGGGGGAGCCCCGATGAAGGCCGGGGTTCATGGAGCGCTCGGTCAGCTGCAGTGGTGGCTGGGGATGGGACTCTTGATCGCCGTCTCGATCTTCACCTACACGGTGTTCGTCAAACCGACCAACCTGAGCGAGCCGGTCCTGCCGGCCTATGCGTGTGGTGAACCGCAGACGTATGAGGCCAACAACATCACGGTGCGCTTCCAGGCGGCGGGCGCGGGCTGTGACCAGGTCGAGAGCGACGTCCCGATCGCCGTCGCCGAGGCGATGCATACCGCCGAGCGCCAGATGCCACGCTATCGCCTCTTCGGCTTGCCGCGCCCGCTCGAGATCGGGCTCTACCGCGACCTCCCCGACGGCGCCCGCTATCAGCTCCTCGGAGAGGGTGGCGGGCCTCGAGCCGTCGCCCTCAGCATGGAGACCATCTACGCCGACGACGTCTCGGTCGCTTACGAGGCGGCAGCTGCGCTGGCCCTCGAGGAATCAGCACCCGGACTCGACCGTGCCGGCCTTGAGAGGCTCGCGTCCTCCTACGCGGCCCTGATCGCGCCGGCGGGAGAGGTGCCGATCAGTGCCGCGGTCAGATCACAGCTCGCCGTCATGCGCCGCCACGGGATCGATTTCGTTCCTGACCTGCTCGATTCGAAGTGCCGTGAGCGGAGCTGCACCTGGAGCTCCGTGCTTCGCTAAAGCACTTTTAGGCTTGGTCGTCGACGAGCTCGATTTCGGATTCGTCACCGTCGTCGGTAACTGTCCCGAGGCTGCCGACGCTGATTGGAGCGTCGATGGTCGGTTCGATCACCGGGCTTTGGCTCACGGACTCGGGGCCGGCGGGTGAGGCATAGAGGCGGCGGGTGAAGGCCTGCATCTTTTCGCTCAACGCGCGCAAAGTCTGGTCGAGAGCGATCTCGCCGCTATCGGGATCAGCGAGCTGCTGTCTCAGCATCTCGCCCGCCTCGGCCAGTTGCACGCGCTCCTCATCGCTGAGCTGCTCGGCGTGTCGCTCCAGTAGGCCCTCGGCCTGCTGGAGGGCTGTCTGGACGTCGTTTTCGAGCTCGATCTGCTGGCGGCGGCGCCGGTCCTCATGACGGTGGATCTCGGCCTCGGCCCTGATCCGCCCAATCTCTTCATCTTCGAGCTTGGTCGCCGACTCGATCACGAGCTGCTGGTGGTTGCCGGTACCGAGGTCGCTGGCGGAGACCGAGAGGATGCCGTTGGCGTCGAGATCGAAGATGACTTGAATCTGTGGCACGCCGGCGATCGCCGGCGGCACGCCGAGCAGCTTCACGCGGCCAAGGGTTCGGTTGTCACCGGCGAGCTCGCGCTCTCCCTGCAGGATGTGAACCTCGACCGAGGGCTGGTTGTCGACCGCGGTCGTGAACACCTCAATTTTCTTCACCGGCAACGTGGCGTTGGCGGCGATCAGCGGAGTCATCACTCCGCCGGCGGTTTCGATTCCAAGCGCGATCGGGTTCACGTCGAGGAGCAGGACGTCATCGATCTGACCTTCGATAATGCCGGCCTGGATCGCTGCGCCCATTGCCACGGCCTCGTCGGGGTTGACTCCCTTGTGCGGAGGCTTGCCGGCCAGCTCGCTGACCCGCTCCTGGACCGCGGGCATCCTCGTCATCCCGCCGACGAGGATGATGTGGTCGATCGCCTCCGGGTCGACCTTGGCCGCGGTCAGGGCCCGACGGGTCGGCTCGACGAGACGGTCAAGCAAGGGCATTGTCAACGCGTTCATCTGTGAACGCGAGAGCTCGATGTCGAGGTGCTCGGGGCCGCCGTCGCTGTTGGTGGAGATGAAGGGCAGGCTGATCCGCGTCGTCGGCATCACGGAGAGCTCGACCTTGGCCTGCTCAGCAGCCTCGTGCAGGCGATGCACGGTCGCCGGATCCAACTCCAGGTCAATCCCGCGGCTCAAGCGGAAATCCTCGATGATCCAGGTGGCAATCGCGTGATCGAAATCGTCGCCGCCGAGTTGATTGTCGCCGGCGGTCGACTTGACATCGAATACACCGTCGCCGATCTCGAGCACGGAGACGTCGAAGGTGCCGCCGCCGAGGTCGAAGACGAGCAAGGTCTGTTCGCGCTCATCACTGAAGCCGTAGGCCAGAGCCGCCGCAGTCGGCTCGTTGATCAATCGCAGGACCTCGAGCCCGGCGATTTTTCCGGCGTCCTTGGTCGCCTGGCGCTGAGCATCGTTGAAGTAGGCCGGGACCGTGATCACGGCCTTGGTGATCGGCTCGCCGATGAAGGCCTCGGCGTCGGTCTTCAGCTTTGCCAGGATCAGGCTCGAAATCTCCTCCGGGCTGAAACTCTGCTCGTCGACCTCGATCCGAGCGGCGCCGTTCTCGCCGGCGCCAACCCGGTAGCTGGTCTGAAGTGAGCCGTCAAGTTCGTCGACCCGGCGGCCGATCAGACGCTTGACCGAGGCAACAGTGCGTTCGGGGTGGATGATTCCCTGGCGGCGTGCCGCGGTCCCGACGATGCGCTGGGCGTCTTCGACGATGGCGACGACCGAGGGCGTGGTGCGCTCGCCCTCGGCGTTGGCGACCACCATCGCCTGGCCTTCGTCAAGCGTGGCCAGGCACGAGTTGGTCGTGCCGAGATCGATGCCGATGACGTGGACGCTCTCCTGCGCGGAAGACATAATTCTCGGCCGGACCGTAGATGGGCGCACGTGGGCGGGATCGCTTTCGCGGTCGCCTCCGTGGCTCAGCTCTCGTCCTTTGGCGGCTGGGGGTCAAGGCTCGGGGGTAGCGGAAGCGCGGCGATCCCGCCCAGACCCGCGCTCTCGCTTGGGTCCGTGATCGGCTCGGCCTTCTCGGCCTGCGGCGCAACCTCAGCCGGTGAGGGCGGGGCCGGGGCGGGCGGAGTGGGCGTCTGTTTGGCAGTGTCGGCGCCTTTTCGCTCGTCGAAAGCCGGCAAGGTCGGGGCGGGGGCGGGGGGAGGGGAGGGAACCGCGGTCGCTGGAGGCGCTGCTGCGTCCCCGGTCGCCTCCGCAGAGGTGGCGAGAAAACCGGAGAGGTCAGGCAGGGGCGGCGCTTGCGTTTTCGGATCGCCGCTAGGCAGCGGGCCAGGAGCCGATTGGCCCGACGGTGGGGGTGGGATCGGCGGCCCCTCCGGCGGCACGGGCGCCCGGGCGGGCATGGCCGGCTCAGGTGCCTCCTTGGCGTAGGGAGAGTCCGGCGGCGGGGCGAGCGGCACATCCGCCTCCTTGGTTCCGGGGACGACGAAATCCTTCTCTGAGACGTCTTCACCCTGAGTCGAGAGACCGATGAAATGGCGCACCGTGATCACCTGGCAGGCGGCGAGCAGACAGCCGAGGGGGAGGGCGAGGATCCCGGCCGGAATCAGTGCCGAGGGGTCCGCGGCACTCCAGGCCGGCCCGATTACGAGCCAGATCCCGCCCGCAAGCGCCAGCTGGGGCAAGGTGGCCACGGCAACCGCCACCGTCTTGCCACGTGTCAACTTCATCACGGTGCCGTTTGCGCTTTCAGCTTCATCATCGGCGAGACCGCTGGCGACGAAGACCATGATCAAACGGAGAAGCAGCGGCGTCACCAGGGCGAGGAAAACGAGGGCAACCGGAAGGTACCCGGCAGGCACCTCGATTCCAGGCCAGGACGGGACGACGTCGATCGAGGAGATCCGCGGACCGATCCCAATCAAGGCGATCCAGAGCAAGAACGTGAGTCCGAAGAGGGCGCCGAGAAGGAAGGTGACAGGCCCGAACCCGCTCATCGGCGAGGCAATCCAGCGCCGGTTCGTATACATGTAGCGATCACAGGCGAGCCAGGCCCAGCTCAGCGCTGACCAGACCAAAGTCACTGGGATCACGACCAGCAGGGCCTGCACGACGCCCCCGAGCGGTCCGCCCAGATCCGGATGCTCAACGAGCAGGTCCTCGATCGGCCCGACGCGAAGCTGCTGCCAGCCGAAGGCCACGAGCAGGGCGATGAGGAGGCCAGGAAGCATCAGCGGTACCAGGCGCGGAGCGTGTCGGGCCCAGCTGGCAAGCCCGAAGGCAATCGAGCGAAGCGCCGGCAGCGGATTCATGAGCCAAAGCTAGGAGCGCGCGGGCTCCCACGCTGATCCTTGGGCTCGCTTCGACACGGCGCCCGTGGAGGGTTCAGGGCGTCAATACCTTGCGCGGCGCCGGAAGCGATCAGCGCGCAAAGGGCGCGAGCGCGAGGCCGCGCAGGTGACTCTCGCGGCAACGATGAGCTTTCGCCGGCGGCTCAACTTCTTCTTTGTACTGCTGATCGCGATCCCGATGGTCGCGGTCGCGGCTTTGCTGATCCGCACGTCGGGGCAGCTTGGGGCGGGCAGAACGGACGCGGCCCTCGAACAGGCCCAAGCGACCGCGTTTGCCCTCTATGCCGAACACCGCGATCGGCTGCGCCACGAGTCCGGCGAGCTCGCCCGGCTGCTGACCAGACAGCGGGCCTGGGAGCTCAATCGCAGCGCCCTGAGCGATCTGCTCGCCGGCATCGTCGGCAACGGTGCCGTTCGTTCGGCAAGCCTGATCGGTGCTCGAGGTCAAGTCATCAAGACGATCGGCGGCAGCGGCGGGATCAACGCCGTTCGCATCACCCTCACCTACCCGGTGCAGGAGCATGACCAGCGCCGGGAGGCTCCGCCGAATCGGCATCGCATCAACGCCATCCTGCTTGCCAACGTCTCAGCTGGAGACTTCACTCGCGAGGTCGCGCGCCTGACCAGGGCCGAGGTGGCAATCGGACGCGAAGAGGGGATGCTTGCCTCGACAATCGCCCTGACCTCGATGCCGCAGTCCGGCGCGCAGATCAATAGTGAAGACCGGCAGCTTCAGGCCAGGACTGCGGAACTCGCCAGCGGTCTCAACCTGACGCTGCTGATTGCGAGGGACTCTCAGAATCCGCTCGAGCGCCAGCCGATCTTGACGGCGATTTTCATCGTCCTCCTTCTCTCCGGCGGACTGTTCGCCAAATTGATGACCCGCTCCACCCACCGGCAGGTCGAAGCAATGCTGAAGGCGGCCAAGAGTGTCGGTCAGGGGGACTTCACAATCGAAGTCCCCGTCTCCGGCGGAGACGAGCTGGCCGCATTCGCGGTCGAGTTCAACCGCATGACCAACCTGGTCGCGAGCCAGGTCGAGGAGCTCGACCTGCAACGCCAACAGCTCGAGAACTCGATCCGGCGCCTCGGGGAGGCAATGGCTTCGGGACTCAATCGCGAAGCCATGCTCGAGCTGGCGTTGCTGATGACGATCGAGGCCTGCGGCGCCGACTACGGTCATCTGCTGCCACGGGGAGAGGGTGGCGCCGGCGAACTCGAGGTCGAGGACCGCGACGCCGCCGATGTCGAAGAAGCCCTGCGCGGGCCCACCTCCCACAGCCACGACATCCTCGATGACGAGGGCAGGGCCCTGATCGGCGAGCTCGAAGGTCGCGCCGGCGCTGGCGCGATCGCACATGAGGAGGCGGGGCCGTGGGCGGGCATGGCGAAGTTGCTCTCGAGCGGAGAGTCCGAGGCGGTCATGGCCCTAGCTCGCCGTGGGCGCGGGTTCAACGAGACCGAGCGCGAGATCTTCGCCTACCTGACCAGTCAGGTAGGCGTCTCACTCGAGAATCTGACCCTCTACCGCCGCCTCGCCGAGCAGGCGACCACGGACGAGCTGACTTCGCTCGCCAACCGCCGCCGCTTCAACGAGGTCCTCGAAGCGGAGGTAGAGAGAGCGAACCGCTTTGGCCATCCGCTGGCGCTCTTGATGGCGGACATCGACGACTTCAAGCCAGTCAACGACAGCGAGGGTCACAGCGCCGGGGACCGCGCACTGACCTTTGTCGGCCGGGTCTTGCGCGAGGAAACGCGGAGCGTGGATGAGCCGGCTCGCTACGGCGGCGAGGAATTCACGGTCCTCCTGCCGGAGACCGATCTCGCCGGCGCCCTTGACGTCGCCGAGCGCGTGCGGGCGAGAATCGAGGCCGAGAGCGCCGATCCTTACGTGACCGCATCCTTTGGCGTCGCGATGCTGGCCGGGGCTGGCGACGGCCAGACGCTCGTCGACCGTGCCGATGCGGCCCTCTACCGGGCTAAGGGCGCCGGCAAGAACAGGGTTGAGGCCGATGATCAGTTGCCGGGCAAAACGCCGCCCGGCCCGCGAGCGAGGGATTGACTCGAGCCATGAGCGCCCGAGATGGAAGTTCCGCTGCCGATCGCCGCGGCCAAGGAGGCTGGGAGGCCATCCTCGAAGACGACGGCGGCGCGATCGCCCCGGGAGCCGAATGGCGCTCTGAGCTGTGGCAGATCGCGCGCTCCCAGCTCGAGCGGGCCGCTCAGGCGCTCGAGCTCGATGATGGCCTCTGGCAACGACTGTGCGAACCGCGCCGCTCGCTGACCGTGAACTTCCCGGTTCGCATGGACTCTGGCCAGATCCGCAATCTGACTGGCTACCGGGTCCAGCACACGTTAAGCGTCGGACCGACCAAGGGAGGGATCCGCTACGCGCCCGGCGTTTCCTTGGGCGAGTGTGCTGCGCTCTCGCTGTGGATGAGTCTTAAGTGCGCGCTCGTAGGGCTGCCTTTCGGAGGGGCCAAGGGCGGCGTGCGTTGTGATCCGAATCGCCTCTCGGTTGATGAGCTCGAGCGCATCACGCGGCGCTTCACTTCGGAGATCTCGCCTCTGATCGGGCCCGAGACGGATATCCCGGCGCCGGACATGGGCACCGGCGAGCGCGAGATGGGCTGGTTGATGGACACCTACTCCCAACAACAGGGCCACTCCGTGCGCTCGATCGTCACCGGCAAGCCGGTCGCCGTTGGCGGGCTCGAAGGCCGGGCGGACGCAACCGGGCTCGGGGTCGTCGATCTGGCCGATCTGGCTTGGCCCGGATCACTCGACGGGGTCCGGATCGTCGTCCAGGGCCTCGGCAAGGTGGGTGCGGTCGCCGTTCGCGAGCTCGCCGCGCGCGGAGCGCGGATCGTTGCGGTCGGCGATGTCTCCGGCGCAATTGCCGCGCCCGAGGGCCTCGACGTCGAGGCCCTGTTCGAGTGGATCGATCGCGAGCGCTTTCTGCGTGGATTCCCCGAGGCGCGGGCGCTCGCGGGACGCGAGGCCCTTCTCACCGAGAGCTGCGAGATCTTGATCCCGGCGGCGCTCGAGCGCCAGCTCACCGCTCGCAACGCCCCTGCCCTCGATTGCAAGATGGTCGTCGAAGGCGCCAACGGCCCGACCACCCCAGAAGCTGAATTGCTGCTGGCCCGCCGCGGGATCCCGGTCGTCCCCGACATCCTTGCCAACGCCGGCGGTGTCATCGTCAGCTACTTCGAGTGGGTCCAAGACCAGCAGCGCTATGCCTGGAATCCGACGCAGGTTCGAGAACGCCTTCGCGAGCAGCTCGCCACGGGGTGGGAATTGGTCTCACAAACCGCAGCGCGCCGCGATCTCGACCTGCGCACGGCAGCGCAGGCGGCGGCTCTGGAGCGCATTGCCGCTGCCGCTGCCGCTCGTGGAATCTACCCCTGACCAGGTCAAGGGCGAAGCGAGGCGACGATGAGCAGCGCATCACCGGCCGGAGTCTGGCCGCTACAGGTGCGGATCCCGGGGTGAGAGGTGACATTGGAGATCATCTCGCAGACCAGGTCGATGGCAACGCCCCGATCGAGAGTGCAGACCCAGACATGCGTTCGCCCGTGGTGGATGAGCTCGTCGCAAAACAAGTCAGACTGGCTTTGGAACTGCTCCCAATGGGGCGTGTTCTCCTTCGATTTGCTCTCGGCGAGGAGCTGATGATGGCCGGGAAAGAGCAGGCGCAGATCCTCCCCGTTTGCGGCCTTGCGAATCTGCTCCCTGACCAGGGCGCGGATGACAAGCTCGCTGGGTCCGGGAAAGGCCCGGCGCCGGCCGGCGAGCAGGCGAGAGTCGGCAGGTTTCATCTCGAGAGAACGTAGGTCGCCCGGCCACCGCCACCGGCGCTGGCCGAATAATCACCGCTGTGGACGAGCGCGAGCTAAAGCTCCCCTATGAGCATGAGCGCCACTGAACTGGTCGAGGAGACCACCAACTGCCTGGCCAAGTCGCTGCCGCTCTATCGTCGGGTGGCGGCAATGTTGCGCCCGGGCCCGTCGGCCTCGCCGCAGCTGGGTGAGGCCGAGCTCGCCGATCTCCAGCGCGCCGCCGCCCTCGCCTGGCCCGAGCTGGTGGTGATGGCGCGGGCGCTCGAGAGCGCCGACGGCGGTGAGATTGAAACGACGCTGGTCGCCGCCGAGGATCCGCGGCGTATGTTGCCGCTCGTGCGAGCTCTGGCCGATTCCTGGTTGCTGATCGCGGCAGCCGCTACTGCCGAAGACCTGGCGAAAGCTGAGATCGCCCCAGAGGCCGAAATCCTCACTCTCTGTACCAGGCCCGAGATCCGCACCTGGCTTGCCGCGCGCAGTTCCGCTTCCTGAGCGTATGCATCCTTCAATTATGGGAAAGACCATACTTTTTAGGCGACGCGAATCAGGCCGCCTACGATGATCTGGTTGCGCTTGGCAGCGCCGGCAGCGAGCTCGAGACAGGAACGGTGGGGCAGGGTCCCGGCCAGCCAGGTCCCGGGTTGAAGGTTGGCGCGGATCTTGACCACGCGTCCGCGGCGATCGCAAAAGACGGCGTCGATCGGGAAGACCATACCGCGGGTGTGAATCAGACCCGCGGCCGAAATCAGGAGGCCTTCGGCGTCGCCAATCTCGCTCTGGCCGAGGAGGCCGCGCCGGCGCGCCCGTGAGGAGGCGGCACGCCAGACGCACAGGTTGAGGGCGTCGCCGTCACGGATCAGAGTGACCCGGTCCCAATCGCGCTGCGCCTTGAGTCCCACGACCCGACGATGCAGAAGCGCACAAGCACGCGGATGGCTGCTGTCGAGGCGGCGCATTGTGGATCCGCTGCTTGCTGCCATCGGACTGATCGTTTAGCGTAGGTTGGTATGAGTCGGGGGATCAGATGCAGCGCGATCGCCACGGCAATGGCCGCATTCGCGTGTGTCGCATCGTCGGCGGCGCTCGGGGAAGTCAGGACTGCCGATATCTATGACCCCGTCGATGCAACTCCGGCGATCTCAGGGGTCCCCGACAACCCTGACATCAGTCGCCTCCAGGTCAGCTATGACACGGCTGGATCACTGGTGATGCGGGTCACTTTCTACCACCCGCTCACGAGCGTGGACATGAGCCAAAACTACGGCTTCTTCGGGCGGTTCAGTCTTTCGAAGGCGAGCGTCGTCGGCTGCGGATACGTCGCCGTCGGCGAGATCTACAACGGCCAGCACCATGTCCGCTCGCGCTACGGGACCTTCTTCGACCGGGCGCTCGTACAGGGCTACAGCGGCTACCTCAGCTTCACCCGCGCCTCACTCGACGGACAGACGATCGAGCTCCGCGCCAGCGCGCCCGGGATCGCCGCCCGCGACATCCAGTGCCTGCACTATGAGCTCGGGGCGAGACGGATCAGCACGATCTCGAACCCGAGCAGCGACTACGACCCAAACTGCGACTGCTGGTACGTGAGCCCGATACTCGACATCGCCGGCTGCGCGAGCCCGACCGGTTGCCCGTCGAACTACTTCGCAGGCTTCGGCATGCCGGGCCCAGAGGAGGATCCCGCCGGCGTCGCTGGTCCGTTTCGTCTCAAGCACTTCTCGGTCAAGCAGTACGCCTGCCTCAAGGAATTCGGCTTCAACATCGCCGTCACCGGCAATGCCCGTGCCGCGTGGGAGGCGACCTTCGCAAAACGGCGCGGAGGCCCGGTCCGGGCGCGCCTCGGCGGCACGGTAAAGCGCTCGCAGTTCCTCAGCCGGCATCGCCCGCCGGCGCTCAAGATCGACCAGCGCTACTACGCCAGGGTCACGGTCACCCGTGACGGGCTCACTGATCGATCGGCCTACCAGGCGATTCGAATCCGCTCCTGCCTCTGAGAGGCGCCAAAGACTCGCCGCGAATCCTGTCGGCAGCCAAGCGTGATAGAGCCGGTTCCAGCCCTTAGGGCAGGACGCAGATCTCACGCTGGGTGACGTCGATCAGCTGCGGCGGGCTCCAGGAGCCGTTGCCGACAAGGTCAAAGCCGCGGAAGCGGAGCATGTAGGCGCCGTCCTCGAGTGTCGAGGTGTCGATATTGCAGACGTAGTTGGACTGGACTCCACCCTGCGGTGCCAGTCCGGATCCGGTTCCGGTCGCGGCGTCCGGAGCCACGCATGGTGAGTCGAGGGTGCCGCCGACGGCGTCCTGGTCGAGGCGCGCCCAGCCTGCCTGCACATAGCTCGAGCTGTCGAGGTGGGCCTCGGTGGAGGGCGGGTTCGGGCAGGCAGCGACAGTCGCGCCGGGGCAGATCTCGAACCAACCCTGGACCGGCCCCGAAACATCTCGCGGATGGGCGATCGCGGAGTTGCGGTCATCCGCCTCGGCGCGTAGAGCGTCGCCGTAGTCGATCGCGGCGTGGCTCGTGATCTGGATCGTCGGCGAGCGCTTGTCAATCCGAACGCTGTAACCGACCTGATTGGAGACGTTCTCTGCTGTATCGCGTGCGGTCGCGCTCAGATTGAAGATGCCCTCAGCGGTAAAGGACTGAGTTGGCTGCCACTGAGCCGGCGCGTGACCGCACGGCGCCGCGGGGCAGTTGATCTGCTCGGAGCCGTTGGTCCCGCTGAGGTAGAGCCAATCGATCCGGGTGACCGAGTTGAGCACGTCCTGGGCGGTGAAGGTGATTGTCTGGTTGTCGTCGTAGTTGGGGAGCCAGCCACTACGACTGCCGGATACCGACAGCGTCGGCGGGGTCGAGTCGATCAACGGATCGATCAGGCGCGGGGGCGAGCGGTTACCGGCGTTGTCGACGGTGTAGGTACGGACGGCGTAGCGGTTTAGGTTGATCAGGACCTGTTGCTGGCCGTCGACAGTGGACGACCCGCTCTGTACGACCGCGTTCCCGTTACTCTGATCGATAAGTTCCCATTCGACGTGGTGAACGCCGGAGCCGGCGAACTGAGGGCAGTCCGGAGATCCCTCGGTGCCACGCTGGTCGTTGGCGGCGACGGTCACAGTGAAGGATGGGTACTCCTCGCCGGCGTTGGGTGTCGAGGAGGTATCGAGTGGGGCGCTGTTGTCGACGACGCGGGAGAACGGGGCACTGGTCTCTGTGTTGCCGGCGATGTCAGTGCCGCGAATGCGGTAGTTGACCCTGATGCCGTCACACCAGGTGCCCGCGGTGCTCTGGGTGGCCGAGGTCGCCACGGTGGAAGTCCCCGAGGTCGGAGGGGAGCCGGCGCCGTCACTGGGAGAGCTGTTGTTGCTTGCGATCGATGCCCAGCCGGTGTCGGCGTCTTCGAGCACCACCTCGTCAGCCAGGAAGTCGTCGAGGTCTCCACCTCCGTTGAACGTGATTCGAATGCGCGCCTTAACCGCGTTGGCCGGCGCGGCTTGACTGAGCACGTTGACCTTGGTGAAGGCGTCGGTGGAAACGCTGGCAGGGATGCTGTTGTGGTTTACGAGAACGTTCCAGCTGGAATCGAAGAAGGTGATTTGAATTGTCGCGGTGGCGGAGGCATCCAGTGCCCTGACCCACGCCGAGGCCTCGTACTTCTTACCGGCCGTGACATCCTGGATCTTGGGGACGCCGGTCCAGGCGCTGGGGGCTGCCGGTCCCGCGATGCCATTGAGCCGCATGGAGTGATTGCTTTGATAGCCGGAACCTTGAAGGAGCGTCGCGGCGGTGGCGGTCCAGTCGCTGACTGACTGCTCGAAGTCGTCTCGCCAGTGGAGACCCACGAGCCGCTCAAGCGAGGTGGTGGCGACACCGGAGATCGTGCTCGTGGCGGCGTTGCTATCGACCGCCGAGCCAGCCGGGGTTACAGTGCTTCGAAGCCAGGGATCCTGTTCTGCGGCAGACGGCGGGGTCCCGATCATCGAGGGCAGGGACGAACGGGTGAGCGAGGTCGCCGACGGCACCGGCTTGCGGTTGTCAACGTAAACCCCGCGCGACCAGCTCATCGAGTTGGCGGCAGTGTGGTAGTCATAGAAGGATCCGTCGATGTTGGGATCGTGGATCCGCGCCCAGCCGAGGGAGGCGTAGGGGTCCTCGTTGGCGGCGATCGCCAGGTCGTTGGCGTTGATGTTCAGGGTATTGAGACCCTCGCCCCAGGGGCCGGCGGCGGTGTTCTGGGTCCAGCCAGGGACGGTGAGAAAAGGACGGCAGGGGCCCGTGGAGAAGCCGCGGAAGGTGTTCTCATTCCACTCATAGCCGTTGTCGAAGACCCGCCAGCCGGCGGCGTCGTGGACGGGCTCGGGCCAGCTCGATGACCAGGTGCGACAGAACTGCTTGCCGAGGACCTGGTGGCCATCCCAGTAGAAGGGAGAGCTCGCGTTGATGTTCTGGCCGTTGACGAGGACGTTGACGTTGTCAAGGCCGTTGCCGCTGTCGGCCATTTGGAACCAGAGGTAAGAATTTGCCGCGCGATGCCAGACCTCGTTGTTGATGACGTCATCTTGAAGTGCGCCGCTGACGTGGAGCGTCGGATTCTCGCGGTCCCAGTTGTAGAGGAGGATGTGGCGCAGGTAGGCGGTCGTGTCCTGGTTGTTGGCGTCGCTGGCGTGGGTCGGGCAGGTCTGCTGGCCATAGCTGTTACAGGACAGTGAGAACGAAAAGCTGCCGAAGGGCTGATAGGCGCTGGTCCAGGGAGCGATTCCTCCCGCGGCGCAGGTGTCGGTCTGACCGTCGGTGCCGACGGAATCGCTGAGGAGACCCCAGTTGGTGCCGGAGTAGTAGTTTTGGTACTCGGCGCCGTCGGCGAAGTCGACGGCGGTGTTGACCCATTGGTTGCGCCAGTAGGCGGCCTGGGGCGAGGCGCAGTTCTTGGTGAAGATCAGGTTCTGCCCATAGGCCGCCGAATAGGCACCGGCAGCATCTGGCCAGTTGACGCGGACAATCACCTTCGGGTTCAGGTTCCACTGGATCCAGTCCGGGTCGCCGCCGCTGGTCTGGTTACCGGTTGACAGATAGCTGGTGTAAAAGCCGTAATACCAGCCCGAGTCGTAGGCGTCATAGGGGTTGGCGTCGGGGGCGTCAAAGCGGATGCGCGCCGAGCGCAGGCCGCCGTTTCGGATCATCGAGGATCCTGCATCACCGTCCTCGGCCTGCAGGGAGATTGCCTGCGAGTTGGCGACCCCGCCACCCTCATAACACCAGTGGTAGATGTCGAAGACGTCCTCGTTGCTCCAACCGGAGATGTCCTGATTCGGATTGGTCAGGTGGCTTCGCGCTGAGGTGTCGACGCCGGGATAGTCGGCGTCACGCGGGTTCATGATCCAGCCGGTGTAGGGGATGCTGCCGTCGTAGTTTCGCGAGATGTGATCCCATTCCTCGCCGGACCCGTCGTTCCAGCCGTATTCCCAGTCGTCGATGCCGTCGGCGCCGTTGTAGTAGGCGGGGCCATTGGCCCAGCCGGCTTCTCGGTATTGACAAAACGACATGATTCCCATGCCCGCCTCGGCCTTGGGCGGTGCGGCCAGGCAAGGCACGAGCGCGACCGCGAGCGCGATCGCCATCCAAAGTAGCCGCATTGAGACCCGTGGCACCATCTCGGCGGAGCATCCTCGCCGTGCTGATGCGCTGCCGGTTTTGTGCGCCGCCAGATACGCCGAAGGCGGTGCGGATCTGCTCACCCGCCGCGGCGCAGGAGCTTGGCAACGCCCTTGATCGGAATCCCGTTGACGTAGATCATCACCCGCTCCCGGCTGTCGCGCTCGGGGATCATCACAGCCTCAATCCCGGCGGGATCGAAGAAGACATCGCCGACCCCCGCGATCTCGGCGACGGGGCCGATCGGCAAGCCGTTCTCCTCGATCTGCGCCAACCGGAAGGAGCCGGCGTGCTCGGTCTGGATTGAGAGCGCCACGTTCTCGGGATAAAAGCCACGGTCCATGATCTTGGCCTGCCGCGGGGTGACGTAGAAGACCACGGCTCGGGTGGCCGGGTCCGATCCGCCCTCCGGAGCCGGAAGCCTCCCCGGCAGATAGGCCTTGAGGCCCTCGATCGGCCCCGCCCACCATGCATCGTCGGGCAGGCCCTCGCCGTTGGGTCCGATGGCCACGTGGTCAAGATCGCCGATGTGGACCGAGTCGGCAGGATCGGAAGGGTCACCGTCACTGCCGCGGTAGAGGTCAACTAGGCCACCCGGCGACTGATCTGAGAGCGGGGGCGCCGCGGCCAGGTTCGCGGGCGGGTTCTCGGGTTCGTGAGTTACGCCGCCGTCATCGCAGCCACGAAGCGCCAGGATCAGGACGCCGATCAAGGTCAGGACCGCCACGACCCCACCAGCTCCTCGCCGGCTCACGGCTGTGCCTCCAAAGGCGGCAGCGTCCCGGAGTCATCCGGTCTTTCGATCGGCTCGGGAATTGGCTGTGGGTCACAGGTCGCCTGCCAGATGCGGTGTGCCTGGATGTCGCTGGCCGGCGGCTCCTTCTCGCAGGCACCCTCTGGGGGCAGCGGGCCAGGATCGCCGGGGTAGGCGAATGGAGTGATCGGCGGGGCGTCGGGAAGCTCGGGGTCGGCCCATTGCAAAATCGGCGTCACCATGGCGAAACGGCTGGCCTGACAAGCGTTGTCCCAGCGGTAGCGCACCTGGCCGATCGGGTTGCCTTCGATCGAGCCGCTGACCAGGGCCTCCATCGGCAGGTTCTTGGCCGGGTCTGAGGGACAGTTCTGGGACTCGAATCCCGGCGGCAGCGGAGCAAAGGAGCTTGGCAGGCGAAGCAGCGTCTTACAGAATTCGACCTCCGGCTCATCTATGACCGCTGGACAACGAAGGGTACGTGTCTTCGCGGGACCGTCAGAGCCCTGAGGCCAGACCGTGATCTCGAGCTCGGCCTTACCTCCCTCGAGCGGCTCCGCCTGCATGGCCACCGAGGAGACGGCCAGCACGACAGCGAAGATGCCCAGGAAGCCGGCAGCGGCTATCAGGTAGCGCGGTCTCATCAGCTGCTCGAGCACCCGGCGACCGTAGTCGCCGGATCCCAGCGCACGAGAGGATTTGGGCGGAGTTAAAAAGGCGGTCCCGGTTGATTTCGGGGATATGCCCTACGATGTGGCGGTCATGAACCGAATGCGCTCGCTTACCCTGATTTTGCTACTGGCCGTTGCTGGCCTGCTTGCCCTGAGCGCCTCGGCCCAGGCTGCGGTGCCCAAGCCGAAGATCACCAGCCTCGTGGCCTACCTCCCGGTGGCGGAGGCTCCCCCCGGGACCACTCCGCTTCCCGTCGACAACGCTGTCGTCTGTGTTAAGGGCCGGATGGACCTGGCCCGAATCTGGGTCGACGGCAAGAGTCTGCGACGCGCCCAGGCGCCGGAGACCGAGTATGACCAGCTGCACTGCGCCGGTGGGTATATGAGCTTCTTCAAGCACGAGGGACGGACCTGTTTCGATATCCGTGCCAAGGCCGTCGTCCGCCCTGGCACGAAGCACATGAAGACGGCCAAGAAGGCCGGCAACTACTGTCTCAGCTAGAGATCGAGCGCTTCGACCAGGCGCTCGAGGGTGATTGCTTGCAGCATGATCGCCTCCTGCTGCTTACCGCTTCCGATCTGCAGGTAAGCCAACCGCGCCCGGCGATCGAGGATCGCTTTCTGGTTCTGGTCGTTGGTGAGCAGGATCGCCTTGGGCATACTCCGCGCCAGCGCCTTCATCGAGGGGGTGGCAACCGGAACCACGCGCAGCTCTCCGAATCCCGGCAGCTCGCCATATGCGGTGAGGATTCTGGCAGCACCCGGATCTAGGTAGTTCCACTCGCCGTCGATCAAGAAGACCCGCTCCTCGTCGACCGGCGGAACCGGAGCCTCGGTGGCGTCCACTTCCTTGAGCTTCTCGGTGACCAGCGGCGCCACGTAGGTGGGCGGGTCAGCCGGCTTCGGATCATCGTGGAGCAGGAAGGCGGTGCCAATCGCCGCGCTGATGCTCAGCAGGACCAGCCCGAAGACCCGAACTCGAAACTCCTTCAGGAATCGCATAACCTCGCAAAGGTGCCGCGCACGATGGGTGGGCGGGGCGTTCTTCGCCCCGGATCAGTCGTTGAGATCGCCGACGCGCTCGGCGAGTTCCTGCTCACTGAGCTCACCGGCGATCAGATCCTCAAGCTCGCCTGAGGCGGTGATAAAGGCAGTGGTCGGCGTGCCTTGCACGGCATAGGCGCGGCGGGCCTCGCCCTTGGTGTCGGCTGCTGCCTTACCCGGCATCGGCGTCGCGAGCAGCTCGTCATGCCACTCGAGGACCTTCTCGAGCGGCTCACCGGCGACGCCGACGGTCAGGTAGGCAACTTGTGGGTTGGCTTCCATGACCGCGGCAAAGCGAGGCGCCATCTGCTGACAATGAGGGCACCAGGTTGCGATGAACTCGACCACGACAGGGCTGCCCCTGTAGTCGGAGAGACGCACCACACTGTCCTCTCCGATGACCCTGAAGTCTGGCGCCTTGGCTCCGACGACAGCGACCTCACCGTCTGCCGGCGGGTTCTCGAGCTCTGATGTCTCCTGCTCCTCGGCGGCCTGTTGCTCGGCCAGAGCCTCAGCGGCAGCGATCTGCTCCGCGGGGCTGAGGGCTCCGCCGTCCTCGGGCGCATCGCTACGAGCAATCGCTAGAAGGGCGATCAGTCCGAAGGCAAGCGCGGTGGCCATCACCGCGCGCAGTCGCAACTTGCGCTGCCTCGCAGTCGTCTTGGGCTCGGGGGCGCGCCCGTCGAGAGGTGCATTCACACCGGCAGTGTGCGCTCGCGCCAGCGAGCGCTGCGGGAATTCACCGTTGTCGCGGCTCAGTTCTCGGCCCGGAAGCTGATCCCGTTGAGGCTCAACCAGCCGCCGGGATAGCTACCGCTGGCCAGAACTCGTCCATTCTCGTAAACGTCGACGCGCATGGTGGCCGCGGCGCTCCCAAGCACGCGGAAGACGTTGATACCGCCGCCGGGGCGATAGCCGGCAGGCAGGGTGAAGATGACCGGGTGGTTGGTGCCTCCGGCATTGCGCGTGACCAGGCCGCGAATGTGGACGGTGCCGGTGACGTCCTTGTAGAAGGAGGCTGAGTTGTAGCTGGCACCGTAGTTGCTGAACGGATCCGGATCCGTCGTAAACGCCGGCTCGCCGGCGGCGCCGACCGTGTGCCAGTTCTCGGCGTTGGCGAGCTTGGTCGATCCGACCGAGTTGTTGGCGAGGTCGGCGTTGTTGACCTGGCCGTCCTGGATCTTGCCGGAGTTGATCGCGTTGGCGGCGATCGTCGGGTTGGGATAGGTGCCGCTCAGATCGCCGCCGGCGGGCTCGGCGACGCTGCCATCGGGGAGGTCGCAGAGCTGGGCGAGCGGGAAGGCCTGGTTGTAGTAGCGGGTCGCGATCTGGGCTCCGGTGTTGCCGCCGCCGCGGACGTAGGTTGTCGCGTTCAGGGAGTAGATCTGGCCCCGGTTGGCGATCGAGTTGTAGAAGGCAAGCGAGGTCAGCCTCTGGGCTGTAGTTGCCTTGGCGTTAGTGGTGTGAAAGCCGTCACCGCTGTTGGCGTACTCCCAGACCCGCAACGGATCCGGCGTCGCGGTGCCGTTGGAGAACTGCGCCGGCGAGGTGGTCGGCCGCGCCGAGATGATGTTGGCCGCGAGCGGGAAACGGCCGACGGTGGTCGGCGAGTCAAGGAAGGGGTCATAGAGCGCGGCGCCGGGCGCCTGGGTTGTGCCCTCGTTGGCGCCGCGGCGCGGGCGGAGGCCGGCGCAGGCGGTCGCGGTTTGGCCGACGGCGCCGTAGATCGCATCGTCGGCATCGACGTAGGCCATCCGGTAGCACTTGCCCTCGGATGTGAAGAAGACCTGATCTCCGGAGACCGTGATCGGGTCGATGACCGTCAAGCAGTTCGCGTTGTCGGTGATGCATGCCGGGCGCACATCGTTCGGAGTCTGCGCGTTGCCGTCATCCTCGGGTGCCTGGCAGACCGTTGCGGCCGCGGCTCCGTTGAGGGGTCGGCAGTAGGTGAGACCGACATCACCCTTCTGGGTCACGGCAAGACGGGAGCTGGTGAAGCCGTAGAAGGTCTCGAGTGTCGTCTGCTGGTCGAGGTACTGGCCAGTGCGCAACTGGCTGTCGAACAGGTTGACCATCAGCTGTGCCGCGGTCAGAGCGATGATCGTCATGATCAACATGACGACGAGAAGCTCGACCATGGTCAGGCCGCGCTCGTCGCGGGCCAGCTGGCGATAGCGATCACGCATGAGCCAGTTGTACGTTCCGCTCTCGCCCGCCGCCCATTTTCCTTTGCGCAGCATCACCGGGTCCGAGGTCGGGAAGAATCCGCGCAAAAAGTGGTGTTGCAAAGCCGTGACCACGCTCTTGTGAGTACAAGAAGCGCTGATAGGCTGCCGACGACTTACAGGCGCCGTCCGGCGCATGATCGACTACACAACAGAGGAGAGGCAATGACCCCGACCACCGGTGTTGCCGGTCTCGAACGAGACGCCAATCAGACCTTGAGCCGAATCGACAAAGAGCTCGAGCGAATCCGAAGCCACGAAGAAGAACTCGTCTCCGAACGCGAACGCGTCACTGGGGCGCTCGCAGCTCTCGGCGTCAAGCGCACTCCTTCCGCGCCTGCTCCCGCATCCGCCCCCAGTGCTCCCAAAAGGCGGCGCCGTCGTGGCGCGGCGACGACGGGGAAGGTTGGGGCCCGGGCGCTCGAGCTTCACGAGCGGCTCGGCAAAAGCGAGCTCGCGCGCGATGAGATGGCGAGCGAGCTCGGTGTCTCGAAGGTCCGGATCGGCCAGCTGATGGATGAGCTCAAGGGCGCGAAGATGGTCGAGTCGAGACAGGATCCTCGCACCGAGCGCCGGCGCGAGGTCTGGCGAGCCAAGGGCTCAGCTACGACCCTCGCCGAGGGCACGGCGAAGCCGGCGGCGAGCGCGACGAAGAAGCCGGCCCGCAAGCGCTCGCGGGCCAAGAGCTCGGCGGCGAAGAAGAGCTGAACGGAAACCGCGAGCTGTGGGCGTTTGGCGGGTATGACGCCAAACGCCCGCCCCCGTTCTCTCGAGCGCAAGGATCCCGGCGCAGCGTCGAATCTGCTCTAAGTTAGCGACGTGATCCGCTTTCGCCGCCGCCACCAACGTCTCGGCTTCGGCTCGCAGACGACGTACACGGTCAGTGAGCAACGCTCCGAAGGCGCAGTCAACATGCGCACGCACCGACTCTGGCGCCCCGACAATCGCTACCCGGGGACGATGAGCGTCCACCGCAATCCGGAATCAGGCGGGGCCGAACTGAGCTTCGATGCTCTGCGCCATGGCGCCAAGCCGCGCCCACCGATCGTCGTCGATTCAGCAGACGTCGACAAGCTGATCCTCTCGCTGCTCGAGGTCCGAAACGGCGCCTGGGAAGAGGGAGCGGAGCTTCGGCCGCCGTGTGAGTACTGCGGCAATCCGATCTCGCGCGCCGCCCAGCTTTCGATGATCGACGGCATGCACGAGGCCTGCCACGCGGCGTACGAGACCGAGATGGCTTCGCTCGACGAGTACGCGCAAGACGAGCTCTAGAGGACCAGGCCGGCGCCGACGGACACGATTGCAGCCATTTGTGGGCTGAAAACCGGGTTAAGAGCGGTTTTCAGCCCGTGCATCCCTGCGGGAGTGGGGCACTCAGTTGCGGTTCTCGTGCGTCGATGGGGCGGTTGTGAGGACAACCATCACCGTGCCTTCGGTGAAGCCGCCGCGCTCTTCGGTCTTGGCCTTGGCACATCCGACCACCTCTGACCAGTCGACCTCGAGGTCGATCGCGGCCAGGGCCTGGAGGGCATCGAGAACGTCGGCGGCCTCGCCGACACTGGGGTCGCGTACATACTCGATTGCCTCCTCGAGCAACTTGCCCCGCAGCAGATCAACATGTTGGTCGCGATCTCGGACTGGCTCGTAGCGGACTTTCGAATCGCCGAGAAACTCCCCGATCCGGTCCCGGATCAACTTGACGACTCGTCCTCGCTCAGCCATACCGGGCCACCGTCCCACTCGAGCTCTGTCGGCGGCGGCCTTTATGCCTTCTCGCGCGCGGCGTCGGCACAGCAGCGAGCTCACCCACCTGATCGAGATCGAAGTCATCGAGCAGGCGACGCAGCTCGATCCGCCCATCGCTGATTCGAAGCAGCGATCCCGGCCATGCCAGCTGGCGGTAGTGAGGCAGGCGCGCCTCGCGAACATCGAGAAACCAGCTCCCGGTGTTGTAGAAGCGGTGCTCACCATTTGCAGAGGCAAGATCGGCGAAGGGCGTGTGGGTGTGTCCGAAGACGACCGGGCCCGGAGCGATTCCCAGGTTCGAGCAGACCGAGCTCATGGCCGCAATGCTCTCCTCGTGATCGACGAGCGCGAACGGAGACGTGGTCTTGATCGTCGAGACGCCCTCGGCTCTTTGTAGCCGCCGGGCCAGAGCTTGCGGGGCCCGTGCGATCGAGGACGAGACGGCAAGTAGGCGCTCGGACTGGCGGAAGGCTCGACGCGAGTTGGGCAGCTGGGCGGTGCGGTAAAGGAGCTCGGCCAGCGGCGCCAGCAACGCTTCGTAGTCGGCGGGGGAGAGGTGCGCCGACTTCGCCTCGAGCCCGGCGAGGCGGCGGGCGATGCGCCCGGCAATGCGCCGGCCGACGCCACCGAGGTGCGTGTCCACATAGTGGCCATGGATCACTGTGATGCCGTCGAGCTCGAGCAGGGGGTAGAAGGTCTTGACCTCGACCCGGCGACGCTGGGCGGGCGCGAGCAGGCTGGCGAGTGTCCACTCCGCGGTCTGCAGGCGGAAGGCCGGATGGGTGGGACCGCCGGTCAGGCCCGAGAACAGGGCTCGATCGGTGTCGTGGGCGACGAAGTGGTAGTCGTGGTTTCCGGGAACGAAATAGATCGCGCTGACATGTCTGCCGGCCATCTCGAAGAAGGGCCTGGAGGCCTCGAGGCAGGTGGCGACGTTGGCATGAAAGAAGTCGAAGACGTCGCCGGCGAGGACTAGAACATCGGTCTGCTCGAGCTCGGCCTCGAGCAACTCGAGTGCTCGTGGTGAGCTCAGAAGCGCTCCCGGATGTCCGAGATGAAGGTCTGAGATCAGCAGATAGCGAGTTCCTGGCATGCGCGCCTAGGATCGGGCGGGCAAGATCCGCAGGGCCGCGTTTGCGCTTCACCCGTGGCTGATGTTTTCCTTGAAACTGGCTCAGGTCTGCGAGAAAAGACGACCTAACCTGCCAATAACGCAAGTGAGACGGCGGGCCGAGCGAGCAGCTGACCCCGACGAGAGGATCGTAACCCTCGTCCCGCCACCGGCAACATTCTCACTTCGCCGTAGGCACGGATCCGCGTTCCTGACACTCTTGGGGGCGCGAACGCGCCACAAACACGCTGATCTCAGGCGTGGAGGAGCTTCGGCGCAGGTATCGCCGAGCGCTGAGCTTATGGTCGATCCAGAGGACAAGGATTGAACCAATGGCGCGATACCAACGAAAGCTTCCCCCACCCGACATCGATGCTGCTCGCAGCTGGATCCGAAAGCCGATCCGCGATGCGATGGAGAACAAGATCGGTTTCGTCGTCGACGTCGCCGGCGAGGAACACGGCATCCGGCTCGTCGCCCGCTTCCCCGGCGAATCCGAAGATCGCCTGATCGCTCTCGCTAAGACCGATGACGGCAACTACCTGATGCCGGGCGAGGTCAAGGCCCGCTACCGGCCGGCCACCGCCGACGACCTGAAACGTCTCCGCGCCCTCGCGGCAAGCTCGAGCTGAGCTGGTCTAAAACGACGGACGGTGCTTGGCTCGCGCCTCGCGGTCACCGAGCAGCTCGCGCCTCAGCGCACCGGCTCGAATCTCGTCTCCGCGTGAGACCTCTTCGGCGCACATGCGCTCGAGGCGCACGCGCTCGACCGCGGTCAGGGTGCCGCCATCGAGGCCCTGGTTCGGGCTCTTCGCTTCGCGGCGGGCCTTGCGGCGCTCCCGGCGGGCGGACAGGCGTTGGGGCGAGGGACCGCCCTGGTCTTCGGGTGGCACCGCGTTGGCGTTTCGTCTTGGCATGCGCCGAACGTATGCGTGGAGGAGGAGCACGAGGGCCGTTTCCCGTAAGCGATTGCGAGCGCTGCTCTTGTGCCGGGCGCCTGGCGAAAGAAGACTTAGGTTGACGAGGTGAGTCAAGAGCAGACACGCACGGAACTTCTCAAGGGTCGTCGGCGTCTGATCCACCATGTCGGCCTTCCTCCCCCTGTCCCGGCCCATGACTTCGGCTCGATCTACGCGTCCAAGGACGACCATTTCCTCACCGACGGCGGCGAGCACTACCTGTTCAGCGTGCATCCGGCTCCGGGGAAGGAACAGCTGGCGCGGGCAATCGAGAACGCCTACCTCTATCCGGACGGTGCTTCGACTCCCTTCTGGGAGGGCAATCACATGCTCAGCTACCCGGAGGGGACGGCAACGCCCCTGCTCGCAAAGCTTGAGGACCCGCTGCATCTTGAGCGTGCCCGTGAGCTCCTTGAGCGCCTGCTCCAAAGGCTGGATGCAGAGCATCTTCGCCTGGCGCGAGTGATCAACGTCCCTCGCAACGGCGACCCTCTCGGGCTCGAGACCCTGCTCGTCGTCAGTTCCGCCCCCTGAGCGGGCGCGCTCGAAGCGAAGACAACGCTCGGCGCGAGCAGGAGGCGTGCAAGCGTCGAGGCATGAGGATGGGAGGTCAGGAAAGCTCGCTTCTCGGCGGTCGCCGGCGGCTGGTCCTGCCCAACAGCGATCGCGGTCGCCAGCTGCGTTTCGGCCAAGTCCACGCCTCACACACAGAGCGCGCGAGGCTGCGCAAGGGCGAGAACTTCATCTTCAGCGTCGATCCGTTTTCCGCGGCCGCCGGATTCGAGCGCTTCCTTGACCGGTACTTCCTCTGGCCTGAGGGAGCCTCACGTTCCTTTCACGGCCACCATCATCTACTCAGCTATGGGCCTGAAACCGCGGGCCCTCTGCTGGTGAGGATGACTGGATCACCGTACGCGATGCGCCTCGGCGAGGCTCTCGAGCACCTGGCCTCTGATCTCAACGCCAGCCGGCTGCGCTTGGCCCGGGTGAAGGAGGTCAGAGACGATGGCGAGCTCGTCCTCGCGACCCTGGCCCTAGCCGGCCCCTGAGCCGGCGCCTCGGCGAGGCCAAACCTCGGCCGGCTCCCAGCTGGCATGGCAGTTTCGGGAGGTGGGTAGGGGCAGAAGCCAGGGAGCCGTTGCTGAGCCGCCGCGAACCGAGCGCCGTGAAGGTGGCTCGGAGTGGCGCAAGGACCCGTTCACGGCCACGATCCTGTTCAAGCTCTTTCCCAAGACAGGCCAGGCCGAGAAGGAGAACGGCTTCACAATTGCCAAGGCCCGCCACGAGGGCAATGGCAAGGAGCTCTCCCTCAAGGGGCCATTCGGGCCCGTTTCCGAAGGAGAGCTGATCGAGGTCACGCTTTGGAAGCTCGATCGCGATCCCCGCTACGGCGAGTACGTCTTCGTCTCCAAGATCAGCCACGCCGACCCGATCACGCGCGACGCCATCCGCCGCTATCTCGACAAGCTTCCCGGAGTCGGGCCCGTGATCGCCGAGGCGATCCTCGAGGAGCTCGGCACCAAATGCCTGGATGACATCGACGCCGATCCGCAGGTCCTGCTCAAGATCAAGACCGGAGGCGGTCGCGGGATCTCCGAGGACCAGCTGGCCGAGGTGATGGAGACGTGGGAGGAGCTGCGGAGCTCCCGCAAGTCGATGATCTACTTCTCAAGCCTCGGGCTCGGAGACGCCTCCGCAAAGGCGGCAATCAACAAGTTCGGCTCCCGCGCCGAAGAGGTCGTCCGCGCGGATCCCTACCGGCTCACAGAGGTCCCGATGATCGGTTTCAAGCAGGCCGACGACGTCGCCAAGGCGCTCGGGATCGCCGCTGACGATCAGCGCCGCCTCGGTGCCGGGGTCGAGTTCATCCTCGAGCGCTCCGAGGGTCAGGGTCACATCTGCCTCAAGCGGGACGAGCTCCTCAAGGAGGCGCCCGGCCTTCTCGTCCGCGACAACCGCTTCGCCTCCGGGGACCAGATCAACGAGGCAATCAACAAGATGATCGAGGACGGGCGGCTGATCAGCGAGATCAACGAGGTCGACGAGATCGAGCGGATCTACACCACCGAGCACTTCCAGATCGAGACCAACCTCTACGCGATGATCGACCGCCGCCTGCCGGCGGGCATGATCATGCCGCCGCCGGACGTCGAGCGGCCGGCCGACGCGATCGTCACCGACGAGCAGTGGCGCGCCGTCGAGCGAGCCATGGATGACCAGCTCTCCGTTCTCACGGGCTCGGCTGGCTGCGGCAAGACGACCGCTCTCAAGGCACTGCTTGACACCGCCGACCGTGAGGGTCAGCGCGTCATCTGCCTGGCGCCGACCGGCAAGGCGGCCAAGCGCATGACCGAGTCAACCGGCCGCCCAGCGCAGACCATTCACCGCCGTCTCGGTCGCGATGGGCGCGGCAGCCCCGGGCCTCCCGGATCGACGGTTCCCGCACAGGTATCCCAGAACTTCGACGCCGACATGATCGTCGTCGACGAGGCGTCGATGGTCGACATGCGCCTGGCCGAGCAGCTTCTTCGTGTCGTTCCCAACTCGGCCCGGATCGTCTTCGTCGGCGACCCGTACCAACTGCCCGCGGTCGGCGCTGGCTCCGTTCTTCACGACATGATCGAGTCGCAGCGCGTTCCGACCACGCAGCTGACGAAGATCTTCCGTCAGGCCGAGGATTCGCTTCTGATCGTCAACGCCACCCGCATTCGTGATGGAGAGGAGCCCTACTGGTCGGCGGATGAGGCCGAAGCCGCGCTCGGACATCCGGTCCGCGAAGACTGGGTCTTTGCTGAGGCGCGCGACGCCAAGAAGGTCTCTGCCCTGGCAATCAAGGCCGCCGAGCGCCTACCCGAGTCGTTGGGAGTGCGCCCGGAGCAGATCATGGTCACGGCGCCAACGAAGAAGGGCGAGGCAGGCGTCTGGGACCTGAACACGAAGCTGCGCAAGGTCCACAACCCCCATGGGACCCAAATCTCCAAGGGCGATGTGCCGATCTTCACCGGAGACCTGGTCATGAACACCGAAAATCGCTACGGCCGGCCGACCGGCAGTGAGGCCGAGACTGCCGACATCATGAACGGAGACGTCGGCAAGGTCGTCGACTGGGATGCCAAGTCGAAGACCGCCTACATCGAGTTCCAGGATCTGCCGGGCCGCCACGCATTCACCGGTGACATGATCAACAAGCTGATCCCGGCCTTCGCTGCCACCACACACAAGCTGCAGGGATCCGAGGCCCCGGCGGTTGTCTGCCCGCTCGGATCTTCTGGTTCGAGGATGCTCAACCGCAACCTGATCTACACCGCCTGGACTCGAGGCAAGGAGAAGTGCGTCGTCATCGGCGACAAGGCAACGATCCGAGCTGCGGTCAAGATCGACGGCACCCGTCGCAATACGACACTCGACCTGCGAATTGGCGCGGAGCAGATGATCGCCGCCCGCCTTGCCAAGCTCGAGGGCGCCTACGGGCGCCGCAAGAACATGGAGACGGTCCAGGGTGGATCGTTGCTGAGCTCCAGCCGCCGGCGGCGCGGTAGCTCGCAGCCGGCGGCGATTCCTCAGCCGGCCTGATCAGTGATCTCGGCCGCGAAACGCTCGAAAGCCCGATCGCGCATCTTCTCATCCAGGGAGCCGGGTTCGGGTGGGACATCCTCGAGGGCTTCGCGACGAAAGGCCTCATAGAGGCGGTCGAGCGCCTCGACCCGGCCGTCGAGGTGGTCGGCATAGGCTTCGAGCAGCTCGGCCGGCGCAAGGTCCCGCGAGGGAACGAAAGCCGCCGGCAGCTCTGGCATCGGGCGCTCGGAGCTGCCGATGTGGCTGATGTCCATGAACAGCTCCAGGATCACGATGTGGACCGGGTGGAACGGCGCGGGCAACCCCAGCGCGAGCGGCACGGCGATGACCGCGACGAGCGCGATCTTGGCGCCGAGGTAGAAGGCGACCGCGCGCCGCAGCTGGGAGGCCAGCCCTCGCCCGCCCGCCACGGCGCCGACGATCGTCGGGTAGGCGTCGTCGACGAGCACGAGGTCGGACGCCTCGCGGGCCAGATCGGTCCCGCGCGCGCCCATCGCGATGCCGACGTTCGCCGCCGCGAGGGCCGGCGCGTCGTTGACGCCATCGCCGGTGACGGCGACCACCTCGCCCCGCTCCTGGAGGACCCGCACCAGCCGCAGCTTGTCCTCGGGGGTGGCGCGGGCAATGACGGCCTGGCCGCCCAGCCGGTCGGCGAGCTCGTCGTCGGCGAGCGCGGCGAGCGCGGCGCCACCGTGCAGCACCTCGGGTCCGACGACCCCGGCCTCGCGGGCGGCCGCGGCGACCGTGGCCGGGTGGTCGCCGCTCACGACGATCGTCCGCACGCCCGCGTGGGCGAGCTCGGCCACGGCATCGCGTACGCCGTCGCGCAGCGGATCGCGGAACGCGGCCAGCCCCACCAGCGTGAGCTCGCTCTCGGCGTGCGCGGCATCCCGCGGCACCGCGGCGAGGTGACGCTCGGCCACGGCGATGACGCGCAGACCGTCCTCCGCGAGCTGGGCGACGTGCGCGAGCACGGACGCGCGCTCGGTCTCGGTCATGTCGCACGCGTCGAGCACCGCCTCCGGCGCCCCCTTCGCGGCCACCCACACGCCGTCGGGATCAGGCCACACCGCGCTCTCGCGCCTGCGCATGGGATCGAACGGATACCGGCTCACGCGCTCGCTCGGCGCCCGCTCACCGGCCGCCTCCGCCAGCGCCCGATCGACCGGGTCCTGCGCGGCCGCCGCGCCGTGGGCCGCGGCCGCCACGGTCAGCACGCGTTCGCGCTCGCCGTCGATCTGCTCGATCTCGAGCCGGTTCTCGGTCAGCGTCCCGGTCTTGTCGGCGAGCAGCACGGTCATCGCCCCGACGGCCTCGGCGGCCCGCAGCCGGCGCAGGAGCACGCCGTGCTGCGCCAGGCGCAGGCCGCCGATCGCCACGAGCACGGTCACGAGGATCGGCAGCTCCTCGGGGATCGTGGCGAACGCGAGCGTCAGCCCGTCGAGCAGCATCTCGCGCGCGGGCTGGCCGCGGAGCACGCCGATGAGCGGCACGACCACGCACGCCGTCACCGCCACGATGAGGGCCGCGCGCGCCAGCTCGGCCATGGCGAGCTGGAGCGGCGTCGGCGGCTCCCGCGCCTCCTCGACGAGCCGGCCGAGGCGGCCGATCTCGGTCTCGGCGCCGATGGCGACGACGACGCCCTCGCCGCTGCCGTTGACCACGGCGCTGCCGGCGTGGACCAGCGAGGACCGGTCGGCGAGCGGCGCGTCGGCGTCGACCGGCTCGGGCCCCTTGGCGGCCGCCACCGGCTCGCCCGTCAGCCTGGACTCGTCGGTGGCCAGGCCGTCGGCCTCGACGACGCGGGCGTCGGCGGCGACGACGGTGCCGGCCTCGACCAGCAGGACGTCGCCGATGACGAGCTTCGTCGACCGGGACCGCGGCCACGGCGCCGTCCCGCCGGACGAGCGCGTTCGGTGCGCTCAGCGTGCGCAACGCCTTCAGCGCGCGCTTCGCGCGAACCTCGGAGATCGCCTCGACGGCGCTGACCAGCGCGATCACGGCGAAGATCGCGATCGCGTCGCGCAGCTCGCCGAAGATCGCCGAGAGCACGCCGACCGCGACCAGCAGCAGCTGGAGGGGCTCGACGACCGACTCGACCAGCTCCTCGAGCACCGCCTTGGTCTGGCTCTCCTCGGTGCGGACGACCGCCGTGCCGCGCCGCTGCTCGACCTCCTCGGCCGTCAGGCCGCCCGCGCGGCTGCCGGTCCGCTCCCACAGAACCGCGAGTGGCTCTGCATGGGCCGGGGCGACCGGCGCCTGGTCCGCGTCACGCGACGCCGGCGTTGCGCTCGCCATGCAACGGATGATACGTCTCCGATGGAACCTGGCTCGTCTGGGATCATGGACTCCCGTGGCGCGTGACTGGCTACTGATCACTCCCTCGACGCCGGGCGGCGGCACGTCGACGCTGCGTGTCTACGCGTGGCGCACCCTGCGCAGCCTCGGTGCCCACTACCTCCAGCAGTCCGTGTGCCTGCTGCCCGCGACGCCGAAGACCACCCGCGCCGTGACACGGCTCGTGACGCGGCTGCGCGCCGAGGGCGGCCACGGCGAGATGCTGCGCATCAGCCTGACGGACCCCAGGCAGGAGGTGGCGGTCATCGACGCCATGCAGCGCGAGCGGACCGACGAGTACCGCGAGGTGGTCGGGAGCACGCAGCAGTTCCACGAGGAGCTGCGGCTCGAGCGCCGCCGCGGCCGGGCCATGTACACCGAGCTCGAGGAATCCGACGCCGACCTCGCCCGCCATCAGAAATGGCTCGCCGCGATCCAGGCCCGCGACTACTTCGACGCGCCCGGAGGCGAGGAGGCCGCCGCGGCCGTCGCGTCATGCGAGGAGGCGCTCGCCCGGTTCGAGAGCGAAGCGCTGGCCGCCGAGCTCGACGACGCGGACGCCAGGCCCGGTCTCCGCGCCGTCGACGGCTGACGCCGGGCGTCATTACAGCTGCAGCGACGCCTCGCCGGCGGGGTAGAACTTCGCGCGCTCGTCATAGAAGCGCTCGAGGCGGCGGCGCCGGCGCTCCGCGACCTCGTCCTCGCGCCGGGCGCGCAGCCGCTCCTGGGGCGTGCGCATGAACCGCCACGGCGCCGTGTACGGGTGGAAGTTGCGGCGGTAGGCGGCCGACACGACGGGCCGGACGGGGCGCCGCCGGCGCAGCCCGGCCGCGAACCCGGCGACGACCTCCTTGACGGCGCCCACCGCGACCCGGTCCTCGGTGAGCGCGTCGACCGCCGCGCGCTGGACGATGTTCCCGACCGCCACCAGCGCGTCCGCCGGGCGCATCAGCTTGCCGGCGATGTAGCCGTGGTGGCGGGCGTTGACGAGGTAACGGCGGGGCTCGAACTCGAGGATCGGCTCCTTCATGTGGACGGCGTACACGTCCGGGAGGTAGAGGTGACGGAAGCCGTGGTCGAGCAGCCGCATCGTCAGGTCGGCCTCGTTGGCCCAGATGAAGATGCCGGGGTCGTAGCCCTCGACCGCTCGGAGCGCGGGTGCGCTCAGCAGTGCCGCGCAGCCCCAGAAGCTGAGCAGCCCGGTCCGCCAGTCGTCGTTGAGGCGGTGCTCCTCGTCGAACGAGCTGACCACCGAGAACGACACGAGATCGGCCTGTTGCGCGCGGGCCGCGAGCACGGCCGCCTCGAGCCCTCCGGGGCGGAGGTAGGCGTCGTCGTCGAGGATCAGGACGTAGTCGCCGCTCGCCACCGCGAAGCCGAGGTTCCAGGCCGGGGCGCCGTCGTTGGTCGCGTTGCGGATCACGCGCACCTGCGGGAACTCGCGCGCGACGGTCTCGGCCGTCCCGTCGATCGACGCGTTGTCGACGACGATGACCTCGAGCCGGTCCTGCGGATAGCCGCTGCTCTCCAGCATCTGCCGCAGCGAGACGAGCAGGGCGTCGCGGCGGTTGTAGGCCAGGAAGACGACGGAGACGACGGGAAGCGAGGTGCTCATGCGCTAGTGCTCCAGCAGGAAGGTGCCATCGGCGCGGCCTTTGATGCCGTAGGTCGGCTCGACCACGGTGCGCAGCAGGAAGGAGAAGATCGTGTTGGCGTTGTCGACGCCGTCGGGCGGGGCCGCGGGGTCGTGCCCGCCGTCGAAGTCGACGACCGTCTTCGGCCGGCGCGCCGCGGCCTGGAGCCGGCGGGCGTTCTCGATCGTCACCGTCGTGTCGGTGAGGCCGTTCAGCGTCAGGACGGGTCGCGGCGAGATCTTCCCGATGTAGCGCTCGGGGTCGAACGCCGAGACCCCCCGGGGGATCGTCGGCATGCCGGTCCACGTCCCCGGGGTGACGACCAGCGCGGCGGCCTTCACGCGCCGGTCGCCCGCGGCGAGGATCGTCGCGATGGCACCGCCGAGGCTGATGCCGACCACGGCGACGTTCTTTCGGCAGTACGGCTGTTTCTCGAGATAGTCGATGGCGCTGCGCAGATCGGCGAGCGTCCCGAGCATCATCTCCCGGAACTTGGCGGGCTGCTCGAGCACCTCCTGGTAGTCGTCCTCGCCCGAGCCGCGGGCCCCGTGGAAGCGGAAGTCGATCGAGAAGGTGGTGAGCCCGAGCGCGGCCAGCGGCTGCCACGCGTAGTGGGACTCCTCCTTCGTCGAGCGGAAGCCGTACTGCCAGATCACGCAGCCGCGCGGATTCACGCCGCGCGGGATCGCCGCGAGGCCGGCCACGTCCGTGTCGTCGAACGCCGTCCGGTAGGTGACGGACCGGACGTCGACGAGGCCCTCCGTCCGCTCGTCACCCGGGCCCGGCTCGGGCCCGGAGCCTCCGCGTGTCCCGGCCAGGAGGACGATCACGAGGGCCGCCGCCGCCAGCAGGGCGAGCGGGATGACCACCCAGCGGAGTCGGCGTCGGCGTCCGGCCACGTCAACGGTGTGCGCGCCGCAGCGCACGGATCGCGGCCATGCGCGGGCGTCCTCGCGCGGGCCCGGCGTCCGGCCGGCGCTCCAGCCAGTCGTCGATCGCGCGGGCGGTGGTCGGGGCGTGGTCCTCCAGGATCGTCTCGTGCGTGCCGGGGAGGTCGATCGCGGCGTGCCGCATCGGCCACGACGCGCGCCACCCCCCGACGCGGACGACGCCGGGCACGGGATCGGCGGCCTTGATCAGCAGCGTCTGCGCCACGGGCGGTTCCGGCGTCCACGCGGACAGCAGGCCCAGGTAGGCGCCCATCGCCGTGAGGCGATGATCGTCGACGGCGGGATGCTCTCCGTCGCCGGCCAGCATCCGATCGAACACCGGCTGCGCGATCGGCCACATGGTGTCCATTGTGTACGAGTCGATTAGGACCACCCCCGCCGGAACGATCCCCTCCCGGGCGCACTCCGCCGCCACCGCGTAGGCGAGCAGCCCCCCGGTCGAGAACCCGACCAGCGCCACCGGGCGGCCGGCGGCATGCCGCTTGATCGCCGCCGCCTGCGCGCCGGCCACCGCGTCGAGCATGGACGGCAGCAGCTCGTCGGGGGCGAAGCCCGGCACCGGGACGGCGACGACCTCGCGCCGGCCGGCGAAGCCCTTGGCCAGGCGCGCGTACTCGTGCGGGCCCGAGCTGGCGATCAGCGACGGGATGCAGAACACGACCGGCTCGTCAGCGCCGGCGGCCAGCGGGATCACCGCCGGGGCCTCGCCCTCGCTGTGGCTCACCCCGAAGCGTGGACGCAACCGCGCCGCCGCCTCGGCGATCGCGACCGCGTCCTTGAGCTTGCGCAGCTGGACGGCGCGCCGGAACATCGCGGCCAGCGTCCCGTTGCCGTTGCCGTTCCCGTTGGCGCCCGCCGCCTCGGGCGCAGGCCCGCCGAGCTGCGCTTGCAGGTGCTCGATCAGCGCCGCCGGGGTCGGGTGGTCGAACATCACCGTCGCCGGCAGCACCAGGCCCGTCACCGCCTGGAGGCGCTTGCGCAGCTCCAGGCTCACCAGCGAGTCGAAGCCCAGCTCGAGGAACGAGCGGTGCAGGTCGAGGGCCGTGGACGACGTGTAGCCGAGGGACGCGGCGATCTCGGCGCGGATCGCCTCCGCGGGCAGGTGGGGCACATCGCCGTTTCCGGCCGCGGCGACCGCTGCCACGCGCCTCGGGCGGACCCGCGCGAGGCCGCTGAGGATCGGCGGCAGGATGCCCGCCCGCGCGCGCTCCGCCAGGCCCGCCAGGTCGAACCGCATGGGCGCCAGCATCGGCTTGCCGGCCGCGCGGGCCGCGTCGATGAGGTCGAGCCCCAGCTCGTCGGACATCGGCAGCAGGTCGAGGGGCCCGGCGCGCCGGCCGTCCGCGGCGGTGAGGTGCTGGGTGAGCTCGGTGACGCGCTCCCAGAATCCGAAGGCCAGGGCGAGCGCGGGCAGCCCTTCGGCATGGCGAGCGGCGGCGAGGGCGTCCAGGAACGCGTTGGCGGCGGCGTAGTTGCCCTGCCCGGGGCTGCCCAGGCAGGACGCGGCCGACGAGAACAGGATGAACTCGGAGAGCGGGAGGTCGCGCGTCAGCTCGTGCAGGTGGATCGCGGCGTCGATCTTGGGTCGCATCACGCGCCGCATCCGCTCGCCGTCCATGGCCGTGAGCACGCCGTCGTCGAGCGCCGCCGCCGCGTGGACGACGGCCGTGAGCGGACGGTCGGCGGGGATCGCCGAGATGAGGCGCTCGAGCGCCGCGCGGTCGGTGGCGTCGCACGCGGCGACGTCGACGGCGCAGCCGGCGGCGTGGAGCTCGGCGACGAGTCGGTCGACACCGGGGGCGGCGGCGCCGCGACGGCTGACGAGCAGCAGGTGGCGGACGCCGTGGCGCTCGGCCATCCGGCGCGCGAACGTCGCGCCCAGCCCGGTGGTGCCGCCGGTGATCAGCATCGTGCCCGGTGCCGGATCGGCCGCCTCGGTGCCGCCGGGGTGGAAGCGGCGCACCCGCGGGGCGAGCAGGGTCCCCTCGCGCAGCGCGAGCTCGGGCTCGTCCGAGGCGAGCGCGAGCGGCAGCGCCGCGATGGATCGCTCGTCGCCGTCGGTGTCGATCAGGCCGAAGCGGCCGGGATGCTCCGAGGCGGCGGCGCGCAGCAGGCCGGCCAGCGGAGCTTGGACCAGGTCGGGCCGCTCGCCGTCGGCGGCGGCCACGGCGCGGCGGGTCACGACCACGAGCCTGGAGGCCGAGAGCGCGTCGACGGCCAGCCAAGCCTGCAGCAGCGACAGCACGCGCTCGCTGAGCGCGTGGGTGTTCGCGAGGAGATCGTCGCCCTCCGGAGACTCGATGACGACGAGCGCCTGGTCGGGCGGCTGGGCGGCGAGCGCCGCCAGGTCGTCGATCTCGAGCACCGCCGTGCGCGCGTCGCCCGGCCGGTCGGACGCCCCGGCCACCGCCGTCCACTCGACGGCGAACAGCGCGTTGCGCCCCGCGGGCCTCGCGGCGTCCACCGGGCGGGTGCGCACGGCGTCGATCGACAGCACCGGTTGCCCGTCGGTGGCGGTGGCGATCAGACTCCACCCGTCCTCGGCCGGGGCCAGGCGCACGTGCAGCGAAGCCGCGCCGGCACCGCGCAGCCGCACCCCGGAGAACGCGAACGGCATCCCGGGCGGGCGGTCGGCGAGCGCCATCGCCTGGAGGGCGGCCTCCAGCAACGCCGGGTGCAGCTCGAAGCCGTGCTTTTCGTCTTCCCCGAGGGCGGCCTCGGCGTACAGGGCGTCGCCGTCGCGCACCGCGCGCTCCAGACCCCGGAAGGCCGGGCCCAGGTCATAGCCGGCCTCCGCCAGGTGCGCGTAGGCGATCTCCGGATCGCGCTCGTCGCCGTCGGCCGGCCAGACGAGGGCGGGCTCGTCGTGATCCGGCACGCCGATCAGGGTCCCGGCGGCGTGGCGCGTCCAGTCGGCCCCGGGCTCGGCCTCCGGGCGCGAGTAGATCGCCACCTCGCGGCCCGAGACGCTCACCTGCAGCGCCACCGGAGACTCGAGCACCAGCGGCTCCGCGATCGTCAGCGCTTCGACGACCGGCGTGCCGGTCTCCACGGCGGCGTGCAAGGCCAACTCGAGGAACACGGCGGCCGGCACCACGACCTTGCCCATCACCGCGTGGTCGGCGAGCCAGGCGTGGTCGGCGAGCGACAGCCGTCCGGTCCACACGGACCCGTCGCCGCCGCCCAGCCGGAGCGTCGCGCCGAGCAGCGGGTGCTCGGCCGGCGTGAGCCCCAGCGCCTGGGCGTCCTGCCGGCCCCCGCTCGCCGCCAGCCAGTAGCGACGCCGCTGGAACGCGTAGGTCGGCAGCGCGACGCGCTCGCCGCGCCCCGCGCCGAGCAGCGGCGTCCAGTCGACGTCGACGCCCGCCACGTGTGCCTCGGCCAGCGCGGCCGTGAAGCGTTCCAACCCGCCCTCGTCGCGCCGCAGCGAGCCCAGGACGCGCACCGACTGCGGATCGATGCCCGCGGCCTCCATGGTGTCGGCCACGGCCGCGGTCAGCACCGGATGCGGGCTGATCTCGATGAGGGTTCGCACGCCGTCCTGGCCCATGGCCCGCACCGCCGGCGCGAACTCCACCGTCTGGCGCAGGTTGCGGTACCAGTGCTCGGCATCCATCGTCTCGGTCGCCGCGAGGCCGCCGCTGACGGTCGAGTACAACGGGAGGTCGCTCCCGCGCGGCGCGACCGGCGCGAGCGCCGACAGCATCTCCTCGCGCGCCACCTCGACGTGCGGCGAGTGGCCGGCCACCGTCGAGGCGATCCGCCGCGACCAGACGTGGTCGGCCTGCAGCGAGGCCTCCAGCGCGTCGAGCGCCTCGGGGTCGCCGGAGACGATGAGCGACGCGGGGCCGTTGACCGCCGCGACGGTGATCGGCCCCGCCTTCGCGCGCTCCGCGAAGGCGTCGGGGGACAGCGCGACGGCGAGCATCCCGCCCGTGCCCGCGATCTTCGCCAGGCAGCGGCTGCGAACCGCGACGATCCGCGCGGCGTCCTCCAGCGACAGCGCGCCCGCGACGTGCGCGGCGGCGATCTCGCCCTGCGAGTGGCCGACGACCGCGGCGGGCGTCACGCCGACGGAGCGCCACAGCTCGACCAGCGACACCATGATCGCGAAGAGGACGGGCTGGACGACCTCGATGCGGTCGAGCCCCGGCTGCCCGGGCTCACCGCGGACGACGCCCAGCAGGTCGAAGTCGACGTGGGGCGCGAGCGCGGCGGCGCAGGCCTGCATCCGCTCGGCGAAGACGGGCGACTGCTCCAGCAGCTCGACGGCCATGCCCGCCCACTGGCCGCCCTGGCCGGGGAACACGAAGCCGACGCGCGCCTCGCGCCGGGCGACGCCGTGCGGGATGCCGTCGGCCGCCTCGCCCCGCTCCACCGAGCGGAGCTGCCGCGCCAGGTCCTCGAGCCCCGGCGCGACGACGACCGCGCGGTGCGTCAGCTGCGCCCGGTCGCGGGCCAGCGAGCCCGCCAGGGCGAGCGGGTCGAGGTCGGCGGCGCCTTCGGCGAACGCGCGCAGCCGGCCGGCCTGCGCCTGCAGCGCGGCCGCGCTGGAGCCGGACACCAGGAACGGCAGCACGCCGGGACGGGACTCCGGCTCGGGCGCCGGTGCCGGGGCGGGCGGCTCCTCCAGCAACAGGTGCGCGTTCGTGCCGGAGATGCCGAAGGACGAGACGCCGGCGCGGCGCGGACGGCTCCCGCGCGACCACTCGACCGGCTCCGCCAGCAGCCGCACGGCGCCCTCGGCCCAGTCGACGTGCGGGGAGGCCTGCTCGGCGTAGAGCGTCCGCGGCAGCACCTCGTGCCGCAGCGCCATCACCATCTTGATCACCCCGCCGACGCCCGCGGCCGTCTGCGTGTGACCGATGTTGCTCTTCAGCGATCCGAGCCAGAGCGGGCCGTTGGAGCGGCGGCCGTAGGTGGCCATGAGCGCCCCGGCCTCGATCGGGTCGCCGAGCTCGGTGCCCGTGCCGTGCGCCTCCACGGCGTCCACGTCGTCGGGGCCAAGGCCGGCGTTCGCCAGCGCCGCGCGGATGACGCGCTCCTGCGACGGGCCCGACGGCGCCGACAGCCCGTTGGAGGCGCCGTCCTGGTTGATCGCGCTGCCGCGGATGACGGCGAGCACCTCGTGCCCGCGCTCCTGGGCCACCGACAGCGGCATCGAGCGCGACGAGGCCGGCGCCCTCCGAGAAGCCCGTGCCGTCGGCGTCGGCGCTGAAGGCGCGGCAGCGCCCGTCGGGCGACAGGCCGGCCTGGCGCGAGAACTCCACGAACGGCATCGGCGTCGCGAGCACGCAGACCCCGCCCGCGAGCGCGAGGTCGCACTCCCCCGCGCGCAGCGCCTGGCAGGCCATGTGCAGCGACACGAGCGAGGACGAGCACGCCGTGTCGATCGTGACCGCCGGGCCCTCGAGGCCCAGCACGTACGCCACGCGCCCGGAGATGACGCTCGTCACCGAGCCGGTCAGCCGCAGGCCGAGGACCTCCTCCGGCGGCTCGACGCCCACGCCGTAGTCCGACGCGTAGGCGCCGACGAACACGCCGGTCTGGCTGCCGCGTAGGGAGAGCGGGTCGATGCCGGCGTCCTCGAGCACCTCCCACGCCGTCTCGAGCAGGAGCCGCTGCTGCGGGTCCATCGCCAGCGCCTCGCGCGGCGAGATGGAGAAGTGCTCGGCGTCGAACTCGTCCGCGTCGTAGACGAAGCCGCCACGGCGGACGTAGCTCGTGCCCGTCCGCGTCCGCTCGATGTCGACCAGCCGCTCGACGTCCCAGCCGCGGTCGGCGGGGAACTCGCCGATCCCGTCGCCGCCGGAGGCGACGAGGTTCCACAGCTCCTCCGGCCGACGTCACGCCGCCCGGGTAGCGGCAGCCGAGGCCCACGATGGCGATCGGCTCGTCCGGCGGCCGTCGCCGCGGTCGGCGACCGCGGCGTCGGCCCCGCGGTCCTCGGCGCGGTCACGCAGGAGCTTGGCGACCGCCACCGGCGTCGGGTGGTCGAAGACGAGCGTCGCGGGCAGGCGTCAGCCCGGTGGCGGCAGCGATGCGGTTGCGCAGCTCGACGGCCGATAGCGAGTCGAACCCGAGCTCCTTGAACGCCCGGTCCGCCACGATCGCCTCGGGCGAGGCGTGGCCGAGCACCGCCGCGGCCTGCGCGCGCACGACCTCGAGCGCGATGCGGTCGCGCTCGTCCTCGCCGGCGCCCACGAGCGTCTGCGCGAAGCGACGTCGCGCGCGCTCGCGCGCGCGGGCGCGCGCACGAGGGCGCTGAAGATGGGCGGCAGCACGCCCGAGCGCGCCCGCGCCCCGAGCTGGCCGAGGTCGAGGAGCATCGGGACCAGCAGCGGCTCGTCGGCCTTCCGCGCGCGGTCGATGAGCTCGAGTCCCAGGTCGTCGGGCATCGGGAGCATGCCCAGCGGCCCGCCGCGCAGCCCGTCCTCGGTCGCCAGGTGCTCGGACATCCCGGTCACCCGCTCCCACAGCCCGAAGGCGAGCGAGACGCCGGGCAGCCCTTCGGCGCGGCGGGCGGCCGCCAGCGCGTCGAGGAACGCGTTCGCGGCGGCGTAGTTGGCCTGCCCCGGGCTGCCCACCGCCGCCGCGGCCGACGAGAACAGCACGAACTCCGACAGCTCGAGGCCCGCGGTCAGCTCGTGCAGGTGCAGCGCGGCGTCGAGCTTCGGCGTCATGCACGCCGCGCAGGCGGTCGGCGTCCAGCGCGGTCACGACCCCGTCGTCGAGCACGCCCGCCGCGTGCACGACGGTCGTCAGGGGATGCTCGGCGGGGATGGCGGCCAGCAGTCGCTGCACGGCCGCGCGGTCGGCGACGTCGCAGGCGGCGACCTCGACCTCGGCGCCGAGCTCGCGCAGCTCGGCCGTGAGCTCGGCGGCGCCCTGGGCGGCCGCGCCGCGGCGGCTGACCAGCAGCAGGCGCCGGGCGCCCTGGTGCTCGACGAGGTGCCGGGCCAGCGAGCGCGCCCAGGCCGCCGGTGCCGCCGGTGACCAGGACGGTGCCGTCGGCGCGCGCCGGCTGCGGCACGCGGAACACGAGCTTGCCGGTGTGGCCCGAGTCGCGCAGGACGCGGAACGCGGCGGGGGCGCGGCGCAGGTCCCAAGTCGCGATCGGCAGGTGCTCGAACACGCCCTGGCTCGAAGAGGGCGAGGATCTCGGCGAGCATCTCGCCGATGCGCGCGGGCGGCGTCTCGCGCAGGTCGAACGCCTGGTACGCAACGCCGGGGTGGTCGCGGGCGACGATCTCCGGGTCGCGGATGTCCGTCTTGCCCATCTCGATGAACCGCCCGCCCCGCGGCAGCAGGCGCAGCGACGCGTCGACGAGCGGGCCGGCCAGCGAGTCCAGGACGACGTCGACGCCCCTGCCGCCGGTCGTGCGCAGGAACGCCGCCTCGAAGTCCGCCGTGCGCGAGGACGCGATGTGGTCGGCGTCGAGGCCAAGCGCCCGCGAGCGTGTCCCACTTGCGCGGATGGGCGGTGCCGAACACCTCCGCGCCCAGGTGGCGGGCGATCTGCACGGCGGCCATGCCGACGCCGCCGGCCGCGCCGTGGACGAGCACCGCGTCGCCCGCCTTCACGCCCGCGAGGTCCACGAGCCCGTGGTAGGCGGTGAGGAAGACGAGCGGCACGGACGCCGCCTCGGCGAACGACCAGCCGTCCGGGACCGCGGCGAGGTGGCGGCGGTCGGCCACCCCCACGGGCCCGAAGGCATGCGGGATCAGGCCCATCACCCGGTCACCGGGAGCCAGGTCCGTCACGTCGGTCGCCGACCTCGGTGACGATCCCGGCGCCCTCGTAGCCGATCTGCATCTCGGGCCCGCCGTCCAGCAGCCCGAGCGTGACGCCGACGTCGCGGAAGTTGATGCCGGCGGCGTGGACGGCCACGCGCACCTCATCCGGCGCGAGCTCGTCGCCGGCGCGCGGATGGGGCGCGACGCGCAGGCTCTCCAGCGTGCCGGGCGTCTGCACCGACACGGACCACTCGCCGCCCTCGTCCGGGGCGTCGAGGGTCTCGCTCACCGCGGAAGCGCTGGAGCCGGGGCACGAGCAGCGCGTCGCCGCGCACGGCGACCTCGGGCTCGCCGGAGGCCAGCGCCGCCGCGAGCGCGGCGCCGGAGAGCTCGTCGCCGTCGGTGTCGACGAGGGCGAAGCGGTCGGGGTGCTCGGAGTGGGCGCTGCGCAGCAGGCCGGGCACCGGCGCCTGGGCCAGGTCGGGCCGCTCGCGCTCGGCGACCGCCAGCGCGCGGCGGGTGACCACGACCAGCCGCGCGGCGGCCAGCGGCTCGGCGGCGAGCCACGCCTGCAGCAGCTCGAGCACCCGCGCCGTGGCGCGGTGCGCGGACTCGGGCAACGACCCGTCGCCGGCGTCCACGCCGACGAGCACGGCCTCGGGCGCCGGCTCACCCGCCGCGATCGCGGCGAGCAGCGCGTCGAGGTCGGCGAAGCGCGCGGGTCTCGAACGTCGTCGGCGGAACGTCGGTGCCCTCGAGCGGCACTGGCCGACGACGCGCGGCGTCCGCGACGGCACGTCGCGAGACAGACGCCGCGGCGGCCGGCGCCGCGGGCAGCGGCGTCCACCGCACGGCGAACAGCGCGTCGTCCCCACCGCGCCGCGCGGCGAGGCGGCTCGCGTCCAGCGGCCGCGTCTGGAGCGTGTCGATCGACAGGACGGGCGCCCCGTCGGCGTCCGCGGCGACGACGCGCCAGGAGCGCTGCCCGCCGGTCACCTCGACCTGCAGGGCGGCGGCGCCGCGGCGGTGCAGGCGCACGCCGGCGAACGAGAACGGGATCTCCAGTCGCGGCCGCGCCGGCGTCGAGGCCGGCGAGCATCGCCGGGTGCAGCGCGGCGTCCGACAGCGCCGGGTGGATCCCGAACTCCTGCGCGCGGCCCTCCTGGTCCTCGGCCAGGGCGACGCCGGCGTGGAGGGTGCCGCCGGAGCGCACGAGGCTGCGCAGGCCCTGGAACGCGGGCCCGTACTCGTAGCCGCCCTCGAACAGGCGCGCGTAGGCGTCCTCGGGGTCGATGACCTCGCCGCCGGCCGGCGGCGACGCGGGCCGCGGCGCGTCCTGCTCGTCGGCGACCAGCGTGCCCGACGCGTGCTCGGTCCACTCCGCGCCGTCGGCCCGGGACCAGACGGCCACGCGGCGGCGGCCCTCCTCGTCGGGGGCCGAGACCGACACCTGCAGCGCCACCGCGCCGTCCTCGGCGAGCGTCAGCGGCGCGGCGAGCGTCAGCTCCTCGATGACCGGCGTGTCGGTCTGGGCCGCGCCGTGCAGCGCGAGCTCGAGGAACGCCGTCCCGGGCAGGAGCACGGTCCCGAGCGCCGCGTGGTCGGCGAGCCAGGGCTGCGCCTCGAGCGACAGCCGGCCGGTCAACAGCAGCCCGCCGCCGTCCGCCACGGACACCATCGCGCTCAGCAGCGGGTGCTCGGTCGCCGCCTGCCCGAGCGCGCCGGCGTCCTGGCGGCCGCTGCCCGGCGCCAGCCAGTAGCGGCTGCGCTGGAAGGGGTAGCGGGCGAGCTCGACGCGCTCGGCGCCGGCGAACAGCGGCTCCCAATCGACCGGGACGCCGAGCACGTGCGCCTCGGCGAGGGCGGCGACGAAGCGGCCGAGGCCGCCCTCGTCGCGGCGCAGGGTCCCGAGCGCGGCCACGCCGCCGGCCTCGCGCTCGGACTCGAGGATCTCCAGGGCCGGCGTGGTGAGCACCGGGTGCGGGCCGATCTCGATGAGCACGTCGACGCCCGCGGCGGCCAGCGCCCGGACGGCCGGCTCGAACTGCACGGTCTGGCGGAGGTTGCGGTACCAGTGCTCGGCGCCCATCGCCTCGGTCGCCGCCAGCTCGCCGGTGACGGTGGAGAAGACGGGAATCTCGCTCGCGCCCGGCGCGACGTCGGCCAGCGCGGCGAGCATCTCCTCGCGCGCCACCTCGACGTGCGGCGAGTGCCCGGCGACGGTCGAGCCGATCCGCCGCCGCCAGATGCCGTCGGCCTCCAGCGAGCGCTCCAGCTCGTCGAGGGCCTCCGGATCGCCGGAGACCACGAGCGACGCGGGGCCGTTGACCGCCGCGACCGTGATCCGCCCGTCCCACGCCTTGGCGCGCTCCGCGAAGGCGTCCGCCGACAGCGCGACGGCCATCATGCCGCCGCCGCCCTCGATCGCGGCCAGGCAGCGGCTGCGGACGCAGACGATGCGCGCGGCGTCCTCGAGCGACAGCCCGCCCGCGATGTGCGCGGCGGCGATCTCGCCCTGCGAGTGGCCGGCGACGGCGGCGGGCTCGACGCCGAAGGACCGCCACAGCGCGGCCAGCGAGACCATGACGGCGAACAGCGCCGGCTGGACGACCTCGATCTGATCGAACGTCGGCTGCCCGGCGTCGCCGCGCAGCACGCCCATGAGGTCGAAGTCGACGTACGGGGCGATCGCCCGCGCGCAGGCCTCCATCCGCTCGGCGAAGACGGGCGACTGCTGCACCAGGTCGAGCGCCATCCCCGGCCACTGGCCGCCCTGGCCGGGGAACACGAAGCCGACGCGCGGCTCGCGCCGCGCCACGCCGCGGACGACGCCGTCGACGGGCTCGGGTGCGCGCCAGCAGCTCGCCCACCTCGGCAAGGCCCGGCGCCAGCGCGATCGCGCGGTGCGCGAGCCGGGCGCGCCCGAGGGCGAGCGAGCCCGCGACCGCGCGCGGGTCGAGTTCCGGGCTGCGCCGCGGCGAGCTCGCGCAGGTGACCGACTCTGCGCCGCCAGTGCGGCCTCGTTCGAGCCGGAAAGGATGAAGGGCAGCACGGGCGCCTGCGGCGCGCCGTCGTGAGGCGGCGCGACGACCGCCGGCGTCACGCCGTCGTGAGGCGGCGCGACGACCGCCGGCGCGTCGGCGACCGGCGCCTCCTCGATCACGACGTGCGCGTTGGTGCCGGAGATGCCGAAGGACGAGATGCCGGCGCGGCGCCCGCGCTCGCCGCGCGGCCAGGCCACGGGCTCGGCCAGCGGGCGGACCCGGCCGGAGTCCCAGTCGACGTGCGGCGAAGGCTCCTCGGCGTAGAGCGTCGGCGGCAGCACCTCGTGCCGCAGCGCCATCACCATCTTGATCACGCCGCCGACGCCCGCCGCCGCCTGCGTGTGGCCGATGTTGCTCTTCAGCGAGCCGAGCCAGACCGTGCCGTCCTCGCGGCGGCCGTAGGTGGCCAGCAGCGCACCCGCCTCGATCGGGTCGCCGAGCTCGGTGCCCGTGCCGTGGCCCTCGACCGCGTCGACGTCCTCGAGGCCGAGGCCGGCGTTCGCCACCGCCTGGCGGATGACCCGCTCCTGCGAGGTGCCCGACGGGGCGGTCAGGCCGTTGGACGCCCCGTCCTGGTTGGTCGCGCTGCCGCGGATGACCCCGAGCACGCGATGGCCGTCGCTCCTGCGCCACCGACAGCGGCATCGAGGGCCAGGATCCCGACGCCCTCGGAGAAGCCGGTGCCGTTGGCGCCCGCTCCGTAGGCCCGGCAGCGCGCCGTCCGGCGAGAGTCCCTTCTGGCGCGCGAAGTCGACGAAGATGCCGGGGCTCGACATGACCGTCGCCCCGCCGGCCAGCGCCAGGTCGCACTCGCCCGAGCGCAGCGCCTGGCAGGCGAGGTGCAGCGCCACCAGCGACGACGAGCACGCCGTGTCGATCGAGACCGCCGGGCCTTCGAGGCCGAGCGCGTAGGCCACGCGGCCCGAGACGACGGCGGGCAGCGTGCCCGTCAGGCCGTAGCCCGCCGTGCGCGCCTCGCCCTCGTGCATCCGCGGCCCGTAGTCCAGGCCGTAGATGCCGGCGAACACGCCGGTCTGGCTGCCGCGCAGGCCCAGCGGGTCGATGCCGCCGTCCTCGAGCGCCTCCCACGCGCACTCCAGCAGCAGCCGCTGGTGCGGGTCCATCGACAGCGCCTCGCGCGGCGAGATCGAGAAGTGCTCGGCGTCGAACTCGGCCGCGTCGTAGATGAACCCGCCGTGGCGCACGTAGGTCGAGCCCGGCCGCCCCTCGGGGCCGAACAGCCGCTCGAGGTCCCAGCCGCGGTCGGTGGGGAACTCGCCGATCGCGTCGCGCCGCGAGGCCACGAGCTCCCACAGGTCCTCCGCCGAGCGGACGTCGCCCGGGTACCGGCAGCCGATGCCCACGATCGCGATCGGCTCGCCGGCCCGCACGACCGCTCGCGGCAGCGCGTCGTCGCCGCGCTCGCCGGTCAGCTCGCCCACCAGGCGGGTCGCCAGCGCGCGGGGGTCGGCGTGGTCGAAGAGGAGCGTCGTGGGCAGCCGCAGGCCGGTGGCCCGCACGAGGCGGGCGCGCACCTCGATCGCGGCCGCCGAGTCGACGCCCGGCTCCTTGAAGGCGACGGGTCGGCGTCGCGAGCGGCCGCGGCCGACGGAAGGCGCGAGGACGGCGGGCCACCTCGGCCACCACCAGATCGAGCGACGAGCGCGACTGCCGGCCCGCGGCCGACGCGGCCCGCACGCGGTCGGCGAAGGTCGCCGGCGCCGGCGACGGTCGGCGACCGTCCGCGGACGTGGCCGGCGAGGTCGGCAGGAGCGAGGCTCCGTCGCCGTCGAACAGCCGCGCCCAGTCGACGTCGCCGCCGCGCACGTGCAGCTCGGCCAGCGAGGCGAGGAACCGGCGCTGCCCGCCGCGTCCGCGGCGCAGCGTCGCGACGACGGCCGCATCGCCCGGGTCGGCGAGCGCCGCCTCGATGCTCTCCTGGATGCCCGTGGTCAGCACCGGATGCGGGCTGACCTCGACGAAGCCCGGTGGCCGTCGTCGAGCAGGCGCCGGGCGACCGCGTCGAGCTGCACGGGCCGGCGCTCGCCCTCGAACCAGTAGGCGGCGTCCATCGTGCGGTGTCGAGGACGTCGCCGGTCATCGTCGAGACAGCGGGATCCGCCGGCGCGCGGGGCGACGCGCGCGAGCGCCTCGAGCAGCTCGGCGCGGACCTCCTCGACCTGTGGCGAGTGGGCGGCGTAGTCGATGGCACCGGCGCGCCCGGACGCCGTCCGCCTCGCAGCACGCCAGCACCTCGTCGAGCGCGTCGGGCTCGCCCGACAGGGCGACCATGCCGGGGGCGTTGACGGCGGCGACGACGAGCCGGCCGGCGAACCGGTCCAGGCGGTCCGCCACCTCCTCGGGCGAGAGCGACACCGAGATGAGCCCGCCGCGCGCCGGAGAGCGCCCGCAGCGCCCGGCTGCGGAGCGCCACGACGCGGGCCGCGTCCTCGAGCGACAGTGCGCCCGCCACGAAGGCGGCGGCGATCTCGCCCTGCGAGTGGCCGACGACGGCGGCAGGCTCGACGCCGGACGGCACGCCACAGCGCCGCCAGCGAGACCATGACCGCGAAGAGCACGGGCTGGACGACATCGACGCGCTCGAGCGGCGGCTGGCCGGCGTCGCCGCGGAGCACGCCCTCGACGTCGAAGTCCACGTGGGGCGCGAGCGCCTCGGCGCACGCCCGCAGGTGCGCGGCGAAGACCGGAGACTGCTCCAGCAGGTCGACGGCCATGCCCGGCCACTGGCAGCCGTGGCCGGAGAAGACGAACACCGGCCCGCGGGAGACAGCGGCCGCACCGCTGACCACGTGGGCGACCGGCGTGCCCTCCGCCAGACCGCGCAACCCGCTCGACAGGCCGTCGTCGCCCGAGGACCACCGCGCGGTGGACGAGCCCGGCGTCCGTCGTCGCCAGCGTGCGCGCGACGTCCTCGAGGGGCAGCTCAGCGTGGTCGTGCAGATGGTCCGCCAGGCGGCGTGCGCCATCGCGCAGCGCACCGGCGCTCGCGGCCGAGATCACGAACGGCAGTGGCGCGGGTGCCGAGAACGGCACGGGGTCAATCGATCCGGAAGGCACCCTGGAGCGACCCTACAGGCCGGTTTCGAGGGGGGCAACGGGCACATCGGGCGGCACCTCGGTGACCAGCGGCGAGGGATACCACGCGAAGTCGACCATCTCGGGATGCGCCAGCACGAGCCGCTCGAACACCGCGGCGATGGCGGCCCGCAGAGACGACGCGTCCCGGTGGTCGGCGGGGTCCAGCGGCTCGAACATCCGCACGTCGATGCGGGTGCCGTGGCGCTCGGGGAGCACCGGCAGGACGCGCACGCCCGTGCGGAACGCGAGGGTGGCGGGCCCGCCCGCGAGCGCGATGGATCGCCCGAGGAAGGGCGTGGCGGCCGAGCCCGGCACGTCGAAGGCGATCAGCACCGACGCGCCGCTCTCCAACAGCTCGACGAGCGCCTCCGGCGGGAGGTTGCTCGGGATGGCGCGGCCACGGCCCAGCGCCCCCGCGTAGTCACGCAGGCGCAGCGTCCACCGGCCCTGGAACCCCGGGGGCATCGGCTCCCAGTACGACGGGTTGGAGAGCGAGTAGACGCCGAAGCCGTGCTGCCACAGACCCGGTGCCAGCGCGAACAGCCCGCCGAGATGCCCGACGACGACGAGGCATCCGCGTCCGCCGGCGGTGGCGGCGTGCCAATGCTCCTGGCCGATCACGCGGGAGTGCTTCAGCAGCCACGGCCGCCAGAACAGCTCGCGCAGGCGGGAGGCCTCCTTGACGTTGCGTCGCGCGAGCTGCCGGGCCTCGCCCGCCCGCGGGGTGTGGAGCAGCAGGTCCTTCATGAGGTGCTCGGCCTGCCGGCGCTCGGTCGCCTTGTCGTGCCGCTGGCCGGGCGTCCCCACCGCGGCGGCGATCGCCAGCGCCGCGCGCGCCGGGATCAACCGGTGAGCGAGCTCCGTCGTGTACAGACGGACCGGGAGGCGGACCTCACTGACGCGATCGTCCTGTGGGACCGGCGTGAGCTTGTCATCGGCCAACGGAGACAGCGCTCAGCGGGGGCGGAACGGGATCCGGCGGCGAGCGCCCGGCGCCTTGCCGCCGCGAGGGTGGCGGACGAGCCAGTCCTCGACGGCGGCGGCCGTGGCGTCCACATGGTCTTCGAGGATCGACAGGTGCGTGCCGGGGAGGTCGACGGCGGCGTGGCGCAGCGGCCACGTTGCCGTCCCGTCGCCGACCCGGACGACGCCCGGAACCGGGTCGGTGGCCTTGATCAGCAGCGTGGGGGCCACCGGCGCGGGCGGCGTCCATCGCGACAGCAGCCCGAGGTAGGCGCCCATGGCGGCCACCCGGTCGTCGTCGACGGCGGGGTGCTCTCCCTCGCCGGCGAGCATCCGCTCGACCACCACGTCGGCGATCGGCCACGCGGTCTCCATCGTGTAGGAGTCGATCAGGACCACGGCGGCCGGCGTGAGCCCCGCGCGAGCGCACTCGGCCGCGACCGCGTAGGCGAGCAACCCGCCGGTGGAGAACCCGACCAGCGCAAAGGGACGGCCGCCGGCGTGGCTCTTGATGGCCGCGGCCTGCGCCCCGGCCACGGCGTCGAGCCTGGAGCCCAGCAGCTCACCGGAGGCGAAGCCCGGCACCGGCACGGCCACTACCGGGCGCCGGCCCTGCAGGCGCTTGGCGAAGCGCGCGTACTCGTGCGGGCCGGAGCTCGCCACCAGCGACGGGATGCAGAACACCATCGGGTCGGCGTCGCCGCCCGCCAGCGGGATGACCGCCGGAGCCAGGCCGTCCATGTGGCTGAGCCCGAACCTCGGCCGCAGGCTCGCCGCGGCCTCGGCGATCGCCATGCCGTCCCTGAGCTTGCCGAGGTGGTAGGCGCGCCGGAACATCCCCACCAGCGTCCCGTCGGTGCCGTTGCCGTTGGACGTCGGCTCGGGCGCGGCCTCCGGGGCACCGCCGTTCTCCTCGCCCACCAGGCCCCGTAGGTGCTCGACCAGCGCCGCCGGCGTGGCGTGGTCGAACATCACCGTCGCCGGCAGCGCGACCCCGGTGACCGCCTGCAGCCGCTTGCGCAGCTCGAGGCTGACCAGCGAGTCGAACCCCAGCTCGAGGAACGAGAGCTCCATCTGCACGGGGTCGAGGGACTCGTAGCCGAGGGCGGCCGCGATCTGCGCCCGCGTCTCCTCGCCCACCGGCCGGCGGCGGACCTCCGCGGCGGCCGCCCGCCGCGGGCGGACCCGGACCATCGCCGACAGCAGCCGCGGCACGGTGGCGTCCTGCGCCTCCTGGCGCACCACGTCGAGCCGGTACGGCGAGGCGACCACCACCGGGAGCGCCGCGGCCAGCGCGCCGTCGAAGAGCCGGCGACCGACGTCCGCGGAGAACGGCCGGAAGCTCGACGAACCCGACAGGTGCCCCAGGGAGCGGTCGAGGTGGCCGGCCACCTCGCGCGACTGGCCCACCTCCGCCCACAGCCCCCACTGCACGGAGAGGCCCGCGAGGCCGCGCGCGCGGCGATGCTCGGCCAGCGCGTCCAGGAAGGCGTTCGCGGCCGCGTAGTTGGCCTGGCCGGGGCCGCCGAACGTCGACGCCATCGACGAGCACAGGACGAAGCAGCCGAGGTCGAGGCCGGCCGTGAGCTCGTGCAGGTGCAGCGCGCCGTCGACCTTCGGCGCCGCGACACGGTCGAGCTGGTCGGCCGTCATCGACTCGATCAGGCCGTTGTCGGACACGACGGCGGCGTGCACCACGCCGCTGAGCGCCGGAGCGCGGCGCAGCAGCGCCTCGAGCGCGTCGCGGTCGCCGATGTCGCAGGCCGCGATCTCGACCGTGGCGCCCAGCGCGGACAGCTCCTGCTCGAGCTCCCGTGCTCCGGGCGCGCTCGCCCCGCGGCGGCTCGCGAGCAGCAGGGAGCCGACGCCGTGGTCGGTGACGAGGTGGCGCGCGAGCACGGCGCCCACCCCGGTGGTGCCCCCGACGACCAGGACCGTGCCCTCCGCCACGCGACCCATGTCGGGCCCCGACCCGTTCGGCGCGACCGGCGCGAGCCGCGGGACGAGAAGCCGACCGTGACGCAGCGCGAGCTGCGGCTCGCCGCTCGTGATCGCGCCGAGCAGCGCGGCCCGCGACGCGTCGCTCTCGTCCAGATCGGCCAGCACGAACCGCTCGGGGTGCTCCGACTGCGCCGACCGCAGGAGGCCCCACACCGCGGCCGCGGCGAGGTCGGGCAGCGTGTCGCCCTCGTCGGCGGCGACCGCGCCGCGGGTCACGACGACAAGCCGGCAGTCGGCGAGGCGCTCGTCGCGCAGCCAGGACTGGACGAGGTCGAGCGCCCGGTGCAGCGCCGCGTGGGCGCCTGCGGCGGTCGCCTGCTCATCGGCCGGCGTCCGGAAGTCGGCGAACGCCACCGCGAGCGAGTGCTGCGCCGGGTCGATCGAGGCGGCGACGGAGCCGAGGTCCGGGTGGGCCTCGAGCTCGGGGGTGAGGCCGTTGGCGCTGCCCAGCAGCATGTAGTGCGCGCCGTTGGCGGCGGGAGACGCCGCCTCCTGCCACGCCACCCGCAGCAGCGAGTCCCGCGGGGGACCATCGGCGCGGGCCACGGTGGCGGCGCGCGCCGAGCACCGCCCGCAGCGAGGCGACCGCCCGGCCCTCGTGGTCGGCGAGCAGCACCTGCGCGGTGCCGGCCTCGGCGTCGAGCCGGAGGTGCGCGATCGCCGGCTCGGCGTCTCCGTCGACCCAGACGTCGCTATACGACTCGACGAGCGCGGGCCCGCCAGACCGGCGCTCCGAGCACAGCAGCGACGCGGGCTGCAGCGCGGCATCGAGCACGGCCGGACGGGACGACCCCTCCTCGGCGTCGGGCAGCTCGAGCTCGGCGAGGACCTCGCCGTCGTGCTCCCACACGCGCTTGACGAGCTGGAACGTCTCCCCGCACTCGAGGCCGGCGTGCTCGAGGCGGTCGTAGAACGTCGTCGAACTCGATCGCGGTCGCGCCGTCGGGCCGTGGCGGGGGCGCGAGCGGCTCGGGAGCGTCGTGCTCGGGGGCGAGCGTCGCGGTGGCGTGCGGGGTCCAGTCGGTGTCGCGGCGGGAGTGGATCGTCAGCTGCCGCCGGCCGGCGGGATCGGGAGCCGACACGGAGACCTGCAGGACGACGGCGTGGTCGGCGTCGAGCACCAGCGGCGTGGAGAGCGCCAACTCGTCGACGGCGGGCGCGTCGGTCTGCGCGCCGGCGTACAGGGCGAGGTCCACGAACACCGCCGCGGGCAGCACGACCTGGCCGAGGACGACGTGGTCGGCCAGCCACGGGTGGCGCTCCAGCGAGAGCCGGCCGGTGAAGACGGTCCCCTGGTCTCCGGCGAGCGCGACGGCGGCGTCCAGCAGCGGGTGCTCGGCCGCGGCCTGCCCGAGCGCGGCGGGTTCGCTCGTGTGGCTGCCGGGCGCGAGCCAGTAGCGGCGGTGCTGGAAGGCGTAGGTGGGCAGCGGGACGCGCGCGGCGGCGGCGGCGCCGAACAGGGCGGTCCAATCGACGTCGACGCCGGCGACGTGCGCCTCCGCCAGCGACCTGATGAACCGCTCCAGGCCACCGTCGGCGCGCCGCAGCGTGCTGATCACCTCGACCGACTCGTCCACGATCTCGGCGAGCGGCGTCGTGAGCACCGGATGCGGCCCGATCTCGATCAGGGCGTCGACCCCGGCGCCGATCAGCGTCCGCACCGCCGGCTCGAAGCGCACCGTCTGGCGCAGGTTGCGATACCAGTGGTCGGCGTCCATCGCCGCGGTCTCGAGACGCTCGCCCGTGACCGTCGAATACAAGCGGCACGTCGCCGGCCTGCGGCGCCACCGGCGCGAACGCGGCCAGGACCTCGTCGCGGACGGCGTCGACGGCCGGGGAATGCCCGGCGACCGAGGACAGGATCCGCCGCACCGACACGCCGTCGGCCTCGCAGCTCTGGGCGAGCTGCTCGACGGCCTCCGGGTCACCCGAGACCACGAGCAGCCGCGGGGCGTTGACCGCCGCGACCGTCACCCGGTCCCCGAACGGCTGGGCGCGCTGCTCGAACTCCTCCAGCGACAGCGCGACGGAGAGCATCCCGCCCCCGCCGGCGATCCGCGACAGCGCCCGGCTGCGCGCGACCACGATGCGCATCGCGTCCTCGAGCGACAGCCCGCCCGCGATGTGCGCGGCGGCGATCTCGCCCTGCGAATGGCCGACCACGGCGGCGGGCTGCAACGCCGAAGGACTGCCACAACCGCGCCAGCGACACCATGATCGCGAACAGCACCGGCTGCACGACCTCGATCGGCTCCAGCGACGGCGCGCCGGGCACGCCGCGCAGCACGTCCTCCAGCGACCAGTCGACGTGCTCGGCCAGCTCCGCCTCGCACGCGCGCATGTGCTGGGCGAAGACGGGTGAGGCGTCCAGCAGCGCGACCGCCATGCCCTCCCATTGGCCGCCCTGGCCGGGGAAGACGAACCCGACGCGCCGGTTCCGCAGCGCGACCCCCTGGACCACCGACTCGACCAACTCGCCCCGCGCGAACGCGCCGAGCGACTCCCCGAGCTCGTCGAGGCCGCCGACCACCGCCACCGCGCGATGCGCCAGCCGCGCGCGGCCCAACGCCAGCGACCCGGCGACGGCTCCGGCATCCAGCTCCGGATGCGCCGCGACGAACTCGCCCACCCGCTGCGCCTGGGCCGCCAACCCGGCCTCGCTGGAGGCCGACACCGCGAACGGCAGCACCCGCGAAAAGACGTCCGGCGGCTCGGCGGCGTCCACGTCGGCCGGCGCCTCCTCCAGCACGAGGTGCGCGTTGGTGCCCGACATGCCGAACGAGGAGATGCCGGCGCGGCGGACGCGATCGCCGGCGGGCCACGGCACCGGCTCGGTGAGCAGCTTGGCCTCGCCGGCGTCCCAGTCGATGTGTGGCGAGGGCTGCTCGGCGTGCAGCGTCCTGGGCAGCTGCTCGTGGCGCAGCGCCTGGACCATCTTGATCACGCCGCCGACACCGGCCGCCGCCTGCGTGTGGCCGATGTTGGACTTCAGCGAGCCGAGGTGGAGCGGGCCGCCGGAGCGTCCCTGCCCGTACGTGGCCAAGAGCGCCCCGGCCTCGATCGGATCGCCCAGCGACGTCCCCGTCCCGTGCGCCTCCACCGCATCCACATCACCCGGCTCCAACCCGGCGTTGGCCAGCGCCGCGCGGATCACGCGCTCCTGCGAAGGCCCGTTGGGCGCCGCGAACCCGTTGGACGCCCCGTCCTGGTTGGTCGCGCTGCCGCGGACCATCGCCAGCACGCGGTGCCCGCGCTCGCGCGCCACCGACAGCCGCTCCAGCACCAGCACGCCGACGCCGTCGGAGAACCCGGCGCCGTTCGCGCCCGACCCGAACGCCCGGCAGCGCCCGTCCGGCGACAGCCCCCGCTGGCGCGACAGCTCGACGAACAGCTCGGGCGTCGACATCAGCGTGACGCCGCCGGCGAGCACGAGATCGCACTCCCCCGACGCGCAGCGCCTGACCGGCCAGGTGCATGGCCACCAGCGACGACGAGCACGCCGTGTCGACCGACACGGCCGGGCCCTCCAGCCCCAGCACGTACGACACGCGGCCGGCGCCCGCGCTGGTGGTGACGCCGAGCATGCGGTACCCCTCCAGCTCGGGGACCTCGTTGCCCGTCCCGTAGTTGGAGTCGAAGGCCCCGACGAACACGCCCGTGTCGCTGCCGCGCAGGCTCAGCGGGTCGATGCCCGCGTCCTCGAGCGCCTCCCACGAGCACTCCAGCATCAGCCGCTGCTGGGGATCCATCGCCAGCGCCTCGCGCGGCGAGATCCCGAAATGGGCGGCATCGAAGTCGGCCGGCTCCGGCCAGGAAGCCGCCGTGGCGCGCGGAGATCGTGCCCGGGTGATCGCCGGTCGCGTCGAACAGCCCCCGCACGTCCCAGCCGCGGTCGGTCGGGAACTCCCCGATGGCATCCCGGCCCGACGCGACGAGGTCCCACAGGTCGTCCGCCGAGGCGACACCGCCGGGATAGCGGCATGCCATGCCGACGATGGCGATCGGCTCGTCGACGCGCGTCCGCCGCGCCGGGCGCTTGACGGCTTCGCGCGCGCGGCCGTCGACCATGCCGCGCAGCAGCGCCGCGACCGCCGCCGGCGTCGGGTGGTCGAAGACCAGCGTGGCGGGCAGCGTCAGGCCGCTCGCCTTGGCCAGGCGGTTGCGCAGCTCGACCGCCGACAGCGAGTCGATGCCGAGCTCCTTGAACGGCCGGTCCGCCTCGATGCTCTCCGGCGACGCGTGGCCCAGGACCGCCGCGACGTGACCCCGCACGAACTCGACGGCGGCCCGATCCCGATCCGCCTCGGGCGCCGCGGCGAGCGCCCGCGCCAGCGAGCCACCCTGCGCGGCGACGCGCGCCGGCCCGACCGGGACCACGCCGCTCAGGATGTTCGGCAGCACGCCGGCGGCCGCGCGGGCCCGCAGGCCCGCGACGTCGAGACGCAGCGGCGCGAGCAGCGCCCGGTCGGCGCCGCGCGCGATGTCGATCAGCTCCAGGCCGAGCTCGTCGGACATCGGCAGCAGGTCCAGCGGCGCGACGCGCCGGCCGTCGTCGGTCGTGAGGTGCTCCGTCAGCTCGGTGGTGCGCTCCCAGAAGCCGAACACCAGCGACAGCGCGGGCAGGCCCTCCGCGCGGCGCGCGTGCGCCAGCGCGTCGAGGAACGCGTTGGCCGCCGCGTAGTTCGCCTGGCCGGGCGACCCGAGCGTGCCGGCCGCGGCGGAGAACAGGACGAACTCGGACAGGTCGAGGTCGCGCGTGAGCTCGTGGAGGTGGACCGCGGCGTCGAGCTTGGGGGCGAGCACGCGGAGGAGGCGGTCGCCGTCGAGCGCGGTGAGCACGCCGTCGTCGAGCGTGCCGGCGGCGTGGACGACGGCGGTGAGCGGGCGGTCGGCCGGGATCCCGGCGAGCAGGCGCTCCACCTCCGCCCGCCGGCTGACGTCGCACGCGACGATCTCGACCTCGCACCCGAGCTCCGCCAGCGCGGCGCGCAGCCCGTCGGCCTCCGGCGCCGCGGGTCCGCGACGGCTGGCCAGCAGCAGGCGCGTGGCACCGTGGCGCTCCGCGAGATGCCGTGCGGTGAGCGCGCCGAGGCCGCTCGTCCCGCCCGTGACGAGGATGGTGCCGCCGGTCCGCAGCGCGGGCGGCGCGGGCTCGTCGACCGACGCTCGGACCAGCCGTGCGACGTGCGGCGCGCCGGCCCGGATCGCGACCTCGGCCTCGTCGGTATTCGACGCGTCGCGGATCGCCTCGAGCGAGGCGTCGGTGTCGTCGACGTCGATCAGCGCGAAGCGGTCGGGGTGCTCGGTGTGCGCGCTGCGCAGCAGGCCGGGCAGCGCGGCGTGCGACAGGTTCGGCGTCTCGGCCGCGTCCACCGCGAGCGCGGAGCGGGTCACCAGCACGAGCCTCGACGCGGCCAGCGGCTCGGAGGCGAGCCACGCCTTCAGCAGCACGAGCGTGCGCTCGGTGATCCCGTGGACGCCGTCGAGCAGCTCGTCGCCGTCGCCGGGCCGGCCGACGGCGACGAACACGCGATCGGGGACCGGCGCGCCGGCGGCCAAGGCCTCCTCGAGCGTCGCCAGATCCGCGTAGACCTCGAACGCCGCGGTCGCGGGTTCGTCACCCAGCGCCGCCAGCACGGGCGCCTCATCCGCCCCCTGCGCCGCGGCGAGCGGCGACCACTGCAGTTCGAACAGCGAGTCGCGGGCGGGCTGTGCCGTCGCGAGGAGGTTGCGCGCGTCGATCGTGCGGATGGAGACCGCGTCGATGGTGAGCACCGGCGCGCCGGCGTCGTCGACGACCGTCACGCGCCACTTGCCGTCGCGCCTCTGGAGGAACGCGTGGGCGGCGGACGCGCCGGCGCGGTGCAGGCGAACCCCGGCGAACGAGAAGGGGACCTCGGGCCGCCCGGGCGCTTGGGCGTCGAGCCCCGAGAGGGCGAGCGCCTGCAGGACGGCGTCGGCAAGGGCGGGGTGGATGCGGTAGGCGCCCGCGTCGGCGGCGGGCGTGTCCTCGAGGGCGACCTCCGCGATCACGTGGTCGTCGTCGAACGCCACCTGGCGTAGCGCCTGGAAGGTCGGCCCGTAGTCGTAGCCCGAGCTCGAGAGGCGGTCGTAGGCGGCGTCGACGTCGTGCTCGGTCGCGTCATCGGACGGCGGCAGGACGTCGGGCAGCTCGCCGGTGTGCTGGCTCGGCGACGAGCGTCGCGGTGGCGTGCAGCGTCCAGTCGGCCTGGTGTCGCGGCGGGAGTGGATGGCCAGGTGGCGGCGGCCGTCCTCGTCGGGCACGGTGACGGTCAGTTGCAGCGCCAGCGTCTCGCCCGGGTTCAGCAGCAGCGGCGCGCTGAGGGTCAGCTCCTCGATGACGGGCGCGTCGGTCTGCGCGCCGACGTGCAGCGCCAGGTCCACGAAGCCGGTGCCGGGCAGCAGGACCTGGCCCATGAGGGCATGGTCGGCCAGCCACGGGAAGCGTTCGAGCGAGATCCGGCCGGTGAAGACGGTCCCCTGGTCTCCGGCGAGCGGGATCGCGGCGTCGAGCAGCGGATGCTGCGCGGAGCCGAGGCCGAGCGACGAGGCGTCGCCGGCGCGGCCGCCCGGCGCGAGCCAGTAGCGGCGGTGCTGGAAGGCGTAGGTCGGCAGCGGAACGCGCCCGGCGGCGTCGCTGCCGAACAGCGCGCTCCAGTCGACGGCGACCCCGGCGACGTGCGCCTCGGCGAGCGAGATGATGAACCGCTCCAGGCCCCCGTCGGCGCGCCGCAGCGTGCTGATCACGGCGACCGACTCGGGGTCCTCGAGGATCTCCGCCACCGGCGTCGTCAGCACCGGATGCGGCCCGATCTCGATCAGCGCGTCGATCCCCGTGTCCATCAGCGCCCGCACCGCGGGCTCGAAGCGCACGGTCTGGCGCAGGTTGCGATACCAGTGCCCGGCGTCCATCTCCACCGTGTCGAGGCGCTCACCCGTGACCGTCGAGAAGACGGGCATCGCGGCGGCCGCGGCGTGACGGGCGCGAGCCCCTCGAGCACCTCCTCGCGGACCGCCTCGACGGCCGGGGAGTGCCCGGCGACCGACGACAGGATCCGCCGCACCGACACGCCCTCGGCCTCGCAGCCCTGCGGCGAGCTGCTCGATCGCGGCCGGATCGCCCGATACGACCAACAGCCGCGGCGCGTTGACCGCCGCGACCGTCACCCGGTCCCCGAACGGCTCCGCGCGCCGCTCGAACTCCTCCGGCGACACCGCGACGGACAGCATCCCGCCGCCGCCCGCGATCCGTGACAACGCCCGGCTGCGCACCACGACGATGCGCATCGCGTCCTCGAGCGACAGCCCGCCCGCGATGTGCGCGGCGGCGATCTCCCCCTGCGAATGGCCGACCACGGCGGCGGGCTCGACGCCGAAGGACTGCCACAACCGCGCCAGCGACACCATGATCGCGAACAGCACCGGCTGCACGACCTCGATCGGCTCCAGCGACGGCGCGCCCGGCGCTCCACGGAGGACGTCCTCCAGCGACCAGTCGACGTGCTCGGCCAGCACGGCCTCGCACGCGCGCATGTGCTCCGCGAACACCGGCGAGGCGTCGAGCAGCGCGACCGCCATGCCCTCCCACTGGCCGCCCTGGCCCGGGAAGACGAACCCGACACGGCGGGTGCGACGGCCACGCCCTGCACCACCGACTCCACGAAGTCGCCGCGCGCGAACCCCGAGAGGGACTCGGCCAGCTCGTCGAGGCCGCCGGCGACGACCACCGCGCGGTGCGCCAGCTGGGCTCGGCCCACCGCCATCGAGCCGGCGACCGCTGCCGCGTCCAGCTCCGGATGCGCCGCCACGAACTCGCCCACGCGCGTCGGCCTGGCCGGCCAGCCCGGCCTCGCTGGACGCCGACACCACGAACGGCAGCACCCGCGAGGCGATCTCGGGCGCGCCGGAGCGCGGCCCGGCGGGCGGCGCCTCCTCCAGCACCACGTGGCCGTTCGTCCCCGAGAGCCCGAAGGCGGACACCGCGGCACGCCGGACGCGATCGCCCGCCGGCCACGGCACCGGCTCGGTCAGCAGCTCCACCGCACCGCTGTCCCAGTCGATGTGGGGCGAGGGCTGCTCGGCGTGCAGCGTCCTGGGCAGCTGCTCGTGGCGCAGCGCCTGGACCATCTTGATGATGCCGCCCACGCCCGCCGCCGCCTGCATGTGGCCGATGTTGGACTTCAGCGAGCCGAGGTAGAGCGGGCCGTTGGAGCGTCCCTGCCCGTAGGTCGCGAGCAACGCGCCGGCCTCGATCGGATCGCCCAGCGCCGTCCCCGTCCCGTGCGCCTCGACGGCGTCGACATCGCTCGGTGACAGCCCGGAGGCGGCCAGCGCCGCGCGGATCACGCGCTCCTGCGAGGGGCCGTTGGGCGCCGACATCCCGTTGGACGCCCCGTCCTGGTTGGTCGCGCTGCCGCGGATGACCGCGAGGACCTCGTGGCCATGGCGGGCGGCGTCCGAGAGCCGCTCGAGCACCACGACGCCGGCGCCCTCCGCGAAGCCGGTGCCGTTCGCCCCCACCCCGAACGCCCGGCAGTGCCCATCTTCCGACAGCGCGCCCTGAAGCGAGAACTCGGCGAAGATCTGCGGGTTGGCGACCACGGTGACGCCGCCGGCCAGCACGAGATCGCACTCCCCCGAGCGCAGCGCCTGGGACGCCAGGTGCACGGCGACCAGCGACGACGAGCACGCCGTGTCGATCGACACCGCCGGCCCTTCGAGCCCCATCGTGTACGACACGCGGCCGGAGATCGCGGCGTTGACGCCGCCCAGCACGCGGAAGCCGTCGAGCTCGGGGGCGTCGCTCGCCGCCACGTAGCCGGACTCGAAGACGCCGGCGAAGACGCCGGTCCGGCTGCCGCGCAGCGCGAGCGGATCGATGCCCGCGTCCTCCAGTGCCTCCCATGCGGACTCGAGCAGCACCCGCTGCTGGGGGTCCATCGTCAGCGCCTCGCGCGGCGAGATCGAGAAGTGCTCGGCGTCGAAGTCGCCGGCCTCGTGGAGGAAGCCGCCGTGGCGCGTGCGGCTGGCGCCGGGCTGATCCGGATCGAACAGCCGCTCCAGGTCCCAGCCGCGGTTGGTCGGGAAGTCCCCGATCACGTCGCGGCCCTCGGCGAGCAGCTCCCACAGGTCCTCCGCGGAGCGCACCCCACCGGGGAACCGGCAGCCGATCCCGACGATGACGATCGGGTCATCCGCCACGGGGCCGAGGGTCGCCACGACGTCGGCGACGACCTCGCGATCCTCCACGCGATCGCAGAGCAGCGCGGCCACGGCGGCCGGGGTCGGGTAGTCGAAGACCACGGTCGCGGGCAGCGTCAGCCCCGTCGCCTTGGCGATGCGGTTGCGCAGCTCGACGCCCGACAGCGAGTCGATGCCCAGCTCCTTGAACGTGCGCTGCTCGTCGATGCCCTGCGGGGAGCCGTGGCCGAGCACGGCGGCCACGTGCTCGCGCGTGAGCTCGAGGGCGATGGAGTGACGCTGGGCCTCCGGGGCCGCGGCCAGCTTCGCCGCGAACGAGCCGGTGCGCCCGGCGGGCGCGCGCGCGGCGTCGCCGAAGAGCCCGCGCAGGATCGGCGCGAGCACGCCCGCCCGCGCCTGCGTCCGCAGGCCGGCGCGATCGAGGAGGACCGGCAGCAGCAGCGGCTGGTCGAGACGGCGCGCCTCGTCGACGAGCTCCAGGCCCTCCTCGTCGGGCAGGGCGATCATGCCGGCGGCGCGGGTCAGCTCGCCGTCGTCGTCGGTGAGGCGGCGGGTCATGGCCGTGGCGGCCTGCCACACGCCCAGGCCCAGCGAGATGCCCGGCAGGCCCGCGACGCGGCGGCGCTGGGCGAGCGCGTCGAGCACGGCGTTGGCGGCGGCGTAGTTGCCCTGGCCGGGCAGCCCGAGCGTCGGGGCGACCGACGAGTACAGGACGAACTCCGCCAGGTCGAGGTCGCGCGTGAGCTCGTGCAGGTGGATCGCCGAGTCGACCTTCGGACGCATCACGTGCCGCAGCCGCTGGGCATCCAGCGCCGCGACCACGCCATCGTCGAAGGCGCCGGCCAGGTGCACGACGGCGGTCAACGGGTGCTCGTCGGCGACGCCCGCGAGCAGCGTCTCGAGCTGCGCGCGGTCGCTGACGTCGCACGCCGCGACGGTCGCCTCGCACCCGAGCGCCGCCAGCGATTCGACGAGGGCCTCGGCACCCTCGGCGCCGGGTCCGCTGCGGCTGGCCAGCAGCAGGTGCCGTGCGCCGTGGCGCTCGGCCAGGTGCGCGGCCAGCATCCCGCCGAGCCCGCCGGTGCCGCCCGTGATGAGCACCGTGCCGGCGGGGTCCAGCGGCTGGGGCACGCGCAGGACGAGCTTGCCGGTGTGCTTGGCGTCCCGCAGGAACCGGAAGGCGTCGGCCGCGTCGCGCACGTCCCAGGTCGAGACGGGCAGGTGCCGCAGCACGCCGCGCTCGAACAGCCCTACCAGCTCGGCGAGCATCTCCTGGATGTGCTCCGGGCTGACGTCAGCGAGCAGGTCGAAGGCCCGGTAGCGCACGCCCGGGTGCTCGGCGGCGACCTGCTCGGCGTCGCGGATGTCGGTCTTGCCCAGCTCGATGAACCGCCCGCCGTGGGGCTGCAGCTGCAGCGATGCGTCGACCATCTCGCCCGCGAGCGAGTCGAGCACCACGTCCACGCCGGCGCCGCCGGTGGCCTCCAGGAACGCCTCGCGGAACTCGGTGCTGCGCGAGGAGGCGACGTGCGTCGGCGTCGACGCCGAGCGCGGGCCACTTGCTCGGGTGCGCCGTGGCGAACACCTCGGCGCCGAGATGCCCGGCGAGCTGCAGGGCCGCCATGCCCACGCCGCCGGCCGCCGCGTGCACGAGCACCGACTCGCCCGCCTGCAGGCCGGCGAGCTCCACCAGTCCGTGGTACGCGGTGAGGAAGGCCACCGGCACCGAAGCCGCCTGGACGTGCGTCCATCCCCGGGGCACCTTGACCACCAACCGCCGGTCGGTCACCGCCACCGGTCCGAAGGCGTCGGCGATGAGGCCCATCACGCGGTCACCCGGCGCGAGGTCGGTCACCTCCGCCCCGGTCTCCAGCACCACCCCGGAGCCCTCGAGCCCGATGGTGCCCTCGGAGACGAGACCGAGCGACACGACGACGTCCTTGAAGTTCAGACCCGCGGCGTGCACGGCGATCCGGACCTCGCCGGGACCCAGCGGGCGCTCGGCATCCGGAGGCGTCGGCGAACCCGATGCCGTCCAGCGTCCCGGCGGTCCCGAGCGACAGGCGCCACGGCGCGCCGCCGACCCGCGGGACGTCCGCGGTGAAGTGCGCGAGCCGCGGCACGAGCAGGACTCCGTCGCGGAGGGCGACCACCGACTCCTGGTCGGCGAGCGCCGCGGCGAGCGCGGGCAGCGGCGGCTCGCTGTCGTCGACATCGAGCACGGTGAGCCGATCGGGGTGCTCGGAATGGGCGCTGCGCAGGAGCCCGACCACCGCGGCCTGAGCGAGGTCGGGCGCCTCCCGGCCGTCGACCGCCACCGCCCCGCGCGTGACCCATAGGAGCCGCGCGCCCGCCAGCGGCTCCGACGCCAGCCACGCCTGCAGCAGCGCGAGCGTCCGCTCGGTGAGCGCGTGAATGGCCGCGATCGGATCGGCGTCGTGGTCGGCCGCGACGGCGTCGTCGTCCGCCAACCCGGCGTCGCCGCCCGCGACGGCGCCGTCGAAGTCCGCCGACGCGGCGTCCACGACCACGACGTCCGGCACGGGTGCGCCCTCGGCGAGCGCCTCGCTCAGCGCGTCGAGGCTCGCGTGGCGCTCGGCCGCATCGAACACCTCGCATGCGCCGAGAGCGGCGACGCGGAGGTCGGCGCCGCGCGCGGCGGTCGCCGAGCCCGGCGCGCCGACGCGCGGGGTGTCACCCGAGGACGTCGAGCTCCTCCCAGCGCACCGCGTGCAGCGCGTCCGCGCCGGCCTGCAACTGGCGCCGGTCCAGCGCGCGCGTCCGGAACGCGTCGATGCTGAGCACCGGCGCCCCGGATTCGTCGACCACCGCGATACGCGTGTCCGCGCCGCGCTTGATCAGCGCGGCCCGCGCCTGCGCTGCGTGCTGCGCATGCAGGCGGACGCCCGAGAACGAGAAGGGCGCCACCGGGTCCGCGTTCCCGGCGTCGATCTCGCCGAGGACCGCCGCCTGGAGCACCGCGTCGAGCAGCGCCGGATGCAGACCGTACGCGGAGGCCTGCTGCCCCTCGGCCAGGCTCGCCTGCGCGTGGATCTCGTCGCCGCGCCGCCATGCGCCGGCGAGCCCCTGGAACGCCGCCCCGTACTCGTACCCCGCGTCCGCGAGCTCGTCGTAGCCGCCCAGCGCGCCGTCGGCCGGCGGCCAGCGCATGCCCGCCAGCCGTCGCAGCTCCGTGCCGTCGCCGGCGCTGTCGAGCGCCAGCGTCGCGGCGGCGTGCTGCCTCCAGTCCGCGGCGTCGAGGCGGGAGTGGATCGCCAGCCGGCGGCGCCCGTCGTCGTCGGCCTCGGTGACGGTGACCTGCAGCGCAAGGGTCTGATCAACGCCCAGCGCCAGCGGCGCGCTGAGGGTCAGCTCGTCGACCACCGGCGCGCCGGTGACGGCGCCGATGTGCAGGGCGAGGTCGAGGAACGCGGTGGCGGGCAGCAGGACCTGGCCCATGACGACGTGGTCCGCCAGCCAGGGATGGCGCTCCAGCGACAACCGGCCCGTGAACAGCGTTCCCTGGCCGGCGGCCAGGGAGATGGTGGCGTCCAGCAGCGGGTGCTGCGCCGTCGCCTGGCCGAGCGCGCTTGGGTCGCGGGCCTCGCTGCCCGGCGTCAGCCAGTAGCTGCGGTGCTGGAAGGCATAGGCGGGCAGCGGCACGCGCGCGGTGCGGCCCAGCAGCCGGCCCCAGTCGACGTCGACCCCGGTGACATCGGCCTCGGCCAGCGACCGGATGAACCGCTCCAGGCCGCCATCGGCACGCCGCACCGACCCGATCACCGCGACCGCATCCTGATCGTGACCCGCGCTCTCCAAGGCCTCCATCACCTGGGCACCCAGCACCGGGTGCGGGCCGACCTCGACGACCGCGTCGATGCCCGCCGGCACCAGCGCCCGCACCGCCTCGTCGAAGCGCACGGTCTCGCGCAGGTTGCGGTACCAGTACTCGGCGTCCATCGTGGCGGCGTCCAGGCGCTCGCCGGTCACCGTCGAGTACAGCGGGCACGTCGCCGGCCCGCGGCCGGACCGGCGCGAAGTCCTCGAGCAACCGGTCGCGCATGACCTCGATCTGCACGGAGTGCGCGGCGTAGTCGACGGGCAGCAGCTTGGCCGGCACGCCATCGGCCTCGCAGCGGGCGACCAGGTCGTGCAGCCCGGCCAGCTCGCCGGAGACCACCACCGACGACGGGCTGTTGACCGCCGCCAGCGACACGCGACCGTCGTAGCTCTGGAGGTACGCCTCGACGCGCTCGCGGCCGGCCCCCACGGCGAGCATGCCGCCCAGGCCCGAGAGCATCTCGCCCAGCACCCGGCTGCGCACCGCCACGACCCGCGCCGCGTCCTGCAGCGACAACGCGCCGGCGACGTGCGCGGCGGCGATCTCCCCCTGCGAATGGCCGACCACCGCGGCAGGCTTCACGCCGAAGGACTCCCACAGCCGCGCCAGCGACACCATCACGGCGAACAGCGCCGGCTGCACCACGTCCACGCGGGCGAGCGACGGCGCCCCCGGCGCGCCCCGCAGCACGTCCTCCAGCGCCCAGTCCACCTGCTCGGCGAGCGCCTCGGCACACGCGCGCATGTGCTGCGCGAACACGGGCGAGGCGTCCCACAGCTCCACCCCCATGCCCTCCCACTGGCCACCCTGGCCCGGGAACACGAACCCGACACGCCGGTCGCGACGCGCGACGCCCTGCACCAGCGACTCCACGAACTCGCCCCGCGCGAAGCCGCCCAGCGACTCGCTCAACTCGTCAAGGCCGCCCACCACCGCTACCGCGCGATGCGCCAACCGCGCGCGGCCCGAGGCCAGCGACCCCGCCACCGCCGCCGGATCGAGCTCCGGCCGCGCCGCGACGAACGCGCCCAACCGCTCCGCCTGGGCCGCCAACCCGGACTCGCTGGACGCCGAGACCACGAACGGCAGCACCCGCGAGCCGATCTCCGGCGGCGCGGCGGCGTCCACGTCGGCCGGCGCCTCCTCCAGCACCACGTGGGCGTTGGTCCCAGACATGCCGAACGAGGAGACGCCCGCGCGGCGCACGCGCTCGCCCGCCGGCCATGGCACCGGCTCGTCGAGCAGCTCGAGCTCGCCCGCGTCCCAGTCGACGTGCGGCGAGGGCTCCTGCGCCCACAGCGTCCGCGGCAGCCGCTCGTGGCGCAGCGCCTGCACCATCTTGATCACGCCGCCGACACCCGCCGCCGCCTGCGTGTGGCCGATGTTGGACTTCAGCGACCCCAGGTACGCCGGGCCGTCGGCGCGCCCCTGCCCGTAGGTGGCCAGCAGCGCCTGGGCCTCGATCGGATCGCCCAGCGCCGTCCCCGTCCCGTGCGCCTCGACGGCGTCGACGTCCGAGGGCGTCAGCCCGGCGCTGTCCAGCGCCGCGCGGATCACGCGCTCCTGCGACGCGCCCGACGGCGCGGTCAGGCCGTTGGAGGCGCCGTCCTGGTTGGTCGCGCTGCCGCGGACGACGGCCAGCACGCGGTGCCCGCGCTCACGCGCCACCGAGAGTCGCTCGACGACCAGGATGCCCGCGCCCTCGCTCCAGCCCGTGCCGTTGGCGCCGGCCCCGAAAGCGCGGCAGCGCCCGTCCGGCGAAAGCCCCCGCTGACGGGAGAACTCCACGAACACGCCCGGCAGCGCCATGACCGACGCCCCGCAGGCCAGCGCCAGATCGCACTCGCCCGCGCGCAGCGCCTGGACCGCCAGGTGCAGGGCCACCAGCGACGACGAGCACGCCGTGTCCACCGACACCGCCGGCCCCTCCAGCCCGAGCACGTACGACACACGGCCCGAGACCACGCTCGTCCCGGTGCCGGTCAGCGCGTAGCCCGCCGAGCGGTCGTCGGGCTCGTAGAGCCGCGGGCCGTACTCCTGGCCCATGACCCCGGCGAACACGCCGGTGCCGCTGCCCCGCAGGCTCGACGGGTCGATGCCCGCGTCCTCCAGCGCCTCCCACGAGCACTCCAGCAGCAGCCGCTGCTGCGGATCCATCGCCAGCGCCTCGCGCGGCGAGATCCCGAAGTGCTCGGCGTCGAAGCCGGCCGCGTCGTACAGGAACCCGCCGCGGTTGACGTAGCTGGTCCCGGGCCGCCGCCGTCGGGATCGAACAACCCCTCCAGATCCCAGCCACGGCCGGTCGGGAACTCCCGATCGCGTCGCCACCCGAGGCGACGAGGTCCCACAGGTCCTCCGCCGAGGCGACCCCGCCCGGATAGCGGCACGCCATGCCGACGATCGCGATCGGCTCGTCGGCACGCGCCGGCGCCCGCGCCACCTGGGCCTCGCCGGCCGCGCCGGTGAGGTCCGCGAGGATGCGCTCGGCAAGCCGCGCCGGCGTCGGGACGTCGTACAGCGCCGAGCTCGACAGCCGCAGGCCCCGTCAGCGCGTTGACCCGGTTGCGCAGCTCGACGATCCCCGGCGAGTCGAACCCGAGGTCCTTGAACCTCGACCGGGCATCCACGTCCGAGGGAGAGCCATGGCCGAGCACGACGGCGGCCTCGCCGAGGACGGCATCGAGCACCACCCCGCGACGCTCCGCCTCAGGCAGGGCGACCACACGCGCCGCGAACGACGAGCCGGCAGGCGGCGGCGTCACCCGCTCGCCGCGCACCGCCGCCGAAGTGGGGGCCGCCGGCTCTTCCGGGCGGGCAGGATCGACACGCGGCTCGTCCGGGCGGGCAGGCGCCGCGGAGGCGGCCCCGTCGAGCCAGTGGCGCTCGCGCTGGAAGGCGTAGGTCGGCAGGCGCAGCCGTCGCGTCTCCCCCGGGCCGAGCCGCGCGCCCCAGTCGACCTGCCCGCCGCGCACGTGGAGCTCGGCGAGCGCGGTGGCGAACCGCTGCGGGCCGCCCTGGTCGCGGCGCAGCGTCGCCAGCACGGCGACCTGCCCCGGATCGCCCAGCGCCTCCTCGGCGATGGCCTCGACGGGGACGGTCAGCACCGGATGCGGGCTGACCTCGATGAACGTCCGCGTCCCATCACGCAGCAGCTCCGCCACGGCCGGCGCGAAGCGCACCGTCTGTCGCAGGTTGCGGTACCAGTGCTCGGCGTCCATCGCCGCGGTGTCGATGCGCTCACCGGTGACCGTCGAGAAGACGGGCATGGCGGCGGCGCGCGGCGTGACGGGCGCGAGGCCATCGAGCACCTCCTCACGGACGGCCTCGACGTGCGGCGAATGGCCCGGGACCGTCGACTGGATCCGCCGCACCGGGACGTCGTCGGCCTCGCAGCTCTGCGCCAGCTGCTCGATCGCGGCCGGGTCACCCGATACCACCAGCGACCGAGGGGCGTTGACGGCGGCCACCGTCAGCCGGTCCCCGAACGACTCGGCGCGGCGCTCGAACTCGCCCAGCGACAGCCCGACCGACAGCATCCCGCCCGCACCCGCAAGCCGCGACAGCGCCCGGCTGCGCACCACCACGATGCGCGCCGCGTCCTCGAGCGACAGCCCGCCGGCGAGGTGGGCGGCGGCGATCTCCCCCTGCGAATGGCCGACGACGGCGGCGGGCTGCACCCCGGAGGACTGCCACAGCCGCGCCAGCGAGACCATCATCGCGAACAGCACCGGCTGTACCACCTCGATGCGCTCCACCGACGGCGCTCCCGGCGCGCCGCACAGAACCGCGTCGACCGAGAACCCGGCCAGCTCCGACAGCACCTCGTCGCACTCGCGCATCGCGGCCGCGAACTCCGGCGAGCGCCGCATGAGCTCGGCGCCCATCCCCGGCCACTGCCCACCCTGACCGGGGAACACGAACACGGGGCGGTCCGCGGCCAGATCGACGTCGGCGACGCCTGCGACGACGCGCGCGCTGGGGGGCCGGCCCTCGCCGAGGCCGCGCAGCTCGTCGAGCAGCTGCTCGGGCTCGTCCGCGAGGACGACGGCGCGGTGGTCGAACGACGTGCGCACGGCCACGAGCGCGCGGGCGACGTCCCCGGCGTCGACGTCCGGCCCGAGGACGTCGGCGAGGCGGCGGGCGTTGTCGCGCAGCGCGCCGCCGGACTTGCCGCTGACGACCCACGGCACGGCCGGACGGCCGGGATGACGCCGGCCGGCTCGGCGACGTGCTCCGGCGGCGCCTCGACAGCACGACGTGGCAGTTGGTCCCGCCGATCCCGAACGAGCTCACGCCCGGCCACGACCGGATGCGCCTCGGACCACGGCTCGGCGCTCGTCGGCACGCGCAGGCCGAGCTCGTCGAGCGGGATCTCGGGGTTGGGCCGCTCGAAGTTCAGGCTCGGCGGGCACCTCGCCGTGCTCGATGGCCAGCGCCACCTTCAGCAGCCCGACGATGCCCGCCGCCGCCCTCCAGGTGGCCGACGTTGGTCTTGGCCGAGCCGACCACCAGCGGCCGGCGCGCCGCACGGCCGGCGCCGAGCACCGCGCCCAGCGCCGCCGGCCTCGACCGGGTCGCCCAGCGGCGTGCCGGTGCCGTGGAGCTCGACGTACTGCACGTCGCCGGCCGCGACCCCGGCGTGGCGGTAGGCGCCGACGCAGCAGCTGCTCCTGCGCGTCCTGCTCGGGTGCCGTCAGCCCGTCGCCGCCGCCGTCGTTGTTGACGGCGCTGCCGCGGATGACGCAGTAGATCGGGTCGCCGTCGGCGACCGCGCGCGCGAGCGGCTTGAGCACGACGACGCCGCCGCCCTCGCCGCGCACGAACCCGTTGGCGCGCGCGTCGAAGGTGAAGCAGCGCCCGTCGGGCGACAGCGCGCCGAGCTTCGCCAGCGCCAGCGCGCGGTCTCGGCCCGAGGTTGAGGCTGACGCCGCCCGCGAGCGCGAGCGTCGACTCGCCGCGGCGCAGGCTCTCGCAGGCGAGGTGGACGGCGACCAGCGACGACGACTGGCCGGTGTCGACCGTCATGCTCGGCCCGCGGAGGCCGAGCGCGTACGACACGCCGGTTGGCGATGATGCTGCGCTGCGTGCCGGTGAAGGTGCGGGCCGCCGCCTCGGCGGCCGCGTCGGCGCGAGCTCCGCGTAGTCGTCGGCGATCGCGCCGACGAAGATGCCGGTCTGGGTGCCGGTGAGCGCGCTCGGCGCGATCCCGGCGTCCTCGAGCGCCTCCCAGCCGAGCTCCAGCGTCAGCCGCTGCTGCGGATCCATCGCGGCGGCCTCGCGCGGCGAGATCCCGAAGAAGCCGCGCGTCGAAGCGATCCACCTGGTCGAGGAACCCCCCGCGGCGCAGGCCGGGCGGCACATCGCCGGGGCCCGTCAGCCCTTGGAGCGCCCAGCGGTCGGCGGGCGTTTCGGCGATCGCGTCGCGTCCGTCGCGAAGCAGCCGCCAGAGCGACCGCGGATCGGCGGCCGCCGGCAGTCGGCACGACATCCCGACGACGGCGGTCGCGTCAGCAAGGCCCGACGTCATCGGACGCCTTTCCACGTCAGCCTCGGAATCCGTTCCAGCACTAGGGACGACGATACATAGGCGCCGGAACGGGGACAACGGCCCGAAACGCCTAGCTCGGCCGGGCGGGCTAGGGCACGACGACCGCCGTGCAAATGACGCCTTCCTGGAGCGTCCAACGCCCCGTGAAATGGGTCATCGGCGCGGCGCGGACGACTGGGCCCGGGACGAGCAGCCGTGCCTGGAATCCGCCCCCGGCCAGATCGACCGACACCTCCACGTCCTCGAAGCCGAGCCATCGCCCGGTCAGCGGGAACCACGCCTTGTAAACGGCCTCCTTGGCGCTGAACACCAGGCGCGGCAGGTCGACCGGATCGCGGCCGCGAAGCGCGAGCTCGCGCCCGTGCATCACGTCCTCGAGGACGCCCGGCGGCAGGGGTTCGTTGGGCTCGGCGTCGATCCCGAGCGCGGTCACCGCCTCGGACCGAGCGACGGCGCAGGCCCGGTAGCCGCGGCAGTGGGTGATGCTGCCGACGATCCCCGCCGGCCACAACGGCTCACCGTGCGGCCCGCTGGGAATCGCGACCACGGGTGCCCCCAGGCGCCGGAGCGCCTCGCGCGCGCACGCCCGCCCACTCGTGAACTCCCGACGGCGCTTCTCGACCGCACGCCCGAGCGCCTCGCGCTCGGACGGAAACAGGTCGATGTCGAGACGGTCGCGCGCGGTCTCCGCACACGCGACGAATGGGGGGACCAAGTGTTCGAGCACTGACGTGACCTTCACTATCATTCCCGAGGGTGCCTTGCGCCCGCCGATCAGCGATATCCGGGCTCTTGCTCGGATGCCTGTTGGCGGTGGCCTCGTGCGGCGGAGGAGACGGAGGCGGAGGCGGAGGGAGCGCCACCGTGAGCGCGAGCCAGGACGACGTGGTCGAGTACCAGGTCCGGGGTGGAGCTCGACGTGCAGCGCTCCAAGCGCGAGACCGAGGGCTCGCTGCGCGTGGATCAGATGGAGTACACGTCGGTCGACGGGGAGCGGGTGCCCGCCCTCTTCGCCGTCCCGACCGAGCCCGCCCCGCTCGGCTGCCTGATCTTCCTGCCCGGCTTCGGACAGCCGAAGGAGGCGCTACCCGAGGTCCGCGAGGGAATGGCCAAGCTGCGCCTGGCGACCTTCACCATCGACCCCCGCAACGTCGGCGCTCGTGGGGGTGACGAGCAGGCCCTGGAGGCGGTCAAGACGGCGGAGGGGGTCCGGGCGATGCTGCTCGACACGGTCGCCGACCTTCGCGTGGGGCTCGACTGGCTCGAGCGGCGTCCCGAGTGCAAGTCCAACATCGCGGTCCTGGGCACGTCGTACGGCGGCACCGTCGCCACGCACCTCGCCGCGCAGGACAAGCGCATCAAGGCGGCGGTGGTGACCTCGGTCGGGGCGACGTACAAGCAGTCGATCCTCATGCAGCCGCTGGCCGCCAAGGCCGTCCCCGACCTTCCGACCTACGTCGTGGGCGCCAACGACGATCCCGCCGTCCTCGACCAGGCGGTGAAGGTCCTGAGCCCCTACGACCTGGAGCGGTGGATCGGCAAGATCGCCCCGCGGCCCGTGATGCTCATCAACGGGCGCTTCGATCCAATCGTCACCCCTGGGGACGCGCTCCAGCTCGCCGCGGCGGCGCGCTCGCCGAAGACCGTCCTCTACTTCAACGGCGGCCACGACCCGTTCGCCAAGGGTCCGGACTCCGACAAGGTCAGCCGGACCGCGACGAAGTTCCTCAGGGACAGCCTGGACCTGCCGCCCCCGGCCCTCTAGCTACGCCACCTGGGGAGCGTCGGGCGCCTGCGAGGTCAGCGCCTCGGTCACCAGCGGCGAGGGGTACCAGGCGACCTCGACCATCTCCGGCTTCGCCACGATCAACGGCTCGTAGGTCTTCGCGACCGCCGCCCGCAGGGACCGCAGGTCGCGGTGGTCGGCCGCGTCGAGCGGCTCGAGCATCCGGAGGTCGATCCGCGTGCCGTGCCGTTCGCAGATCACCGGGAGCAGCTTCGCCTTCGTGCGGTACGCCAGCGAGGCGGGGCCGCTGGCGAGCGCCACGGAGCGTCCGAGGAAGGGCGTCGCCGCCGAGCCGGGCACGTCGAAGGCGATCCCCACGGTCGCGCCCGCCTCGACCAACTCGACGAGCCGCTCGGGCGGCGCGTCGTTGGGAATGAGGCGCTCGGCGCCCAGCGCGCGCTCGCCGTACTCCTCGCGCAGGAAGCGATGCGCCTGGCCGGTGAGCCCCGGCGGCAGCTCCCGCCAGAAGTGCGCGCTCGAGACCATGTGGACGTCGAAGCCGTGCCGGCCCAGGATCCCGGAGACCGCGAACGACCCGCCGAGGTGGCCGAGCACAAGGACGCATCCCCGACCGCCGCTGTGGGCGGCGTCCCAGTGCTCACGGCCGATGATCCGTGAGTCCTTGAGCAGCCACGGGCGCCAGAACAGCTCGCGCAGGCGGCTGCGCTCGCGGAGATGCCGCCGGGCAAGCTCGCGCGCCTCATCGCTCCGCGGCGTGTACTGGAGCAGGTCGCTCATGAACCGCTCGGCGTCGATGCCCTCGACCGGATTCCGGCGCCGGCGCACCGCCGGCTCGAGCGCGGCGAGGATGGGCAGCGCGACGGCCGCCGGGACCAGGCGGTGGGTGTACCGCGACACGTATGCGCGGATCAGCAGGTCGCGCATGCGGTCGGTCACGGCCGGATGATGTTGGCGCACGAGGGGCGCGTCAAGGCCCCGCCACGACCTCTGGGGGGCGCCACGGGGACCCGTGGCGCATAGGCTCCGCGGGCGCGGTGAGTCCGCCGGACCTCCCCGACGCACTGGATCGTGCTCAAGCGGCTCCTTACAGCCCTCCGCCACCCGGTCAGCCGGCAGGTCATCGCGCTCTACTGGGTGCAGATCGCGACGTTCGTGGTGCCCCTGGCCACGCTGCCCTACGTCGCCCGGGTGCTCGAGCCGGCGGAGTTCGGCCTCGTCGTCTACGCGCAGGGCTTCGCGTTCCTGCTCGTCGTCCTGATCACCTGGGGGATGGGGCTGACGGGGATCCGCTCGACGGCGGCGAACAAGACCGACCCCGACGCGCTCGCGGAGGTCGTGCGGGGCGTGCGCGGCGGCCAGCTGGTGCTCACGCTGACCTCGATCGTCATCGCCGCCGGCGCGCTGGCGCTGGTCCCGACGATGACCGACCATCCGGAGTTCGTCGTCCTGGCGTGGGTGGCGGCGGCCGCGATCGGCCTGTCGCCCACCTGGTTCTTCCAGGGCATCGAACAGGCCCGCATCACGGCGGTGATCCAGCTGAGCACCCGCGTGGCGGGCGCGGTGCTGACGTTCGTGCTGGTCGACGATCCTGGCGACGCGTGGATCGTGACGGCCCTGTTCGCCGGAGCCTCGGTCGCGGGCCTGGTCATCAGCGACGTCGTGATGTACCGCCACGTCGAGTTCCGCCTGCCGAAATGGCGTCTCTCGATCATGGAGATCCGGGGCGCGACCATGCTCTTCCTCGGCACGCTCGCGGTGGCGCTGGTGACGTCGTTCAACGTCGTGCTGCTCGGGTTCTTCGAGTCGAGCGCCGATGTGGCCCACTTCGGTGCCGCGGAGCGCCTGGTGCGCGTGGCGATCACCGTCCTCGGGCCGATCGGCGCGGCGGTCATCCCACGCCTGTCCGCCTTGCAGGCCGCCGGCGAACGGCAGCGTGCGCGCCGGCTGCTGACCATCGCCGTCGCCGCGTCGGCGGGGCCGGCGCTCGCGCTCACGGTCGCCCTGATCGTGTTCGCCTCGCCGATCATCCACCTCGTCTACGGGGAGAGCTTCGTCGAGGAGTCGGCCCCGATCCTGCGGGTGCTGGCGCTCATCATCCCCGTCAACGTGACCGGCGTCGTCTTCGGCGTCTGGCTGATGACGCTGCACAGGGACCGGCTGATCGTGACGATCGCCGTGACCGCCGGTGTCTCCAACGTCGTGTTCGGGTGCGTGCTCACCGTGCTGTTCGGGCCGATCGGGATGGCGTGGTCGGTGATCGCGGCGGAGTCGGTGGGGGCGGCCGGCGGGCTCATCGCCGTCAGACGTGACGCACGCCGCGCCGCGGCGGTTACCATCCCGGCGTGATGCGACGGCGACTAGGGATGGTCGCGCTCGCGGCGCTCCTGATCGGTGGCTGCGGCGGACAGAACACCAACACGGTGGACTTCTCGAACGAGGCCGCCGCGACGTGCAAGGTCGCCCGCCAGTCCGTCGACGTACGACCCGAAGGCGCCTCCGCGCAGCTGAAGACCGCCGCCGATTACCTCCGCGGCCTCAAGCTACCCGAGCCGCAGCGCGCCGCCGCCGGCACGCTGGCGACCGAGCTCGGCCACCTGAGCCGCTCGGCCGAGGCGCTCTCCGCCGAGCTCGCTGCCGACAAGCCCGACCCGGCGCGTACGCGCCGGCTGCGGACCAAGGTCCAGGACGATCAGGAGAGGATCGCCGCCACGGCCTTGACGCTCGGGGTCAGCGGCTGCGACGAGATGACGGCCGCCCTGCTGGGCGACCCCGTGGTCACGAACGCCACGGCCGATGCGCCCGCGCGCCTGTCCAAGGCGGCGTACCGCGCCCGGCTGCGCGCCGGGATCGGCAACCTCTCGCAGCGCACGACCCAGGTGCAGGACACGCTGCGCTCGGGCAACGGCTCGTCATCGACGCTGACGACGTACGCGGCCCTCGTCGGCACCGTGGTCAAGCGCTTGGAGCCCCTGCGCCCGCCGGCGGGCGTCGCGCCGGCCCACCGCGACCTCGTCGCCGGCCTGCGCGCCCTGCGCACCGCGACCACCCGGGCCGCCCGGGACCTGCGCGCCGGCAGCCCGCAGCAGGCCACCCAGGTCGTCTCGCGCTTCTACACCTCGCAGGCCTACAAGGACCTCACGGCCGCCACCACCGCGCTGACCAAGCGCGGCTACCTGCCCAGCTGACCGAGCTCATGCGGGCGGAGGGGCCTGCTGCAGCTCGGCGTCGCGCCGCGCGCGTGACCGGCTGGAGAGCGTCCGGCGCTCGACGGCGTTGTAGAAGCCCCAGGCGACGAGGATCGTCGCCGGGATCGCGGTGGCGAACAGGGCGAAGAGCGCGGCGGGCTCGCCGACGCCGAGCCCGAGCGGGTCGAGCAGCTCCAGCCACACGAGGTGCACGATCGGGCCGTGCACGAGGTAGAGGCTGAACGAGATGGTGCCCAGCCACACGAGCGGCCGCCATTCCAGGACGGCCCGCAGCGGCCGGGCGCCGCCGGTGCCCACCGCGACCATCAGGCAGGCCATCGCCACGTACAGCAGCGCGTGGTTGTCGTCGTTGACCAACCCCGACCACAGGGAGAGCCCGACCGCGATGCCCACCCACGGCGGGCGCCTCGTCCGCCCCCGCCACGTCACGACGCCACCGGCGCGGGTCAGCTCCAGCGCGGCCAACCCCAGCATGAACGCGCCGTAGAGCTCGGCCGTGCGGATCGCGAACAGCGAGTTCTGGCCACGGGTCCCGAGCGTGATGAACGCGGTGAAGAACACGATCACGGTGGCGGTCTTCAGCACGCCGTAGCGGCGGACCGCCCACAGCATCAGCGGGAACGCGAGGTAGATGTGCCACGTCACGGCGATCGACCACAGCGGGTGGCTGATCGTGTACGGGTCCCCCAGCACGTCCTGCAGCAGCAGGAAATGCGCGACGACGTCGGTGGTCGTGAACGGCACGGAGGCGTCCCAGTGCGTGCCCGTCTCCTTCGACAGCAGCGTCGCGGACAGCAGCAGCGAGAGCGCGAGCGCGACGATGTAGGGCGGGACGAGCCGGCGCGCGCGGCGAACGACGAAGGCCGCCTTGCCGTCGCGCAGCCGCCAGCCGGCGCGGCGTGCGCTGAGGCTGAGCGAGTACCCCGACAGGACGACCAGCAGCGCGACGCCCAGGCCGCTGATCGACATCTCGTAGGTCAGGATCCGCAGCCACAGCTGTTGTGGCCGCACGCCGAACTCCGGCGGGTAGATCTCCATGAACGTGTGGCTGAAGGTGACGTGCAGCGCGGCGATCGCCCGCAGACCGTCGAGGTAGCGTTCGCGAGACCCGGCGGGGGCCGGTGGCCGGACCTCGGCGCCTTCGGGGCGTCCCTCGACAGTCGTCATCGTCGCCGCCTACCTACGGCACACGGCCACCCAGTCGGCCGGCTTCCCATGCCGAAGCCCAGGGAGCAGCCGCCCGACGGCGAGGCCGCTTGCCCGGTGCACGCGGTAGTCCACCCGGTCGCTTCCCATCTGCGGAAGCGGCGGTTCGCCATCGGACGCGGGACGGCGCAGGGCGTACAACCGCGACTTCAGGGAGACGGGCACCACCGCCTTGAGCGCGCCGCGGCCGCTCCGGTCCACGTCGAGCGGATCGGGATAGTGCCACTGGAAGTACATCGTCACCTTGGAGAAGTGCCGGGACAGGACCGCTTCGAACTCGCTGCGCGTCCATTCCCGCAGGTGGTGCGGGTTCCCGCTGAACCCGCCGGAGAAGAACTCCGCGTTCGGTGAGGAGACGACCGCGAGCCCGGCGCCGGCCATGTTGGCGAGCAGTTGATCCGGGTCGGTCACATGCTCGATGCCCTCGAGGCAAACCGCAACGTCGAACTCGCCCAGATCGAGCGGCTCGTCCGCGGTGCCGAGCTCGAACGCCGGCCCGGGGTAGTGCTGCTGCGCGTCGCTGATCGCCTCGGGGGCGATGTCGATGCCCTTGACGCGCACGGCGCCGGCGGCGAGGAGGAGGTTCGATCCGTAGCCGACGCCGCAGCAGAGGTCCGCCACCGAGCGCCCGGCCACGTAGTGGGCGGCAAACAGGTAGCGAGCGAGATGATCGCGGTAGCCGCCGGACTGGACCGCCGCGGGCTTGATCCGCTCGCCGATCCCCTGTGTGACGTTTCCCTCCCAGGCGCGCTTGCCTTCGATGGGGTCGGATGTCATCTCAGGAACCCGCCACCGCGCGAGGACGCGCTCGCCGGGCGGCATCGGCCGCGACGGCGCCGATCAGCAGCCACGTCAACGTCGCGAGGGCGTAATGGCGGCCCGTCAGCCATTGGCCGAAGGTGGCCACCAGCACGCCGGCGATCGGCAGCAGCAGCTTGGATCCCGCGAGATAGCCGCGCACAGCCCAGAAGAGCGTCAGCCCGACCGTGGCCAGGTAGGCCAGCCCGCCCAGCACCCCGAGGTTGATGAAGGCGTTCGAGATGTCGAACTCCGACCCGCGCACGTAGCTGGTGGCGCCCTCGTCGGCGCCGATGTTCGCGGCGCCCGTGCCGCCGCCGAACGGGTAGTCGAGGGAATGCACGATGCCGTCGAGCACCAGCTCGATGTGGACCAGGAGGGTCGAAGAGCCCGGGTTCAGCGGGTCCGCGAGACCGCCGACCTGGTGCGCGACGAGGCTGTTCCCGGACCCGGCCAGGCCGCCGATCCCGAGCAGCAGCCCGCCGGCGACGACCGCCCCCGCCGCGACCACCGCGAGGCCGGTGGACAGCCGGCGGGTGCTGAACGCGACGACGAGGATGACGGCGACCGTGGCCTTGATCAGCGCTCCACGGGAGGACGCCAGGAACAGCGCCGCCGCGAGCACGGGCAGCGCCAGGAGGACGTCGGTCCTTCCCTCGACCGAGAACGCCACGGCGATGACGAGCGCCGCGCCGACGAACAACGAGTATTCCGCCGAGCTGGACATGGTCCCGAACGCCCGGAGGGTGTCGCCGACCCGCAGGGCGTCGTAGCCGGCGGTGTCGACCCACGTCTGGTCCCAGACCGGCATCCCGACCTGGGTCTGCCACAGCCCGTAGACCGCCACCACGACGCCGAGGACCACCGTCAGCAGGAGCAGCCGCTCGATGAGCGCGGGCGTGGCGAGCTCCCGCGCGACGAAGAACCACAGCAGCGGAACCGCGACGAAGAGCAGCGCGACGAGGTTGGCGCCGATGCTCGAGCTCGTCGGGTTCGCCACCTCGACGATGCTCAGCAGCAGCACCCCGAGGATCAGGAGCGAGAGGCGGTCGGGCGCCGCGGGGCGGCGCCGGATGACGAACAGCTGGATCGTCAGCACGAACGCCACGGCGGGGCCGACGAGCAGCAGCGGATCGGCGGACGACCAACCGGCGTCCGCGATCAGCAGGCGCCGGAACAGCCCGAGGAAGACGAGAAAGCCGATCGTGGCCACGATCCCGGTGCGCGGCCGCATCAGCACCAGCGCGATGAGCGCCGTCGCGATCGTCATCGCGAACGCGAGCCGCAGCAGGACCGGCGCGCCGACCGTGATCGCCGAGCACAGGAGGACGAGGAAGCCGCCGAGCACGAGCAGCGCGCCCGCACGGCCGATGTCGGCCGCGGGGGACCGCGGCCGCCACGCTGCGCTCACGCCCGCCATGGGCATCAGCTCGACGGCAGATACACGTTGCTGGTGCTGCGCGAGAACGTCGCCACCGCGCCCAGCGTCCTGATGTCGAGCAGCTCGAGGCTGGTGCGCAGCTCCTCCACGTCTTCCCGCGACTCGCGGCCCATGCGTGCGACCACCACGACGCCGTTGACCTGCTTCATCAGCGGGATCGCGTCCGAGATCAGCGAGGGAGGCGGCCCGTCGATGATCACGAGGTCGAACGCCTCGGTCGCGTCGCTGACCAGCCGCCGCATCGCGTCGGAGTCCAGCAGCTCGCTCGCGTCCGTGCGCGGCTCGCCGGCCGGCAGCACCTCGAACGATGTCGGGGCGCTCGAGTTCTCGCCGTCGGCGCGCTCGATCTCGACCTCGTAGAAGCCGCCGTTGACGCCACCCGGCTCCAGCGCCCGCCCGAGGTCGTGACCGGGCGGGATGTCGAGCATGTCGGCGAGCCGCGGCCGGCGCAGGTCGGCCTCGATCAGCAGCACGCGCAGCTTCGCGGAGGCCGCCGATGCCGCCAGGTAGACGGCCACCGTCGTCTTCCCGCTCCCCGAGCCGGCCGACGTGACGAGCAGCGACTCGACCTCGTTCTCGGTGTCGCGGTAGCGCAGGTTGGCCCGGAGGCGCCGGAACGCCTCGAGCTCACCCGGCCCGACCGCCCCGTCGAACTGCGCGCCCTTGAGCGCTCTGCTGCGGGGAACGGAGGTCAGGAGCGAGAGCCCGAGCGCCCGCTCGAGGTCCTCGGGCTTGCGCAGGCGCCTGTCGGCGAGCTCCGCGAGCAGGGCCAGCGCGAGGCCGATCAGCAGGCCGAGGCACGCGCCGATGACGACGTTGCGGAACGTCTTGGGCGAGGACGGCTGCGTCGGGACGTCGGCGCGGTCGGCGATCTGCGCGTCGCCGGTCTCGACGTTGCGCAGCAGCTCCAGCTTGGTGACGTTCGAGCGCAGGAGCCTGCGCTGGAGCCGCGCGGACTCCGGCATCGCCGCGATCTGACGCCGTACCCCGCGGATCGCCTGCGTCAGCTGCGCGTCCACGATCCCCCGGCGCGTGGCGATGAACGACGCCATGAGTGCGTTGGCGATACGCGCGGCCTCCCGCGGCGACGAGGACGTGGCCGAGACCTCGACCACGTTCGACTGGCCCTTCGGCTTGATGTCGGTGGCGTCATCGACGGCCTTGGGCGTGTACGGGGGACCGAGCCGGATGGCGGTCGCGCGCAGCACGTCGTCCTGGGCGAGGAGGCGCGCGGTCGTGTCGGCCTCGCGCGCCGCGTCGCCCGACAACTCGAGCGGCTGCCCGGAGACCTGGACGTCGAGCAGCAGCTGGCGCGTCAGCAGCGCACCAGTGGCGGTGTACTCGGTGTCCTGGAGCTTGGAGAACCCGTACGCGGCGCCGGCCGTGACCACGATCGCCAGCACGATGATCCACCAGCGACGGCCCAGGATCGCGAGGAGTGCGGAAAGGTCGCCGCGATCGCCATCGTCCGGTTGCTGAAACTCGTTCACTCGTTCTTGCCCTCCGTGGGTTCGGCGCCGCCTAGCCTACTTGGAGGCCGCTCCGGGCTTCGACGGGACAACACTAATGTCGGCCGCCGTGCACGGATAGGGTGCGGCGATGCTGGAGCAGGCCCCGGAGAGCGTCTGCGCGATCGTCGTCACCCACAACCGGCGTGAGCTGCTCCGGGACTGCTTGACCCGGCTCGCGGGGCAGGAACGCCCCCTTGACGCCACCTTGGTCGTCGACAACGCGAGCGGCGACGGCACCGCGGACATGGTCCGGACGGACTTCCCGGGCGTGCGGCTGCTCCGCCTTGAGGAGAACGTGGGTGGCGCGGGCGGCTTCCACCACGGCGTCGCCTGGGCCTTCGAGCACGGCTTCGACTGGCTCTGGCTGATGGACGACGACACGCTCGCGGTGCCGGACACCCTCCGCGCGCTTCTCGACGGCGCGCGGCGCGCGCCCGGGGGCCGGCCGTTGCTCGTCGCGAGCCAGGTCCGCTGGAAGGACGAGCGGCTGCACCCCATGAACCGGTCGGTGCCGCGATGGCGCGACCGCGCGCTGATGGCCGAGGCCGCGGCGCACGAGCTCGTCGCCCTGCGCTACGCCACGTTCGTCTCTGTGGCGCTGTCGCGCGCGGCCGTGGAGCGCTTCGGGCTGCCGCTCGCGGAGTACTTCATCTGGGGCGACGACGTGGAGTACACCGCCCGGGTGCTGCGCGACGAACCCGGATACCTCGTGCCGGAGAGCCGCGTCTATCACTGGACGCCCGAGCCGCACGCCGCCGCCACGCCGACGAGCGACCGGTTCTACTTCCACGCCCGCAACAGCCTGTTCACGCTGCGGGGCACCAGCTTCGCGGGGCTGGAGCGGTTCGACCAGGCCCGCTACCTCGCGAGGACGGCGCTCGTGTACGCGCGCGTCAACTTCCGCGACCGCCGAAGGATGCAGCTGCTCGCGCGCGCGTTCCGGGACGGCCTACGGGCGCCGCGGTGAAGGCCGACGTGGTGGCAGTCACGGTCGCCCCCGGGGCGCTGTCCCGCGCGCTGGCCGCTCCCCGCGGGGAGCCATGGCTGTGGCTGCTCGCGCCGGGAGCACACCCACGGCCCGACGCCCTCGAGCTGCTGAAAGCCGCGATCGAGCCGACCGGGGGCGCGCGCGCCGCCGTCGTCGCCGGCGTCGTCGTGGACCCGGAGGGAACCGCGGTGGCGGCGGAGCTGCCGGCCGGCGACTGGCGCGACGATGCCGCCGTCATCCGCCTCGCCGGCGCGTGCGTGCTGCCGATCCGCAGCGCGCCCTTCGCGCACTGCCTCGTGGATCGCACCACGTTCGCGGAGCACGGCCTGCCCGACGAACGCACCTACGGGCCCCATGCCGCGCGGGAATGGAGTGCCCGGGTGCTGCGCGAGGCGCCGGGCTACCTGGCCGCCACCAGCGTGGCCGTGCTCGAGCGGCCGCAACCCCTTCCAACGACGTCGCAGGCGCTGCGCGCGCTCGCCCCGACGCTCCGGATGACCCGCACCGGCGCTTGGACCCGGGGTGAGAGCCTGGAAGCGCTCGCCGATCTCGCGGGCGCCGTGTTCCGGCGCTGACAACGGCGCCGGATCACGCCCCCTCGCCCAGCGCGTCGGCGAGCATCCGCTCGACGCGGCACCGCCCGCTCCGTGCCTCGACATAGCGGCGGCGCGCCGCCCGCACCGGGGACGAGGCCGGCTCGTCCAGCGACGCCTGGAGCGCCTGCTCCCACTCATCCGCATCCTCTGCCAGCCGCAGCAGCCCGGGCGCGGCCTCCGCGGCGGCGATCGTGTCGGGCAGCGGCGTGGCGACGGTGGGCTTGCCGTGGGCGAGGTAGTCCAGCAGCTTCAGGAACGAGTTCCCCCGGCTGAAGTCCGACCTGCGCACCGGGATGGTCGCCGCGTCGAAGCGCGAGATGGCCCCAAGGGCGACGGGGTAGGGGACGGAATCGACGAAGTAGGTGTTCGGCTGCTCGCGCACCGCGCGGGGGGCGCTCCGGGCGCCGCCCCCGACGAAGACCCAGCTCCATCGGGGCCGGCGCCGCGCGAGCTCGTGCACGAGCTCCCAGCTCATCCGGTCGCCGATGCCGCCCGCGTATCCGACGATCGGCCCGGGGATGGCGTCGAACGCGTCCGGAACGGTGAAGCCGTCGCGCTCGAGCCGCTCGAACAGCGAGAGGTCGAAGGCGTTGGGAAGGACGGAGATCTTGCGCCCCGGGCCTGCGCGCGCGGCCAGCAGCCCCTTCGAGACCAGATAGGACCGGTCCACCGCGTCGAGCGTGCGCCCCTCCAGCTCGGCGACGTCGTCCACCCGCAGGAGCGCCCCGGGCAGCGAGGTATGGTCGTCGGTGCAGTCGTAGACGCTCGCGACGTTGGGCACTTCGTCGACGAGCTCCGGCAGCGCCCACCAGTACATGACCAGGATGCAGCGGGTGGCGCCGATGTCGGCCAGCCATTGGCGGATCAGCGAGGCGAAGAGCCGGACGTTCCGGCGCCGGGCCACCTCGGGCGTGCTGAGCGGAGCGATCGCCGCCAGGCCCCGGACCGGCGCGAGCCAGAGGCGCTCGCTCAGCCGGCGGACGCGCATCGGGCCCATGGCGGTGCGCACCACGCCGGCGGCGGACAGGTTCCGGGCGCGACCGTCCAGCCTGCGGAGCAGGCTCCCGTGCGCCTCCGAGTGCAGGTACAGCACGTCGCGATCGCGCTCGAGCTCCCTGACGGTGACCGTCGCGGGCTGGTTCATCGCCGGCGAGTACTCGTACCCGCCCACGACGACGACGGGGATCGCGGAATCGCCCATCAGGTGCGGGCAGCGCGGCGGGCCCGGCCCCTGCCATTGCTCTTCGCCGCGATGATCCGCCCGTAGAAGTCGAGCGACGGCCCGACGATCGCCTCGGGCGTGAACCGCTCCGCGGTGCGTCTCCCGGCTGCGCCGAGCTCGCGCCGTAGCTCGTAGCTGCCCGCCGCGAGGCGCATGGCGTCGGCGAGCTCGTCCACATTCCCGGCTGTGTAGAGCAGCCCCGCCTTGCCTTCGGCGACGTATTCCGCGTGACCGCCGGCGCTCGAGGAGATGGTCGGCACGCCCGCGGACATCCCTTCGAGCACGACACCCGCCAGGGGATCGGGGAGGACGGAGGCGTGGACGAGGATGTCCAGGCGGCCGAGCTCGGCGGCGACGTCCTCCCTGAAGCCGGCGAACTCGACGCGGTCCGCGACGCCGAGCTCGCGCACCAGGTCGTGGATCCGGCGCTCATACGCGTCCTCGCCGAAGACGGCCGATCCGATCACCCGCGCGCGCACCGGCCCTTCCGGGAAGGCACTGCGCGAAGGCGCGCAGGAACACGTCCTGCCCCTTCCACGGCGTGATCCGGCCGACCATGCCGACCGTGCGCACCTCCGGGCGGATCTCCACCGGGGCGGGCATCAGCGGGACGGGGAACCGAAACACGTCGGTCGGAAGCCGTCGCGTGCCCGGGCCGACCGCGGCGAGCGTGCTCTGCGAGGGCGCGGCGAGCGCGTTCGGCAGGGTCGTGACCACCCGCCGCATCGCCCCCGCCGTGCGCGGTGAGAGGTAGTCGTCGGTGAGGTTGTCGTGGAGGTGCCACAGGATCGGGATGCCCGCGATCCGCGCGGCGAGCGAGCCGTAGACGCCCGACTTGAGCGAGATCGAGTGCACGAGGTCCGGCGACAGCGCGCGCAGCCGTGCCGCGACGCGCGGCACATAGGCCGCGACCAGTGCCGCGGCCACGGCCTGCTTGCGCCCCGGCCGGATCTCCTCCCGCCGGACGTCGCGTGCGGCGGGCGCGAGCGGGAGCACCTCGACCCGCGCTCCCGCGTCTCGCAGCGCGCCGGCCAGCGGTCCGTCCTCGGCGAGGATCACCGTCGACGTCAGCTCGTCCGCGGCCTCGATGTACCGGACCAGGCCGATCTCCGCGCCCGAGAGCCGGGCGACGTGGGCGAGGAAGACTACGTGCAGATCCAGCCCCGGTGGCAAGCCATAGCGACAATCTAACCTCGTGCGCCGAGTCGTGTACGGTCGCGCAATGCGCTCCGTGGCATGGATCGCGGTAACCCTGCTCGTGCTCGTGCTCTCCGCAAGCGCGAGCGCGGCGTGGGACGGCGAGCGGGCGCCGGACGACCCGCTGTACGACATCGCCGAGGAGCAGCCGGCGACCCACAGCTTCGGCGAGGAGCAGTGGTTCATGTACTCGTTCATCCCGCGCTCGACCCCGTTCGCGCGCGATCCGGAGGGCGCGGCGGGGATGTCGATCGACCGGGCGTGGCAGCGCTATGGCGCCGGGCGCCCGGACGTGCGCATCGCCTACCTCGAGGGCGGCGTGAACTGGCGCACGGAGAACGCGCGCCGGGAGCTGGCGCCGCGCGCGTACCTGAACGCCGGCGAGCTGCCGCGCCCGCAGGGCGCGTCGAGCCACGACGCGAACGGGGACGGCCAGGTCAACATCGCCGACTACGCGGGCGACCCGCGGCTCGGCCCGCCGCTGAACGGGGCGCTCACCCCCGAGGACCTCATCGTCGCGTTCTCCAACGGGGTCGACGACGACGGCAACGGCTACGCCGACGACATCTCCGGCTGGAACTTCTCCCGCGGCAACAACGATCCGCAGACCGAGGACTCGGCCTACACGCACGCCAACAACCAGATGATGCGCGCGGCGGGGGAGGGCGACAACGGCTTCCACGGCGTCGGCATCTGCCCGCGCTGCACCGTCATTCCGATCAAGGTCGCCGACGAGGCGCTCGTCCGGACCGACCGGCTGGCGCAGGGGATCTACTTCGCCGTCGACTCCGGCGCGTCCGTGATCGTCGCCGTCGTCGCCGAGCTCGGCTACTCGCACCTGATGGAGCGCGCGCTCCAGTACGCGTGGGACAAGGGCGTCGTCGTCGTCGAGGCCTCGAACGACTTCAACTCGGCCGATCACCAGGCGGGCATGTTCTGGCCGCGCGTCTGGCCGGGCAACGGCGTCGTCGCGGACACCACCGGGATCTCCACGCCCGCCACCGACTGGGCCACGAGCGGCTTCCGCAACCGCTCGAACTACACGAGCTTCGGCACCCACAGCCTCTTCTCGATGCCCAACCGGGGCGGCACGACGTCGGAGTCGACGCCGACCCAGGGCGGGGTCGCGGCGCTGATGGCCGGCTTCGGACGCCGCGCGGCCGATGAAGGGCGCATCTCCGCCCCGCTGGACGCGGGCGAGATCAAGCAGGTGCTGCGCGCGGCCTCGTCGCCGATGGCCCAGCTCGGGGGCCTCAACTACCCGGGCAAGCCGGGCGCCACGTTCAGCTGGAACTACGGCTACGGGCGGCCGAACGTCGACAAGGCCCTCACGGCGGTACTCGACGACCGGATCCCACCGGTGCCGGACATCGCCGCGCCGTCGTGGTACGCGCTGTTCGATCCGACGCGCAGCTCCGAGGTGCCGATCGAGGCCGACATCGCCGCCCGCCGCGCCGAGGGCTTCGACTGGAAGGTGCAGTGGGCGGCGGGGCCCGAGCCGACCGAGGCCGAGTTCGCGACGCTGGCCACCGGGCACGTCGACGGCACGCGCACGCAGGGGCGGCTGGCCACGCTCGACCTCGCGGCGATCCCGCCCGAGGTGTGGCAGCGCCCGCTGAAGCACTCCTCCGACCTGCGCAGCACCGAGCAGCACACGGTCACGCTGCGCGTGCAGGCCACCGACGAGCGCGGCCTGATGGGCGAGGACCGGCGCGCGATCGCGGTCTTCCACGATCCCTCGCTGCGCGCGGGCTTCCCGCGCCAGGTCGGGATCGGCAAGGAGTCGCAGCCGGTGCCCTACGACCTCGACGGCGACGGCGACCAGGAGCTCGTCTACGGCGACGCCAACGGCGCCGTCCACGCGGTCGACGGCAACGGGAACCCTCTGCCGGGCTGGCCCGCCAGGACCAGGCGCCTGGACCTCGGGCTGTCGGGCACGCCGGCGGGCGGGCGGGCGCGGTGCCGGTGGCGCGCGACCCGATCATGACGCCGCCCGCGATCGGCAACATCGACGACGACCCCGGCCCCGAGATCGTCACCGTCGCGACCAGCGGCCGCGTGTACGTCTTCGGCGCCGGCGGGCGTCTGCGGCCGGGCTGGCCGCGGACGCTCGGCGCCGCGTCGGCCGGCATGAGCGTGCCGCCGCCCGACAGGCCCTACACCCGGCTTCCGAGCCAGGGCGCCTTCGGGCCGCCGGCGCTGATGCCGCTGCCCGGGGGCTCGCGGCGAGACATCGTCATCGGCGGCTGGGACGGGCGCCTGTACGCCTTCGACGCGGGCGGTCGCTCGGTCCCGGGCTGGCCGGTCGACGCCGCGCTGCCCGCGAGCGCGGCCCCGAAGCCGCCCTTCACCCACGTCCGCGACCGCAAGCTGATCGCGACGCCGACGATGGCCGACCTCAACGGCGACGGCAAGCCGGAGGTCGTGATCAAGAGCCAGGAGTTCGCGCTCACCAACGAGGACGCGTTCGGCATCGGCTCGCACTTCTTCGTCCATGCGTTCTGGGGCGACGGCAACGCCCACGCCGGCGGGCCACGGGTGTCTGGGTGGCCGGTCGAGGTGCCGGGCGTGATGGGCGCCTACGGCACCGCCCAGGACTGGGTGACCGAGGGCGGCGACGCCGCGTCCGCCGCCGATCTCGACGGCGACGGCCGCGACGAGGTGCTCCAGCCGCTCGCTTTCGGCTTCCCCGCGGTGATCAAGCGCAGCGGTGACGTGGCCAACGCCGCCCGGATCCGGAAGGCGCTGCCGCCCAAGCTGCGCGCGGCGCTCTCGCCGCGGCGCGCGAAGGGCGGGCGCCGGGCCCTGCGGCGCGCGCTGCGGCCGGCCGGCGCGCGGGCGTCGGCCGCCGGCGCTCCGCTCCTGCCGGTCGGCTTCACCGTGTCGGGCTCGCTCGCCAGGATCGGCGGGCGCGTCACGTACGCGTCGGGCGCCACCGACCTGCTGAGCCTTCTCTCGCTGCTGTTGCCGGGGCAGTCGATCCCGATCGTGCACGGGATCCAGGTACTCGACGCACAGACGGGGCTGCCCCACCTCGGCTTCCCCGCGCCGCTCATGGGCCTGCCGTTCCTCAGCGCGCCGGCGATCGCCGACGTCTCGGGCGACCGGCGGCCCGACGTCATCGTGCCCTCCGACACGTCGAACGTCGCCGCGGTCGGCGTGGGCGGCGCCCCGGTCGCCGGCTGGCCGAAGTTCACCGGGGGCTGGGCGCTCGCCACCCCGGGCGTCGGCGACCTCGACGGCGACGGCAAGGTCGAGGTGGCGGTCACGACCCGCGAGGGCTACCTGTTCGTCTGGAACACGCCGGGGCGCAAGGCGGACGTCCAGGTCCCGACGTGGCACCAGAACGCGGCGCACACCGGACGCCTCGCGCCCTAGCCTGAATCCACCGATTCTCGCGGCGCCTCGCCACCGTGGCCGTTCGCCAGAGCCCACTGCGCCGAGTCATCCACGATGATCGATGGATCCAGGCTTAGCCAGCGGCGGGAGCGCGCTCTCGATCTCGTGCAGGTTCAGGGCGCCCGCTCGGCGCAGGCGACGGTGCAGCCGCGCCGTCTCGCGCCGGATCGGCCGCCGCTCGTGGCGCAGCTCCCAGGACACGCGCACGCCGTCGCGGATGCCCTCGACCTGGTTGGCGACGCGGCCGATACGCGCGCCGTGGACGAGGCCACGCAGGGCGTAGGTCACAGCGCGCGCGGAGCCGGAGGGGAAGGGGAAGTGCGTCGTCGACAGCAGGATCTCGTTGCGCCGGCCGTAGACGTCCATCCGGTGCAGGTTGCGCGACGGCGACTCGAGATGGTGGATCGGGGCGGCGCGACCCAGCCGGACCACGTAGCCGGCGTCGAGCATCCGCAGGGTGAGGTCCGGCTCCTCGCCCTGATGGACGATGGCCGCCCGGTAGCCGCCCAGCGCGGTGAAGACGTCGCGGCGCAGCGCGTGCGCGGTGCCGCGAAACGTCGAGGTCACCCAGCGCCCGTGCGCGTCCGGCGCGCGTTGATGCTCGTTCGGCCCGTGGCGCACGTCCACATACGGGATCGCCACCGCGCCGATCCGCGGGTGGTCGAAGTCCGCCACCGACTGCGCCACGATGTCCGGTGCCGAGAACACGGCGTCGTCGTCGAGCACGACGAGCACGTCCCCGGTGGCCAGCCGCGCGGCGTCGTTGCGGCGGACGACAAGGCCCGCCGACGCCTCGTACCGCTCGACCCGCGCGCCCGGGAACTCCTCGTGGACCATCGCGGCCGTGCCGTCCGAGGAGCCGTCGTCGACCACCAGCACCTCGAGCCGGGGATGGCGCTGCTGTGTCGCGGAAGCCAGCGCGTCCCGGAGGTCGTCCCTGCGGTCCTTCGTGACGATGACGACCGTGCAGCTCCGCTCAGCCGGCATGCTGACCCGATACGGCGGCGGACGCGGCCGCCCGCCACGCGTCCAGATCCTTCACCGGGTGTACGAACGTCGCGCCGCCGGCCGCCAGCGACAGGACCTCGTCGCGCGGATAGTCCGGGTACCAGCGCACGTGCGCGTAGAGGTCGCTGTGCGCGTCGACGTCGACGACGCGGTACCCCAGGTGGTGCAGCAGCGTGGGGACGTACAGCTCTCCGTAGCAGGGCGGGTGATCGCGCACCGCCACGTAGTCGCCGAGGGCGGCACGGCTGAGCCACATGCCGTTCCCGAGCATCCCGTACAGCGCGTCGGGCTCCTCTCGAACGCTGTGGCGCCGCAGGTGGGCCAGCAGCCCCGGGTCCCGGCGGAAGCGGCCGTAGTGCTCCCAGTTCGTGCCGTTGCGCCGGAACGCGTCCTTGCCGAGCACGCCGGCGCCCGTCCGCTCGGCGATGCCCGCCATCGCGGCGGCGAAGCCGGAGCGCAGCACGAGATGGTCGTACTCGATGACGTACACCGCGTCGATCGCGCTGTCCGGGCCCACCCAGCGCTGCCAGATCGTCTCGAAGGTGACGTGGTACGACTGGAAGGTCCGGGCGGCGCCCCGCAGCGTGGGGTCGTCCACCCAGGCCTTCTCCGGGCACGAGACGCCCTCGAACGCCGCGCGCGAGCCTCCGTGGCACACCGCGATGCGGGCGTCAGGCTCGATCGCCTCGAGGAGACGGACCTGCCCGTCCACCGCCGCGGCGTCGAGATGGGTCAGCACGACCGTCAGCGTGGTCATGTTCGGCGGGCCGGGCACGATCCCGCCTGTGCGTGGCGGAACACGATCCGGTTCATCGCGCCGAAGTCCACGGCCACGAACTCCTGCTCCACGCCGACGAGCACCAGCTGCCCCTTCCAGACGAAGGGCGCCGCGGTGGCCAGGACCTCGCCGCACAGCTCGCAGCGCAGGCGGCGCCCGACCACGGCGAGCAGCACGCGCTTGATGGCCCGCTTGGCCGACACCCGAGCATCGTAAGGGCGGGGCGTGGTCGGCGCGGGTAGCCTTGCGGCCGATGACGAGAGCGCTGATCGTAGGAGCCGGGCTCACCGGGTGCACCCTGGCCTGGCGGCTGGCCCAGGAGGGCATCGAGTCCGTGCTCCTCGAACGCACGGACGTCCCCGGCGGGCTGATCCGCTCCGAGCACATGGAGGGTGTGCTGTACGAGCCGCACGGGTCGCACATCTTCCACACCGAGGACCAGGAGGTGTGGGAGCTCGCCAACCGGATGACGCCGTTCAACGACTACCGCCACCGCGTCGACATCTCGGTCGAGGGGAAGATCTTCAACTGGCCGATCCTGGTCTCCGACATCGACAGCCAGTCGCGCGGCGACGAGATCAAGGCGGAGCTCAGCGAGCGCGAGGGCGTCGACGCCCAAGCCCGGGCGCAGGCGGCGAACTTCGAGGAGTGGTGCCTGGAGCTCATGGGCCCGATCCTCTACGAGCGCTACATCCAGCCGTACACGGAGAAGCAGTGGGGCCGCCCGGCGCGGGAGCTGTCGGCTCAGTGGGCGCCGCGGCGCGTGTCGGTGCGCTGGGACAACGACCCGTACCTCTTCCCCGATCCCTACCAGGGCTGGCCCGCCGGGCCCAACGGCTACACCGACCTCATCGACGGCCTGCTCGCCGAGGGCGTCGTCAGCGTCCGCTACGGCGTCGACGCCACGCTGGAGAACCTGGAGGCGCACGTCGCCGACGTCGAGGCGGACCTCGTGATCCTCACCTGTCCGCTGGACCGCTTCGCCGGTGAGCCGTTCGGGGCGCTCGACTGGCGCGGGATCCTCGTGCGGTCGGTCCACATCCCGCACGTGGACCACGCGCAGGGCGCGATGGTGGTCAACTACCCGGCCAAGGAGTTCCCCTTCATCCGGATCCACGAGACCAAGCACGCCTCGCGGCAGGTGTGCGAAGGCACGGTTCTCGGCTTCGAGTTCACCGGCGCGCCGACGCGCTACTACCCGATCGAGTTGCCCGAGAACAGGGCGCTCAACAACCGCTACCGCGACTACGTGCTCGCGGAGACGGGATCGATGAAGACGTACTTCGCCGGGCGGCTGGCGAACTACGTCTACATCGACATGGACGACTGCATGCGCCAGGCGCTCGACACGGCCGGTGAGATCCTCTCGGACCTGTCAGCCGGGCGTTAGCTCCGCGTAGAGCCGCTCGTAGGCGTCGACGATGCGCTCCCAGTCGTAGGCCTCCGCGCTGCGCCGGGCGGCGGCTCCGACGCCGGCGAGCAGCGGCCGATCGGCTCCCAGAGCCCGGAGGCGCGCGGCGATCGCCGCGCCGTCACGCTCGCAGAAGAACCCGTTGACCCCGTCCTCGACGAGCTCCTCGGTGCCGTTGATCCGCGAGACCACGAGCGCGAGGCCGGCCGCCGCCGCCTCGAGCGTGACGAGCGAGAAGGCCTCGTAGCCGCTCGGGAGCACGAGCGCGTCCGCGGCCCAGTAGGCGGGACGCGGATCGGCCAGCTTGCCGACGAAGCGGACGCGCTCCGCCGCGCCCGCGCGCCGGGCCTGTTCGACGAACTCCGCCCGGTCGCCGTCGCCGGCGACGACGAGGTGCCAGTCGGGGGCGCCCGCCACCCCGTCGATCGCCTCGCGCAGCCCCTTGCGTGACCAGTCCCCGCCGATGAAGAGCGCGACCGGCGCGTCGGGTGGCAGGCCGAGCCGTTCCCGGTCGGCCGCGCCTCCGTCCGGCGGCGGCGCGAACGCGGCGTGGTCGACGCCGTTGGGGATGGTGGAGACCGCGCCGGCGATGGCGGGGAACGCCTCGCGGATCTCCGTCGCGACCCCTCTGCCGACGCCCACCACGCGGCGCACCCGCCCCGGCCGGTAGCACCAGCGCTCGTAGACGAGGGCCAGGTGGCCCGCGATCCAGGAGTTGAGCCGATACGCGAGCGTCGCCCGGCGCGCGCGTGACGCGCTGAAGCGCTCGCGGAACGCGTGCTCGCAGAAGTGCGCGGTGATCACGTCGACCCGGTTCGGGATGACCGGGTTGTTCGTGTGCACCAGGCCGCGACCGTGCCGCCGCACGGCCCACGCGCCGTGCACGAAGTCCGCGATCGCGTTCGCCGAGCGGGGACGGTCGGGCCGTCGGAGGACGACGTGTCGGAGGCCGGGCTGCGGCTCGATGTCGCAGCGCCGCGCGATGACGGTGAGCTGCCAGCCGCGCTCGAGGAGCCGGATCGCCAGGGCGTGGATGACCCGCTCCATCCCGCCGATGGGAGCGACGTCCGACGCCACGATCGTCAGCCTCCTGGCCTCCAAATCTCCCGGCATGCGGACATAGCTATCAGGCATCGCGGCGGCGGTTAAGGCCTGCTCGGGACGGGTCGAAGGACTGAGTGCCTCCCCAGGCAGGCGACCGAGCGGTCGCCGTCGCTCCGCAACAGCAAGGCCCCTCGCGTGACTCTCCGCATGCTCAACCCGTTGTCGTTCCCGATCGCAATCGCGTTCGGGCTCGTGCTGGCCGTCCTGGCTCCCGCCGGGCGTGCCGATGCCGCGGTCGCGACCGCGCGCCTGGGGCACATCACCGGCTCCAGCGCGGCACCCGGCCTCGCCGCCGACGGGCGCACCTCGACGGCCTGGCGCCCGCGCCACGGTCGCGCCTGGCGCTGGCAGGCCCGCCTGGACGACCGCCCCGTCGTGGTGGGCGTCGAGCTCCTGCTCGCGGGCACCCGCCAGCGGGTCACCGTGTCGACGTCGACCGACGGGCGCTCGTTCGCTCCCGTGCGCACCGTCGTGGCCCGGCCCGGTCGCCGGCAGACCGTCCGGCTGCGGCGCGCGAACGTGCGGGCCGTCATGGTCAAGAGCCTTTCGCCCGCGAGCCGGACGCGCCTCGTCGAGGTCCGGGTGCACGTCGCGCCGAAGGCGCCGAGCCCGGGCGCTCCGGCCGTGACGCAAGCTCCGCCTTCCGCCGCGCCGTCACTGTCGTCGCCCGCGCCCGACGCGGCGGCTCCCGCGCCGAACGCCGTACCGGGCGCGCCCTCGTACGCGCCCACCGGACCCGCTCCCGCTCCGGTGGCGCGCTCCGGGTCGTTCGCCGGCGTCCTCACCACGCCCATCGACCCGGCCCATCTGACGAGCATGCCGTTCGGAAAGCGCTCGCACTGGTTGCAGCCGTGGCGGGCCTACCTCGACACGGCTCCGGCGCAGCAGTTGCGTGAGGCCGTCGGCATCAACTTCAACGTCAACGCCGCCGAGGCTCCCTCGGTCGCCCGGCTGCTCGCCGCCAACGGCTTCCGCCAGGCGAGGATCGAGATCGGCTGGGGCGACCTGGACTACGACCATCCCGACCGCCTGCGCAACCCGGCCGAGTGGCAGACGAAGCTGCAAGCGCTCCGGAACGCGGGCTTGCGGCCGCTGCTCCTCCTCAACTCCAACGACGCCCGTCCGGCGCCTGCCAAGAAGGTGACGCTGAAGATCACGAAGCCCGTGAGCTCCGGCGCCCGCACCGCCCAGCTCGACGCCGCGAGCGCGGCCGCGGTCGTGCCTCGCCGCACCGGGTTCGACGGCGGCGGACGCGCAGCGGCCGTCCTGATCACGTCCGTGTCGTCGTCGGGCCTCGCGACGCTCGCGGCGCCCATGCCGGCCGCGGTCCCCGCCGGGACCTACCCGGGAACCACCGTGCGGTACGAGCCGTTCAGCCCGCTCACCAACACCGACGGCTCCCCGAGCGCGCGGGGGCAGGCCACCATGGCCGGCTGGCTGGACTACGTCGACACCGCGACGGGCTTCGTCCAGGGCGTCCTGGGCTCGACGGGCTTCGACGTCGAGGTGACGAACGAGGTGACGTTCGGCGCGGCGTTCTACAACATCAACGAGTACTACTCGCCCGCGCTCACCGCGCAGCCCCTCGACCCCCACGTCCTGCTCGAGCAGACGGTGAAGTGGGTCAAGGCACCTGTGAACGGGCTGGCCGGCGTGCGCGTCGCGAGCGGCGTCTCCAACCAGTCCCCCTGGGACACCCCGGCCACGGCGCCGGCCGGTCTCGACGCGTTCGGCAAGCACCTCTACCCGCGCTACCTCGGGTTCCCGCAGACCCGCCTGCCGAACCTGGCGGTGGAGGACGGGGCCGTCTCCGGCTCGTCCTTCGCTCCGAGCTACATCACGTTCTTCCCCGAGTACTACCTCACCGGGATCCAGACCGAGACGATGGTCCGCGACATCGCGCCCATCAAGACGACGGTGAAGGACCCGTCCGGCGTCGTGCTGCCGCACGGCCGCGACGTGACGGCGCCGGATGGCACGAGCCCCGGGGTGTGGATGACCGAGATGGGCCTCGAGACCGGATGGGTGGCGGGGGCCCTCGGGCAGCTCACGACCCGGACGGAGCTCGAGCACATCAAGGCCAAGAGCACCCTCCGGACGCTGGTGTCGTTCGTCAACAAGGGCGTCACGCAGATCGACTTCTACGCCGCGGGCACCGCCGAGTGGGGGTTGATCGGCGACGGGTTCTGGGGGTCGCTGCACTCCGACGGCGCCTATCCCGGCGACGACAGCGGCGGTCCGGCGATCAGCGGCGTCGGGCGGGTCGTGGACGCCCTCGGCGGCGCGACCATCACCACGCGGCGGTCGCTGACGCTCGCCTCCGTGGGCGACTACGCCGGACGCACGCAATGGGCCGGCGGCGGCGGTCGCCCCGCGCTCTTCGATCGCGACGTCCTGGCGTTTCTGCCGTTCCAGGCCTCCGATCACAAGTTCGTGATCCCGGTGTACGTCATGACGCGCAACATGGCCGCGGTCTACAGCGACGCCGACGGGCCCGAGAGGTACGACCTCCCGGCCGAGCGCTTCCAGATGACGATCGGCGGGACGGACGCCGCCCGCGCGAAGGTGAGCGCCCTCGATCCCCTCACGGGCGAATCGGCGCCCGTGTCCGTGGTCGACCGCACGGCCGGCGGCTGGCTCGTCGTCGAGATGCCGGTCACGGACTCGCCGCGGCTGCTGACGATCGACGACACGCCGTGAGGTAGCATCGCGGCGCTCCATGAACGGCGCCCGCCTTCCACACGTGCTCGTGGTCGGCCACCCCAACGTCGTGACGCACAATCAGCTCGTCTACGTCCGGCTCGCGGAGCTGGGGTGGAAGGTGTCGATCATCGTGCCGAACCGCTGGGTCGACGAGTACTCCCCCGGCGGGTTCACGCCGCAGCCGATCGCTGGCTTCGCCGGCCGGTTCACGCGGGTCCGCGTGGCGCGTCCGGGCAACATCCAGCGGCACTTCTACGTCGCGTCGCCAGGACGATGGCTCACCGGCCCCGACCGGCCGGACGTGCTGTTCCTCGAGCACGAGCCGTTCTCCGTCCCCGCCCTGCAATGGGGAGCGGCGTGCCGGCGGCACGGCATCCCGTGGGGCGTGCAGGGCGACGAGAACCTCGATCGCCCCCTTCCCTGGCCGGCCAAGGTCATCCGCGCGTTCACGATCCCGCGGCTGTCCTTCTTCGCCGCTCGCTCCCCCGGAGGCGCCCGGACGCTGCGGCGCTGGGGCGCCACCGGAGCCATCGACATCGTTCCGCACACGCTGCCGGAATGGGGGCTCCCGCCCCGGCCGGAGAACGAGACGTTCACGATCGGCTTCGCGGGCCGCCTGGTCGAGGCCAAGGGCGTGCGCGACCTCGTCGCCGCCGCGGCGCGCCTGCCCTTCCCCTTCCGGCTGCTCGTCGTCGGCGACGGCCCGCTGCGGGCGGAGCTGCGGCACGCGCCGCTGGGCCAGGGCACCCTCGATCTGCGCACCGGCGTCCGCAGCGACGACATGCCCTCGCTCTACGCCGAGATGGACGTCCTCGTGCTGCCGTCGCGGACGACCGAGACGTGGGCCGAGCAGTTCGGCAAGGTGCTCGGCGAGGCGCTGCTGTCGGGCACTCCCGTCGTCGGCTCGTCATCGGGCGAGATCCCCTGGGTCATCGAGACCACCGGCGGCGGCCGGGTGTTCCCCGAGGGAGACGTATCGGCGCTCGCGAGCGTCCTCGGCGAGCTCCACGGCGACCCCGAGGCGCGCCGTGCGTTCGCCGAGGCCGGTCGCCTCGGGGTGCAGCGCCACCTGTCGCCGAGCGTGGCCGCGGCGGCGCTCGCGCGGCTCCTCAGCGGAGCGGTCGCCTAGATCCCGCGGGCGCCGAGCACGTGCGGCACCGTGCGGAGCAGGATCTTGATGTCCTGCCACAGCGACCAGTTCGCCACGTACAGGTAGTCCATGCTGAGCATCTCGTCGAGCGGGACGCGTGTCGCGCCGAGGAGCTGCCACTGCCCCGTCATGCCCGGGGTCAGCGCCAGCCGCGAGCGGAGGATGCCCTCGATCAGGACGTCCTCCTCGGCGACGAGCGGGCGAGGGCCGACCAGGCTCATCTCGCCGGCGAGGACATTGAGGATCTGCGGCAGCTCGTCCAGCGAGCTCCGTCGCAGGAAGCGCCCCAGGCGGGTGATGCGTGGATCCTCAGTGAGCTTGAAGAGCCCCACGGTCTCGTTCGCGGGCCGCAGCGCCTCCTTGCGGACCTCGGCGTCGGCCACCATGGAGCGGAACTTCCACATGCGGAACGGAACGCCGTTGCGGCCGATGCGCGTCTGCCGGAAGAAGACCGGACCGGGGGAATCGAGACGGATGAGCACCGCGATCGTGACGAGCATGGGCAGGATGCCGATGAAGGTGACGGTGCCGACGATCAGGTTGAAGGCCCGCCGCACGGCTTGCTGGGACCGGCTGAGCCCGAAGGGCCGGACGCCGAGCATCGTCATGCCGTCGACCTGCTCGAGCTGCGCGGCGGCGCCAACCGCTTCGAGCATGCGCGGGAGCAGGCTCACCCGTACGCCGGCGGCCTTGGCCACGCGGACGAGGTGGACGGTGTCCGTCGCGTCCAGGCCGAACGGCGCCAGGATCACGCGGTGCACGTGGAATCGCTCCACGAGCCAGCGCATGTCGCCGCTGGTCATCACCTCAGGTGAAGGGCCGTTCAGCGCGACGGCACCGACCACGTCGGCGTGGCAGACGGCGCGGATCCGCTCCGCGATATGGCCGAGGTGCTCGCCGCCGCCGACGAGGAAGCACCGCTCGGAGGGCGCGGTCGCGTGCAGGAGCGCTCGCGCGGCCGTGCGCGAGATGCCGACCAACCCGGCCGTGACGCCCCACAGCACGACGAGCTCTTGCGGCCCCAGCCGGACCCCGAACAGGGTCTCGGATGCCGCGGACGCCAGCAGGGCGTAGACGCTCGAGACCAGCACCAGGAGCGGCAGCTCGTCGAGCGTCGAGCGCCGGAGCACGAGGCTGTCGCGATCGTAGAGTCCGGCGACCTTGTTGATGACGAGGAGCAGCGCCGGCAGCGCGACCAGCGTCGGGCTCAACGACTGCTGCTCGGCCCATACGATCACCGCCACCGTGGCCAGCAGGGCGGCGGCCGCATCGGCGGCGGCGAGCGTGCCCTGGACGATCGCCTGCCTGGCACGCACGATCGAGCTCGTGCCGGTCTCGTGGACCGCCGGCTCGAGTATCGGTGACGGCCAGGTGGCGATGCGCAAATCCACGTCGTCCAGGACGGCGTCGCCATGCGGGTCCTGCGGCAGCAGCGATGTCGCCGTCATGCGGCCGCCTCCACGACCTGCCGGCTGGAGCCGGCGAGGCGACTGACTTCCTCGCTGAGCCGCGTCCGGAACCGCTGCGGGCTGAACTCGGCCGCGCGCTGCACCGCGCGCTCGGGGGAGAAGGCCGTGAAGTCGACCTCGCTGAGGACCTCGGCGAACACCCGTGGATCGGGGTCGTCGACCAGGACACCGGTCTCCCCGTCGATGACGGTCTCGGCCACCCCGCCCGCGCGGCGTCCCACCACCGGTCGTCCGGCGGCCTGCGCCTCGACGGCGGCGATCCCGAACTCCTCGACGCCCGGCACGATGAGGGCCCGGGCGCGCGGCAGCAGGCGCAGCAGCTCCGCCTCGTCGACCCGGCCGAGGAACTCGGCGCAGGACGCGTACTCCGCCTCGAGCCGAGCGATCTCCGGGCCCTCGCCGACGACCTTGACGCGGACGCCGGCAAGCCGGGCCGCCTCGAGCGCGAGATCGACGCGCTTGTGGCGCATCACCGCTCCGACGATGAGAAACCAGTCCTCCGGCTCGGCCTGGGCGAAGCGGTCGACGTCGACGGGCGGGTGCACGACGGTCGAATCGCGGCCGTAGAACTGCTCGATCCGCTGGCGGGTGATCTCCGAGTTCGCGATGTAGTGGTCGACGCCGGTGCGCGGCCCGCCGGTCCCACGAGCGGATCCGGCCGAGGACGGCCGCCTCCACGTGCCGGAGCCCGCGCGACGCGGCCTCGATCTCCGCTCGGCGCTCGTGCCACGCGTACCGGAACGGCGAGTGGCAGTAGCAGATGTGCTGCGCGCCCGGCGGCTTCCGAACGCCATGGGCGAAGGCGCTGGAGCTCGACACGATGACGTCGACGTCGCCGACGTCCAAAGTCTGGATGACGAACGGGATACAGCGGCAGCAGCCGCCGGAACCCTCGCTGGCGAACGCCGAGCCGTTGGAGCGCCGACGTGCGCACCGCGCGGCCCGCGAAGACGCCCGCGGTCGCGGGCTCGTCGTAGAGCAGCGTGTGGATCGAGGCCTCGGGCCACACCTCGGTCATCGTCGCGAAGGTCCGCTCCGCGCCTCTGAGCACGAGCAGGTAGTCGTGGACGAGCGCCACCCGCGCCGCCGTCGACGAGGTGGACCGGCCCGTCCCGTCGATGATGGTCGCGCTCGAGGGCGCATCGGCTAGGGGCGGACTAGTCGCCACCCAGTGTCTTCCATGACGGCGCCTTGTGCGCCTTTGATGCCCAACTTGCGACCACCCGCCTCGTGCATCCGGTTCGCTACGACGCGCCCATCACACAGGAACGGTCACGTCGCGTCATCAGTCGTCGGGCACAAAAACCGCGGGCTGAATTTGTGCTCGACGGGTCCGAACGACCGGGCGCCGTGGCGCCACGCCTGACACCAGAAACGAGGCGCGCGGGGCCGTGTCCCTTTATAGTCCCCCCGTGAACGAGGGCGACCCTCCAGTGACCGCCCGCGTGCACCTGGCGGCGGAGCTCCGGAAACGGCGCCTCCTGATCGCGCGGCGCGCGTGCGACGAGATCCGGGCACGGATCCCCGGCTACGGCGCGATCGACGATCCCGCGTTCATCGTAGATCTCGTCGACGTGAACGCGGCCACCATCGGCCGCCTGGCGAGCAGCTTCGAGCACGACGAGCCGGCGTCGCTCGAGGCCTCACGGGTCCTGCGCGAGGCGGCTGCTCGCCGCGCCGAGGCCAGCATCACGTTGTCCGACTTCCTACAAGCGTTCCGCGTCACGCAGGAGGTCGTCTGGGCCGCCGTGGTGCAGCTCGTCGAGCGCGGCGTGGTGAACCCGACGACCGCCGTGGCGTGCGCGGGCTACCTCATGAAGTACGTCGACCACGTCGCCACCCATGCGGCGGAGGCGTACCTCGAGGGCGACCGCCGCGACCTCGCCCGCCGCGAGCGGGTCGCCGCAGGGCTGCTGGAGGACTGCTTGGCAGGCGTCCCCCCGACCTCGCCCGAGCGCGAGGTCATGGCCGGCGCCGCCGGTCTCGGACCCAACCGCCCCTGCGTGGTGGTCGTGGCCCGCGGGGCGCCGGGCGTCACGGACGCCCTGGACTTCGCCGCGAGACGGCTGGTCCGCGCCGCCGGGCCGCTGCTCAGCCCGCTGGTCGTCGTCCGCCAGGGCGAGATCGTGATCATCGCGTCCCTCGAGGCGACGACGCCCGACACGTTCGCGCGAGGCGTCGAGCGCGCGCGGCACGCCCTCGCGGACGAGGGCCTGCCCCTGGCGATCGGCGTGAGCCTCCCGAAGCCGGGGAGCGATCGCGTGGCCGAGGGGTACCACGAGGCGCGCATCGGGGCTACCCATGCCGACCAGGCCGGGGGCATGGTGTGCATCGGCGAGCTGCGACCGTTCGAGTACCTGGTGCTCCGGGGAGTCGGCGATCCCGTACTCCGCGAGCTCGTCACGCCGGCGCTGGCCGAGTTCATCGAGGAGGAAGCGGCGGGCGACGGCGCGCTCATCGCCACGCTCGAGGCGTACGCCGCGGCGGACCTCAAGCCGCGCGTGGCGGCTCAGCGCCTCGGCATCCACGTCAACACGATGCACTATCGCCTCAGTCGCATCGCCGAGCGGACCGGCGTGGACGCCCGGCACGTGGACGGGCTTATGCAGATGCTGACCGTGGTCCGCGGGCTCACGCCCATAAGGCTGGAGCAGCAGGCCGAGCCCCGTCCCATCTTCCAGCGGAGCGAGAACGGCTCAGATGCTCTCGCCGAGGGCCTCCAGGAATGGTCCTAGCCGGTCATCCAAGGGCGAGAAGGCTGACGGCCGCGGCAGCGAGCCCGAGTCCGGCGAGTTGCGTCCTCCCGATGCGCTCGGCCAGGAAGCCGCGCGCGAGCAGCACGGTGCCGGCGGGGTAGAGCGCGGTGATCACTGCCACGACGGCGAGGCCGCCGAGGAAGTCCGCAGCGCCGTAGGCGAGCGAGCCTGCCAGGGCGAGCACCAACGCGCCGGTCACCGCAACGACTGTAAGTCGCGGCGCTCATCTCGGCCTACTCGCCGCGCAGCAGCGCGCGCAGGTCGGCCACCGGCCCCAGATGCTGCAGCTTGTCCGGGTTGACGATCGAGCTGCACGCCCTGGATCTGGCCGTCGGCGATGTCGAGCGTCATCACGCCCATCACCCTGCCGTCGCGGTCGAGCAACACCGCGCCCGGCTGCCCGTTGACCTCCTGGCGGCGCGAGGTGAAGCCGCCGGCCAGCCGCTGGAGCCGCGCGAACCCCGCCGACAGCGCGCGCGACACCTTGCGGCGGCCGTGGAGCGCACGCGCGAGGGCGGGCGCCTTGCCGCCGCCGTCGCCCTGGAGCACGACGTCGTGGGCCAGCAGCTCCTCCAGCCCTTGAAGGTCGCCCTCGTCGGCGGCCGCGAAGAAGCGGGTTGCGAGCTCCTCTCGCTGCTCGCGCGAGGCCTCGAACCGGGGGCGCCGCTCCTCGACGTGGCGGCGGGCCCGCGTCGCGAGCTGGCGGGCGTTCTGCGCGCTCGTGCCGATGATCGTCCGCGATCCGGTCGTAGGGCTCGTCGAACACCTCGCGCAGCAGGAACGCGGCGCGCTGCTCGGGCGACAGGCTCTCGAGCACGACGAGGAAGGCGACCGACAGCGAATCCGCCATCTCGACCTTGCGCGCGGGATCGTCGTCGGCACTCGCCACGAGCGGCTCCGGCAGCCAGTCGCCCACGTAGATCTCGCGGCGGACCCGCGCCGAGCGAAGGTGGTCGAGCGAGAGGCGGGAGACGACCGTCGACAGGTACGCGCGCGGCGACTCGATCCGCTCGCCGCCGTCGCGCGCCCGGTGGAGGCGGAGGAACCCCTCCTGCACCACGTCCTCGGCCTCGCTCACGCTGCCGAGCATCCGGTAGGCGATCCCGAACGCGGACGGGCGGAGCTGGTCGAACTCCTCCTCGGTCATCGCTCAGCCCAGTCCCTGCGCGAAGCCCTGCCGCCAGCTCGGATACCGGGGCTGCCAGCCGAGCTCGCGCTTCGCCTTCGCGTTCGAGGCGCCCCGCGTCTCGGTCAGCATCGCGGTCGCCGCCTCGCCGGCCAGGAGCCGCCCGAGCCAGCGCGGCACGCGCCGCGGCGGTTCGGCGTCCAGCGCGCTCGCCAGCACCGGCAGCCACTCCCGCATGGGCGCGGGCTCGTCGTCGACGACGTAGTAGACGCCCGGCCGGCCGCGCTCGACCGCGGCGACGGTCGCCGCTGCGGCGTCCTCGATGTGGATGTACGACATGACGCCACCGCCGTCGCCGACGATCGGGAACTTGCGCTTGCGGATCGGCGCCGCCATCTGCGCGTCCGGAGCCTTGCTGATCGAGGTCCCGGGACCGTAGAAGCCGCCGTAGCGCAACGCGAGGCCCTCGCCCCACTCGATCGTCGTCACCGCCTGCTCCAGATAGAGGTACGCCGCCTGCACCGTCCGCAGCGCCGCCGGCGGGTCGTTGGGCTCGAGGGGATCGGCCTCGGTCTTCACCGGCCCGCCCGTGTGGGCGAAGCGGAACGCCCCGAAGCTCTGCGCGACGAAGCGCCGTGCGCCCACCGCGCGGCCGGCGGCCAGCAGGTGGTCCGTCGCCTCGGTCCGCAGCCGGTTGGTCATGGTCGCCGCGGAGGAGCGGTCGGGGCGCCGCGCTTCGCGGATGCGCATCTGCCCGGACAGCGCCGTGAGCTGATGCACGATCACCTCGGGCTCGGCCGACGCCACCGCTTGGGCGACCGCGTCCGGATCGAGGGCGTCGGCCACGACGGGCCGCGCTCCCAGGCTGCGCACCAGATCCTGCTTCGACGCGCTCCTCGTCATCCCGACCACATCGTGGCCATTCGCGCACGAGCTGCGGGAGGAGGGCTTTGCCGAGGGCGCCGGTGGCGCCGGCTACGAAGATCTTCATGACGGCTCCTTTGTCTTTATGCCCCAGAGACGAGAGAGGGGCGGCGCGTGTGACAGTGCCCTGGCCGGGTGGACGTTCGCGCTGATCTCAGCGAGGATGCACCGAGACCGATGCGACTCGACCTGGGCAGTCCCGTCCGCTGCACCGACGACGACTTCGGTGAGCTGGCCGACGTCGTGATCGATCCCGAGACGCGGCGCGTGACGCATCTGGTCGTCCAGCCGCACCAGCGGAGCGAGGAGCCGCGGCTCGTGCCCATCGACCGGGTCCGCGCCGGAGAGGGCTCGACGCTCGCGTTGATCTGCACGGTCGCGGAGACAGGTGAGCTCGAGCTCGTCCGGGAGTCGGCGTACCTGCGACTGGGCGAGGTGCCGGTCGCGGATCCCGATTGGGACGTCGGCATCGAGGACCCGCTGGTGATCCCTCCCTATACGGGGACGGACACCTTCGGTGCCGGCTCCATCTACGTCGACCCCCACGTGATGGTGAGCTACGACCGGATTCCGATGGGCGACGTCGAGATCCGCCGCGCGAGCGGCGTGATGTCCTCGGACGGGCATCACCTCGGCCATGTCGAAGGATTCGTCCTCGACGGCGAGCAGCAGATCGCCCACCTCGTGCTCGAGCGCGGCCATCTCTGGGGGCGGCGGGAGGTCGTGATCCCGGCGGACGCGGTCGCCCGCGTGGAGAACGACGCGGTCGTGCTGACCCTGTCCAAGGATGCGGTCGCGGACCTTCCCTCGGCTCGCGTCCATCGCCACCGCTAGCTGAGCACCGAACCGATCCTCACCCGCACGCGTACCGCCTGCACCGATCGCTCCACTCGCCAGCCCCGCTCGGGCCGCTCGGAGCGAAGACCGATGCCGTACGAAGCGAGGCATAGGACGTGCTCGACGACGCGCACGCGTACTGGCTCCGCGCCCCCGGGCGCGGGGAGATCCGCCCCGTCGTGCTGCCCGAGCCGGGGAGCGGTGACGTGGTGGTCCGCACGCTGCGGTCCGGGGTCAGCCGCGGCACCGAGACGCTGGTGTTCCGGGGCGGCGTGCCGCCCGAGCCAGTACGCGACGATGCGCGCGCCGTTCCAGGACGGGGAGTTCCCCGGGCCGGTCAAGTACGGCTACCTGAGCGTCGGCGCGGTCGAGGAAGGGCCGCCGGAGCTGCGCGGCCGGACGGTCTTCTGCCTGTACCCGCACCAGACGGCGTACGTGGTGCCGGCCGGCGCCGTGACCGTCGTGCCCGACGACGTGCCGCCCGCGCGCGCCGTGCTCGCCGGCACCGTCGAGACCGCGGTCAACGCGCTGTGGGACGCGGCTCCGCTGCTCGGCGACCGCGTCGCCGTCGTCGGCGCCGGGATGGTCGGCTGTTGCGTCGCGCGCCTGCTCGCCCGGTACCCGGCGGTCGAGGTCACGCTCGTCGACGTGGACGCGTCCCGCGCCGGGGTGGCGGACGCGCTCGGGGTCGGCTTTTCCAGCCCGGAGGACGCCGCCGGCGGATGCGACCTGGTCGTGCACACGAGCGCGACCTCGGCCGGGCTCCAGCGCTCGCTGGAGCTGCTCGCGCCCGAGGGCACGGTGCTCGACCTCAGCTGGTACGGCGACGCCGAGGTGACGCTCTCGCTCGGCGGCGCGTTCCACACGGGCCGCCTCGGGCTGCGCGCCAGCCAGGTCGGGACGGTGTCCCCTGCCCGGAGCGCGCGGCGCACGACGGCCGACCGGCTGGCCCTCGCCCTCGACCTGCTGCGCGACCCCGCCTTCGACGCGATCGTCACGGGCGAGTCGCGCTTCGAGGATCTGCCCGGCGTCATGGAGCGCCTGGCCGCGGGGAGCCTCACCGCGCTCTGTCACACCATCACGTACGACGGGGGCTAGCGCGTGTTCAGCGTCACCGTGCGCGACCACATGATGATCGCCCACAGCCTGCGCGGCGAGGTGTTCGGGCCCGCGCAGCGGCTGCACGGCGCGACGTACGTCGTCGACGCCACCTTCCGCCGGGCCGCCCTGGACGCCGACGGCATCGTGATCGACATCGGCCGCGCCGCCGAGGCGCTTCACGACGTCGTGGCCGCGCTCGGCTACCGCAACCTCGACGACGAGCCGGACTTCGCGGGCCAGAACACCACCACCGAGGTGCTCGCGCGGGTCGTCGCGGACCGGCTCGCCGACGCGCTGGGCGACGTCGTATCGGAGCTCGATGGAATAGACGTGACGCTTCGGGAGTCCCATGTCGCGTGGGCGACCTACGAGCGACGGCTGTGAACGAGGTCTACGTCATCGTTCCCGAGGGGATCGACGACCCCGCGCGGCCGAGCGGTGGCAACACGTACGACCGCCGGGTCTGCCGACGGGCTGGGCGCGCTCGGCTGGTCGGTGCGCGAGCACGCCGTGCCCGGCGCCTGGCCGCGGCCCGGCGCGGCGGGGCACGCCGCCCTCGCGCGCGTAATCGAGCGGATCCCGGACGGCGCGGTGGTGCTGCTCGACGGGCTGATCGCGTCCGCCGCCCCCGAGGCGCTCGTGCCGGAGGCGCGCCGGCTCCGGCAGGTCGTCCTCGTGCACATGCCGCTCGGCCACCGCCCGGCGCGCGATGAGGTCGGGCCGCGAGGGCGCGGTCCTCGCGGCGGCCGCCGCCGTCGTCACGACCAGCGCCTGGACCCGGCGGCGGCTGGAGGAGCTATACGCGCTGCCGGCCGACCGCGTGCACGTGGCCGAGCCCGGCGTCGACGCCGCCGGCGTCGCGCCGGGAACGGCAGCCGGCGACGCGCTGCTGTGCGTCGCGGCGGTCACGCCCGACAAGGGCCACGACGTGCTCCTCGACGGGCTCGCGAGCGCAACGGACCTGTCCTGGCGCTGCGCGTGCGTGGGCAGCCTGGACCGGGACCCGGCGTTCGCCGACGACGTGCGGCGCCGCGCGCGCGAGCTCGGCGACCGCGTGCGCTTCGCGGGACCGCGCACCGGCGCGGACCTCGACCGCGCGTACGCCGCCGCGGACCTGCTCGTGCTCGCCTCGCACGCCGAGACGTACGGGATGGTCGTCACCGAGGCGCTGGCCCGCGGCGTGCCGGTCCTCGCCGCCGAGGTCGGCGGGATCACGGAGGCGCTCGGGCACGGGGACGACGGCACACGCCCGGGGCTGCTGGTCCCGCCCGGCGACCCGGCCGCCCTCGGCGCCGCGCTGCGGCGCTGGCTCGGGCGATGCCGACCTGCGCGATCGCCTCCGGCGGGCCGCCCGGGAGCGGCGCGCGTCGCTGCGCGGGTGGCCGGCCACCACGTCCGTCCTCGCCGGCGTCCTCGCGGGAGCGGCGCGATGACCGCGACGGCCATCCGCGTCACCCCGGAGTGGCTCGACCTGCGCGAGCCGGCCGACGCGGCGGCGCGCTCGAGCGAGCTCGCGGAACGCCTCGCGCGGCACCTCCCGGCCGGCGCCTCTCGTGATCCACGACCTCGGCGGCGGCAGCGGCGCGATGGGCCGCTGGCTCGCGCCGCGGCTCCCCGGGCCGCAACACTGGGTGGTGCACGACCGGGACCCGCGCCTGCTGGAGCTCGCCGCGGCGACCTCCGAGGTCGCGGCGGCGGTCCGACATCACCCGGCTGTCGCCCGGCGATCTCGCCGGCGCCGACCTCGTCACCGCCTCCGCGCTGCTCGACCTGCTGACCGCGGACGAACTCGCCCGCATGCTCGCCGCCTGCGCCGGGCTGCCGATGCTGCTCGCGCTGACCGTCGTCGGCCGCGTCACCCTGACCCCGGCGGAGCCCCTCGACGCGCGCGTGGCGGCCGCGTTCAACGCTCACCAACGCCGGGCGCGGCTGGGGCCCGGCGCCGCCGCGGCCGCTGTCCACCATCTCCGGCCGTCGCGGCCGGCATTCGGTCACGCGAGCGCGGCCGCGCGGCCGCCCCGGTTGAGGTCATCGTCCGGTCGAGCCCTTGGCGCCTCGATGCGGCCGACGCCGACCTCGACTGCCGAGTGGGCCGACGGGTGGATCAGCGCTGCCCGCGAGCAGGACCCGTCGCTCGCCGGCGAGGCGAGCGCGTACCTGGACCGGCGGCTCGCGCAGGCTGCCGCCGGGGAGCTCGCCGTCACCGTCGACCATGCCGACGTGCTGGCGCTGCCGTGACCGCCGCCCGCCTCGCCGCCGCGGGCGCGACGCTCGCCGTCCTCGTCTGGCTCGTCGGCACCGGCCCGTTCCTCGACGGCCTGCGCACCGTCGACGGCGGCGCGCTGGCGGCCGCGTCGGGCCTTGCCGTCCTGACCACCGTGTGCTGCGCCTGGCGCTGGAAGACCGTGGCCCGCGGCCTCGGCGTCGACCTGCCGCTGGGGAACGCGGTGGCCGCGTACTACCGCTCGCTCTTCCTCAACGTCACGCTGCCCGGCGGGGTGGTGGGCGACGTCCACCGCGGGATCAGCCACGGCCGCGAGACGAGCGACGTCGGCCGCGGGCTGCGCGCCGTCGCGTGGGAGCGCTCGGCCGGGCAGGTCGTGCAGGTCGTCCTCACCGTCGCCGTGCTCCTCGTCCTGCCGTCGCCGGTGCGGCCGGTCATGCCGCTCGTCGCGCTCGCGCTGCTCATCGCCGCAGCCGCGTTCGCGCTGGCGATGCGCGTATGGCCCGGCGTCGGGACGTCGCGGTGGGCGCGGCTGCGCGGCGCCGCGGCCCGTGACGTGCGGGACGGGCTGCTCGTCCGGCGGGCGTGGCCGGCCGTCGCGCTCGCGTCGGCGCTGGTCGTCGCGGGCCACGCGGTCACGTTCCTGATCGCCGCGCACACCGCGGGCGCGACCGCGCCGCCGTCGGAGATGCTGCCGCTGGCGCTGCTCGTGCTCCTGGGCGCGGCGTTGCCCAACATCGGCGGCTGGGGCCCGCGCGAGGGCGTCACGGCGTGGGCGTTCGCCGCCGCCGGCCTGGGCGCGTCGCTCGGGGTCGCCACCGCGGTCGTGTATGGCGTGATGGTGTTCGTCGCCAGCCTGCCGGGCGCCGCCGTCCTCGTGGCGGGCTGGGTGTACCGCGCCCGGGCGACGCCGGCGATCGGAGCCCCTGGTGCCTGACCGCCCGTACACGATGCTGAGCTGCAGCGTGTCGCTCGACGGCTACCTCGGCGACCAGACGCCGCGCCTCGCGCTGTCCAACGAGGCCGACTTCGACCGGGTCGACGAGGTGCGCGCGTCGTGCGACGCGATCATGGTCGGCGCGGTCACCGTGCGCACCGACAACCCGCGGCTGCTCGTCCGCTCGCAGGCCCGCCGCGACCTGCGCACCGCCCGCGGGCTCCCGGCGTCGCCGATGAAGATCACCGTGACGGAGCGGGCGGACCTCGACGTGGGCTCGAACTTCTTCACCGCCGGCGAGACGGAGAAGCTCGTCTACACCTCGAGCCCGCGGGTGGCCGACGCCCGAGCGCGGCTCGGGCCGGTGGCGACGGTCGTCGACGGCGGCCGGCGCGTGCGGATGCGCCGGCTCAGCGCGGACCTCGCCGACCGCGGCGTGGAGCGGCTCATGGTCGAGGGCGGCGGCATCGTGCACACGCAGTTCCTGGCCGACGACCTCGTCGACGAGCTGCAGCTCGTCATCGCGCCCTTCTTCGTCGGCGACTCGAGCGCCCCGCGGTTCGTCAGCGACGCGCGCTTCCCCTGGCATGCGGGGCGCCGCGCGACGCTCGCCGAGACGCGCCAGATCGGCGACGTGGTGCTGCTGCGCTACGCGCTCTCCCCCCGGTTCCGGGACGCAATGAGCACCGCGACGGTCCGCCCCAACCGGACGGGCCCGACGACCGGGCTGATCGCCCAGTTGCTGCTGCTCAGCGCCCTCGCGGAGACCGCCGGGCTCGGCACGGCCGGGTTGGTCGCCGGCCTCGCCGCCGCGGTCACCATGGCCGCGGCGCTGGCGCGCGGGCTCGCCGGGGAGCGGCTGGGCCCGGCGTCGTGGGTCACGCTTGCCCGCGCGACGCTCGCCGTCGGGGTCGCCGCGCTGGCCGCCGACTCGTTCACCAACGACACGCCGGTGGCACTGCTCGTGACGCTCGCCGTCGTCGCGCTTGCGCTGGACCTCGTCGACGGACCGGTGGCGCGGCGCACCGGGACGGCGACCGCGCTGGGCGCGCGCTTCGACGGCGAGATCGACGCGTTCCTGATCCTCGCCCTCAGCGTCTACGTCGCGCCCGCGTACGGCGCGTGGGTGCTGGCGATCGGCGCCGCGCGCTACGTGTTCCTGGCCGGCGAGTGGCTGCTGCCGTGGATGCGCGCGCCGCTGCCGCCGCGCCGCTGGCGCCGGCTCGTCGCGGCGACGCAGGGGGTCGTGCTGACGGTCGCGGCCGCCGAGGTGCTGCCGCGCGCGCTCGTGCAGGTCCTGCTGGCCGTCGCGCTCGCGCTGCTCACGGTGTCGGTCGGCGAGTGCACGTGGTGGCTGTGGCGCCGACGGCACGGGGCCCTCGAGCGCGGGCCGCGCAGGGGCATCGCCGTGGCGGTCACGGTGCTCGCGGTGCTGGTCGTCTGGGCGGCGGTCGTCGCGCCGAACAAGCCGAGCCACTTCACCGTCGGCGCGTTCGCGCGGCTCCCGCTCGAGCTCCTCGTCGTCCTCGCCCTCGCCGTCCTGCTGCCCGCCCCCCGCGCCGCGTGCTCGCCGTGATCGTCGGAGCGCTCCTTGGCGTGCTCGTGCTCGTGAAGGTCCTCGACCTGGGGTTCTTCACCGCCTTCGACCGGCCCTTCGACCCCATCTCGGACTCGAGCTACGCGGGGATCGGCGTCGAGACGCTCGGCGATGCGATCGGCAACTCGGGCGCGAACGTCGCCGTCGCCGTCATCGTCGTGCTCGTCATCGCCTTCCTCGCCCTCCCGGTCCTGGCGCTGCTGCGCCTCACGCGGGTCGCGGCCGGCCACCGCGACTGGGCGCTCCGGACCGCCCTGGTGCTCGGCGTGCTCTGGGTGGTGCTCCGCGTCGCCGGCGCGCCGGTCGCCGCCACGCCCGCCGCTGCCCTCGCCGTCGGAGAGGTGGAGGCGATCCGGAGCGGCCTGCATGCGCAGGAGGTCCTCGCGCGCGAGATCCCTCGCGACCGCTTCGCCGCCACCCCCGGCGACCGGCTGCTGACCGGCCTGCGCGGCAAGGACGTCCTCCTCCTGTTCGTCGAGAGCTACGGGAAGGTCGCGGTCGAGGACTCGCCCGGGGTCCCCACCGTGCTCGACCGGGGGACCGCGGATCTGCGCGCCGCCGGCTTCGCCTCGCGGAGCGCCTACCTCACCTCGTCGACCTTCGGCGGGCTCAGCTGGCTGGCGCACGCCACGCTCCAGTCGGGGATCCGGATCGGCACCCAGCGGGGCTACAACCAGCTCGTCAAGAGCGACCGCCTCACCCTCACCGGGGCGTTCAAGCGCGGCGGGTGGCGGGCGGTCGCGTCCATGCCGGCGAACAAGCGGACGTGGCCGGAGGGCTCGAGCTTCTACCACTACGACACGGTCTACGACCGCCGCAACGTCGGCTACCGCGGGCCGGGCTTCGGCTTGCCGTCGATGCCGGACCAGTACGTGCTCCAGGCCCTGCAGCGCCTCGAGCTCGCGCGGCGCGACCGGCCCCCGGTGTTCGCCGAGGTCGACCTGCTCTCGAGCCACGCGCCGTGGACGCGCATACCCCGGCTCATCCCCTGGGAGGACGTCGGCGACGGCTCGGTGTTCGACCGCGTCCCGGTGGAGGAATCGACGGAGGCCGCGCTATTCGGCGACGCCGAACGGGCCCGCGCCGCCTACGGCCACTCGATCGAGTACACGCTGAGCACGATCGTCTCGTTCGTGCAGCGCTACGGCGGCGACGACCTCGTGGTCGTGCTGCTGGGCGACCATCAGCCGGCGACGATCGTCAGCGGCCAGGACGCCAGCCGCGACGTGCCGATCTCGGTCATCGCCCATGACCCGAAGGTGCTCGACCGGATCGGCGGGTGGGGCTGGCAGGACGGCCTGCGCCCCGGCCCGCAGGCTCCGGTGTGGCCGATGAAGGCCTTCCGTGACCGCTTCCTCACGACGTTCTCGCGGCCGTGAGGCAGGACGTCCGCACCCCCTTCGACCGGGCGCTGCAGCGCGCGCGGGTGTCGGCGTACGCGCCCGGGGAGTTCGTCGGGCAGGAGGGCTTCATGACCGCCGGCGAGATCCGCGCGCTGGCGGCGCGGGCCGGCATCGCGCCCGGGGTCGCGGTGCTGGACGTGGGCTGCGGCATCGCCGGCCCCGGACGCCTTCTCACCCGGGAACTGGGCTGCGACTACCTGGGCGTGGACTTCAGCCCGAGCGCGATCGCCATCGCGCGCGAGCACGCGGCCGAGGAGCCCTGCCGGTTCGCGATCGCGCGCGTCCCGCCGTTCCCGGACGACGCCTTCGACGTCGTGCTCCTCCTCGAGGCGATGCTCGCCTTCGAGGACAAGGACGCGCTGGTGCGCGCGATCGCCGGGATCCTCCCACCCGGCGGGCGCTTCGCCTTCACGCTCGAGGAGGGGCCGCCGCTCACGCCCGCCGAGCGGCTGCAGATGCCCGACGCCGACACGGTCTGGCTCACCCCGCTCGACGAGATCACGACGACGCTGGAGCGGGCCGGGTTCGTCGTCAGGCGGCAGGAGGATCACAGCCACGCGCACCGCGCGATGGCGCAGGCGCTGGCGGGGGCGTTCGCCGCCGACGCCGCGCACATCACCGCGCAGCTCGGCCGCCGCGCGCTGGACGACCTGCTCGCCATCCACCGGTGCTGGATCGACTGGCTGGGAGCCGGTCGGGTGCGGAAGCTCGTGCTGGTGGCGGAGCGGACGTGATCCATCAACTCTCTCTATGAGTCAGCACGAAACTTGGCATTAGACGTATCGGTCGTCCGGGCGCACACTGACTGCCATGACCGCTACCCAGACCCCCACACGGAGCCGGCTGACCGAACTCGTCGCCGGGGTCCGCGCCGCCATGGGCCAGCGCGCCGACTGGTCCGACACCGCGCAGCTCGTCGCCGAGCAGCTGCGCCGCAACCTCCCCACCCCGGACGTGCTGACCGCCGAGCAGCGCCTCGGCTCGCCGGACAGCTACATCGGCCACAACCTGCACGTCGAGCCCGACGGCTCGTTCTCGATCGTCGCCCTGGTCTGGCGGCCCGGGCAGATCACCCGGATCCACGACCACATGACCTGGTGCGTGTTCGGCGTCATCCAGGGCGTCGAGCACGAGGAGCTGTTCGACGCCGATCTGAACCTGCTCGGCCGCAGCGAGAACCACCTCGGCGACGTCAGCGGCTTCTCGCCGCCCGGCGACATCCACCGCGTGCACAACACGGGCGACACGACCGCGATCTCCATCCACATCTACGGAACCGACGTCACGCGCATCGGCTCCAGCGCCCGCCGCTACTACGACTGACGGGGCGTCGGCCTTTCCGTCAAACACATGCGCGAGGCCGACTCGGACAAGATCCGCCAGGTGGTGCTCGGCGAGCGCGCCCTTCGCAAGCTCTGCACCAAGGAGCAGCGAGCCCTGTTCGAGGCCGCTCGCGCTCGGGCTCCTCCGGTTCGTCGCCCGCCGCCAGCGCAAGCTCGAACGCTCGATCCTCGACGGCGTCCACGCGCCCCTGGAGTTCCGCCTCGTCGCGACGTTCACGGTCGGCGGGGTGCTGCCCGTGGTCGTCACCGTCGTGCTCGTCGGCGCGCAGATCTAGCGGAGGTCGAGCGCCCAGTCGTTGCAGCGCATGAACGACCCGGCCGGGTACTCGAACTCGGAGTCACCCAGCAGCGTGAACCCGAGCTTGCGGCAGATCGCGTTCGACGGGCCGTTCTCGACCGACGGGAAGGCGTGCAGGGAGCGATGGACGCCCTCGGACTTCGCCATCTCGATGACCAGCGCGGTCGCCGCGACGGCGACGCCGCGGCCCTGGAACGCCGGGAGCACGGACCAGCCCGTCTCGTAGACCTGCTCGTCCTGCCAGTCCTTCTCCCAGTAGCCGACGGACCCGGCCGACTCCCCGGTGGCCGTGTCCACGATCTTGAACATGCCGGAGCCGGGCTCCGCGTAGCGGCGCTGGCGATCGGCCATCTTCTCGTCCGTCTCCGGGCCGCCGAGGTGGACCATCATCGCCGGGTCGCCGTTGAGCGCGCGCACCAGCTCCAGGTCGTCAGGGCCCCACGGTTCGATGCGCACCATCGGACCATTCTGCCCAGGCGACGAGGCGCTCGGCCAGCTCCCGCGGGCGGCTGAGGAACGGGCAGTGGCCGCCGCCGATCTCGTCGGCCTCGATGTCCAGGCGCTCGCGCACCATCCGGCGGGTCCAGTCGGCGCCGAACAGCCGGTCGTCGCGGCACAGCAGGTACCGCGTCGGGACGTCCGGCCACGCGACGAGGGGCCACGGCTCGCGCATCGGCCCCTCGGCCTGGTCGCGCCAGTGGGTCTTGGCCTCCTCCACCAGCGCCGGCGCGACGTCGTGGTAGAAGACGGCGATCTCGTCGAAGTCGCCTCCCGGCGACTCGTAGCCGGTGTTCGTCCACCAGTCGCTCGCGGACTCGCCCGGCGCCGGGACCATGCCCGCCACCAGTACGAGCAGCTCGGCCGGCACCCGCGCGCACACGAGCGGGGCGGTGAACGCCCCGAGCGAGTGCCCCACCACGACGAGCTCCTCCCGGCCGGCGACGGCGCCCGCCACCGCGTCGGCGTAATCCCACAGCCCGGCCGACGGGTCCTCGGTCGGGAGGTCGACGGCGACCGCCTCGTGGCCCAGGTCGCGCAGCTCGGCGGACACGAGGTGCCAGGCCCACGCGCTGTCGCCCCCACCGTGGATCAACGCGAACGTGGCCATGGTCTGCTCCGAAGTACCCGGCGCGGCTGCCCTCACTCGCCCCGCTCGGCGAGGCGGCCGGCCAGGAACTCCTGCTCGGCGTCGTTGTCGGTCAGCTCGAGCGCGGCCCGGTAGGCGTCCGCGGCCTCGGCGTCGCGCCCGAGGCGGTGCAGCAGATCGGCCTTGGTGGCAGGCAGGTAGCGGTAGCGGGCGAGGCGGCCGTCGCGCTCGAGCGCCTCGACCTCGGCCAGCGCCGCGGCCGGGCCTTCGGCCATGGCGACGGCCACCGCGCGGTTGAGCGCCACGACCGGGGACGGCCAGACGCGCAGCAGCTCGTCGTAGAGCGCGAGGATCTCCGCCCAGTCCGTCGCGTCGTAGCTCGGAGCCTGGGCGTGCACGGCGGCGATCGCGGCCTGGAGCGTGAACGGGCCCGGCGCGCCCGCGGCCAGCGCGCCGACGATCAGCCGGTCCGCCTCGGCGATCACGTCGCGATCCCACACGGCGCGGTCCTGGTCCTCCAGGCGCAGCAGCCGGCCGTCGCCGCCGGTCCGCGTCGTGCGCCGGGCGTGGTGGACGAGCAGCAGCGCGAGCAGCCCCGCCGCCTCTCGCTCCGCCGGCAGCAGTTGGGTCAGCATCCGCGCGAGGTCGAGCGCGCGGGCGGTCAGCTCGTCGCGGACCAGCAAGCCGCCGGACGGCGCGGTGTGCCCGGTTGCGTAGAGCAGGTGGATGACGCTGAGAACCGGGCCGAGCCGCGCGGGAAGCTCTGCCGGCTCGGGCACCGCGTAGGGGATGCGCGCCGTCGCGATCTTGCGCTTCGCGCGCGTGACGCGCGCGGCCATCGTCGGCCTCGCCGACGAGGAACGCCTGCGCGATGTCCGGGGTGGCGACGCCGCACACGAGCCGCAGCGTCAGCGCGATCTGCGCCTCCTGCGACAGCGCCGGATGGCAGCAGATGAAGACCAGCCGCAGCCGGTCGTCGGGGATCGTGTCCTCGGAGGGCTCGGGCATGTCGTCGGTCGCGGGGTCGAGGAGGAGCGGGAGCTTCGAGTCGAGCGTCCGCCGGTGGCGCATCGCGTTGAGCGCCGTCCGCCGCGCGACGGTGGTCAGCCATGCGCCGGGGCGGTCGGGGACGCCGTCGCGATCCCACCTGCGCAGCGCCTGCACGTACGCGTCCTGCACCGCCTCTTCGGCGGTGTCGAGGTCGCGCGTCACGCGCACCGTCGCGGCGAGCACGAACGCCCACTCGCGACGGTGCGCGGCGGCCACCGCGTTCGCGGCCGCGCTCAGCCCGACCCCACGATCTCGAAGCCGAGCAGGGGCCGGACCTCGACGCCGCCGTCGACGATCGGCGTCATCTTGGCCAGCGCGAGCGCATGGTCGAGGTCGCGCGCCTCGATCACGAAGACGCCGGCCAGCACCTCCTTGGTCTCGATGAACGGCCCGTCGGTGACGAGGTCGCCGCGGATCGACGTCGCCGTCTCGTTCGGTTCCAGCGCCAGGCCGGCCAGCGTCCGGCCACCCTGCTCGGCGATCCGCTCGGGCAGGCGCCCGTGGGCCTGCATGACCTCCGGTGGGAGGTCCGCCGGGGCCGTGCGCTCGTAGATCATCACCGCGTACTGCGTCATGTCGCCACCGCCTGTGTGTTGGTCATACACGTACGACACGCGGGATCCGCCGAAATCGACAACTGATTGCGCACGCAAGCCCGTGACGTGGAAGAGTCTGGGCCGCGATGCGCAAACTCCAGACCCAGGGCGTCCATCACATCACGATCGTCGGCGCGAACCGGCAGACGTCGATCGACTTCTGGGAGGGCGTGCTCGGGATGCCGTTCGTGTTCGAGCAGCCCAACCTCGACAACGCGACCGAGAGCCACCTCTACTTCGATCCGGGCGACGGGCGGCTGATCACCGTCTTCACCGACGAGGGCCGCGAGCCCGATCCCCAGCGCACCCCGACCGACATCGGCTGCGTGCACCACCTCGCGTTCGCCGTCTCGCAGGCCACGTTCTTCCAGGCCGTCGAGCGGCTCGACGAGCGCGGGATCCGCCACAGCGGCGTCAAGGACCGCGGCTTCATGGACTCGATCTACTTCGAGGACCCGCTCGGGCTCCTGATCGAGCTCGCGTCGTACCGCTTCGAGCCGCCCCACGGCTGGACCCACGGCGAGGTGCTCCTGGAGGCGCACAAGCTGAGGGTCGCCCGCGGCGACTACAACATCGACCGCGAGCACCTCGCGGATGCCATCGAGCTGCTGTCGGAGCGCAGGCGCGAGAGCCTGTCCGACGACCGCTCGCCCAAGGACCCGTACCGCCGCTGACGAGGAGGAACTTCCCATGGCCGACCAACACGCTCAACATCCTCGCCCCGAGCGTCAACAACCTCACCGCTCGGATCTTCGTGCGAGCCGCGGGCCTCGACTTCGAGGAGGTCGACGTCTGGGGCAAGACGACCGAGCCCGAGTTCCTCGCCAAGGACCCCGCGCATCTGACGCCGATGCTCGAGGAGAGCGGCCTCCCGCGCGGCTCGCTGTGGGAGAGCTGCGCGATCATGCAGTACCTCTGCAACAAGCACGGGCTCGACCAGTTCTACCCGACCGATCCGGGCGAGCGGGCGATGGTCGACAGCGCGATGTTCTACCTGATCGGCACGCTGTATCCGCTGCTGGCCCGCGCGACCTACCCCACCCTCGGCTTCCCCCAGTACCCGGGCGAGGTGGCCACCTCCGAGGCCGGCGATGCCCTCAAGGCGCAGGCCCAGCGGGACGCCATCGCGGCGCTCGCGGAGCCGCTCGACGTCTACCGCGCGTTCTTCCTCGACGGCAAGACGTTCATCGGCGGCGACTCGCCCTCGATCGCCGACATCCGCCTCGCCGCGACGCTCGAGTTCCTCCGCGCGATCGACTACGAGCTCCCGGCCTGGGGCGAGGACTTCATGTCGGCGATGGAGTCGGCGCTGGGCGAGGCCTACTCGGAGCCGGCCGCCGACGTGCGCGGCTTCGTCGCGTCGGTCAAGTCCTAGCGGACGCCGGCCGGAAGCCGGTGTCGATCGTCACGGTGCCCCCGGCCGCGCGCGAGACGCAGCTGCACAGCGAGCCGCCCTCGTCCTGCTCCTCCTCGGAGAGGAAGACGTCGCGGTGGTCGAGGTCGCCGTCGGCCTCGAGCACCGTCACCGCGCACAGCCCGCACTCGCCGCGCAGGCAGTCGGACATCACCTCGATGCCGGCATCGCCGAGCGCGGCGAGCATCGTGCGGTTGCGCGGTACCTCGACCTCGCGGTCGCCGTGGTCGCGGACCCGGACGCGGAACGGCTCGGTCGGGAAGCGGCCGGCGGTGGCGAACGTCTCGAAGCGCAGGCGGTCGGCGGGGCGGCCGCGCTCCCGCCACGCGGCGCGGGTCGCCTCGCGCAGCGACAGGCGGGCCGCACACGTAGAGCTCGCCGTCGGGATGCAACGCGTCGATCGCCGCGGCCAGATCGACGCGCTCGCCCACGAACGTCTCCAGCCGGTCGCCCAGCAACTCGCGCAGCTCGTCGGCGAACACCAGCGCCTCGCGCGTGCGTGCGGCGTACAGGAGACGGAATCCCGCGCCCGCGCGCGTGAGGGCCTGCGCCATGCCGACGATCGGGGTGATCCCGATGCCGCCCGCGATCAGCAGGTACTCGGGCCGGCCGTGCTGGAGCTCGAAGTGGCTGCGCGGCGCCGACACCTCGATCTCGGCGCCCGGCTCGAGCGTGTGCATGTACGTCCGAGCCGCCGCGGCTGTCGGCCAGCCGCTTGACCGCGATCCGGTACGCGCCGTCGGCGGGGCGCTCGCCGACCAGCGAGTAGGAGCGCGTGTCGGGCAGCCCGTCGAGGACGACCGAGAGGTCGAGGTGGCTGCCCGTCGGGTACGGCTCCGCGCCGCCTTCCGGCTCGATCTCGATCAGCCGCACGTCGTCGGCGACGGGCGTCACGGAGCGCACGCGCCCGGGGCGGAAGTGGCCCTGCATGAGGGGTCAGACCCCCAGTCGCGCGGCGTCCGCCTCGGTCGCCTCGACGCTCGTCGTGGTCGGCCCGCCGGCGGTCTCCTCGGCGGCCGCGGCGGCGGACTCCTGGTAGCGGCGGTCGTCGGACTCCTCGGCGATCATCGTGTCGATCAGCCGCCGCGCCCACATCGCCCCGGAGTCGATGTTGAGGTTGTAGAACTGCTTCTCCGGGTGGGCCTCGATCGCCCGCTGCTGGGCGGCGAAGATCACCTCGTCCTCGCCGAACACGCCGGTGACGCCCTCGCGCAGCGTGTGGGTGATGCGCTGGTCGCCGAGGTTCCAGTTGCGGCAGAACGCCCAGAAGTAGTGGCAGGTGCGGTCGGTCTCCGGCGTCATCGTGTTGAGCACGTAGCCGTTGACGCCCTCCGAGCGATCGCCCTCGGGAGCGCCCGTGCCGGTCGGGGCGACGCCGACGTCGATCGCGATGGTCGACGGCGCCTCGAAGTGGATGATCTGCCAGCGGTCGACGTTGCCGACCGACTTGCCCGTCTTCCACTCCAGCTGCAGCTTCCAGAACGGCGGCGGTCGACGTCGCGCATCCAGCGCGTGACGGTCGCGAAGTCGGGGCCGTGGGTGACCTCGAACGGCACCTCGAGGATCGAGCGCTGCCCGATGCTCGAGCCGTGCACGAACGTCTCGTGCGTGAGGTCCATCAGGTTGTCGACGACGAGCTTGTAGTTGCACTCGGCGTGGATGCGCTTGCCGTCGCCCTCCCACTCCGGGTCGTCGTTCCAATGGAGGTCGGGCACCGTGGCGGGGTCGGCGAGCGCGGGGTCGCCGGTCCACACCCACACGAAGCGGTGGCGCTCGACGACGGGATACGCGCGCACGCGCGCGGCCGGGTTGATCGTCTTCTGGGAGGGCATGAACGTGCAGCGGCCCTCGCCGTTGTACATCAGCCCGTGGTAGCCGCACACGAGCTCGTCGCCTTCCAGCGAGCCCTCCGAGAGCGGCAGCAGCCGGTGCCAGCAGGCGTTCTCCAGCGCCACCGGCGTCCCGTCGGTCTTGCGGTACATGACGAGCTGGTGGCCGCAGATCGTGCGGGGGAGCAGCTCGTGCTTGAGCTCGACGTCGTAGGCCGCGGCGTACCACGCGTTGCGCGGGAAGTCCGGCAGGGTGAACGTCTCGGCGGCGCGCGTGGGCTCGCCGTTCAGGGTCCCGGGCATCTCTCCTCCTAGAGTGGCTGCCACAGTGCTGTATACAACACTGTAGAGCGCCCGCGCGTCAGATTTCGGGCAGTTGCAGCAGCCCGTGGCCCGGGATGCTGGCGAGCACGTCGCGGTTCGCGATCACGATCTCCAGGTTGCGGCGGGCCAGCCGGGCGTGCTCGCGGGCCAGGGCCTCGGCCCGCGCGCCCTCGCCGCGCTCGATCGCGCTCACCAGCTCGTGGTGGTGGTACTGGGCGATGAGGAGGATCTCGCGCGACTCGGGCAGCTCCGCCTCCGCGAGCACGAACGCGCTCGGCGAGGCGAACGGGAGCGCGGCGATCTGCGCCAGCGTGCGGGCCAGCACCGGCGAGCCGGCCGCCTCCAGCAGGAGCGCATGGAACCGCTCGTTGAGGTCCACGTAGCGGACGAACGAGTCGTAGCTCTGCTCGTGGACGACCGCGTCGAGCTCCGCGAGGAGCTCGCGCATGGCCGCGATCGGCTCGGCGCCGCCGCGCTCGGCCGCCAACCGCGCGGCGGTGCCCTCCAGCACCCCGCGCAGCTCGATCGCGTCGTCGACGTCGGCGAGCGTGAACGAGCGGACCGCGTAGCCGCCGGTGGGCATCAGCTCCAGCAGCCCCTCGTGGGCGAGCGTCGAAGCGCGAGCCTCAGCGGCGTCCGCGACACCCCGAGCCGCTCGACCAGCGGCAGCTCGGCCATGCGCGTGCCCGGCGCGAACTCGCCGTCGAAGACCATCTGGCGCAGGCGCAGCAGCGCCCGCATGGACTGCGATGTGCCCTCGTCAGCCATGTCGCGTTGTATACAGCGAATCAGCGCGAGGGCGCCATCAGCGACCGGCGTGAGATCGGCGTGCATGTTCTTCTCCATCATCCCGAAGGCGGCCTCGGCCCACTCGGGGTTGATGTGCGCGACGGCGTCGCGCGGCACGACGACCTCGTAGCCGCGCATGTACGCGTCGAGCGCGGAGTACTGGATGCACTGCTCCGTGACCTGCCCGCACAGGATGAGTCTGCTTGACGTCCCTGCGACCTGGATCAGGTGGTCGACGGAGGACTGGTAGAAGATCGAGTGCCGGCCCTTCATGATGAACGGCTCGTCGCCGCGCGGGACGATCGGCTCGATCGAGGTCGGGGTGCTTGCCCTCGAGCGCCTGCGCACGAGGTCCGTCGCGGGTGAAGCTCCCAGCGCTCGTAGTTGTCGTTGACGTAGAACGTCATCGTGTCGTCCGCGGCGCGGGCCGCGGCGGATCAGCTCCACCATGTTCGGCAGCGCCTCGCGCACCGAGTCGGCGAGCAGGTCGGCGTCCTCGTGGTCGTAGGTCGTTGAGCATGTCGACGACGACGAGGGCGCAGTCAGGCATCGGAGTGACCCCGGTTGTGGCAGACGACCTCGATGTTGTTGCCGTCGGGGTCGAGCACGAACGCGCCGTAGTAGCCCTCGTGGTACTCGGGCCGCTCGCCCGGGCCGCCGTTGTCGCGGTAGCCGGCGGCGATCGCCGCGTGCGTGGAAGGCGTCGACGGTGGCGTTCTCGTCCGCCGGGAACGCGACGTGCAGGTACTCGGTCGGCCGCTCGTCCGCGAGCAGCATGAACGAGGCGGCGGGGCCGGCGAAGTCCGCGCGGCCGGCGTCCTCGTCGCGCAGCTCGAAGCCGGAGAAGGCGAGATCTCCCGGTAGAACGCGGCGGCGGCGGCGCACGTCGGCGACGCGGATCCACAGGTGGTCGATGTTCCCGCCCTCGCGCATGTCGCCGTGGTGGACGGCCTCGGCGCTGTTGCCGTCGGGGTCGAGCAGGAAGCGCGCCGTAGTAGTCGTCGCGGTACTCGGGCCGCGGGCCGGGCTCGCCGCGTCGCGGAACCCGGCCTCGGTGCCCGCCCGCCAGAACGCGTCGACGTGCTCGCGCGACGGCGCCATGAAGCCGAGGTGCAGCCCGCGCGACGGCGGGGCGCTCCGGCTCGAATCCGCCCGAGCGCGAAGTCGTCCCACTCCAGGAGCCCGGGCTCGTCGGTGTCCAGCTCGATGCCGAGCGCCGCGAGCACCGTCGCGTAGAACCGCTTCGACGCGTCCTGGTCCGCGACCCGGATCCCGACGTGGTCGAACATGTCAATCAGTAAACCGCGTGAGCGATCCGGAGAGACCGTAGGTCTGTCCCGGCGCTCAGTGGTTGCGCAGCGCGTCGATGAGCTCGTCCTTGTTCATGTCCGAGCGGCCCTCGATGCCGATCTCGGCCGCGCGCTCCTCGAGGTCGTCCTTCGTCCAGTCCTCGTAGGCGCCGGACTGCCCGCCCTTCTTGGCGGCGGACTGGCGGTCGGTGTTGGCGATCCGCGCCGCCTTCTCCTTGCTGGCGCCCTGGTCTCGCAGGGCCTCGTACTGCTCGGGGTCCTTGACGCTGGGTCCGGGCTTCTTCTCGGGCATGGTCCGCCTCCGATGGTCGGGATCACCCCGGGCCTACCCGGATCAGGGCACCAAGACGACCTTCCCGACGTTGCGGCGCTCGCCGATGATGCGGTGCGCGTCGCCGGCGCGGGAGAACGGGACGGCCTCGTGGACGACGGGCTGGATCGTGCCGTCGGCGAGCATCGGCGCGAGCGGGTCGATCCACGGCGCGAGCGTGCCGCGGTCCTGCCACAGCCGGAGCATGTTGAGGCCGATCACCGACTTGGAGGCCGACATCTGCTTGATCAGGTCGAAGCCGCGCACCATCCGCAGCGCCTGCGGCGCGGCCTTGAACACGTTGCGCGTCGGCCCCTGGGCGACGCTCGAGGCGCCGAACGCGACGAGCCGCCCGCCCGGTGCGCAGCAGCTTGTAGGAGCGCCGGAACGACGCGCCGCCGACCGCGTCGAGCACGATGTCGAAGCGGCCCTCGAGGCCACGCGCCCAGCCCCGGCGCGTGTAGTCGTGCGCGACGTCGACCCCGAGGCCGCGGATCGCGTCGTGCTTGCGCGGCGAGGCGGTGCCGTGGACGACGGCGCCGCCGCGCTTGGCGATCTGGGTGGCGGCGATCCCGACGCCGCCCGCCGCCGCGTGCACGAGCACCGTCTCCCCCTCGCGCAGCGAGCCGTAGCCGACCAGCGCGGCCCACGCCGTCGAGTAGTTGACGGGGATGGCGGCGCCCTGCTCGAAGGAGAGGTCGTCGGGGAGCGGGACGACGTCGCCGTCCGGCACCACGACCTGCGACGCGTAGCCGCCGAAGTGCGTGCCGGCCATCACGCGATCGCCCGTGCCCACACCCTCCACGACCGTGCCCGCCACCTCGTAGCCGAGCACCATCGGCAGCGGCGGCGCGTCGGGATAGACGCCCGATCCGCGCCATCGTGTCGGCGAAGTTGACGCCCGCGGCGCCCACCTCGATCCGCACGTGGCCCGGCTTCAGCGGCGGGTCAGGGCGCTCCTCGACGCGCAGGACACCAGGGTCGCCATGCTCGGGGATGACGACAACGCGCACCTCTACGCGGCGTAGCGCTGCGCGGCCCGGGCGCGGGCCTTCGCCGCCTCGACCTCGCGGTCCTTGGGCGGCGCGTCGGTCTCGAGGTCCTGCGAGCAGGTGCATCGAGACGTGCGCGATCTCCTCGACCGCGCGGTCGAACGCCTCCTGGTTGACCTGCGACGGCTTCGTGAAGCCGCTGATCTTGCGGACGTATTGGAGCGACGCGGCGCGGACCTCCTCGGAGGTCGCGGGCGGCTCGAAGTTGTAGAGCGGGCGGATGTTGCGGCACATGCCGCCAGGGTACCCAGCCGCGCCCGACGCCCAGCGCGCGACCGCGCCTCGACCGGCTCGCGCCGAGCTGGTGACGACGCTCACGACGCCCGTGACGACGATGTTGATGATCAGCGCCAGCACGCCGAGGTTGAGCTGGGCAAGGAAGCCGGCAGCCCGCCGATCAGCGAGTCGACCGTCGTCGAGGAGCCCGGCGTGGCGCCGGAGAACGACATCGCCGCCACCACCGCGACGCCCGCCACGATGCCCGCCATCGCCCCGGCCTTGGTCACCAGCCCGGCCGGACCAGCGAGGCCAGCAGCGCCGGGAACAGCTGGGTGACCAGCGCGTAGCCGAGCAGCAGCAGCGTGACGATCGTCTGCCCGCCGGCGAACACGAACGCGACCGCGGCCGAGCGCGATCACCGGGACGAGCGACTTGGTCAGCGTCGGCACGGTCGCGTCGGAGGCGCTCGGGTTGAGGCCCTTGTAGATGTTGCGCGCGACCGTCGTCGCCGACACGATCAGCAGCATCGAGCCCGGCACCAGCGCGCACAGCATGCCCGCGGCGCCGATGAAGCCCGACGAACCAGTCCGGGAACGCCTGCATGCGCGACGCTCGAGCAGCGCCAGGTCGCTCTCGTCCTCCGCCAGGCCCGGCACGCCGGAGCACGGCGGCGAAGCCGACGAGGAGCACGAACCCGATCAGCAGCTGGTAGAGCGGCATGAAGATCGCGTTGCGGCGGAACACGTCCTCGTCCTTGCGCCGCCAGCGCGGAGCCGAACGTGTGCGGCCACATGTAGAAGCCCAGCGCGGTCAGCAGCACGGTCGAGGAGAACCACACCGGCGTCAGCTGGTCGCCCTTGAGCGCGGCGAAGCCCGGGCTTGGCCTCCTCCACGCGATGGAACATCTCGCCGATCGAGCCGAAGTAGTGGATCGGCAGGTAGAGCCCGATGAAGATCGACCACCGAGAGCGTCAGCACGTCCTTGATCGCCGCCGTCCACGCCGAGCCGTGGATGCCCGAGGCGACGACGTAGACGGACAGCACGAACGCGCCGATCCACACCGCGGCGGTCGAGGACACCGAGCCGTCGGAGGTCTGGGAGACGATGATCCCGAGGCCCTTCAGCTGCAGCGCGAGGTACGGGATCATCGCCGCCACCACGACGAGCGAGATCGAGCACGCCGAGCGCCCGCGAGTCGTACTTGCTGACGAACACGTCGGCCTGCGAGAGCAGCTTGCGCGGCGTCGCGTAGCGCCACACCGCCGGCAGCAGCCAGTAGGACGAGGATGTAGGCCAGCGTGCCGTAGCCGAGGATGTAGTACGCCGCGCCGCCCGAGCCGTACACGAGCCCCGCGCCGCCCAGGAACGTGAAGGTCGAGTAGATCTCGCCCGCCATCAGCAGGAAGACGAAGATCGAGCCGAAGCCGCGGCCGCCGACGCTCCACTGCTCGAGGTCCATGTCGCGCCCGCGGCGGGAGCAGGAACGCGAGCCCGACGGCGAGCAGCAGGAACAGCGACGATGATCGCGAGCGAGACGTTCACCGGCCCTCGCTCCTCGCGCTCGCGCGCGTCGAGCCGGTAGACGACGGCCATGATCACCGAGGCCAGCACGACCCACATGACCACCCAGAACATCGCGAACGGGAGCCCGAGCACGTAGGGCTCGACCGTGTTGGCGAAGAACATGCCGATCGAGCACCCCGACGAACGGGATCGCGGCGAGCACGTGCTGGAGCTTCATGACGCCCTCCTTCAGCGCGGCGTCGGCGACGTCGACGTGGAGCCGCACGCCGGTGGCGAGGGCCCGCTCGTCGATGCGCGAAGCGCGGATGGTGGTGCGGGAACGCCTCGCCCTCGGGCCCGCGCCGATGAACGCGTAGCAGCCGGGGGCGTCGTCGAGGTAGGCGGAGAAGTCGTCGCCGCCCATGATCGGCGCGATCTCGGTGAACTCGTCGGCGCCGATCTGCTCGCGCACGAGCGCCGTCGCCGCCTCGTCGTTGACGACCGGGCAGATAGCCGAACTGGTAGTCGAGCTCGTAGCCGGCGCCGTGGGCGCAGGTGACCCCGCGGATGACGTCCTCGATCAGGTTCGCGAGCCGCTCGCGGACCTGCGGGTCGAAGCTGCGCACGGTGCCCTGGAGCTCGGCGCGGCCGGGGATCACGTTCGGCGCGTCGCCGGCGTGGAAGGAGCCGATCGTCACCACCGCGCTCTGCAGCGGGTCGATCGCGGCGCGCGACGACGTGCTGCAGGTTGGCGACCACCTGCGCGGCGATCGCGACCGTGTCGATCGGCCTCGTGCGGGATCCCGCCGTGGCCGCCCTTGCCGATGATGGCGAGCTTGAAGAAGTCGGCCGCGGCCATGAACGGGCCGGGCATCGCGGCCACCTTGCCGAGCTCCAGCGGCGTCCACAGGTGGCAGCCGTAGATGAAGTCCACGCCCTCCATCGCGCCCGCCGCGACGAGGTCGCGCGCGCCGCCGGGAGCGAGCTCCTCGGCGGGCTGGAAGATGAAGCGGACCTCCCCGCCGGGCAGGCGTCGGCCGCGCCGGCGAGCAGCTTGGCGGCGCCGAGCAGCATCGCGGTGTGCCCGTCGTGGCCGCAGGCGTGCATCACGCCGGGCCGCTCGGAGGCGAACTCCACCCCGCTCTGCTCCTCGATCGGCAGCGCGTCGATGTCCGCGCGCAGCGCGACCGTGCGCCCCGGGCGGCCGGTGTCCAGCCGCGCGATCACGCTGTTCTCGGCCGGGCGCTCGATCTCGAGCGCGTCGCCGAAGCCCTCGAGCGTCGCGGCGATGAACGACGCGGTCTCGCGCTCCTCGAAGCTCAACTCAGGGTGGCGGTGCAGATGCCGCCGCCACTCGATCACGTCGTCGAGCACCGTGCGTCACGACGCCCCCCGCGCCGTCGCGTTCCCCATGCCAACACGCGATACCCGCTCGGGGCGCGACAATCACGCCCACCCCGCTTCGAAGGTGACTGGAGGCCGATTCGTGATCGTCGACTGCGCGCACTACCGCCACGGGAGGCGGCAGCACGAGGGCCCGATGGAGCTCGACCAGGCGGCCGAGATCTGCACGAGCCCGGACGGCGGCTTCGTGTGGCTCGGCCTGTTCGAGCCCGAGCCGGAGGAGCTCGAGCTCGTGCAGGAGCGCTTCGGGCTGCACGACCTCGCCGTCGAGGACGCCCAGGCCTTCCACCTGCGCCCGAAGCTCGAGCAGTACGACGACGGCGCCATCTACTTCGTCGTCCTGCGCACGGCGCGCTACGACGACGAGGCGCGAGGAGGTCGAGTTCGGCGAGGTGTCGGTGTTCCTCTCCGAGCACTTCGTGATCACGGTCCGCCAGGGCGTGGCGAGCGACCTGCACGGCGCGCGGCTGCGCCTGGAGCGCCGGCCCGAGCTGCTCGCCCACGGCCCCGGCGCCGTGCTGTGGGCGATCCTGGACAAGGTCGTCGACGACTACGTGCCGGTCATCGAGGGGCTCGAGCGCGACATCGAGGAGGTCGAGGAGACCGTGTTCAGCGGGGACGCCGCGCCGACCGCAGCGGATCTACTTCGCTCCGGCGCGAGGCGAGCGACTTCTACCGCGCCGTGCACCCGCTGCTCGGCCCGCTCGACGCGATCGAGCGCGGCGTCTACGAGCGGATCGGCCCCGAGCTGCGCCCGTTCTTCCGCGACGTCAACGACCACCTCAAGCTCGTCGACGAGGAGGTCGTGGCCCAGCGCGACCTGCTGGCGGTGATCCTCCAGGCCAACATGGCGGTCGTCACGGTCGAGCAGAACGAGATCAGCGTCCGCCAGAACGAGACCACCAAGCAGCTCACGGTGGTCGCGACGATCTTCCTGCCGCTGACCTTCCTGACCGGCTTCTTCGGCCAGAACTTCGGCTGGCTGGTCGACCACGTCTCCGAGTTCTGGGCGTTCGCCGTCTACGGGCTCGGCGGCCTCGCCGTCTCCGTCGTGGCGCTGTACTCTGGATGTGCGCGCCGGGTCGAGGTGTGACGCTCGGTCGAGCGCGGGCGCGCCATTGCTGGACGGCGGTCCATATGGCCGCTCATCGGCGCCGGCCGATGATTCTCCCGACCATGCCGCAGCGGACACCGCAGATCGTCGCCTTCGGAGGCGGCGGGTTCTCGATGGAGGCCGGCAACCCGCTGCTGGACGACTACGTGCTGTCGCTGACGGGCGCCGAGCGGCCGCGCGTGTGCTTCCTGCCGACGGCGTCGGGCGACGCCGACCACTACGTCGTGCGCTTCTACCGCCAGTTCGCGGGCATCGCCGACGCCAGCCACGTGTCGCTGTTCCGGCGCGACCGCTGCGGGCAGGCGGTGGAGGGCGACATCGGCGCGCACCTGCTCGCGCAGGACGTCATCTACGTGGGCGGCGGGGACGTGGTGAGCATGCTCGGGGCCTGGCGGGCGCACGGGATCGACACCGCGCTGCGGCGCGCATGGCGCCGAGGGCGTCGTGATGTGCGGTCCCTCGGCGGGCTCGCTGTGCTGGTTCGCCGAGGCGCTGACCGCGTTCCACGGCGCGCCGCGTAGGGTGCGCGGCATGGGGATGCTCCCCTTCTCCAACTGCGTGCACTACACGAACGAGCCGGAGCGCCGCGGCGAGTACCACCGCTTCGTCGGCGACGGCATGCGACCCGGCTACGCCGCGGACGACGGCGCCGCGCTGCACTTCCGCGGGGAGGAACTGCACCGCGTCGTCTCGTCGCGCCCGCACGCGATGGCGTACCGGGTCGAGCCGATCGCCGACGAGGTGGTGGAGACGCCACTGGAGATCGAGTACCTGGGTGAGCGCCTGGTCGCGCCGGCCGCCGCGTGAGCGAGCCGCGCACGATCCTCGCCATGGGCGGGGGCGGCTTCACGATGGAGCCCGACAACCCGATGCTCGACGACTTCGTGCTGGGCTGGCGAAGCCGCGCGAGCCGCGGATCCTGTTCCTGCCCACCGCGTCGGGCGACCCGACGGCGCAGATCGCCGCCTTCCAGGCGCGCTTCGGCGACCGCGCCTGCCGCGCCGAGCACCTGTCGCTGTTCCGCCTGCACGGCAGCGACCGCAGCGCGCGCGACGTCGTGCTCGACCAGGACATCGTCTACATCGGCGGCGGCTCGATGCGCAACCTGCTGGCCATCTGGCGCGCCCACGGGCTCGACGAGGTGCTGGTGGAGGCGTGGGAGCGCGGGATCGTGCTCGCCGGGCTCAGCGCCGGGGCGATGTGCTGGTTCGAGGGCGGCGTCATCGCGCTCCGGCGGGCCGCCGGAGACGATCACGGGCCTCGGGCTGCTCCCGGGGTCGCTGTCGCGTCCACGCCGACGGGGAGCCCGAGCGGCTGCCGGTGTTCATGGACGCGATCCGGCGCGGCGAGCTGCCCGGCGGGTGGGCGGCCGACGACGGCGTCGGCCTGCTGTTCCGCGGGACCGAGCTCGAGCGCGCGGTGTCCTCGCGGCCGGGCGCGGCCGCGATGCGCATCGACGCGGTCGAGGGCGAGCTGGTGCGCCGGCGCGTCGAGCCCGAGCTGCTGGGCGCGGCTCCCGGCCTGCCGGCGCCGGGCGACGACATCGAGGAGCTGCGCGCCGTCCAGCGGATGCGCCGGCGCCACGGTTGACCGGCGTAGGCGCGCCAGCGCGTCGGGTAGGGTCGCGGGCGCCAGTCCGCTCCAGCGAAAGGAAGGCAGATGATCAAGACGGTGGCCGTGGGCACCGACGGGTCCGAAACCGCCGCCAAGGCGGTCGAGTTCGCGCTCGACCTGGCGAGCCGCTACGAGGCCAAGATCGTCTTCCTCAGCGCGTACAGACCGGTCTCCGAGGACCGCCTCAAGCGGGAGGCGCGCGACGCGCCCGAGGACGTGCAGTGGCAGATCAACCCCGCCGAGGACGTCGAGCCCGCGCTGCGCGAGGCCGAGGAAGCCGCCCAGGAGCGGGGCCTGAAGTCCACCAGCGAGGCCAAGGAGGGCGAGGCCTCCAAGGTGCTCGTCGAGCTCGCGAGCAAGCACGGCGCGGACCTGCTCGTGATCGGCAACAAGGGCATGTCGCGCAAGGTGCTCGGCAGCGTGCCGAACACGGTCAGCCACAAGGCCGACTGCTCGGTGGTTATCGTCAAGACGACATGAGCAACCTCGAGCGCCGTCCCAACCGCACCCCCCGCCGCGCCCGGGAGCAGCGGGCCTACCGGCTCGTGCAGGTCGGCGGCACGGCCAGCCGTCGTGGCCGTCGTCGGCCTCGTGCTGTCGATCGTCGGCGTGATCGGCTCGACGCTGTTCGTGATCTCCGCGATCGTCGCCGCCGTCTGCCTGCTGCTGTTCTGGCGCACGGTCTCCAAGTAACGACTTCCTGAAGGATCCGCGGCTCCTGGCCGATCGCGGCTAGGTTGGACTGCGTCGAAGGGAAGTATCCCGTCGGCGGACACCGTCAACACGGCGCTCTGCGCCCGGTGTCCGCGGCCCCACCACGGGGCGAGAGAAACCTTCGCGGCTCGTCAATCGACTCCGCGGAGGTACCAACCCGTGACCGCTTCCCCACCGCCTGGCTGGCCCTGGCCGGCGCCCTCGTCGTCCTGCTCGCCATCGACCTGCTCGATCGTCGGCCGCCGCGGCGGTGAGATGTCGCTGCGCTTCGCCTCGCTGGCGAGCGTGGTCTGGGTCGGGGTGGCGTTCGCCTTCGGCGGCGTGCTGCTCGCGTTCGGGGAGTCGGCCGCGGCCGCCGACTACGTCGCCGGCTACCTGGTCGAGAAGTCGCTCTCGCTCGACAACGTGTTCGTGTTCCTGCTCGTGTTCGGCGCGTTCGGCGTGGCCGAGGCCGAGCGTCACCGGCTGCTCACGTACGGCATCGTCGGCGCGCTCGTGATGCGCGGCGTGTTCATCGTGATCGGCGCCGCCGCGCTGGAGCGCTTCAGCTGGATCGCGTTCGTGCTTCGCGGCGCTGCTCGTCTACACGGGCTGGAGCATGCTCCGCCACCGCCACGACCACGACTCCGAGGAGGCGCTGGTCGAGAAGATCCAGAAGTGGATCCCGTGGCGCGAGGCGGCGGCGCGGCGCTGGCCGCCATCGCGATCGTCGACGTGATCTTCGCCGTCGACTCCGTGCCGGCGATCCTCGCCATCACGCCCGACGCGTTCATCGTGTTCGCGGCCAACGCGTTCGCGCTGCTCGGCCTGCGGCCGCTGTTCTTCCTCGTCGCCGACCTGGTCGAGCGCCTGCACTACCTCAAGACCGCGCTGGCGGTGCTGCTGATCGCGATCGGCGCGAAGATGGCGGCCGGCGAGGTGATCGGGAAGATCGGCCCGGAGTACTAGCCTGCCCGGGATCGCGCTGATCCTCGGCACGGGCGTCGTCGCCTCGCTGGTGCGCGAGCGCCGCCGGACGCGCCATGATGACCGCGTGAGCCTTCTCGCCTTCGTGGTCGCCGTGGCCGCCACCGTCGCCGCCCCGCTGCCGAACGCCGAGCGGTGCCCGCTGTTCCCGCGCTCCTTCTCGACCAACCAGCGCGTCGACCGGCTGCCGGTGGCGCGGGAACTCGGCCGCCATCGTGCGGCTCGATCGGGCTCGGCGAGCGGCGCTGCACGCCGACTTCGGCTCCGGCCGACCTACGACGGCGGGCCGATCGGGATCCCGTTCGACGTCGTCTCCAAGCGGACCGCGCGCTCGCGCGTGCGCTTCGAGTACGCGGACGAGTCCGACCGCGTGCGCTACCCGATCCCGCGCGGCGTCCACATCGAGGGCGGAGCGGGCCGACGGCGACCGGCACGCGCTGCTGCTGGACCGCAACCGCTGCCGCCTGTACGAGCTCTTCGCGCTCGCGCGGCGGCCCCGGCGCGTGGACGGCCGGGTCGGGCGCGGTGTGGAACCTCCGCTCCAAGCGGCTGCGCCCGTCGGGCTGGACGTCGGCCGACGCGGCCGGGCTGCCGATCCTGCCGCTGCTCGCCCGCTACGACGAGGTCCAGCCGCGGCCGCATCGACCACGCCCTGCGCGTCACGGTGAGCCGCAGCCGGAGCGCGTACGTGTACCCGGCGCGCCACTTCGCCTCCGACGACAGCGATCCGTCGCTGCCCGCGGATGGGCGAGCGGCTGCGGCTGAAGCGGGGCGTCGACATCAGCGGGCTCCCGCGGCAGGCGCGCGATCGTGGCCACGGCGCTGAAGCGCTACGGGCTGATCGTGGCCGACAACGGCTCGGACTGGTTCGTCTCCGGCGCGCCCGAACCCGGGCTGGGACAACGACCAGCTCGCCCGCCTGCGCGGCCTCACCGGCCGCGACTTCGAGGTCGTGGACGCGCGCTCGCTCAGGTGACGGTGATGCGGATGCGGCCGGCCTCGCCGACCCCGAGGGTGCGGCGTCCGGCCAGCAGCTCGAGCAGCTCGTCGCCCACCAGCTCGCGGCGCCAGCCCTGCAGCGTGCGCACCTCCGGCTCGGGCCGGCCGCGGCGCGCCGCGACCACCACGGGCGCGAGGTCGGCGCGCGCGGCGATCAGCTCGTAGGCCAGCCCGGCCTCCTGGGCGCGGCAGCGCACGAGCGCCTCCGCGAGCGCGATGACCGGCCCGTCGGCGGCCTCGGTGGAGAAGCGCTCGCCGTCGTCGAGGCGGATCGGCTCGGCCGCGCGGCCGCGCTCGACCGCGGCCAGGATCTCCGGCCCGCGGCGGCGCACCACGTCCGGGTTGACGCCGCGGATCTGGGACAGGTCGCGGCGGCCGGCGGGGTGGCGCTTGGCCAGCTCGACGACCGTCGGGTCGCGCAGGACCGAGCCGACCGGCCGGTCCTCCTTGGCCGCCGTGCGCTCCCGCCACGCGGCGAGCTCGCGGGCGACCGCGCGGTCGCGCGGGTCGAGCCCGGACACCCGCGGCAGCCGCCGCCACACCTCCTCGGGGTCGCGCTCGTCGGTGGCGTTGGCGATCGCGCGGCACTCCTCGCGCGCCCAGCCGAGCCGTCCGCGATCCTCGAGCCGGCGTCGCGATCTCGTCGGACAGCGCGACGAGGTGCTCGACGTCGCCGCGCGCGTAGCTCAGCTGCTCCTCGCTCAGCGGCCGGGCGTCCCAGCGGGTGAAGCTCGCCGTCTTGGGCAGGCGGATCCGCAGCACGTCGTGCAGCAGGCCGTTGTAGCCGGCCTGCGCGGAGAAGCCCGCGAAGCCCGCCGCGACCTGCGTGTCGAACACGTTGGTGAAGGTGGTGTTCCACTCGCGGCGCAGGATCGCCACGTCCTGGCGGCCGGCGTGGACGAGGATCTCCACGGCCGGGTCGGCGAGCACCTCGGCCAGCGGGCCGGCCTCGAAGCCCTCGAGCGGGTCGAGCACCGCGATCTCGTCGCCGGCCGCGATCTGGACCAGGCACAGCAGGGGCTTGTACCGCCCCTCGGGCATGAACTCGGTGTCGAGCCCGAGCCGTCCCGTCTCTCGCGCGAGCTCGGCGAGCCGCGTGGTGTCAACCGTGGCCAAGGGCCTTCTCCCAGCGCTGCGCTTCCCACGCCGCGCGCATCCCGACGGACTCGTACAGGTGCGCGGCGCCGCGGTTGGCGCCGTGCACGGACAGCTCCGCCGCCCGCAGGCCGGTGGAGCGGAAGGCCTGGAACAGCGAGCGCAGCAGCGTGCGCCCGTACCCCTTTCCACGCGCGCGGGGGGCGACCGCGAGCTGGTCGATGTAGCCGACGTCGCCTTCCCAGCGCTCGCCGAGGCCGGCCCCGATCAGGCCCTCGTCGTCGTGCAGGAGCAGCCACAGCGCCGGGTCCCAGCCCTGCTTCTCGATCCGCTGGCGGCGCCACACCTCGAGCGGCTCGGCGATGTAGCCCTCGACCTCGCCGAGCGCGGCCTGGACGAGCTGGTGGACCTCGATCTCGTCGTGGTCGCGCTCGAACGGGCGCACCTCGTGGTCGGGCGCGGCGGCGGGCTCGTCGAGGTCGATCCGCAGGCGGAGGTAGTGCTGCACGGGCCAGTAGCCGGCGTCCAGCAGCAGCGGGGCGGCCGGCTCGTTGCCGACCGGGACGAATTGGCGCACTACCGCTGTCCCGCGCTCACGCGCTCGCTCCTCGGCGAGCTCGCGCAGCGCGTTCCCCAGCCCGCGCCCGCACGCATCGGGATGGACGTAGACGAGCACGTCGTCCCCCAGCACCAGCCCCGACGCGACGAGCGCGCCGTCCGGGCCGTCGACGACCCAGCCGTCACGCTGCAGGTCCAGCCCCGGCGTGGCCCAGTCGGCGCGCAGGTCCTCGAGCGTGAAGTCCGGATACCCGATGTCCTCCACGTCTCGCGCGAGCATGACGCGCAGCACCGCCTCGGCATCCTCGGGACCGGGTCGGCGGAGCACGTGATCGCCGGGTAGTTGGTCCGTCATCGCGGGCGAGCATAGACAGCCTCGGGCGGCGGATCTGGTGGCAGTCGTCCGTTAGGCTGCCCTAAGCTCTTAGGCCGACCTAAGCTCCGCCCCTCGCCGAGAAGGATCTCCGTGCGCTTCTTGACCGCCCTTGCCGTGCTCTCCTGCACCGTCCTGCTCGCCGCGTGCGGCGGCGATGACGACGACGCCGAGCCCAACGAGTCCGCCTCGCCGCAGGCGTCAGGCCGAGGATCTCGGCGCGATCAAGGACTACCTGCTCGAGCACACCGAGCGCCTGAAGGGCGAGACCGCGACGTTGCGCGAGGGCGCCGAGGGCTACTACGAGATGGCCAAGGGCGCCGACTTCGACTACGCGAAGCTGCTCCAGCAGGACCGCGAGGCCGTGCAGTCGTTCGTCAAGGACGCCCAGAAGGCCTTCGACGAGGCCAACCCGGCCTACGAGGAGATGGAGGGCGTCGTCGCCGGCGTGCCCGAGCTGGCCGACTTCGACGTGATCATCGACGCCGGCAGCGACGGCTCCGATCCGGAGAGCGCCGTGCCGTTCACCCTCAAGACGCCGGGCGGCAAGACCTACAAGCAGCCGGGCAACTTCAACTACCTGATCGAGACCTCGGTCTACGGCACCGACCCGAAGTGGGCCGCCAAGGGCGTCAAGCCCGACCTCGACGGCGACGGCAAGGTCGAGTTCGGCGAGGCGGTCCCGGACGCCGACTTCTACGTCACCGCCGCGCGCGACTTCGAGAAGAACGCCGGCGAGCTCGACGCCGCCGCGCGCAAGTGGTAGCCCACGCCGCAGGACGCGTTCACCGCGATGGTGGTCATGACCCCGACCATGTCCGAGTACTTCGAGGCGTGGAAGAACTCCCGCTTCGTCGCCGGCGACAAGGCGAAGGAGAAGGCGTTCGTCGCCGCCAGCCGCCTGCAGGACATCGCCGACATCCTCGGCGGCCTCGACCTCGTCTACGACAACATCGAGGACCAGATCGAGACGGTCGACGAGCAGCAGGCCGAGCAGACCGGCGACTCGCTCGACGGGCTGATCGAGTTCGCGGAGAAGCTGCGCGAGGAGGAGGCCGGCGGGCAAGCAAGTTCACCGGCGAGGAGGCCGACACCCTCGGCAGCGAGGCCCAGGGCCGCGCGGAGGCGATCGCCGGCGCAGATCTCCCAGGCCGCCGGGCAGCTCAACATCAAGCTGGAGAACTAGCGCTTGCGCCGGACTGCTCCTCCTCGCGCTGCTGCTCCTCGTCGGGGCGGGAGCCCAGGCGGCGCAGGCGGCGGAGCGGCAGCCGGTGTGGCGGGCGGCCGAGCAGGTCCGTCAGGGCCTGTTCGACGCCCAGTCGGAGCTGATCATCGGAACGCCCGAGCGGGCCGCAGCGCGTACGCGCGCGGCCGCGCGCGCCTACGCCGGGCCGCTTCGCAGGGGGGTGCGCGCGGCGGCCCCCGACGCCGACCGCACCGTGACCGCCGCGCTGCGCGACGCGCAGCGGGCGGCCGGGCGCGACGACGCGGCCGCGCTGGCGGCGGCCCGCGGCGAGGCGCGCGCGGCGCTGTTCCAGGGCGCCTACGCGGCGACGCTCGACGCCGTCGCGAAGGGCGACGCCGCGTCGGCGCGCGAGTGGCTGCTGCTGCGCGAGTTCCGCACGGCGACGCGGTTCACGCGCCCGGACGCCAACGGCACGCTCGCCGTCGCCGGCGCTCGCGGCCGGGGAGCTCAAGCCCGAGGCGGCGCGCCAGGCGGTCGCCAAGGACCTGCTCGACGCCTACCAGGCGCGCCAGCGCGAGCTGCTCGGCGACGCCGACGCCGCGCTCGAACGCCAGTACGGCACCCGCCTCGCCGAGACCGCCGCCCAGGCCGCCGGCTACTGGCCCATCCTCGCCGACCGCTACGCCCAGGACCGCGGCGCGCGCCGCCGCCGAGGAGACCGGCGCGGCGTTCGCCGCGCTCGAGGCCGCCGCCCGCCGCGGCGACGCGGACGCCTACGCGACGGCCCGCGCAGCAGGTCACGCGCGGCGCTCGACGGCTTCACCGCCGCGCCGTTCACCGACGCCGAGGCCGCGCGCCGCGCCCAGCAGCTGCTGCGCTTCCTCGCGCTCGTGCCGGTCGAGTACGACCGCGGCGTGAGCGGCACCAAGGTCACGCTCGACTTCGAGATCCAGGAGGCGGTCGCGTTCCGCAACGGCGCCGAGGCCGCGTTCGCCGACCTCGAGGGCCTGCTGGCCAAGCGCGACGACGCCCGCACCGAGGAGGTCAAGGCCGACCTCGCCAAGCTCGGCACGATCGTCGACGACGCCACCAAGACCCCGGACAAGGTCGCGCCCGCCGAGGACGCGACCGCGGTCACCAAGCGCGCCGAGAAGGGCCTCGCCGCCACGATGCCCAAGGCGTGGCAGGAGCCGACCGACGAGTCCGACTACGACCTGATCGCGCTCACGCTGGACCGCATGGAGGCCGCGGTCGGGGCCGGCCAGTACCGTCAGGCCGAGCAGGCGCGCCTGGAGGCGTACGCGTTCTTCGAGTTCGGCCCCGAGCGGCGGCTGAAGTCCTTCAACCAGGGCCTCGCGCTCGACATCGAGGGCCTGATCTGGTTCGGCGCGCAGGACCACGAGGGCCTGGCCGAGCTGATCGCCAACCGCGCCCAGCGGCGCGAGGTGCACGAGACGCGCGCTCGCGCTCGACGAGCTGCTCGGCGACGCCGCGGCGACGCTCGGCGACAGCGCCAACAAGGCGACCGTCGTGACCAACTCGGCGATCATCGTGTTCCGCGAAGGGCCTCGAGGGCGTGCTGATCCTGGCCGCCATCACCGCGTCGTTCGTCGGCGTCCGCCGCCGGCTGCGCCGCCCGGTCCTGATCGGCGCGATCGGCGGCCTGATCGCGAGCATGATCACCTGGGTGCTCGCGCAGACGCTGCTGCGCTCGCTCGACCAGTACGGCGAGAAGCTCGAGGCGGTGGTCGGGCTGATCGCCATCGGGGTGCTGCTGCTGATCACGAACTGGTTCTTCCACAAGGTCTACTGGAGCGAGTGGATCGGCAAGTTCCACCGCCGCCGCCGCGCGCTGATGGAGGCCGAGAAGACCGGCTTCCTCTCCGCGCAGTTCCTCGGCCTCGCCGTGCTCGGGCTCACGAGCGTCTACCGCGAGGGCTTCGAGACCGTGCTCTTCCTGCAGTCGCTGCAGCTCAGCGCCGGCACGGCCACCGTGCTCGAGGGCGCCGGGCTCGGGCTCGCGCTGACGCTCGCCGTCGCGGTCGTCACCTTCGCGCTCCAGCGCAAGCTGCCCTACAAGAAGATGCTGATCGTCACGGGCGTGATGATCGGCTTCGTGCTCGTCGTCATGGTCGGCCAGACCGCGCGCACCATGCAGGGCACCGGCTGGCTGCCGATCACGCCGATCGACGTCGAGCTGCCCTACTGGGCCGGCCTGTGGTTCGGCGTCTTCCCGACCGTCGAGACGCTCGGCGCACAGCTCGCCGCCGCCGCCTTCGTGATCGGCTCCTACTTCGTCGCCCAGCAGGTGCGGGTCAAGCGCCCGCAGCGCCGTGCGGCCGAGCGCGGCGAGCGGCCCGAGGTGCCCGAGGGCGGGGCGCCGGCGCCCGACCGCGAGCGCGAGCCGGCCGCTACCTGATCAGCACCGGCGCGCCGACCGGCACGCGCGGATACAGGTCGATCACGTCGGGCACGGTCATGCGGATGCAGCCGTGCGAGGCGGCGGTGCCGATCGAGCCAGGCTCGCCGGTCCCGTGGATGCCGACGCCGTTGACGATGCCCATCCAGCGCGCCTTGAGCGGGTTCTCGGCCGAGCCGCCGGCCACCGTCTCGTTGCGGTAGGCGCCCGCCCACGGGCTGTTGGGCGCCGTCCAGGCGGGGTTGACGGCCTTGTTGGAGATGCTGAACAGGCCGGTCGGGGTCGGGTAGGCCGACTGGCCGACCGCGACGCCGTAGGACTTGGAGAACTTCAGCCGCTTGAACAGCCGCAGGCGGAAGCTCGAGCGGTCGATGGTGATCACGGTGCCGTAGCGGCTCTTGAGGTCCTTGGGCTGCACCTTGGCCTTGACCACCGCGCGCTTGGCGCGCAGCTCGCGGGCGGACCGCGGGTCCGAGAGCGACCGCACGAGCGCGGTGGCGAGGGCCTTCTCGTTCATCTCGCGCCCGCTCTTGGCCTTGCGGCTGAAGATGTGGCGCAGCGTGATCCGGACCGTCGCGTCCCGGGGGTTGACGCGCGCGCGGCGGTCCACGCGCTCGACGAAGGCGGCGAGCTTCTTCTTGTCGAAGCTCGTCCACGGCAGCACGTCGACGGGCTGCGGCGCCGCGGTGTTGTTGCCGGCGATGTAGGCGCGGCGCGCCGACTTCTTGGCGTCGAACCTGAAGCCCACGCGCTTGGTCTTGAGGCTGTAGCCGCGCCCGCCCACGCGCACGGACACGTTGCGCGTCACCAGCTGGTGGCGGAACGCCCGGTCGACCGTTCCGGCGGCCTGCGAGAGGGTCTGGTTGGAGACGTCGACGCCGGCGACGGTGACCCCGGCCCGGATGAGGGGCTCCGGTTGCTGGGCCTGCGCCGCGGGGGCGACCAGACCGATGGCGAGGGTGAAAGTGGCGATCAGGGCGCGGCGCATGGCCGGAGAGGGTAGCCGCGGATCCCGTCAATTCCTGGCAGAACGCTTGCGCCGACGCGGAGCGGGCGCGTCGAGCATCGAGTCGATCAGCTCCCAGGTCGTCCCGCGCGCGGCGCGGCCGGTGAGCACGCCGAGGTGCCCGCCGGGCGCGGTCTCCATCCGCAGCGAGCGCGCGTTGGGCACGAGCTCGCCGAGGTGATGGCACGCCGCCACCGGCGCGATCCCGTCGCCGCGGCCCGCCACCGCGAGCAGCGGGACGCGGGCGTCGGCGAGGTCGATGGTGCGCCCGGTCAGCGCGAGCCGCCCATGGGCGAGGTCGTTGGTGCGGAAGAAGCGGTGGTACAGCTGGCCGAACGTGCGCCCCGGGTAGGCGTGCATGCCGGCCATGAACGCGTCGACGGCCTCGATCTGGGCGAGCAGGTCGCGGTCGTCGAGGTTGGAGGCGATCGTCCACGGCTTCATCAGGTACTTGTCGATCCCGGCCATCTGGTAGCCGCCGCGCACCAGCGGCGCGGGGGCGCCGCCGAGGGCGCGGTAGAGCTGGGTGATCCCGCGCCCGCGGGTGACGGCGGCGATCGGGCGCAGCGGCGCGATCATCGGCACGCGCGAGAAGTCCCACGGGCTGGCCACGAGCGTGATCGAGTCGATCGGCAGGCCGCGGTCGTCGGCGTGGGCGAGCAGCGCCATGATCCCGCCCAGGCACCAGGCGACGATCCGCACCGGGCGATCGCCGGCGTCCTCGGAGGCGGCGCGCACGGCGCCCGGGATCACGTCCTCGATCCAGTGCTCGAGGCCGAGCGCGCGATCGGCGAACTCGATCTCGCCGTAGTCGAGCAGGTAGGCGTCGCGCCCGGACTGCAGCAGGTGCTCGGCCAGCGAGCACCCGCGCCGCAGGTCGAAGCAGATGGCGGGCGCCGCCAGCGGCGGCACGAGCAGGACGGGCGGCGCGCCGCGGCGCGCGCGGCTGCGCTGCTCGACCGGCAGGTAGCGGTAGAGGTTGCGCTGCGGCCCGTGGTCGATCAGCGCCGCGGGCATCCGGCGCAGGTCGGCGAGCCGGCCGCGCTTCGCCGCGTCGTAGACGGTCGCGGCCGCGGCGGCCACCCGGCCGGGGCCGGGGATGCCGAGCATCAGCCGCTCGCGGAGGCCGCCCGGGCGCCGACCGCGGGGCTGGGTGCGGCCAGCTCCGCGGGGCGGATCAGGACCGCGCAGAGCGCCGCGCCGGCGAAGCGCGAGGATCCCCGCCAGCAGGAGAAGGTGGTTGAGGCCGGCCACGAACGCCTGCTCGGCGACGCGGCGCGAGCTTGGGGTCGCCGCTGCGCCGGGCGCCGCCGAACGCGATGAAGTCGGCGAGCTCCCCGCCGCGGTTCGCCGCCCCGCGCAGCCCGGTCGCCGCCGCGTCGCGGACGAACTCGTCGCGCACGACGTGCTGGAAGACCGCGCCCCACGCCGCGATGCCGGTCGCGATGCCGACCTGGCGGAACGTCGAGTTGATGCCCGACGCCATCCCCGCGCGGCGCGGCTCGACGACGCCGATCGCCGCCGTCGCGAGCGCCGGGTTGACGATGCCGATGCCGCCGCCGGCGATCAGGAAGCCGGCCAGCAGCGCGGTCCAGTCGTCGCCCGGCCTCGAGGCCGCCCATCAGCAGCAGGCCGGCGCCGACGAGCGCGAGGCCGCCGGCGATGAACCAGCGCACGCCGAGCCGGTCGGCGAGCTTGCCGGAGATCGGCGCCGCGACGAACGACACGAGCGTGACGGGCATGAAGCGCAGGCCCGACTCCAGCGCCGAGTAGCCGAGGATGTTCTGCACGTAGAGCGTGAGGTACAGGAACATCGCGAACATCGACGCCGACAGCACGAACGCGGCCAGCGAGGCGCCGACGAACGTCGGCCGCCGGAACAGCGCGAGGTCGAGCATCGGCTCGCGGCCGCGGCGCTCGATCACCACGAACGCGACGAGCAGGGCGGCGGCGCCGGCCAGCGCGGCCATGATGCTGCCGTCCCAGTCCTCGGCGTTGCCGCGGATCAGCCCGAAGATGAGCAGGAACAGCGCGCCCGAGAACGTCACGGTGCCCCAGATGTCGAGCCGCCCGCCGGTCGGGTCCTTGGACTCCTCGACGCGCGTCAGCGTGAGCGCGAGGGCGAACGCGCCGATCGGAACGTTGACGAAGAAGATCGCCTCCCAGCCGATCCACTCGGTGAGCACGCCGCCGATCAGCGGGCCGACCGCCACGGCGGCGCCGGTGGTGGCGCCCCACAGGCCGAGCGCGGTCCCGCGGTCGCGGCCCTGGTAGGTGGAGGCGAGCAGCGCGAGCGAGGTCGCGAACATGAACGCTCCGCCGATGCCCTGCAGCGCCCGCGCGAGGTTCAGCGTGGTGGGGCTGGTGGCCAGCCCGCACAGCACGGAGGCGACGGTGAAGATGATCAGGCCGATCACGAACACGCGGCGGCGGCCGATCTGGTCGGCGACCGAGCCGCCGGTCAGCAGCAGCGCGGCGAGCGTCAGCGCGTACGCGTCGATCACCCACTGGAGGTCGGCGAAGTCGGCGCCCAGGTCGCGCTCGATCGCCGGCAGCGCGACGTTCACGATCGTGATGTCGAGCAGGAGCATGAACGTGGCCGTGCAGACGGCGATGAGGGTCCACCACTTGCGATCCATGATCGAGACAGTACGGATCCCGGGATGGCTAGATTCACGGCGTGACCGAGACCACCGAGCCGCGACCCGACGTCCCCGACCGCCTCTGGGAGCGCATCCGCGCCGACCCGGTGCGCGCTCCCGAGCACATCGCGCTCGCCGCCGCCGCCCAGCACGCGCCGGCGGCGGCCGCATGGGCGGCGGAGAAGCGCGACCGCTACGCCCACGACGGCCACGAGCTCGCCAGGATGGCCAAGCGCCGGCACGCGACGATGGCGCGCTTCGAGGGCGCCGCGACGGGCATCGGGGGCATCTTCACGGTCATCCCCGACCTGGTCGGGCTGGCCTGGATCCAGACCCACCTGGTGTTCTTCGTGGCCGCCGCCTACGGCTACGACCCGCACGACCCGATGCGGCCCGCCGAGCTGCTCGTGCTGATGGGGCTCTACGAGAACCCCCAGAAGGCGCGCGCGGCGCTCGACGGGATAGGCACGACGATGGCGGAGGCGTACGTCGGCTCGCGGATCGCGCGCGAGGAGGCGCTCGTCACGCGGCTGACCAAGATGGTCGGCAAGCGCACGCTGCGGCGCTTCGCCGGCCGGCTGATCCCCGGGATCGCGATGGCGTTCAACGCGGTCGCCAACGAGCGCGACACGCGCGCCCTCGCCGACCGGGCGATCAAGTTCTACGGCGGCTGACCTTTCGTCCGGGGGCGTCTCTAGCGTTCTCCGCATGCTGGTGCGAGAGCTCGTAGACGGACAGGAGATCGACCAGGTCCTTCTCGTGCGCGACCGGCCGCGCCGCGTGACGCGGGACGGCGCCGAGCAGGTCGAGCTCTCGCTCGGCGATCGCACCGGCACCGTGACCGCCACGATGCGCGACGGGGCGGCCGCCGCCTGCTGCGATCCCGGGCGCGCCGTGCGCGTCTCCGGCCGCTTCGAGCACGCGTCGCGTGGGCAGGGCCGGATCGAGGTGCGCGCGCTTCAGCCCGCCGCCGACGGCGAGTACGTGCTCGACGACCTGCTGGACGGCCCGCCGCGCGCGCTGCCCGGGATGGAGTCCGACCTGCGCGAGCTGCTCGGGACGATCCAGAACCCGCACCTGCGCGCGCTGCTGGACGGCGTGTTCGGCCCCACCGCGCCGACGTGGCGTCAGTTCCGCGACGCCCCCGCCGCCAAGCGCTACCACCAGGCCTACCGGCACGGGCTGCTCGAGCACTCGCTCAGCGTCGCCCAGGCGGTCAGCGCCATCTCGGCCACCTTCCCGGGGATCGACCGCGACGTCGCCGTCACCGGCGCGCTGCTGCACGACATCGGCAAGCTCGAGGCCTACACGTCCGACCCGCTGGCGATCGACATGACCGACCTCGGCCGGCTGCAGGGCGAGATCCCGCTCGGCTACTACCGGATCCGCCGCCTGATCGAGGACCTGCCCGGCTTCCCCGACCAGCTGTCGGCCGCGGTCCTGCACATCATCCTCAGCCACCACGGGACGCTCGAGCACGGCTCGCCCGTCGTGCCGTGCACGCGCGAGGCCACGCTCGTGCACATGATCGACAACCTGGGCGGGCGCCTCGGCTCGTTCGACCGGCTGGAGAAGGCGCTCCCGGACGGCAGCCGCTGGTCGCCGTTCGACCGCGTGCTCGCCGGCTCGGCCTGGTTCGGCGAGCCCCGGGCCGCCTAAGCCTAAGCGCCGGGCTGCTCGTCCTCTTCGAGCAGCGCGTCGACGAGCTCGCCGATCTCGAGCGCGGCGGCGTGGATGCGCCCGGCGTACTCGCGCCGGTCGCTGTCGGAGATCGAGCGCTCGCCGGCCAGGACCTCGGCGAACCCGGAGACGATCGTCAGCGGCGTGCGCAGGTCGTGGCGGAGCCGGCGCCGGCGCTCGTCGTCGGCCATCAGCGCCCGCCGCCGTCTCCGCTCGGCGGCTGGATGTAGCCCTCGCGCAGCGCGATCGCGATCGCGTGCACGCGCGTCGACGCCTCGAGCTTGGTCATCGCGTTGCGGATGTGGGTCTTGACCGTCTCGCTGGAGAGCACCAGCTTCTCGGCCACCTGCTCGCCGTTGAGGCCCTGGGCGAGCAGGTCCATGATCTCCCGCTCGCGCTTGGACAGCGCGGGCATCTTGCCGGTCGCGCGCCGCGACAGCAGCGCCGGGCGCAGCCGCGGGTCCACGTACGTGCCGCCCTCGGCGACCGTGTTCAGCGCCGCGGTCAGCTCGCTCGGCGTGCCCTCCTTGAGCGCGTAGCCGCGGGCGCCGGAGTCGAGCCCGCTGATCAGCAGCTCGACGTCGTTGGAGCCGGTGTAGAGGACGACGCGGCGCTCGGGGTCGGCGTCGAGCAGCGCCCGCGTGAGGTCGATCCCCGAGTCCTCGCCCAGCCGGATGTCGATCAGCGCGACGTCGGGTGAGTGGCGCTCGATCAGCTCGCGCCCGGTGTCCGCCGAGCCCGGCCGTGGCGATCACATCCAGGCCCTCGCGGCTGAGCAGCAATTCGAGGCCCTCGCGGAGGGCCTGGTGGTCTTCAATGAGGACGAGGGAGAGCGACACGTCGGGGAGCCAACTTCGCGCAAACTGCGCGCCGCACAGAATAGGGCGAGCTTAGGCGTTTCGCGGGCTCTCTAAGGTTGGAACGACCTGTGGCCAAGGACACCGAAAAGCTGATCCGCCAGCTGTCGCTGATCTCCTACCTGATGGCGGAGCGTCGGCCGGTGACGGCGACGGAGATCCGGCGCGACGTCGAGGGCTACTCGGACATGACCGAGGACGCGTTCGCGCGCCGCTTCTACGCCGACCGCGCCGAGCTCGACGCGCTCGGCATCCACCTGCGCGTGGACAAGCCCGCCGACGGCTACTCCGAGCAGGAGAACTACTCGCTCGCCCCGGAGGCCTTCCACCTGCCGGCGATCGCGTTCTCGGACTCCGAGCGCGCCGCGCTGCAGACCGCGCTGACCCTGCTCGACGGCGAGTTCGCCTACGCCGAGCCGCTGCGGCTCGCGCTCCAGCAGATCACGTGGGGCCGCCCCAGCCCGCTCGGCTCGGACTCGCGGCAGACGATCGGGCTCGGCATCACCGCCTCGGCGGGCGGCAGCGACCTCTCCGGGCGCCTGGCCAAGGTCGACACGGCGATCTACCGCCGCAAGCGGATCGAGTTCGAGTACTTCACGATGCAGACCGCCTCGACCGCGACTGCGCAAGGTCGACCCGTACCACCTGCTGTTCGAGGGCGGCGAGTGGTACCTGGTCGGCTACTCGCACGAGCGCGACGACGTGCGGGTGTTCCGGCTCTCCCGGATGCGCGGCAAGGTCGCCTACTCGACCAAGGCCGAGCACGACTTCCAGCGCCCCGCCGACTTCGACCCGCGCGGCTACGCCAACCGGATCCCGTGGCAGCTCGGCGACGAGATCGCGACCGGCGAGGTCTGGGTCTCGGAGAAGATCGCCTGGTACGTCGAGCGCCAGTTCGGCGCCTACGGCGAGATGACCGAGGACGGCGACGGCCAGCTGTTCCGCACCGGCTACGCGATCTCCCGCCTGCTGGTCTCCTGGGCGCTGCGCTTCGGCGAGGACGCCAGGATCGTCGGCCCGCCGGAGCTGGTCGAGGAGGCCCGCGAGCGCATCGACGCGATCATCGAGCGCCACCGCGGCGAGCCGTTCACGTCCGTCGCCGCCGGCAGCCCGCCGCCCGCGCCGGTCCTCGAGACCGAGCCCGGCTCCCGCTCGCGCGGCGCCGAGGCCGGCATCCGCCCCGAGCGCTTCGCCCGCCTGGTCACGCTCGCCTCCGTGCTGATCGCCGCCGGGCCGCGAAGGCCGCCGCCTGCCGATGAAGGAGGTCTGCGAGCAGCTGCAGATCTCCGAGCAGGAGCTGCGCGAGGACGTGTCGGTGCTCAACGTCGTCAACTTCGGCGGCGGCGCCTACGTGATCTACGCCGAGGTGCTCCCCAACGGGGAGATCGAGGTCGACCCCGAGCCGTACTCGGACACCTTCGACCGCCCGGCCCGGCTGCTGCCGATCGAGGCCAACGCGCTGATCGCGGCGATCGACCTGATCGGCCCGCACCTGGCGCGCGGCGCCCTCGACGGCGCGCGGGAGAAGATCGTCGCCGCGCTCGGGCACGACCCGGTCGAGGAGGGGCTGCACGTCAGCGCGCCCCTGACGTCCGACCACATCACGCGCACCGTCGAGCAGGCCGTCCACTCCAGCCGGCGACTGGAGATCGAGTACTGGGCGCCCAACGAGGACGCGTTCACGGAGCGCGTCATCGAGCCCTACGCGCTCTTCAACTCGCCCGACGCGTGGTACGTCGCCGCCGTCGACCCGGCCAAGGACGACCTGCGCCACTTCCGGCTGGACCGGATCAAGAACGCGACGCTGCTCGAGGACCGCTTCGAGCGCCGCGAGGACCTCGACCCGGTGGCCGACATCGCGGGCTGGCCGCGGACCGGCACGGTCGGCGGCTCGCGCATCGCGCACGTCTGGATCTCGCCCGAGCAGGCGCGCTGGGCCAGCGAGGAGCGCACCGTGCTGGCCGAGCTGCCCGACGGAGCGGTGATCGTCGAGTGGGCCTACAAGGGCACGGCGTTCCTGGTCCGCGAGGTGCTCAAGGAGGCCGGCGACGCGGCGGTGCTCGAGCCGGCCGACGCGCGCGGCGCCGTGCTCGCCGCCGCCGAAGGCCTGCTCGCCCCGAGCACGTGAACCGCCGCGCCGCGATACAGATGACCGACGAGGAGGCGCTCGCCTTCCTCGACGAGCAGCGCACGGTGATCTGCGCGACGAACGGGCACGACGGCTTCCCGCACCTGATGCCGCTCTGGTACGTCGTCCGCGACGGCACGCTGTGGGCGTGGACGTACGCGAAGTCCCAGAAGGTGCGCAACCTGGAGCGCGACCCGCGCGCCTCGCTGCAGGTCGAGACGGGCGAGACCTACGACCAGCTCCGCGGCCTGCTCCTGCGCACCGAGGCGGTGCTGCACCGCGACGCCTCGACGCTCGAGGGCTTCGTCGCCGAGCTCGCCCCGCGCTACGCGCCGCCGGGCGCCGATCCCGAGGCGCTGCGCGAAGGTTTCGCGAGCCAGATCCCCAAGCGGGTGGCGATCGAGTTCACCGAGCAGGGCCGCGTGTCGTGGGATCACCGCAAGCTCGGCTCGCACCTACTGACGCTAGGCTGGCGCGCTCTATGGACGAGCTCAAAGGCCTGATCCTGTCGGGCGGGCGCGGCACGCGGCTGCGCCCCATCACGTACACGTCCGCCAAGCAGCTGGTGCCGGTGGCCAACAAGCCCGTGCTCTTCTACGGGATCGAGGCGATGGCCGCCGCGGGCATCCGCGAGATCGGGATCATCATCGCCCCCGAGACGGGCGACGAGATCCGCGAGGCGGCCGGCGACGGGTCCCAGTTCGGCGTCGAGATCACCTACGTCGTGCAGGACGAGCCGGCCGGGCTCGCCCACGCCGTGCTGACCGCCGAGCCGTTCCTGGGCGAGTCCCCGTTCGTGATGTACCTCGGCGACAACCTGCTCCAGGGCGGCATGAGCGAGCTCGTGCGAGGAGTTCCGCGAGCACGCGCCCGACACGCTGATCCTGTTGACGCCGGTCCCCGACCCGCAGAACTACGGCGTCGCCGAGCTCGACGGCACCGGGTCGGTGACGAGGCTGGTCGAGAAGCCCGCCGAGCCCGCCACCGACCTCGCGCTCGTGGGCGTGTACATGTTCACGCCGCTGATCCACGAGGCCGCGCGCGCGATCCAGCCCTCCCCGCGCGGCGAGCTGGAGATCACCGACGCGATCCAGTGGCTCGTCGACGGCGGGCACAGGGTCGAGTCGCACATCGTGCGCGGCTGGTGGAAGGACACCGGCCGCCTCGACGACATGCTCGAGGCCAACCGGCTGATCCTCGAGACCGTCGACCGCCAGGTCGACGGCCAGCTCGTCGACTGCCAGATCGACGGGCGCGTCGTGGTCGAGGCGGGAGCGCTCCTCGAGCGCTCCACCGTCCGCGGCCCGGCCATCATCGGCGCCGGCGCGGTGGTGCGCGACGCCTACATCGGTCCGTACACGGCCGTCGGGCGCCACTGCACGATCGAGGGCGCCGAGGTCGAGCACTCGATCCTGCTCGAGGGCTCCTCCGTGCGAGGCCTCGACGGGCGCATGGAGTCCTCCCTGCTCGGCCGCGGCGTCACGATCTCCCGCGACGACCGCCAGCCCCGCGCCTACCGCTTCATGGTCGGAGACAACTCCGACATCACGATCCTCTAGCGCCGCCCCGGCTCTCGCTGGCTGGCGCGCTTCGGGTGGTCGCGGTGGGCGCCGGCGTTTTGAACGGCGGCTGGGTATGGACGAGGGGGGTTTCGACGTGGCCGGGGGCGTCACCCACGATCCGGCCCACCCCGCGAGGCCGGCCCCTCCACCTCTTCACCCAGCCGCAGTAGACGTCCGCGGCGCGCTCAACCCCCCAGCCCGAGCGCCTCGAGCAGCGCGGCGAGATCGGGCGCGATCCGGTGCGCGTCGCCGAGCTCGCTCTCCTCGTGGGTGGTGGTGACCGCCCACACGGTCATCCCCGCGGCGCGGCCCGCGCGCACCCCGGCGGGGGCGTCCTCGATCACGACGCAGTCGGCGGGCGCGGCGCCGAGGGCCTGGGCGGCCACGAGGTAGGCGTCGGGGGCCGGCTTGCCGCGCCGGACGGCGTCGGCGGTCACGAGGATGGCCGGCTCGCGCAGGCCCGCGGCGCGCAGCCGGGCGGCGGCCAGCGAGGAGCCGCAGGAGGTGACGACGGCGAGGCCGGTCGCCGGCGCGCCCTTGAGCAGCTCGGCGGCTCCGGGCAGCGCGACGCCGCCCGTCGCGGCGTGGATCTGCTCCAGCCGCTCGGCCTCCTCGGCCGCGGGCAGGTGGGGCGCCACCGAGGCGATCACCTCGCGCGTCGGGACGCCGTGGCTGGCGTGCGCGACGGCGTCGGCGTCGAGGCCCTGCGCTTCAGCCCACTCGCGCCACACCGCGCTCGACCGCGGCGCCGGAGTCGACGAGCACGCCGTCGAGGTCGCAGAGGATGGCGGCGAACTTCACCGGACCGCCAGCTCTCTCGGTTCGGAGGCGCGACGGCCCGTCGCGCGGGCGGCGAGCAGCGCCACGATGGCGTTCGCCAGCACGAGGCTGACCAGCGCGATCGGGAGCGTGGTCGCGTCGGCCAGGAAGCCGATGAAGGGCGGGCCGACCAGGAAGCCGATCGAGCCCATCGAGCTGACCGCCGCGATCGCCGGGCCGGACGCCTCCTCGGCGTCGGCCCCCGCGGCGCTGAACAGCAGCGGGACGCCGTTGGCCACGCCGACGCCGACCAGCGTCCAGCCGACGAGCGCCGCCACCGGGTCGGCGAGCAGCAACGCGCCGCCGAGCGCGAGCGCGGCCAGCGCGGACCCGCCCTGCAGCAGCCTCGTCGCGCCGAAGCGGCGGTTGAGGGCGTCCCCGGTGACGCGGCCGATGGTCATCCCCGCCGCCAGCGCGGCGAAGGCGAGCGCGGCGAGGCCGGCTCCGGCCTCGAGGTCCCCGCGCATCCAGACGCCGCCCCAGTCGCCCATCCCGCCCTCGGTGACCATGATCAAGAAGCAGAGGAACGCGAGCAGCAGGACCTTGCGGGACGGCAGCCGCGGCGGCGTCGGCTCCTCCACCTGGACCGACCCCGGCCCGAGGCGCGGGAGCAGGACCGCGAGCAGCGCGAGCAGCGCCGCGGCGATCACCACGTTCTGCACCCGCGGGTCGACGCCCAGCGCCGTCGGCCGCGCCGATCGAACCGGCGGCGGCGAACCCGCCGAAGCTCCAGCCGGCGTGCAGCGAGGACATGATCGGCCGCTCGTAGCGCTGCTCGATGGCCACGCCGTGGGCGTTCATCGAGACGTCCATCGCCCCGCTGGCGGCGCCGAACGCGAGCAGCGTGATCGGCAGCAGCCACGGCTCCGGCGGGAGCAGGAGCAGCGCGACGACGGACACGCACAGGAGCGCGCCGATCCGCGTGCCCTTGACGCTGCCGATGCGGACCAGCACCTGGCCCATCAGCGGCACCGCGACGATCACGCCGATCGACATCGTCAGCAGGATCAGGCCGAGCGCGCTCTTGGTCAGGTCGAACCGGTGCCTCGACGAACGGGATCTGCGCGACCCACGCGCCGACCGCGGCGCCGTTGACGAAGAAGACGCCGAGGGTCGCGACACGCGGAGTCACCGCCTATGGGTTATCAGGCGCGGGTGGCCGCCGCGGTACGGCAGCGCCACCCTTGCGGCGCCTAGACGGGGGTCGGGACCTTCTCTTCGACCGGCGCTTCGCGCTTCGCCTCGGGCTGCGGGACGGGCACGGGGACGACCGGGCGCATGAGCTTCTGCTCCTGGCGCTCGGGGCTGATCTCGACCACGTTCCAGGCGAGCCTGGTCGCCTTCATGGCGCGGATCACGTACGCGGAGGGATCGACCTCGTACCACTTCAGGCCGTGCGTGGCCGAACGCGGGAACGCGTGGTGGTTGTGGTGCCACGACTCGCCGAAGGAGAGCGGAGCGAGCCAGAACACGTTGGTCGAGTGGTCCTCGACATCGAAGCGCCGCGAGCCGAAGAAGTGGCAGACGGAGTTGATCGACCACGTGACGTGGTGCAGCAGGAAGACGCGCACGAGGCCGCCCCACAGCGCGCCGGTCGCGGCGGCGGCGAGCGTGCCCTCGATGGCGTAGCCGAGCGCGGCCGGGATGACGATGCCGAGCGCGAGCCAGAGCGGGAACAGGCGGTTGATCAGCCGGAACCCGGGATCCTCGACGAGGTCCTTGGCGTACTTGCCGAACTTGGCCTGGCCCTGGCGGTCGAACAGCCAGCCCATGTGCGCGTACCAGAGGCCCTTCACGGCGCCCTTGAAGCCGTCGCCGTGGCCGTGCGGGGAGTGCGGATCGCCCTCCTCGTCGGTGTGCGCGTGGTGCTTGCGGTGGTCGGCGACCCACGAGATGACGGGTCCCTGGACCGCCATCGAGCCGAGGATCGCGAGCAGGTACTGCATCCACTTGTACGTGGAGAAGGCGCGGTGGGTCAGCATCCGGTGGAAGCCGACGGTGACGCCGAGGCCGCAGATCACGTACATCACGGCGAGGACCACGAGGTCGCTGGTGTCGACGAGCGTGTTCCAGAGCAGGTAGATCCCCACGATCAGCGCGAGGAACGGCACCACGACGCCGATGAGGTTGAAGGTGCGCTGAGCAGAAGTCATGCTCTATGTATTACCCCTCCAGAATCGCAGCTTCATCGCCCTTTGAGGTCGGGTTGAGCCGCGAGATTCTGTAGCTTTCCTACAAATGCCGACCACGGCCCGCACCTTTGCAGCGATTCCCCCCGAGACCGCCCGGCGCGCTCCGGCCGGTGCTGTCGGGCCTCGCGGACGAGACGATCGCCGCGATCGCGGTGGAGGTGCCCGACTACGCCCGGGCCATGGAGGGCGCGTTCGGGGCGGCCGTGCGCCGCGGCGTGGAGATCGCCTTCGAGCGCTTCCTGGCGCTGATCGAGGACCCGCAGGCGGGCCGCGAGCAGCCGCGCGCGGGACGATCTACGTCGACCTCGGCCGGGGCGAGTTCCACGCCGGGCGCAGCCTCGACGCGCTGCTGGCCGCCTACCGCGTCGGCGCGCGGATGGCGTGGCGGCGCTTCGTGGAGGCCGGCCGCGAGGCGGGCCTGTCCCCCGAGGTGCTCTACGACCTCGGCGAGGCGATCTTCGCCTACATCGACGAGATCTCGGCCGAGTCCGCCGACGGCTACGCGCCGCGAGCAGTCGACGGCGGCCGGCGAGACCCAGCGCCGCCGCCGGCGGCTCGTGCGGCTGCTCGCCGAGGACCCGCCCGCCTCCGAGGAGGCGATCCGCACCGCGGCGTCCGCGGCGATCTGGCCGCTCCCGCGCCGGGTGGCGGCGCTCGCCATGCGCCCCGAGGGCGTGCCCGGCGCGGGCGAGGGCGCCACCGGCGCGGAGCAGGACGTGCTCGACACCGCAGCCGTCTCGCTCGCCCGCCGGCTGGGCGGCAACGCGATCGGCGCCGAGGCGTGGGGCCGCGCGTGCGTGTTCGTGCCCGACCCCGACGCCCCCGGCCGCCGGCGGCAGCTCGAGGCGGCGCTCGACGGCGAGCGCGCCGCGCTGGGCCCGACGGTGGACTGGCGCGACGCCGGCGCCAGCGTGCAGCCGGGCCGGGGCCGCGCTCGCGCTCGACGCCCCCGGGCCGCTCGTGGTCGCCGACGACCACCTCGCCACGCTCCTGCTGGGCGCCGACCGCGCGCTCGGCGCCGAGCTGGCCGCTCACCCGCCTCGCGCCGCTCGCCGAGCTGACCGACACCCAGCGCGAGCGGATGACCGAGACGCTGCGGGCGTGGCTGGACCGCCCGGGGCAGGTGCAGGCGGTCGCCGCCACGCTCGGCGTGCACCCGCAGACCGTGCGCTACCGGCTCAACAGCCTGCGCGAGCTGTTCGGCGAGCGCCTCGAGGACCCGGACGCCCGCTTCGAGCTGTCGCTCGCCCTCCGCGTGGCGGCGATGCGCTACTAATGAGCCGCATGCGCCTGCTCGTCATCGGCGCCGCGGGGATGCTCGGGCAAGAGGTCCTCTCCGCCGCGGACGCAGCCGGCCATGAGCCGGTCGGACTGGGACCTCCCGGAGATCGACATCACCGACGCCGCCGCCACCCGCGCGGCCGTCGTGGACGCTGAACCCGGACGCCGTCGTCAACTGCGCGGCGTGGACCGACGTCGACGGCGCGGAGGCCCAGGAGGAGCTCGCCGCCCGGGTCAACGCCGAGGGCGCCGGCAACGTCGCCGCCGCCGCCGCGGCCGCCAACGCGCTCGTCGATCCAGCTCTCGACCGACTACTCCTTCGACGGGACGGCCACCGAGCCGTACGTCGAGAGCAGCCCCACGTCGCCGCTGGGCGCCTACGGGCGGACCAAGCTCGCCGGCGAGCTGGCGGTCGCGGAGGCCGCCACGCCCGACTTCGCGATCGTCCGCACCGCGTGGCTGTTCGGCCCGCACGGCAAGAACTTCGTCGACACCATGCTGCGCCTCGGCGCCGAGCGCGACGAGGTCTCCGTCGTCGACGACCAGGTCGGCTGCCCCACCTACGCCGGCCACCTCGCGGGCGCGCTCGTGGAGATCGCCGACCGCAGGCTGACCGGCATCCATCCACGTCGCCGGCGGCGGCCAGTGCACGTGGTACGACCTCGCCGTCGCCGCCTTCGAGGCCACCGGCACCGACTGCGTCGTCAACCGCACCACCGCCGCCGAGTTCGGCCGCCCCGCGCCGCGCCCGGCGTACTCCGTCCTGCGCACCGAGCGCGACGACATGCCCGCGGCTGCCGCCTGGCAGGAGGGCCTCGCCGCCCACCTCGCCGGCTCGAGGGCGAGCGGCATGAGGCTCCTCGTCTGCGGCGGCGCCGGCTTCATCGGCTCGACCTTCGTGCGCCAGCGCGTGACCGACTTCGGCGACGCCGTCACGGTGCTGGACAAGCTCACCTACGCCGGCCGGCAAGCGAGAACCTCCAGGACGTCGAGCACCGCTTCGTGCACGCCGGCATCGAGGAGCCGCGAGCGCGGTCGCCGAGGCGATGGCCGACGCCGACGCGGTGGTCAACTTCGCCGCCGAGACGCACGTGGACCGCTCGATCGCCGAGCCCGACGCGTTCGTGACCACCCACGCGCTCGGCACCTACGTGCTGCTCGAGGCCGCCCGCGCGCGCGGCATCCGCTACGTGCAGGTCTCCACCGACGAGGTCTACGGCTCGATCGAGGAGGGCTCGTTCACGGAGGCCTCGCCGCTGGCGCCGTCCTCGCCGTACTCGCGCGACCAAGGCGGGCGCCGACCTGCTGGTCGCCTCCTACCGCCACACCTTCGGGCTGGAGTCGCTGATCTGCCGCGGCTCGAACAACTACGGGCCGTACCAGTACCCCGAGAAGCTGATCCCGCTGATGGTGCTCAACGCGCTGCACGGCGACAAGCTCCCGGTCTACGGCGACGGCCAGCAGGTGCGCAACTGGATCTACGCGGAGGACTTCGCCCGCGGGATCGGGTTCGCGCTCGAGCACGGCGAGCCCGGCGAGGTCTACAACGTCGGCGGCCCCGACGAGTGCCCCAACCTCGAGGTCGTCGCAGCGGATCATCGAGTACACCGGGCGCCGGCGACGAGCTGATCGAGTACGTCACCGACCGCCCCGGCCACGACCGCCGCTACTCGCTCTCCTCGGAGAAGATCCGCGCGCTCGGCTGGGAGCCGCAGGTCTACTTCGCCGACGGGCTGAAGCGACCGTCGAGCTGGTACCGCGACAACGCGTGGTGGTGGGAGCCGATCCGCTCCGGCGACTACCGCGCGTACTACGAGCGCCAGTACGGCCGGTCGCTCGGCTAGGCGCCCGAGCGAGGTCACGCGCCAGGTCTTGCCGTCGCGGGCGAACTCGAAGGTGGCCGTCTTCGGGTCGTCGCCGTCGCCCTGCTCGACCTTCGGCGGTGGCCGTGTCGCCGGAGACGGTGACGTCGGTGACCTCGAGCGCGAAGTCGTTGACGTCCTGGATCGCCTCCTGCATCTGGTCGGTGCAGCTCGGCGTCGCCCGCCTTCAGCGAGTCGGCGAGCTCCTTGGCGAGGTAGCTTCCGCAGATCTCGCTCGGCGTCGCGCCTTCTTGCCCGGCGGACTGGAGGTCCGTCGACGACCTGGGCGACGTCGGCCTCGTCGCCCTTGAAGTCGCCGGCGGAGGAGCTGGACTGGGCGGTGCAGCCGCCGAACGGCGAGCGCGAGAACGGTCAGCGTGACGACAGGGTGAAGGCGGCGCATCGGCCGAGAGGGTAGTCCGCCGCAGCGCGGGTACCCTTGAAGCCGGTGTCCGACCGTGCTCCACGGCCCCTCGCGGCCGCCACGCGCCGCCACTGCACGTCCGCCAGGACCAGCAGCGCCGGCGCCTCTTCTCCGCGGCCGCCCGCGTGTTCTCGCGGATGGGCTACGCCGAGGCCACCGCCGAGGCCATCGCCCGCGAGGCCGGAATGTCGAAGGCCACCTTCTACGAGCACTTCAACAACAAGGAGGACTGCATCGTCGCGCTGTTCGACGCGGCGATCGAGGTGATCATCGGCGCCATGCGCGCGGCCGGCGAGGCCAACCGCGACGCCGACCCGCCGACGCGGATCCGCGCCACCACCGGCGCGTTCCTGGCCGCGCTGCGAGGAGTTCCCCGACGAGGCGCAGACGCTGCTGGTGGAGATCGTCGGCGCGGGCCCGCGCGCGATGGCCCGGCGCGACCAGGCGCTCGACGCGGTGGCCGAGTACATCGACGACTTCAACCGCCTGGACCACGAGCGCGGCTCGGCGCCCGCGCTTCGCCTCCGACAGCGACGCCTACGCGATCATGGGCGCCGTCGTGGAGCTCGCCTCGCGGCAGCTGCGCACCGGCCGGCCCGGCGAACATGGTCGGAGCTGGAGCCGGTCGTGGAGCGGTTCACGATGGGCCTGCTCGCCGACGCGTGAGCGGCGCCCTCGAGGCGCTCGCGGACGAGATCGCCGAGTGCCGCCGCTGCCCGCGGCTCGTGGAGTGGCGCGAGCAGGTGGCGCGCGAGAAGCGGGCCGCGTTCCGCGACTGGGAGTACTGGGGGCGCCCGATCGGCGGCTTCGGCGATCCCGAGGCGCGCGTGCTCGTGCTCGGCCTCGCGCCCGCGGCGCACGGCGCCAACCGCACCGGGCGCGTCTTCACCGGCGACCGCTCGGGCGACTTCCTGTTCGCCGCGCTGCACCGGGCCGGCTACGCCAACCAGCCGACCTCGGTCCACGCCGGCGACGGGCTGCGGCTGACCGACTGCTTCATCACCGCCGCGGTGCGCTGCGCTCCGCCGGCCAACAAGCCGCTGCCCGCCGAGCGCGAGAACTGCGCGGCCTGGCTGGAGCTCGAGCTGGAGCTGCTGCCACGGCTGCGGCGTCGTCGTCTGCCTCGGCGCGTTCGCCTGGGAGGCGGCGCTGCGCACGCCGGCGCTGATCGGCGCGGCCGGCGCCCAGCCCCGGCCCGAAGTTCGGCCACGGCGCCGAGTGGCGCGGACGGCGACCGGCGTGCTGCTCGGCTGCTTCCACCCGAGCCAGCAGAACACGTTCACCGGCAAGCTGACCCCGGACGATGATCGACGCGGTGTTCGCCCGGGCCCGCGAGCTGGCGCCGCGTGAAGCGCTACGCGGAGGTCCTGCGCGAGCCGCACGTCGCCGCGCTGATCGCCGCCACGCTGCTCGCGCGCTTCCCGATCGGGATCAACGCGCTCGCGGTCGTCCTCTACCTGCGCGCGGCCACCGGCTCGTTCGCGATCGCCGGCGCGGTCGCCGGGTCGCTCGCGGCGGGCAGCGCCGATCGGCGCGCCGGTCCAGGGGCGGCTGGTCGACACGTTCGGCCAGCGCCGCGTGCTCGTCCCGCTCGGCGTGGTGCACGCCGCCGCGCTCGGCGCGCTGGTGCTCGCCGGGCGAGGAGGACGCGCCCGACCGGCGTCCTCGTCGCCTGCGGCGCTGCTGGCCGGCTTCGCGATCCCGCCCACCTCGTCCGTGCTGCGCTCGATGTGGCCGCACCTGCTCCGCGCGAACCCGCGGCTGCTGCAGCCGGCGTACGCGCTGGACTCGGTGATGATCGAGGTGATCTTCATCGCTCGGCCCGCTGCTGACCGCCATGCTGACCGCGGTGGTCTCGCCGCAGGCCGCGCTGCTCGTGTCGGCCGCGAGCGTCGTCGCCGGCACGCTCGTGTTCACCTCGCTCCCGCCCTCGCGCGACGTGGCGGCCGGAGAAGGAGGGCCGCGCCGGGATGCTCGGCGCGCTCGGCTCGCCGGGCGTGCGCAGCCTCGTGATCGTCTCGCTGCCCGGCCGGGATGGCGCTCGGGATCTGCGAGGTCGCGCTGCCCGCGTTCGCCGACGCCGAGGGCTCCCGCGAGCTGGCCGGCGTGCTGCTCGCCGTGTGGTCGCTCGGGAGCGTGGCCGGCGGGCTGATCTACGGCGCGCTGCCGTCGCGGCCGCCGCTGGACAAGGTGCACCTCGCGGTGGCGGCGCTGCTCCCGCTCGGCCTGCTGCCGCTGGCGGCCGCGCCGTCGATCGCGGTGATGGCGCTGCTCGTGATCCCGGCCGGGTTCTTCATCGCGCCGCTGCTCGCGACCCGCAACGAGCTGGTCGGGCACGTCGCTCCGCCGAGCTCCCGCACGGAGGCCTACACGTGGCCGGTGACCGCGTTCGTGGGCGGCATCTCGCTCGGCTCGGCGCTGGCCGGACTGCTCGTCGAGGGGCCCGGCTGGCGGGTCGCGTTCCTGGTCGCCTCGGGCATCGCGGCCACCGGCGCCATCATCGTGCTGGCACGACGGAACACCCTGGTCCCGGCGGTACCGTAGAGGGGTGCGTTTGAACGCCTTCACACCCCAGGTCCGAGACTGGTTCACGAGGGCGTTCGCGGAGCCGACGGCGGCCCAGGCGCAGGCCTGGCCCGCCATCGCCACGGGCGAGCACGCGCTGATCTCGGCGCCCACCGGCTCGGGCAAGACGCTGGCCGCGTTCCTGTGGGGGCTGGACCGGCTGGTCGCCGAGCCCTCGACGCGAGCGCACCCGGCTCGTCTACGTCTCGCCGCTGAAGGCGCTCTCCTACGACGTCGAGAAGAACCTGCGCGCGCCGCTGCGCGGGATCGGCGCCGACGTGCGCGTCGGCATCCGCACCGGCGACACGCCGCAGAAGGACCGGCGGGACATGGTCCGCAACCCGCCGGACATCCTCATCACGACGCCCGAGTCGCTGTACCTGATGCTCACCAGCCGGGCGCGCGAGATCTTCGCCGGCACCGAGGCGGTGATCATCGACGAGATCCACGCCGTCGCGCAGACCAAGCGCGGCGCGCACCTCGCGATCACGCTCGAGCGCCTGGAGCAGACGGCCGAGGGCCCGGTGCAGCGGATCGGCCTGTCGGCGACGCAGAACCCGCTCGAGGAGGTCGGCCGCTTCATGGTCGGCCCGAAGCGCACCTGCCGGGTGATCGACGCCGGCGTGCGCAAGCCGCTGGACCTCAAGATCCACGTGCCGGTCGAGTCGATGGTCGAGCCCGAGCAGTCCGACGTCGAGCTGGACCCGTTCGCCGGCGCCGAGGCGACCCGCAAGTCGATCTGGCCGGCGATCTACCCGCAGATCCTGGAGCTGGTCCGCGAGCACCAGCTCGACGATCGTGTTCGTCAACAACCGCCGCGGCGCCGAGCGGCTCGCGATCCGGCTCAACGAGCTCGCCTCCCAGGAGGACCCCGACAAGCCGCCGGTGGAGATCGCGCGCGCCCACCACGGCTCGCTGGCGCGCGAGGAGCGGCTCGTCATCGAGGACCAGCTGAAGGCCGGCGAGCTGCCGTGCCTGGTCGCCACCTCCAGCCTGGAGCTCGGCATCGACATGGGCGCCGTCGACCTCGTGCTGCAGGTCGAGTCGCCGAAGTCGGTCACCCGCGGCCTGCAGCGGATCGGCCGCGCCGGCCACAACGTCGGCGACACCTCCAAGGGCCGCATCTTCCCCAAGTTCCGCGCCGACCTGCTCGAGTGCGCCGTCGTCGCCCAGCGCATGCGCGAGGGGAAGATCGAGACCACCGTCGTCCCGCGCAACCCGCTCGACGTGCTGGCCCAGCAGATCGTCGCGATGGCGGCCAGCGCCGACGACGAGGACGAGCCGCTGGTCGTCGACGACCTCCACGCGCTGCTCCAGCGCACGCACTCGTTCTCCGAGCTCTCGCGGCCGCAGCTGGAGAACGTGCTCGACATGCTCGACGGCCGCTACCCGAGCGAGGAGTTCGGCGAGCTGCGGCCGCGGATCGTGTGGGACCGCGTGGCGGGGACGCTGCGCGCCCGCAAGGGCTCGCGCGCGCTGGCCATCACCAACGCCGGCACGATCCCCGACCGCGGGCTGTTCAGCGTCAACCTGCCCGACGGCCGCCGGGTCGGCGAGCTCGACGAGGAGATGGTCTACGAGGCCCGCCCGGGCCAGACGTTCCTGCTCGGCGCCACCTCCTGGCGGATCGAGGAGATCACGCGCGACCGCGTGATCGTCTCCCCCGCCCCCGGCGTCCCCGGCGCGGTGCCGTTCTGGCGCGGCGACGGCGTCGGGCGCCCGCGCGAGCTGGGCGAGGCGATCGGCGCGTTCTCCCGCTGGGCGGTCGAGCAGGACGCCGCCACGCTGGAGGAGGGCTACGACCTCGACCACCTCGCCGCCCAGAACCTGCTCGCGTTCCTGCGCGAGCAGCAGGAGGCGACCCGCGTCGTGCCCGAGCGACCGCACGATCGTGGTCGAGCGCTTCCGCGACGAGATCGGCGACTGGCGGCTGTGCATCCTCTCGCCGTTCGGCGGCCGCGTGCACGCCGCCTGGGGCCTGGCGCTGAGCGCGAAGATCCGCGACGAGTACGACCTCGAGTCGGACGCCATCTGGTCCGACGACGGGATCATCGTCCACCTCCCCGACGCCGACGAGCCACCCGGCGCCGACCTCGTGCTGATCGACCCGGACGAGATCGAGGACCGCGTCGTCGGCGAGCTGGGCGGCTCGGCGCTGTTCGGCGCGCGCTTCCGCGAGAACGCCGGCCGGGCGCTGCTGATCCCGCGCGCCTACCCCGGCAAGCGCACGCCGCTGTGGCAGCAGCGGCTGAAGTCGCAGACGCTGCTCGAGGTCGCCAAGCGCTACGCGCAGTTCCCGATCGTGCTCGAGACGTACCGCGAGTGCCTGCGCGACGTGCTCGACGTGCCCGGCCTCACGGACCTGCTGCGCAAGCTCCACTCGCGCGAGCTGACGCTGGTCGAGGTCGAGACGCCGACCGCCTCGCCGTTCGCCTCCTCGCTGCTGTTCGACTACGTCGCGACGTACATGTACGAGGGCGACACGCCCAACGCGGAGCGCCGCGCCGCCGCGCTGGCGCTGGACCGCGAGCTGCTGCGCGAGCTGCTCGGCCAGGAGGAGCTGCGCGAGCTGATCGACCCCGCCGCGCTGGAGCAGGTCGAGGCCGACCTGCAGCGCACGTCGCGAGCGCACGCGCGCGGACTCGGTCGACGCGCTGCACGACGTGCTGCGCCGGGTCGGCGACCTGACGCTGGAGGAGGTCAAGGCGCGCTGCATGCCGCCGGACGCCGCCGACGAGTGGCTCGGGACAGCTCGCCGGCGAGCGCCGTGCGATGCGGCTGCGCCTCAACGGCCAGCTGCGCTGGGCCGCCGCCGAGGACGCGGGGCTGCTGCGCGACGCGCTCGGCGCCGTGCCGCCCTCCGGGCCTGCCGGACGCCTTCATCGCCGACGTCCCCGACGCGATGGAGCGGCTCGTGCGCCGCTGGGCGCGCGTGCACGGCCCGTTCGAGACCGCGCAGCTGCGCGACCGCTACGGGCTGGACCTGACGCCGGTGCTGGCCGGGCTGGAGCGCTCCGGCGACCTGGTGCGCGGCGAGCTGCGCCCGGGCGGCACGCAGCGCGAGTCCTGAGTGCGCGACTTCGCCACCAAGCTGGCGTGGTATTTCGGCATCAAGCTCGGTGACGGCCCCGCCGCCGTCACCCGAGCCGGGGCCGCGCCCCAGCCTGCGCCGGCGGATCGTGGGCGCGATCGTCATCGGAGCGGCCCTCGCGCTGATCAGCGTCGGCACCCGGCGGCTTCGACGAGGGTGTCGCGAGCCTGATCGTTCGCGGCATCCTGTTCGCGCTGGCCGTCGGTGCCTGGGGCGTGGCGATCGAACGCATGGCCGAGGCCGAGCACCGTCGCCGAAACGCCCCTTGACGGCCAAGCAACGCCCGGATAGAGACAGCCCCGGCTACCGGACGTGTGCCTCTGTAGCTGCCTCTAGGGCAGCCTGAGAGGCACAAAACGATCTGCTGCTCTCACCAGGTGGTCTCGACCTTGATCGTCGGACCGTCGGGCATGATCGAGACGCTGTCGTAGTGCGTCGTCGCCGGCTGCTCGTAGCGCAGGAGGAATGGCGTCAAGACCTGCGGGGCGGGGAACTTCGGGGCGTGGACGATGAGGTCCAGCAGCAGGATCCGCGGGTTGATCCCCTGGGGGTTGGACGGCCACAATTCGAGTTTGTGTGCGGGGGTCGGCAGGAGGCAGCGGGCGGTCACGATCAGCCGCGGCTTCTCGAACGGCTGGCGGTCCTCCCTCGCCGCCCAATCGCGGCATTCCACGTTCGCGGGGCTCGGCCATCCGCTGGCCGGGAGCGCCTGGGCGTCCGGCGATCTCAGCGCGAGCCACGAGCCGATGGCCAGAGCAAGGGCGAGTACGAGCACCTGCGAGCGCTTGAGCGTGGCGTACATCGGTTGTGCATCCTTCCGGTCGGGAATGCCCGGAAGCAGCGGGCGGAGCGGCCGCACAAATACATTCCGCGCACCGCTCCCAGGGGTCACGCTCCCCGCACGGCGGTCACTGTGCCTGCCGGTGCGATGAGTCTGGGCTGACAGAAGGCTAGGCGAACGTGGCCGGCGCGCTCGGCGCCGGTGTCGTCTTCCCGGCCATGCGACCGTAGCGGCGCCAGTCGAGGATGATCCAGCTCGCGCCGATCACGGACCAGAGTCCCAGCAACACGTCATAGAACGTGTTGAACCAGATCAGGTCCGAGCCGGTCGGGGCCACGACCCAGAACTGCGCGTTCGGCCACAGCAGCTCCCAGCCGGCATCCATGACGAGGGCCTTGGTCAGCATCACGGCCCAGCCCGAGGTCTGGTCCCACAGGGCGTGCAGTGCGATCGCGCCGAGGATCGTCAGGACGAGCCGGCGTGTCACGACGAAGCTGCCGTGACGCGTGCTGGCGAACAGGGCACCGCCGATCAGTGCCGTCCACGTGATGTGCCCGAACGGCGCGAGGACCGCTCGGAGCGTCTCGATCTCGATGATCGCGAAGACGGTCTGCTTGTCGAGGTTCTCGATCATGGTCTGCAGCGCGTAGCCGGCGCTCTCGAAGGCCGCGAAGCCCGCGCCCACGACGGCGCCGAGCACCATCCCGTCGCGCGGCTCGCGGTGCACCACCCGATGGGCGACGAACAGCAGCACGGCTGCCTTCCCGAGTTCCTCGATCGTCCCGACGGCGATGAACGTGCCGCTTGCCTGGGGCAGGACGTAGGTCTCGAGGAGCGCTGCCCCGACGAGACCTGCGGTCCCGGCGAGGAGGAAGCCGAGCACGACCTCCTCGGTGGTCAGGTAGCCGTCGCGGCGACGCGAGAGCGCGAACGCGGCCATCGTCACCGGGACCATGAAGCTGCCGACGATGATCACCGTGGGCACGAGGATCGTGTCGTCGGTGAGCTCCGTGACGATCGCGGCGATCAGCCAGGTGACGATGCCGCCGGCCAGCAGGAGCTTCCAGAGCCGCGTCGGGAGGTGTACGAAGTGTTCGTCGGGGGCCGCAACGCCGTCTGCCGTTGCGACGTGCTTGAGCCGGAGTGCCATGTCAGCGACGTTACGTGCGGCTGGGAGCGATCACGTCATCCGAACCGGAGTATGCGGCCGCGCCGCTTGCGATCTCGAGGATCACCCCGATCGGACGATTCCGCCCGCCGGCGGCGCGCGGACGATGCGGCGATGACCCGGGAGCGCTGGATGGCCCTGCGGTTTGCGCTCGGGTCGCCGACGGCCGCCGAGCGGTCGAGCAACGCTTCAAAGCGCCCGCGACGTGATCGGCGAACGGACGATCGAGGGCTTCGCCGCACTCACGCTGGCGACCCCTGACCGCGGGCTCGAGGCCGCGTTCGTGCCGGCCGCCGGGATGGTCGGCTGCTCGCTGCGCCATCGGGGCCAGGAGCTGCTCGGCCAGCGCGGCGGCCTCGCCGCCTACGTGGCGGAGCGTAAGACGATGGGCATTCCGCTGCTGTACCCGTGGGCGAACCGCTTGTCGGCCTGGCGCTGCGCGGTCGCCGGCCGCGAGATCGTCATCGACCCCGGCGCGACGCCGCTGCGCCGCGATGCGAATGGGCTGCCGATGCACGGCCTGCTGAGCGCGGCCGCGGGCTGGCGCGTCGAGCGCCACGAAGCCACCGTGGACGGCGCCGTGCTCACCTCACGCTTCGACTTCTCCGCCGACGACGTGCTGATGGCCGCATTCCCGTTCGCCCACGAGCTGGTGCTCGAAGCGACGCTGAGCGGCCCGACGTTGCGCCTCGCGACGACCGTGCACGCGTCCGGCGACGCGCCCGTGCCGATCGCGTTCGGGTTCCATCCCTACCTCCGGCTCGACGGGGTCGAACGTGAGGACTGGAGCGTGGAGATCCCGGTCCGGGAGCGGTTGCGCCTCGACACACAGATGCTGCCGACCGGCGAGCGCGAGCCCGTGCGGATCGCGCCCGGGCGGCTCGGCGCGCGGACGTTCGACGATGCCTACGCCGCGCCACCCGACGGGGCCGCCTTCGTGCTCGAGGGCGGAGGCCGGCGGATCGAGCTGGCCTTCGAGGCCGGCTATCCGTACGCGCAGGTGTTCGCTCCCGCCGACGACGCCGTGATCGCGTTCGAGCCGATGACCGCGCCGGCCAACGCGCTGGTGACGGCGGGTCCCGAGCTGACGCTGCTCGCGCCCGGCGACAGCTACCGGGCGGCGTTCTCGATCACTGTGCGGGAGAGCGACGGATCACCCGGTTCGGAGTAGGCGGGCCCCGGACGGCGTCTGGGACCGTGCGCGCATGAGCCTCGATCTCGCACTTTTGGTCTTCCATCACATCGAGGGTGCCGAGCGGGCCTACGCGGGCATGCTGGAGACCTCCGGACCGCAGCCGTGGGTCCACGAGGTCTCGTTCGTCGAGCACCACCGGCACGATCGCATCGTGGTGCGGGGCACGTTCGCGGGCCGCTACGTCGACGTCGACGAGCGCGGGGACGTGATCGGCAAGCGAACCGGCGAGGGCGCCCTGACCGGTGCCATGGTCGGCTTGATCTTCGGGCCTGCCGGGCTGGCCGTCGGGCTCGTCGCCGGCGGCGCCGTGGGCGGAATGAGCGAGTCCGAGCACGCGCCGCATCTGCACGACACGTTCCTGGACGAGGTCCGCGCCGAGGTTCCCGCCAAGTCCTCGGCCCTGCTCTTGCTCGCCAGCCCGGAGCACGTCGACGCCATGATCGCCGCGCTCGAAGGCCACGGTGGACGGCTCGTCCGCCATCACCTGACGCCCGACGCCGCCCGCGCCCTCGAGGCCGCCGTCGCCGGAGCCCCTCGCGTCACGCCGCCCGCCGGCGGCTAGGCAAGGATCACGACGAAAGACGATGCGCCCCCGTCGAGTGATACGCCAGCGCCCGTCCGGCAAGGCCAACGGCGAGCCCGCCGTCGAGTTCGTCGAGCTCGCACCGGGCGAGCTCAGAGGCGTCTTCACCGCGCCGTCGTGGCTGCGGGACCTCGGGATGATGTCGTGGCTGCTCGTCGGCGTCGCCGCGCTGGCCGTCGGCGTGGCCGTCCTGCTGTCGCTGACCAACGCGATCGTCGCGCCGGTGCGTGACGGCGGCGATCGTCGCCGCCGTGCTCTCCCCGCTGGTTCGCCGGCTGAGCGGCGGCCGGCTGCCACGCGCGGCCGCCGCCGCGATCGTGTTCCTTGCGGTGATCGTGGTCGGGGTGGCCCTCGGCGTGCTGCTGCTCGGGGCCGTCGCCGGTCAGTCGGCCGAGCTCGAGAGCTCGCTCAAGAGCGCGGCCGGGAAGATTCAGAGCGCCGTTCAGGACGCCGGCGTCAGCGCCGGGCAGGCCCAGCAGGCCAACTCCGGCGCCAGTTCCAGCCTCAGCGGCGCGTTCCATGCGCTGCTGAAGGGGGTCGCGGCCGGCGTCGAGGTGTTGGGCGGGCTCGCCATCTTCGCCTCCTTCACGGCGCTCAGCCTCTTCTTCCTCCTCAAGGACGGGCCGCAGATCCGTCTCTGGACGGAGCGACACATGGGCGTGCCGCACGATGTCTCGCGGGTCATCACCGGGCGCACGCTGCAGGCGCTGCGCGGCTACTTCACGGGCGTCACGGCGGTCGCGGCGTTCAATGCCATCGTGATCGGCCTGGGAGCGCTCGTGCTCGGCGTGGAGCACGTCGGCGCGATCGCCGTCATCAACTTCGTCGCGGCGTACATCCCGTATCTCGGCGCCTGGTCGGCCGGCGCGTTCACCGTCCTGATCGCGCTCGGGTCGCAGGGTTCCACGACAGCGCTGGTCATGGCGGTGATCGTCCTGCTCGCCAACGGCATCCTGCAGCAGATGATCCAGCCGATCGCGTTCGGCGCGGCGCTGGGCATCCACCCGCTGGCGGTGCTGATCGTCACGATCGCCGGCGGCAGCCTCTTCGGCATGATCGGGCTCGTTCTCGCGGCGCCGCTCACCTCGGCCGCGACGCACATCGCGGCCGACCTCGCGCGAGCGCGGGCCGCGGAGGAGACCGCCGATCAGCCGTCGTCCGTGG
>CAVXXJ010000014.1:0-21246 GCA_963765705.1 uncultured Gaiellaceae bacterium
TGACCCGTCGCCGCGTGCGAGCTGCGGCCCGGCCGCGAGGAAGAACGGAACATCCGCCCCGAGGGTCGCCGCGAGCGCGTGCAGGCGGTCGCCGGACAGCGGTTCGGGAAGCGTGTCGTTGGCGAGACGGAGCGCCGTCGCGGCGTCGGAGCTGCCGCCGCCGAGGCCCGCTGCGACCGGGATCCGCTTCGCGATCGTCGCCCGCCAGCAAGGGTCGACGCGCGCAGCTTCGGCGAGCGCGGTCAGCGCATCGCGAACGAGCGTGTCGGCCGCGAAGCCGGTCACCTGCAGGGTCGGCGCGGGCGCGATCGCGACGCGGTCGCCGAGGTCGATCCGCTGCAGCACCGTCGCGACCTCGTGCTTCCCGTCCTCGCGGGCCGGGCCGACGACGAGCGCGAGGTTGATCTTCGCGGAAGCCGGGGCCCGCGTCACAACGCCTCGGAGAGGGCCACAGTGAGAGCCGACGAACTCCGCCGGCTCGAGCGCCTCGGCCCTGGTTTCCGGAAGCCGACCGATCGCCTCGAGCGCTGCGGCCGCGCTGCTGCGGTCGGCGAGCCCGGCGTGCGCGAGCGAGTTGGGCAGCGTCTTGCGCCGGTGCGCGAACGAGGCCTCGACGACGGCCTTGACCCGCTCGAAGCGCTCCGGCAGCGGCACGCGACGGAAGGCGACGAGTGCGGAGTCGACGTTCGGCGGCGGCCGAAAGACCGTGCGGGCGACAGGGTGGAAGCCGGTGCGGCGGCTGACGAGCTGCACGAGCACGGAGACGGCGCCGTACGCCTTGGTCGAGGGCCCGGCGAAGAAGCGGTCGGCGACCTCCCGCTGCACCATCACGCACCAGAGCTCGACGCCCGGCAGCCCGGTCAGGCTCTCGGCAACGACCGGTGTCGCGATGTTGTACGGCAGGTTCGCGACGAGCTTCGTCGGCGCAGGCTCGAGCGAGGCGAGGTCGAGCGTCAGCGCGTCGCCCCAGTGCAGGTCGACGTTCGGGCGCTCGTCGAGCTCCCGGAGGTGCGGCGCGAGCGAGCGGTCGAGCTCGACCGCATGGACATGGCGCACCCGGTCCGCGAGATAACGGGTCAGGACGCCGAGGCCTGGTCCGATCTCGAGGGCGACGTCCTCGGGCTCGAGCTCGGCGAGGCGGCCGATGACGTCCAGGATGTTTCCGTCCGCGAGGAAGTGCTGGCCCAGCCGCTTCTTCGGGACCACGGTCATCGGGTCACGGCAGCGAGAAGGCGGCGGTTGCGTTTGCATCGATCCGTGCCGCGAGCTCGCCGGTGTCCTCCCCACGGACGGCGGCGAGTGCGGCAACTGTGTGCACGACGAAGGCCGGCTCGTTCGGCCTCCCCCGCAGGGGCTGCGGCGCGAGATAAGGGCTGTCCGTTTCGGCGAGGATCCTGTCGGCGGGGACGCTCGCCGCGGCCTCGCGCAACTCGGACGCTTTCGGGTAGGTCACGTTTCCGGCAAACGAGAAGTACCAGCGCCGTTCGAGCCCGGCGGCGAGGAGCCCCGGCTCCGAGAAGCAGTGCATGATCACCGTCCCGTCGTGCCCGGCGAGGATCGCGGCGGTGTCGTCGTTCGCCTCGCGTGTGTGGATCACGATCGGGAGCTCGAGGTCGCGCGCCAGCTCGACCTGAACCTCGAAGAGGCGGCGCTGCTCGTTCTTGGTCTCGCCGCCGTAGTGGTAGTCGAGGCCCGCCTCACCGACTGCGACCGCCTTGGGATGGCGCAGGAGCTCGCGCAGCTCGGGTGCGCGGTCGGCCTCCTCGTCGGCCGCCTGGTGCGGGTCGATCCCGAGCGCCGCGAAGACGCCCTCGTTCTCCTCGGCGATCGCGAGCGCGGCGCGACACGATGCGATTCCGGTCCCGATCGTGATCACGCGCGTCACGCCCGCTTCGTGTGCCCGCTCGACCGCGGCGCGCGCGTCCTCGAGCGCATCCAGGTGCGCGTGGGTGTCGATCACGCTTCCGCGGCGCGTGCCATTCGCGCGAGCTCGTCGGCGACGACCTGCTCCGGATCGAGCTTCCGGAACAGCGGGCGCGGTTCTCGCAGCGTGCGGCCGGGCTCCAGCGCGCTCGGCTGCCAGGCGCCGCCCCAGCTCTTGTAGTCGCCCGTGAGCACTGTGTACGGGACGGCCTCCACGTCGATGCGCTGGAACTCGAGCTCGCCCGCGATCACATCGTCGTAGCCGAGCAACTCGTGCAGCGTCTGCGACGTGAACGGGAGGAACGGCGTGAAGAGCGTCTTCAGGTTGTCGATGCAGCGGAGGGTGACGTAGAGCACGGTCCCGGCCCGCTCGCGATCGTCCTTGATCGTCGCCCACGGCGCTTCTTCGCTGACGTAGGCGTTGACGAGCGACGCGAGCCGCATCGTCTCGGCGAGCGCCGCCTTGAAGCGAGCCTGCTCGATCAGCCCGCCGGCGGCGTCGAAGCCCGCCTCGACTGCCTCGATCACGGCCTTGTCGCCGTCGCTCAGCGCTCCCGGCTCCGGCACGACGCCGAAGTTCTTGAACCCGCTCGTGAGTGTGCGGTTGACTAAGTTGCCCCAGTTGGCAACAAGCTCGTCGTTGTTGCGACGGACGAACTCGGCCCAGGTGAAATCTGTGTCCTGGGTCTCCGGCCCGCCGGCGGTGAGGAAGTACCGGAGCGGATCCGGGTCGTAGCGGCTGAGGAAGTCGCCGACGTAGATGACGATGCCGCGGCTGGTGCTGAACTGGCGGCCCTCCATCGTCAGGAACTCGGAGCTGACGATGTCGTACGGCAACTCGAGACGGCCCCGCCCGGCACCGAACTGTCCTCCCTCGCCGTAGCCGAGGAGCTGTGCCGGCCAGATGACGCTGTGGAAGACGATGTTGTCCTTCCCCATGAAGTAGTAGTGGCGCGCGTCGGGGTTCTGCCACCAGTCCCGCCACGCGTCGGGGGTGCCGCGGTTGCGCGCCCACTCGATCGCAGCCGAGAGGTAGCCGGTGACGGCGTCGATCCAGACGTAGATGCGCTTGTCCTCGCGTTCCTCGTACCCCGGTACGGGCACGCGGACGCCCCAGTCGAGATCGCGCGTGACCGGCCGCGGCTTCAGGTTCTTGACGAGCTCGAGCGAGAAGCGGCGGACGTTCGAGCGCCAGTGCTCCTGCACGCCGATCCACTCGGCCAGCTGCTCCTTGAACGCCGGCAGGTCGAGGAAGAGGTGCGACGTCTCCTTGAAGACCGGTGGCTCGCCGTCGATCTTCGAGCGAGGGTCGATCAGGTCTGCGGGATCGAGCTGATTGCCGCAGTTGTCGCACTGGTCGCCCCGCGCGTGGGGGAAGCCGCAGATCGGGCACGTGCCCTCGATGTAGCGGTCGGGGAGCGTGCGTCCGGTGGCGGCGGAGAATGCGCCGACGGTCGTCTGCTCGACGATGAACCCACCCGCGTGGAGGGTGCGGAAGACATCGCGCACGACTTCGTGGTGGTTCTCGGTCGTCGTACGTGTGAACAGGTCGTACGACAACCCGAGGTTGCGCAGGTCGTTGCGGATGATGTCGTTGTTCTGATCCGCGAGCTCACGCGGCGAGACTCCGGCCTCGTCGGCGGCCACCATGACCGGCGTGCCGTGCTCGTCGGTGCCGCTGACCATCAGCACGTCGTTGCCCCGGAGGCGGTGATAGCGGGCGAAGATGTCGGACGGGACGCCGAAGCCCGCCACGTGACCGATGTGCCGAGGTCCGTTCGCATACGGCCACGCGACCGCGACGAGAATCTTCTGCAGTGGGGGATCCTTCATCGCCGCCCATGATACGAGCGGGCTCTTCGAGGCCCGGACGACGCCGGCGGACGAACGCGGCCAGAGCGACGAGAGCAGCCGGCACTGCGGCAGCGAGCCCGAGTGGAAGCGGACGACGCGAGGCCTGAGGAGCCTCTTGCTCGGCGCGCACGAGCGGTGCGGCGGGACGAACGGCATCGCGTGGCGCCGCGCGGCGAGAGACAACCGCGGCAGGCGCAGTCATTCCGACCGGCTTCGGGCTCGCGACCGCCGCAGCGGCTGCGGAGCGCGCGTGCGCGACAGGCGCGGGCGACGTGCGTGGCGCGACTTTCCGTGCGCGGTCCGGCGCGACCCGCTCGGCCGTGACGACCACCGCAGCACTCCGCCGGGCGCGCTCGACGGCAGGCCGCTGCTCGGCCGCTGCCCGAACCGGCGCCTCGGCCACCGCGGTCGCGACGCGCCTTTCGACACGAGGAGCGATGGACGTGGACGCGGGCGCAACGGCAGCTGCCGGCGGCTCGGGCACGACGGACGAGGGCACGGGCACGGGCGCGGCCGGCTCGACGACCGGAGCGGCTGCGGCCGGCTCGGGAGCAGGGACAACGACCGGCGGGGTCGGAGGTTGCGGCTCGGGGACCGGCGGCGGCGGGGCCGGGACGGGCGGCGGGGCGAGGGCTGGCAACAAGCCGAGTGGGTCGACATAGCCGTCGGGATCCGTCGCCACGCGGACACCGAGGTGGACGTGCGGCGCGGACGTGACCTCGTCGGCGCTCTCGCCGACGGCTCCGACGATGTCGCCCTCGGCGACGACGCTGCCGCGCAGGACGCTCGTCGAGCCGAGCTGCAGCAGGGTCACCGCATAGCCGTCGGCGGTCTGAATCGTGACCGTGTGACCGCCGCGTGGGATCGAGCCGACGAACGAGACCGTTCCCGCGGCCGGGGCGAGCACCGCGCTGCCGAGCCCGGCGCCGATGTCGACCCCGCGGTGCTGCCCCGCGGCGTAGGTGTCCGGCCCGAGCGAGAACGGGCGCAGCACCGGTCCGGCCGCAGGCCACGCCCAGGCGTGTGCGGCCGGCACCGCAACCAGGGACGCGACCAGGGACGCCAGCAGGACGAGGACAGGGATGATCCGCCGCATGAGGGAACCGCCTTCGCTGAGGTGGAGGGACTTCCCGACCACGCTAGCGGCGTGATTCAGCGGCTTTTCAACGATTCTGCATACAGCGTGTTACGGGAAACTCGCGCCAGTCGCGCGACCACGTCGGCCGCCTGACGCCGCGGCACGCCCGCCGCGACGAGCTCGACGACCGCGCCCAACGCCTCGCTCGAGTCGATCGGCTCGTCCTCCCCACCGCCGGCTCCGACGACGAGCGTGATCTCTCCCTTCGGTGGCTCCGAGAACCGGGCCGCGAGCTCGGCCGGCGACCCGCGCACGACCTCTTCGAACCGCTTGGTCAGCTCGCGGCAGACGGCCACGGTCCGCTCGGGCAGCGCCGCCGCGAGCGATCGGAGCGTCGCCGGCAGTCGCTGCGGCGACTCGAACGCGACGGCCGGATGCGGCCAGGCCGCGAGCTCGGCCCAGAGCGCGTTCCTCGCCTTCTCCGCACGCGGCAGGTAGCCGAGGAACTGGAAACGCTCGCCCGCGAGCCCGCTCGAGACGAGCGCGGTCTCGACGGCCGACGGGCCGGGCAGCACGGTGACCTGGATCCCGGCTTCGAGCGCGGCGGCGATCAGACGCGCGCCCGGGTCGTTGACGCCCGGAAGGCCCGCATCCGAGACGAGGGCGATCCGCTCGCCGGTCTCGAGCCGGGGCAGCAGCTCGGCCGTGCGCTGCGCCTCGTTGTGCTGGTGGTAGCTGAGCAGCCTGGCCTCGATGCCGTGCCGGTCGAGCAGTCCCTTCGTGTGGCGCGTGTCCTCGCAGAGCACGAGGTCGGCCTCGGCGAGCTCGCGCAGGACGCGCAGGGTGACGTCCTCGAGGTTCCCGATCGGCGTCGCGCAGACCGCCAGGGGCACTAGAGCGCCTCGAAGGCGAGCAGCCCCGCGCCGATCAGGCCCGCGTCCGAGCCGAGCTCGGCCTTGACGATCCGCAGCGCGGCGCTCGTGGCCTCGAGCAGCGCCTCGCGCCGCGCGACTTCGAGCGCCTCCGGGAAGAGGAACTCCGCCGCGGCGATGCCGAAGCCGCCACCGATGATCACGAGCTCGGCACCGAAGATGTTGACGAAGGAGCCGATGCCGGCGCCGAGCAGATGGCCGATCCCGGCGAGAGCCTCGAGCGCTTCCTCGTCGCCCTCGGAGGCGCGTCCGACGAGCAGCTCGGCAGTCGCACCCTCGCCCCAGAGCTTCTCGGCGGCACGATCCGCGGCGTTTCCGGAGGCAATTGTCTCGAGGTGGCCGCGCCCCGTGCAGCTGCCCTGGCACGGCGGGCCGTCCGCGACGACGACCACGTGACCGAGCTCGGCCCAGCCACGGTACAACGCGTCGCCGAGCACGAGCCCGCCGCCGACGCCGGTGCCGAGCGTGAGCATGACCAGGTTCTTCACCCCACGCCCCGCGCCCAGGCGCCATTCGGCGAGGGTGGCGACGTTCGCGTCGTTCTCGACCGTCGCGGGGACGCCGAAGCGCTCGCCCATCACGCTGCCGAGCGAGACATCCTCCAGCGGGATGTTGACCGAGCCGAGAGACTGGCCGGTCGCGCGGTCGATCACCGACGGGATCCCGAACCCGAGCGCTGCCACACCGGCGCCGGCGAGAGGCTCGATCGCCGCGGCGATCCCCTCCAGCAGCTCCGCCTGCGAGCCGGTCGGCGTCGGCACCTCGTAGCGATCGTGCACGCGCCCCTCGTCGTCGATCGACCCTGCCAGGATCTTGGTGCCGCCGAGATCGACGCCGATGACTCGTTGGGCGCTCACGGGCCGCGGCTACCATACCCGGCCGGATGGCGGACGGAGAAAAGCCCTACCGGGTCTACAAGGGCGGCAGGGCCAAGGGGAAGGTACCGACCGCCTCCCGCTCGGAGCGACAGCAACAGGGCGAGGACCGGCGCGCGAAGCCGGCGGGCCGGCCGCGCTGGAAGCGCCGGATCGGTCTCGGGGCACTCCTCCTCCTCGTGCTCCTCATCGTCTGGACCGTCGCGAGCTACCTCTCCTTCCGGGCCGGCGTCGAAGATGCGAACGCACGGCTCCCCAAGGCCGTCGAGGCGGGTCTCGCGCCGCAGGAAGGAGCGCTCGCCTCGAAGCCGTCGCTGACGCTGCTGCTCGGCACGGACGGCGACAAGACGGCGGCGCGCTCCGACGCGCGGCGCTCCGACTCGATCCTCCTCGTCCGGACCGACCCCGGGCGCCACCGGCTGGCCTACCTCTCGATCCCGCGCGACCTGCGCGTCGACATCCCGGGCCACGGCACGTACAAGATCAACGCGGCCTTCCAGCTCGGCGGGCCAGCGCTGACGCTGAGGACCGTCCGCGCGCTCACCGGCCTGCAGCCGAACCACGTCGTCCTGGTCGACTTCGACGACTTCCGCACCGTGATCGATGCGCTCGGCGGCGTCGAGATCAACGTGCCGAAGCCGATCCTGTCGAACCGCTTCGACTGCCCGTACGCGACCGAGGCACGCTGCCAGCAGTGGCAGGGGTGGCGGTTCGGGAGGGGGAAGCAGGAGATGAGTGGGCAGCGGGCGCTGATCTACTCGCGCGTGCGGGAGAACCGGCTCGACCCGTCCGAGAACGACCTGACGCGCGGCGAGCGCCAGCAAGCCGTGGTCGAGGCGATGACCGACAAGCTGGTCGGGCCGGGGACGTTCGTGAAGCTTCCGTTCATCGGCGGCGACCTCGTCAAGCCACTGACGACGGACCTCTCGGCCGGGCAGCTGCTGCAGCTCGGCTGGGTCCGGTTCCGCGCCAACTCGTCCCGGGCTCTCCACTGCCGCCTCGGCGGCGAGCCGCAGACGGTCGGGGGCGAGTCCGTCCTGATCGCGACCGAGGGGAACGCCGCGGCGATCGCGATGTTCACCGGCCGCTCGGCGCCGCAGCCGCCGCCTCCGGGGACCGCGTACGGCGCAGGTTGCCTCGTCGGCCGCTCCGCCGATTAGGCTTCCGCGATGGGCATCATCGGCTGGATCTTCTTCGGGTTGCTCGCCGGCCTCGTCGCCCGCGCGCTGACACCGGGACGCCATTCGATCGGCTGCTTCGGGACGCTCGCGGTCGGCGTCATCGGCGCGTTGCTCGGCGGCTTCCTCGGCGAAGCCGTCTTCGACACCGAGGTCGACTTCGGCTGGGACCTGAAGCCGTTCCTGCTCGCCGTCGCAGGCTCGATCGTGCTGCTGCTGGGGTTGAACGCCCTCTCGCGCCGCTAGTCCGCGGCCGCAGCCTTCTTCTCGCCGGCGCCGGAGTCCTTGTCGGACTTCTTCTCGGACGAGCCGGAATCGCCGCTGCTGCTCTCCTTCGCGGGCTCCGTCTTCTTGCGGCCGCCCTTGCCGTAGTCCGTCGAGTAGAAACCGGAGCCCTTGAAATGCACCGAGACCGGGTACAGCACCTTCTCGACGGGGCTCTTGCCGCACGCTTCGCACTTCTCGATCGGCGCGTCGGCAAACCGCTGGAAGACCTCGAAGGTATGCCCGTCGGGGCAGCGGTACTCGTAGATCGGCATGGCGCCGAAGGCTAGCAGCGAGAATTGACGACGACGATGAGCGATACCGCCCAGGCAACAAGGATCGGCGCCCGCGAAGGAGCGGCCGTGCGCGCGTGGGTCGAGACCCATTGGTTCGGGCTCGGGGTCGCCGTGCTCGCGGCGGCCGCGGCGGGGTTCCTCTTCCACCAGCTGCTCGCGTGGCCGCCGCACGAGGACGAGACACTGCCGCTCTTCGTCGGCCGCCACCCGCTCGGCGAGCTCTTCCAGGTCGTGCTCGAGGAGCGCGGCGGGGCGCCCCTCCACTTCCTGCTTGCCTGGGCGGTCGCGCACCTCGGCCTGGGCCTCGAAGGGCTCCGGGCACTGTCGGCGCTCTTCGCCGTCGCGAGCCTCCCAGTGATCGCCCTGCTCGCCGCGCGGCTCGCCGGACGCGTGCCTGCGTTGCTCGCAACCGCCATCGTCGCCTCGAGCTGGACCTTCCTCTTCCACGGCATCTACGGCCGGATGTACAGCCTCTTCCTCTTGACGAGCGCGCTCTCGTACCTCGCCCTGCTGCGTGCGCTCGAGCGAGGGGACCGGCGAGCGTGGACGCTCTGGGCGCTCGCGGTCCTCGCGACCGTCGCGACGCACCCCTACGGCGCGCTCGTGCTCGCCTCGCAGGCGGTCTTCGTCCTCGTGGCCCGCCGCGACCGGCTGCGGCAGGCGCTCTGGGCCTTCGGCGCGGTCGGCGTCGTCGGGATTCCGTTCTGGCTGACCGATCTCGTGCTCGCCGGCCGCTTCGACGCCGGCGTGGCCGGCGGCGGCCGGATCAACCTGGCCGAGTTCGGCTGGCAGGCAGCCGGGGACTTCACGGCGGCGTTCCCCGTGCTGCCGGCAGTGCTGGTGGCGGCGGCTGCCGGCCTTGCCGCCCTGCCCCGGGAGACGCGTTTGCTGGCAGCCTGCGCCGCCGCAGTGCCGCTGCTCGCGCTCGTCGTCGCGCGCAGCTCGGGCTCGCCGGAGACGCGGCACCTGATCTTCCTCCTCCCCTTCCTCGCGCTCGCGGTCGGCGCCGGACTGACGCGACTCGGCCGTGTGTGGGCACCGCTCGCGCTCGCCGCGCTCGTCGCCGCTCAGATCGCCTGGGCCTGGGACCGGACGCCCGATCTGTTCGAGTGGGAGCCCGGCGTCCGGCAGGAGGCGCGCGCCGAGGCGGCCGCGTACCTCGCAGCGACGACCGAGGCCGGCGACGTGTTGCTCGGGTACGACCCGCTCTTCCTGCAGGCCTGGGAGCAGCGCTCGGACTTCCCGCTCGAGGTCCTGCCGCGCGCGGACGCGGATCTCGCGCTCCACACCCTGCTCTCGCTCGAGCGCCCGCTCGGGCACGGCGTCTGGGTCTTCGACGCGAGCAAGACGACGAACTTCGAGCGTTCGCTCGAGATTGCGCGCGTCGCCCCGCGTCCCGCCTCCGCCTTCGAGGTGCGCGACTTCGGCCCCTTCCTCATCATCCGCACGCGTTCACCCGTTCTGACGCCCGAGCACTACCTCCTGCGCGCCGGCCAGGCGATGCTGGTCGGCAAGCGGCTCTTCCTCGGCGATGCCGACATCAACCTGCCGACGATCGAGCGCGCCGCCCGGGCGCTCCGAGGCTACGGTGCCTCGCGCTCCCTCTCGACGAGCTCCCGGTAGCAGGGCGCCTCCTCGAAGGCCGCCAGCCCGGCGAGCGTCGCGCGCCTGCGCTCCTTCGGACGGAGCCGGCGGGCTGCGGCGATCGCGGCCGACGCGCCGACGGCGGCGCCGACGAGGAACGAGCGCGTTCGCGAGCGGCGTGATTCACCGTCCATGGAAGGATCGTAGGCGTGATCGTCACCGTTCGGTGATCTGCTCCTGGACGTGATCGTCCGGCTCGGCCAGCCGCTCGCGGAGGGCGCCGACGCGGACGCGGTCACGCGGCTCGGTCCCGGCGGCCAGGCTGCGAACGTCGCGGCCTGGGTCGCCGAGCTCGGTGGGGAGGCTCGCTTCGTCGGCAAGCGCGCCGACGACGAGGCCGGCGGGATCGCGACGCGGGCGCTCGAGCGCTACGGGGTCGAGGTCCTCGGGCCGAGCGTCGCCGGCCGAACCGGAACCGTCGTCTCACTCGTCGCCGAGGACGGGAGCCGGACGATGGCCTCCGACCGCGGCGTCTCGCCGGAGCTCACGGCGGAGGAGCTCGACCCGGACTGGCTCGAGGGCTGCACGCACCTGCACCTGCCCGGCTACTCGCTTCTCCGCTCGCCGATCGACGAGGCGGCGCTGCGCGCGGCCGGGATGGCGCCTCGGGTGAGCGTCGACCTTTCCTCCTGGAGCGCGATCCGGGACTTCGGCCCGGCGCGGTTCCGCGAACGGCTCGAGGCGCTCCGGCCCGCGATCGTCTTCGCAAACGAGGACGAGGAGCAGATCCTCGGCGGGCCGCTCGACGGCTGCACGTGGGTGCTCAAGCGCGGCGCGCCTCGGCGCGCGCTTCGGCGAGCTCGAGCTCCCGGCAGTGCCGGCCGAGGCGCTCGACACGACGGGAGCCGGCGACGCGCTCGCAGCCGGCTATCTCGTCGGCGGGCCGGAGCTGGCGCTCGCCGCGGCGGCTCGATGCGTCGCGAAACTAGGCTCCATGCCGTGAAGGATCTGATCCGCATCTCCGGCGAGGTCGGGCACGCACTGGCGGAGCGGCGGGCCGTCGTCGCGCTCGAGACGACGCTCGTCGCGCACGGGTTCCCGCCCGGCGAGGGTGTCGACGTGGGGCTCGAGAGCGAGCGGCGCGTCAGGGACGCCGGCGCGGTGCCGGCGACGATCGGCGTCCTCGACGGCCTGCTGCGGATCGGCCTCACCGAGGACGAGCTCTCGCGCTTCGGGCCGGAAGCGCGCAAGGTAGGCCCGCGCGACCTGGCCGCAGCGCTCGTCCAGCACGCTGTCGGCGCGACCACGGTTGGAGGCACCCTCGCCGCGTGCCGCACCGTCGGGATCGGCTTCATGGGCACCGGCGGCCTCGGCGGCGTCCACCGCGGCTTTCCCGATCCGCCGGACATCTCGGCCGATCTCGGCGAGCTCGTCCGCACCGAGGCGCTGATCGTCTCCTCGGGCGTGAAGTCGATCCTCGACGTGCCGGCGACGGCAGAGCTGCTCGAGACGCTCGGCGTGCCCGTGCTCGGCTACCGCACCGACGATCTGCCGCTCTTCTATGCGGCGCACGGAGGCCCGCCCGTCTCGGCGCGCGTCGAGTCGGCCCGGGAGGCCGCGCAGGTCGCGCGTGCGCACTGGCGCCTCGGACGCCACACCTCGATCCTGCTCGGCCGGCCCGCCGAGGACAGCCTCGACGACGTCGAGCCGCTGATCCAGGCGGCGCTCGCCGACGCGCACGAGCAGGGAATCGGCGGCCAGGGCGTCACACCTTTCGTGCTCTCGTATCTCCATCGTGAATCCGGCGGGCGAACGCTCGCCGCCAACCGCGAGCTGATCGCCGCCAACGCGGGGCTCGCAGGAGAGGTGGCCGTCGCCTATGCCGCTCTATGACGCAGTCAAGGATCTGAGCCTGACGATCGAGCGCGTCGAGCTCGAGCAGCACGCGCTTCCCGTCAAGCACTTCACGCGCCGCACGACCGTCATCCACCTGCACGGGGCAGGGCACGAAGGCGTCGGCGAGGACGTCAGCTACGACGACAAGCTCCAGCTCGCGTTCACCGACGACGAGCTCCCCTACCTGACCGGCGAGCACACCGTCGACTCGTTCTCGGAGTTCGTCGCCGGGCAGCCGGGCTACCGGACGTGGGGGCTCGAGTCGGCGGCTCTCGACCTCGCGCTGCGGCAGGCCGGACGCTCACTGGCGGACGCCACCGGGCGCAACCCGCAGCCGGTCCGGTTCGTCGTCTCGCAAAGCAAGGTGCGCGAGCTGCTCGACCTCTATCCCGCGCTTCGCTTCAAGCTCGACGCGAGCGACTCGTGGACGGACGAGGTCGTCGCCGAGCTCGCCGCGACGGGCGCCGTCGACGTCGTCGACCTGAAGGGCCTGTACGAGGGCGACTGGATCGACGCGACGGCCTCGGCGGAGCTCTACGGCCGCGTCGCCAATGCGTTCCCGGAGGCGCTGCTCGAGGACCCGCGCCTGAACGACGAGACCAGGCCCGTTCTCGAGCCGCACCGGGAGCGGATCACGTGGGATCTCCCGATCGGCTCCGTCGCGGACGTCGAGGAGCTGCCCTTCCCGCCCGAGTGCCTGAACTCGAAGCCGTCGCGGTTCGGCTCCGTTCGTCGGCTCTTCGACTTCTACGACTACTGCGACGAGCACGGGATCGCCATGTACGGCGGCGGCCAGTTCGAGCTCGGGCCGGGTCGCGGCCAGATCCAGCACCTGGCGTCCCTCTTCCATCCGGATGCGCCGAACGACGTCGCGCCGGGGGAGTACAACGAGGGCGGCCCCAGGCCCGGTCTGCCACAGAGCCCGCTGCCGGCCGCCTCGCGCGAGCCCGGCTTTCGCTGAGATCGGCTTCTAGAGCTCGGCCAGCCAGCGATGCCCGGGATGGACGAGCTCAAGGGCATCGACGAGCCAGCGCCGCCGCTCCGAATCGAGCAGCGGGAGAACGGATGCGAAGTCGCCGTCGTCCTTCGGTCGCGCGGCCTTCGCCTTGAAGAGCAGAACGACCTCGGGTCGCGCGTACGGGATCCCGTCGCTCGTCCACTCGATCAGCGCGTCGTACGGCAGCCGCAGCCGTTGATCGCGCCTGTAGATCCAGGTGTCTCCAGCGGAGGGCTCGCGGAAGACGTCCAGTCGCCAGACGGCCGTGGCACGCTCGAGCGCCCAGGTCTGGTGGGACGCGTCGAACAACTCTCCCGCGTGCGCGAGAGGCGTCGCGAGACCCGAGCGAATGACGAAGAACTCGAGCTCGGGCAATGCCTCGGCCACCTGGCGGAACCGATCGGCCGGCACCGCGATCTCGATGTCATCGTGCTCCCGCTGCTGCGAGCCGAGGAAGAGGTCGATCGCCCAGCCGGCCGCGACGTACCAGGGCGCGTCGACGCCGTCCAGACGGCGCGCCACGTGTTCGGGTCGCCACGGACGCCACGCCGCCGCGTTTGGATCGAACGAGCCGTTGGCCGGGAGCGCCGCGCTACGGCTCAAGCGTCCAGGACGCCGAGCAGCGTGTCGAGGTCGATCAGCTCGAGCGACTGGAGCTTCGCGCTGCCGCGTGCACCGAGCGCGAGCGAGACCTTCGCCACCGTCGCCGCGTCGGGCGCCTCGAGGATGTTCACGAAGTCGTACTCGCCGAGCGTCGCCCACTGGTGCAGCACCTTCGCACCGAGCTCCTCGACGTCGCGGTTCACCTCGCGCAGCCGGCTCGGGTTCGCCTTCAGCGTCTGCACGCCCTGCGGCGTCAGCGTCGAGAGCATCAGATAGGTCGGCATCGCTCCTCCTCAGGTCGTGGCGGAGGATGATCGTACTCGCGCAGCCTGGTCGAAGTAGAGCAGCGCGCTGCCGAGGAAGAGGAGCGGCGAGACGACGAGGTCGGCGATGAAGATCGCGGCGCGAACGGCGTTGTCGGCCTGCTCTCGGAGGAGGAACGAAAGTGCGTAGCGAGAGAGGGCGAAGACGATCACGAGCGTCGCCAGCGAGCCGAGCGTATGGATGTAGTCCGCCCGGCACAGCTCGACGGCGCGACGGAGCGCCGTGCGGGCCGGGGCGTCTTCGATGATCACCACCGGCACGACCAGCCCCACGAGCGCGAGCCAGGCGACGGAGAGGAGCGCGAACCAGGGAAAGAAGACGGCCGCAGGGAGGAAGGCGAGCGTGCCGACGACGAGCGCGCGAAGCCACGTCCGGCGTCGCGGACTGACCTCGCCGGCGATGGCCGACGCCCGTGCGAACGCCAGCGTGAACGCGGGCGCGCCGACCACGAGGACCAGGATCCGCTCGGCCGTCGTCGCTCGCACCGCGAGCACGTCGGCGATCGCGACGGGCACACCGAGGGGCAACGCGATCCAGAGGCCGCGCCCGTAGAGCCGGATCGACTCGGCGACCAGCTGGCCGACGGTGCGGGTCTCGGGTGGAAGCGGCGGCGGGAGCGGCGGCTTGCCGGTGGCGGGCCTGGTCACGGCGCGGACGCTACAGCGACGAGCCTCGGCAGCGTCTCGGCGAGCAGCGCGAAGGCGTCGTCGAAGCGCCAGAGCGCCCGGTCCGGCTCGTCGATCTCGTTCGAGACCACCCGCACCTCGACCGCCGGAACGCCGGCGAGCTCGCAGGCGCGGAGCACCGCGAAGCCCTCCATCGCCTCGACCTCGATCTCGTGCGAGCCGCCGACGCGAGCGCTCGTCCCGATCGGGCGGAGCACGGCGTCCGGGAACGCCTGGTGAAGGCGCGCGAGCAGGTCGGAGTCCGGCAGCGCCAGGGCGGGCACCAGCGGCCCGGCCGCGTCGCAGTAGACCGCCTCAGAGCCGAGCACGAGTTGCAGTGGCTCGAGCCCGCGGGCGCCGGCGATGCCGACGTGGAGGACGGCGCTCGGGCGTTCTTCGGCGAGCGCCTGCGCCGTCGCGACCGCCGCCTCGACCGGCCCGATCCCGCAGACGACGCATCGCGCACCCTCGACCGGAGCGAGCTCGCGCTCGGTCGCGGCGACGACGAGGAGCACTAGCCGTCGAGCTGGGCGGCGAGCTGCTCGGCCTCGTCGACGAGCACGCCGATCGCGTCGAGGCCCGCCGACCAGAAGCCCGGATCGCCGATGTCGAACCCGAGCCGCGATGCGAGCTCCGCCGGCGGCGCCGAGCCGCCCGCCCGCAGCAGGTCGAGGTACGGCTCGACGAGCGCCTCGCCCTGGTCGAGGTAGCGGCGGTAGATCGCGAGCGAGAAGAGGTAGCCGAAGGAGTAGGCGTAGACGTAGCCCGGCGCCTGGATGAAGTGCGGCACGTAGCTCCACCAGACCCCGTAGTCCTCCGTGACCTCGACCGAGTCGCCGAGCATCCGCTCCTGCTCGGTACGCCAGAGCTCGGAGATGCGCTCCACGGGGAGCTCACCCTCTTGGCGGCGCCCAGTGTGGATTGCGCGCTCGAACTGGTTGAGCGCGACCTGCCGGAAGACGGTGGCGATCGTGTCGTCGATCCGGCCGACGAGCAGGTCGAGCCGGGCGCGCGGATCGTCCTCGCGCTCCATCAGCTTCTGGAACGTCAGCGCCTCGCCGAAGACGGAGGCGGTCTCGGCGAGCGTCAGCGGCGTGCGCGCGTTCAGCAGGCCGAGATCCTGGGCGAGAGTGCCGTGCAGCCCGTGGCCGAGCTCGTGTGCCAGGGTGAGGATGCTCCGCCGCTCCCCCGCGTAGTTCATCAGCACGTACGGGTGGACGTCCGGCACGAGCGTCGCGCAGAAAGCGCCGAGCATCTTGCCGGGACGCGTCGCGGCGTCGATCCATTCGCGCTCGAAGAAGCGGCCGACGATGTCGCCCGCGGTGGGCGAGAACGCGGTGAACGACTCGAGCACGAGCTCTCTGGCGTCGTCCCACGCGATCGTGCCGCCGACCTCCTGGAGCGGAGCGAAGCGGTCGTAGTCGCGGAGGCGCGGCAGGCCGAGCAGACGCGCCTTGAGCGTATAGAAGCGCTGCGGGATGTCGTAGCGGCCGACGATCGCAGCAACCAGGCTCTCGGCCGCTTCGTCGGGGATCTCGTTCGCGAGGTTGCGCGCGGAGAGCCAGGTGCCGTAGCCGCGCAGCCGGTCCTCGATCGCGCGCTCGTTCAGGATCGTGTTGAGCACGTAGCCCCGGGTGCGGACGCCGGGCCGAAGCGTCTCGGTGACGGCCGCGGCCACCCGACCGCGCTCGGACTGGTCGGTCAGCCGTGTCAGCTTCGCGAGCGCCTCGTCGAGCGAGAGGCTCTCGCCGTCGAGCGACACGCGCAGGTCGGAGAGGAGCTCGTTGAAGAGCCGGCTCCAGGCGCTGACGCCGGTGACGCTCTTCTCGGTCGAGATCTTCTCCTCCGCCTCCGTCAGCTGGTACGGCTTGTACCGGCGCTCGGAGCGCAGGACGGAGGCGAAGCGCTCCAGTGCGGGATCCTCCAGCAGCCTCTCGGCGGCGTCGTCGTCGAGCTCGCCCCACTCGAGGTCGAAGAAGAGCAGCTGGGTGTCGATCTTCGTGTGCCGCTCGCGCACCTTCTGCACGAGGGCACCGCGCGACTGGTCGGAGCTGTCGGCCGCCTGCCGCAGGCGCGCGTACGTCTCGACTCGGGTCGCGATCGACTGGATCCGCTCGAGCTCGGCGATTGCGTCGTTCAGCTCGGCCGCGGAGAGCTCAGCGAGCTTGCCGTGGTAGCGCTCGCGGAACGCGCTCGCCGCGGCACCCGCTTCGTCCAGCTCCGAGTCGATGCGAGGATCGTCCGGGCTCTCGTAGAGATCGGAGAGGTTCCATTCGACGGCCTCGGCGCCCGTGGCGACGGTGCTCACGCCGAAAACCCTACCGCTCCTCGACGCCGTGCGGCGCGCCGTAGTCGGAGAGAAGGTCGAGGAAAGGCCTGGGCGGGAAGGCCTCCGGGCCGAGGACGCCCGTTCCCTGCCAGGCGCCGCTCGCCAGGAGCTCGAGCGCCGCGACCGGGTTGAGCGCCGTCTGGAGGACGACCGCCTGATGGCCCCACTCGCGCATCGACTGCTCGTTGTCGACGACGTGGTAGAGGTACGTCGACCGCTGCCGCCCGTCCTTGCCGGTGCCGGTCACGAACGTCCCGGCGCAGGTCTTGCCGCGCATCCGGTCGCCGAGCGTGGCCGGGTCGGGCAGTGCAGCGGCGACGACGTCCCGCGGCGCCACCTCGAGGCCGCGCACCAGCAGCGGCTCCTTCGAGTCGAGCCCGAGCTTGTGCAGCGTCCTGAGGACGGCGATGAACTCCTCGCCGAGGCCGTACTTGAAGTCGACGCGGCGGCAGTTCACCCAGCGCGGGATCAGCAGCACCTCCTCGTGCTCGACGTTCACGCACTCGACCGGCCCGATGCCCTCCGGGAAGTCGAAGAGCTCCGGCTCGGAGAACGGCTCGGTCGTGTACCAGCCGCGCTCCCGCTCCCAGATCACCGGCGGGTTCAGGCACTCCTCGATCGTCGTCCAGATCGAGAACGTCGGCGCGAACGCGAAGCCCTCGACGACGAGGTTGGCGCCGTCGCGGACGCCGATCAGGTCGATCTCGGCGAACAGCTCGTCGGCGGCGTAGCGGGCGAACACGTCGGAGAGGCCCGGCTCGACGCCGATCCCGACGAGGGCGAGCCGGCCGGCCTCCTCCCAACGCTCCGCCTCCGCGAACTGGGCATCGCCGAGCTTCACGCCCGTTTCCGCGTCCGAGAGCGTCATCGCCATGTCGAGGTAGGTGCAGCCCGCGTCGAACGCGGCCTGAAAGACCGCCGGGTTGAAGCGCGGGTCGACGGCGTTGAGGATCACATCGGCTCGCTCCGTCCGTGCGAGCTCGGCAATCGACGCAGCGTCGGACGCGTCGACGACGGCGGCGGCGATTCGCGGATCGCCGGTCCGCTCGGCTGCAGCCTGCGCGCGCGCTGCGTCGACGTCCGCCAGCACGAACCGCTCGAAGAACTCACGCCTCTGCGCGACCGCCGCCGCTGCGCTGCCGACGCCGCCCGCGCCGATCACGAGGACCCGCATCCGCCGAACCTACCTTGCGATAGGTTCCGCCGGTGGCGGGGATGCGGGCCGAGGACGTCTACCAGCTCACGGGGGTCTCCGACCCGCGGCTTCGGCCCGGTGGCGAGGAGGTCGCGTACGTCGTCTGGTCGATCGACGGAGACGAGAACACGTACCGCCAGTCGATCTGGCTCGCGCGCACGGACGGCTCGGAGCCACCGCGCCGGTTCACGACCGGCAAGAACGATGCGCAGCCGCGCTGGTCACCGGACGGCGACCGGCTCGCATTCGTCTCGAAGCGGGGGGACGACGAGAAGTCGCACCGCCAGCTGTACGTGATGCCCGCCGGCGGCGGGGAGCCCGAGTGCCTCACCGACCTGAAGGACGACGTCGGCGAGCCGGTCTGGTCACCCGACGGGACGCGAATCGTGTTCTCGGCGCGCGTGCCCGACGCGGAGTACGACGAGGAGGACGAGAAGAAGCGCGCGCCGCGGCGGTTCAAGCGGCTCCAGTTCAAGCTGGACAGCGTCGGCTGGACCGGCGACCGGCGGCGTCACCTCTACGTCGTCCCCGCCGACGGCTCGGGCGAGGCGAAGCAGATCACCGACGGCGACTTCGAGGACTCGCGCGCGACTTGGACGCCCGACGGCAAGAGCATCGCGTTCACCTCCGCCCGCGGCGACGACTGGGACATCGAGCCGACCGGCGACATCTACGTCGTGTCTGCCGAGGGCGGTGAGCCGAAGCGCCTGACCCCGGGCGACAGCAGCCACTACGCCCCCAGCTACTCGCCGGACGGGAAGCTGCTCGCGGTCAAGTGGGATCCGGGCGAGTTCGACTTTCCACGCCATCCGCAGATCGCCGTCGTCGACGCCGAGACGGGCGAGGGCCGTCGAATCCTGACCGCGTCGCTCGACCGGACGTGCGACCCCTACCCGGAGATCCGCGAGGCGATCTGGGACGGCGACTCGATCGTCTTCGCGATCGAGGACCGAGGGAACGTCCATCTCTACCGCGTGGCGCCCAGCGGCGGCGAGCCCGAGCCGCTGGCGGGTGGCGACATCGTCCTCTCCGGCTACGACGTCCGCGACGGGCAGGTCGTCCGCACCGGGTCGACGGCGCCGAACCTCTCCGAGCTCTATGTTGGCGACAAGCAGCTGACCGACATCGGCAGCGCCTTCGACGCCGGAAGGGACCTCGTCGCGCCGGAGCGCTTCACCGCCGTCTCGAAGGACGGCACCGAGGTGGAGGCGTGGATCGCGCGGCCCGCCGGCTTCGAGCAGGGCAAGCGCTATCCCGTGCTCCTGAACATCCACGGCGGCCCGTTCACCCAGTACGGGAACGGCTTCTTCGACGAGACCCAGGTGTACGCGGGCGGCGGCTATGCGGTCCTCTACTCGAACCCGCGCGGCTCGTCCGGCTACTCCGAGGAGTGGGGCCGGGCGATCATGGGGCCGGGCGAGCTCGGGCCTGGCTGGGGCACCGTCGACTACGAGGACCTGATGGCGGTCGTCGACACCGCGCTCGAGCGCTACGACTTCCTCGATGCGGAGCGGCTCGGCGTCATCGGCGGCTCCTACGGCGGCTACATGACCTCGTGGATCGTCTCGCACACGAACCGGTTCAAGGCCGCCTGCTCGGAACGAGCCGTCAACAACATGGTCTCGATGTACGGCTCGAGTGACATCGGCTGGGTCTTCAAGGGCTACCACGGCAGCTTCGTGCACGACGACGTCGAGACGTATCTGCAGATGTCGCCGTGGACGTACGCGAAGCAGATCGAGACGCCGCTCCTGATCCTCCACTCCGAGAACGACTTGCGCTGCAACATCGAGCAGGCCGAGGCGCTCTTTACGACGCTCCGACTCCTGAAGAAGGAGGTCGAATTCGTGCGCTTCCCCTGCGAGAGCCACGAGCTGACGCGCTCCGGCAATCCCGCGCACCGCGTGATGCGGTTCGAGCTCGTGCTCGAGTGGTTTGACCGCTACCTCAAGTAGCCACGTAGTTCGGTAAACCGCACCTCGAGACGCCAGCGGGCCGCATTCCGGCAGCGCCGCCGCCGCGCGATGCTACGGCCATGTTGAACAGCGACCCCCGAGGCCCCTCCTACGCCACCGCCGGCTCCCCCTCCCTCGCCGGCGTGACGGGCACCGCCGCCTCCCTCCCCGAGTCGCTCTCCCCTCGCTCGGCCTGAACGGACGTGTCCCAGGGACTGTCCCTGGGACACGTCCACAACGGCCCGGCGTGCAAGAATCGGCCCAGTGACGGACACATCGGGCTACACGGTCTTTCACGCTGGTGAGCTCGACTGGCAGCAGCGCCGGGAAGGCGATCCACGGCTCGTGGCCACGCTCTCGGAGGCGATGACCCAGTCGCGTGCGAACCTCTTTCGCTACCCGCCCGGCGCCTTCGGACGCCGCCACATCGACCCGATCCAGGAGGAGGTCTTCGTCGTCCTCGCAGGGACGCTGACGGTCCACCTGGGCGAGGGCGACGAGCCGGAGCGGCACGAGCTCCCGAAAGGAAGCGTGCTCGTCGTGCAGCCGGGCACGGCGCTCCAGCTCTCGAACCGTCACGAGGACGAGCTGCGTCTCTTCATCGTCGGCGCCCCGCCGGAGCGCGGCGAAGCCACCTTCCTGCCGACGATCGAATGAGCGCGTTCGACGACGTCCGCTCGATCGTGCCGCGCCGCGTCTGGAACGGGATCACGGCGCGCGCCGTCCACGGTGAGCGGCTGACGCTCGCCGTCGTCGAGCTCGCACCGGGTGCGGTCGCCGAGGAGCACAGCCACGACCACGAGCAGCTCGGCCTCGTCCTCCGCGGCTCGATCCGCTTCCGCGTCGGCGACGAGGAGCGCGAACTCGGCCCCGGCGAGACCTGGGAGATCCCGTCGAACACGCCGCACCGCGCGGAGGCCGGCGCGGACGGCGCCACGGTGCTCGATCTCTTCGCGCCGCCCCGCTCCGAGTGGGAGCAGGGCGAGCCGGGTGAGCCCGGCCCCGGCCTCTGGCCCTAGGCGGCGGCGGGCTCTACAGCAGGGGCGCGCTCGAAGACGAGCTCGCCGTTCTGCGCGTCGACCCGGATCGTGTCGCCCTCGGCGAACTCGCCTTCGAGCAGCCGCTGCGCGAGCGGGTTCTCGACCAGCCGCTGCAGCGCGCGCTTGAGCGGCCGGGCGCCGTAGGCCGGATCCCAGCCCGCCTCTGCGAGAACCTCCTTCGCCGCGTCGGTCAGCTCGAGCGAGAGCTTCCGCTCGGCGAGCCGTGTTGCAGCCGCTCGAGCTGCAGCTCGGCGATGT